>NZ_JBQFXU010000001.1:0-1499803 GCF_056541095.1 Ruegeria sp. AK11
TCTCATCTCCACTCTCTGATGGTTACGATGAGCCTGAAATCCTCCGCTACGCAATCAACCTAGTCTGTTCCATGGGTGCTGATGGCGGACATGACAGAATGTAGATATTTCCGGGGTCAATTCGTGCGCGCACGTAATGGGGTGTTAGCGGGCAGTAAAATGACCAATACGCGCGCGCGTGCATACGGCTCTTACTGGCCTGCCGGAAATTTGAGGCGGTCATGAGGTTTTGCAGATTTTCTTCCGGTCTCAATGTGCGCGCGCGATGTGGGTTATTTTCTGCCGTGTTTTGCGAGGCCTAAAAAAGAAGGATTCAGGCAGATGTTGACCGGCAAAGATATCAGAGCGGCCCGCAAGGCCCGTGGTCTCAATCAAACCGAGTTGGGGAGGCTGGTGGGCTGTGGTCGGCATACAGTGAGTTACTGGGAGAACAAAACACGCCTTAGCCGCAGGTGTGCTTGTGCTGATATCTGTGAGGCCCTGGGTTTGACTAAGCTGTTGCGGGCTGATTGGAGCTGGTTCCGCGACCACCAGCAAGAAGCAATCGACCGTAGGGTAGAAGCCGAATTGCAACGCGCCAGAGAAGAGGAGGAACGGCGGAAAGCAACCCGCCGGGTGCCGTGTGGTGCAAAAACCCGGAAAGGCCACCCCTGTCGCGCCCTGTCAGAGCCGGGAAAGCGCCGTTGCCGGTTTCACGGGGGCAAATCTACCGGGCCGCAAACTGAGGCTGGTCGTAAGCAGATTGCCGAAGCTCAGAGGCGTCGTTGGGCGGCGTATCGCGGCCAGAACAACCGGGACTGACTACCTTAAGATTACCCTAAGGTTTCTGTTCTTTCCCCATGAAGCCCAACGCGCCTTCGTTGTTCAGGATATCAATTGCTGTATCCAGGGCTTCTTGGTCCGAGTCGAACTTGTCGTCCCAGACATAGCTGGCGTCTTCATGGTCCACGACTTCCAAAGTCCATTTGTCCTGGTTGTCCAAGCGGTAGATTTCGATTTCAAACCGATACCCATCTACAAGCACAGACTTGCACTTGCCTGACATCACCAGCTTCGGTTCTTCGAAATTCATGTCCGTGCCATTCTGATTATAAGCTCTGAGGTTTTGAGGACTTGCGACAGCCTTTGGGTTTCCGTGCGATTCCAGTATATGCCGTAACACCGCATGCCCGACAATTCCACGCGCGCAGAGTTTCCTTGTCCTGTGCGGCGTCTCTCTTCCAACGGCACTCAACTTTCCCTTTGTTTGCCCTGAATACGCGAAGCATCAAGCGCAAAGCCAAATAAAGTAGGATGACGCCCAGAAGTATTCCGGCGATGAGCCAAAAATCGGGGCCGCTACTTTGCACTGTAATAGATTTCAAACCGCCCCCATAAAGACACTAACAACCAAACAGATTCGCCCATGGTGAGGCCTCAGATACGCCTCCTTGCGCTTGACCGTGAACAGCGTTGGCTAAACTGCCTACTGACTAAGGTCGCCGACAAGGTCAACCTTGGCTTCAATGTAGTCTTTCAGCTCTTTTACTGCGTGGACCGCGCCACCCAACACAGGGTTTGATGCCGCAATCGCGGACTGTAACGAACCCAAAATTGAGTTTATCAGTTTCAAAAGATACTTGAGGACTTTCCGCACTGGGCGCATGAGAAGGCCAGAGAGGTCCTCGCGCTCAGACGCTTGCACAATCTGCTGTGACGAAGATGAAAGTGTATTGATTTTGAAGGTAAGGTTTTGACCACTGAGCCCGTGCTTGATTAGGAGGTCATCGCTGATTTCTTCTATCCCCATCTTTAGGTCCCTAAAGGCATGGATTTCTTCTCTTAGTTCGTTGAAAGCTGGCTGCAAGTACCTGGCGTCATCGTTAAGGATGCCTCCGAAAAAGTTGGGCAACAAGTCACCGAAAACTAAGCCGCTCATGAAAGTTTCTAACTGCTTACTGAACTCAATCAGGTAATACCGCGATTTAGCGGTGTCTGGAGCACCTTCAATTTGGATATCAAACAGCATCTATCTTTGTCCCTTATTTGCAGTAACTTGCCCTCCTCAATCTGGACCGAGCCGAAGTTACTTCTAGGTGGCTGTAGCGCCCGCCTGAGTACCGGGCGCAGTCCAGGGCATGGCCAGCTGCAATAATAGCTGCGCCAATGTCCTGACCGTCAGCATAGCACACTCCGACCCAGCGGTCATACGTGCGTTCTCCGTTCAAATCGCATGAAATGGTCTTGCCACGCAGATAGTTCACCATCCAGCGCCTGGCGTCCTGACCGGAACGTGTGCCGAGCTCGGGGGCATCGACGCCATTCAGTCGAACCGGAGTTCCATCGACAACAATCGTGTCGGCGTCACGGACATGCAGGCTAGCGGCACTTGCCGAGCTGGCGAGAAAAATCAATGCAAATATCAGCCGTATCATACTCAAAAGATAGCTCTTTTAATAAAATCTACACCCTAAAAATTGAAAAAAAACCCAGCCGCTAGGGCTGGGCTAGTCCGAGGAATGCGCTCTGTTACTTCGATAACTAGTTAGATTAGTTCAATCACCGTAAACGAAAGTAGGACCAAAACCGTCTCGTTCCTTCACTGATTGAGAAGGTTCGCGAATCCATCTTGAACGGCTTTGCGGATCGCAGCCGTATTCTTGCATGAGTCAATCGCAACAGCGCCGCTACGAGCCAATTGGTAGATGTTCTCAGGTGTGCAGTAGGACAGAATCCCCTGCTGGTAGGCCTGAAAATATGCCTCCTTGTCAGGTTTCCTCGACCAACGAGCGCAACGCTGCACATAGTAGTTGAAGTAGCCGGGCTCTATTCCGAGTCGTCCGTCAGCCATTCCAACTTTTGACCAATCGATTTTACCTATGCAGTTTTCCGGCGGAAACATCTTTGAAGATTGTCTACCGGATTTGTCGCTGGCGAATGCCGTACATCCTACGCTGACACCTAGCATCACTATGCCAGCGTGTACGAAAAGCTTCATTCGTGGCATTGTCATCCATTTTGATTGCTGGCAGTTCTTCGACAGTTCCTTCATAACCTTTTTCCTGTTTCTAAAGTCTCCGGGCCCGTCACTCATTCATGATGCAATGGGAGACCCTTGGTATTGTGTGACGGAAAGAATAAGAAATGCAGCCTAACACTTCCTTAAAGGCCAATCTCAGAATGGAAATTCGAGTGACAGGACTCCAATCGTTTGGCTTTCAACCTGAGATTCGAATTCTTTGCTCAAGTAGGTAATTCCAAAAAACGTTGAGGCTTTTCGGATCCGAACCTGAACACCCGCTCGAACTCTCAAACGGGAATTGGTCATTTCAACGTCAGACCAGTTGGGGAAAAAGTCGCTATGTGTGGCATACGTGTAGTCGGCACCAATTAAGAAGGACATATCATTCATCTTTGAGGCTCGCTCCGGCGATGATGGCTGTAAAAACCCGGATACTGGGTCGCGAACGTACCTTTGGGCGTCAGCGTATCCATCCACCAGGATGTCCAGACCAATCCGTCCGAAAGTTTCGTAACCAACCTGCGCTCCGACAAATGGTCTTACGTAGAACCCTTCGGTCAAAGAAAAGCCTCTTGCAACTTCCGCAGATACCATTCCTGTCACACTGTCACCAACATGGTTGTGAGGCATGTCTTTGGGTAGATATCCTGCGATTCCAGTCAAATCGTGGAAGCCCTGTTGGAAATCAGCGATTTTCGTCTGGTCTCCCGTTAGTAGGATTTCAGCACCAGCGTTGTATTGAATTTTCCCAAAGTTCTCGTTTACAAAAAGCCCAAAGCCCAACATCCCTACATAAGGCCTGTCATCATTTGTCGGCTGTTTCTTTGAACCCCACGGAGAGATTATTTCGGCGCGAAAACGAAAGTCGTGGGCGATACCTCCTGTTTTCTCACCTTCGAAGCCCAAAAACACAGTATAACTCGCTGAGCGCCAGCGGTCCCGACCGTCTCCGAAAAAGTCATTTGTAAAGAAGCTCGATTTCGTCAAGTCCGCGGAAACTGGCGCAGCAATTAGAATTGTACCTAAAAAAAGTAAAAAGGTTTTCACTAACTCGCCCCCTTTGGTTTGAAACCGAAAACGTCAACCGAATCCCTAGCAGGTAGGAGTTAATGACTGTCTAACTCAACAAACTTGGCGGGCTTATCCACAGGTGAAGTTATGACAGCGCTCAACAAAAATATTTCTCGCGTTAATGCGCCATTATGATTCCCTCGAGAATATCAAAATGCAACTCTAGGTGGTATCAATAAGTGTTTTGCCCAACGACAACCCCTCTTGCGATTCAGGACGTGACTTTGGCGTTGGCCAAATCAGTTCTTCAAGTCGAGCATGCCTGGAAGATCCTGCAACCGCACTTCGGAATCCAACTGAGTGTTGGTTTTGGAAGAATTGTTCCCGCACCAAATTTCTTCGACCTAATTGCTATGGGTGTCTTAATCGAGATGACTGTTAGGCCGAGCGACGTTTACGCGTTGAGAACCATCTCAACTTTCGTAGCCGAAGAGGTCGCGATTTTTATGGATACTACGGAAACATTTGATTTCATGGATGACGTACAGATTGAAGACTTACTCTCACACTTGGTACATGTCCTTTCTGAGCCGCCTATTGATGAGAAGTTCTCCCTGGTAAACCAAAGATGGGTAAATATAGCGGCTGTCGTCTTGGATATTATTGAGCAAGTGCGAAAGATTTTGATTGATAATTGGCTTTATGTGCCGCTCGCTCGCGGAGAACAATGCGGCGTTCTGGATAGAATCGCATGAGTCCTGTTGTGCCCAAGGTCTACTGGCGTAACTTCAAACGAGGCTTAGTCAGTGTTTTAGTTTGAAGCTAAAACACACAACTTGCGGCAGAATAAAGTTTTTTATACTCGTAGACTTGGTTCGAGACAAAACCTCCCCAACGTCGTCGTAGCCTTTTAGTCCACACAGAAATCACGTGCTTCAGTTAGTCAAAGCCACCATATTGGGTTGAAACTCCAGGTCTGTGTTTTCCAATATCAATTCCTGAACCGCTTCTCTGTCATCAGCATTCAGTTTTGCCTCTTCTAAGAAAATTTCTAAAGCTGTCCTCAAACCACATAACGTGTTCTTAGATCCCTCGTCTTTGGCCTCTTCAACAATTTCAGCCAACGCCTGAACAAACCAGTGTTTAGTGGTCATGAAACCCTCGAATTTTGTTTTGAATATAGTCGAGGAAGACTGGTTAAAGTGGAGTTAACTGTGATTTGGTTTGCCGTGCATTTTGGTCACACATGTTGTCGTCGTACTTCGTGTGTTCGACAACATAGGCATTCACAACATGCCGAATGGCTTCGGCGGTGAGAAACAAACCTTCTGCCTCAAGTCTTAGTTCTATTTCAGTGGCGCGCTCCAAGAACTCTCTGTCCATATCGTTACTCCCCATCCGCACAATTTTGCCCAAATTGAACCGATTCACTTAAGGAATAGTAAATTGTCCTGCGTTGGGAGACTGTCCGTATGCATCAACGAGCCACGAAGCACAAAATGTGCTATGACGTGGAGAATTGGATTCCTTGACGTGGTTTGTGTTTCCAAATCGGACGCAATTTCAATCTTACTGATACGAGCCTTCATTTTGGAGGTTTCTGTAGTTTCCCTCTCTGGCTTTTATAAGTTTCACCAACCATTCCAGAGGCTTTACTTCGGCATTTTGCAGGCCAGGACCGATTAGGTTTTGTTTTTTAGATTGCCCCTTAGAAGTTTGAGGCGCATGGCTTCCCAAAAAAAACATGAGGTGGATCTTTGCCAAGACAGGCGTATGCTAAGGGCGTAGTCGGATGCAGGGCAATTTTTGAGACAAAGAACATTTTGCGCTTCGCTCAATTAGTGGATTAGCCGCACCTAGTTCCGGTGCGGCTCACCCTGAATAGAGAGTCAGTCAGTTTGGGTTAACCCCAAGCCACTTGCCCAGGAGATGTGCCACAAGTCTCTAATCTTGCAGCCAGCGCAACCAGTTTGCCTTTCGTTGCAGCGATTTCACCCTCTAAATCCCCTCCTGTCAGGCTGGACATCGGAACGCCAATCAAGAAAACGCCCAATGCGTCGCCTGTTACGGCCTGCTTTTGAGCAGACACAAGGCTTGGAACCTTTGCTGCTTCGTTCTTGTACAGTTGAGTTGCCTTTGCGCACGATACATTGCTGTAAGTATCACCCATCGACACCGGAGCAATTGATGCGGGTTGCTGCGCACAGGCCGACACAACCAACAGCCCGCAAACAGCGGTGCATAATTTCTTCATTCACTTTTCCTATTTTTCTTTTTGACATCTATTGTCGAAACTACGCCTTTGGTCTTTCGTTGCTGTCGTGGTTTCGACTTGTGACCACTACTTATGGCACTGATCGGGCTCTGCTCCAGCAGGATAGTACCGACATTTTGGGCTGCTTATTGAGGAACAACGCCGTTGGAATGATTAGAAATTGTGTCTATTTTCTGGTCTCACTGTGAAACCTGTGAGGCGGCTTCCAAACTGCTCGGGTCATCAGTACGTGACGTTTCCCAAACCAACCGTTTACTTGCGACCCATAGGTGGCCCGGTTTTCGAATGACTTTTGCCTCTTGAAAACCAGCAATCGCTCTTGCCTCGTCAGCGGTATGCGCCAACGCCCATCCATGGGCCTTGTTCGCTGATTTGCCATTCCTCGGCACTTCTATTTTCCAAACTTGTAGCATGTTCAGGTAATGCATTGTGTTGGTTAACAATTGGTGAACGAGTTTGCTTGAACCCCCATTAGGCGCAAGAAGGGTCAAAAGCAAAAGTAAGCGCTTCATTCCGACGATATAGGCAATCCGCGCAAACTCTTCACCCCTATCCAGCGCAATGGAAAGCCAGCGTTGTTTTCAGGGGGAAGTACCCGTTCACGGCGGATGCCAAAATACCTCAGGTGGGGACAATGTTCATGTCTCGTTCTTGCTATTTTTGGGGTAATATGTTACCACTTTAAGTGGGCTTGAAGGAATGCACCATGGATGCTTCACAAACAAAGTGCGCGACGATGCAAACCCGCTGGATGCAGCACGGGAAGTAACGCAATCCATCGCCGCAATTGATCCGCGTTCGATGTCAGCCCGAGAGCGTGGCATGTTCGCGGAAATCGCAAAGGCACTGACAGGTATCAAGGGAAAGGACGCACAGGACGCGCTCCAAGCCGTCAGGAGCGCATTGAGCGGCCAGCCCCTCAAAGACGCTCAGGCACAGCTGATAGGCCGTGTGGTGGCTGGTACTACTGCTCTTGGGCTTTATCAGAGCGCCAAGCAGCCCCTAGCACACACACAGTCCCGCTGATGCAGGCTATGAAAAACGGGATGAAGCCGAACTGATGGTAAATCTGCATGTATCCCCAGCCCACGGCAAAGACCGTAATCGGGGCGCAAAGCAGAATGAGAACAATGGCAAGGGCGATAATCAATCTACGCATGTCACCAAGGTAGGCCCTCGCGCACCCGCAGTCCAGACAGGAGGCACCACATGACTAGCGAAACCAAAATCTGCGGAGCCAAGACCAAGGATGGCGTATGTATGTCAGCCCCTGTTGAGGGCAAGACCAGGTGCCGACTGCATGGCGGGCTTTCGACCGGGGCAAAGACAGCCGAGGGCCGGAGGCGCATATCAGAAGCAAACGTTGCACATTGGGCAGAGCGCAATCGTCTGATCGAACTGGCGCGGTCACATGAGCAGGCAGCGAGTTAAATCGGATTCCTCAACAATAACAAAGGCTGTTCCCGGATAAGGTACACGACAAATGACCGACCGTGAAAGCGCAACAATCTGGATTGAAGAACTGGACCCGCCCTACGTGCGGATGGGATTCACGTCTTTCCCATGGCAAAACCCGCACCGGATTGCACAGCGGGCCAACGCATTGGCGCGGAACTATTCCAAAGGCTGGTACTGCGCCTACTGTGGTGAGCTTATGCCCGAGTGGAAACGGATCGATGCCAAGTATTGCAGAGAAGGCTGTCGCAAGATGGCGGCACGGAAGCGGCGTCTAACGTATGGCTTGTCGGCTTAAATCCTGTGCGTAGCGTAAGTTTTGTGCTACTATTGAGAAATTTAAGGAAAGGTTCATGAATAGATTTTTCATTTTCACCCTTCTGCTTGGCTTGCCGGCAACAAGCCTCGCTCAACCTGATTGTTTTGAAACACTGATAAAAGACAACGGCGAGGTAAACATAAGTGATGCCACCCATCTGGCTTTGACGAGCGCCTATAGCCGTAGCCTTGATTCATCGAATAACTGGGCCGCTGGCATTACTGTCCCTATCAAGGGCGTTCCTGTCAGCTTGACAGGCGAAGGACAGAGGAGACTGTTGGAATCGATAACGTCCTCATTCGCCGGGCAGTTCTCAAGTAATAGTCTGCATAGCATGTCGACCCAAAGGCTGTCGCGCAACTCCGTTGTCGCATTCGACATTTGCACACGGGGTGCTAACCGCACAGGAACAGTTGTTTACGCTTACGATGCGACACAACGGGAAATCACGGTCGAAATATCTTGGAATGCTTCACCTGGGGGCCCTACAGAGGTGCCTACTGACATTCAGGTTATCAACGGTGAATTCACAAGCTCACCGCCTGATTCAATTACAACAGGGGCGTCCTACACGACTATCGTGAAGCGCGAACCAGGCCAAGACGTCCGCATAGTCGCCAATATCGGTGGAACATCCTCTGACGCCACAGTGTTTTGGGTTCCGGCCGTCAGCATTACAACAAAGCGCGAAACTGTGTTCATTGACGGCCCTGTTTCTGGTGGGCGTTGGCGCTTGGCAAATCAAGGGGATGGAAAGGCATCATCAGTGAACGATACATGTGACTATCCTCCGACTGGATGGTCCGTGGTTTCAGGTTCCGCAAGTGCGAACATTCTTGATCGGCTTGGAAACATTGATGACCGAACATACGTCAGAATAATCGAAGAAACACCAGATAGAGTGTGTTTTGATGCACAGATGTACCCGCTTGCTGTAGAGGGCGGAGGCGATATGTGGTGGCGTCCTAGCTACCAAATCGAGAAAGTTGATGTGGTTGTCGAGTAACCGACGGTTCCGAAGTCGTTCACTTATGAAAAGATGCGCCCGGTACAAGCGCGCCCAGTCCACAGGGAGAAAATGAAAAATCTCGCGCTCTAAACTCAACATGAGCGCAAACTCGTCAATGCCCCCACCATTGTCGGGTCTGGTGAAAGAGTCAGTGACGCTGTTCACACATCACCGAAATTCCTGTCTATTACGACTTGTTGCAGCCATTAAGCTTTGCCGTCAGATGTAGCTCACCAGTTACCCAAAGGAGTGCAGATGGGAGTGACCGAAATTCTTCTGCTAATCGGCTTCGCAATTGTCGTTGTCGTGGTCATGATGGTTAAAGAACAGCGCCTTCAAGACCCTGAAAGGCTGGACACAATCTACGTCAATCAGATGCGTGAGGTTTGCAATCTTCCTAACGGGCCAGTCGTCGCTGCACTTACTCGGCAGTCAGGCAATATTTACCGCGAACTCGGCGGATTTGATAACGTTGGTGAAGCTCTTCACGAGATAGAGAAATCTTTCAGGCGCGGTCTGATTGAGAGCGTCTATGTTCAGACAAACTCAGAGCGGCGATTTGAGGTCATTCGACTTCACCATTCGCACGGCGGCAAAGCAGAGGGAAAGAAGCTTGGCGGAGCCATCATCGAGCTTGCTTAGTCAGTAGGCGCGACGGTCCGCTGCCGAAGAACACGGGTTCTCGGTTCGCACCGGGCGGGTGGAATATCTTAAGTCATTATCCGCCGACGCTGAATTAAAAGCAGTATAAAGCTTCTGATACCGAGGCGGAGGATTCGACGCACGACACAATATCGTCCCTCTCTGAAACCGCACTTTCGTATTCTGAAAATAGGCGATTGTAGTTTTCACTTAGTTCCATAGCGTCATCGCGAAGCAAGTTATGCTTATCCACAAGATTGTTATACTCATAAACCAAATCGTCATATTCAGCAGCAAGGCTGGTTAGGTTAGACTTGCAGGTATACCCCTCATAATTGCAGGCATATTGGTCAAAGCAAACTGCATATTCATCAACGCACTTTCCCTGCGAACTGCAGACTTTGTCTCCATAGTCCAAACATGCAGGTTGACCAAAGCTGCAAGAAAAGCTCTGCGCGAAAACGGTCCCCGGAAACACTAACCCGGCCTTTAGTGATAACAATGCGATTGCGAAGAATGCAGGTCTCATCATCATTGCCCGTCGTTCTTGACCAAAACCACACCCGGCCCCTTGGCGGATTCACCTTCGTCCAGAAACTGAATGCCCTTTGATACCAACGCCTCCTGGATAGCCATTATCGCTTTGTCTGCTGGGAAAGGAGAGCCGGACCCCTCGGCACGTTTGACAGTCATTGATGAAACGCCTGCAGTCTTTGCCAGTATTGCCTGTGAAATATCCAAAAGGCCTCTTGCTGCTCGAATTTGCCCCGAAATGAATTTTTGCCCTTGTTCCAATTTAGAACATTCCTTGTGTTACTTTTTAGAACATTATCACAATCGGAGGACTTAGCAATGGAAGAACAACGCGCCAGCGCGAATGGAGCAGATTTGTTCAAATACCTTCAGGACTGCCAAGACATGGCTACCGATATCTCAAGCCTGATCGAGTCGGCAGCAGTCATCGACAACGAAGGCACTTACCCCAGCGGCGTTACAGCGCTGTTGAAGGTATCCGGTGACATGGCCAACCATTTGGCCAGCATGTTGGACAGCGTAAACCTTCCGGAGGCGACGGTATGACTAATCAATTCCGAGACGCTTACGAAGCAACCGAATACGAGATGCAAACGATTGCCGGTTTGTCAATTGCACTGACTGACCTTCTGGCAGAATACGACAAGACAAATTGCCCCGAAGGCCTTTCGGTGCAGTCTGTCGCAGCCGCTCTGCGGGACAAGGCCAATGCGGTTCTCGAATTGCACGAGGTAGAGGGGAGCGTGGTTCAATCTCAAAAGGACCAGCTGGGAAAAGGCACGGATCAAGGCGCGTCGGGAACGCAGAAGTCAGTACCGGACAAGGCTGCCTGAATTTCATTTAAGCTGGGCGCGGCATTTTCTGCGCCCTTTTTCTTTTCGGAACTTGATATGAGTTGTTACAGCGTCAACCGGCCCTGGTCCGACCAGTTCCTGCCAGAGATTAAGAGCATTATTGGCGGTCACATCCTACAGGCCGCGCCCGATCCGCTGGACCACTTCCAAGCCACGGACTTGCTGATGCTGGACGCAAAGGACATGCGGATAGCAGCAAGGGTCAGGCGACACGGATACGCCGCCAAATACCCGCACCAGTTCACGATCCGCGCCAAGTTACCCACCGGGGCTGAAACCGAACTATCCAAGATTGTGAATGGGTACGGGGATTGGATGTTCTATGGCCATGCGGGGCCTGACGGACGGACTATCGTGAATTGGTGGCTGATTGACTTGAGGGCCTTCAGGGCAGCGCTGATCCGGCATAGGACTGCGGGCTCGCAGCTGTACATGGGTGACAAACGAAATTCGGATGGCACTTGCTTCAAGTGGTTTGATATTCGGTCGTTTCCTAAGGAGCCGCCGTTGGTGGTTGCGCAAGGGTAATTCTACCCGTTGCAGGCACAGCCAACACCTTTGTGACAGGTGTAGCTCCGATTGATACAACTATTCCCGCAAGCTTTGCCCTTTCGGCACACCTTGCAGCACGCGGCGTTGTATACCTTCGCGTCTTGTTTGCTGGTCAAGAGGTTCCAAAAGGATTCAGTGGCAATTGGCACTTTGCTCGGTTCATTGGGTTGATTCTGAGCAAATGCAACTGCGGATGAAAGGACAAGAGCAGACAGGCAGAGTAAAATAAGGTGCTTCACAAACATTCTCCGTTAACAATGTGTTAACTATTGCATAGCGATGAAGAGTTTGGAAAAGGCATTATTGAGGCATCTTTTCAGCGCAAACGAATCCAGCATCGTTTCGAGTTTAATGCGGGATCAACTGCTTCACCGCCATTTTCGTTTGGGGATGGGGCCGGTAAGTCCAAATGCAGCAGATGGCTAGTTGCGCGCGCTTCCAGTTGCATCAAATTTTAAATGTTGGGTGAAATGTTTGGTATCTAGAGGCGCACCAGGGCAAAACTATTTATTTTAAGTATCTTGCAATGAGATGGTGGTAGCGGAGGAGGGACTTGAACCCCCGACACGCGGATTATGATTCCGCTGCTCTAACCAACTGAGCTACTCCGCCGTGAGTGAGAGGCGATGTAAGCGAGGGGCCGGGGAGGGTCAAGAGGGAAATCGCCCTAACCGGGGAATTCTTTCACGGGCTCTTTCACCGGGTCCTGCAAGGGCGTCTGACGGAATATCGTGGTGTCCACCGTTCTGCGGATAAACGCGGCGCATATCTCCGGTTCTGTGATCAGGATCATATGACCCAGACCGTCAAGCTCTTCATAGCTCAGACCATATTCGGTCATCGGCGGCCCGTGAAGGGCAGGGGACAGAAGCGCATCCTGACTTCCATACAATATCCCGCCGGGGACCGACAGCTCGGGGTATCTGGCCACCAGCGCATCGCAACTGGCATCCAACCCGATAACGTCCTGCGAGGCCGTGACAAAGGCCGACGGGCGCAGCCCGAGTGCACCACCCGCACGGTCCAGAAAGTCATTTGGTGGGGTTTCAGGATCAAATGCCACGCCCAGACTGTGCGGCGCCGTTATTGAGGCCATGGGCACTGCAATCGTGTTGGCAATCAGGCTGCGCAGCCATTTGGTCCGGATCTCGAGCGGTTTGAAGATCACCGGTGTTTCAGGCACCCTGTGCGTTACTGGTGCCAACAGAGCGAGGCCGGATACCCGCTCGGGGTGGTCTAAAGCCAGCGCCAGCGACACCGCACCTCCCAAAGAATGCCCCACCAGCACAACCTGATCCATACCCTTGGTTTCAAGAAACTCAGCAATCATCGCGGCCTGCTGCGGCAATTGTGCGAGCTCTGCCGTATCCCGGGTTGAATATCCGCAACCGGGGCGATCCAGCGCGATGACGTGGAAATCCTGGGCCAGTTGATCCGCCAACGCATAGGTAAAATGCTGTAACTGCCCAGCCAGACCGTGAATCAGAACGACCGTCTGCGCGTCCGGATTGCCCTTTTCCACATAGTGGATGCTGCCGCCCCGTACGGGCACGATCTGGCCCATCTGCGGCACGGTTTTTAGCCCCTGACGGGTTATCCGCCGGGTCCACAGAGCCATGGCCAGAAGAAAGACGGCAAAGGCCGCAATCAGGCTAAGAAAAAATGTCATCTAGCTGTCTCCGGTCCTTACGGGGTTGTATTGCTCCAATCCCGAATGTGACATGCGTTTCTGAAATTCGGCAACTGTTCCGGGCCAAAGCGTCGTGTTTTTCCCGTCCGCATCAATGTACCAGGATGTGCAGCCTCCGGTCTGCCAGACACTGTCCGCGTGACGGTCCTGCATTTCCTGTGTAAAGGCCGCCTGTTTCGCCGCATCGGGGGCGATCACCGACAGTTCCTTGCGTTGCATCTCGCTCAGAACCCGGCCGATATGCCCGACCTGGGCTTCGATCATCAACACAACCGAATTGTGCCCCAATCCGGTATGAGGCCCCAGAAGGATGAAAAAGTTGGGAAAACCGGCTATCGCCGTGCCCAGATGAGCGGACATCCCGTTTGCCCAGGCCGATCGCAGCGTTAGCCCATCTGTACCGGTGATATCCAACCTTTCTACGACATTGGTGACCTGAAACCCGGTGCCCCAGATCAGCGCGTCTGCCTCTGTTCTGGAGCCATCTGTCGCGACGATGCAGTTGCCATCGATACTGGCCACGCCGTGTGGAATGATGCTGACATTGTCGCGGGCCAGCGCCGGGTACCAGTCATTTGAACTGAGAATGCGCTTGCACCCAATTCGATAGTCCGGTGTCAGAATGCGCCGTTCTTCGGGGTCGGAAATCGCGCCTTCCAGCGATTTTCGCCACATCTTCAGAGCAAAGTTCATCGCGCGTTCCTCGCCCCTGAACACGCGGTGGCGGAACTCGAAGAACATGAAAATCAGTTTGCGCCGGATGCGCGGAAGCAGGGGAAGGTAGGCATATAGTTTGCGCACCCAAGGCGCGATCGGGCCGTCAGGGCGCGGCATGACGTAAGGCGCGCTGCGCTGAAAAACGGTGACGTGGCGCGCAACCTTGGCAATCTCGGGCACGAACTGAACGGCTGACGCTCCGGTGCCGACAACAGCCACATGCTTTCCGGTCAGATCGACGGTGTGATCCCATTCGGCCGAATGAAAACAGGGGCCGGGAAAGCTGTCGGCGCCGGGAGATTCCGGAATGCTGGGATGATGCAGGGCGCCGATGGCCGAGACCAAAAACCGGGCCGACCAGAATTGGCCATCCACGGTTTCAACCTGCCAAAGCGTGCCATCCCATTTCGCCGATTTCAGCGCCTGCCCAAAGTGGCAAAGATCGTATAACCCCTCCTGATGCGCGACATTTTGCAGGTATGCCTGTATCTCTGCGCCACCGGCATAGGCGCGGCTCCAGTGCGGATTAGGGTGGGTCGCCATGGAATACAGATGCGACGGCACATCACAGGCGACGCCAGGATAGGTATTCTCGCGCCACGTGCCACCGATATCTTCGGCCTTTTCCAGAATGGCGATATCTTTGATGCCACGCTTGCGCGCCTCAAGCGCCATCGTCAGCCCCGAGAACCCGGCACCGATGATCAGCATCTCTGTCGTGTGGTGCATTGAAGCGCCCCTCCTGAAACAACTTTATGGATATCTGTTGCAGATGTCTGCACGTGATTGGCAGTGAAGTAGGTCACACAAGGTAAATTGACCGAACGACCTTACGTGAACAGACATGGCGAAAAACCGTCATCAGGGCGGTGTCGCTTCCTGCAAACACATATCGCAATCAGAGAGGTGAACGCGGCGTAATTCCGCCAGTCTGATTCAAAACAGGAGGATTGCCCCTTGTCGACCCGTACTCTTACACGCGCTGGTGGGCGTTCCGCGCGCCGCGCTCTTCGCACTGCGCCGAATTTTGACATGCTGCCGGGGCTGACACGCGGCATCCCGCATTGCGAAGTTATGGACGGAAGTCAGGTTGAGCTTATCGACAAGGCCGCCATGGATATTCTGGAGAACGTCGGTGTCCAGTTCCGCGACCCGACCGCAGTGGAAGACTGGAAGAAAGCGGGGGCAAAGGTCGAAGAAGAGCTGGTCTTTCTGGACCGCAACATGGTGCGCGAGCTGATCGCGACCATTCCGGCGCAATTCACCTATCACGCGCGCGATCCGCAAAAGAACCTCGCTCTAGGCGGCAAGCACTCGATCTTCGTGCCGATGACCGGCGCGCCGTTTCTTCGTGATCTTGACGACGTGCGCCGGAACCCGACGCTGGACGATCTGGCGATGTTTCACAAACTGTCGCACATGATGCCCGCATTGCACAGCTCGGCCCATCATATCGTCGAACCTTACGACCACCCGATCAGCCAGCGGCACTTGCGCATCACTTATTCGTCGATGAAATACACGGACAAAACCTTTATGGGCATGACCACCTCGCCCAGGAATGCCAAAGACGTGATGGACATGTGCGATATCCTGTTCGGCGAAGGTTTCATTGACGACCATCCTGTTACCACCGGCAACTGCAACGGCAACAGCCCTCTGGTCTGGGACGAAACCATGCTGGGTGCAATGCGCGCCTTCTGCCGCCGGAATCAGCCGGTTTTGTGCTCGCCCTTCGTTCTGGGCGGTGCCAATACGCCCGCATCGGTACCCGCAACCGTGGCACAGCTAACCGCCGAGGCGCTTTCGGCACTGGCTTATACGCAGGTGATCCGCAAGGGCTGTCCGGCGATTTGGGGGCATTATCTGTCAACCGTTTCGATGAAATCCGGTGCGCCGATGGCAGGGACGCCTGAAATCAGTCTGATGAATTTCATGATTGGTCAGATGGCGCGCTTTTACGATGTGCCATGGCGCACCTCGAACACGCTGGGCGGGGCCAAGACGTTTGACGCGCAGGCCGGGTACGAATCCGCCACAACTCTGGGCGCTGTTCTGCATGCAGGGGCCCACTACATCTGGCATTCGGCAGGCTGGAACGAGGCGGGGATGCATTGTTCGGTCGCCAAGTTTGTTGTGGACGCGGAACAATGCGCGATGGCCTATCGGATGGCGGAGGGGCCTAAATGGCATGATTTTGACGAAGGCTTGGCCGCAATTCCGGATGTGGGTCCCGGCGGGCACTATTTGGGGCATCCGCACACCCAGGAGAATTTTCAGACGGCTTTTTTCATGCCCGAACTGTTTGACAACAACTCGATCGAACAATGGGTGGCGGAAGGTGAAGTTGAAATCACCGAACGCGCTCTGAAATACGCGAGGAAGCTTTTAGCCGAGTATCAGGAACCAAAGTTGGACGAGGCCAAGAACGACGCCCTTCTGGACTATATCGCCCGCCGTGAGAGGGAAATTCCGGCAGCAGATGAGTTGAACCAGACTTACTGACGGTCAAGTTCATTCCTTACCGGACCGCCACTCTTTCCAGATTAGATAGCTGTTGGCGGCAAGCGAGGCGAATGGCTCGGGCGGCAAACGCGGCAAGTCCGGTTGCGCCAGAAAATGATCGGCGATGTCAGACTGCTGGTCCAACAACAGTTCAGCGATGCCCATGCCTTGCAGTGTTCCCCGTGCAATGCCCAGACCGTTCTGACAACAGGCTGAGTAGACACCGTCCTCAAGCTCGCCGAACGCAGCCGATCCATTGCGGCTGAGGCAAAGCATCCCGGCCCAGCGATGTTCCATCTGCACATCCGGCAGATGCGGGAAGCGTTCCCTAAACTTTCGGTCATGCACCCAGCCTGCATTGCGCAGTCGCATTGGACTGGTCTCGATTGTTGGATGAAAGCTGGAGCAGGTGCGGATCAGGATGCGATCCCCATAGCTGCCGGAAATGCGCCGTACTGACGTCCCCATCGGGTTCGCTGGCGTCACCGACCAGCGCGACTTCCCGCCTAGTGTCTTGATCTGCGCCTCGTTCAGCGGGGCTGTGAGCGAGGCGTAAAGGCAAATGTGCATCAATTGCCGCTGGTAGAACCCAAAGCTCTCCAGGTGGCCGTTATTGGCCAGAATTATCCGCCCGGTGCTCACCTTGGCCTTGTTGGTGCTGACCACCCAGCCTGCGCCTTGTTGTTCCAAACCGGTGACGGGTGAATGCTCGAACACTTCGATCTGCCCGGCCAGACGGGCGGATAGCGCACGCACATAAGCCGCAGGCTGAATCATCACTGTCCCCGGCGCATAAAGTCCCGAGGTATAGTGCGGGCTGCCCGTGACCTCTTGCATCTGCTGCTGATCTAAAAGCTTATGCGGCTCGCCCAGTTTGGTCAGGTGCGCGGCAAAGGCGCGGTTTTGCGCGTCGCCCGCTTTGGTGGCGGCGGCATTGTATTTGCCGCAAGGGTCGAACATTTCCTGTGGCAGCCCGCAATCGGAGGCCACTTCGGTCGCAAAGGCAATGGCCTTGCGGTTCAGCGCAATGGTGGCGCGATCTGCCTCTGATCCCTTGCCTGCGTAGTTGTCCGAGGCCAAGTCATGGGGCAGGTCGATGATAAACCCGGAATTTCGGCCTGCCGAGCTGTCCGCGAAGCGGCCGGCTTCCAGCAGAACGATTTTCAGGGAAGGATCCAATTGATGCAGCCGCCGCGCCGCGCTGAGCCCGGCAAACCCACCGCCAACTATTGTGATATCTGCGGTCAGGTTCCGTTCCAGCACCGCCAGAGGTGTTTGGGGCGGCAGAATCGCATTCCAACCCGACGGGCCTGTCTGCCGGGGTAGCCTTTTTGCGTCATGTCGACTCAATCGACGGCCTCATCCGCGTCATCGGCCAGATCGATCCAGATGGTTTTCAACTGGGTGTACTGGTCATGCGCGTGGATCGAGTTATCGCGACCCCCAAAACCCGACTGCTTGTAACCACCGAAAGGTGTCGTGATGTCACCTTCGCCGAAGCTGTTCACCGTCACGGTGCCTGCGCGGATCATCCGCGCACCACGTATGGCGCGTTTGACATTGGCCGTGAAGATTGAGGCGCATAAGCCATAGTCGGTGTCGTTCGCGATCTGGATCGCTTCATCGAAGCCCGAGACTTCAATTACCGACAAGACAGGGCCAAAGATCTCCTCGCGCGCCAATGCAGCGTCGTTGCCGGGCACTTCGACCACGGTGGCCTCGACAAACCCGTTGTCCGCTTTGCCACCGATCACCACGTTCTCGGCCTGATCCAGATAGCCACAAACCTTGGTGTAGTGGTCTTCGCTCACCAGTGCGCCCATGCGGGTTTCGGGGTCGAGCGGGTCGCCGGTGTTCCATTGTTTGACGTGATGCGCGATGCGCTCCAGCAGCTCGGCCTTCACTTTCTTATGCACGATCAGGCGTGACGAGGCCGAGCAGTTCTCCCCCATGTTCCAGAATGCGCCATTGACGATATGCGCCGCCACCCGGTCGAGGTTTTCGGCATCCTCCATCACGATGGCAGGGTTCTTGCCGCCCATCTCAAGCACCACCTCTTTGGCGTTGCTTTCCGCCGAATAGGTCAGAAAGCGTTTGCCGGTCACGGTCGAGCCTGTGAAGGACACCATGTCGATATCCATGTGCCGCCCAATGGGTTCGCCCACCTCGGTCCCGCCACCAGGTACGATGTTCAGTACACCGCGTGGCAAACCGGCCTCCATCGCCAATTCGGCAAGGCGCAGGGCCGTCAAAGTGGTTTCCATCGCCGGTTTCACAACAACCGAACAGCCTGCCGCCAGTGCTGGCCCTATCTTCCATGCCAGCATCAGCAGCGGAAAGTTCCACGGCAGCACCAGACCGACGACGCCGATTGGCTCGCGCACCACCATGGCGATGTGATCGTCGCTGGCGGGCGAAACCTGATCGTAAATCTTGTCAATCGCCTCGGCGTGCCACTTCAGGCAGTGGATCGTCTCGGGCACATCAACAGTTTCGCAGTCAAAGATCGTCTTGCCGCTGTCGATGCTTTCCATCACGGCCAGTTCACGGGCGTTGCGGGTTACCAGTTTGCACAACCCGATCAATACATCCTTGCGATCGGACGGATGCAGCTTGCTCCAGCGGCCATCGTCAAACGCCTCACGAGCTTTCGCGACCGCAAAATCCACATCCGCCCCATCGCAGGATGCGATATCGGTCAGCTTTTCACCGGTTGCAGGGTTCTCTGTCGCAAAGGTCTGGCCCGACAACGACGGACGGAATACGCCGTCGATAAAGGCACCTGTCGGCAGGTTCAGACCTGCGGCGATGGATTTGTACTCGTCCTGTGTCAGCAGATCCATGTTTGTCACCCCTCAGCCACGATGTCAGCGATTGTCTTCGTCAGCACGCGCGTAACCTGCTCCAGCGCGCGCTTGTCATCTTTGTTCAGGCCCTTCAGTGGAGGCCGCATGATACCCGCGTCGATACCGTTCATGGTGACGCCATGCTTGATGGTCTGGATGAACTTGCCACCCTGTTCCAGCACCCGCATCAGTGGCATCATCGCAGACATGATCCGGCGCCCTTTGGCAAAGTTGCCTTCGATCACGCAGGCCTGATACAATGCCACATGTTCTGCTGGCAGGAAGTTCGAACCGCCGCAGACCCAGAATGGTGCGCCCCAGGCGAAAAACTCCAGTGCCTGGTCGTCCATGCCACAGCCCAGCTGGATATGCGGATAATCCCGCGCCAACAGATGCACCCGGTTGATATCGCCCGAGCTTTCCTTAATGCCGCAGAAATTTCGGCTGCGACCCACGCGGTCAAGGAACTCTTCCCCCATCATTGTGCCGGTACGGTGCGGATAGTTGTACAGCATCACCGGCAGGTCGGCGGCCTTGTCGATGGCCAGTGCATTCAGCGCGTTTTCGCGATCCGTCGGCACCGAGTAGGGCGGGCTGGCCAACAGGATGGCGTCCGCGCCGATATCGCGCGCGCCAGCGGCCAGTGCAATCGAGTCCGAAGTCAGCATCGCGCCCGTGCCAACGACCAAGGGCAACCGCCCTTTCAGGTGCTTATGCGTGAATTTGGCCAGTTCCAGCCGCTCCGGCACGGTCTGGGCATAATTCTCACCCGTGGATCCGCCGGAAATCAGGCCGTGCACACCATTTTCGATCAGGTATTCGATCACGTCGGACAGGGCGTCCCAGTTCACGCTGCCATCGTCGTGATAGGGGGTGACCACAGGAGTATAAATTCCTTCGAACTTGAAAATCGGGTTCATTTCGTCCTCATGCGGGCTTCGAAAGTGGCAGGATACCCATTGCGACATCCAGTGCGTCAGGCATCACGAACGTCCCGATCTGATCCCGGGACAGGTTCCAGTGATCCTCGGCCAGTTTCGCCGCCGCAGCTTCATCGCGTGCCTCGATGGCTGCGATGATCGCGTCATGCTGTTGGCTGGCCAGCGATAGGTTTTCCGACATTTCAACTGTCTGCGGCCGATAAAACGTCATGCCAATCCGTGCATGATCGATCAGCAGCCGGTTGAATGACGGAAGCAGGTAGACATTGCCGGACATCTCTCCGGTCACGTCATGAAAACGGTTGTTGGCAAGTGCGCGATCTTCGGCCGACCCTGAACGAAGGGCAGCTTTGAATGCTTGCTGAGCCGCTTTCAGTTCTTCGATTTGCGCGTTAGTCGCGTTCACTGCCGCCAGACGCAGGATGGCCCCGTAAACCATCGGCGCGGCAAGGAAGAAATCGCGCAGTGTGGTGTAGGACATTTCCGAAACACGGGCACTGCGGTTTTTTCGCAGATCCAGATAGCCTTCGCCAGCCAGTTGACGAAACACTTCGCGCAGAGGCGTGCGCGACAGGCCGAATTCATCGGACAGATGCGCCTCATCCAGATCGTCACCTGGACGAAGGCGCAGCGTCAGGATGGACATCTTCAGGTGTTCTCTGAGCGCATTTTTGCGCGACTTGGCTTCGTCTTTCATCCTTTGGCCTCACTATGTCCTGTGGCCGCCGCGTTCGAATCGCGGAGGTCACAGTTTTGTATTTCTAAAAAATACAACTTGTATACAAAAAAATCTCGTGCAGCATGGATGTCTGCAAAATAGACTCACGTTCGGGCGTCGGCCCAGTTTGGAAATGGTCCTGCTCATGCCTCAGACGCAGCACTTCGCCTTCATCCTGGTCGAGGAGTTTTCGCACCTCGCCTTTTCCTGTGCGGTCGAGCCGCTGAGAATCGCCAACCTTGTAAGTGGCGAAGAGCTGTATCGCTGGTCATTTGTATCCGAACAGGGCGAGCAGGCCGTGTCTTCCAATGGGTCCGTCACCCTTGTGCATTCCGGACTTGAGGAACTGTCCAAGTGCGATCAGCTCTTTGTTTTGTCGGGCATTCACATGCGTGACCACGTGACCCGTTCCCTTCTGGCCACACTGCGGCGCGAACGAGCGCGTGGAACGCGGATCGGGGCATTGTGTTCCGGCGCGTGGCTGCTGGCCGAGGCCGGGTTCCTCAACGGTATGCAGGCGGCGATCCATTGGGAATACCACGACGCGTTCATGGAAGCCTTTCCGGATATCAATCTGGTGCGCAGCGTCTTTGTCGCCGACGAAAAACACATTACCGCATCAGGTGGGACCGCGACCGCAGACCTGATGCTGCATCTTATTGAACGCGACCATGGCGAAGAGCTGGCCACCGATGTTGCGGATCAAATGGTCTATAACACTGTGCGTAATGCGACCGCTAAGCAGCGCGTTTCGCTGCAATCGCGCAATGGAATGCGCAATGCCCATCTGGCAAAGGCGATAGATATTATGCAGGACAGTCTGGAAACCCCAGTTTCACCATCCTTCATTGCAGACAATTTGGGTATCTCCACCCGTCAACTTGAACGGTTGTTTGGCAAGTACCTTAACACTTCGCCCAAACGGTACTTTATGGAAATGCGGCTGGAACGGGCCCGGAAGCTGCTTTTGCAAACCGAAGCGTCGGTCACCGAGGTCGCCGTGGCCTGTGGCTTTGAAAATCCGGGACATTTCTCTCGGGTATACCGGTCCAGTTTTGGCATCACACCGCACGCGCAGCGCAACAAGATCAATTGAAATCGGATAGATTGCTGCTTCTACCTGCCGACGGGGGTGCCGCGATCCGCCGACCTTGAACAGGTCCGACCTGGCACCCCCTGATCCCGCCGGGATACCCCCTCGTTAAAAACTGGACTAGTCAACAGACCGGCAGGATTACCCACCAATAAATCTCGATATAGGCATAAGTATATCAAGAACTTGTCATCCAGAGATTTGTTGTGCCCTGTTTCGTTAATCTACCGTTAATTTAAGGCTCAGATTGAGGCTTTGATTGTGGGTAATCTGCAATATCGACATGCGGTCGCCGCAATCTGTTCAACCTGATGGCGTGTCGTGATTTGTGTCAGGCCTCAGAGGTTTCTAAAAGGAATCTGTTTCACGGTTCAAAACAAGTAGTGAACATATCACTGAGGTTTGGTCGACCCACGCTCGGACAACGCGCCTTCCGATCATCTTTGAAGGCAAAAAACGAACGAATCCAATCCAGGTCAGAATCAAGACAGCATTCGACGGGCAACTTGACGGGTTGTGAGGAAACCCAGGTCAAGATTGCGCGCCGTTGGAATATGGCTTTGAGGCCGTAGATTGTACGTATCTGGCATGCTGCGCTGACGACACTGATATCCAGTACGACCAGAAGCGATCGGAAGCCGTCAGTCCAGATGATAGGACAGAAACCGTTCTGTCCCGCCGGTACTATACCCCCACTGTGCTTTGACACCGAAAACTTCTGAAACGGTTTCCAAAGACAGGGCATGTTCGGGCGGGCCAAGAGAGACCAGCCGCCCTTTTGACAAAACAGCCACCCGGTCACAGGCCATCGCCTGATTCAGATCGTGCAGCGCCATCACTGTCGTCACTTTTAGAATTCGAACACAGTTCAGGATCGACAGTTGGTGATGAATGTCCAGATGGTTGGTCGGTTCGTCCAAAAGCAAGAGTCCCGGTTGCTGAGCCAAAGCGCGTGCGATGTGCAGTCGCTGGCGCTCTCCTCCCGACAATGTCGCCCATTCTCTGTGTGCCATATCGGCCATTTCCACGGTTTGCAGGGCTTTGTCGACTTGCCAGGTGTCCTCGGCGCGCCACGGCCGTAAGGCCGACAGCCAGGGCGTGCGGCCCAGTTCGACCACGGATCGTGCAGTCACGCGTTCGGCCGTATCAGCCTGTTGTTCAACGATGGCAATCCGTTGGGCAATTTGTCTGCGCGACAAATGCGAAACGGGATGACCCGCTATGACGACTTTTCCTGAAACCGGACGTACCAACCCCGCCAGCAGGCGCATCAGCGTTGATTTCCCTGAACCGTTAGGTCCGACCAAAGCAAGTGTTTCGCCGGGCTCCACGACAAAGGATACGTCTGACAGCAAAGTCTTGCCGCGAACGGAATATGTCAGGTTTTTCGCCTCGATCTTCATCGGGCGCTCCTCTGGCCGCGCACCAGAATTACGGCAAAGGCAGGCGCACCGATCAGGGCGGTGACCACCCCAATCGGCAGAACCTGACCCGGGATGATGATGCGCGACACGATATCTGCGCCGATCAGGAAGACCGCTCCGATCAAGGCGGAGGTTGGGATAAGCCTGCGATGCCCCGGTCCCACAAGGAACCGGGCAGCATGAGGGATGACCAGCCCGACAAAGCCAATGGATCCGACGATAGAAACCATGACAGCTGTCGTGAGCGCGGTCGCAAAGATCAGGGTTGCCTGCACCCGACGTACCGATATGCCCAGCGAGGCCGCTGAATCAGAGCCGAAAATAAAGGCGTCCAGTGCTCTGGCGTGAAAGCGGCAAATGAGCCAACCGACAAGGGCCACCGGAATGGCCAGATACACATCCGGCCAGCGCACGCCGCTGAGGTTTCCCATCAGCCAGAACATGATCCCGCGCGCCTGATCGGCATTGGCGGATTTGGCGATGATGAAGGCCGTCAGCGCATTGAACAACTGAGACCCGGCAATTCCCGCCAGGACGATCTGTGCCGTCGCAACCCGTCCGCCCCCTGCGCCAGCGGCTCGGGCCAGCAACGCGACAAAACCAAAAGCCAAAAGCGCGCCATTGAACGCGCCAAAAGACAGCGACAAAGCCCCCCCACCCAAACCAGCGATGGTTACAGCCACGGCACCCGTCGAGGCCCCGGCAGAAATGCCCAAAATGTAAGGGTCGGCCAACGGGTTTCGCAGCAAAGCCTGCAACACGACCCCTGCGACAGCCAGACCGGCACCGCAGGACGCAGCGACCAGAGCGCGAGGAATCCGGTAGCTCCAGATAATACCCTGATCAATTGGGTCGACAGGAAAGTCCGCTCCGGCCAGCTTGTTGGCCAGAACGGAGAGAACCAAATCGGGCGACAGAGAGGTTTCCCCGATCATCGCGCCCGCAAGAACCGCCGCAATCAACAATGGCACGGTAAGGCACGCAGCCTTGAAACCCTGCCGTAAGATTGCGGCGACCTCGTTCACAGGTTGTTTCCGATGGTATCCAGCTTCTCGGCCAGATCCTCCAGCGCCGGGATTGCGCGGATGGTGGCGTCCATGGCCTGCGCATCCATAATGACGATCCGGTCATTCTTGACCGCATCCATCTGGCTGGTCACCGGATCAGTGCGCAGGAACTCCAGCTTTTTCAGGTAGTCGTCCGCAGCAAAGCGACGGCGGTCCATCTTGGCGATAACAATCACCGTCGGATTGGCCTTGGCAATGGTTTCCCAGCCCACTGTTGGCCATTCTTCATCCGTCTCGACGACGTTGCGGATACCCAATTTACTCATCATGTATCCCGGTGCGCCTTTCTGTCCGGCCACAAACGGGTCGCTTTCCATTTCAGGAGAGGAAAACCAGAATACGGCTGACACATCGTCCAGCTTCACGGTTTGCGCCTTGGCGACGGCTGCGGCTTCGCGGGCCTTGTACTCGGCAACCAGGTCCGTGCCGCGTTCGGATACATCAAAGGCTGCCGCCAGTTCTTCGATACCCTGATACAGCGTATCGGTCGAGAACGCTTGCAGGCGGGTGCCATCGCCGCCGACTGTATTGTCTTTGCCGATGCAATCTGCAGGCATTACGTACGTTGGAATGCCCAGTTCGTGAAATTGCTCACGCGTGGCGACGATGCCCTCGGGTCCGACATGCCACTCATATTGCGCTGCGACCAGTCCCGGCCGCTTGGCAACAACGCTTTCAAAGCTGGGATCATTGTCTGCCAGACGCTCTACCTTGGCATTCACCTCGGCATATTCAGGCAGCACCTCGTTGAACCAGACCGAGGTTCCAAGAACCTGCTCGCCCAGACCCAGCGCATAAAGCACCTCGGTCGCGGCCTGGCCGACCGTGACTGACGACGTCACTGGCGCGTCAAACGTGACCGAGTGACCGCAGTTTTCGATAGTTAGGGGAAAGTTTCCTTCGGAGGCAGCGCTGGTAGCCAGCAAGGAAAGGCCAATCAGGCCAGTGCGTAGAAACATGACAATCGATCTCCATGTGTCAATGACCAGAGAACGGGTGAATGGGCATTTACCGAAGCAACAGGCGCTTTACTGCCTGCCGTGAGCGCAGGGTAGAAAATAGACCGCCCGGCGCGTTTCTTCGGCAACCTCCCCGGACAACCCCGCCCGGTGTGTTTCGGTTTCATACCGGCAGGTCTCCTGACTGACGGGTCTTTGTCTGTCCTGTCTTCCCAGACCAAAATGGCCCAGTGACGGAAATGGACAGCGCTCGCCGCCTACAGTTGCGGGGGCAGTTCCGGTTGGCACCAAAAGGCACCTCGGATTCCCTCTTAGCCACATCGGGACCGGTAAAACGCGGGTACCTTAACACTTACCCTGCGGCAAGAAAAAACTCCGGGGTCTTTCCTATTTTCTCGCAAGAGCATGCACCTGCGCGTCTCAACATGGCGCTGATATCAGAAAAGCCGCTGAGAACGCGCCAAAATCCGGACCCAGATTCATAGTGTGTGATATTAGGGAAAATCATGGCTGGGGTGGTAGGATTCGAACCTACGATACACGGTACCAAAAACCGCTGCCTTACCACTTGGCTACACCCCAACGGTGAGCGGCTATCTACGATTGTTGATGGCAGGGTTCAAGAGCGTTTTGCAAAAAAAGCGAGCGCCGTAAAATTTTTTTGAAGGCCCCTCATTTGGTGTCGATCAACACCGCTCCGGTACGGTTGCCTTCCTGTACCATCGCATGGGCGGCAGCGCATTCTTCCAGTGTAAAGACCTTATGTACGGGGCAGATCAATGCGCCATCAGCCAGTGCCTTGTGTAGAGTCTCTATTGCGGCGGCGCGCAAATCTGCGGGCAGCAGGTAGATCAGGACTGCCTCGAGTGTCACGGCCTTGAACATCATGGGTCCAAAGGGAAAGACGGGTGTCATATTCCGGGCAGATCCATATGCGTTGATACGGCCGTTTTCGGCGATGACGGCAATGTTGGTGTCAAGGTTCTGTCCAAATTCGACATCGACGATTCGACCAATTGCACGTCCATCATTTGCGTCGAGAATCTGATCCGAAAGGTGTTCACCGGAGTAGTCGAGAACGACATCTGCACCAGCTGCCTTGACCCGGTCAAAGCTGCGGGTGCTGGCCGTTGCGATCACTTTGGCTCCGGCCCATTTGGCAAGCTGGACAGCCAGATACCCGACAGTACCCGCCCCACCATGGATCAAAATGGTTTGCCCGCGCGGCGTGCCGCCCGAGAACACTGCGTGGCTTGCGGTAAGGCCCGGAATTCCAAGAATCGCTCCGGTTTCAAGTGACACCGTCTCGGGCAGTTCTACAGCCTGAGATTCAGGCAGGGTGATGTGGCTGGCAGCTGTACCGAACGCGCGTTGCCATTGCCCGTTCCAAATCCACACGCGCTGACCAATCCGCGTCGCGGGTACGCCATCGCCAACCGCTGTGATGACTCCAGCCCCGTCGCTGTGCGGAACGATCAGCGGAAACGGAGGTTCTGTGACACCCGGTCGGGTTCCCGCGCGGGCCTTGACGTCCGAGGGATTTACGCCGGAATAAGACAACTCGACCGTGACTTCACCCGGTCCAGGCGGAACTGGGGGAATATCCTGTATGCGCAAGACATCGACAGCGTCTCCGAAGGCTGAATAGGTGACTGCGCGCATAGGGTCCTCCGTTTAGGTCGAGTTAAGCGGCGATTGGGCCGGTAACTCAAACAGCTTGTCGCGCTTTTTCGGGGCGATGCGCAACCGCGGATACCGGAAATTGTCTTTCGCCTATTCCCGAATTTCGGAAGAATCGACGCCCCAAAGGTTCGATTTCAGTGTCCAGCCACGGTATCCGCCGGCGGTGATCCTGCACCAGTCCAGCGAACAGGCTCCAAGGCGCGCCACCACTCCGGTCTCGAAATGGGCATTCACGGGCGAGGTCGGGTCGGGGCGGGCATAAACAGGCAGCATCTCGGATTCGATCAGCACCGTTCGGACGCCAGACAACAAGGCATAGTGAACCCAGCCACCCGCGCCGTCGCGGTCTTGGACCTTGCGCCAGTTGCCGTATTCGGCAGTGACCTGCAGCGGCATGCCACGCCTTTTGAATACCCAATCGATTCGGTGGGTTAGGGATGGTCCGCGTCGCACGTTCCCTTCGGCTGCCTTCATCGACACATATCGGGGCAGGGGCAGGTTGGTGACCGATCCGCGTTTGACTTCGGCATGTGCGGCGCAGGCACCGAACATGACCAGAAATGCGGAAACTACCGCCAAAGATCGGCGTTTTACCGGTCGAATACCACTCACTGACTGCCCGCTCTTATGCCTGTTGATCCGGTTTTGAAAAAAGGTCGACTCAATGCCATTGGGGTTCTTGTGCCCCGCCTTATCCTGCGCCACGATGCCATGGCGCGCGTCCGTTTGCAAAGCAGTGGGAGAGCCGAGGTGCCAAGAGAACGTTTAAGTGTTGTCGTTACGCGACGGTTGCCTGAGGCAGTAGAAACCCGGTTAAGCGAATTGTTTGACGTGCGCCTGCGCGACGACGACACCCCAATGACGCGTGAAGAATTAGTAGCAGCGGTGCAGGATGCCGATGTTCTGGTGCCTACGGTGACCGATACCATTGATGGCGGGCTATTGGGTCAGGCAGGTGAAAAACTGCGGCTGATCGCCAATTACGGGGCCGGTGTCGACAATATCGATGTGGCGACGGCGCGGCAGCGCGGCATATTGGTGTCCAACACGCCCGGTGTGCTGACCGACGACACGGCAGATATGACCATGGCCCTGATTCTCGCTGTCACACGGCGCATTCCCGAAGGGTTGAGCGTCATGCAGCAAGGCGACTGGACCGGGTGGGCCCCCACCGCGTTTCTGGGTGGTCGCATTGGCGGGCGGCGTTTGGGTATTCTGGGCATGGGCCGGATCGGACAGGCTGTGGCCCGCCGCGCCAAGGCGTTTGGTATGCAGATCCATTATCACAACCGCCGCAGATTGCGCCCAGAGATTGAGCAAGAACTAGAGGCGACCTATTGGGAAAGCCTGGATCAGATGGTGGCGCGTATGGATGTGATATCTATCAACTGCCCATCGACACCGTCTACCTTCCACCTGATGAACGCGCGCCGCCTAAAGCTGATGAAACCCTCGGCAGTGATCGTGAATACTTCGCGGGGTGAGGTTATTGACGAGAACGCTTTGACCCGGATGATCCGCGCGGGGGAAATTGCGGGCGCGGGGCTGGATGTCTACGAACAGGGAACCGGTGTGAACCCGCGCTTGCGGCAGTTGCCGAACGTGGTTCTACTGCCGCATATGGGGTCGGCCACGCTGGAGGGCCGGGTTGAGATGGGTGAAAAAGTCATCATCAACATCAAAACCTTCGAAGATGGCCACCGCCCACCGGATCAGGTTGTGCCTGCGATGCTCTGACGCGTCGGAAAGGATCATGGATGGACGTGTTTGAAGGGGGATGCCGTTGTGGAAAACTGCGCGTCACGGCTTCGGGTTGTCCTCTTCGCGTCGGGATTTGCCATTGTCTGGACTGCCGCAAACACCACGGCGCGTTGTTTTATGCGGCGGCTATTTTTCCGGCGGATGCGGTTAAGATCACCGGAAATGTGAAAGGTTATTCCGACCGGTACTTTTGCCCTGATTGCGGATCTCCGGTATTTGCCCGAAGCGGTGCCGAAGTCGAAGTGCATCTGGGCTGTCTTGACGCGCCTGACCAATTCATACCGACATATGAATGCTGGACCAAACGACGCGAGGCGTGGCTACCCGAATTTGCCGAGACAACCCGCTATGATCAGGATCGTCGCGCCGAAGAAACCGAACCGTAGGGGAAATGGCGAAACTTCGCTGTGATAACACGCTGCCATGCCTGATCGTTGCAGAGGGGGCAAAATCCTTACAGGATTGAAAATAAAGATTGTATTGGAGGGTTAGAACAGATGAGACATGTTTCAGCACTGCTGCTTACTACCGCACTTGCTATTTCGACACCGGGGTTCGCGCAGGAAACAGCCGATGCCGTTGCACCCGAAGCCGCGACAGAAGGGCAGGTTCAGGCGATGACCGACGAGGTTATTGCGGCCCTCGAAGCCAAGCTTGAGGGAGTCCCGGTCACATCCGAAAACTGGATGATAGCTGCGGCCAATCCGCTGGCGGTCGAGGCCGGGGCCAAAGTGCTGCGCGCGGGCGGGTCTGCCGCGGATGCGATGGTTGCCGTGCAGGTCGTGCTGGGGCTGGTCGAGCCGCAATCTTCTGGTCTGGGCGGGGGTGCGTTTCTGGTTTGGTACGACGCGGCCAGCGGGCAGATGACAACGCTGGACGGGCGCGAAACGGCCCCCCTTGCCGCTACCCCGACGCTGTTTCAGGATGAAAACGGCGAGCCGCTGAAATTCTTCGATGCGGTGGTGGGCGGATTGTCGGTGGGTACACCGGGTACGCCTGCACTGCTGGAAGAGGCGCATCGAAGATGGGGGCGCGCGTCTTGGCCCGGACTGTTTGCCGACGGAATCCGATTGGCGGATGAAGGGTTTCTGGTTTCCCCGCGTCTGGCCAGCCTTGTAGAAAACGATGCTGACCGCCTGTCGCGCTTTCCCGAAACAGCCGCATATTTCCTGCCTGACGGTCAGCCGTTGCAGCAGGGGCAGCGGTTGATGAACCCGGATTATGCCGAAACATTGCGCGTGCTGGCCAGCGATGGCGCTGCCGGTTTTTACGGAGGTGAGATCGCTGCGGATATCGTGCGAACTGTTCGCAATGCCCCAGGAAATCCCGGCGTTCTTGCAGGGGTGGATTTGGCGCTCTACCAGGTGATCGAACGTGAACCGGTCTGTGCCGAATACCGCGCCTACGAGGTTTGCGGCATGGGCCCGCCGTCGTCGGGTGCGCTGACCGTCGGGCAGATTCTGGGGATGTTGAACAGCTATGATCTTGCAGCAATGGGCGCTGAGAGCGCCGAGGCATGGCGCCTGATCGGCGATGCTTCGCGCCTCGCCTTTGCGGATCGTGGGCGGTACATGGCCGATAGCGATTTCATACCCATGCCCACCAAGGGGCTGGTTGATCCGGGTTATTTGACCCAGCGGGCGGCATTGCTGGAAGGCGAAATGGCCTTGTCCGAGGTCGCACCGGGCCAACCGGAATTTGACCATGCTTTGATTTGGGCAGACGACGTGTCGCTGGAGCTGCCGTCAACCTCGCATATCTCGATCGTGGACAGCTATGGCAATGTGCTGTCGATGACGACGACGATCGAGAATGGTTTTGGGTCGCGCCTGATGACAAACGGGTTCCTGCTGAACAACGAGCTTACTGATTTCTCGTTCAAGACACACAGCGACGGTGTGCCGATTGCCAACCGGCTGGAGCCTGGCAAGCGTCCGCGCTCATCCATGAGCCCGACTATCGTGTTGCAGGATGGCGAGCCGGTTCTGGCTATCGGGTCTCCGGGCGGCAGCCGGATTATCGGCTATGTCGCCAAGTCCATCATCGCCTGGGCCGATTGGGGAATGGACGTGCAGCAGGCGGTTTCCCTGCCTCATCTGGTCAACCGGTTCGGAACATATGATGTTGAGGCGGCGACTTCTGCGGAAGGATTTACAGACGCGCTTGCTCAGTTGGGTTTTGAAGTCAACGCACGCGACCTGACTTCGGGGCTGCACGCCATCGAAATCGGTGACGGGCTGAGCGGTGGTGCCGACCCGCGCCGCGAAGGGATTGCGCTGGGCGAATAGACCCTCGGTATTAGTGGGGATTGCCTGCTTTCAACGGGCCTTTTAGTCATAGGCTGAAAGGCCCGAAATGTTTTGGGGCAGGGGAGGATGACAATGGTGCAGGCAACCGCATTGCCAAGGAATGAAGCTGGTATTGAAACCGTCATAAGCATTCTCAAGCAGCGCTTTGGCGACAGGTTGCAAACGGGTGCCGCTGTCCGTGAACAACACGGGCACACCACGACCTGGATCGAAAACCAAAGCCCCGATGCCGTGGTTTTCCCGCATTCGACGCAAGAGGTTTCGGACATCGTCAAAACTTGTGCGGCGCACCGGGTGCCAGTGATCCCGTTCGGAACAGGAACATCGCTGGAAGGGCATGTAAATGCGCCGGCGGGGGGAATCTCGGTCGATCTGACACAGATGGACAGTGTGCTTGCAGTTCATGCCGAGGATCTGGATTGTGTCGTGCAGCCCGGTGTCACGCGCGAAGCGTTGAATAAACACTTGCGCGATCTGGGCCTGTTCTTTCCGATTGATCCCGGGGCGAATGCGTCGCTGGGTGGGATGGCTGCTACCCGCGCGTCGGGCACCAATGCAGTGCGCTATGGGACGATGAAAGACAACGTTCTCAGCCTTGAAGCCGTAATGCCAGACGGTCAGATCATTCGTACCGGGCACCGGGCCAAGAAATCTTCAGCCGGCTATGATCTGGCCCGTCTTCTGATCGGGGCCGAAGGCACGTTGGGAATCATCACCGAGCTGACATTGCGGTTGCAGGGTATCCCCGAAGCGATCAGTTCGGCCCGGTGTTCCTTTCCGACCGTCGACGCCGCGTGCCGTGCGGTGATGATGACAATTCAGTACGGCATCCCGGTTGCCCGGATCGAGTTGCTGGACGAGTTGTCGGTTCAGGCCGCCAACGCCTATTCCGGGCTGAGTCTGCCGGATACACCGTTGTTGTTGCTGGAATTTCACGGCTCGGAAAGCAGTGCGGTAGAGCAGGCTGAAACCTTTGGTCAGATCGCCGAGGAATTTGGTGGCACGGATTTTGCAGCAACTTCGACCACCGAAGAACGGAACAAACTTTGGCAGGCGCGGCACGATATGTATTGGGCGTGTCTGCAATTGCGCCCCGGTGCGCGGGGTATTTCAACCGATGTCTGCGTACCGATCTCGCGCCTGGCCGAGTGTGTGACCGAGACCCAGAAGAAGGCTGCCGGCCTCGGCTTGTTGGCCCCCATCGTGGGCCATGTGGGGGACGGCAATTTTCATACGCTGCTGCTGATCGACATGGAAAACGTGGAAGAAGTTACCAAGGCCGAGGCGTTTGTCGGCTGGCTGAACGACATGGCGATATCCATGGAAGGCACATGTACCGGTGAACATGGCATCGGGCAGGGAAAGAGACCGTATCTGATCAGGGAACTGGGCGCCGCCACGCGATACATGGCTGCGATCAAGGCCGCGCTGGACCCAGACAACATCATGAATCCCGGCAAGATCTTGTCGGATGACACGTAGCCATATTCACCCCCTGGTCCGTATTTGCGCCCTCAAAACGTCCACATGTCATGGTTTCAAAGGGTTGATGACAGAGGATGGTCGACATGAGCGTAAAATATCTGGCGGGGTTTGTAGCCATCTGCGGGTTGGCCGTTGCAGGGCTGGACTATGTTCAGCAAGCCAAAGCATCGGAAAATGGCTTTGGCATGAAAGAATATCTTGCCTCGGTATCCTCGCGTGTCGGTCTTTCTGACGGCTGGTTCACGGCAGAGGCGCAGCCTTCGCCATCACAGGAACCGGCGGTGAAAAGTCCCTCGGACGAAAGCGGCAAATTGGTCTGCGTCTCGGTCGGAACAAGCAAACGCTGCCGTTCCAGTGGTTGAGGGCAGCGGCCGGACGAATGAATTGCGACCCGCTTTCGATATTCGGGTCGTTTTTTTCATATCACTGGTCGGATGAATGTCGCGCTATCCCCCTTAAGTACGCCATATGGTGTCAACTGATTTCAAGGGGAGACGCCCGGTTATGAAAACCCAAGTCAAAGCATTGGTCGTAGGCGGCGGCGCCGTCGGGACCTCGATTGCCTATCACCTGGCCAAAGCAGGCTGGGACGATGTGATGTTGATCGAACGGGACGAACTTACGTCCGGGTCCACCTGGCACGCCGCGGGCCTGTTGCCGCTGTTCAACATGTCTTATGCGACGACCCATATCCACAAGTATTCCGTGGATTTCTACAAGACGCTTGAGGAAGAAACCGGCCTGAATGCGGGCTTCGCGGTTGTGGGCAACCTGCGCATGGCACAGACGCAAGAGCGTATGGACGAATACATGCTCTATGCCTCGACCGCCGAAACCTGTGATGTGAAATACGAATGGCTGACCCCGGACCAGATCAAGGAACGCTGGCCGCTGATCGAGACATCGGATCTGAAGGGCGCGATCTATCACACCGAGGACGGTTATATTAACCCTGCCGATGTGACTCAGGCAATGGCCAAGGGGGCCCGTCAACGTGGCGTCGAAATCGTGCGCAAGATGCAGGCTGACGCGTTCCACTGGAACGGCACGCACTGGGAAGTGACCTGCACCAAGATGGTCGAAAAGGGCGGCAACCTGGTGCCTTCCGACGAGCAGGTCGTAATCACCGCCGAACATGTTGTGACCGCGTCGGGCAACCACGCGCAGCGCACCGCCAAGATGCTGGGCATCAAAATGCCTGCTATCCCGGTGGAACATACCTTTATCGTCATGGATAAAGACCCCGAGTTGGTCAAATGGCGCGAAGCAGGCAACCCCGAGCACCCCGTTGTCCGCGACGCCGACAACGAATCCTATGCGCGTGAAGAACGCGGTGGCTGGATTCTTGGTATCTACGAACACGGCGCCCCTGCGCAGTTCGAATTCGGCGTTCCGGACAGCTTCCGCGCCGACCTGTTCCCACTGGATCTGGACCGGATCGCCGAGCAGTACATGGCAATGGCCGAGCGCGTGCCGTCCTGTGCCGAATCCGGCCTGAAGGATGATTTCAACGGCCCGATCTGCTATACACCGGATGGTAACCCGCTGGTTGGTCCGGCCCCGGGTTTGCGTAACATGTGGCTGGCCGAGGGTTTCAGCTTTGGCATCACCGCTGCGGGCGGCACCGGCTATTATCTGGCACAGATGATGGTCGATGGCGAAGCCGAGATCGACATGGCATCGCTGGACCCCAAGCGTTACAGCAGCAACTGGATGACCACCGAGTTCGCGGCGCGCAAGAATGAAGAATGCTACGAGCATGTCTATATCCTGCACCACCCGGATGAAGAGCGTGAAGCCTGCCGTCCGCTGCGCACTGTTCCTGCCTATGATCGTCAGAAAGCGCGCGGTGCACAGTTCGGCTGGGTCAATGGCTGGGAACGTCCGAACTATTTCGGTCCGCTGGACGCGCCCGAGAATTTCGACAAGGAAGCACGCTCGTTCCGTCGTGGCGGCTGGTGGCAATATGCTGTCGAAGAAGCCAAGGCAATCCGCGAAGGCGTCGGCCTGATCGACGCGTCGGCCTTCACCAAGCATGTCGTCAAAGGCCCCGGTGCCACGCAGTTCCTGGATTGGTTCACCTGCAACAAGCTGCCCAAGGTCGGCCGTATCAACCTGACCTACGCGCTGACCTCGAATGGCACCACCCGCACCGAATACACCATCGTCCGCAATGGCGAGAACAACTACTACATCGTCTCTGCCGGTGCATGGACCGAGTACGACGCCGACTACCTGCGTAAAGCGGCCGAGGACAAGATGGAGGAGTTCGGTTACATCGAAATCCAGGACGTGACCACGCAATGGGGCGTCTTCGCCATCGCCGGACCCAAGTCGCGTGACGTTTTGAAAGAAGTCATCAAGGACGCCGATCCGGAAACCGCACTGTCCAACAAGCGCTTCCCGTGGTTGTCGGCCCGTCAGATCGAGTTGGGCATGTGCCCGGTCAACGCGATCCGCGTGGCCTATACCGGTGAGCTGGGCTGGGAACTGCACCATCCGATCGAGATGCAGAACTACCTGTTCGACCTGCTGGAAAAAGCCGGTGAAAAGCACGGCATGAAACTGGTTGGTGCCCGTGCCCAGAACTGGCTGCGTCAGGAGAAGTCCTATCGCGCCTTTGGCACCGAACTGGGCCGCGATGCGACCCCGCTGGAAGCCGACCTGCCGCGCTTTGTCGACCTGTCCAAGGACTTCCACGGCAAGGCCAAGCTGGAAGAGACCGGTGTGCGCGTCAAGTGCTGCACCTTGCTGATCGACGGTCCGGCCGATGCTGACCCGTGGGGCCGCGAGGCGCTGTATACGCCGGAAGGCGAGCGTGTAGGTCGACTGACCTCGGGCGGCTATTCTGTCGCGTTCGAGAAGTCGATCGGCATGGGCTATGTGAAGCCTGATCTGGCGGTCGAAGGCACCAAGCTGAAGGTCAAGATGCAGGACAAGTTGTGGGATGCTGTCGTGACATGCGACAGCCCCTATGATCCGAAAAACGAAACCATCCGCAAGGACGGCTGATCAATCTAAGGCCCCGGAATTTCCGGGGCCTTTTCTGTTGGTTACGCGGATAGTTCGTCGAAACATTCCAACGCCTTGGCAGCATACATCATGGCTGGTCCACCACCCATCTGAATAGCCATACCCAAAACGTCGGACACCTCTTCGCGCGTTGCGCCCGCTTTGACCAACGCATCGGTGTGCAGAGTAATGCAGGGCTCGCAGCGGAGCGACACCGACATGCCCAACGCAATAAATTCCTTGGTTTTATAGTCGAGCGTTCCGCCTTCCTTCACTGCCTTCCCAAGCGCGCCGAATGCGCGCGAAGTGTCGGGAATGGCCCCGTTGAGGTTGCGCAAACTGGTGCGCGTCGCCGAGAGCTTTTCTTGCCAAGCCATATTGAGTGCCTTTTTCATATAAGATAACGGGAATATGTGCGGGCAGTGGTAATTTGACTTTGATCTCGATCAGTTGGCCGGGCGCTCGGAAACAAATGCAAGGTTATTTGCGGGCATGTCGATGGTTTTCAGCACGCGCAACCCTACGTCCTGAAACAGGCCAAGCATATCTTCGTCATTCTTGTATCCAATGTGTGGATCTTGCCCGATCAGAGCCTCGTGAAACCTTTTGTCCCCGTCGCTTGTCAATTGGCCCGAGCGTTTGAATGGGCCGTACAAAACGAACCTCCCGTTTTCAGTCAGGGACTGAGCGATTTCGGCGAAAATGGTTCTGGTGTCCTGCCAACTGATCAAATGTATCAGGTTGATCAAGACGATCAGGTCCTGCGAAGGAAAGCGGGTATGCCAGCCCGAATTCGTTGCGTCCAGATGTTCGGCGCCTGCCACGTTGGGTAAGGCGCTGGCATAGGCGTCGATGCTATTGCGGCGCTCAGGGTCAGGTTCGGTGGGATGCCACGTCAGATCGGGCAGCAAATCAGCAAATCCACAGACATGCTGACCGGTTCCGCTTGCAATCTCCAGCGCGTGCCCGCGGCGCGGTGCCCAGTCTTGTAGCAACGCACAAAGCGCATCCAAGTTTCGCGTCGCTGCCGGGGCCACCAGTTTTCCATCCTCACCCGCGTTGGCGACACTCGCAGAGGGCGGTAGATTGCGTTTTATCATCTGTCCAACCTGTTTGGGGTCAGCGACTTAACACTGTCTGGATCCAGCACCGGCGTGTTTCCAACCACCAGATCACACAACAACTGCGAAGCTGCCGGTGCTGTTTGGAAACCATACCCGCCTTGACCCGCAGACCAGATGAACGATGGATCAATCGGGTCAGGCCCAAGCACCAAGGTTCCATCTGGTGCGAAACTGCGCAATCCTGCCCAGTTTGTTTCGACGCGTGTTACTGGTTCGGTCATCAATTCTTCATAGCGCGCCAGACCTTCGGCCAGCACCATATCGTCGGCATAGGCGTCCTGAGGTGGTACCGGGTCGGCTTCGGCAGGCGAAACAAGCAGCTTGCCCGCGTCCGGTTTGGCGTACCATGTTTCACCCGTGCCCAGCATCATGGGCCATCCGGATACATCATGGCCTCCGGGGGCGGGCAGCCGCGCCATGGATCGGCGGCGAGGAGTGATGCCGATAGGTGGTATCCTGGCAAGCATGGCGATCTCGTCCACCCATGCACCGGTCGCATTCACCAAATTGCGGGCTTCGAAGATTTGCCCGGCCTCGACCAGCCAATGCCGCTCTTTTCGAATACCGGTTACTTTGCTTTTCGTTGCAACGGTTCCTCCGTTCTGGCGAATGGCCCGCGCGAAATCCTGCAACAGGCGATCGGTATCGATGTCAAACGCAGCTTCACTGATAGCCGCGAAACCCACCTTGGCCGGGTTCAGGATCGGAACGCTCGAAACCGCCTGATCGATGGGAATTCTTTCCATGTTCAGATCCTTGCGGTCGGCTTCGAAAACCTCGCTTTGTTCAAACGAACCGATCAACATCAGTCCGCGCCGTGTCAGGTACCCACCGTTCTGTGTGTGCAGGAACGCGGCCCCAGCCGTGTTCAGCGCCACCACGGATGGCGGACCATAGCTTTGCTCAAACAGGGCTGCCGAGCGACCCGACGCGTGATACCCCAAGGCGTCTTCGGCCTCCAAAACCATCACGGTTCCATGTTCCGACAAGCGCGCGCCCGCACTCAACCCGGCAATTCCGCCCCCGATGACGAGGAAATCGATCATTATTTGTGTTCCTTCCGCAGCAGGTTCGCCACAAGTTTTCTGGGTTTCATTTAGCTTTCTGGGTCAAGCACTTGGCATTTCGAAGAATCTCCAAAATATATGCAGCCTTGAATTTGGGCTTCAACCCGTTCAAAGAAGTATCAAAACGAACAGGAGGGCAAGGTGACCGCAGCAGATCTTCATCCAATGGCCACTGGGCACATTCCCCGATACGTCGTCGCAGCTGACGGAAGCGATTACCTTTTTTCGGCTATGGTCGTCTTCTTTGTCATTCTCGTGGTGCTGATCGGTGTTGGGTACCTGACGCTTCATTCGGTTCCGGAAAAAATGGCGCACGAGAACAACCATCCGCAATTTCAGTTGGTGGGCATTCTGGCACTGCTGGCCTTGTTTACACATAACGGGATTTTCTGGATTGCCGCCGTACTGGTCGCAGGGTTTCAGTTTCCGGATTTCGCCTCCCCACTTAGAAACATCGCCGATGCCATTCGTTCTCTTGGAGGTGCAAGTGCTCCGGAACCGGTGCCCGAGGCACCTGTGCCAACCCCTGGCGTTTCAGAAGTCACCGACGTGCAGGAGCAAAACACATGATTGAGACCCTGCTTTGCGCCCTGATCACGGTGCTGCCCGATTATCTGTTCCGCCGGTTTGTTCAGGGCAAACGTATCGGTCACGAGATCACCCTTTTCACCATGTGGTACGAATTGCGCTGGGGTCTTACGACCTGTGCCATTCTGGCGCTGACGGTAATCACCACGCTGTTCTATTTTCACCCAGCCAGTAAAACCGCAGCGTCCTATTTTCGAACCGTGACGATCCTGCCGCAACTTGGCGGTCGCGTTTCGGAAATATTCGTCAAGAATAACGAGTTGGTAACCGCTGGTCAGCCGATTTTCAGGATCGAAGATTTCAGCCAGGCAGCGCAGGTTCAGGCGGCAAATGCACAGATTGCACAGGTTCAGGCCTCGCTGCGCGTGGCTGAAACTGATCTGGCCGAGGCTGATGCCGGTATTGCCGGTGCCAAGGCGGCTTTGGCGCAGTCCTTGGAAGATCTTGAAAGAAATACGACCCTGCGCGACCAAGGTTCAAGCGCTGTCCGACTGACCGAGATTGAGCGGTTGGAAAACCTTGTTGCCGAGCGTGAGGCGCAGGTTGTTGCGGCCGAATCCAGACGTGCGGCAGTTGAACAGCAGATCGAGGAGCTGATCCCCGCGCAACTGGCCAGTGCCATAGCACAGCTGGACGCCGCGCAAACCGAGTTGGACAAAACACTGATTGTCGCCGGTGTTACCGGACGGGTCGAGCAGTTTAGCCTGCAAGTCGGTGATTACGTGAGCCCCTTGTTGCGTCCTGCTGGCATCCTCGTTCCATCGCATACCGGACATGACCGTTTTCAGGCGGCTTTCAACCAGCTGTCTGCTCAGGTGATCAAACCAGGTATGATCGGTGAGTTGGGCTGCATGACCAAGCCTTTCACCGTTATCCCCACTGTGGTGGTCGAGGTGCAGGATGTCATACCGTCCGGCCAGATCCGTCCATCAGATGAATTGCGGGATGTACAGAACAATACTAATCCCGGATCAATTCTGGTCTTTATGGAGCCGCTGTATAAAGGTATGGCCGATGACATTCCTCCAGGCAGCAACTGTCTGGCCAATGTCTACACCGACAACCATGACCGTCTGGAACACGAGGATTTGGGCTTTTGGCAAGCTGCTTTCCTGCATGTGGTTGACACAATTGGCGTGGTCCATGCGGCAGGTTTGCGTTTGCGCCTGATCCTGATGCCGGTCAACACTCTGGTACTGACCGGGCATTGATCCGGCACCAGTAGAACAGTTCTTAAAGCGCCCGGCAGGTTCCTTGCCGGGCGCTTGTTTTTTTACAGTGCTGCTTTGAACAGCTGTGTCAGGTTTTCTTTGGTCAACTCAATCGGGTTCCCGCCGCATGAAGGGTCGATGATTGCGCCTTCGACGAGGGTTGGGATTGAGGTTTCGGTCACGCCGAGGTCTGCCAGCTTTCGCGGGATACCAAGGCTGTCGTTGAATTCCTGCACAAAGGCGCGGAAGCCATCGAACCCGCCTTTGATGCCCAGATAGGCGGCAGCGTTCTGGAACCGGTCGGCGATGGCGGGGGCGTTAAAGTCCAGCACGGCAGGCATACAGACCGCGTTTGTGGTGCCGTGATGGGTGTTAAAGTGCGCGCCAACCGGGTGGCTCATGGCGTGGATCGCGCCCAGTCCCTTCTGGAACGCGGTCGCGCCCATGGCCGCCGCGCTCATCATCTGGGCGCGGGCCTCAATGTCGCTGCCATCTGCGTAGGCGCGCGGCAGATAGTCTTTCACCAAACGCATGCCTTCCAGTGCGATGCCCTGGCTCATCGGGTGATAATGCGGGCTCGAATAGGCTTCGACGCAATGCGCGAAGGCGTCCAGACCGGTGCCTGCGGTGATGAATTTGGGCATCCCAACCGTCAGTTCAGGATCGCAGATCACCACCGTCGGCAGGACCTTGGGGTGGAAGATGATCTTTTTGGCGTGGGTCTCGGAATTGGTGATGACACTGGCGCGGCCAACTTCGGACCCGGTCCCCGCAGTCGTTGGAACCGCAATGATCGGCGCGACTGCATCCGCATCGGCGCGGGTCCACCAGTCGCCGATATCCTCGAAGTCCCATACCGGGCGCGTCTGGCCGCACATGAAGGCGACCATCTTGCCCAGATCCAGCCCCGAGCCGCCGCCAAAGGCAATCACACCATCATGTCCACCGGCCTTGTATGCCGCAACGCCTGCGTCGAGGTTCTTCTCATTTGGGTTTGGGTCCACATCACTGAATAGACCGCGGCCCAGACCGGCCGCCTCCATGATATCCAGCGTCGCCGATGTGATCGGCAGATCGGCCAACCCCTTGTCCGTGACCAGCAGGGGTTTCTTCATCCCGGCTGCGGCACAGGCTGCGGGCAGTTCCTTGATGCGCCCGGCACCAAATTTGATTGCGGTCGGATAGGACCAGTTTCCAACAAGTGACATGTCAGGTTTCCTTTGTGATTTGAGACCTGCTCGGGCGAGGGGGTCAGACCCGAGCAGGCCGTCGTCCTTAGCCCGTGACCTTCTTCAGGTGGTAGGATTTTGGACGGGTGAGATTGTGATAGCCGATGACCGAAAGACCACCGCCGCGTCCGGTATTCTTGCAACCGGTCCAGCACAGCCCAGGATCCAGATAGTCGGCCCGGTTCATGAAGACGGTGCCGGTCTCGATCTGGTCGCCCACACGCGCCGCGCGATCCACATCGCGGGTCCAAAGGCTGGCAGTCAGGCCAAATTCGCTGTCATTCATCAGCGCGATGGCCTCGGCATCCGAGGACACTTTCATGATGCCAACTACGGGGCCAAAGCTTTCGTCCCGCATCACCCGCATATCATGGGTGACATTGGTCAGGATCTGCGGCGTCAGATACGCGCCGCCATCATCCTCGGGGAAGGGGTCGATATGCGCGACCGCACCGTCCTCAACCGCTTCGGCAATTTGTGCGCGCACCTCGTCAGCGAAACGGACATTTGCCATTGGGCCTATCGTGGTTTCGGTGTCCAGCGGATTGCCCAGCTTGTAGCCTTTCACGATTTCTACGGCCTTGGCGACAAAGTCGTCATAAAGGCTTTCGTGAACGTAAATCCGCTCGATCCCACAGCAACACTGGCCCGAATTGAACATCGCGCCGTCGATCAGCGTGTCAACCGCCGCGTCCAGATCGGCGTCGTCCATGACATAACCCGGATCCTTGCCGCCCAGTTCAGTGCCGACGCCCGTAAAAGTCCCCGCCGCCGCACGCTCCATGGCCTGACCGCCACCAACCGAACCGGTGAAGTTCACAAAGTCGAACGCGTTGCCCGCGATCAGATCATTGGTCACGTCGTGGCTGAGAAACACGTTCTGGAACGCGTCTTCAGGCACACCCGCCGAATGGAACGCCTGCGCCATCCGCTCACCAACCAACAAGGTCTGGGTCGCGTGCTTCAGAACAACGGTGTTGCCCGCGATCAATGCGGGGGCCACCGTGTTGATCGCCGTCATGTAGGGGTAGTTCCAGGGCGCAACTACAAAGACCACCCCATGCGGAATGCGCTTGATATAGCGTTCAAAGGTTTCATCCTCGCCCACGGCAATATCTGCCAGTGACGTCTCGGCGATCTTTGCCATATGGCTGGCGCGTTCGTTGAATCCCCCAAACTCGCCGCCATAGCGCACCGGGCGGCCCATCATATGCGCCAGTTCCGGAACAATCTCATCATTCATCGCGCCGACGGCCGCGACGCCCGCCATCACCAGATCAATCCGCTCCTGCAACGGACGCGCTGCCCATCCGGCCTGCGCCGCCCGCGCACGGTCAGCAATTTCAAACGCAGCATCCCGAGACAGTACTTCTCGTTCGGCAAATACCGATCCATCGATCGGCGAGACACATTGCAACATCTGCCCCATAGTCACTCCACCTCTAAAGAGAGCAGGATCCCTGCTTCATCTGGCCAAAAATATCCCGGGGTGCGCGAGGGGCCGGCCCCTCGCTTCCTCCATCTCAAGCCCGCTCAAACCCGCGGGCAATTTCCCAATCGGTTACCACGCGTTCGAATTCCTCGATTTCCACCTCAGCCGCGCGGGTATAGTGATCGACAACGTCATCGCCCATGGCCGCGCGCAGCATCTGTGATCCGTGCAAAGCGTTGCGTGCATCCTTCAAAGTACCCGGGATCTTTCCCGTCTCGCCCTGATAGACATCGCCTTTGGTCGGCGGCTGCAACTCCAGCCCTTCTTCGATCCCCGCGATCCCGGCCGCCAGCATCCCTGCAATCGCCAGATAAGGGTTCATGTCCGATCCCGGAATACGGCACTCGACCCGTATCGCCTTGGTGCCATCCCCGCACAGGCGGTACCCAGCCGTACGGTTGTCTACCGACCAGATGATCCGCGTCGGCGCAAAGGTGCCCTTCATGAACCGCTTGTAGCTGTTGATGTACGGCGCCATGAAATACGTGTAATCGGCAGCGTATTTCAGCAGACCGGCCATATAGCTTTTCATCAGCGCCGACATGCCCAGTTCATCCCCGGCATCATAGAAGGCAGGTTTGCCATCCGCCCAAAGCGACTGATGCACATGCGACGAGCTGCCAACCCTTTCATGATGCCATTTCGGCAGGAAGGTCGCCGCATGACCCTGCTGCCAGGCGATCTCTTTCACCGCGTTCTTGGCGATCGAGTGATACTCTGCCGTGTCCATCGCAGGCGCGTATTTGATATTCAGTTCTTCCTGTCCGGCCTCGGCTTCACCTTTGGTGTTCTCGACCGGAATACCCGCATCCCACAGGTGGTTCCGGATCGGGCGCATCACATGCTCTTCCTTGGTGGTCTGCAGAATGTGATAGTCTTCGTTATACCCCGAGATCGGCTCCAGATCGCGGAACCCTTCCTTGCGGATCGCATCAAAGCTTTTCGCGAACAGGAAGAATTCCAGCTCGGTGGCGCACATCGCCTCATACCCCATCGCCTTCAGGCGATTCACCTGCTTTTTCAGGATCGAGCGCGGCGCATGTGGCACTTCCTCATGGGTGTGGTGATCCAGCATATCGCACATCACCATCGCGGTGCCTTCCAGCCAGGGCACCGGGCGCAATGTGCTCAGGTCTGGCTTCATCACATAGTCGCCATAACCCCGCTCCCAACTGGTCGAGGCATACCCATCCGGCGTCGCCATCTCGAGATCCGTGGCCAGCAGGTAATTACAGCAATGGGTCTCTTCCCACGCGCCAGCCACAAAATGACCTGCATGAAAACGCTTGCCCATCAACCGACCCTGCATGTCAACCATGCAAACCAATACAGTGTCGATCGCGCCGTCTGCGACAAGCGATTTCAGGGTTTCGAAAGTCAGAGTTGCGGTCATGAAACAAACCTCATGCGTTGAGTAGGAGCGCCGCATGACAGCGCCCCTGTTTTGATATCAATCGAAAGTGTAAGGAGCGCCGGCCTGGTTGATGACCGAGTTGTACTCACGGAAGATGCCAACGATCTTCTGGTGAATTTCGCCTTCCTGTGCGACCTCGTCCCAGAATTCGATAGCGGCATTTTCCACTTCTTTCCATTCTGCCGCCGGAACCTGTCGCAACTGCAGTTTGTCGCCATTCGCGCGTAAGGCCGCTTCGCCGCCCCAATACCACTGGTTACGATAGGTGTGGCCTGCTTCGACACCTGCCATCACAACCGATTTCAGGTGGTCAGGCAACTCGGCCCAGCGTTCCTGGTTTGCAAACCAGGATCCGATCCACGCGCCTGAGATGTTGTTGGTCAGGAAATAGTCGGTCACATTGGCCCAGCCAACAGTGTAATCTTCAGTGATGCCCGACCAGGCCATTCCGTCCAACTCACCGGTTTGTACCGCCACTTCCGCGTCTTCGTAAGGGATATTGACCGGCACAACACCAAACTTGGCCAGGAAACGCCCGGCCGTCGGGAAGGTATAGAGCTTCAGCCCATCCAGGTCGCCAAGGCTCTTGATTTCCTTTTTGGTGTTGAAGTTGCAGGGGTCCTGACCCGCTGCCGACAGCCACGTCACGCCAACCTTCTCATATTCCGAGCGCCAGATATCAGCCAGACCGTACTGGTTGAACAGCACCGGAACGTCCAGAATATGCTTGGTGGCGAAGGGGAAATAACCACCGAACTGACGCAGCGGAGTAGGCGAAGCCATGGAATCGTCGTCTGAATGCACACCGTCAATCGTGCCGCGTTGCAGGGCCTGGAACAGTTCACCTGTCGGAACGATCTGGTCCGCATAGAACAGTTCGATCTCAAGTTCGCCATTGGCATTGGCGTTGATGTAATCGATGGCTGGCTTGGTCACATGTTCGCCCAATGCGCCACCGGCATAGGTCTGGAACCGCCACTTGATGGCGGATTGCGCTTTGACGATCGCAGGAGAGGCCAATGTGGCGGCCCCCGCCAGACCGGCGGAACTTAGAAATCTGCGTCTTGTAGTCATTGTCTTTCTCCTCTGTTTAGTCTTGCTGAACTTCGCCCCTTGCCGGGGTCTTGTGACTTAATTTCCATAGACATAATTCGGCAGCCAAAGCGCGATTTCAGGAAAGATGATGATTATGGCCAAGGCGCAGACCATCACCAGAACAAAAGGAACGATCGAACTGTAGATATCGCGCAGCGATATTTCCGGCGGGGCCATCGCGCGCATCAGGAACAGATTATAGCCGAATGGCGGCGTCATATAAGCGATCTGCGTGGTGATCGTATAAAGCACGCCGTACCAGATAAGATCAAAGCCAAGCGCACCCACCAGCGGAACGTAAAGCGGCGCGACGATAACCAGCATGGCAGTATCGTCCAGAAACGTGCCCATCAGGATAAAGCTGAGCTGCATGAGAACCAGGATCATCCAAGGGGAAAGACCCAGTTTTTCGGTGAACAGGCTTTCGATTGCCTTGACCGCACCCAACCCGTCGAAGACAGCGCCAAAAGCCAGAGCCGCCAGAATGATCCACATGAACATACACGAGATGCCCAGGGTGTGCCGAATTGAATTCTCGAAAACCGTGCGTGTCAGCCGCCCTTTCAGAAAGGCAGCCAGCATGGCCGTAGTGGCGCCGATGGCGGAGGATTCCACCAACGAAGTCCAGCCGTTAACAAAAGGGACCATCATCACCATGAAAATGCCCAAGGGTAACAATCCGGCTTGCAACAGCAGCAGCTTTTCTCGCAACGGAATGTCGCGGTCTTCCGCGGGCAGGACCGGGCCGAGCGACGGGTTGATGCGGCAGCGGATGACAATGTAGATGATGAACATGGCCGCCATCATCAGCCCGGGTATCACTCCGGCAAGCCATAGCTGGCCAACGGGTTGCCGCGCGATCATGGCATAAAGAACCAGAACAACGGATGGTGGCACCAGAATCCCAAGGGATGATCCGGCCTGAATGACGCCGGTCACCATGCGCTTGTCATAGTTCCGGCGCAGCAGTTCCGGCAAGGCGATCGTAGCGCCGATTGCCATTCCTGCAACGGACAGCCCGTTCATTGCCGAGATCAGAACCATCAGCCCGATGGTTCCGACAGCCAGACCACCGGACAAGCCGCCCATCCAGACATGGAACATCTTGTAAAGGTCGTCTGCGATCCGACTTTCGGAAAGGATGTATCCCATGAAGATGAACATGGGCAGTGTCAGCAGCGGGTACCACTTCATGACTTTGATCGCAGCGGCAAAACCCAAGTCGTAGCCGCCCCTATCCCCCCATAGGAACAAGGCCGAAACCACAGCGACACAGCCGATTGCACCAAAGACGCGCTGGCCGGTCAGCATCATAAGCATCATTGATGCGAACATCAGCAAGGCAATCATCTCGTATGACATCAGATTACCTCACGCGGGATATCGTCGCCGCACAGGCGCAAGATATCCTTGAACAACTCGGAAACGGCTTGCAGCAGCATCAGGAAGATACCGATAACCATGATCAGCTTGACCGGCCACAGGTAGGGCCGCCAGATCGTCGCGCTGCGCTCACCGCCATATTGGAAAGAATACATCAGGCTGTCCCATCCACCCCACAGCAAGATGAGCAGATAAATGATCAGGAATACGATTGTGAAGGCATCCGTCCAGGCCTTGCGGCGATGAGACCATTCGCCATAAAGCAGGTCCATTCGCACGTTTGACCCCATCTGGATCGAATAAGGGCCACCAAGCATATAGTAGGCCACCATGGCGAACTGAGCCATCTCGAGTGTCCAGAGCGACGGTACGAAAAAGGTTTTCGAGACCGAAGACCAGAACAGAATACCCATCATGACGAATATGCCGTACATGACGACGCGCCCGATCCAGCGGTTCGTTCGATCAATGACCGCCACGTAGCCCCGCAAGAACTTCATCTCGATACCTCAACTCTCATTGTTTCGCCTCTGTGTGCGAATACGCATCAATTACCGTTTGCAGGATCGGCGTCAGGATCCCGGCAATGCGGTCGACTCCCGTTGGAGTGTCGATGAGATCGTTTCGAACCTCGACCATGACATTCGGAAGCCCCCGACTGATCGCATGTTCCTGCAATGTATGCGTGACGCCATCCGTGGCAGAGTAAGGTTCGTTCAACGCGGCTTTCAGACCCGAGCCCTTGGCACAGCGCAGCATAAGTTGGGCCGCCCTGTCGTCTTCGTCATGAAGAATGCCCAGTTCGACTGATCGGGTCTTTCCATTGTAGACGGGCGTGAAGCTGTGCATCGTGACTACGACAGGCGGCCGCTCCCGTGCGTCCAGAGTAGACGACAACAGTTGTTTGAACGGCTCATAAACCTCGCGGATCCTTTGGGCACGTTGAGCGTCCGTCAGGCTTTCGTTGCCGGGGATGGAAAACACTTCGCTTACCTGCGGCATTGCATCTGCACGTTCAGGTGAGCGGTTGCAGTCGTAAACAAGTCGGCTGATGCAGGAATGAACCAGCGGCGCGTCCAAGGCCTTAGTCAGTTCGACCGAAAGCGCCAATGCGCCAATATCCCATGCTGCATGAGACAATGCTGCGTCCTCAGTCAGGCCCAATCCGTTCAATGACGCTGGGATGAATCGGCTAGCATGTTCGCATACCAAAACGCACTGCGCCCGGCCGTTGGCATTCTGCGCGCGGGCTGCTGGAGCTTCGGTTGGTAGTAGCATTGGTGTCTCGGAATCGTGGTGCATAAGAAGCATTTGTTACAGCAACCTCAGACCTGTCAAGAAAATTACTGTAGACAAAATTACAAACAATCATATCCTGTAAAAAATTTGAGAAATGAAGGTGCCGATGGCCACCGTTGCGAAACTTGTCAAACAGCGGATACAGGAAGAGCTTGACGATCTGACACGGTCAGAACGGCAGCTGGCCTCGGTACTTTTGCAGGATTATCCAATGACCGGCTTGCAATCGATCACCAAGCTGGCCGCTGCCGCGCAGGTCTCGACCCCGACGGTCATACGTATGGCACGCAAGCTGGGTTTCGACGGTTTTCCCGCCCTGCAGGACGCCCTGCGAGAAGAGGTGGCGGCACAGATCAAAAAGCCGATCTCGAAACGGGATGCCTGGGTTGTGGATGACGCGGCGGAGCATCCCACAACGCGGTTTGCGCAGGCTGTTTGGACAAATATGCGCCACACGCTGGAACGTCTGGACAAAGAGATGTTCGACACCGTTGCCCAGCTTCTGGCAAATACGGATCGCCATCTTTACGTCGTGGGCGGGCGTATCACGCGTTCAAATGCGGACTATCTGTTCAATCACATGCAGATTATTCGACCCAATGTGACGATGCTGGGCAATTCGGCAAACGTTTGGCCGCAGTACCTGCTTGATATGGATGAAACCTCGGTTCTGGTGATTTTTGATATCCGCCGATACGAGGCCTATCTCGAGAAATTGGCGCAGGTCGCATCAAGCCGCGGTGTGACGGTTATCCTGTTCACCGACCAATGGGGATCACCGATAGGCAAGACCGCCAACTACACCTTTCACGCACTGGTCGAGGCGCCATCCAGCTGGGATTCAACAATAGCGCTACAGCTGATATCGGAGACCCTGATCGCTGAAGTGCAAGAGGCACGGTGGGAAGAAAGCAAGGAACGCATCGAGGAACTTGAGCGGTTTTTCTCCTCGACGCGGATATTCCGCAGTCACGATTGAAGGCCGTACATCCACCGGGAAATATCACGGTTTTGGTCGCGCGAATTTTCACACTTCCCGCTTGACGCGCCCCGGCGCATGACTTAACCAGCGCAAACCATTTGCGGGTATAGCTTAATGGTAAAGCCCCTGCCTTCCAAGCAGGCTATGTCGGTTCGATTCCGTCTACCCGCTCCAATCCCCACTGATTTCTGCGTCAAATGGCCCTTATGGTTGGCTGTTTCTGGCAGGAATGCTTGACCGGAACGGCGGCTGGGGCCAAGAAAGCGTTCACTTTGTAGCGTTCAATACACAAGGGCCGGACATGGCAAGACAGACCGCCAATAAACCAGCACAATCAGCGGCTCCTGGCGCTAGCGAAGAGCGGGCCCGCTCAAGGAAGATCGGGGTGCTGCGGTCGCTCTGGCCTTTCATGAAACCCTACAGGCTATTGATGATCGGGGCGACACTGGCGCTGATCCTGACAGCCAGCATGACGCTGACCCTGCCATTGGCCGTGCGACGCGTTGTCGACAATTTCCGCATTCAGGACGGTGAATTGCTGGACTGGTACTTTTTGGCAGCGTTGGGCATTGCCGCTGTTCTGGCTGCGGGAACCGGCATCAGATATGCGTTGGTCACACGGTTGGGGGAACGTGTGGTTGCTGACATCCGCAAGGCTGTATTTGATCGTGTGATCGGCATGAGCCCCGAATTCTACGAACGCATCATGACCGGTGAAGTGTTGAGCAGGATCACCACCGACACGACACTCATCCAATCGGTTCTTGGCTCATCCGTTTCCATCGCGCTGCGCAATATGCTGATGTTTATCGGCGGGCTGGTTCTGATGCTGTTGACCTCGGCCAAGCTGACCGGGCTTGTCTTGCTGCTTATCCCCGTGGTGGTGGTGCCGATATTGATTCTGGGTCGGCGTTTGCGCGTTATCAGCCGTGAAAACCAGGATTGGATCGCTGCGTCATCCGGAAACGCGGGCGAGGCATTGGGGGCGGTGCAGACCGTGCAGGCCTTTACCCACGAACAGGCCAGCCGCCAGCAATTCGATGAGATGACCGAGATGTCCTACACCGTTTCGCTGCGTCGGATTCAGACGCGTGCGGTGCTGACGGTGATTGTGATATTTCTGGTATTTTCAGGCATCGTTGGCGTTCTGTGGATGGGTGCAAATGACGTACGCAACGGTGTGATGACCGAGGGCGTTCTGATTCAATTCGTGATCTACTCGATTATAATGGCGGGTTCAGTCGCGGCCTTGTCCGAGATTTGGAGCGAGCTTCAGCGCGCCGCCGGAGCCACCGAGCGACTTGTTGAGTTGCTGAATGCCGAAGATACGGTTTCGGACCCGGCCAAACCCGCTCCTTTGCCAAAGGACGTCCGGGGCGAAATCCGGTTCGAAGATGTCAGTTTTCGCTATCCAGCGCGCCCCGATACAATCGCGCTGGATCACTTGTCGCTTCAGGTAAACCCGGGCGAGACCGTTGCCTTTGTCGGACCGTCAGGGGCGGGCAAGACGACGATCATTCAATTGATTCAACGGTTCTATGACCCAAATTCGGGCCGGGTGATGTTGGATGGCCATGATCTGCGGGAACTGGATCGCACAGATTTCCGAAAGTACATGTCATTGGTGCCGCAGGATCCAGTGATCTTTGCCGCCTCAGCCCGCGAAAACATTCGTTTCGGTCGTCTGGACGCAACGGATGCCGAAGTAGAAGCCGCAGCCCGTGCCGCCATCGCACATGATTTCATTGCCGTATTGCCCGATGGGTATGACAGTTTTGTCGGCGAACGCGGTGTCATGCTGTCGGGTGGGCAAAAACAGCGTATCGCAATCGCCCGCGCCATTTTACGCGACGCACCCGTGCTGCTGCTGGACGAGGCGACCTCGGCTCTTGATGCGGAGAGTGAACGTGCGGTGCAGGGCGCAGTGGATCAGATGCGTGCCGGCCGCACGACCCTGATTGTTGCGCACAGATTGGCGACTGTAAAGAAAGCCGACCGTATTGTCGTGCTGGAAGAAGGCCGTATCGTGGCGCAGGGCAGCCATGATGATCTGGTGACCCAAGATGGGCTATATGCGCGCCTTGCACGACTGCAGTTCACAGATGGCGTTGCGGCAGAATAGGAGTGACGCGCGGGCATTTGTGAATTCGCCGTAGCGTCATTCTACATTTTACCCCCTTTGAAGGCTAAGGCCTCGCTTGCGCGAGGGTTGTTTTGCTTCCATCTTGGTTGCGAACAACAAGCTCGTGCAAAAACACGGGAGAAAAACGGGAGGAACCACATGGCCTTTGTGGGATTGGAAGACAAGACGCGCATGGAACAGGAAATGTCGTGGGAGGATCGGGATCTGCCTGTCACCTTCCATCAGCTCCTGTCGCGCACGGCGGGGAAGTTCCCGAACCACAATGCCATCAGTTTTCAGCTTTTTTCTGGCCCCAATGACAAAGCCGAAACCCTGACCTGGTCTGAACTTCTGGGCAAGGTCAATCAGGCGGCAAACCTGTTTCGTTCGCTGGGTGTGGGTGAAAAAGACGTGGTGGCCTATGTGCTGCCAAACTGTAACGAAACACTGATTACCATGATGGGCGGTGCAGTTGCGGGCATTGTGAACCCGATCAATCCGCTGCTGGAGCCCGAGCAGATTGCGGCGATCCTGCGTGAGACAGGCGCCAAAGTGGTTGTTACGCTAAAGTCTTTCCCGAAAACGGATGTTGCCCAGAAGGTGGAAGAGGCGGTGCGCCACGCGCCCAAGGTCAACACCATTCTGGAAATTGACCTGAACCGGTACCTGACGCCACCCAAATCGTGGCTGGTTCCCTTCCTGCGCCCCAAGATGGGCGAAAAGGAAAAACTGGCACATGCGGACTACAAGAGTTTCAACAAGGAACTTGCCAAGCAACCAACGACGCTGACATTCGAGGACAGCAAGGATGATCGCGTTGCTTGTTTCTTCCACACCGGTGGGACCACCGGGATGCCCAAGGTGGCGCAACACAAATACTCGGGCCTGATCTACAACGGCTGGCTGGGCAACACGCTGTTGTTTGACGAGAATGACGTCATCATGTGCCCGCTGCCGATGTTCCACGTCTTTGCAGTGCATGTGATCGTGATGGCCGCCGTTTCGTCAGGTGCGCATGTGATATTCCCGACACCTGCAGGTTATCGCGGTGACGGTGTGTTCGACAATTTCTGGAAGCTGATCGAGCGCTGGAAGGTGAGCTTTATCATCACTGTTCCAACCGCGATTTCAGCCAAGATGCAACGCCCGGTGGATGCAGACATCTCAAGCGTGAAAACCGCCTTTTCGGGTTCAGCGCCACTGCCGGTGGAGTTGTTCCGTCGCTTCGAAGAGGCGACGGGCGTCACCATCGTCGAAGGCTACGGCTTGACCGAGGCCACCTGTCTGGTCTCATGCAACCCCGTGGATGGCGAGAAAAAGATCGGTTCGATCGGTATTCCGTTCCCCTATACGGATGTCAAAATCCTGCTGGATGGGCCGGATGGGCCGACAGAGTGCGGTACTGATCAGATTGGTGAGATCTGCATCTCGAACCCCGGTGTGTACGCAGGCAACACGTATACTGAGGCCGACAAGAACATTGGTCTTTATCACTTTGACAAATACCTGCGTACGGGCGATCTGGGGCGGTTTGACGAAGACGGCTACCTTTGGATCACTGGTCGCGCCAAGGACCTGATCATTCGCGGTGGTCACAATATCGATCCTGCCGAAATCGAAGAGGCGCTCCTGGGTCACAATGCGGTTGCCTTCGCGGGGGCGATCGGCCAGCCGGACGCGCATTCGGGCGAAGTGCCCTGCGCCTATGTCGAATTGGTCGATGGGGCGTCGGTCACTGAAAGTGAGCTGCTGGAATATTGTAAGGTTCACGTGCATGAGCGTGCCGCGCAACCCAAGCATATCACCATTCTTGACGAGTTGCCGAAAACTGCGGTTGGCAAGGTGTTCAAGCCGGACCTGCGCAAACAGGCCATCACCCGCATATACAATGGCGCTCTTGAAGCTGCGGGCCTCGCTTCGCGGGTTGTTCTGGTGATCGACGATAAGAAGCGTGGCCTTGTCGCGCAGCTTGACGCGAACGGATCTTCGGAAGACGATGTCGCGAAAGTCCTGGGCGCATATACCCGGCCCTGGGAGTGGTCCGAATAAGTTGGAGGAACAATGGACTATGAACGCCTGATCGACGAAGAAACCTGGGCGTTCATACGCCGCACGGCTGAAAGCTATCCCGATGATGCGGTCGATTTGTCCATCGAGGACCAGCGTCGCGTCTATGACGCGATGTGCAAGAAATTTCGCCAACCGCGCCCTGCCGGTGTCGAAACTCAGGACCTGTTCGCCGATGGGGTGCCGGTCCGCCATTATACATCCGGGCAACCGACCCGAACGATCGTCTATTTCCACGGCGGCGGGTTTGTTGTTGGCGGGCTGGACAGCCATGATGATGTCTGTGCCGAGTTCTGTGCCCAAACGGGATACCGCGTCGTTTCAGTTGACTACAGGCTGTGCCCTGAACATGTGCATCCGGCGCAGTTCCGGGATTGCTGGACGGCTGTGAAATGGGCGGCGGCTGAGTATGGCGACCCGCTTGTTCTGGCCGGGGATAGTGCAGGTGGAAATCTGGCAGCAGCTATCGCCCACCATGCGCGCGGGCGGCTGGACAATATACTGGGGCAGGTGCTGATCTACCCCGGTTTTGGCGGAGACCAATCGCGCGGTTCATATCTTGAGCACGCCCATGCTCCTTTACTGACACTGGACGATATTAAATTCTACGAAACCGTCCGATACGCAGGTACCCCGCCTCAGGGCGATCCGACTTACGCGCCCTTACAGGACAATGATTTCTCGGAACTGCCGCCTACTGTTGTGATTACCGCTGATTGTGATCCGCTCCGTGATGACGGGAAGGACTATTGCGAGCGGATCAGCGCAGCTGGTGGTCTGGCCCATTGGATCAACGAACCTGGCCTTGTCCATGGGTACCTGCGCGCGCGAACCTCGGTAATGCGCGCTGCAGACAGTTTCGAACGGATTTCGATCGCAATCGAAGCGCTTGGGCAAGAAATCTGGCCCTACGACTGACGCCAGCCAGTTACTTCAGGAAAGGCTTAGCCTTCATCGTCTCTGCGAGGGGCGCACCCAAACGGTTCAGAATGGTCGGGGCCAATTGGACCTGGTCTATCACGGTTTCAGCGTCAGGCCCGTCGGCATCGCCGAAGTAATAAAGCGCGGTTTCCTGTTGCAGTGGGCTGCGCCCACCGTGGTGTCCGCGCTCGTCCTGACCGTGATCGGCGGTGACGATCACCTCATACCCTAGTTGGCGCCAGCGTGGGATGAACGGGGCCAGCATCTCGTCTGCAACAAAACAGGCATGATCCATTTCCTCGCAGTCGTGATAGAAACGGTGACCCATGCTGTCCAGTGTGCAGGTGTGCAGGATTCCATAGTCCAACCCAAAGCGCAGACACAGATTGGTCAGGGTCGCAAATAGATCGACGTCGGACGGGGTCATCTGATTGTCTTTGCCGTAACCGGTCATGCTGTGAAAGCGACCGTGATTGATGGTCTGGCTCTCTGGCTCGTCATATTCGACGTCCCGCACATAGTCGAACGGGTGACGGTTGAAGAACTGCGACCAAAAACTGTGCGTTACTGCCCCAGTCACGCCGCCGGCCTCACGTACCTGGCTAAAGATATCCTTGTGGCTCAGGCGAAAAACGTTGCCGTTTCCGGTGCAGCCGTGTTCTTGCGGGGTTACGCCCGTATGGATCGATGCATAGCAACTGGCCGAAGTTGAAGGCAGCACCGCGCGGTGCTTCCACACCCGAGCTTCGCCGCTGTCGACCCAGCCTTCGAGGTTGCCGAACAGGCGGCGGAAATTCCGGTATGGTACTCCGTCAAGGATGATCAATAGTAGTTTACGGTCCATGGTTCGGCCTTTTGATCTGAGTATTTCATGGGGACGATACGCGAGTTGAAACCACGCGCCTGTCAAATCGCGTCCCAAATAATAAATTCCCGACGTCAGCCAAGATGCAAAACGCCGGGAATCCATTTCTTCAAAGTGATGTTACAGGCGCAGAGATCAGTTCCCCGCGCTTTCCATTTTGCGATGGGCAACGACCTCTTCCAGCCAACCCAGATGCATCTCGGGCACCGAGCTCAGCAGCAGGTCTGTATAGTCGTCGAATGGCGGGCTGAGCACCTGGCTCTTTGGGCCATAGCGCGCCACGCGTCCCTGATACATCACCGCAATGCTGTCGCTGATCGCCCGAACCGTCGCCAGATCGTGGGTGATAAACAGGTAGGCCACATCCTCGATCTTCTGCAAATCCAGCAGCAGCTTGAGGATACCGTCCGCCACAAGCGGGTCGAGTGCCGATGTCACCTCGTCGCAGATGATCATCTTGGGCTTGGCCGCCAAAGACCGCGCGATACACACGCGTTGCTTCTGGCCACCGGACAACTCGGCTGGGTAACGGTCGATGAACTTCTCGCCCAACTCGATCTCGTCCAGCAACTCGACAACCCGTTTGCGTTTTTCGGCACCGCGCATGTTGAAGTAGAACTCCAGCGGGCGCCCGATGATCGTGCCGACGGTCTGGCGCGGGTTCATTGCCACGTCAGCCATCTGATAGATCATCTGCAACTCGCGCAGGTCCTCGCGGGATCGTCCGGCAAGATCAGGCGAAAGTTTGCGTCCGGCAAACGTAATCTCGCCATCGCGCGGCGGCAACAGGCCGGTGATCACCCGGGCGAGTGTCGACTTACCAGAACCGGATTCGCCCACAACTGCCAGCGTCTGCCCCGGATGAAGCTCGACATTGACGTTGTGCAGCACGTCGAAATTCAACCCCTTGTAACGTGCGGTGATACCGTCAACGCTCAACAGTGGTTCCGCTGTGGGCTGTTTTTCTTCGTGCTCGATCGAACGGACCGAGACCAGAGCTTGCGTGTACTCTTCCTGCGGGTTGTTGATGATCTGATCGGTTGACCCGTATTCAACCGTATTTCCCATCCGCAGAACCATGATTTCGTCGCTGACCTGCGCCACGACCGCAAGGTCGTGCGTGATGTAAAGAGCAGCAACACCGGTATCGCGAATGGCTTCTTTGATCGCCATCAGCACGTCGATCTGCGTGGTCACATCCAGCGCCGTGGTGGGTTCATCGAACACCACCAGATCGGGTTCAGGGCACAGCGCCAGCGCCGTCATGCATCGCTGCAACTGTCCGCCTGAAACCTGGTGCGGGTAGCGGTCACCGATATTATCCGGGTCGGGTAGACCTAGTTTGGCGAACAGTTCCCGCGCGCGGCCTTCGGCCTCTTTTCGCGAAAACTTCTTGTGCTCGACCGCAGCTTCTACAACCTGATCCATGATCTTCTTGGCCGGATTGAACGACGCGGCAGCGGATTGCGACACATACGCAACCTCACCCCCGCGCAGATTGCGGATATCGCCATGGGATGATTTCAGGATATCGCGCCCATTTACCCAAACCTCGCCGCCGGTGATTTCAACACCACCCCGGCCATAGGCCATGGAAGCGAGGCCGATAGTGGATTTCCCGGCACCGGATTCTCCGATCAGCCCCAGCACCTTGCCGCGTTCGAGGTCAAAACTGACCCCGTGCACGATTTCGATGTCATGGGGTTTCTCACCCGGTGGGTAAACGGTCGCACCGATCTTGAGGTCACGGACCTTGAGAAGGGTATCACTCATCCCCGACCTCCTTTCAGCGATGTGGTTCGGTTCAGGATCCAGTCAGCCACAAGGTTGACCGAAATCGCGAGCGTCGCGATGGCCACGGCGGGGTAGAGCGCTGCGCCAATGCCATACACGATGCCGTCCTTGTTTTCCTTCACGATGCCGCCCCAGTCGGCCAGCGGTGGCTGAACGCCCAGCCCCAGAAACGAAAGGGTCGAGATGAAGAGAACCATAAAGATGAACCGCAGCCCAAACTCGGCCACTAGCGGTGACAGGGCGTTTGGCAGGATTTCGCGGAAGATGATCCAGGCACGGCCCTCGCCGCGCAATTTGGCCGCCTCGACATAATCCATCACGTTGATGTCGACAGCAACCGACCGCGACAGGCGATACGGGCGGGTCGCGTCCAGAAGCCCCATCACCAGGATCAGGATCGGAACCGTCACCGGGACGATGGCCAGAATGACCAGCGCCAGGATCAGCGTCGGGATCGACATGACCAGATCAACTGCCCGGCTGAGCACCTGATCGGCCCAACCGCCCAGAACCGCAGCCAGCAAACCCAGCGACGTGCCGGTTACAAAGCTGAGGATCGTAGCCGCAGCAGCAATGAAGATGGTGGTGCGCCCGCCATAGATCATGCGTGTCAGTAGATCCCGACCGATATTGTCGGTGCCCAACAGGTGTTCGGCGCTTGATGGCTCCCACACATCGCCAACCACTTCGGCCATACCGTATGGTGCAATCAAAGGTGCGGCCAAGGCGACAAAGAAATAGAGACCTGTGAAAAACAGACCGATCATCGCCGAAATTGGAATATTCTTCATCATTTCGGATGCCTCAGTCTTGGGTTGGCCAGGATCGATACGATATCGGCCACCATGTTCAGCCCGATATAGACGGCGGCAAAGACCACACCACACGCCAGCACGACCGGCACGTCACGCTTGGTCACCGAGTCCACCAGGTATTGTCCCATGCCGGGATAAACGAACACCACTTCGACTACGACAACACCCACAACCAGATAGGCCAGGTTTAGCATCACCACGTTTACAATGGGTGAGATCGCGTTCGGAAAGGCATGTCGCGCAATGACCTGAAAGTTCGACAACCCCTTTAGTTCCGCCGTTTCGATATAGGCCGACTGCATCAGGTTGAGGATCGCTGCGCGGGTCATGCGCATCATCTGCGCCAGAACCACCAGTGTTAGCACGAATGCGGGCAACGCGATCGCATTGAGTTTTTGCCCAAATGACATCGAGTCATTGATCATCGCAAGCGAGGAAAACCAGCCCAGCTTTACCGAGACATAGTAGATCACCACATAACCGATCAGAAATTCGGGGATCGAAACCGTTGTCAATGTGATGGCAGAGATCAGCTTGTCTGGCCAGCGGTTGCGGTAGCGGACTGCCAGCAGGCCCAGAAAGATGGCAAGGGGAACCGAAACCACGGCCGCGGCGCATGCCAGAAACAATGTGTTGCCCAACCGTTTGCCAATGCTTTCAGCAATGTCGAGCTTGTTGGTCAGGGACTGACCCAGATCACCCTGAACGATACCGCCCAGCCATTCGAAATAGCGGGTCAGGGCAGGCCGGTTCAGGCCCATTTCTTCGCGAAGGTTTGCAAGGGCCTCTGGGGTTGCGGACTGCCCCAGGACGGCTTGCGCTGCGTCTCCGGGAAGGGCTTCGGTCAGGCCAAAAATCAGAGCCGAAGCGCCAAACAGCAATAGGAGTCCCAGCGCAAGGCGCTGGGAAACCAGTTTGATGATAGGATGCATGATCCGTGGCCCGTTTTAGACGAACCACATTTTGCGGGACATGTTGCCGTTCATCATCTCTTGGTTCGGGTCTGATTCCCAACCATCCAGCTGATTACTGACGCCTTCAACAAAGTTGTTGAACATCGGGCAAATCAAGCCGCCTTCGTCGCGGACCATACGGCCCATCTGGCTATAGATGCCTTTGCGCTTTTCTGCATCCAGTTCTGCACGCGCCGAAAACAACAGATCGTCAAAGGCCTGAACTTTGAAACGAGTGTCGTTCCAATCCGCAGTTGACAGGTAAGCGGTAGTATACATCTGGTCTTGTACAGGGCGACCACCCCAGTACGACGCACAGAAGGGCTGGACGTTCCAGACTTCGGACCAGTAGCCATCGTTGGGCTCACGTTTGATTTCCAGCGGGATACCAGCCTGAGCGGCCGTCTGCTGGAACAGAGCTGCGGCGTCGACAGCACCTGGGAAGGCACCATCTGCAACACGCAGGATAATCGGCGAGCCATCATGGCCAGACTTTTTGTAGTGCTCGGCCGCCTTTTCGACACTGAACTCGCGCTGCTCGATTGTTTCGTCAAACAGTGGGTAGGCCGCGTTGATCGGCATATCATTACCGATCGAACCGTAGCCTCGCAGAACCTTGTCTACCAGGTCAGCCCGATTGATGGCGTATTTCAGCGCGGTGCGCAGTTCATTGTTATCAAACGGTGCCGTGTCGCAATGCATGATGAAGACATAGTGACCGCGACCAGCGGTAGAATGTACGGTCAGGTTGGGTGCGCGGCCCAACAGGTCGGCAACTTTGGGTTCCACGCGGTTGACCGCGTGGACCTGTCCGGATTGCAGGGCAGCGGTACGCGCAGTTGCGTCGTTGATGACGATGACTTCGACACTGTCGAAATTGCCGTAATCGCTGTTCCAGTGGTTTTCGTTCTTTGTAAACAAGTGACGCACACCGGGTTCGTCAACTTCCAATTTGTACGGTCCAGTCCCGATACCTGCCCCCGGATTATCCATACCGCCATCAGGCTGAATGATCAGGTGGTAATCGGCCATCAGATAGGGCAGGTCGGCGTTTGGCTCGGTCAGGGTGACCTGGAAGTTGTCGCCGTCAGCTTTCATTGACTCAATGCCCTTCATGATGCCCAGGGCACCGGACTTGGAGTCTTCGTTCGAGTGGCGCTGCATGGTTTTCAGCACGTCTTCGCTGGTCATAGTCTTGCCGTTGTGGAATTCGACACCCTGACGCAGCTTGAAAGTCCAAACCTTAGCGTCGGCGCTGCCTTCAACGCTTTCCGCCAGACGCGGCTCGATCGAGCCGTCTGGTGCAACTTCAACAAGCTGGTCACCAAACTGTTTGCCGTTCTGGAAGGGAACCGAGCTTGCGTAGGTCGCTGGGTCCAGAGAGTTAGTGGATTCACCACCCTGAAGACCAAATTTCAAATCACCGCCCTTTTTCGGCCCAGCAGCCCGAGCGGCGTCCGCGAACATTGTGCTGGCCATCGCAGCCGAAACACCCAGAGCCGCGGCTTTCCCCATGAATTCGCGGCGGGTCATTTTTCCGGCTGTGACCTGACCGGCCATATGCGTGATTTGTTCGTTCATTGATTATTCTCCCTATCGAGTGGTTTTAACCCTTTTCGGGTTTTTGTTGACGCATGAGTCAACGTTGGCTTATTTCGACGGACCGGGCAAGGGTATTTCTCCTAGATGCCGAAGGCCGAAGCGCAAGTAACCTTGTTTGGCGCGATGCCCTTTCCACAAGAATACTATGATACAATTCTGTTTCAGGCCAGTTTCCGAGCCTTTGCGGTACGGCGCGGTGCGATATGCGTCAATTCATCCACGTATTGCGACAACCAGGTCCATGACATTGGTGCCGGTTGGCCCGGTTGTCAGCAAGGCTTGGGCTTTTTCCAGAAACGATCCGCTGTCAGCATTTCGAAGGGCGGTTATCCCGCTTTCGCTCCATGTTGCGCCGGTAATGATTCCCCCTGCCGCATTGGTCGGCCCGTCTGTGCCGTCCGTGCCGCCGACAACAACTGTAAGGTTTGGCTGCCCGGCAATCTCCTGTGCCAGTGCAAGTGCCAGCGCCTGGTTTCGCCCACCGCGCCCAGGGTGATCGGGCAAGACCACTGTCGGCTCTCCGCCGAAGACCATCACGCCCTTTTCCATGCCGCGCAGCAGTTGGCCGAGATGTGCGGCAACCTTCAGATAGTCGTCATGCAGCGCCTCTTCATCGGCCCAAACCTTTAGCCCAGCCGCTTCGGCGGCTTGTACAACCGCACTGCGGGCATGGGCGTTCGAGGCCACGATCCGCGTGACGGCCTCAAATGTGTGGCTGGAAGGCAAAGCGCCGACACCCGATCCAATGACATTGAGGTCGTCGCCCGGTACGTCCGAGATGGCCAGAACGGTCGCGCGCGCGCCCGCAAAGTGCGACAGCAACCCCCCGCCTTTGATGCGGGACAGTTTGCGCCGCTCAGCGTTCATAGCGCCGATGTCCATTCCCTCTGACAGTAACTTGCGGTTCAACGCTTCAAGATCGCTCAGCGATTTTCCGGGCAAAAGGTCCTCGGCCAACGAAGACGCGCCACCCGACACCAGAAGCAGCACATGTGATCCGGGTTCCATCTGCTCCAGCGCAGCACGCAGAGCGCGCCCGCCTGCAAGGCTGCGGTTGTCCGGAACCGGGTGCGAGGCTTCGATCACCTCGACAGTGTCCGGCAAGTCACGGCCGTGATCGTCCTTGGTCACAACAAGCGTGGGAACCGTGCCGAACCGCGCCAAGGCCGCCCGTGCCATGGCGGCGGCGGGCTTGCCTACGGCCAGGATACGATCCGGATTCGGGATGTCGTGCAGGGCGGCCTCGGTGGCGGTGTATCCATCAACGGCCTCAACCCCGGCGCGCCAAAGTTGAACGGCTTGCTTTTCAGTATCCATCAAGTCTCCACCCAGATTGTAACCGGTCCGTCGTTGACAACTTCAACGGCCATGTCGGCCCCGAATTGTCCAGTTTCCACCGCTACACCTTGCGCAGCAAGGTAGTTTGCGAAGGTGTTATACAGATGCTCGCCCAGTTCGGGCGGTGCTGCAGTTGAAAACCCCGGCCTGTTACCGCTTGTTGTATCTGCCGCCAATGTAAACTGGCTGATCACCAAGGCTGACCCTTTTACATCCAGAAGCGATCGGTTCATCTTGCCCGCATCGTCCTTGAAAATCCTGAGTCTGGCGGTTTTCCGGGCCAGTTTTTCAGCCTGGGTTTCATCGTCCCCCTGCATGGCGCAGACAAGAATCAAAAGCCCCGGACCGGATGCGCCAATGACATTGCCATCGACCGATACTTTGGCTTGCGAAACTCTTTGCAGCAATGCGCGCACGCGGTTCCCCCCCTTGGCGATTATCTTGCCTGAGCGATGGTTTAGCCGCGCCAGTCGACAAAGTCACCCAGCGCGGCACGATCTGTGCGAAAGTTATTTGCGGGATGCTTTCTGTCGGAATATCCAAAGGAAATCGCGCACAGGATCAGGCGGTCTTCCGGGATCTGAAAATATCTGTGCAGGAACGGGCCATACGCAGCTAATGCGGCCTGAGGAATGGTTGCCACGCCCAACGCCTGCGCTGCCAACGAGAAAGCCGTAACAAACCCTCCGCAATCCATTGCGCCATATGGTCCAAGTTCCGTCGGGCTTGAGACGATGGCGCAATGCGGTGCGTCGAACAGAGCGAAATTGCGCATCATTTGTTGGGTCGATCCTGCCCGGTCCCCGCGTTCCACACCGACTGCTTCATAAAGCGCCCAACCGCACGCGCGGCGGCGGTCTTGATAGACGCCTGAATATGACGCGGGAAACGGAAGATCGGGGGCCGGTGCGCCTGTTTCAGCTTCGTTTTGCATCGCCGCGCGGAACCTGTCGGTCTCTGCGCCGCTTGTGATCACCAATTGCCACGGCTGCGCGTTACACCAGCTTGGGACCCGGGCCGCGCTGGCCACGATTTGTTCGATCTGCTCCTTTGGTACAGGGTCGGGCATGAAGGCCCGGCAGGAATGGCGTTTCTCCAGAAGGTTATTCAGTTCTGCAAATGACACTAGCGCCTCGTTGTTATGTTCCGACCCTTAGGATGATCATGCCGCGCGAGATGTACAAGCAGTTGCTATTGCTGCCCGTTGGCTGCCAGATACCCGACAACCCCGGCAACAAGCAGGCCCAGAACAACGGCAATCGTGATCTTGATGGCTGACCAGGGACGTTCCCCCTGAACCCGCCCGGTTCGACCGTTCACCACAAATCGATAGGTCTGCCCGCGATATTTGTAAGCCGCCATCCAGATCGGCAGCAGAATATGTTTGAAGGTGACATCGCGCACCTCGGTGTCCACCGCGTGGATACGCTGCTTGTCACCCCCAATATCGAAGCGAACATCCCGTTCGATCACGCGCGCCATATGCGCGCGGGCCTCGGTATAGCCCTCTTTGAGTTCAACCGTATACGCCTCGGCGCGAAACCCGGCGAGGTATTCTGGCTGGTAAGGTTCAAGTGCCGGCAGATCCCAAGGCTGTAACGCGTCAGTGTAAGCCTTGGGCAGCGACTGCGAGGCCAGCACCAGAACGTCATCAAAAAACCGCGCAACACGACCTGATTTGGGCGACCAGCGCACTTTTGGCACCTGTTGCTGAACCCGTTTACCGTCCCGTATCACGGTGTGGGTTTCATAATAAATCACGCCGCGCTCACCACGGTAGGTGGACTTGGTGTCGGCATCAAAGGTCCAGTAAGGCACATAGATGCCCTGCATCTTGCGGCCCTTGCGGGCATAATCCTTCAACCCGTTTGGCGCGAACCATAACCGCCCCAGCCAATCGCTCATCGCCTTATGCGCCTCGCGCTCGTCGAAAGCAAAAGGCAGAACGCCCTTCGGCTTGATATGCCGGTTCACGCCGGTGTCGGTTACCACCGGCGTGGCACAGAACGGGCATTCCGCAGCGTGCGTGTTGGGGTCGAATTCAACCTGGGCTGCGCAGTTCGGACAGGACAGAACGCGGGTCTGTTCCAGCTCGCTGTCAGGCAGACGGTCCGCAATGGCCGCGTCAAAATCCAGTTCGCGCAGGCTGGCACCTTGCCAGGGGCCCGATCCGATTGGTTCCGAATGACCACAATGATCACATGTCAGCGTACCATTGCTAGGGCTGAACCGATAATCCGCACCGCATTGCTGGCAGGGAAAGCGGTGCTCTGCAAAGTCAGGGGCGTGTGTCATACGTTACCCAATAGTGTCAGGTCAGATGGAGGAGTATCGCGTTTCGGTCAGGCCCCCGGCGGCGGTGGCGGCAGAATGGTGAACAGTTGCGCCAGTTCCTGCACGTCACCGGCCTTTTTCCAGCCGTCCTGGCCCGCGGTCCAGACATAAGTGTCGCGCGTCAGATCGCCCTCGCTGGCCATTCGGCCCATCCTGGCTTTGGAGTATGGGCCGCTGGTCTGCCCATCCACGGCGATATGCCAAACATGCTCGACCGGCGGCGGCGGCGGGGCCGTATGAGCTGCCGGACGTGGGGCAGCGGGGGCGGGCGATCCCCACGGGCCGCTCGGCTGGCCCGCTGCCATGTTTGACATCTGCTGTGCCATCGCCATGCCCATTCCCATGCCAAGACCTGCGCCCATGCCACCGCCTTGGCTGGGGTTGCTGGCCGCAGCCGTCATTGCCTCTGCTGCGGAATACAGTGTGAATTTGCCCAGATCTCCGGCCAATCCCATCGAGGTCCGCTTGTCCAATGCGGCCTCGACCGCCGGAGGAAGCGAAATATTCTCGATGTAGAATTCCGGCATCTCCAGCCCATAGCCTTCCAACACCGGGGAAACTTCAGTCGCGATCAATTTGCCCAGATCAGCCGTGTTCGCCGCCATGTCCAATACAGGAATACCTGACCCCGAAATAACGCGGCTGAACTCCTGCACGATGATGTTGCGGACCTGAAAGCTGATCTCGCTCATGGTGAATTCGCCGTCGGTTCCGACGATTTCCACAAGGAACCTGGCCGGGTCTTTGACCCGAACGGTATAGGTACCATAGGCGCGTATGCGGGTCGGCCCGAACTCGGGGTCGCGCAGCATGATCGGGTTCTTGGTCCCCCATTTCAGGTCGTTGAACCGGGTCGTATTGACGAAGTAGATCTCGGACTTGAACGGCGACTGAAAGCCATGATCCCAGTGCTGTAATGTGGTCAGGATCGGCATGTTGTTGGTCTCTAGCATATAGAGACCTGGCGTGAACACATCCGCCAACTGCCCTTCATGCACAAATACGGCCGCCTGACCTTCGCGCACAGTCAGCTTGGCACCGTATTTGATTTCATGGCCTTCACGCTCGAACCGCCAGACCATGGTGTCGCGAGTGTCGTCAACCCAATGGATGACGTCAATGAATTCTCCGGTCAGAAAATCGAATATTCCCATTTGGGTTCTCCTGTCCTTGGTGTCAGAGCGGTTGCCCCATCATTTCCCGGGCAATGACATGCACGATGGGGCGGGCCTGATCGACTGTCACGCCTGGCTCCAGCCGCTTGTCATAAAGCATTGTCAGCAGTTTTTCGTCATGGCTCGTCAGCAGGGCAAACTCGTCATCATCATTGAAGATCGATGGGCGCGCTGCCGGGCTGTCGTTCGACAATCCCAGCCCCTGTGCGATTTCTTCGTGGATACAGCTGCGGCGGACCAGATCGGTCAGCTCGGCCCGGATCAACGCAACGGCGCGCACATATTTGTACGGAGACGCCGTTGTCGCCGAGGCAAAAACAAAACAATCGAAATTCGATCTCGGATTTGCGACCAAATCAAGCGAAGCCTGACTGATATTCGGGATCAGCTGTTTCAGTCGGGACACCACATAGGTGCTGTCGTCCTTGCCCGCGAAAAAGACGTGGAAGTTAGCGTTTCGGGAGACCACGGAAATCGGATGATCCGTCAGCCTCGCCAGGCGCGAAGCAAAGGATTGAACCCGTTCCGCATCCTGTTCCCGTACAGCAGGCAGCACGGAAGGCCCAAACTCAGTCTGGATGCGCACCGGCCCCGACCAACGGCTGAGCTGCCCGTCTGTCTGGCGCGACCCGATGGAAACGTTTTGGGTCGGATATTCGCTGTAGAACGCAATCGCTTCGAAATTTCGCGCCAGATCCTGGGCATCATAAGGCGTATCGGGCCCGCCCCCGTCTGTCCGCAATAACCCCCGCACCAAAAGGTCGCGTTCGACACGCTGGTAAAACCGCGCCAGATCCTGACTTGCGGCAGAGGGCGGTACATAGGCATTCGCCGCAATAGAAACAGGCGCCGGGCGCGCTTGCGGCGCAATCGAGGATGTCAGTGTTTCATCGCAATTGGCCAAAGCCAAAAACGCCGCCATCCCCAACCCCAGTTTCAGATATGTAATATCCCGCACGCCCAGTTCAGCCTCAGCCGGGGACAGCGGTTCCAGCGTTGTCGCCGGTCCCGTCTCGTCGCGCCTTGGCGGATGCCAGAGTGTCGCGCAGTTCCGCTTCCATCTTCTGCAACTCGGCCTCGGCGGCAGCACGTTTGGCTTTTCCTTCATCCGCAATGGCAAGGCTTTCGTTGATGGTGCCGATCAGGTCTGCGTTGGCCTTTTTGACAGCTTCGATATCGAACACGCCGCGTTCCATTTCCTCGCGGATCATCTTGTTCGACTGGCGCAGATTGGCAGCATTCGAAGTCAAAAGCTCGTTGGTCAAATCGTTGGCGTCGCGCACCGCGGCAGCAGCTTCGGCGCTGCGCTGAATGGTGACGGCCTGTGCCAGTTGCGTTTCCCATAGCGGCACGGTGTTCACCAGCGTCGAGTTGATCTTTGTGACCAGCGACTTGTCGTTCTCCTGCACCAGCCGGATCGACGGAAGCGACTGCATCGTGACCTGACGGGTCAGTTTCAGATCGTGCACGCGGCGCTCCAGATCGTCACGCGCGGCGCGCATGTCACGCAGTTCCTGTGCTTTCATCACCTGTTCTTCTTCTGGCGCGGCCTGAACGGCGGCTTCCCTTTCGGGGATGTCATGGCTGTCCAACTCGGTCAGCTTTTCTTCACCCGCCGCGATATACAGCGCCAGTTCATCGTAGAAACCCAGAGTTTTCTCGTACAGCAGGTCCAGCGATTTGATGTCCTTGAGCAGTGTATGTTCATGTCCCAGAAGATCGTCAGTAATGCGGTCGATCTGCCCCTGAACTTCTTCGAACTGAGCGGTGAATTTCGCAAATGGTGCGGCTCTGCCCAGCAGCCTTTCCCACCAGCTGCGCTCGCGGCGCACGTCCAGCTCACTGACCGAAAATCCGCGGATCGTGGTCACGATATTGCGCAGGCTGTCACCTGCCGGGCCAACATCCTTGTTGCGCACATCCGCAAGCATGGCCTGACTGATTTCCTGCAATTCGGCCTGAGCGGAAGACCCGAAAGCAACAATCGAATTGGTGTTGCTCATGTCGATCTCGTCCATGCGCTTGCGGATCTCGGCACTCACGGGTTCATCGGCTTCTTCAAGCGAGATGACCTCGGCCTTTGGTTCGGGCAGGGCAACTGCGGTGACTTCCTGCACCAGTGTTTCGGCCTGAGCCGCCTTGTTCTTGATCTCATCGGACATGGGGATGTTCCTCGCTCAAATAATGGCCGGTCAGTCCAACCGGACGCCTTCGCGCTGCAATCTTTCGCGCAGCACGTCGATTTCGACCGTCAGATCACTGCGGTCATCCAATAGCATTTTCCGCGTACGCGCGGCGAAATTCTGTTCCAGATCATCCAGCAAGGCGACGTAGTCTGTCATCGCCTGCGCATCACGGGTCCGGGCGTAAACATCGGCAAACTTGACCGTCGCATCACGCGCGCCCTGTAGATAAACCGTCATGTATTTTCGCGCGCCCGCCAGATCGCGGGGGTCTTCCTCGACCGTTCGAAAAAGGTCACGTGCGGTGTCCTGAAACCGTTCCAGACGGGCTTCGATCCGGCGATCACCCGCGCGTTTGATGGCGTCCGTCATCTCGGAAAGACGGTTTTCCGCATCCTCAACGACCCGGGCAACGCGATCTTGCTGAAAGGTGTCAATTCCTTCCATGCCCTTGTCCTTCATCGGGTCAAACCCGAAGGAGGCCGAATGCAGCACCGTTGCTGCCACGCCGAACAAGACGGGGGCTAGCAGGCTGACTTGCGATACCGCTTCCGCATTCAGAAACTCGGTCCGGTAGGACGCAAGAGCGGCGCCCAGACCTGTCAGAAGGCTGGCAAAGATTTTACGGGGAAACGCAGGCCGGCGGGCAGCCTTACGGGCGTTAAACGCGGCTTCGGCCCGCAGACCTTCCCGCAGTAAAAACGCAGCTGCCGTCAGCAGGCCAGCTGCGATCAGACCAATGGTCATGCCTATCGCGCCGTCGTTCAGCGACAGAAACACCAATGGGATGGCCGGTATGAACAGGACATTGGCACGCGCGCCCGCAGGTTCGACCCGCGCGCCATCGAATTGCCCACGGGGCTGAAGAGTATCGCCGGACGTATCATCCTGAGGGCTGTATTTGCCGCCAAATCGCTTTGCCATGCGTTACAAGCCCCCAAGCACGCCTGTGCACACGCCAAACAAAAGCACCAGCAATACGGCGTAGGCGAATTTTTGCACTCCGCTTCCGGACATCACGCTCCCCAAATAGCAGCAATCACAGAAAATTTAGGGGATACGCAGGCTTGGCGCTAGGGGGAAGGTTGCCGAACCTGCATCACTTGCGGGGATTCTTGCCGATGGGCGGGCGTTTTCTTTGTGGTCGCGTCGGGCGTTTGGGGGCCGCTTCGGGTTTGGCATCCGAATCCAGGCCAAGTTGATCGCGCATAACGCGGCGGCGGATTTCTTCGACTTCGCCTGGCTTCAGATTGCCCAATTGGAACGGTCCGTATGAAACCCGCAACAAACGGTTCACACTAAAACCGATATCTTCCATGGCCCGACGGATTTCTCGGTTCTTTCCTTCGCGCAGACCGATGGTCAGCCAGGCATTGGCCCCTTGCTGGCGATCCAGCGTGACGGTCATCGGCTGGAACCGCTCTCCCTCAATCACCAGACCTTTGCGCAGAGGTTCGAAATCTTCGTCTTTCGGGCGGCCGTTTACCCGCACACGGTATTTGCGCAACCAGCCGGTCGCGGGCAGTTCGAGCTTGCGCTTGATAGCTCCATCATTAGTCAGCAGCAGCAGACCTTCGGAATTCAGGTCAAGCCGACCAACGCTCATCACCCGAGGCATGTCTTCGGGCAGCTTGTCGAAAATCGTATCGCGCCCTTTTTCGTCGCGGGTTGTCGTAACCAGCCCAGCAGGCTTGTGATACAGCCACAAACGCGAGGGTTCCGGTTCCGAGACCGGTTTGCCGTCGACCACGATCTTGTCTTTCGCCGTCACGTTCAGGGCGGGGCTGTCGATGGTCTTGCCATTCACGGCCACGCGGCCAGCTTCGATCATGCGCTCGGCCTCGCGCCGCGACGCGACGCCAGCACGGGCCAGGACTTTGGCGATCCGGTCGCCAGGAGGAGGGGTCTTGTTCATGTCTGGGCCATACCCTATCCCGCGCGCTTGCGAAAGGCAGGTTTCTGATGCAGTCAGGGGCATGGTGTTCAAATCGCATATGGAACAGGCGCTGTGTGAGGCGCGCGCAGCAGCGGATCGCGGCGAAGTGCCCGTTGGTGCGGTCATAGTCGGGCCGGACGGCTCTGTTGTGGCGGTGGCAGGAAACCGGACTCGTGAGTTGAACGATCCTACGGCGCATGCAGAAATCCTGGCTTTGCGCGCGGCCTGTGCCTATGCCGGATCTGAAAGACTGCCCGGATTTGATATCTATGTGACACTGGAACCCTGCGCCATGTGTGCAGCGGCACTGGCGGCCGCGCGCATCCGGCGCGTTTACTATGGGGCGTCCGATCCCAAATCCGGCGGCGTGGCCCATGGCGCGCGGGTTTTTTCCCACCCGCAAGCACATCACAAGCCCGAGGTCTATGACGGCATAGCCGCCAAAGAATGTGAAAACCTGCTGCTGGATTTTTTCGCGGAAAAACGAATAGAAAAATGACCGTGATCTGACAGGACGGCCACTGTCAGTTCCAGTCCAGGCGATACACTGTCTGCTGCCCGCCGAACCCTTTCAGTGCGACCGATTTTGGCGAGCTGAACCTCAGACCGCCCTCCGGGCTGCCCAGCAATCTGGTCACGTCGGTGACATGAATTTCATTCGGGCCACTTACGTCTGTCACGCGCGCGGCCTTATTGACGACGGACCCGAAGAAATCCTCATCTTTCTGTATGACGTCGCCGGTATGAATTCCAATCCGCAGACCCAGAGGTGTTTCGGAATTTGCCAATGCGTTCTTTCTTTGCAGCTCGATTGCTGCCTGAATCGCATCCTGGACCGTCGGGAAGATCGACATCGTGCCATCCCCAAGGGATTTGACCAGCCGTCCCTGATGGGTTTGGATAAGGTGTTCAGCCAGATCAAAATGGCCGGAAATAAGCTGGGCCCATTTTTTGTCACCCAAGTGCCAGGTGATATCTGACGACCCGACAATGTCAGTGAACATGACCGAAGCGGTTCCCTCGGTCTGATCCTGTGTGAACTCCTGTTTTGCGGCTTCGATCAGTGCATTCAACACCGAATGCTCGATGCCGATCTTTTCCATGTTCGAGGTCGGGTTAGACACATGCAGCTGCACCATTTTCCAGACGCCATCTTCCAGATGCAGAACAAATGTAAAGCGGTGCCAGGCTGAATTGCCGTTCGAATGAAAGGTCAGCGTCGCTTCGCAAAATGCCCAGCCTACATCCCCACATTCAAACGCTTCCAGCGAATGTTCCTGCCAGTCATAGTCCGGGATTTCGTTGGTGTGATCGGCGAAGCCACGCCGAAACACCTGCCCGGACCATGCCTCTTCATCCGCCGAGCCCTGATACCGCAGGTGTTCCGAGGATGACAGCATATTGACCAGCGCAGCCCGATCCTTGTCATGAACGGCCTGATTCCATCGCCGTACAACTGCGATCAGTTCCGGTGAAGGGACAATGTCGCTGGTCATATCATCCCTACAGCTTTATCGCCTGCATAACTTGCGGTTCGATGACGTCTACACCCGGCAAAGCACCTGCCAGCGCCTGAGCGGATTGCTCAAGAATCGGGAAGGTCTTGTAGTGGCAGGGAATTACCGTCTTGAAGTTGAAGTATCTTTTGGCGGCGTAGGCGGCAGCTTTCATATCCATGGTGAAATGCCCGCCCGCTGACAGGATTCCAATATCGGGTTTGTAGTAATCCCCCATCCAGTCCATGTCGGCCATGATGTCGGTATCACCTGAAACATAAAGCATGCGCCCCTCGGCACTGATCATGAAGCCGACCTCGCTGCCGCCTGTGCGCAGGCCGTCCGGTGTCGAAAAGGTCGAGCTGTGAGAGGCCGGGACCATTGTTACCTTGACCCCGTTCAGGTTGACCGTGCCGCCCTTGTTGAAACCAATGGTCTCGATGCTTTCGGCTTCGGCCCAGTACCCCATCAGGTCATATTGTCCCACAACCGGAATCTTCAGGTGTTTGGCCAAAGGCAGAACGTCGACGACATGGTCAAAATGCGTATGGGTCAGAAGGATGTGGGTGGCGCCATCAACGGCGGCGTCATGCTGTTCCTCGGGCAAGACCGGGTTGCCGGTCAGCCAGGGGTCGATTAGCAGCACCTGTCCCTGGGTTTCGATACGGAAACTTCCATGGCCCAACCAGATAATGTTCATAATTATTTCCTCCCAATCATTCTGTTGGCGGTAGCCTAACATCGGATAAGTAAATTTCCATGGATTGGTTTCGTGAAATAGACGGGTACTGCGAGCGGCTGTCTCCAGCCTACTGGGCCGAGCCCGTTAACGCGGTCACAAACGCTGCTTTTCTGATTTGCGCATGGGTCATGTGGCGGCGGGTGCGCAATCAGAACATGCCGCTGGCCAAGGTTTTGGTGGCGCTTCTGGCGATCATCGGGTTTGGCAGTTACCTGTTCCACACGCATGCGCAGGTATGGGCGGCTTTGGCGGATGTCGCGCCCATACTGTTGTTCATATTGGTCTATATTTTCGCGGTGAATAAAGACATCTGGAGGATGCCTTTGGGGGTGGCGCTCGGGGGAATGCTTCTTTTTCTTCCCTATGCGACGGCTGCTGTCCCACTGTTCCAACAGGTTCCGGGGCTTGGAGGGTCGGCGGTTTATGCGCCGGTCCCTTTGCTGATCCTGATCTATGCTGTTCTTTTGCGCGGCCGTGATCCGATTCTGGCCAAAGGACTGATAATCGGGGCGTTGATCCTGATCTTGTCGATTACCTTCCGTGCCCTCGATATGCGTTTCTGCGGCCAATGGCCGGTGGGGACACATTTCATGTGGCATATCCTGAATGCCATTATGCTGGGCTGGATGATCGAAGTGTATCGTGCGGCTCTCATCAGGGGCCGCGTCACCCAAACTCGTGGATCATGAGCATATGGCACGGAGGCCTGTCGTGACCATCCTTCAGGTTTATTATTCGGTCGATGAAACGGCGTTGGCCTTTTCTCAGTCTTGAAAGGCTGCGGCCAGATGATCCGGCAGGTCGAATTCGCTTAAAACCCGTGCGCGGCCCTCGGGCGACATCTTGCGGGCAGTCTTTTCAACAATGCTCTGGATTTTCTCGGCTGAGTGTTTCGCCGCAAAGGGCTGGAAATACCATTTCAGAAACACAAAGCAGATCACATCTTCCAGCGCCTGCACCTCTGCATCGCGTTTGATGCCTTGCTTGCGCAACATGCGACCCGCGGCTTCGGCCTGCTCAGCGTCATAGCCTTCTTGGGTCATCAAACTCATCACCACGTCCGCGTGATGCACACCTTGCGCCTTGCGCCAGGCCAGATAACCCGCCCGACCTTCTGGGAATTCATTGCGGGCAAGTTTCCACCGCTCGACATGTTGACCACGCGCTGCAATCTGCAAGGCGTCGGACGCGCCCGGAAACAGGCGGTCAAGCTCTGCGCTCATGCGCTCGCCGTAAAGCCGCGCTTCGGGGCGGCCATCATCGCGATTGGGGTCATTTGCGTTCGCCGCATCGATGGCATCCAGGACCGCTTGTTTTTGCGTGTTCATCAGCTGCTCCACTTGCTTGTCAGAACCGCAAGTGCCTTATGCAGTTCCCTTTTGGTATTTGCAGCAATGCTAACGACTCGCTTAGGGCTGTGCACCCTCGAATATGCGCTTTGGCCGGGTCGGAGAGGGGAAATCCGACCCAGCCGGAACCTGCGCATCACTTTGCAGGTTTAACCTTGTCCTGAGTGACCGGTTCCGTCACGGGCGAGGGGAAGGTCAAAGTGCGTGTCAGGTTGCTTGTGTCGATACCCAGGGCCATGGCCGGTGCGGCCAAAAAGGTGGCGGACAAGACTGCGGCAATCATCAGGGGTTTCATGTTTTTCTCCGGTTTGCGTTGTGTCGCACAACTAGAAATGAACAGTACAGTTCAGTTTTCAAGGTCAATATTGAACTAATTAGTTTACTTTTTTGCATACCACTCATTCAGTTTTGAATGGCGGGTGTCATGCGGCGGAACTTAAACTCGGGACGGCCCATGGCGCAGCGGTCTTGCGACTGCCGCGACAGACAGGTAAACGCCCCATAACGTAGATGAGGGAAGCCGATGTCGATTGACCAAAGCACCGCCGCCAAAGTGGCCAAACTGGCCCGGATCAAGGTCGAGGATGACGCGCTGCCGGCGCTGGCATCCGAGTTCAACACCATCCTCGGATTCATCGAACAGCTGAACGAAGTGGATGTCGAAGGTGTCGAGCCGATGGTCTCGGTCACGCCGATGCGGCTGAAACGCCGTAAGGACGAGGTGACCGACGGCAACCAGCAGGGCAAGGTGCTGGCCAACGCCCCTGACGCCCGCGAAGGGTTCTTCGCAGTTCCCAAAGTGGTGGAGTAAGACATGAGCGAGCTGAACAAACTGGGTCTGGCCGAGGCGCGCGATGCGCTGCGCTCAGGTGACGTCACTTCTGTCGAGCTGACCGACGCCTGCCTGAAAGCCATTGACGAGGCAGATGCGCTGAACGCCTTTGTCCACAAGACACCCGAACTTGCAATGGAGCGCGCCAAGGCTGCGGATGAGCGGATCCAGCGTGGCGACGCACCGTCGATGTGTGGCCTGCCGATCGGCATCAAGGATCTGTTTTGCACCAAGGGTGTGCCGTCGCAGGCGGCGTCGAAAATCCTGGAAGGGTTCAAGCCGGAATACGAATCCACCGTTTCTCAGCAACTGGCCGATGCAGGCGCGGTGATGCTGGGTAAACTGAACATGGACGAATTCGCCATGGGATCGTCCAACGAAACCTCGACCTATGGCAATGCGGTCAGCCCGTGGCGCCGTGGCAACGATGATGCGCAACTGACACCGGGCGGCTCGTCTGGCGGGTCTGCATCTGCCGTGGCTGCTGATTTGTGCCTGGCTGCGACAGGTACCGACACCGGAGGCTCGATCCGCCAGCCTGCGGCTTTCGTTGGCATCACGGGCATCAAACCCACCTATGGTCGTTGCTCGCGGTGGGGCATCGTCGCCTTTGCGTCCTCGCTGGATCAGGCAGGACCAATGACCAAGAACGTACGTGATGCAGCGATCATGCTGGAAACCATGTGCGGGCATGACCCCAAGGATTCGACCAGTGCCGAACTGTCCGTCCCGAATTTCGAGGCCATGCTGACCGGTGACATCAAGGGCAAGAAGATCGGTATCCCGAAAGAGTACCGTATGGACGGCATGCCCGCCGAGATCGAAAAACTCTGGGCCGATGGCGCAGCGATGCTGAAAGCTGCGGGTGCCGAGATTGTCGACATCTCGCTTCCGCACACCAAATACGCACTGCCCGCCTATTACGTGATTGCCCCGGCCGAGGCGTCTTCGAACCTCGCCCGTTATGACGGTGTTCGCTATGGCCGCCGCGCACAGCTGGCGCAGGGCGATGGCATCACCGAGATGTACGAAAAGACCCGCGCCGAAGGTTTTGGCCCCGAGGTGCAGCGCCGCGTGATGGTCGGCACATATGTGCTGTCCGCAGGTTTCTATGACGCCTATTACAATCGCGCGCGCCGGGTCCGGACATTGATCAAGAAAGACTTCGAAGACGTGTTTGCCGCAGGTATCGATGCCATTCTGACACCGGCAACCCCTTCGGCGGCTTTCGGTCTGGGTGAAATGACCGAGGCGGACCCTGTTCAAATGTATTTGAACGACGTCTTTACAGTTACCGTGAACCTCGCTGGCTTGCCCGGTATCTCGGTCCCCGCAGGGCTGGATGCACAAGGTCTTCCCTTGGGGTTGCAGCTGATCGGGCGCCCGTGGGAAGAAGGTGACTTGCTCAACACCGCTTATGCGCTGGAGAACGCAGCCGGATTTGTGGCCAAGCCCGGCAAATGGTGGTAAGCCTTCGGGCAACTGGATTTCTGAAAACGGAGCCAAACAATGCGTGTTTTGCTTTTGGTCCCGGCCCTGACACTGGCTGCGGCTTGCACCAATGTCGCGCCGTTGACCAGCACGGGTTTTAACACGCCTGAATATCAGGCGCAGCGCGAGGCTCAATTGGCGGGCCAGGGTGGAGCGATCAATCCGCTACTGGCTCCGGTCGATGTTTCCCAGCAACCGCTGGGCGCGTCGGGAGCATCGACCTATGCAACGGGCGAGAATGCGGACATCGCCAACCAGACTGCCGCTGCGTTGGCCAGCACGTCCGGGCAATCCGCGGTCCCCGTGTCGCCGGCTTCCGGCTCCAGCAGCAGTGCGATCTCTGACGAGCAGGACTTCGCAGCCGTGTCCGAGAGGCGCAGCATCCAATCCGATGCCGCCCGGATTGAGCAAAACCGCCAGACCTACGAAGTCGTCGCGCCAACCGCCGTGCCTGAGCGCACGGCGAGCGGCCAACCGAATATCGTACAATATGCGCTGAGCACCTCCAATCCGGTGGGCACACAACTCTACAGCCGTTCCGGTTTCAACCTGCAAGCCAAGTCACAGCGGAACTGCGCGCAATTCCCGTCACCGGATCAGGCTCAGATCGAATTCCTGTCCAACGGCGGTCCGCAACGTGACCGCAAGGGTCTGGACCCGGATGGCGACGGCTACGCCTGTGGCTGGGACCCCAGCCCGTTCCGCAGTGCCGTTAACAACTGACGCCTTAACGCCGATCTGGCATCCGTCTCCGAATTTCGGCAAGCGCCGGGGCGGGATGGTGCCATCCTTGATCGTGATCCACTATACGGCCATGGACGGTGCGCAGGCGGCTCTGGATCGCCTATGCGACCCGGCTTCCGAAGTTTCGGCTCATTACCTGATCGGGGGTGATGGCACCCTGTGGCAAATGGTGCGTGAAGAAGATCGCGCCTGGCATGCCGGCGCAGGGGAATGGGACGGCAAGGACGACATCAACTCGCGCTCGGTTGGGATTGAACTGGATAACACCGGCAAACATCCGTTCTCGCAGCCGCAAATGGCGGTGCTGGAACAGTTGTTGCCCCTGATCATGACCCGCTGGTCCATTGCGTCGTCCGGGGTCATTGGGCATTCCGATATGGCGCCCGGCCGTAAATGCGATCCTGGGCCGCGCTTCGACTGGAACAGGCTCGAAAAGCAAGCGCTGGCCAAACCGCGCGGCACAGGAGTTGATCCGATGTCACCCGATGCAGAAGCATTTCGCGCCTCTGCTCGGATGGCAGGTTTCACCGCCCCCGTGGACGATGCAAAACTGCTGGCCGCTGTCCGATTGCGATTTCGCCCCTGGGCGAAAGGTCCGCTGGACATGGCGGATATGAATGCGGTCACCCCGTCGGACACAACAACCTGATCCGCTCTTCATCTGGCCAAAAATATCCCGGGGTTGAATTGGCCGCAGGCCAAGAAGGGGCTGGCCCCTTCTCGGACCTGTCAGCTCTTGACGCCGCAGACCGCAAAGCCTACCCAGCCCAGGCGCGGAGGGCCGGATGGCCGCTGGGGCGTATGCCCGAGAGGAAAGTCCGGACTCCACAAGACAACGGTGCCGGGTAACGCCCGGGCGGGGCAACCCGACGGAAAGCGCCACAGAAATCAGACCGCCCAGGGCCTCGGCCCCGGGTAAGGGTGAAACGGTGGGGTAAGAGCCCACCGCGCCGCTGGCAACAGTGGCGGCACGGCAAGCCCCACCGGGAGCAATGCCAAATAGGGTCCCCGCGCGGGCCGGTCGGCGCAAGCCGATACCGCCGCTAAGCGCGTCTTGGCCGAGAGGGACCGGGTTGGCAGCTTGAGCCGTGCAGCAATGCACGGCCTAGAGGAATGGTCATCGAAGGGGGCAACCCCGGAACAAGATCCGGCTTACAGGCCCTCCGCGCGTATCTACTTATCCTCCGGGCGGCGTGTAGGTCCCCGCCAATCTTGCGGCTTTCTCAGTGACCGAAACGAACTCGTCCGCAGTCCAGGCTCGAACCGTTTCTATGTTCGTGACCGCACCCGATGCCGCGACCGCCATGCCGACCGCCACAGCATCTGTTCCGTCTGGCGCTTCGCTGATCACGACCACGTCATTGCTGCCGGTTGTCATGTAGAAGGACAGCAGTCGACCGCCGACTTTCTCCAGCAATGCTTTCACTGGGCCGGTTCGGTTCTCGGGCTTTTGCAACATGCCTTTGACACCAGCTTGCGAGTAAGTTGCGTAGGTAATGAAAACAGGCATTGGTACCTCCTTTTTAACGAGAAATCACAGGGCCTTTCAGTCAGCCGCCCCGGGGGCCGTCTTGCGTCAGATGCCGGAGATCAGCGGTGCCGCGATGTGCCAAAGACCTGCGCCGATAAGCGCCACACCTGACACCGGCACCAGCCACCGGGCTGTCGGCAGAAGCTTTTCCAGCGCAACATAGGCGGCAATGCCAACGATCCAGTAGAGGTTCATGATTCCACCGACGAAAAGCAGCAACATCAGAGCCCAGCAACAGCCCAGGCAATACGTGCCGTGCAGGGCTCCGGTTCTGAGAGCGCCGAAGGGTCCGGGCCGGTTGTGACCGGCCAGAAACCTTGCAGGGCTCTGGCAGTGACGAAGGCACGCATTCTTCAAACTTGAAAACTGATAGAATCCGGCAGCCAGCAGAACACATCCCGCGAAGGGGCCAGAGCGGATTGTCATCATCGGCCCGCTCGACAGCCCGATATGTTCCAACCCCCACTGCAATGCCGTTGCAGTCAGGCTGAACGCAGCCCAGGTCACCAGATAGCCCAACAGGAAACACAGGCTGAACGTTGCGGCGCGGTCTTTCTCAGGGCCCATGCGCTTTGTCGCTGCAAACAAAAGCACGGCTGGCGCGGCACTTGGGGTCATCATGGCAATCATCATGATCCACCACATCAGGAAGATGAGCAGAGTGTAACCGAGGCTCCAGGCGGTTGCGGAACCCATCTGCATGGGCTCCCCAACCGGGCCTGCCATGCGGGTCATTTCGACCGCAGACATTTTCATCCCGACGCCGGCAACTGTGTACCAGGTGGCAGCAAGAATGATCAGAAGGACGCTGCCCAACACGATTGCATTGTCCTGCCTCAACAGCCGCTCAATCGCCCCGGCAGGGGCTGTCGCACTCTGTCTGGTCATGAGAGGGTCTCCGGCTACGCGCCCAGAACACCGTGACCCGAGAGGTTCAGATGTGCGAGATGGGCGTGCGTGGCATCAAAGGTAAGGCTGATTTCGCCGCCCGTTGTTTTGGCCGACCCCGAGGCAGCCTCGGCGTGGCGGTACTCAAAGCCGTTCGGCAACTGGATCGATGCCCTGTGCGCGGCGCCCGATACGATATGTGGAATCGGGCTGACCTCGACGTCGAAGACCCCCGGAACATTGGCGTAGCCGCTACGATCATCGCGGTTCCAGTTCAATTCGATTGGGACAAAAAGCGTATCATATTTCGTCGGGGCCATCGCACTGTAAACGTACCACATGGTCGCCATTTCATCGGTGTCTTCGCCGGTCATGATGGCCTGCAATGCTGCGCGCTGTTCGGCTGTAGCACTTTCGTCAATGATCAGTTGCATCTGACCATTGCCTTCGTGGATCGGTCCCGGCCAGTGATAAACACCTGCTGCCCGCAAACCGGCCAGATCAGTATCGCCATAATGCCCGCTTTCGATGTCGAAAACGACAACAGCCTCGCAATTTCCGTGTGATGGAAGAACGCTGAATTGGCAGGGACAGCCGAAATTGCAATTACAATTGGCCAGTTCTTCGCCCTGAATAACCCATTCTGTCATGATAGCCCCCCAAGAAAAGCTGCGTAAAACAACACTGCTCCGCGCGGGCATTACCTGTTCACACTGCCTTGGTCGTCGAGCCTGAAGTTGGCCTCTTGGACGTATCAGTTGCGGCAAACCTATCACGATATCGTGATATGTACAAACTTACTCACTGTCTTTTGGTCCTCATCGGCTTGGAAATTCAGTCCGGAATCCCGTGGGGGTTGAACGTGGTATTCGCCTTTGCAATCCTTTGATAGAACTGGGGCGTATTTTGAAAACCGGGAGGATTGTCATGAGCTTTATGAAGACACTTGCGTCCGTTGCAGTTGGTTTCGCGGCTGCGAAGGGGATGGAGAAATACCAGAAAATGGGCGGAATGGCTGGCTTGCAGGACATGATGCAAGGCGCAGGCGGCGGCCTTGGTATGGATCAGCTTGGCAAAATGGCCGAACAGTTCGGCCTTCCCGGAGGTGCGACAGGCCTTCAGGACATGATGGGTAAGATGGGGCTGGGTGGCAGTGCCGCAGGTGCCGCAGGTGCCGCCGGTCTTGGCGGGCTTTTGAATGCGATGCAGGGGGCGGCCAGAACTGGCAGCCAGCAGACCACCGACATGATGGAGACGGTGTTTGGCGGAACACCAGCCGGGGCTGCCATGGAAGCTCAGGCCAAGCTCATGTTGCGGGCGATGATCCAGGCGGCAAAGGCAGACGGCGAGCTGGACGAGCACGAGAAAGAAACGATCCTCGGAGAGTTGGGCGATGACATCAGTGACGAGGAACGCGCATTCGTGCAGGAACAACTGAACGCACCTGTCGACGTCATGGGTCTGGCAGCTGATTCTGGGGCACCGCTCAGAACGCAGATTTATGCGACATCTCTGGCGGCAATACGGTTGGACAATGATCGTGAGGCCGCATATTTGCGGCAATTGTCCACTGCGCTGGGTCTTTCGGACAGTGAAAGGGACCAGATTCACAGCTATATGGGTGCGCCAACGTTACCGGGTTGAACCTGTGCCCGATTCCTGGGCTGGGATCGTCCGATTGGCCTTGACATGCACGGCGTAGCGCGTAAAAGCGCACGCTCATAGGAATTCAACCGAAAGGCCCCTGCCTTTCCGGACGCAGGAGATAACCATGGCGAAGCCGACGACAATCAAGATCCGTCTGAACTCGACCGCGGGCACGGGCCACTTCTACGTGACCAAAAAGAACGCGCGCACCATGACCGAGAAAATGACCATTCGTAAATACGATCCGGTCGTTCGCAAGCATGTCGAGTACAAGGAAGGCAAGATCAAGTAATCTTGCCGTTCCATTTGGACTTTCCAAAAGGGCTCTGCTTGGCAGAGCCTTTTTTTGTGTTGAGTTCCGGTGGTTTGTTGCCAAGAATGTCAGCATGCCCACCTGGGGCCGTTGCAGGAGCGCATCAGCCACCGATGCAATCGCATGGCCTGTGGCTTGCTTTTTGTGCCGACCTGCAAGTACGCTTGAGCAAACCGCCACAAAATGTTGACCGCCATGAAAAAAATCTTGTTATCCACAATTGCCGTTCTGACTTTGGCGGCCTGTGAAGACCCGTTTAACCGCAAAGGTGTTGGGTTTACCGGAATCGATGGCGAACCCCGCACGATTTCCGACGTTCCCGGAGCCGTCGCATTTCTGCCGCCTGAAACGAATGTCCCGGCCGAGCTGGCAGAACTTCAGACCGTTACTCTCTTGGCTGATGAAGTGGACCCCTCCAAGGTGGCAGCCGTTGCTATCGACAATGGCGGGCGGACGCCGGACAATGCGGTGCAGCTACAGGGCAGCGATACGAATCTGTTCCTGAGCACCGTCAGCGTCAACGGAACCTTGTATGGTGTCCTTCGCACACCGACGAACAGCGTAAAGGTCGACAACTCGGTCGGCGTTGGTTTCGCGCAAGAGGCTGAGCGTTTCACCGGGTGTCTGCCTGCCGGTGATGTGTTCCGCAAAGGCACGTCCGAGCGTAGTTCGGGCTTTGCTGTACCGTTGAATTGCAGCTAAGTCTTACACCTTCTGATGTATCAAGCCCTCGCTGATCTAGCGGGGGCTTTTTCTTTGCGGGGTACGCGGACGTCGTCGCCTTGTCCGCCAGGATTCATGTACCGGGCAAGCGCGATCATCAGTTGGTTCTAAACGAAAAAAGGCCGGTCTGATGACCGGCCTTTCCCTTACGTTGGTTTGCAGTTACTCGCGGTTACCCAAGAATTGCAGCAGGAACATGAACAGGTTGATGAAGTCCAGGTACAGGTTCAACGCGCCCATGATAGCGGCCTTGCCCAGCCATTCCTGATCGCCACTATGGGCCATTTGCAGGTATGTGTTCTTGATATTCTGGGTGTCATAGGCGGTCAGGCCCGCGAAGATCAGAACGCCGATGGCCGAGATTGCAAAGGCAACCGCCGAAGACGCCAGAAAGATGTTCACAACCATCGCGACAATCAGGCCGATCAGGCCCATCATCAGGAAAGTGCCCATGGCGGACAAGTCTTTCTTGGTTGTGTAACCATACAGGGACAGGCCCGCAAACGCGATTGCGGTGATCAGGAAGACCTGAATGACCGACTCACCGGTGAAAACAAGGAAGATCCAGCTGATCGAAACGCCCATCACCGCCGCAAAAACGTAGAACACCAGCTGTGCGGCAGCCGCCGACATACGGTTGATCCCGGCGCTGAAGCCGAAGACAAACAGCAGAGGTGCAAACATGATGACCCAGCGCAGGGGCGACGCGTAAATGCTATAGCCCAGCGATGTCAGATAGGTGTCGGCATTCAACTGTGCTGCTGCGGCTGACGGATCGCTTGTGGTTGCCAGGCCTGCGATGGCCCAGGCTGCTGCGAATGTGATGAGCATGCCTACGGACATAGTGCCATAGACTTTGTTCATATGGGCGCGCAGGCCCTCATCAATCTCGGCAGCGCGCGCGCCGGCCGCCGTCCGGATCGTGTCGAATTGTGCCATCAAAGGGTCTCCCTTTACATAATTATTCAGCCCCCCGGCTGTGCGGGAAGCGTTCTAGGCAAATATCGGCAACTCAGGGCTGTGTTTCAAGTATTTACCGCGGAAAACCAACTAATTTACGCAACAAAAGTGACGGTCCGCATCAGCCGACCGCCACTCATGAAGTTACTATTTGATTTTGCATCACTTCTGCCAGAATTCCGGCGCGTCCCAGACGAAACGGCTGGCTTCGGCATCAGCCTCTGATCTGGAGACTCCGATGTCCTGAAGGGCGCGGTCATCAAGCCGTGCCAGTTGGCGGCGTTGACGCTTCAGGGAAACAGCACGCCTGATGATAGTGCCGAGCGATTGCTTTTGGGGCTTGCAAGGGCGATGAATGGCAATTTGGGTCATATTTATTGTCCTTTCGTCTTTTTTCGATGATTTTTCATGTCTTCATCAATTTCCTTGATTGATATGGGAGAGTATGACATATTTTAAAAACGAATATTTTTGATGGAACCCATAAGGAATTGTGAAGATGCGGAATCTGGACATCACAACCCTGCGTTCATTTGTTGCTGTGGCGGATCAGGGTGGGGTGACGCGCGCTGCAGGTTTCCTGCATCTGACGCAATCTGCGGTCTCGATGCAGTTGAAACGGCTGGAGGAGCTGCTTGGCCTTCAGCTGTTGGACCGCAGTGGCAGAACGATTGCCCTGACCGCGTCCGGTGAACAATTGCTGGCTTATGCGCGCCGTATGATCGCGTTGAATGATGAGGTCATCTCGAAACTGACCGATCAGGCCTTTGAAGGTGAGGTGGTATTGGGGGTTCCTCACGACATAGTTTACCCGGCCATCCCACGGGTCCTGCAACGGTTCAACGCGGATTTCCCGCGAGTCCGAGTTCAGTTGGTGTCGTCTTATTCATTGCAATTGAAAGAGATGTACAAACGCGGCGAATGTGACGTGATCCTGACCACGGAACCGTCGTCGGTGGACGGTGCGGAAACCATTGCAGAGCTGCCCTTGCGCTGGATAGGTGCGCCGGGCGGGTCGGCCTGGCGTAAGCGTCCGCTGCCTTTGGCACTTGGACGTCGCTGCTTGTTTCGACCACAGGTGATATCGGCGCTGGATGCGGCCGGTATCCCCTGGGAGCTGTCGGTGGAAACTGAAAACGACCGCACAATCGAGGCCACGGTCAGCGCTGATCTGGCAGTGTATGCGGCACTGGAAGGTACCGAAGCCGCACATCTTGAACAGATCGAAGGCGGCGGTGCGCTACCGGACCTGCCTGCGCATATGATCAACCTGTATGGTGGAGAGCCGGGTCGAGACGCGGTTGTCGAAGCGCTGGCGCAGTTAGTGCGTCAGAACTTTCGCCTGCTTGGGGGGACACAGCTGCGCGCCGTGGTGGGCTGATTGCGGTCAGGGGGTGATCACAATTTTGCCTGTCGATTTTCGCTCTTTCAGCAACCGCATGGCCTGCGCGACCTCATCAAGAGGCAAGACGTGGCTGATGTGTGGATTGATGCGGCCCTCGGTGTGCCAGCGGAAAAGGGTGTCAAAACTTTCGCGTACGGCTTCTGGCCGGAATTTCAGATACCCGCCAATGTAAAAGCCGATCACGGTCAGGTTCTTGACCAGCAGATGATTGGCGGGGATTTGCGGAACTTCCCCGCCGGCAAACCCGATGGGCAGCAGGCGGCCTTCGGGATTGGTGGCGCGGAAGGCCGCCTTGAACACATCGCCGCCGATTGCGTCATAAACGACATCCGCGCCGCCAAGCGATCTGACCCGAGCCCTTAGATCCTCTGCGGCATCAATCAGGTGATCGGCCCCTGCGGTGCGGGCAACGGCCAGCTTTTCAGGGCCGCGGGCCTGTGCGATGACGGTGGCACCCATGAGCTTGCCGATTTCAACCGCGGTCAGCCCAACACCGCCTGCTGCGCCGGTGACCAGAAGCGTTTCGCCGGGTTGCAGCCGGGCACGGTGGTCAAGGGCCATGTGACTGGTGCCATAGGCTATCTGGATCGCTGCGGCGTCTTCGAAACGGGTCGTGTCCGGCAGCGGGATCGCGCGATCGGCGTCGAAAACGCCATATTCTGCCAGACCGCCCTGACCGGAATAGACGGCGATCCGGTCTCCCGGCTTCAGGGTGGACACACCTGGACCGATGGTATCCACGACACCGGCGATTTCCATACCCAAAGTAAACGGCGCAGGCGGTGTATCCTGATACGTGCCTTTCTGCATCAGCAGATCAGCGAAATTCAACCCGCAGGCTTTGATCGCAACCCGCACCTGACCCTCACCCGGCTCGGGTTTCGGTACATCGCACAGCTGGGCAACTGCCCCGTCAGATCTAATACAATAGGCCTTCATTTGGTTCCTCACGTGCTTGGGGCATAGGCACGTGGGCTGTGCGAGATGTCAATTCCTTATGCGCGGCGTCCTGAAACGTCTGAAAATCTGTCGCATATCCAGCCGGGCCACGCGAACAGCGGGCAGGGCATTTGACGCATACAACCACAGCCCTTGTGAAGGGGAATCGACTCAACCAGCTTGAAAAAAAATTCAAAACCGGCAATATTGGCAAGCAGTGCTGGTAACGGGGGACGGCACAGTCCGGATTTGGGGGCGGTTAAGGAAGCCCCTATTGGTATTGCGATCTCGGACGTCGCACGATCCCGTACAAAAGTGTGTGTAGTAGAGGAGAATACCAATGACTCATCACGTCGATGTCCATGTGGGCAAGCGCGTTCGGCATCGCCGCTGGCTGATTGGGATGACCCAGCAACAATTGGCGCAGCAAGTTGGTATCAAGTTTCAGCAAATCCAGAAATATGAGACCGGAGCCAACCGAATCAGCGCGTCCCGCCTGTGGGACATTGCCGAGGCATTGGACGTACCGGTCAGCTTCTTCTTTGAAGGTCTGGAAGAGGCCCAGAAAAGCAGCGCGGAAAAGAAATCTGTTCCAGCCGATCTGATGGGCGATAAAGAAGCCCTGGATCTAGTTCGCTCTTACTACGCAATTCCGGAAAACCAGCGCCGCCGCCTGTTTGAACTTGCACGTGTCCTCAGCGACGTCGCCTGATCAGACCGGCTTGACTTTGTCAGGTAATGCACGCACCAGAGCGCCATGCATCCGGCGAGTTTAAGCGACATTGAAATTGCAGAAGAAATGGCCGAAGCGGCACGCGCGGCCATTCTTCCTTTTTTTCGTCAGACCAACCTGGAAACTGCGAACAAGCTGACCGTAGGGTTTGACCCCGTCACCGTGGCGGATCGGGCCGCTGAAAAAGCCATGCGAGAGGTGCTGTCCCGATTGCGCCCTGAAGATGGCGTATTGGGTGAAGAATACGGTGCGCACAAGGGCAGCAGTGGCCGAACCTGGGTTCTGGACCCCATCGACGGCACGCGCGGGTTTATCAGTGGCACACCAACCTGGGGCGTTCTGATCGCGCTCAGCACAGCAGACGGGCCGGTCATGGGGGTGATTGATCAGCCCTACATTGGCGAACGCTTTGTCGGATCGACAGCTGGTGCGCACCTTACAGGGCCACTGGGGACCAGTAAGCTGCAAACACGGGGGACGAAGTCTCTGGCGCAAGCGACGCTGTTCACCACTTTTCCTGAAGTCGGCACCCCGGATGACCGGGCCGGGTTTCAGGCCGTATCGGAGCAGGTGCAACTGACCCGATATGGAATGGACTGCTACGCTTATGCCTTGTTGGCCGCTGGGCAGGCAGATCTGGTGATCGAAGCAGGGCTGAACGCGTATGACATTCAGGCGCCTATCGCGGTTATTCAGGCGGCAGGCGGAATTGTGACCGATTGGCAAGGCGGCCCGGCGCATGAGGGCGGTCGGGCATTGGCCGCAGCCAACGCAGAAATACATGCAGAGGCACTTAATATCCTGCGTCGGTTCTGAAACCAGTTGTCGCAGATACCGATGGCGGGTACATAATACCCGGTCGGTTCTTAAGCCCGTTTTCCGCCGACCTTCGCACTCCTTGCAAGAGACGGGCAGATGCAGGAGCGCGACATGACAGAAATCCTACTCAAAAACGCTGATCTGATCCTGACGATGGACGAGTCCCGGCAGGAACTCCCCGCGGCGGACATTCTGATCCGCGACGGCCAGATCGCGGGGATCGGGCACGGATTGCAGACACAAGGCGAGGTTCACGATGTTTCGGGCTGTCTGGTGACACCCGGGTTAGTGAACACCCATCACCATCTTTACCAAACGTTGACCCGCGCGGTGCCGGGCGGGCAGGACGCATTGCTGTTCGGGTGGCTTCAAACACTTTATTCGATTTGGGAGAAGTTCGGACCGGACGAGATGTTCACCTCGGCCCAGATCGGTTTGGCAGAGCTGGCGCTGTCAGGCTGTACGCTCAGTTCCGATCACCTGTACCTCTACCCCAATAGTTCGCGTCTGGAGGACACGATTGCTGCCGCATCCGAGTTGGGGATGCGATTTCACCCGACACGTGGCGCGATGAGCATTGGTGAAAGCGATGGCGGCCTGCCTCCGGACAGTCTGGTGGAAGAAGAAACTGCCATTCTGGACGACATGATCCGCGTCGTGGATGCTTTTCACGATCCGTCAGAAGGGTCGATGTGCCGCGTAGGTCTTGCCCCGTGTTCACCGTTTTCCGTCAGCCGGGACCTGATGCGAGATGCAGCCCTTCTGGCACGGGACAAAGGCGTGATGTTGCATACACATCTGGCTGAAAACGATGAAGATATCGCCTATTCACAGGCTCAGTTCGGTTGTCGGCCCGGTCAATACGCCGAAGATCTGGGTTGGACTGGCCCGGATGTCTGGCACGCTCATTGCGTCAAGTTGGACGGGGCCGAGATTGATCTGTTTTCACGTACGAAAACTGGTGTCGCTCATTGCCCATGTTCGAACTGCCGTCTGGGATCAGGCATCGCGCCGGTGCGGACGATGCGCGATGCGGGGGTAAAGGTAGGCCTCGGCGCTGATGGCTCGGCCAGTAATGACAACGGTAATCTGATGCTTGAGGCCCGGCAGGCGCTGCTGTTGCAACGGGTGGTCAATGGGGCGGATGCGATGTCGGCCCGCGAAGCATTGGAGATTGCAACACGTGGCGGGGCCGATGTGCTGGGGCGTCCCGACTGCGGGCGGCTTATGCCGGGAAAACGCGCGGATGTCGCTGTCTGGGATATGCGCAGTATCGAATGCGCAGGCAGCTGGGACCCGGCAGCTCTGCTTCTGGCCGGTCCGATGCAAGTAAAGCACCTGTTTGTCGAAGGCCGCCAGATCGTGCGGGATGGGCATATCACGACGATTGACCTGCCCCGCGTGATTGAGCGTCAAAACAGTCTTGCCAAGGGGTTGCAGGCCTAGGCGGCCTGCCGCCCACCAATCCAGACCTCGGCCACAGCCCGATCATCACCCATCATGATGGTCGGGAAGATTGCCTCCCAAACATCGTTTGCACAAGCTTCGCGCTGGGCGATGGCCGGGGTCGAGGCGAGATCAATCACGACCAGATCCGCCTCCATTCCCGGAGCAATGTTGCCGATGCAATCATCCATCCGCAGGCTGCGCGCCGACCCGACTGTACCCAGCCACAGCAATTGCGCCGGATGCAGGGGGCGCCCACGCAACTGACCGATTTCATATGCGGCAGCCATGGTGCGAAGCATTGAAAAACTTGATCCGCCACCGGTATCCGTTGCCAAACCGATCCGGTGGCCATCGTGGATCAAGCCGTTCATGTCGAACAGACCCGACCCTATGAAGGTGTTCGAGGTGGGGCAGTGGATCAGCGACGCATCAACCTCGCGCAGACGATCGCGTTCCCGGTCTTCCAGATGGATGACATGCCCATAAAGTCCGTTCTGCCCCAGCAGCCCGAACTTTTCGTAAGTGTCCAGATAGTCCCGCGCATCGGGAAACAGGGAGCGGACCCACTCGATTTCGTCTGTCTGCTCGCTCAGGTGTGTTTGCATCAGGCAATGGGGATGCTCCGCCCAAAGCGCGCCCATGGCCTCAAGCTGTTCAGGGGTGGACGTCGGTGAAAACCGGGGCGTGATGGCATAGGACAGGCGGTCGACACGGTGCCATTTCTCAAGCAGCGCGGCAGATTGGTCATAGGCGGTCTGGGCTGTGTCACGCAGACCTTCAGGCGCATTGCGATCCATGCAGGTCTTGCCCGCGACCACGCGCTGTCCCCGTTGCAGCGCGGCAGTGAAAAAGGCATCCACGCTTTCGGGGTGGATGGTGCAAAAACTGCACATCGTCGTGGTGCCATGGGCGGCAGTCAGATCCAGATAACGGTTGGCGATTTCAGAGGCGTATTCAGGATCACCAAACTTCATCTCTTCCGGGAAGGTGTAGGTGTTCAGCCAGTCGATCAACCGCTTACCCCAACTGGCAATCATGGCCGTCTGTGGGTAGTGCACATGCGGGTCAACGAAACCTGCAATGATCAGGTGATTGCCATGGTCCTTGATGACGGCATCAGGGTGACGCCGCATCAGCGCATCAGACGCGCCGACATCGGCAACGCGCCCTTTGTCAATCACGACAGCTTCGTCCAATCGGGTCGCTTCGGTTGGCTCTCCGTCAAAGGGTGAGCCTGTGAAACTCAGAACGCGCCCTTTCAAAAGCGTCTTTTGCGCCATTTGCCCTGTTCTCCACCTGTTTGGGACCGCGCTGTAGCATAGGCAGACGAAAGAAGTGGGTAAATCGGCGCATTGTCATTGTTTTCTGGTAGCTGCTTCTTCTATTTAGGGGCCAATCGCCGAAAGAAGGGGGCAGCGCATGACGACAGGCAGTGATCAAGCCGAACACGATCTGCCCCACGACGAAGACGCGTATGCACTGGATCGCCGGACAGTGGCGGCGATCCTATACGCCGTCGATGTGGATGATCGCGACAAGCTGATTGAGCTGATGGAGCCACTGCACGCGGCTGATATCGCTGACCTTCTGGAGCAGATCAATCCTTATGACCGGGCGCGGCTGATCCGGCTTTATGACAAGGAATTTGACGGTGACATCCTGTCTGAACTGGACGAAGCGGTCCGCGAGGAAATCATCGCCGTCCTGACCCCCGAGGTTCTGGCGGAAGCCGTGCGCGAGATGGAAAGCGACGACGTCGTTGACCTTCTGGAAGATCTTGAGGAACCGCAGCAGGAAGCCATTCTGGGCGCGCTCGAAGATTCCGAGCGGCTAGCGGCGCAACAGGCGCTTGCTTACCCCGAGAATTCGGCTGGTCGTTTGATGCAGCGCGAGGTCGTCATGGCGCCCGAGCATTGGACCGTCGGTCAGGCCATCGACTTCATGCGTGCCAATGACGATCTGCCCGAGCAGTTCTATCATGTTGTTCTGGTCGATCCGCGCCTGAAACCAACAGCGCAGGTGACATTGGGCAAGCTGATGGCGTCCCGTCGTGAGGTGCCGTTGCGCGATCTGGCGGAAGAGGAGTTTCACATCATCCCCGTTGATCAGGACGAGGAGGACGTGGCTTACGCCTTCAACCAGTATCACCTGATCTCGGCCCCTGTAGTGGATGCCGATGGGCGTCTGGTTGGTGTGATCACCATCGATGACGCGATGGTCGTTCTGGATGAAGAGCACGAAGAAGACATCCTGCGCCTTGCCGGTGTGAGCGACGAAAGCTCTCTGTCCGACAGTGTCGCGGCGACCAGTCGGCGACGGTTGCCGTGGCTGGCGGTAAACCTGTGCACAGCGATATGTGCTTCGTTGGTAATCTCGCAATTTGCGGCGGCAATTGACCAGCTTGTCGCGCTGGCCATCCTGATGCCGATTGTTGCATCCATGGGGGGCAATGCGGGTACTCAGTCGCTGACCGTTGCAGTGCGCGCACTGGCGACGCGCGACCTGACCAATTCAAACGTGATGCGCGTTATCAGGCGGGAACTGCTGGTGGGCATGTTGAACGGGCTCTGTTTTGCCATTGTACTGGGGACCGTGGGGATGCTGTGGTTCGGTTCACCTTGGCTGGGTGTCGTGATTGGGTCAGCCTTGGTCGTGAACATGATCATCGCGGGCTTTGCAGGTACGGTAGTACCGGTGGTGCTGGATCGTCTGGGAATTGACCCGGCTCTGGCGTCAGGAACCTTTGTGACAACCACAACCGATGTCATGGGGTTCTTCATCTTTCTTGGGCTTGCCAGTGTGGTGCTATTGTGACCGATCTGACTGAAATCAAAGCAGCTGCACGCAAAGCGGCATTTGCGCGCCGCAAGGTCGCGTTCGACACGCGTGTTCCCGGTGCAGCCGGACGTTTGTCCGAGGTTCTGGCGGGTTATCGCGGTGTGCCCTTGTCAGGCTACATGCCGATCCGGACCGAGATCGACCCGGTATCCGCCATGGCTGAAGCTTCGGCTTATGGGCCTGTTGGTGTTCCAGTGATCCAAGCCGCTGGAAAACCGCTGAAATTTTCGCGCTGGACGCCGGAAGGACCGCTGAAAGACGGCCCATTCGGTGCCAGAGTGCCCGAGGTCGATGATTATTTCGACCCCGAGATCCTGATCGTGCCGCTGGTGGCTTTTGATGCCAACGGCGGGCGTCTGGGATATGGCGGTGGATTTTATGATCGCACGCTGGAAGGATTGCGAGGCAAGCGCGCGACACTGGCAATCGGTTTCGCTTTTGACGCGCAAGAGGCGCAGGATCTGCCGCTGGAGCCAACCGATCAGCCGTTGGACATAGTTATCACGGAAAGCCGGGTGCTGACGTTCTAAGCCTCATTGCTGAAAGTGGCCGCGTAGATAGTCCCAGGCATCCACTTCCGTGCCGTCCTTCAGGATGCAGACACCAAAGACGCTTCCGTCTTCGTTCTTCCGAAGTTGGTAAACTCCATCATTCTCGACGCAAAAGGTTGCCGCGGGATTGGGCATGGATGTCTTTGTGCCTTGCGCCATAACGCCCGAAGCGACCACAAGGCCGAATGTCAATATTGCCAATAACTTCACAACATATCCTTTTGATATAAGCGCATGGCTAAGACTTTGCCACGCCTGCAAGCAATTTCAAGTTCGGGCTCAACTTAAATTTCACGGTTCCGCCTTGTTATTGCCCAGCACAGCCCCTACGACCCGGATCATGAGGATTTTGTTTCTTGGTGATGTCATGGGGCGCGCGGGGCGCGCGGCCGTTCAGCAACATTTGCCGCGCCTGCGCGACGAATGGCGGCTGGATTTCGTTGTGGTCAATGGCGAAAACGCGTCGAACGGCATGGGGTTGAGCGGCGATCACGCCAAGCTGCTGCTGGATGCCGGTGCAGATTGCCTGACATTGGGCGACCATGCGTTCGACCAGAAAGACATGCTGCAATATATCGAGAAAGAACAGCGCATCGTGCGCCCGGTGAACTATGCCAAGGGCGCGCCGGGGCGGGGGCACCGGCTGTTCAACGCACCCGGAGGGCGCAAGGTTCTGGTGGTGCAGGTGTTGGGGCAGGTCTTTATGAAACGGCCATTCGACGACCCGTTCTCGGCCATAGAGCCCATCCTGAAATCGCACCCCAGGGGCGGGCAGGCACAAGCCATCATTGTCGATATGCATTGTGAGGCGACGTCCGAGAAGATGGCCATGGGTCACTATTGCGACAAGCGCGCCAGCCTTGTGGTGGGCACACATACCCATGTACCGACAGCGGATTCGCAGATTCTGCCGGGCGGCACAGGCTATCTGACGGATGCGGGCATGTGCGGCGACTATGACTCGGTCATTGGTATGGACAAGCAGGAACCGATGCGCCGGTTCATAACCGGGATGCCCAAGACCCGGTTTACCCCTGCCAATGGCGAGGCCACGCTGAGCGGAGTGTTCGTCGAAACGGATGATCGCGACGGTCAGGCCAAATCTGTTCGCATGGTGCGCGTTGGTGGGCGTTTGGAACAAGCCGGGCCTGATTAACGAACGTCGGGCTTGCCCTGCCACGCGCAATGCGTGAAACTGCATGTCATCAGGCGCTTGGGCCAGGGTTCGGACAGAATACCACGAATGAATTTCCTTTCACTGACAGAGACGGGCAGCGCAATTCTGGCGCTGCTGATTGTTGCGAGCATGTTCGTCATGTTCCTGCGCGAGGTTTATCCGACCGAGGTCGTGGCCATCGGCGGTGTCTCACTGATGCTGGTCACAGGGATATTGCCCTATCAAAGCGCGCTGGCGGTCTTGTCCAATCCCGCGCCCTGGACGATTGGGGCGATGTTCATCATCATGGGGGCCTTGGTGCGGACCGGGGCCTTGGACGCCTTCACGTCGACCGCGCAAAGGCAGGCGCAGGTCAACCCGCGCATTGCCATCGGATTGCTGATGGGGTTTGTCGTTCTGGCCTCGGCTTTTGTGTCTAACACGCCCGTTGTTGTGGTCATGATCCCGGTCTTTGTTCAGATCGCCCGCACGCTGAACGTACCCGCGTCAAAGCTGCTAATTCCGCTCAGCTATGCCGCCATTCTTGGCGGGACACTGACACTGATCGGAACGTCCACCAACCTGCTTGTGGATGGTGTGGCCCGCGCGCAGGGGATGAAAGCTTTTTCGATATTCGAGGTCACGCCGCTGGGGATTGCACTGGTGATCTACGGCATGATCTATCTGCGTTTCATCGCCCCCAGATTGTTGCCCGAGCGGGATAGCATGGCCTCGCTGCTCAGCGATCGGTCCAGAATGAAGTTTTTCACCGAAGCGGTCATTCCGCCCGACAGCAACCTGATCGGGCGTGAAGTGACCGGCGTTCAGTTGTTCAAACGCCCCGGCGTGCGTCTGATCGACGTGGTCCGGGGCGATGAATCGCTGCGGCGCAATCTGAAGGGCGTTGAATTGCAGGTCGGTGACCGCGTAGTTCTGCGCACCGAGATGACCGAACTTCTGAGCCTACAGAGCAACAAAGAGCTGAAGCGTGTGGATCAGGTTTCTGCTGTCGAGACCAAGACGGTCGAGGTGCTGATCACACCCGGATGCCGTTTGGTGGGTCGGACCCTTGGAATGATGCGACTTCGGCGTCGGTATGGTGTCTATGTGCTGGCCGTTCACCGTCGCAATCAGAATATCGGTCGCCAGTTGGATGATCTGGTGGTTCGGGTAGGGGATACATTACTGCTGGAGGGCGCCCCGGCAGATATCCAGCGCCTTGCGGCGGACATGGACATGGTGGATGTCAGCCAACCTTCTGCACGCGCCTTCCGTCGCAGCCATGCGCCAATTGCAATTGGCGCGCTGGTCGGGATCGTCGTCCTTGCAGCGCTGGGTGTCGCGCCGATCCTGCTGTTATCGATTGTGGCCGTAGCCGTGGTTCTTCTGACCCGCTGCATCGACGCGGACGAGGCGTTCTCCTTTGTCGAAGGTCGCCTGTTGGCGCTGATCTTCGCGATGCTCGCCATCGGTGCGTCACTGGACAGCTCTGGTGCGGTTTCACTGATTGTCGAGGCCGTGGCACCGGGATTAAGCGCTCTGCCGCCCTTCCTGATCATCTGGGCGATCTATCTGCTGACCTCGGTGCTGACCGAACTGGTTTCCAACAATGCGGTTGCGGTTGTGGTCACGCCTATAGCCATCGGGCTGGCCCAGGCCGTCGGAATGGACCCGCGCCCGTTGGTGGTTGCGGTTATGGTGGCGGCTTCGGCGTCCTTTGCAACACCGATCGGATACCAGACTAACATGATGGTCTACGGCCCTGGCGGTTACAGGTTCACCGATTTCATGAAGGTGGGTGTTCCGCTTAACCTGACGGTCGGATTGTTGGCATCCCTTCTTATTCCATTGATCTGGCCTTTGTGATTTCGGCGCAGAATCGCCACTTTGTCGAAGCGCATCTTGCAAAGATCCAAGGGCACACGATCTTTTGCGAAGAGGGTTTGCAAAAGGATTTGACCGATGCAGCATTTGGGTCGCGCAATATGGGCGGGTGCAGCAACTTGGGCAGCTTTAAGCGGTGTCGCTATTGCCGGTATTGTTGAAGGGACCGCCACATACCGAGAGCGCATTGCACTGCCACCGGACGCAACCCTTTATGTCGAGCTTCAGGATATCTCGCTGGCCGATGCTCCCGCTGTCACGCTTGCCGCGCAACGGTATGCGCTGAGCGGGGTGCCCGCGCAGTTCAAATTGACCTATGACGATGCACTGATCATGGATGCTCATCGCTATAGCGTTCGGGCATCTGTGATGCAGGGGCAAAACCTGCTGTTCACCACAGATACCGTTTACCCCGTTCTGACGAATGGGGCAGAAAATGCCGCTGATCTTCTGTTGGTTCAGGTCCAGGGGCAGGGGGCGGCAACGCTGGACAACACCCAATGGGCCGCCTCGGGCCTGAATGGTGCGCCTGTCGAATCCGAGAAACGCCCCGAGCTTGTCTTTGGTCAGGATGGGGTTTTTTCAGGAAGCAGCGGCTGCAACCGGTTCAGCGGTCAGGCCGAGATTTCCGGCAATCGCATTGCGTTTCCAGACAACATGGCGGCAACACTCATGGCGTGCCCGCCCCCGCTGGACGCGGTTGAGCGGCAATTCCTGCAAGCCTTGCAGAACGTCACGACATTCGCGATGCAGGGCAACGCTCTGGCTCTGCTGGATGCGCAGGGCCAACCGGTGATCAAACTGGTGCGCAAGTAACAGGGAAAGTGCGTCAGGCGACGGCCCTTGAACGCCCGGCATTGCGACCGGAAAAGATGCAGCCGCCCAGGAATGTGCCTTCCAGCGCGTTGTAGCCGTGATAGCCGCCACCGCCGAATCCGGCGACTTCGCCAGCAGCGAACAGGCCCGGTACCACATTTCCGTCTGATCCAATCATCTGACTGTCCAGATTGGTCTGCAACCCACCCAGAGATTTGCGTGTCAGAATATGCAGCTTGACGGCAATCAGCGGGCCGTTGGCCGGATCCAGAAACTTATGCGGTTTGGCTGTGCGGATCAGTTTATCTCCGCGATAATTGCGCGCGGCAAGGATCGCCATCATCTGCGCATCTTTCGAAAAAGGGTTGTCGACCTGCGAATCCCGGGCTTCGATCTGGGCACGCAGTTGAGCCTCATCTATCGGAGTGTCGCCCAGATGGTTCATGCCGTTGACCAGTTCGGTCAGCGTGTTGGCAACAACAAAGTCCTCACCCTTTTCCTTGAACGCCTCGACCGGAGCAGTTGCGCTGGAACCTGACAGAATGCGCTGGCGGATAACCTCTTTCCAGCTGCCCGAAGTGAAGTCGGGGTTTTGTTCCGACCCGGACAGCGCAAATTCCTTTTTGATCACCTTCTGGGTCAGAACGAACCAGCTGTATTCATATCCGGTTTTCAGGATCTCACGCAGTGTCCCCAATGTGTCGAACCCCGGCAGACAGGGCGGAGCAAGGCGGTTACCTCTGGCGTGAAACCACATTGAACTTGGGCCGGGCAGGATGCGAATGCCGTGGGCGGGCCAGATCGGGTCCCAGTTGCGGACGCCTTCGGTGTAATGCCACATCCGATCACCATTGATGACATGGCCCCCCGCTTTTTCGCTGATTGCGATCATGCGGCCATCGACGTGAAAGGGTACCCCTGCAACCATGTCTTTGGGAGGCTCACCCAAACGGTCCCGGGGCCAATTTTGACGCACCATGTCAAAATTGCCGCCAATACCGCCGGAGGTGACGATGATCGACGGGGCATAAACTTCGAACTCGCCAACCTCATCGCGGTTGGTTTTGCCACCGCGCTGGGAGGTGTCATCGGCCAGAATTTCTCCGGAAACACCTTTGGCGGTTCCGTTCTGCATGATGATATGGCTGACCTGGTGGCGGAACTTCATCTGGATCAATCCGGCGCTGACATGGTCGCGGACACGTCGGATAAAATGTTCAAGAACGCCGGGGCCGGTGCCCCATGTGATGTGAAAGCGCGGGACCGAGTTGCCATGCCCCGTCGCATAAGACCCGCCACGTTCGGCCCAGCCAACGACCGGAAACCAGCGCAGGCCCATTTCGTGCAGCCACTGACGCATCTCGCCAGCCGCAAACTCGATATAGGCTTCGGCCCATTTACGGGGCCATGCGTCTTCGTCACGGTCAAACTGTGCGCTGCCCATCCAGTCGCGCAACGCCAGATCGTGGCTGTCGCGTATACCCATGCGGCGCTGTTCGGGGGTGTCGACCATGAAAAGTCCACCAAGGCTCCAGAACGCCTGACCGCCCAGAAAGGTTTCGGGTTCCTGATCGACAATGATCACCTTCTTGCCCCGGTCACCCAGTTCTGCCGCAGCGGCCAATCCGGCCAGACCAGCACCGATTACGATCGCATCAGCAGTGTTGTTTGTCATAACGGTCCTTTCAGCGCCTGCGGAACCAGACAAGAAACGGCAGAACCACGGCGTACATCGTAATGCCATAAACCGCCGAGGGCAGGGCCAGCGGGCTGAACCCGCTTTCGGTATTCGTGATCAGCGCCGCCAGTGTAATGCCCAGCGTGGAGTTTTGAATTCCGGTTTCGATCGAGATCGTCTTGCACTCATTCCAGGACAGGTTTGATATCCGCGCAAGCCCCAGCCCGATGAACAGCAGGGCGATATTCAAAGAAATCAAGCCTGCGCCCATGATGCCAAGATTGTCGACGAACAATTGCCAGTTCCCGGCCAGTGCCGCGGCAACGATCAGCACGAACAAAACGGTCGCGAGCGTTGACAATCCCGGCTCTACGCGGTTTGCAAACTCCGTTGCAAAGTAGCGAATTCCGACCCCGATTGCCACAGGCAGCGTTGTTATCAGAAACAATGCAACAGCCAGCCCGGTGATCGAAACCTCGGGGGCTTCGTCGCCCATGAAGTGCCTGATCGACCACGCGGCCAGTATTGGTATTGTCACCATCGACAAAAGGCTGATCACGGCGGTCAGGCTGACCGAAAGCGCGACATCGGCTTTGGCGAGCTTGGAGAGGATGTTGCTGGTTACGCCGCCCGGGCAAAAACTGAGCAGCATGAAACCAACCGCGATCTCGGGGGGCAATCCAAAGATTGTGACCGTCACAAAGGCTGCGACTGGCAAGAGAACAATCTGGCTTACCGCCCCGATGGCAAAGGCGCGTCGCCGGCTCAGGATACGACGGAAGTCTGCCACCTCCAGCCCGATGCCCAGAGACAACATGATAATGGCAAGCGACACCGGCAAGCCGACATTCAAAAGCAAATCCAAGGACAACCCCTCCCAAAGTTGCGTCAGATCAGCCTATGCGAGGGGGCAAGGCGCAGGCAACCGCGCCGTTGGGTCACTCGTATCGCTGGACGAAACGGCGCAGGATTTCACCGGGTTGCGTAACCTCTGCCGAATGGCAATGGTCGATCAGTTTCTGCGCGTCTTCGGGCGGGAAGTAGCCATGGTTCTTGTAGATGTTGATGCGTTGTTCAAAGTCTTTGGCATCGGCTTCCGGGTGGAACTGAGTGGCATAGACGTTCTGGCCCCAGCGGATCATCTGGAACGGGCAGGGGTCGGACGCAACAAGGTGAACGCAGCCCTCGGGCAGGGTTTGAACCGCTTCTTTGTGGCCAACAAACGCATCAAAGGTGGCGTCCAATTCTGCGGTCAATGGGTCTTGTTGTCCTTCGGGGGTCAGGCGGCACCTGGACGGCCCCACAGGTTCGCTGTACCGGGCTTTACTGACGTTGCCATCCAGATGTACGGCCAGAATACCAAGGCCATAGCAGCAGCCCATGAACGGGTGATCCTGTTCGATGATCTGCGGCATCAACCCCATGATCGCAGCCTCGATCCGGGCATCCAGCGGGGATTTGGTTGCGGGGTCATCACTGACGCATCCCGGTCCGCCGCCTACAATAACCCCCGCATAGTCGGCGACTTTCAGCCCTTCCGGCAGGTCTTCGCAATCCAGACGGATGCGGTGTGTGCGTTCGGGCGATAACCCGCTGCGGTTCAGGATCGAAGCATATTCTGCGTCGGAGGCATCCGTTTCCGGGCGCAGTTGCAGGATCAAAAAGCGTTTCATGATCAGCCTTTACCCGTCACAGCGGCCAAAAGACAAGGATGGCGGGGACGGAAACCGCGATGATCAGAGCCTCCAGCGGCAGGCCCATGCGCCAGTAGTCGCCAAAATGATAGCCGCCGGGGCCCAGAACCAGCGTGTTGTTCTTGTGACCGATAGGCGTCAGGAACGCAGCCGAAGCCGCAACGGCAACGGTCATCAGGAAAGGGTCGGGCGACACCCCGAGCGTTTGGGCCATCTGGATGCCCACCGGTGCCGCGACGATGGCGGTGGCGGTGTTGTTCAGTACATCCGACAAGGTCATCGTCACGACCATCAGTACCGTCAGGATCGCCCATGCAGGCAGACCGTTAGTCAGCTGGATCAGCGCATTGGCAATCAGCTCGGTGCCGCCGGATGTTTCCAAAGCGCTGCCCAGTGGGATCATCGAACCCAGCAGCACGACAACGGGCCATTCGATGTGGTTATAGATCTCCGTGATTGGCATGACTTTGGTAAGCACATAGGCAATGACGACAAGCCCCAATGCGACTGGAAGGTAAATCAACCCAACACTGGCCGCAAACACGGCAGCGGCAAACAGACCGATGGCCAGCCAGGCCTTGTCGTTTGCCGTCACGTTCAATCCGCGTTCGGCCAGTGGCAGACACCCCAGCCAATCGGTCACATCAGCGCTGCGATCACGAGGGCAAAGCAGCAGCAGGATGTCTCCCGGTTGAACCTCGGTCTTGCGAACCTGTTCGGTGATCTGACGACCCTGACGCGAGATGCCCATCAGGACGGTACTTTGGCGCCAGGCCAACCCGATACCCTGCGCAGTACGGCCGCTTATGCGCGCGCTTTCGGGAACGACCACTTCGATTACTTCCAGACCTTCGCCCTCGGCAGTCAGCAGCTCTTGCCGTCGCGTGTCCGAGAAATCCAGTTTCAGCGCAGAACGGAATTCGTCCAGCGCCTCCGGGCGCGCTTCAAGCACCAGCGCGTCGCCATCGTTCAATGTGGCATGGGTTGACCGGCCATATCGCCGTTTCCCATCCCGGATCAGGCCGATGATAGCCACGTCGGATTTTTCGGCCGTTTCATAAAGCTCGCTGACCCGTTTGCCGATATGGGCAGAGCCCGGCGGGATCGTCAGTTCGGCAATGTATTCGGCCAGTACCTCGGATGTTTCTTGTTGCACGCCGCGATTGGGGATCAATCGCCATCCGATCAGCGCGACAAATGCCAGACCGGCAATCGCTGCTATTCCACCAACAGGGGCGAAATCGAACATGTGAAACGGCTCGCCCAGCGTTTCCTGCCGGATCGAAGCGATGATGATATTCGGCGGGGTGCCGATCAGGGTGACCATGCCCCCCAGAATGGTAGCAAAGCTCAGCGGCATCAGGGACAGGCCGGGGGGGCGACCCGCTTTGCGCGCGGTCTGAATATCCACGGGCATCAGCAGGGCAAGCGCCGCGACATTGTTCATGAAGGCCGACAGAATCGCACTGATCCCGCCCATCAGGGCAATATGCGCGCCCAGCCCGCGTGACGCATCAACCAGAGTGCGGGTGATCAGAAAGACCGCACCCGACCTGACCAAACCGGCAGAGACCACAAGCACCAGCGCGACGATAATTGTCGCCGGGTGGCCAAAGCCCGCAAAGGCGCCACCCACCGGCACAACACCCAGAACGACGCCGATCATAAGCGCGGCAAAAGCCACAAGATCGTATCGAAACCGACCCCAAAGCAGCATTCCGAAGACAGTGATGAAAAGGGCAAAAAGTATGATCTGATCTGTCGTCATGCCGTCACCATACAAGGCGGTGAGGTCGTCGCAAGCCGCTCTCTTGATCCTGCCCCCCTCAAACGTCTATATGAGCGCCGAACACGCAAACATGATGACGAGGACGCACTATGGCAGGCCACTCCAAATGGGCCAACATCCAGCACCGCAAGGGGCGTCAGGACGCCGCGCGGTCCAAACTGTTTTCCAAACTGTCAAAAGAGATCACCGTGGCCGCCAAGATGGGCGACCCCGATCCCGACAAGAACCCGCGCCTGCGTCTGGCGGTGAAAGAAGCCAAGTCGAACTCGGTCCCCAAGGACGTGATCGACCGCGCGATCAAGAAATCCCAAGCGGGTGAAGGCGACGATTACGAAGAAATCCGCTATGAGGGCTATGGGCCCAATGGTGTTGCGGTAATTGTCGAAACCATGACCGACAACCGCAACCGGACCGCATCGACCGTTCGTTCCACGTTCTCGAAGAACGGTGGCAATCTGGGCGAGACCGGCTCGGTTGGGTTCATGTTTGACCGCAAGGGTGAGGTCATTTACCCGGCAGATGCTGGCGATGCCGACACGATTTTTGAGGCCGCCATTGAGGCCGGAGCCGAAGACGTCGAAAGCTCGGAAGACGGTCACATCATCTGGTGCGCGGATACCGATCTGAACGATGTCTCCTCTGCATTGGAAACCGCGCTTGGAGAATCAGAATCCACCAAGCTGGTCTGGAAACCGACCACAACGACGGAACTGGGCCTTGAGGACATGCAAAAGCTGATGAAGCTGGTCGATGCGCTGGAAGACGATGACGACGTGCAGCGTGTCACGACCAACTTCGAAGCCACCGATGAGGTCATGGCGCAGCTTTAAGCTGACCCATACCAGCTCATTGAAACCCGGTCGCAACGGCCGGGTTTTTTGGTTTTTGATGGTTTTATTGAATTATTGGCTGAAACAGTCGATGCGCTTAGGCTGAAAGTGCGGGAAATACAGAAAACACGAAGACACAGTACGAATGACATCCGAAACTTCCGATCAGACCAAGCGCAACGTGCCCGTCCTGGCCGGGCAAAGTATCCTGTCTCAGGTCGCGTGGACGCTCGGCAGCCCGTCGGTTGTTTTGCCGTTTTTAGCCGTTTCCTTCGAGTTGCCGATGTTTGTGGCGGGGGCGCTGGTGTCGGTGCGGATGGTCGGTTGTTTAATTGCGGACTTCTTTTTAGCGCAACCCGTTGCGGCAAGAAGCAAGAAGAAACGTGCAATTGCGCTGACCGAAGCGGTCATTGGCGCCTGTCTGGTTCTGGCAATCGCTGCGGCCGCAACCGGGGCTGTCCCATTGATCGCGGCGGTTTTCCTGTCTGTATTTCTGGTGATCGGGCTTGTCAGCGAAGTGCAGACCCTGATGCTTACGGATCTGCTCGGGGACCACGTTCAGGCGCGTTCGCGCATGGTCATGCAATACCTGCAACTTGGTGCCGGGGGGCTATGTGCCATTGGCCTTGCGTTGCTGGTGCATCAGTTCACCAAGGATAATCCACCCTTTTCGCGCCATTCAGTCATGATTGGCGTTTCGGTTTTATTCTTCCTGCTGTCGGGTCTGTTCATGCTGGCGATGACGGAAACCGTGCGTGAGGGTGCACCGACGACGCCGCAGAAGTCCGAAAGGGGCATTTCGATTAAGGCGAATATCAAGGGTATTCTGGACATGTTCGAATACCAATGGTTCCGGCGGTATATGATCATGCGTCTGCCCTTGGTTGCTGTGTCGCTGTCTGTTCCGTTCTTCGCTCTCATCGCAGCCGAAGCGCATCACAGCTCGACACAGGGATTGACCGCGATGATCGTTTCTTCCGCTTCGGGATATCTTGTATCGGGTCCTCTGTGGCAAACCATCAACATGAAATCCCATCGTGCGGTCATGGTGGTCGGGACATTGATGGTCGCCGCAACAGGCAGTGTCCTTTTGGTGTTCCACTATTTGGGCATTGACCATCAGGTTCATTTGCATGCAATTGCGCTGTTCATTGTCACCGTTGCGGTGACCGGGATCAGCAGTGCGCGCAAGCTCTATTTTCTGGATGTGGCACCCAAAGAGCAGCGGGTGCGGGGATCGGCGGCGGTCAAGGCGTTCGCGCGTTTAACCGCGGTGTTGTTGTCTGCGGGCCTTGCCGCTGTCGCCCATATGCACGAGGTCGCGATGGCCGTCGCATTCATCGTCGTCGCCAGTCTGGTGTCCTGTATAAACTGCTACCGCATGATGCAACCAGAACGGAAAAAGGCGGAACAGCCCTCGAATTGAGTTTTTGGCGAGCGTCGCGAAAGCCTCAGAAGAAGGATGAAATCTCTTCCAGGGGTTTCTTGAGTTTTGCCACAGCAGGCACAGTCGCTCCTTCTGACGGGTGTCCCACCGCGATAATCATGGTTGGTTTTTCCGACGCGGGCCGGTCCAGCGCGTCGTTCAGAAACCGCATCGGGTTTGGGGTGTGGGTCAGGGTGCTGAGGCCCGCGTGATGCAGCGCGGCAATCAGAAAGCCGGTGGCAATGTTCACACTTTCCGGGACGTAGTAGTTCTTGTACCGCGTTCCATCCTCGAATTGCCCCCAGCGCTGGGCAAAAACCACGATCAGCCAGGGGGCGATTGTCAGATGTTCTTTGACCGCGTTGGTGCCGATGGGCTCCAGCGCCTTGATCCATTCATCCCCGGCGCCACCTGCGTAGAACCGGCGTTCTTCTTCTTCGGCTTCTTCCCGGATGCGGTGTTTCAGGGCAGGGTCCGAGATGGCTGCAAAATGCCAGGGTTGGTGATTGGCGCCTGACGGGGCGGTACCCGCAGTGCGCAGACTGGTTTCGATTACCTCACGGGCAACGGGGCGGGGGCTGAAATCCCGGATAGTATGACGCTGACGCATCTTTTCATAAAATGCCTGCGCCGCGCCCAGCATGTCTGTATCGCTGATGTCGCATCGGTCTGGCAGGGGAATAGGGTCATAGCCAAGAGCGTCACGTGAGAACATCGGTCCCTCCGAAAATGTCGTGTCTGTTTAGCTGCTTTGAGGCGGAAGCAAAATCCGTTCTGACGCACGTTTTACAGCCTGGGTCAGAGGTTTGAGTGCGGGCGCAAGAACACGCCCAACCTGCCAGCTCAGCGCGACATCCAGCGGCGCATCGGGCACGATGGGGCGCAACAGCCCTTGTTTCAAAACCTCCCGCACCAGAGCCGCGGGGTTCATGCCCCACCCAAGCCCGGCAATCGCCGCGTCCACAAATCCGTGTGAAGAAGGCAGGAAATGAGACGGGGGTGAAAGGCGTTTGCCAGTGTGCTGAACAATCCATGCCCTTTGCAGCCCGTCCTTTTGGTTGAATACCAGGCAGGGTGCCTTGCCCAGTTCTGCCTCGGTCACATTGTCCCGAAACCAGGTGTTGTTGAATTCCGGGCTGGCCGTTGGCAGGTACCGCAACACGCCCAATGGGATCGCGTCGCACCCGGTCACTGTCTGTCCACCAACGGTGACGGCGGCGCTTACCTCGCCCCGCCGCAGCCAGTCTGCGGAGTGATCCTGATCGTCGATCACCAGATCGAACAGCATGTCAGGCACCTGCGCCATCGCATCAACAAACCAGGTGGCCAGACTGTCTGCCGGTACGGCAATGCGGACGCGGGCGGACCTTGATTCCTGCTCCAGCGTAAGCTCTCGAACCAGCTGTGCCTCAAGCAGTCCGACATCTTCCGCGTAACGGGCGATGCGCAGCCCGGCGGGCGTTCCGGTGCAAGGGGTGCTCCGATGTATCAGGGTGGCTCCAATCCGATCCTCAAGCGCCCTGATCCGCTGGGATATCGCCGAGGGCGTCACCGCCAGCTCTGCCGCAGCCGCATCAAAGCTGCCATGACGCAGAATGGCAGACAAAGCGGACAGGTGAAGAGGATCCAGCAACATTAGTCAGGCTTAACTCGGGATAACATCTTTAATTTGATAGATCGCACCGACGATCTTAGTCAACGTCTTGCAATAGCAGGAGGTCCCATGCCCACGTCCATGATCGCCGGTTTCGCGCTGGGTTTCAGTCTGATCCTCGCCATCGGGGCACAGAACGCCTTTATTCTCCGACAGGGGTTGCGGCGTGAACATGTGTTTCTTCTGTGCCTGACCTGCTCAATGTCTGACGCGGTTTTGATTGTTGCAGGCGTCACAGGGTTCGGGACTCTGGCGCATTCAGCCCCCTGGTTTGAACCTGTACTGCGATTTGGCGGGGCCGCTTTTCTGACGTGGTATGGGCTGCGCAGTTTCGGGTCTGCCCTGCGGGGTGGCGCGGTAATGGAAACGGGCAACGGCCCGCGAACCAGCCTTAAAACCGCAATGCTTACCGTTCTCGCCTTCACCTGGCTGAACCCGCATGTCTATCTGGATACAGTGGTTCTGATCGGTTCCATCTCGGCACAGTATGATGACCGGGTCGGATTTGCCATCGGGGCGGTCACGTCCAGCTTTGCCTTCTTCTTTTCACTTGGATACGGCGCAGGTGTTCTGTCTCCGGTGTTTGCGCGCCCGCGCGCTTGGCAGGTGCTGGATGCAGTGATCGGTGTCGTAATGCTGGGTATCGCACTGAAACTTGTTGTCATGTGAAGGGTTGTTCCCGGCAGGGTTTCGGTGTTCAACCTAAGCCATGACATCGCTTGCCGTTTCGTCGCGCCCGCTTGCCGCTATGTTCTGGATGTTTGCCGCCGGGCTGTCCTTTGTTGTGATGACCGCATTGGTCAAATCTCTGGGCACGACGATGAATCCGATCCAGGCCGCATTCCTGCGTTATGCGCTGGGATTGGTGTTTCTGTTACCGGCCTTGCGGTCGATCATGGCGACCCGGCTGACACCCCGCCTGCTGACGCTGTTCGGTTTGCGCGGTGTAGTACACGCGATTGCTGTCATGCTTTGGTTCTTCGCCATGACACAAATTCCCTTGGCCGAAGTCACTGCGATGAACTACATGACGCCGGTTTATGTCACCTTGGGTGCAGCCCTGTTTCTGGGTGAGAAGTTGGCTTTTCGCAGGGTCGCCGCGATTCTGGTCGCTTTGGTGGGCGTGCTGGTCATCCTGCGCCCCGGGTTTCGCGAAGTCTCACAAGGTCACCTTGCCATGCTCGGAACGGCCCTGATGCTAAGCGGGTCCTATTTGCTGGCCAAGCTTCTTGTCCGCGACGTTCCACCTTCGGTTGTTGTGGCGCATCTGTCCATCTGGGTAACCATAGCCTTGATCCCATTTGCGGTTGCCGTCTGGACCCGGCCCAGTATGCAAGAACTCGGGGTTCTGTTTCTGGTGGCCAGCTTTGCGACCGCAGGTCATTACTTCATGACATTGGCGTTGCAGGCCGCGCCTGTGGCCGTCACACAACCCGTCACTTTCCTGCAGTTGATCTGGGCCACGCTTGTGGGTGCAGCAATCTTCCACGAAAGCGTCGACCTTTGGGTTGTGGCTGGCGGAACCCTGATACTGGGCGCTGTAAGCTTCATCTCATGGCGCGAGTTCATGTTGAACCGGCGGGACTTGACGCCTCCCAGTATTGCGCCGAAGCTGTAACAAGACATCTCAGTGTTTACATTGATTGACGAGTCAATAAAAACATCCTAGCTTGGTCGCATGACACCTGTATGGGGAAAGCGATGCCAAAAGTTGGAATGGAGCCGATCCGCAAGGACGCGATTGTTCGAGCGACGATTGCTGAACTGGGTGTCAAGAAATCCCTGGATGTAACCGTAAGCCAGATTGCCAAACGCGCGGGCATGTCCAGCGCATTGGCACACCATTATTTTGGCGGAAAGGATCAGATATTTCTGGCCGCAATGCGTCAGATCCTCGCCGACTTCAGCGACGAAGCCAGGGCCCAGTTGAAAGCGGCCAAACCGGGCAATCGGGCAGAGGCGATTATCCACGCCTGTTTTGCCCCTTCGTGTTTCACACCTGACGTGACTGCCGCCTGGATGACGTTTTATGTGTTGGCGCAGACCAACAGTGACGCGCTGCGATTGTGGCAGATCTATCAGGCGCGCATCAGATCGAATCTGGTTCATGCCCTGCGTCCAAGGATGCTGGATCCGGTTGAGGCTGCCGAGAATATGATTGCCCTGATTGACGGGCTCTACATTCGCGCAGCACTCAGCGCCCCGGAAGAACCGCAACTGGCCGTGAACCACGCTATGCGCGTGCTCGATACTCTGCTCGAGGCTGAAAAATGACAAAACCAAACATTCTGATCCTGATGGTGGATCAGCTGAACGGAACCCTCTTTCCCGACGGTCCCGCTGACTGGCTTCATGCTCCGAACCTGAAGAAACTGGCCGAACGGTCGACCCGCTTTGCCAACGCTTATACTGCGTCGCCGCTTTGCGCGCCGGGGCGGGCCAGCTTCATGTCCGGTCAATTACCCTCACGCACCGGCGTCTACGACAACGCGGCTGAGTTCCGCAGCGATATCCCAACTTACGCACACCATTTGCGCAGGGCCGGCTATTACACCTGTCTGTCAGGCAAAATGCACTTTGTCGGCCCGGACCAGATGCACGGGTTTGAGGATCGCCTGACAACTGATATCTACCCGGCCGATTTTGGCTGGACACCGGATTACCGCAAACCGGGCGAGCGGATCGACTGGTGGTATCACAACATGGGATCGGTGACCGGCGCGGGTGTTGCCGAGATTTCCAACCAGATGGAGTATGATGACGAGGTCGCCTATAACGCCAAGGCCAAACTGTATGACCTTGCGCGCGGCAAGGATGACCGCCCATGGTGCGTGACGGTCAGCTTCACCCATCCGCATGATCCCTATGTCGCCCGTCGCAAATACTGGGACCTTTACGAGGATTGCGCGCATCTGCTGCCCGAAATCGCTGATATCGGCTATGACAACCAGGATCCTCACGCCAAGCGGATCTTCGATGCCAACGACTGGCGTAGCTTCGACATCACCCAAGAAGATATCCGAAAGTCGCGCCGCGCCTATTTCGCCAATATTTCCTATCTGGACGACAAGATCGGTGAAATCCTCGAAGTGCTCGAAACGACACGGCAAGAGGCGATCATCCTGTTCGTCTCGGATCACGGTGACATGCTGGGCGAACGTGGCCTTTGGTTCAAAATGAACTTCTACGAAGGCTCGGCGCGCGTACCTTTGATGATTTCATCCCCGGACTTGCCTGCCGGGCGGATCGATACGCCAGTTTCCACCATCGATGTCACACCCACACTCGGGGCTCTGGCAGGTGTTGACATGGCCGAGATCGCCCCATGGACGGACGGTGAAAACCTGGTGCCGCTGGCGCAAGGCGGGGAACGAACCGCACCTGTGGCCATGGAATACGCGGCCGAGGCATCGTATGCGCCGCTGGTGTCGCTGCGCTATGGCAAGTGGAAATACAATCGATGCGCGCTGGACCCGGATCAATTGTTTGATCTCGAGGCAGACCCGCATGAACTGACCAATCTGGCAGACAGCCCCGAACATGCGGGCACGCTGCAAACCCTGCGCGCAAAGTCCGAGACCCGCTGGGATTTGGAGCGCTTCGACGCGGATGTCCGTGCCAGTCAGGCGCGACGCTGGGTCGTGTACGAGGCACTGCGGCAAGGCGGATATTACCCATGGGATTATCAGCCGCTGCAAAAGGCGTCCGAACGCTACATGCGCAATCATATGGATCTGAACATCGTCGAGGAAAACGCCCGGTTCCCACGCGGCGAGTAACCTCTTCATCTTTTTAAAAATACTCCCGCCGGAGGCGTCATACCCGGCGGGCGAGGAGTTGTGAATATGGAAGCAGATTTTGTCATCGTTGGCGCAGGGTCCGCAGGCTGCGCAATGGCATATCGTCTGAGCGAAGGTGGGGCCTCGGTCCTTGTGATCGAGCACGGTGGCACCGACATGGGGCCGTTTATCCAGATGCCTGCCGCGCTCAGCTATCCGATGAACATGTCGCGCTATGACTGGGGATATCAGTCCGAGCCCGAACCGCATCTGAACAACCGCCGTCTGGCCTGCCCGCGCGGCAAGGTGATCGGCGGGTCGTCGTCGATCAACGGCATGGTCTATGTGCGCGGTCACGCACGCGATTTCGACACCTGGGCCGAGATGGGGGCTGACGGTTGGTCCTATGCGGATGTGCTGCCCTATTACAAACGCATGGAGACATGGCATGACGGCGGCCATGGGGGCGATCCGGCCTGGCGCGGCACTGACGGCCCATTGCACGTGTCGCGCGGTCCCCGCGCAAACCCACTGTTTCAGGCCTTTGTCGATGCAGGCCAGCAGGCGGGATACGAGGTCACCGGCGACTATAACGGAGAAAAGCAGGAAGGCTTTGGCCCGATGGAGCAGACCGTCTGGAAAGGGCGGCGCTGGTCGGCGGCAAATGCCTATCTGAAGCCCGCGCTCAAACGCGACAATTGTGATATCGTGCGGGGTCTTGCGTCTCGGGTTGTTATGGAAAGCGGTCGCGCCACTGGTGTGGAATTGATCCGTGGCGGCAAGAAAGAGATCATCAAGGCCCGGCGCGAGGTCGTTCTGGCTGCGTCCTCGATCAACTCGCCCAAACTGCTTATGCTGTCTGGTATCGGCCCGGGCGCACATCTGGCGGAACATGGGATCAACGTCGTTGCGGATCGTCCGGGGGTGGGTGCGAACCTTCAGGATCATCTGGAGCTGTATATTCAACAGGCTTCGCTACAGCCGATTACGCTCTACAAGCACTGGAACCTGTTCAGCAAGGGTCTGATCGGGGCGCAATGGCTGTTTACCAAGACAGGTTTGGGCGCATCGAACCAGTTTGAAAGCGCGGCATTCATCCGGTCTAAGCCGGGTGTGGAGTATCCTGACATTCAGTACCACTTCCTGCCGATCGCAGTTCGCTATGACGGACAGGCGGCGGCAGAGGGGCACGGGTTCCAGGCGCATGTCGGCCCGATGCGGTCCCCGTCACGCGGGGCGGTCACATTGCGATCTGCGCAAGCCGCAGACGCGCCGGTGATCAAGTTCAACTACATGAGCCATGAAGAGGATTGGGAAGACTTCCGCACCTGTATCCGGCTGACCCGCGAAATCTTTGGACAAAACGCTTTCAAACCCTATGCGGGCAAGGAAATTCAGCCGGGTGCCGCTGTGCAAACCGATGAAGAGCTGAACGCCTTTATCGCGGAACATGCTGAAAGCGCCTATCACCCCTGTGGCACCTGCCGGATGGGGCGTGCGGATGACAAAGGTGCGGTGGTCGATCCCGAGGGTCGCGTCATCGGCGTGGACGGGCTGCGCGTCGCGGACAGTTCGATTTTCCCGCAGATCACCAACGGCAATCTCAACGCGCCCTCGATCATGGTGGGCGAGAAAGTATCGGATTCTCTGCTGGGCAAAGACCCGTTACCCAAGGCCAATGATCGCCCGTGGATCCACCCCGGCTGGGCAACCGCGCAGCGATAATGATACTTAACTGCTCCCGGTTGAATACGCTATTCAGCGCTTGCCGGGGGCATGTTAGGAAAAGGTTCAGCGTTCTTGTCCAGATAAGGTTGAGCCACGTTTCAGCACAACTTGCCCTCTGCACGGCAGGATGCGCGTGGCGCTTTATTGAAATTCGCGGGATTGTTGCGGGTAGTTGATCCCGGTCAAAGCGAAAGCCCGGTCACGCTTCTATCACTGGTTTGCAACGACATATGAAGGAGCGAACAGAGATGTCTCACACCCCGCATGAACTGGCCGAAGAGTTTCCGGACAAAGTTGAACTGATGAGCCAGCTCAAGCAGTCGGATGCGCATTTCGCCCGGCTGGCCGATGAATATCATGAGGTCAACCGCGAAGTGCACCGCGCCGAGACCAATGTCGAACCCATGGAGGAACTGGCCGAGGTTGACCTGCGCAAAAAACGCGCGGCGCTGAAGGATGAGATCTGGGCGATCCTGTCCAAGACTTAAATTCATTGGCGGGGGCTATGCCCCCGTCGTGCCCAGAGACGTGACGCTGATAGGGCTTAGTCGCCAGACTAAGATCAGGTCACTTCATAGGGCAGGGTGCCGCGAATATGGGTGTCGATGCTCAGACGGCGTTCCAGCGGCGGAACCGAACGCTGGTGACAGGTTTGCCGCTCGCAGATGCGGCAGGAAATTCCAATGGGCTCGTAAGCGCTGGCATTGTTGATGTCGAGGTTATCAGCATAAACAAGCGCCGGGGCATGGCGGACCTCGCACCCCAACGCAATGGCGTACCGTCTGACGGGCGCACCGAAAGAGCCGCCCGATTTTGAAACATCCCGTGCCAGCGAGATATAGCGAACGCCATCTGGTGTTTCCGCCAGCTGCCGCAGGAAATGCCCGGGCGTTTCAAAGGCCCGATGCACGTTCCAAAGCGGGCAAGCCCCACCAAAGCGTGCAAATTGAAGGCGTGTGGCCGAGTGTCGCTTGGTGATCGTCCCCGCCTGATCAACCCGGACGAAGAAGAACGGGATGCCCTTGGCGCCGGGACGCTGTAGTGTCGACAGCCGATGTGCAACCTGCTCGACCGACGCCCCGAACCGGTTGCTGAGCAGCTCCAGATCGTGACGCTCTTCCTGAGCAGCAGTCAAAAACGCGGTATAAGGCATCAGAGAGGCACCAGCGAAATAGTTGGCAAGACCGATCTTGGCGATGGCGCGGGCTTCGTCACTTTGGAACTTGGCGAAATCCAGCGTCGCCTCCAGCAACTGGTCCTGACTGATCAGCGCGACCTGTAACAGAAGCTGGAACACCTGCGTCTGCGGCGCTGCACGGGAGGACAGGCGCAAAATTTTGCTGTCGACATCATAAGCGCGCAAGGGGCCCATATCTGAAAAAACCACCTGAATTCCGCGTTCTGAAAGGCTGCTCAGGGCGGCTTGCCGGATACCGCCGGGGCCGTCGGCGCGGTTGGCAAACAGTTCCGCTGCCCTGTCCACGGCGTCGATGTAGTTGTCGCAATAATGGAAGAAATCGCGCACTTCTTCCCAAGGGCTGGCCTGAATACGCGCATCTTCACGCCCCAAAGCCTCGTCCAGCGAGGCAAGGCGTTCATGTGTCTGCCGGTAGGTTTTGTGCAATTCGATAAACGCGCGCGCCAGGGCCGGGGCGTTGGAAGCTGTCAGGCGCAGATCGGCCAGAGGGGGCTGTATGTCGGCAAAAACAGGATCGGCCAGCGCCTCGCGCATGTCTGAAACAAGACGTTCGCTGTCGCCGGTGCTGAGTTCGGTAACATCCATTCCGAATTCCTGCGCCAGAGCCAGCACAACCGTGGTCGAGATCGGCCGGTTGTTGTTCTCCATCTGATTCAGATAAGGCAGTGAAACGCCCAGTTTGGCGGCAAATTCGCGCTGCGTCAGGGTCAGGCGAGTCCGCATTTCGCGCAGTTTCGCGCCCGCATAGAGCTTTTGGGTGGCCATAGGGTGCCTTTGCAAGTTTTCCAATTTCCGAGGTTAACTTTGCAAAGTCATTGGGGCAAGCGGTTACAGCCCCAATTGCCGTTCTCTTCGTACGACAGTTGAAATTGCGACGATCGCCAGAACGGCTGTTGCCAGCATCAGCCAAAGCAGCGGCATCGCGCCGGTTTCACGTGTCAGCAAGGCACCTGCCAAGGCGCTCAGCCCGGCGCCGCCACCTAACATAATGGCGCCACTCAGGCCCGAGGCGGTTGCAGCCAGTCGAGGGCGCACTGATAGCGCGCCCGAGGTTGCGTTGGGGATGACCATGCCATTGCCGACGCCCACAAATGTCATGAACCCAAAGAAACTGAGTGCGGTTCCACGGTCGGCCAGAAACAGCAATGCCGACACAGCGACGCCAAACGCATTGAGCAGGCTTCCCCATAGCACCATGCGGTTCACACCGAACCGCACTGAAAAACGCCCGCTCATGAAATTGCCAACAAAATACCCAACCGCAGGTGCGCCAAAATAAATGCCAACCTGTGCCGCGCTCAACCCGAACAATTCGGTGCCGATGAAAGGTGCGCCGCCGAGATAGGCGAAAAACGAACCCGATGAGAAGGCACAAGCCAGTGAATATCCCCAGAACCGTGGCGAGGTCAGAAGTTCGGGGTATTCCTTGAATTGCTGGACAAGCGTTTTGCCACTTTTTGCCGATGTTTCCCCAAAGTCCGAATAGGTCAGTGCCATAGTCAGCAGACCTACGGCAAAGGGCAGCCAGAAATTCGCTTTCCAACCAAAGCTCACTTCCAGTAAGCCGCCGATGGCAGGGCCAATCATCGGAACCACGGCCATGCCCATCGTTACATAACCGATCATTGAGGCAGCTTGGTCCTGATCGTACATATCCCGCACCGCTGCGCGGCTGAGAACCATACCGACGACCACTACCGCCTGACACATCCTGAACGCCAGAAAAACCGTGGCATTGGGGGCGAAGATGCACCCAAGGGTCGCCATCAGGAACAGGCCAAGGCCCCACAGTAAAACTGGTCTGCGTCCTGCCTGATCCGCAATTGGACCTATAAGAATTTGCAGAATGGCATTGATCAGCAGATAAAGCGCAATCGACAGCTGCATGACCTTGTAATCGGTTTCGAAATACTCGGCCATGTTTGGCAGGCTGGGCAGAAACAGGTTCATGCTCAGGGCGGACAGGCCCGAGAGTAAAACAAGCGTCGCCAATGTGGGTGGTGTGCGGTGGACCGCGTCAGAGCTGAACTGCATGGTTCACATGTATAGCCGTGGATTTACGGAATGCCAGCCATTCGCAAAATTGCCTGCGAGAATTCGCAGTTTTGCAATTATCCAAATTACTGTTGCTGAAATTTTGCAAATTTGCCGAAAATAGCTTTGGATGAGCGGCCCAAACAGGTAGGGTCCCGTCAAATTTATAAGGGGATAGTCGTCATGAAAGACATTCTTTCCGAGTTGGAAGGCCGCCGCGATAACGCGCGTCTGGGCGGTGGGCAGAAACGGATCGATGCCCAGCACGCTCGCGGCAAACTGACCGCGCGTGAACGGATCGAACTGCTGTTGGACGAGGGCAGCTTTGAAGAGTTTGACATGTTCGTCAGCCACCGCTGCACCGATTTCGGGATGGAAAAACAAAAGCCTGCGGGTGACGGTGTTGTCACCGGTTGGGGCACGATCAACGGGCGCATGGTTTATGTGTTCAGCCAGGATTTTACCGTCTTTGGCGGATCGCTGTCGGAAACCCATGCTCAGAAGATCTGCAAGATTATGGACATGGCGGTCCAGAACGGTGCCCCGGTGATCGGAATCAACGATTCGGGCGGCGCACGCATCCAGGAAGGTGTGGCTTCGCTGGCGGGGTATGCCGAAGTGTTCCAGCGCAATATCATGGCCTCGGGCGTGGTGCCGCAGATCAGCGTAATCATGGGGCCCTGCGCGGGTGGCGCGGTGTACAGCCCGGCGATGACCGACTTTATCTTCATGGTCAAAGACACCTCTTACATGTTTGTGACCGGCCCGGATGTGGTGAAGACCGTAACCAACGAAGTGGTAACTGCCGAGGAATTGGGCGGGGCCTCGACCCATACCAAGAAATCCTCAGTCGCTGATGGCGCGTTCGAAAACGACGTCGAAGCTTTGGCCGAGGTGCGGCGCCTGGTGGATTTCCTGCCCCTCAACAACCGCGAAAAGCCGCCCGTGCGCCCGTTCTTTGACGAACCCGGCCGGATCGAGGCTTCGCTGGACACTCTTGTGCCAGAAAATCCGAACACGCCCTACGATATGAAGGAACTCATCGCCAAAGTGGCGGACGAGGGCGATTTCTATGAAATTCAGGAAGATTTTGCGAAGAACATCATTACCGGGTTCATCCGGCTGGAAGGTCAGACCGTAGGCGTCGTCGCAAACCAGCCGATGGTGTTGGCCGGGTGTTTGGACATCGACTCCTCGCGCAAGGCTGCGCGCTTTGTGCGCTTCTGTGACTGCTTCGAAATCCCGATTCTTACACTGGTCGACGTTCCTGGCTTCCTGCCGGGAACTAGCCAGGAATATGGTGGTGTCATCAAGCATGGGGCCAAGTTGCTCTTTGCCTATGGCGAGGCAACCGTGCCGAAGGTGACAGTGATTACCCGAAAGGCTTATGGCGGTGCTTACGACGTTATGGCCTCCAAGCATTTGCGCGGTGATTTCAACTATGCCTGGCCCACCGCCGAAATTGCGGTCATGGGGGCAAAAGGGGCGACCGAGATTATTCACCGCGCCGATCTGGGGGATGCGGACAAGATCGCATCTCACACCAAGGATTACGAAGACCGATTTGCAAATCCCTTCGTGGCAGCCGAGCGCGGCTTCATCGATGAGGTGATCATGCCGCATTCGACCCGCCGTCGTGTATCCCGGGCATTTGCCAGCTTGCGCGGCAAACAGCTGAAGAACCCTTGGAAAAAGCACGACAATATCCCGCTGTGATCCTTCTGGGGGCGGGGTGGCCCGCCCCGCTCAATCTTAGACTGCCACAGCGGCTCTGAGGCTAAAACGCCCTCAAATTGAGGCGGAATTGACAAAAACCGGCAAATAGTTGAATGATCCGACCCGTCAGACATAGAACCGCGCAGACCAATCGTACTGCGCGCGCGACCCCGGAAGGAGGAGCTCGCCGCTGGTGGGTCCGGGGTCGCGCCATTTGTCTGGTTGCTCTCGCCTTCAGCCATCCTGCTTTTTCAGACTCCGATACTTTGCTGCCGGTTCCGTCGGGCCAGCCAGTGCAACTGAGCGATGTCCTGCTGGACAACAATCCCGGCGAGCTTTGGCTGCGCTTTCGCTTTATCGCGCCCAGAATAGGCGCGTCAGTGGGACGGATCGGATATGATGTGGCGTCGAAGGATATGGAGCACCTGTGCCAGATTCTGGCCGTTCCATATGTCGCGCAGCATGAATTGCATCCGGCGCGGGTCGTGATCTCTTTGTCCGATCGCCCGGTAGAGTTTGGTGATGCCGCCCCTGATGCGACCCAGTTTTTTGAGGCCTACCGGCTGGAGCAGTCCCAGTGTATCTGGGAGGGGCTTTGACCATGACCGCAGGAATCCATGAGTGCAAAGCGTCTCAGACCAACTGTGCGGCTTTGGAGGTGCGCATCATGATCCCATCCCTTTTCGGGCTCGAATTGCTTTTGTCTGCAAGTATGACACAAGAGGGCCTTTCATGCTGAAGCATCGTGGTTTCCCCGGTCGCCTTTCAGGCACTGACTTTCAGTTCACCATTCGTCGCGCCAACCCAAAGGGCGCTACACCGTTAACGCGGCGCGAGCGGTTTCGGGACCGTAAACCTGCGGACAGGCGCGCTGATAGTGCGTTCATGGAAGCCCTTTGGGCCCATTTCGGCGACCAGCCGTTCGAACGGGGCAATCTGGATGCTGGGCGTTTGAGCTGGCTGTTCGGGCGCGAAGTCATCCCGGCAGAAGACCCCTTTGATCCGGCCAGTTATGATGCCTTGCTCGTTATCGACGTAAACGCTGCGCGCGCATCCTTCCCGGACATCATCGACGGGATGGACTGATTGTGACATTCGCTGCCGCACATAATCCGATCACTGCCAGTTTCGGGAAAATCCTGCCCGAAACCGGGCAGGATTTATGTGTGGTCTCAGAAGTTCAACTGGGCTGCAAGCTGAACGCGGCTGCCGTCAAAGGTTCTGCCGGTGGGCGCGTCATTCCGCTCGCCATAGATGTATTCGGCGCTGAGCGTCAGACTGTCTGTCGCCTTGTAGAACGCGTTGACATGGATGGTTTCCAGTTCGGTGAAGGACAGCGTGCCGGTCGAGGTCGGCAGATCATAGTCTTCACGACCGTAAGCAATGCCGACATTCCATTTTGCACCGATGTCCTGCCTGAATTCCACGGTGTAGCCATCCACATCGTTGGCCTGCCCACCGACGATGGCATCGCCGAGACCGATCAGGTACGGGCCAAGCGCCTCACCTGTGACGTAGTTGACTTGGAACAACCCGCCTTGCCAGGGGCGAATGCCGCCGGAAAGCGTAAAGCCGGTTTGATCCACTTCGACATTGCCGGAATTGGCTTTACCGTACAAAACGGCACCACGGGCAATGTACGTACCGTCGTTATATTCCGCCGAGGCCGTCAGGACGGGATCATCGGAATTCGACCCGCTGACGTTCTCTTCGATCGAGACCGCAAACTGTGCATTGCTGCCAAGTTGTCCGGTGTATCTCAGCTGTGGGACACGAGCGAATGCGATACCCACGGGGCCGTTGAATTCGACAGTGGTCGGGTAGGTGTCCAATGGTTGGAAGTTGGTCCAGTACTGACCAATCAGGAACTGATCGCCGATGGTGATGTTGGCATGGCGAATGCGCAATTCAGCCGTGCCGCCGGAACCGAACAGGTCAAGCTCAAGCTGTCCGCCAATGTCACCGATCCCGCTTGGGGTGGTGGTACGCAATCCGATCCGAGATTGGCGAACGGTTGCCCCGAAGGTGCCGTCGGTTGCGGCCGAGGGTTCACCGATAACATTCACGAACGCCGTATCCCCCTGATCGTAGTCGAAGTCATAGAAGAAATCGGCCTTCACGTATCCGTAAAGGTCCAAAACGGTGTTGCCGATGCGGAAATCTCCGTTGGCGGGGCCGCTTTTGGCGGCTTCCAGCGCCTCGACCCGGGCGCGCAAAGCGTCGAGTTCGGCCTGGGTCTGGGCGTCCTGGGCAACAGCAAACGTGCCGGTCACACTGAGCGCAGAGGCAGCGAGCAGGAGTGCCTTTTTTCTAGTCATAGTCATGTGGGTGTTCCTTTGAGTGCGAGTGTGCCCAAGGACCGTTTCACGCAGCAGAAATCTTTGGAAATCACGAGAAAGAGAATAGAACCATCTGATTTCTCAATAAAATGTGCCTTTTTCGACTTCTTGAATCACAGCGTCTTGAACCTGTCATCTAACGCGCTGTTGCGCCGTAATTCCTTCGCCGGTGGAGTGGCGGCGATTCGTGATGCTGCAACCGCAGAAAGCATCGGAAGCGACCCATTTTGTAACGAAACTGTGACGGTGAACGGGGCTTTCGTGCTGGTATTTCACTTGAATGCTGTCGGCACGAAGTTGCGCGCCATTTTGCGGCTTGGGCAGAAACCAGCCGAGTTGTCCCGGGGAAACAATACTGTGTTTGCTCAACAGATTGTGCCGTGCAAACTGAATGGGCCGTGCGGCTCTACTTTGCCTGCGCCGCACATGCACCTACTATTCCGTACCCCTTCCTTGCGCGGGCAGGCTTGTGTTCCCCACATAGACCTGTCCGCGTTTTTCTTTTTGGCCTCCACGGCCAAAGAGAAGCGAAAACCTGCACAAAACCTGCCTGCAGCTGCATTGATATTGAATAACAGGCCCCATTTCGCGCATCTGATCCCAAAGGAACCAAGAAACCTAAAAGGGCAGACACAATGCGATTCTCGAAACTCATCCTTGTTGCGGCGACCTGTGCGGGTCTGGCCGCGTGCGGTGACACCACGGGCGAACAGGCACTCCTCGGCGGTGGTGCCGGGGCTGTGGGGGCCGCGGTCCTCAATGCCGACCCGCTGTTTGGCGCGGCCGTCGGTGCAGCGGGCAACGTGCTGTACTGCAAGACACAGAACACCTGTAACTAACGCATATCCTTCGGGGCGCCTGGCGCCTCAGCCATCATTGCGCATCACGCCGTCGTGGGGATCGTACCCTGCGGCGGCGTTTTGCGTTTCCGGAACACCAAGCCAAAGGACGTTTCATGTTCAATAAGATCCTGATCGCCAACCGGGGCGAGATCGCCTGCCGGGTCATCAAGACCGCCCGCAAGATGGGTATCGGCACCGTTGCCATTTATTCGGACGCGGACAAGAACGCGCTGCATGTGTCGATGGCCGACGAAGCCGTGCATATCGGTCCGCCCCCGGCGAACCAGTCCTACATTGTGATCGACAAGGTCATGGATGCCATCCGTCAAAGCGGTGCGCAGGCGGTTCATCCCGGCTATGGCTTCCTGTCGGAGAACTCGAAATTCGCCGAGGCGCTCGAGGCCGAAGGTGTTGCCTTTGTCGGCCCCCCTGTCGGTGCAATCGAAAGCATGGGCGACAAGATCACGTCGAAGAAGATCGCACAGGAGGCCGGAGTTTCGACGGTTCCGGGTTACATGGGGCTGATCGAAGACACGGACGAGGCGGTCAGGATCTCGAACGACATCGGTTATCCGGTCATGATCAAGGCCAGCGCCGGTGGTGGTGGCAAGGGTATGCGCATCGCGTGGAGCGATGAAGAGGCGCGCGAAGGCTTTCAGTCGTCCAAGAACGAAGCCGCAAACTCGTTCGGAGATGACCGGATCTTCATCGAAAAATTCGTAACCCAACCGCGCCATATCGAAATTCAGGTTCTGTGCGACAGTCACGGAAATGGCATCTACCTGGGCGAGCGTGAATGCTCGATCCAGCGCCGGAACCAGAAAGTGGTGGAAGAGGCACCGTCACCCTTCCTTGATCCTGAAACCCGCAAGGCGATGGGTGAACAGGCTGTCGCTCTGGCCAAGGCCGTGAACTACGCAAGTGCAGGTACGGTCGAGTTCATCGTGGACGGAAACAAGAATTTCTACTTCCTCGAAATGAACACGCGCCTGCAGGTGGAACACCCTGTTACGGAACTGATCACTGGCGTCGATCTGGTCGAGCAGATGATCCGCGTTGCAGCGGGTGAAAAGCTTTCGATAACGCAGGATGACGTGACCCTGACCGGCTGGGCGATTGAAAACCGTCTGTATGCGGAAGACCCGTATCGCAACTTCCTGCCGTCGATCGGTCGTCTGACCCGGTATCGCCCACCGCAGGAAACCGCGGCCGGTCCGTTGCTGGTCAACGGCAAATGGCAGGGTGAAGCACCCGATGGTGAAACCGCCGTGCGCAACGATACCGGCGTCTACGAGGGCGGCGAGATCAGCATGTATTACGATCCGATGATCGCCAAGCTCTGCACTTGGGCGCCGACCCGCGAAAAAGCAATCGAGGCGATGCGCGTGGCGCTGGACAGTTTCGAAGTGGAAGGCATCGGTCACAACTTGCCGTTCCTGTCGGCAGTGATGGATCACCCAAAATTTGTCAGCGGTGACATGACAACGGCCTTTATCGCTGAAGAATATCCAGACGGGTTCGAGGGCGTCACGTTGCCCGAAGTGGATCTGCGCCGGATTGCTGCGTCCTGCGCGGCCATGCACCGCGTCGCCGAAATCCGGCGCACCCGCGTGTCGGGCCGGATGGACAATCACGAACGCAAAGTAGGCAAGCGCTGGGTTGTGACATTGCAGGGGCAGGATTTCGCCGTGCAGGTCAATGCCGACAAAGAGGGGTCAACGGTCAAGTTTGAGGACGGACCGTCCTTGCGTGTCGCCTCGGACTGGACACCGGGCGATCAACTGGCGGTTCTGGACGTGGATGGAAGCCCGCTGGTTCTGAAAATCGGCAAGGTCTCGGGCGGTTTCCGCGTTCGCAACCGCGGCGCGGACTTGAAAGTGCATGTGCGCCGCCCACGGCAGGCGGAACTGGCCAAGCTGATGCCGGAAAAACTGCCACCAGATACCTCGAAATTGCTGCTCTGTCCGATGCCTGGCCTTGTCGTGAAGGTCAATGTCGAAGTGGGGCAGGAAGTGCAGGAAGGTCAGGCGCTTTGCACAATTGAAGCGATGAAGATGGAAAACATCCTGCGCGCCGAAAAGAGGGGCGTGGTGGCCAAGGTCAATGCAGGCCCCGGTGACAGCCTTGCTGTGGACGACGTGATCATCGAGTTCGAGTGACCATGTTGGCGCTTTCGACATACATTCCAACGTTTCCAGCGCATCGCGCCGGGGCCTTTGGACATGGCGAAAGCGTTCAGCCCCCTTCGCGCCGTTCGCGAATCTCGCGTTCGCGCAGGGGGGTCTTGTCGATAGACCTGCCAATCTCACGCACGCTCCACGGGCTGGGTTTGCGCAGTTTGACCACGCCGTCCTTGTCGACGAACACCATCTGGAAGCCACGCGGCCGCAGCTTGGTCCGGATCGGAGACCGGGCAGACGGGTCCGTGTCTGTCAGCACGATGACATCACGGTCGCGCATGGCTGCTTCTTCTGCGACAAGCATATCGATCTGCTGCTGGAACCGCGGATCGGCAGGCGTGTCAGCGAAAACCACAATGGGGCGTTTGACCCACAAAAATTCGCTGAGTTCACTTTCACCCACCGGGCGGACAAAACTGTCATCAGACGGCGCGGTTCCGTCTGCCGCCAAGGCGGCCAGAGGGATTAGTGCCGAGAAAACAAAGGCAAGCGTGCGTGTCATGTGGCCTCCTGTTCTTTCGAATATAGCCCCTGTGCCCGCGATTGCGACCGGCGATTTGTGCCGGGTGACCACATTTTCGCGCTTGTGCCTGAAAGAACAGGCCAAGTGCAGGACCTTGGCGCGGACGCTTTCAGCGACCGCCATCCGTATTGACGAGAGGAAATCGAAATGACCGACACAAAGGACTGGAAAGCGCTTGCCGAGAAAGAGCTGCGCGGACGTCCGTTGGGCGACCTGACCAAGGAAACGCTGGAAGGTATCGCGGTCAAACCGCTTTACACCCAGGAAGACACCGCCGATCTGCCGCATATGGGGTCTTTGCCGGGGTTTGGCCCGTTTACCCGCGGTGTCAAGGCCACTATGTATGCCGGGCGTCCATGGACGATCCGCCAGTATGCGGGCTTTTCGACCGCCGAGGAATCGAACGCGTTCTACCGACGCAATCTGGCAGCAGGCCAGCAGGGCGTTTCGGTTGCCTTCGATCTGGCGACACATCGCGGCTATGACAGTGATCACCCGCGCGTTGTGGGCGATGTCGGTAAGGCAGGTGTTGCCATCGATAGTGTCGAAGATATGAAAATACTGTTCGATGGCATCCCGCTCGACAAGGTCTCGGTCTCGATGACCATGAACGGCGCGGTTGTTCCGATCCTGGCCAGTTTCATTGTTGCGGGTGAAGAACAGGGTCACGACAGATCTGTCCTGTCCGGCACCATTCAGAACGACATTCTGAAAGAATTCATGGTGCGCAACACCTATATCTACCCGCCTGAACCGTCGATGAAGATCATCTCGGACATCATCGAATACACGTCGAACGAGATGCCCAAGTTCAACTCGATCTCGATCTCGGGCTATCACATGCAAGAGGCCGGGGCGAACCTTGTACAGGAACTGGCCTATACGCTGGCTGATGGGCGTGAATACGTCCGTGCCGCGACTGAGGCCGGGATGGACGTGGACAAGTTCGCGGGCCGTTTGTCGTTCTTCTTTGCCATCGGCATGAATTTCTTCATGGAGATCGCCAAACTGCGCGCCGCTCGCACGCTATGGCACCGGGTAATGACCGAGTTCGGGGCAAAGTCCGAACGGTCGAAAATGCTGCGCACCCATTGCCAGACTTCCGGCGTTTCGCTTCAGGAACAGGACCCTTACAACAATGTTATCCGCACCGCCTATGAAGCGATGAGCGCAGTTCTGGGTGGCACCCAATCGTTGCATACAAATGCTCTGGACGAGGCAATTGCGCTGCCCACCGATTTCTCGGCCCGCATTGCGCGGAACACGCAGCTCGTGCTTCAGGAAGAAACCGGTGTAACTGATGTGGTCGATCCTCTGGCCGGTTCTTACTATGTTGAAAGCCTGACCAATGAACTGGTCGAAAAAGCCTGGGCCCTGATGCAAGAGGTCGAAGAGATGGGTGGCATGACCAAGGCGGTTGCCTCGGGTATGCCCAAGCTGCGCATCGAGGAAAGCGCAGCCCGTCGTCAGGCCATGATCGACCGGGGCGACGAAGTGATCGTCGGCGTCAACAAGTACCGCAAGGAACAGGAAGACCCGATCGACATTCTGGATGTCGACAACGTCGCCGTGCGTGAGGCGCAGGTGGCGCGGCTGGAACGCATTCGCGCAACCCGTGATGAAGCCGCGTGCCAAGCCGCGCTGGACGCCCTGACCAAGACCGCCCAGGAGGGCGGAAACCTGCTGGCCGCTGCGGTCGAAGCCGCCCGCGCCCGTGCATCCGTAGGAGAGATCAGCATGGCAATGGAGAAAGAATTCGGCCGCCACCGCGCCGAGGTGAAAACCCTGGCCGGTGTCTATGGCGCTGCTTATGAGGGCGACGAAGGCTTTGCCGCGATCCAGAAATCCATCGAGGACTTTGCCGAGGCCGAAGGCCGCCGCCCCCGTCTTCTGGTGGTCAAAATGGGGCAGGACGGGCATGATCGCGGTGCCAAGGTTATCGCCACGGCCTTTGCAGATATCGGGTTCGACGTGGACGTTGGCCCGCTGTTCCAGACACCTGCCGAGGCCGCGCAGGACGCGGTGGACAATGACGTACATGTGGTCGGCATTTCCTCGCAGGCGGCGGGGCATAAAACACTGGCACCCCAGCTAGTGGAAGAGCTGAAGAAAGCAGGGGCCGACGATATCATCGTGATCTGTGGCGGGGTGATCCCGCAACAGGATTACCAGTTCCTGTATGACCATGGGGTCAAGGCCATCTTTGGTCCGGGCACCAACATTCCCGAGGCCGCTCAGGACATTCTGCGCCTGATCCGCCAGGCACGGCCCTGACACAAGGCAAGTCTTTCAACGAAAGCTCTTGTGATCCTGCGCCAATGGCGAAAACATGCGACCGGATCCCTTTGGGTCCGGTCGTTTTCGCAGGAGGGTGCGCATGTTACTCGATCATCTGGCCGTCGCGGGCGAAACGCTTGAAGAAGCGTCTGCACACATTGAACAGGCGCTTGGTGTTGCACTGCAACCCGGTGGGAAACACGAAAAATTCGGGACACATAACAGGCTGCTGGGGCTCAGGGACGGGCTCTATCTGGAAGCGATTGCCATCGATCCGCAGGCGCAGCCTCCGGGTAGGCCGCGATGGTTCGATCTGGACAATTTTCAGGGCGGCCCGCGTTTGACGAACTGGATATGCCGGGTCGAGGATATCGAGGCCACACTGTCGATCTTTCCCGATAGCACCGGAGAGCCCATCGACCTGACCCGCGGCGCGTTGCAATGGCGCATGGCGGTTCCGCCAACGGGGCGTTTGCCGTTCGACAATCTGTTTCCCGCCCTTATCGAATGGCAGGGCGACCTGCACCCGGCAAACATGTTGCAGGACAGCGCGTGCCGGTTGCGGCGTCTGGTTGTCTACCACCCCGACGCCCTGACACTGGCCCGTCAACTGGGTGAACTGGATCATGTGGTGTTCGATACCGGCCCCGCCGCTTTGCAGGCAGAGATCGAGACACCTCATGGACTTCGGGTGCTGGAATGAACATACGCCCGGCCACAGCGTCAGATGCACCAGCCATTGCCCGGATCACCAATGCGATCATCCGGGACACTTTGGTCACTTTCACGACGGACGAACGCAGCGCCGCCCAGATTGCCGAAGATATCAAGGCACGCGCGCCCGGTTATCTGGTTGCCGCGCACGACAGCCACGTTATCGGCTTTGCCACATATGGCCCTTTCCGCACCGGGCCCGGTTATGCGCAAACCTGCGAACATACGATCCAGCTGTCACCGGATGCGTGGGGCAAAGGGCTGGGACGTGCGTTGATGTCAGAACTGGAGGAAATCGCGCAAGCCCAAGGCGTTCATGTTCTGGTCGCGGGCATATCCTCGGCCAATCCGGGGGCTGAGGCGTTTCATGCCGCACTTGGCTATTCGAAAGTCGGGGTGATGCCCGAAGTCGGCTTTAAGTTCGGCCAGCGGCTGGACCTTGTGCTGATGCAGAAAATTCTTGGTGCTGAATGACCTGTTGCACCTGACAGTCCCGAATTGTGACGCTAGGGTGCGGTCATGTCGATCTGGACTCGCATATCCGATGCGCTCAGCGCGCTTGCCCAGGGCGAAAGCCTGACCGCAGTTTTTGAAAAACTACGCTCGCCACCGGAACGGTCCGTGGCCTTTACGATTGCGGTCATCGCACTGGGTGCCAAAATGGCCAAGGCAGACGGTCAGGTGACCCGTGATGAGGTCACCGCCTTTCGCGACGTGTTTCAGATCGCGCGCGAAGATGAGGAAGGTGCAGCCCGCGTCTTCAACATGGCCCGTACGGACGTGGCGGGATATCAGGACTACGCCCGCAAAATTGCCCGCATGTTTTCCGAAGACAGCACAACCCTGTGTGACCTGATGGAAGGTCTTTTTCACATCGCGATGGCGGATGGTTTCTATCATCCGAACGAAAACGCGTTTCTCGAAGATGTCAGCCAGATTTTCGGGCAAACCGACGCGCAGTTCAAAGCACTGCGGGCGCGCTTTGTTCCGGATGCGCCAAACGATCCTTACACGGTTCTGGGCGTTCCACATGACATGCCGCTGCCCGACATTCGCAATGTCTGGCGGCAGCTGGTTCGGGAAACGCACCCCGACGCCATGATGGCCCGGGGTGTCCCCGAAGAGGCGATCCGGCTGGCCGAGAAAAAGATGATCGACATCAATCGCGCCTGGGATGAAATCAACGGCGCGCGGGCCTGATCAGATGCGGCTGGCGACCTATAATATCGAATGGTTCGCCAATCTGTTTGACCAGAAAGACAGGCTGATCGTCGATGACAGCTGGTCCGGCAGGCACGACGTCACCAAAGCGCAGCAGATCGAAGCGATTGCCAAGGTTCTGACTGCCATTGACGCTGATGCGATTGTAATCGTCGAGGCGCCCAACACGGGCAGACGCCAGAACACGGTTCGGGCCCTGCAAGCCTTTGCCGAAGCGTTCGACTTGCGCACGTCTGATGCGGTGATGGGCTATGCAAACGACACACATCAGGAACTGGCATTGCTCTATGACAGAACGGTGCTGAGTGTTCGCCATGACCCCAAGGGAGATATCGCAGATACTGCGGCCCCCCGGTTCGATGGCGTGTTTAAAATCGACCTCGACATTGATGCGACCGAGGATGTCGTGCGGTTCTCCAAACCGCCGATGGAACTGGCGGTGACGACGCAAGCGGGGCACAAAATTCGCCTGATCGGGGCACATCTGAAATCCAAGGCGCCGCACGGTGCCGAATCGCGGGACGAGGCGATCCGGATCTCGATTGCCAATCGCCGCAAGCAGCTGGCGCAAGCGATCTGGCTTGCACGGCGGGTCGAATGGCATGTCGCGCAAAAACAGCCCGTCATTTTGCTGGGCGATCTGAACGATGGCCCCGGGCTGGATGAGTTTGAGCACCTCTTTGGCCGCTCGTCGGTCGAGGTGTTGCTGCAAGCCGGATTGTTCGACCCGAACGCCGTCACAGCCTACAGGTTTCGGCCCGGACCGGTGCCTGCTACTGCGCGCTTTGCCCGCCCGGAAGAAGGTAAATTTCTGGACGCATTACTGGATTACATAATGATTACAACGGACCTGCAAGCATATCGCCCGTCCTGGCGTATCTGGCACCCGTTTCAGGATGCCGCCTGTTGGGCTGAACCGGAATTGCGGCAGGCGCTTTTGACGGCCTCCGATCATTTTCCGGTCACGCTTGATATTGAACTGTGACCTTTCCAGCCTGCCACACGGGCCTTATATGTCAGGTATGAAACGCATCTTGCTGATCAGTACGATCTCAGTGTTCCTTGCCGCGCCTGCAATGGCGCAGGAAGACAATGAAAAATCCCTGATGGAACAGGGGGCCGAACTGTTTTTCGAAGGTCTGCGCAAGGAAATGGAACCGGCATTGGAAAACTTGCTGGGTCTGGCAGAAGAGTTTGGCCCGGCGATGCAGTCATTCTTGCAGCAGATGGGCCCGGCGCTTGCTGAACTGGCGGCTGAGGTCAAGGACTGGAGCGTTTATGAACCACCCGAGATCCTGCCCAATGGCGATATCATTATCCGCAGAAAACCGACCCAAGAGCCATCTGAGCCTGAAAAGCGGGATATCGAGGTGCCCGAAGGACCTACAGATATCTGACCCGCTCAAGAGTCAGCCTTTGACAATCACGCGAGTCTGAGATTTCAGCGCTGCTGCCAAGGCGCTTAACCGGGCTTCTGCCACTTCGCTGAACAGGGGGGCTGCGGCCTCGGGCAGATACAGTTCCAGCTCTCGCTTTTTGGGGAAAAACTTGAGCTGCCCCATATTGGCATCGTTGTGCATCCACAGCATCGCGCCAAACCGCATGGCCTTGCCCAAAATCTCGGCCTGTTTCTGGCTTTTTTCATCCAGCAATTCGTAAAGCCGAGAGAACCGATTGCCTTCCCGTTTGTTGCGATAGCGGTGTTGCAGTGCCAATCCGATGAAGACACGCTCGGAATGCTTCAAACCACCCAGATTGGCGCGCGTGACGTTGTCGAAACACACCTCGGCCCGATAGTCGGGATGCGCGCGCCAGCTTACATCGTGCAGCAGGCAGGCCGCCTTGATCAGGCGCACTCTGCTGGGCGGTGCCGATCTGAACAGCGGGATGACAAAATCATAGAGATTGCTGCCAAATCCGGGCAGGCGCGCGTCCTTGGCTTCCGAGAACCGGCTGGCTTCGATCAGCGGGTCGCGATCGCGCACTTCCTGCGGCATCTGCTCATATAGCAACCCCTCGCGAATCCCATAGCTTGAGATGGCGATATCTTTGGGTTTGAACGTGCGGATCAGCCGCGCCAGAACGTCCATCGCATACGGGATAAGCGCCATGCGCGAGCTCGACACGCCCGCCTGAGCACGCAGCTTTTCACCATCGTGTTTTTCGATGTATTTGATCGTCTCGCGCACCTGTTTGGTGGTCATGCGGTATTCATGCAGAACGTTCAGCGGATAGCCCCGCCGCAGCATGTCCAGCCGCGCAAAGGCGCGCCAGCTGCCGCCGACCAGAAACAAACGGTCTCGCTGCTGGCCCATCTGATTGCGCAGATCCTCCATCGTTTCCTTGATATGCGCTTTTCGCGCGCGCCGCCCGCCTTTGATGTCGCGCAGTTTCAGCGGCCCAAGCGGCGAGGTTACGCGACGGCCGACCTGACCACCGCCGATTTCGGCCAATTCCATCGACGATCCGCCAATATCGCAGATCAGCCCATAAGCTCCGGGCCATCCCAACAGGACACCCTGCGCCGACAGGCGGGCTTCTTCGTCACCGTCAATGATAGACACCTGCAAACCGGTTTCAGCCTGCACCTGATCGCAAAACTCGGGCCCATCCGAGGCTTCGCGCACAGCAGCGGTGGCGACAACATGCAAACCGGGCAAATCCAGATCCATTGCCAGGTGCTGGAACCGTCGTAGTGCCGACAAGGCGCGTTCGCGGCCACGCGGGTTCAGTCGCCCGGTTTCGGACAGGCCCGCCCCCAGTTCGCACATGACCTTTTCATTGTAGAAATAGGCCGGTGATCGGGCCGCCCCGTCGAAAATGACCATCCGGACCGAGTTCGACCCGACATCGACAACCCCGACGCGCGACAGCGCCCGTGCGTCCGGTTTGTCAAACAGGGGCTTTCCGAACGTTCCCCAGTCCGGGATATCGGTTTTGACGGTCTGATCCATGTGTGTTCCAGATAGTTCTGCCTGAGGATGCGAAATTGACGTCAGCGGGTCAATCATTGGTCTCGACCTCATCCGGGGCCGTGTTCAGTACGCGAATGGCAAGCGCGCGTGTAATGTCGCGTTTTTCAGCCAGGGCCAGTTGGTCCAGTTGGGATACAACGTCGGCTGCGCTTTCAAACCGCCGGTCCATATGCTTGACAAGATAGGCGATGACATCGGGGCCGGGGTTGAGCTGCCTGTCAACAAACAACTTGGCAAGAACCGCGCCCAGCAATGCGTCGTCGGGCGGGTCCAGAGCGACGTGATGCGCGCCTTCGACCCGGCTTTGCAGATCGGCCAGCGGCAACGCCCAGAATTTGGGCGCAAGACGGCCGGTCATCAGCAGGGGGTGCCCTTCGGCCAGAACAAGATTGTGCAGGTGGAACAGCGTTTTTTGCTGCTCGAGATCACCGGCAATCAAAGGCACGTCTTCGACCGCAATCGGCATACGCGCCAGGTCTGGCACATCGTCATATCGCAGGTCGCTGGCCTGAAGGATACGCCCGCCGGTTTCAGCGGCCCAGACATGGGCCAGATGGGTTTTGCCCGCACCGGCAGGTCCGCTCAGCACCAGTTTGTTGCCAGGCCAGGACGTGGCCGAGATCATTGCCACCGCCAGCGCATTTGCCGGTGACACAAAGAAATCCTCTCGCCCGAGCGCAGTTTTGGCGGGCAGATCAAAGCTGAGTTGTCGGGCCATTTACTCGGTTTCCTGATCCAGACCTTCAAGACCAGTGTACAATCTGCTGTCGAGGTATAGCGATGTGGCAAAGCGGGCCAGCACGCCCAATGCTGCGGCGACCGGGACAGCGATTAGCATGCCGACGAAGCCGAACAGCGCGCCAAAGACCGACAGGGCCAGCAGGAGCCAAACCGGGTGCAGCCCGACAGAGCTGCCGACCAGCTTGGGTGTCAGGAAATTGCCCTCGGTGACCTGCCCAATGGCAAAGATACCCGCGATAAGCCCGATATGAGCCCAGTCGCCCCAGAACTGAAACAGCGCAAGCCCAATGGCCAGCGAGCCTCCGATAAGGGCGCCCAGATAGGGTATGAACGTGACCAAGCCCGCGATAAAGCCCACAATCAGACCAAATTGCAGACCAGCAAGCATTAGTGCAACCGCGTAATAGGTGCCAAGGATCAAGCAGACCGTTCCCATGCCGCGCACGAACGAGGCCAGAACCGCGTCGATCTCACCCGCCAGCCGCCTGATGATGGGGGCGTGGTCACGTGGCAGCAGCTCTCCGATGCGGGCGGTCATGCGATCCCAGTCCAACAGCAAGTAGACGGCCACAACCGGCACAATGACCAACAGAACAACGATGTTGATCGCGGAACCCAGCGAGGACAGCACCGTCTGCATAACGTCCCCGGTCTTGGATTTCAGCGTTTCGCCAAAGGACACCAGCATCGCGTGCGTGCTCGATTCCCGGTCAAGCAAGGACGGGAACTGTTTTTCTATGAAACTGCGCAACTGTTTGAACAGATCAGGCAGTACATCGACAAGATCCAACAACTGGGTGATCAGCGCAGGGACCACCATCAGAATTGCCAGTACAAACCCCAGAACACCGACGACCGTGATGACCGCCGTAGCGGCCATACGCGACAGGCCCAGCCGCTCCAGCCGGTCAGCGACCGGATCCAGAAAATAGGCAATGGCCCCACCGATGACAAAAGGCAACAAGACATCGCCAAGGGCCCACAGGATCAACGCGAAAACCGCAGCGGCGATGCTCCAGTATCTCAGCTGATCCTTAACCGGCAAAGCCATGGCGATCCCCTTGTTCAGGCCCTTGCAGGTGTTCTTGGCGCATCAAAGCCCATGATGCAAGCGGTTCATGGCGCTTGCGTTTACAGGGGTCAGCCGCGCAACGTTCCCAATTCCGGGGTGTCTTCGGTGGCGGTTTCGTCGGGCCAGTTGGTGCGCCAAATCTCGGCCGACCAGTGACCGCAATGAACCGCCGGACGGTCAAAGCCGGGCAGGGGCGGCAGCAAAGGCGCGACGACGACGTCGTGACGGGGCACCGCGAAATAGGGAAAAGAATACCGTTCCTGACCCGATCGGTTCACAACCCGATGCGGCGTGGATTTCAACCGCCCGCCCGACCACAGCTCCAGCATGTCACCGATATTCACCACGAAACCACTGGGCGGGCAATCGGGCGTGATCCAGCCGCCGTTGCGGGTCTGCACCTCAAGCCCGCCCACCGGATCGGGGGCAATGATGGTCAAGGCGTCGGTATCCTTGTGCGGATGGATGCCATAGCCTGCCTCATCTTCGGCCTGAGGCGGGTAATGCAACAGGGTCATGTTGGTCATCGGGTCCCGGAATGCACCGCGCAGCGAGTCGGCTTTCAAATCCAACCCTGCTTCTAACGCGCCCAGCAACAGATCGGTGACGCGATCCAGTTGCCGCCAGTAACCCAGAATGACCTCTTTCGCACCGGGTACACCGTCGGGCCAGAGGTTTGGCCCGTATAACGCGCAATCCTCACGCACCGGGTCGTCTGCTGCGACCTCGTGATGCAGTTTGTACCCCTCGTACTTGTCAGCCTTGCCCGAGCCATCATTGGGTGTGAAAAACCCCATGGGTATATAGCCGCGATAGTTGGCGCGGGTGATGGCCTGATCCCATTTTTGCGCGTCATCGACGGCAAAAATCTCTCGGGTGATCTGGCGTACCTGATCCACGGTCTGCCGGGATACGCCTGTCCCGGTGATCGACAAAAAGCCGATCCCCTGACAGGCCGCAAGGATGTCTCGGACCGTCGCGTCATAGGCTGCGGTTCCCGGGGCAGTCAAAGGCGCGATATCAATCGTTGGGATACTGTCCATCAGTGAATCCTCACCCCCTGGCGTTGCAATTCAGCGCGAACCGGTGCCAGATTCAGCTGGTCCAGCTCCTGATTGCTTTTCAGTGAGACCGCAGCGGCGATGCCCGCGCCCTGACCTAAGACCGCGCAACAAGCCATGTTTCGGGTTGCGGCATGTGCCACCCGGTCCGCGCCATGCGACCGTCCTGCAACCAGCAGGCCTTTGATGCCCTTGGGCAGCATCGAGCGATAAGGGATTTGCATGTACCGCCCCGTAGTTGGCAGGATCAGGATGCCATAGCCGTCGATGAACTCGGGATAGATGCCGATCGTATCCTCGAACCGGCCCTGATGGCGGGCATCGTTTTCGGTCATGTTGTAGACCGCGTCGATCTTGCGGGTGTCGCGGATGCCGATGGTCATACCGAAATTCCGCAAACGTGCGTTTTCGCAACCGGGCATGAACCGTCGCAGCGCCTCGATGGCCAGCATGGTCTGGCGGCGACCTTCAATCTCGCCGCGCGTCAGGCTGTCGGGATCGGTGCCGTCAACCTCGGCCAGATGGATGAGGTTCATGTATGTCAGCTCGCCCGTGTCATGCATCGCGCCCCAAGTGCCGGCGATGGTGTTCAGATGCGGCGGGATCAGCCCCTGATCGATTGCTTGCTGGAACGGTTTGTGCACGAAGGGTGAGAACATGTCGTCCTCTTTACCCGAGGTCTCAATGTTCCACTCTCCGCCACCGCCCCAGTCCTTGTAGGTCTGCGGGTCAGCTTTCACACCTTCCATGAAGGCGCGTTTATCTACGCCCGCCAGATGGAACATGACCGAAGCCGCCATCATGTCCTCGCGCGGAGTTTTGTGGGTCGGCGCGCCCGAACGATGGGCCACATCCGCGTCGCCGGTGGCATCGATGACGACCTTGGCCAATATCGCTTCGCGCCCGGCTTTGGATTCTGTGATGACGCCGGTGATCCGGTCGCCTTCCAGGATCGGGGCCACGAAATGCCGATGCAACATCGGATGCACACCCGCTTCTTCGACCAGCTTGTCGGCGACCAGTTTGAAGCCTTCGCTGTCCAGCTCATAGCTCAGCGACTGGCTTTCCGGAACGGCGGCCCCCATCTCCTTGGCGCGGGTCTCGAATTCCATCCCGATGCCACCTGCCTCGACGGTTTGCTCGTGCCGGTACCAGGCAAATCCTTCGACGCCGACGGCAGTGATGTTGCCACCCATGCAGCCAAACCGATCAATCAAAGATACCTCGGCCCCCGCACGTGCCGCTGCAAGCGCCGCTGCCAACCCGGCAGGGCCAGAGCCCACGACCAGGACATCGGTTTGATGAATGACGGGGATTTGGCGTGCGGGTTCCTGAATGGTTTGCATCAGCGCCTCATGGAATTTGCGTTTCCGCTACCATTGGGTTTCCCGATTGGCGGGTCAATCAAAAAACCGACTGCCGCAAGGTCGGAAAAACACCAATGCGCGATTGCCCCCGGCGGGGCTTTGGCATAATCACCTGTCCAGTCGAATTCTTACCTTTGAAGGTCCGTCCATGCGCCTGAGCCGTTACTTTCTGCCCGTTCTCAAGGAAACCCCGTCCGAGGCTCAGATTGTCAGCCACCGGCTGATGCTGCGTGCAGGGATGATCAAGCAGGCCTCTGCCGGGATTTATTCCTGGTTGCCGCTGGGCTTCAAAGTGCTGCGCAAGCTGGAAAACATCGTCCACGAGGAACAGGCGCGGGCCGGTCACATCGCGATCCAGATGCCCATCATCCAGTCGGCGGATCTGTGGCGTGAATCCGGGCGATATGACGATTACGGTCAGGAGATGCTGCGGATGAAGGACCGGCATGACCGGGACATGCTGTTCACGCCCACGGCCGAAGAACTGGTGACCGATATCTTCCGCGGCCACGTGAACAGCTACAAAGACCTGCCGCTGACGCTCTACCAGATCCAGTGGAAGTTTCGCGATGAAATCCGCCCGCGTTTCGGCGTGATGCGGGGCCGTGAATTCTACATGAAGGACGGATACAATTTCGACCTGACCAAGGAAGATGCGCTGCACGCCTATAACCGCCATCTGGTCAGCTATCTGCGCACTTATGAACGGATGGGACTTCAGGCGATTCCGATGCGCGCCGATTCCGGCCCCATCGGTGGCGATGACACGCATGAGTTCCTGGTTCTGGCCGATACCGGCGAATCCGAAGTTTTCTATGACAGTGCTGTCACTGATCTGACCTTTGGCGACCGTGACATCGATTATGACAACCGCGAACAGTGTCAGGCCATTCTGGAAGAGTTCACTTCGAAATACGCGCGTACTGATGAAACCCATGATGAAGCGCTGTTCAATCAGATCCCCGAAGAACGCCGCCGCGTGGCGCGCGGCATCGAGGTGGGCCAAATCTTCTACTTTGGCACCAAATACTCCGATCCCTTGGGCGCGACTGTCCAAGGCCCGGATGGCAAACCGGTTCCGGTTCACATGGGCAGCCATGGTATCGGTGTCAGTCGCCTTGTAGGAGCAATCATCGAGGCCAGCCATGACGACAAGGGCATCATCTGGCCCGAGGGCGTGACCCCATTCCATTGCGGTATCGTCAACCTCAAGCAGGGCGATGAAGAAGCCGATGCAGCCTGTGACAAGATCTACACGGCGCTGACGGCTTTGGGTCTGGAGCCGCTCTATGACGACCGCAACGAACGCGCGGGCGGCAAATTCGCCACTATGGACCTGATCGGTCTGCCCTGGCGCATCACGGTTGGCCCGCGTGGTCTGAAGAATGGTGTGGTTGAACTGACCTGCCGCCGCACTGGCGAAAGCGAGGAACTAAGCCCCGAAGCGGCCGTCACCAAAGTTGCTGAGATTTACCAGCAGATCGCCTGAGCGACCATCAGTTGCTGCATTAAGCGGGCGTTGAAACACGCCCCGTGATCCGGAAGGGGTGCCGGAGGCTCAGACCTGGCGGCCCTTCCCAAGCTACCTGAAGGCCGACCGCGTCAGTCGGTCGGTTCTCAGTTTTGATCCGACGTCGGGCGTTCGGCCAGGACGTCTCCGTTGGCTCCGTCACCTGTGGCCACAACAATCGGGCGGCCAAGGCGGCTGATCAGTTCGCGAAACTCAATATCCAGAAAGCGCAATCCGCAAATCCGCGCATCGGTTGCCCGATCCGTGATACACAACCGGCCTTGCCGGAAAACCAGACGATATCCTTTGTCTTTCAGGATGTCTGCCAAATTGCCCCAGCTTGCCGCGGTGACAAAGATTGGCCGAATGGCCGCGCGCAGCAAGGCTGCGGTTTCACAATCTAATTCTGTTGAAGCCTGACGGGTCGAAATTGCACCCGCACCATTGGTTGAAATTTGTAAATTCATTGAGCGACCCCCGCTCTTTAAATGTGTTCCCCCATGGTCAGGGTGGCAAAGTTTCTGAAAATAATCAAAAAGAGTAATAAAATTTCGCACTTATTGTTGCCTTTACGATTCAGTGGCTCACGATGCGCGATGATTAACGTCATACCTGAAACAATCACCTTCTGTCTGTGATGCGCTTCACAACTCATGGTGTAGCGCCCGAATTGAAAGACACCTGTTTTGCACGTGTATTTTGGTCATGTCCTGAAACGATTCGGCTCTTTCAGGCTGAGGAACGAGTTCAGAGTGACAACCGGCTTGACCATTGGGCGAAATGCCGAAAGGGTCGCCGCAAACAAGAAAACCCGGAGCAGGCATGGCCAAGACACCCCCGCCCTTTGCCCCTTTTGAATGGAAAATCGCCTGGCGATATCTGCGCGCGCGCAGGGCCGAAGGCGGTGTCAGCGTGATGACATGGATCTCTTTGATCGGGATCACGCTTGCCGTGTTTGCGCTGATTGCAACGCTGGCTGTCCGTTCAGGTTTTCGCTCTGAATTCGTCGGCACCATTCTGGGCGCCAATGCGCATGTGACGGTCTATTCCTCGGGTGAATTTGACGCGCAGGGCCGGGTGGATCGAACAATTGCCGACTACAAGGAACGCACCGACCGCATAGCGCAGGTGCCCGGAGTTGAGCGTGCCGCACCGCTGGTGAAGGGGCAGGTGCTGATCACCAACCGCGACAGCAGCAGCGGGGTCGAGGTGTTTGGCATCCGACCCGACGATCTGCTCGACCTGCCGGGTATCGCGCAGGCGGAACAGGCGGCGGGGGACCTGTCGGACTTCCAGACGGGTGAGGATGTCATCGCCATTGGATCGGGTGTGGCCCGCAGCATCGGGGCCACTGTCGGGGATGTGGTCAAACTGACCTCGCCCAACGGGGTCAAAACCGCCTTTGGCACGTCGCCGCGCGTGAATGCCTATCGCGTTGTCTATGTGTTTTCGGCCGGTCGCTATGACATCGACCGCACCCGCGTCTACATGCCGTTTTCGCAGGCGCAGGGCTTTTTCAACCGTGAAGGTGTGGCGGATGAGATAGAAGTGATGGTGGACAAGCCCGAAGATCTTGGCCCGATCCTGATTCCCATTCTTGAGGCGTCGGGCGAGCGCAGCCAGATCTGGACATGGCAGGACGCATCCGGCGGCTTTCTACGCGCGCTCGAGGTTGAGGATAATGTGATGTTCATCATCCTGTCGATCCTCGTTCTGATTGCTGCGATGAACATCGTTTCGGGCCTGATTATGCTGGTAAAGAACAAGGGGCGCGATATCGGAATCCTGCGCACGATCGGCCTGAGCGAGGGATCGGTTCTGCGCGTCTTTTTCATCTGCGGTGCGTTCACCGGCCTGATTGGCACTGCAATGGGGGTCATCCTGGGATGCCTCTTTGCGATCTACATTGATCCGATTTTCTCATTCGTAAACTACGTGATGGGCGGTGGCGTGTGGGATCCGTCGATCCGTGGCATCTACGCCCTGCCGGCCGAACTGCATCTGAGCGATGTGCTCAAGGCGACGGGCCTGTCGCTTGGCCTGTCTTTCATCGTCACCTATTTCCCCGCCCGCCGCGCGGCGCGGCTGAACCCGGTCGAGGCGCTGCGCTATGAATGATGTCACTTTGCGACTGAACGGTCTGACCAAGACCTACCTCAAAGGCACACCGGGCGAGGTGCAGGTTCTGCGCGGGGTCGACCTCGAACTGCGCGCGGGTGAGGCCGTGGCCATGGTTGCGCCGTCAGGGGCGGGTAAATCGACGCTTCTGCACATCGCCGGTCTGCTGGATAGGCCTGACAACGGAACCGTGGAAATCGGGGGGCAGAATGTGAACGGCAAGGGCGACCGAACCAGAACGGCGTTGCGTCGGCAGGATATCGGTTTCGTATATCAGTTCCATCACCTGCTGCCCGAGTTTACGGCGCTGGAAAACATCACATTGCCGCAACTGGCCAATGGCGCGTCCGAAAAAGCTGCTCAGGCACGGGCATTGGATCTGCTGGACCGTGTGGGCGTCGCCCCGCGCGCCAGCCACCGTCCTGCGGCGCTGTCGGGCGGTGAACAACAACGCGTGGCTTTTTGTCGGGCGCTTGCCAACGCGCCACGTGTTTTGTTGGCGGACGAACCGACAGGCAATCTGGACCCTGAAACTTCGGATCAGGTGTTCGATGCGCTGATGAAACTTGTGAGGGACGACGGTTTGTCGGCGTTGATCGCGACCCACAACCTCGAACTGGCGGCGCGCATGGATCGCATGGTCCGGCTTGAGGGTGGCGTGCTCAGGCCAGTTGAGTGATCGCGACACCGATGGCCATGACGGCGATACCACCCGCCCGCATCAGGGTGAGGGGTGCCACCTGCGCGCCGAACAGGCCGAAGTGATCGATAGCCGCTGCACTGATCAATTGCCCCAACAGGACAAAGAACACGGCGTTTCCCACACCGAAATGCGGGGCGACATGGGTGATCGACAACACATAGAATGCAATCAGGATGCCAGCGAACAACAGGTGTTTTGGGGCCTGCGCAACCTTGGACAAGGCTGCAAAACCGGGAAACAACAGCATGGTCAGCGCCGAGGCGGCCAGGGCAATTGCAAACAGCACCACGGCTGCCGTTGTCGGTGATCCGATGACCTTGCCAAGGGCCGCGTTAAGAGCGGCCAGTATCGGAATTCCAAATCCGGCGGCCAGCATGATGGCTGCGTATTGTGTCATTGCCCGAACCCTCTGCACCTGTTTCGTTGATCTGGATCATTGCGCCCATATGCCTGTCGGGCAACCCTGCAAATGTCAATTGTGACAGGAGGATACGATGTTCAAGGCAACGATCGGTATGCTGGTTCTCGGGGTCTCGGCTGCTGCCGCACAAGCTGCTTGGGCGCAGGATGCCGCGACCGGAGAGGAACTCTATTTGCATTACTGCGCGACCTGTCACGGGATTGACGCAACCGGGCAGGGGCCGATGGCCAGTGTGCTGGTTGTTCAGCCGTCCGATCTGACCGCATTGTCCAGCGAAAGCGGGGTGTTCCCGACCGCCCGCGTTGTCGCCCGCATCGACGGCAGGGATCCGCTGGTCAGCCATGGCAGCCCGATGCCGGTCTATGGCCCTTATTTCGACGGGCAGGACACATCCATGAAAACACCGGAAGGTCAGCCGATCCTGACCAGCCAGCCAATAGTTGATTTGGTGGCATATCTGGAAACCCTGCAGCGCGCCCGGAACTAACTGCAAATTCCGTCGATCCTGGCTTCGCTCCACGGGATCAGGACCGGGCGCTCGCGCCCCTGTTCCGGCAAGGGTGACAGATCAAAATGGGCACCCAGCATGTCATGAAGTCTTTTGGTGCGCTTTGCCTGAGGGGCCAGCGCGCGACAGCACACGTATTCCTCGACAATCGCGCCCTGCTGTTCGAACCCGTAGGTCAGAAAATCGGGAGAGGTTTCGAGGTCGAACAGATATGGATCCCTCCGGCCCCCATGTTCCGCTGCAGCGCGCAGGGGGTGGTAACCGGTGGTCCGGCGATTCTGCCATTGCCAGACATGCGTCAGCTCGTGGGCCAAAAGCATCGCGGCCAGCAGGTTCATCTGATCCGGAAAGTCGGACATATAGTCCTCCAGATACCAGTCGCGGGTAAAATAAACTTTGTTGAACAGGGCCACGGCGGCAGGTTTGCCCGTCACCGGCCCGGGGTCCACCGGGGGCAGAATGCGCTCGCGGCAGGCCAGTCGCGGGCGTTCTTCGCGGAAATACGTCACGTTGGTAACCGGGGCACCTTCGACCAGACGGATGTGATCCAGATTCAGGGTTCCCCCCTGAATGGTCTCCGCAAAATCGCGCTCCTGCTCGGTCAACTCACGACCGCAGGCGGCCAGCAACAAAAGAGAAGCAAAGAATACACGCAGAACCATAAGTTGAATCTTATTCCGCTGCGGGTATTCCGCAAACCGTTTTCACAGACTCATGGCCAGAACCCGGCTGATTTCCGTTAGTGATCGCCCGGACTGACCCATCCATGTATTAAAGGCGTTCTGAACCGCCTCCATCGCTTTCTTCGAGGTGGCAGGCTTGTCGATCACACCTTCGGCAATCAGGCGGGCGGTGACATCCTGGGACAGAATGAAGCTGTCCCGCCCGGCAAACCGCATCGCGTACTGTGCCGAAGCGCCGCCCAGTCGGGCCCCGCGTTTGGCCAACATGGCCAGAAGATTGACGTAGTCATCAGATGGCCAGCCGCCCAGCACTTTACCCACGCCGCCTTCCTCGCGCAGCTCAAGCAGGAACGCAGCGTTATCCCGTACAGCCGCGATCTTGGTTCCATTCCTGACGATGCGCGTATCCTGCAACAGGGTGTCAAACTTCTCATCATCCATGAACGCGCATCGCCCCACGTCGAACCTGTCAAAGGCTGTTTCGAACCCGTCCCATTTGTTTTCGATGACTTTCCAGTTGAAACCGGCCTGAAAGATGCATTTCGTGATGACCGACAGCCAGCGGTCCTCAGGCATCGCTGCCAGTTCCGCGGGGGTTTTCGGTTTGCTCAGTTTTGCGTCCAGTGCTTCTGGACCGCCGTGGCGCACGGCTGCGATTTCAAAGATTTCGTCAAACGTTCGCATCTGTCTAACCTTGATGTTGCCCGACTATAAATGTTTATCTTTTGTTCTTGTTTGGCAATGAAAAATCTGACCGTGTCCAGATTTGAGGCAGCCCAACGAATAACTGGATTCGCAGAAAAATGCGGATTTTCGAAAGAAGTTCTCGACAAAAGGTGGCAAAATGTTTTCTGATTGACTCGTCAGTCAATGTCCCGTCTTAGCGAAATGAAACAAGGGCTAGCCGGGTTGGATGCGTAAAGGGAGCCGGGAGGGGGGAACAATCTGGCAGAAAGATCTTTTCCACAATTTGGAAACGGATCACTGTTCTTTTCCAGCCAAATTTGTGCATGCTGCGGCATGGCATTGTCATCAGACAGAAAGACCGGCGGGAAAATCCTTGCCGGGATGGGCAAAACAAATATGACAGGGAGTTAAGTCCATGAAAAAACTAAGTGTAAGCCTAATGGCTCTGAGCGTTGCAGGCGCAGCGCAGGCGGCGGATATGGGTGCCGTGGATGAACCGATCAAATTGGCGATCAACGAATGGACCGGCCAGCATGTCACCACGCATGTGGCGGGTGAGATGCTCAAGGCTGCCGGGTACAACGTCGAATATGTGACCGCGGGCATGATGAACCAGTTCCAGGCGCTGGCCGATGGCGACATCGACGCGACACTGGAAATCTGGTCTTCCAACGTTTCCGATGAATACGCCAAGAAAATCGGTGAAGGCACTGTGGTTGAAATCGGTGATCTGGGTCTGGATGCCAAGGAAGGCATCGCGTACCCGGCGCATGTGGCCGATCTGTGCCCGGGCCTGCCCGCATGGGAAGCGCTGAAAGATTGCGCTCAGGTCTTTGCGACGGCGGAAACTCTGCCCGGTGGTCGTCTTGTCGATTACCCGGCCGACTGGGGAACTCCGGGCGCGGATCGCATGACCGGTTTGGAATTGCCGTTCAAAGCCGTACCAGCAGGGTCCGAAGGGGCGCTGATCGCGGAATTGCGCGCTTCGACCGAACGCAAATCGCCACTGCTGATCACCTTCTGGCAGCCGCATTGGGCGATGTCGGCCTATGACGTTCAGTTCGTCGAACTGCCCGCCGGTGAAGAGGCGTGCTTCAGTGATCCGGCCTGGGGCCCGAACCCGAATGCTGTCAATGACTGCGACTTCTCGCCCTCGCGCATCTTCAAGGCCGGCTGGAGCGGTATGGAGGAGAAATGGCCAGCAGCCTTTGAAATCCTGACCAACTATCAGCTGGCGGTTGAAGACCAGCAGCCGATGATGGGCGCGATCGACGTTGACGGTGGAAAGGTCGAAGAAGTTGTCGCCGCATGGATGGCCGAAAACGAAGGCAAGTGGCGTCCGGTTGTTGACGCGGCAACCCAGTGAGCCCGCGTAAGTGACGGACACGACCATGCCAGCCATCGCCTGCCGGAGTCTCTGGCAGGTGTTTGGCCCCGGCGCTGACAAAGCCCTGACCGACGCGCTGTCTCGGTCAGGGAATGACGCAGACACGGCTGCCGCCGCCCTTCGGGAACAGGGGCTGATTCCCGCAGTTCAGGATGCCAATTTCGAAGTTCAGGAGGGCGAGCTTTTCGTCATCATGGGCCTGTCGGGCTCGGGCAAATCCACGCTGATCCGCTGCATCTCGCAGCTGCTGCCCGGCACGGGCGGCGAGATTCGGGTGGACGGCGAAAATGTCATCGGAGCCTCGAAGAAGGCGCTGACAGAGTTGCGCCGCAAAAAACTGGGCATGGTGTTCCAGCATTTCGGCCTGTTCCCGCATATGACCGTTTCCGAAAACGTGGCCTATCCGCTGCGCGTGCAGGGTGTGGGCAAGAAGGAACGGCTGGCGCGCGCACAGGAGGTGATCTCACTGGTCGGTCTGGAAGGGCGCGAAGACAGCTTTCCGCGCCAGCTTTCAGGTGGCCAGCGCCAGCGTGTGGGCATTGCCCGCAGCCTCGCCGTAAATCCCGATATCTGGTTTCTGGATGAACCGTTCTCGGCCCTCGACCCATTGATCCGCCGCCAGTTGCAGGATGAATTCCTGCGCATTCAGGCGACGCTGAAGAAATCCATCGTCTTTATCACCCATGACATTCAAGAGGCGCTGAAGCTGGCCGACCGCATTGCAATCATGCGCGACGGCAAGATTGTTCAGATCGGAACGCCCACAGATATCGTGTTGCGCCCGGTGGATGATTACGTGCGCGAATTCTCGAAGGATGTCGCCAAAGGTCAGCACGCCAAAGTCGCCTCGGTGATGCGGAGCAAGGCGGAATGTGGCCCGGATGATCCCGGCCTCACCACCTCGATGACGCTGGACGCAGCCCTTGCGCATTGCATGGAGCTGTATGAACCCGTGCCCGTGCGGGATGAGGCGGGCAATGTCGTTGGCACGGTGCATCCGTCCGATCTGGCCGCAGCTCTTCAGGTGGACGAGACATGACCGCCATAACCGACCTCCCGACACGGCGCAGCGCGCAGTTGACGGCAGGTGCGAAGGCCGCCCTGATAACGGTTATCGTCGGTGCAGTTTGCCTCGCGCTCGAGGGTATCGCCCCGTGGCTGGTCAAGTGGCCCGCCGCGTGGGAACTGCCTGCAACCCAATGGGTTGGCGCGTTTCTGGACTGGTTTCTGAACCTGATCAAACCGGCAATGCGGCTGTTTTCGGACCTGATGACCCACCCAATGAACTGGGCGAATTTCGTGCTGGGCAAAACGCCATGGCCCATTCTGATCGGGATCGTGACCGCGTTGGGCTGGTATCTGGGCGGCTTGTCCATGGCCGCACTTGGCTTTCTGGGCCTGAGCTTTGTTTTGGCCTCGGGCTATTGGGCCGAAAGCATGAATACGCTGGCGCTTGTCGCCGTGTCTGTCCCTGTGGCGCTGGTCATTGGGGGCGCCATCGGCATCCTCGCCAACGAAGTGCCAAAGGTGAAATCCTTTGTGCAGGCCGTGCTGGACATCATGCAGACGGTGCCAACCTTTGCCTATCTGACACCGCTGCTGCTGCTGTTTGGATTTGGTCCTGTTGTTGGTCTGATTGCTTCGGCCATCTATGCCGCACCGCCAATGGCGCGCAATGTGATGCTGGGATTGGAACGGGTAGAGCCCGAGATCAAAGAGGCGGCCATCATGTCCGGCGGCACTCGGTTCCAGCAACTGTTCCAGGTCGAAATCCCTGCCGCCACCACTCAGATCATGGTCGGTGTGAACCAATGCCTGATGGCTGCTCTGTCGATGGTTATCATCGCCGCCGTCATCGGCGGGTTCAACGATATCGGCTGGGAGGTTCTGCTGACCATGCGCAAGGCGCAGTTCGGCGAGTCGCTGATGGCGGGTCTGGTTATCGTGGTCTTTGCCGTGGTGATCGACCGGATGAGCGGCACTTTGGCGACCGAGCGTAAACGCTATGACAGCCGTGTTGTCTGGGCGATGCTGGGTTTTGCTGTTGTCTTCACGGCGGCCTTCTGGGCGTGGTTGCCAAACCCTGCGGAGCTGACCCTGCTGGACCCGATGGCCGAAGCCGTGGACAGCGGCCTGACCGCGTTCACGCAGGCCAACGGCCAGTGGCTGGACGCCCTCAAGAACAACTCATTGTTCTATGTACTGCTACCGCTTCGGATCGGGCTGGATCAGGCGGTGCTGCCCTTCACATGGGGTTTCCAGTGGACGTCGAGCATGAGCTATGGCCTGTTCGCGGCCGGTGCCGGGATTGCGCTGTTGATGGCGTGGCGCGGGCGGCTGACTGGCGGGCTGGTCGTTCTGATCTTGATCGGAATGCTGGAAACCGGTATCGCGAACCTGCCGTGGCCCTTTGTCCTGACTGGCGCTGCCGCGCTGGGCTGGGTTGCCGGGGGCTGGCGTCTGGCCGCGCTCTGCGTGGGGCTGCTCTGCACCATCCTCGTCTCGGGCCTGTGGGAAAGGGCGCTGCTGTCGCTTTATCTCAGCGGTGCAGCGGTGTTTACCTGCGCTTTGGCGGGTGGGCTGATCGGCCTTGCCAGCGCGGTATGGCAGCCTGTGTGGAACGTGGTTCGCCCGATCTGTGACATGTTGCAGACGATCCCCCTTTTCGTGTTCCTGATCCCGGTGCTGATGGTGTTCCAGATTGGCGAGTTCTCGGCCTTTCTGGCCATCTGTGCCTATGCGATTGTCCCGATGATCCGCTACACGCGGCACGGGCTGGTCAATACACCGGATGAGATGATGGAGGCCGCAATTTCAAGCGGCGCGACCGAGTGGCAGATCATGCGCGATGTGAGGGCGCCTTATGCGGCCCCGACCATCCTGCTGGGGCTGAACCAGACCATCCTTTACGCCTTTGCCATGCTGGTCATCGCGGCACTGATCGGGACCACCGGTCTGGGCCAGTCGATATATCTGGCGCTGGGTCAGGCGGATGTGGGGCTTGGTATTTCGGCCGGGGCCGCGATGGCGATTCTGGCACTGATTGCCGACCGCATCGTGCAGGGCTTTGCCGAAGAACGCCGCGCGGCGCTTGGGCTGTAATACAGGCAGGGGCGGCGTATCCGCCCCTGTGACCCAACTTGATTTCGGGCAAGGAGGTCGCCGTCCCCCCACTATAGACCGACCCCAACACGTTTGGAGAATATCATGACCGGTTGGGGACTATTTCTTGCAGCACTCATCGTTTTCCTGCTCAGCCATGCAATTCCTGTACGGCCCACCGTGCGGGGATGGCTGATCGGCACGCTCGGGCGCCGGGGGTATTTCGCGGCCTATTCACTTCTGTCGCTGGCCGTGCTGGCCTGGCTGATTGTCGCCGCTGCAAACGCCCCCTATGTCGAGGTCATTCCGCCGTTCGCAGTCTTGCGCTGGGTGCCAATACTGATCATGCCTGTGGTGTGCTGGCTGGCTGTGGCCGGGCTTGCGATCCAGAACCCGTTTTCTTTTGGTGGGATGGGCAAAAGGCCTTTTGACCCCGAACACCCCGGTATTCTGCGCACCACTCGCCACCCGATCCTAGCCGCGCTGCTGTTGTGGTCCTTGGCGCATCTTCTGGCCAATGGAAGCCTGTCACATGTGACCCTGTTCGGCCTGTTTGCCGGATTTTCTGTTATGGGCATGGCCCTGATCGACAGGCGTAAATCGCGTGAGATTGGCTTTGAATGGGTCCGGTTGTCGCGAAATACGGCGCGGTTCTCACTGCGCTTTCCGCGTCCATGGCCACGCCCTTGGATCTGGCTAACCGCACTGGCCGCTTATGCGGTTCTTCTTCACCTGCACGCACCTGTGATCGGTCTGTCGCCGCTGCCTTGACTGGGGGAGTGGTCGGGCAGCACCTTGCGTGCTATTTGAAACGTCACAATCGATTTACAAGAGGTCCAAGATGCATCTGGCCTATGTCACCACCACCGACCGCGGCGCGACGGATCGCCTGCTCAGCGCTGTTGCTGAACGTCTGCTGGCGTCTGGCGCGAAACTGGCCGGTGTCGTGCAAACGAACACGGAATGTACCGACAGCAGCAAGTGCGACATGGATGTCCGCGTGTTGCCGGATGGTGAAACCATCCGAATCTCACAATCACTGGGCACCCAGTCGCGCGGCTGCCGTCTGGACCCGGCAGCGCTGGAACAGGCGGTGGGATATGTGACCGCCTCTCTTGCGAACGCACCGGACCTGCTGATTATCAACAAATTCGGCAAACATGAATCCGATGGGCGCGGTTTTCGCCCCGTAATCGGCGAAGCACTGGCGCTGGATATTCCGGTGCTGGTCGGCGTGAACGGGCTGAACGAGGAGAAATTCCAGACCTTCGCGGATGGGTCTGCTCAAGCCCTCCCTGCGGATCTGGATGCAATCGAGGCGTGGTTCAACAAGGTCTCGGAACTGTGTCCGGCGGCGGAATAGAACCTTCCAAACGATTGGTTAAGAGATAAAAAAAGGCGCTGACCACCAATCAGCGCCGCTATTATTAGTGTTGGGTGCAATTAGGTTGTCTTAAGCCTGCGGTACCCGAACAGGCCCAGAACGGCCCCGATCAAAAGCAGTCCGCTTGCCGGCAGGGGGACCGGCGCGACGACTAGATTGTCTACGTGAAACTCGCCGCAATATTGCTGACACCAAGCCGTGTCTGGCGTGGTCACGAACTGGTGTTTAAGTGATGTCGGAACGTTGTAGGTCACCAGTAGCGAGTCAATTGCCGTAAAGGCGCCGGAAAAACTCAGCGTTGTCCATGCCATTGGCCCGAAGGTCTGATTGGCCACAACCGTGCCATTCAATAAGCCGGAAAAGGTTAGCGTTGGGAAGATTGTGGCCCCACCAGTCAGCCATTGATAGTATTCAGGCGTTCCGTGAACCGGTGCTGGTCCAGCCCCAGTTGTGTAAGCTCGCGACCAGCCTTGCAAATCAACAGTCTGTACGGTGAATTTGCCGCCATTGACAGGCTTAATAGTGGTTGAGAGTACCCCGCTATCATCGTGGAAATTAATGAAATTACCGAAGTTGTAAACGGATGCGTAATCAAACGTAAATCCTTGGCTGGTTGCTTGGTGTGTTGTCGGCCCAGATACCGGATCGTTCGGGAAGTCGATATCAAATGTAATAGTCAGCGCATTCGCTGCGCCCGCGACACAAACGGCAAGCGCCACCAAAAACAGTCTCATAACAAATCCCTCGCAAATACGTGAACAGACTAGCGGGCGATGCCCGGTTACGCAACTTTTACGAGTCTTTGCAGCCGTTATTGTGCGAATACGAGCAAATGAGAAAGCGCGGGCAATGCGTTCTGGCCATCTTTGAATTCTACGGGAAAGATGGTGGGCGACCCTGGAATCGAACCAGGCGTGCGTCTCCGCGAGGGAGTTACAGTCCCCTGCCACACCTTGCGGCCTGTCGCCCACTGTCAGGCGTTGCACCTGACGTGGAGGCGTGATTACTAGCGCACCAAAGGAGCGTCAACAGGAAAATTTCCCTTTGGCGCAGGAAACCGAATTCCCGGCCCGGAGGCCCGTAAAATGAAGAAACCCAAATGGGTCGTCGAAAAGGAACAGGCGCGCAAAGCTGCTGCTGCGGAAACAGTCTGGCTGTTTGGCCTGCACGCGGTTCGCGATGCGCTGATGAACCCTAAACGGCAAAAACTACGCCTGATGGTGACGCGGAATGCGTGTGACAAACTGGCGGAAGCTATTGAATTTGCGGGGATCGAGGCCGAGATGGTCGACCCGCGCAAGTTTTCTGCGCCCATCGATGCTGGATCCGTGCATCAGGGCGCAGCGCTGGAGGTCAAGCCGTTGGAATGGGGCAGTCTGGCAGATAACTGCATCGGTCGCGAAAACCCTCGCGTCATTCTGCTGGACCGGGTCACCGACCCGCACAATGTCGGGGCGATTCTGCGCTCGGCCGAAGTTCTGGGGGCCAGTGCTGTGATCGGCACACGCCACCATTCCGCGCCCGAGACCGGGGCACTGGCAAAAACCGCCAGCGGTGCGCTTGAGCGGCAGCCTTATCTGCGGGTGCGCAACCTTGCGGACGCGATTGTCGAGCTTCAGGGCATGGGCTTTCTGGTCCTTGGGCTGGACGGAGAAGCCGACATGACAATCGAAGGTGCGCTAAGCGATGGCCGTGACCGCCCTGTCGCGCTTGTGCTGGGCGCGGAGGGTCCGGGCCTGCGGCAGAAGACAAAGGAAACCGTGGATCAGTTGGTTAAAATTGACGCAGCCGGGGGATTTGGTTCGCTGAACGTCTCAAATGCTGCGGCAATCGCCTTATATGCATCGCGACCCTGAGCAAAGGAGAGCGTCATTCCCGGTCCTGCCAAAATCGCGACCTGCTGCTATTGCGGCACCCGGGCTGCCTTGATCCTGAAAGGCAAGGAACGGCACGAGCTTAGCTGCTCCAGCTGTGGAGCGCCGCTGCACAACCTGAAGATGCTGCCCGCGCGGAAAGTACACAAACCCGAACCGCTGCGCGTAGCTGTGTCTCATGCTGCCCCTCGGAAAGCAAAGCGCAAAAAGAGGAAGAAGACCATGCTTGCGCGCGTGTTCGACGAAGCATGGGACGTGATCGAAGACATCTTTGACTAAGTTTCAACTGGCGAACACTCGTTCACATCCGCGTCAACAGGGGTTCCGAAAAACGCGAAAAGTTGCATCTTGATGGTCTTGAATGTGCAGATTCCCATATGACGATGCTGAACCGACGTACTTTTATGAGCTCGCTGAGCACTGTATTGCTGGCTCCTGCCGTGTTTGCGCAGGACAATCCCGTGTATTACGCCACTGACGGTGTGGCGTTGGCGGGGTATGATCCCGTGTCCTATTTTGACAGCGACGCGCCTTCAAAAGGGGCACCCGAAAACGCGGTCATGTGGAAGGGCGCCCGGTGGCATTTCAAATCGCAGGCAAATCGCGAGCTCTTTGAAGGCAACCCGCGCGCATTTGCGCCGCAGTTCGGTGGTTATTGCTCGTACGGGATGGCGATGGGTGTGTTGAAAAGCACGGATCCGAATACGTGGCAGGTGGTCGATGGGCGTCTTTACCTGACGCATTCACCCGCGGTCGAGGAAATCTGGCAGCAGAATCAAACAGGATACATTGCGATGGCAGAAGAAAACTGGCCCGCAATTCTCTATGGGGAGTAGGCAGGGTTCAGCTAATTGTGAAAAGTCATCACAAAAATGCGCCACCCCTCTTTTTTTTAACGGATCCATGCTTAAATGTCACAGTGACCGCGGAACGGAACTGCCGCGGGTCATTTCACTGTCCCTCGTTCCAACAACTGGCGCCCAAGCTTTCTTGGGCGCTTTTTTCTTTTTGGAACCCTGTTAAGGATAGGGCATGCCAGACTATTCCGATCAGTACCTTAAGGCTATTTTGCAACGCACCAAGACGGTGGCCGTTGTCGGCGTTTCCATGAACCCTGTGCGACCCAGCTATTACGTGGCGCGCTATTTGTCGCTGAAAGGGTTCAAGGTGATTCCCGTCAATCCGGGCCACGCGGGCAAAGACCTGTTTGGTCAGACGGTTCGCGGCAGCCTGTCAGAGATCTCCGAGCCTGTAGACATGGTGGACATTTTCCGGCGGTCCGAGGCCGTGCCACCCATTGTAGATGAGGCGCTGGAGGCTTTCCCGTCGCTCGGTACGATCTGGATGCAGATTGGCGTGGAACACCCTGAAGCGGCGGTAAAGGCTCAGGCCCGTGGCGTGGATGTGGTGATGAACCGTTGCCCAAAGATCGAATATCAGCGCCTGTTTGGCGAATTGCGCATGGGCGGATTTTCGACGGGGATCATCTCGTCCAAGCTTTAGGGTTTGGCGGGGACGTAAGGTTTCAGACGGGCGACCTGTTCCTTCCGCCGCTTTTCCAGCACCACGTCGCGCGGAACCCAGTCATACCGGGTATCCTCGACCAGCGGAGACCAGAACAACACGCCGCCATAACGCCACGGGTCCAATACGACACCGTCATACAGCGTCGCACCTTTACCGCTGATGATTGCGGTGCTGTGGTCGATCCGCGTCGGGTTGTCCGCGTTTGCAATGGCACGGTGCAGCTCCAGTGTCCGGAAGTTTTCCTGTTTCAGCCGCCGCTCGATATCCTCGGCCCAATGCCAGCACAGCCCACGCGGGCGCAGCCCCTTGTTGACCTTCATGTTATGGATCAGGGGCGGGTCTGTGATCTGGTATTCCTCGACCAGCTGAGCGGTATAGGCGTAAGCAATTCCCGCTGCGCGTCGGGCCTCCTCAGGGTCGATATCCGGGCCAAGGCCCTGAATCTCCGTGGCGAGCCGCTGCACCTCATCCCCGGTCGAGCGCGGCGGCGCGGCGCAGCCAGCGACGATGGCAAGGGTTGCCACAAGCATCAAAATTCGGATCATAACGCGCCTTCGCCCTGACAGTCTGGCATCCGAGTATAACGGCCCAGGAGCCAGTGCGGAACCCGGACGTTACCCTTTGGGGCGGGCAGCTTTTTCGGCGATACCGCTGGTGCCCTGACGGCGGTCCAGCTCGGCCAGAACATCATCCAGCGCCACGTCCCGCGCGGCCAGCATGACCAGAAGGTGATACAACACGTCCGCCGCTTCCGAGGTCAGCTTAACCTGATCCCCTTTTACGGCTTCGATGATGGCCTCTATGGCCTCTTCACCGAATTTCTCGGCGCATTTCTCAGGGCCTTTCGCAAGCAGCTTGGCCGTCCAGCTGCTTTCGGGATCAGCCCCCTTGCGTGCCTCGATCGTGGCGGCCAGATCGTGCAAGATGCTCATGTCAGCCTCATGGGGATGCCAGCGGCGGCCATATGTTCCTTGGCCTCGCGGATGGTGTATTCGCCGAAATGGAAAATCGATGCCGCCAACACGGCGCTTGCACCGCCCTTGGTGACGCCCTCGACCAGATGGTCCAAAGTACCAACACCGCCCGAGGCGATCACGGGCACATCCACCGCGTCGGAAATGGCGCGGGTCAGCGGCAGGTTGAACCCGGATTTGGTGCCGTCGCGGTCCATCGAGGTCAGCAGGATTTCACCGGCCCCCTTGGAGACCACGGTTCTTGCAAAGGCAACCGCGTCAATGCCGGTGGGTTTGCGCCCACCATGGGTAAAGATCTCCCACTTGCCGGGGCTGACGGTCTTGGCGTCGATGGCGCAGACAATGCACTGACTGCCGAACTGATCTGCCGCTTCGGCAATCACATCCGGATTGGCAACCGCGGCCGAGTTGAAGCTGACCTTGTCCGCCCCCGCCAGCAGCAAGGCGCGCACATCGTCTTTTGTTCGCACCCCACCGCCCACGGTCAGTGGCACGAAACACTGTTCCGCCGTACGCTGCACCACATCGAACATGGTGCCGCGATTCTCATGGGTCGCGTGAATGTCGAGAAAGCAGATCTCGTCCGCTCCGGCAGCATCATAGGCCTTGGCCGATTCCACCGGGTCGCCCGCATCGCGCAGGCCCACGAAATTTACGCCTTTGACCACTCGGCCATCGGCAACATCAAGGCAGGGAATGATCCGGGTTTTCAGCATAGGATATCCTTTATGGGCGTACCTCTAGCGGCAAAGCCCTGCCGATGCCAGACTTGTGATTGTGAGAGGTCTCAATTCTGTGAAAACTGGGGTGAATTTCACAGAAGGAATATCGATATGCGTAGACTGATACTGGCTTGTGTTTTTTCAATCGGAGGCGCGCTGACCGCAATGGCAGATGATCTGATCAAGGTTCAAACCGACAAATCCGTGGCCGAGGCGCTGGACGCGCTGGAAGCCGTCGTCGGAAATGCAGGCGCAACCGTGTTTGCCCGCATCGACCACGCGGCCGGGGCGGAAAAGATCGGTACGTCCATTCCTGCCAATCAGGTGCTGATCTTCGGCAACCCGGCGCTGGGTACGCCAGCCATGCAGATCGACCCGCGCGCCGGGCTGTTTCTGCCTCTCAAGGTGCAGGCGTACGAAGACTCCAATGGCCAAGTCTGGCTGATCTATGAAGACCCGAAAGAGACATTGGACGACCTGAACGATGTCGACAAATCACCGGTCATCGAAAAGATGCGCGGTGCACTGGCCAAGCTGACCGCCGCAGCCGCGCAATAACCGATCACGACAGGGCGCGGATGGCCTCGGCCAGGTCAATTGCGCCATCATAAAGCGCCCGGCCTGAAATCGCGCCGTTCAGCGCAACGCCGCAATCGCGAAGGGCGATCAGGTCGTCCAGCGAACTGACACCGCCCGAGGCGATCACAGGGATGGAAACGGCCTGTGCCAGGGCTGCGGTCGCTTCGATGTTCGGGCCCTGCATGGCACCGTCTCGGTTGATGTCAGTGTAGATGATTGCGGCCACGCCCGCGTCTTCGAAACTACGGGCCAGATCGGTGACCTGAACATTGGTCTCTTCGGCCCAGCCCTTGGTGGCCACCATGCCATTGCGTGCGTCTATGCCGACGGCGACCTTGCCGGGAAAGGCTTTGGCTGCTTCGCGCACCAGACCGGGGTTTTCGACAGCGACAGTGCCCAAGATGACCCGCGCAAGCCCCTTTTCGATCCATGTTTCGATCGTGGCCATGTCGCGGATGCCACCACCCAGTTGCGCAGGCACCTTGCACGCTTTCAGAATTGCCTCAACCGGTGCTGCGTTGACCGGCTCGCCTGCGAATGCGCCGTTCAGGTCGACCAGATGCAGCCATTCGCACCCCACCTCGACAAAGGCACGGGCCTGAGCGGCCGGGTCTTCGTTGAACACGGTGGCCTTGTCCATTTCACCACGCAGCAGGCGTACGGCCTGGCCGTCTTTAAGGTCGATGGCGGGGTAGAGGATCATGTCAGGCGGCCCTATATCACTGTTACACGCGCGGGATATCGCACAAGCAGGGCAGGGGATGCAACGCGACGCTGGGTCATTCTTGCCCGCCGCCCATTAGCGGGTCAGACTGCCCACAAAACAGGGAGAAAATCATGAAGACTTTTACTCTTTCAGCGGGCCTGATGCTGCTTGCTACAGCTGCATTTGCGGACGATCCGGTTGACGGCCTGTGGAAAACCGCGCCGGGCGACACGGGTGGCTATCTGCATGTGACGATTTCCGAATGCGGCAGTGCGATCTGCGGCACCATCGACAGCGCGTTCGACGCGGATGGCAACCAGCAGCTGGAATATGAGAACCTTGGCAAAAAGATCATCTGGGACATGGTCCCCGAAGGGGGCGGCAGCTATGACAGCGGTAAGATCTGGGCCCCCGACCGGGACAAAACCTACAACTCGAAAATGTCTCTGGACGGCCAGAATGCGCTGACCGTCAAGGGCTGTGTGGCGGGCGGCCTGATCTGCCGCGGGCAAACCTGGACGCGGGTTCAGTAAGCCTCAGGGCTTCCAGGTCAGGAAGTTGCCCAGCATACGCAGGCCAACATCCTGGCTTTTCTCGGGGTGAAACTGCATCCCAACCATCGTGTCGCGGCCAATCACGGCCGTGACGTCCTGCCCGTATTCCACATAAGCCAATCGCTGCGCCGGGTCGGACACGCGAAAATGGTAGGAATGGACGAAATAGGTGTGATCGCCTGATTTCACCCCGGCAAAGATCGGGTGATCGCTTTCCAGAACCAGATCGTTCCAGCCCATATGCGGCACTTTCAAAGCGGCATCTGACGGTTCGATTCGAACAACATCGCCTGCCACCCAGCCCAGACCATCGGTCTCGGTGTATTCATGGCCTTTGGTTGCCATCAGTTGCATGCCAACGCAGATGCCCAGAAAAGGGCGGCCCTTCTGTTCGACCGCTTCGACCATCGCGTCATAAATACCCTTGTGGCCGCGCAGCTCGGCAGCACAGGCCGGGAAGGCACCATCACCGGGCAGAACCAGTCGGTCCGCACGCGCAACTACATCCGCGTCCGAGGTGACAACAACGTCACCTGCGCCGACCTCTTGCGCCATGCGCTGAAACGCCTTTTCCGCTGAATGCAGATTGCCGCTTTCGTAATCAATTATGGCTGTGAGCATTTACAACGCGCCCTTGGTCGACGGAATCGCATCCGCTTTGCGCGGATCGGTCTCAACCGCATCCCTCAACGCGCGTGCAACGGCCTTGAACGCGGCCTCGGCGATGTGGTGACTGTTGAAGCCGTGCAACTGGTCGATATGCAGGGTGATGCCGCCATGGGTGCTGAGCGCCTGAAAAAACTCGCGCACCAGTTCTGTGTCGAACGTACCGATCTTTTGCGTCGGCAGATCGACATTCCAGATCAGGAACGGGCGGCCCGACAGGTCCAGCGCACAGCGCACTTGCGCGTCATCCATCGGCAGATGGCATTCGCCATAGCGCCGGATACCCTTCTTGTCGCCCAGGGCCTGTGTCAAAGCCTGACCCAGCGCGATGCCGGTATCCTCGACCGTGTGGTGATCGTCGATGTGATAGTCGCCCTTGGCGCGGATTGTCATATCGATCAACGAGTGGCGCGCCAGCTGGTCCAGCATATGGTCAAAGAACCCGACGCCGGTCTGATTGTCATATGTACTGGTGCCATCCAGATTGACCGAGACCGAAATTTCGGTTTCGGCAGTCTTGCGGCTGATCGAAGCGGTGCGCATGGGCAAATTCCTTTTGCTACAGGCGCGCTTATAGACGGGGTGGGGTGGGTTGATCCAGACCATGCGTTGCAATCGCTGCAAACTGTTGCAAGGGATTGCACCCGGCCCGGCACCATGTCAGCTTGCAGACAACATGAACCAACAGGGCCAAGCCATGTCCACCTGCGTATTCATCCAGATCCGCTGCAAACCCGGCACCACCTACAAGGTCGCCGAGGAAATCGCCCTGCGCGAAATACACTCAGAGCTTTATTCTACCAGCGGTGAGTTTGATCTGATGCTCAAGCTCTACATCCCCGAAACCGAGGATGTGGGCCATTTCATCAACGAACACTTGCTGGTGATTCCCAATATCGAACGCTCGCTGACGACGATGACGTTCAAGGCGTTTTAACCCAGTTCAAAGGTGGTCACGCCATAGATGCGGGACAGGTCGATATCCGGCTGATCGCCGGAATACATCCGGGCGGTTTCGAACACTTTCGTAAGACCCAGCGCATCCGCCAAAGCAAAAGCAGCCGCGTTGGGCTGTGGCATGTCGATGAAAACCGCTTGGTCGCTGGCTGTTGCTGATACGGCAGTCAAAAGACTGGCAAGCAGGCCCCGTGCGACACCGGCGTCATCTGCGAAAAGCGGCCCGATCTTGTACCCTGTCTTACACGGTCTCAAGGTGGCATATCCCCTGATCTGCTCCTCCACTGTACACACCCGTGAGATATGATTCGGCGCACTCAGCCAACCTGTTAGAAACGCGTCGCGCTGCGCAGGGAAGAGTTGCCGGTCATAGGCGAACAGCTCCGGCGATGGCTGACTGAGCGGGCTGATTGATGCGTCATCGCTCTGCCCTAGAGTGTCGAGAATGCCTCTGACAGTGCCGGTGAAGCGGTAATTGTTATAGGCAAAGGTGAAACCAGACTTGCGGTAATTGTGTTGCTGATCAACGACCCCGTCGAGCCCGATATTGCGCCCGGTTCGTTGCGCCAAAGCCTGATGCCAGATTTTCAGCCCGTAACCCGACCCCCGAAATTCCGGACGTACAATATAAAATCCCAGAAACGAAAACGCATCACCATAGTCCACCACAGACACTGATGCGATCATCTCATCGTCCAGAAACCCGCCCAGAAACCCGTTGGGGTCGGTGCCGTAGAAACAGGCGGCGTCGTGGTGGCCGGGGTTCCAGCCCTCTTGGCCTGCCCAGTCGACAGCGGTCTGCATTTCATCCGCAGTCAGGGGGCGAATGACATAGTCGGACATAAGCATTTCCCGTGCGTGATTGAAACCATAGCCACAATGGCGCAATGCCAACGAAAGAACCATATGTTTGGGAAAACTTGGTATCTGGAGCGGGCGAGGCGATTCGAACGCCCGACCCTAACCTTGGCAAGGTTATGCTCTACCCCTGAGCTACGCCCGCATCAGATACATATATGGTCCGAAGACCTCTCAATGGAGCGGGCGAGGCGATTCGAACGCCCGACCCTAACCTTGGCAAGGTTATGCTCTACCCCTGAGCTACGCCCGCGCCGTTGAGTGAGGAGGGATGTATAAATTCCCACGCGGGGCTGCAAGCGGAAAAACACAAAAAGCGGGAAAAATCTTTTCGACGGAATCCGGCCCGTGACCCGTTCAACCCGTAACTCAAATCAACAAAACACAGGCAGGAGGTGCCGTCATGATATCCGTTGCAGACCTGAAGATCGTGATGCTTGCCGCGATGATTCTGATCGGCGCTACCATCCTGAAACCGGACCGGCATGAACATGACCGGTTCATACCGGTTCTGCTGGGTGCACCGCAGATCGAAACAACCGTTCTGGCAGGGTAACACCCGCCAGACGGCCTAAAGCGCCAGAATCAGGTTTGCCAAGGCCGCGCCCAGAATGGCGAGGAAGGTCAGGCTCATGCCGGCCTGCCGCAGGATGACGATCTGTGGCGTCCGTCCAAATCCGTACGCGTGCAAAAGACGCCCCGCCAGCAACATCAGCCCCAGCAGATGGACCAATATTCCGGCCGCGCCTTGCAACTCGACCATAGCAATCAGCAGCAGGGAAATCGGGGCGTATTCGGCGCAGTTCGAGTGTGTCCGTATCGCCTTGATCATCAGCTTGCTGCCGCCGTCCCCGACTGAGATTTTGTCGCTGCGTCGTTGCAGGATCACTTTGACGCTGAGTGCGACGTAGAGAATTGCGATCAGGGCCGCATAGATCGGGGTGATTGCAAGCATAATGGGTCTCCGCTCAATCATAGAAAAAGGCCGTGCGGTCTCCCACACGGCCTGATGAACATTAGGTTGTTTTCCGACTTATTCCAGTTCGATCAGAAGGTCCTTTGCGTCAATCTGGCCGCCGGGCTGGATATGCACGGCTTTGACGGTCGCATCACGCTCGGCATGGATGCCGGTTTCCATCTTCATCGCCTCGATGGTCAGCAGCATGTCACCTTCCTTGACCTGCTGGCCTGCGGTCACGGCAACCGTGGCCACAACACCCGGCATCGGCGCCCCGACATGATCGGGGTTGCCGACCTCGGCCTTGGGGCGCGCCTGAGTGGTTGATGTGACCATCCGGTTCGGCACCCGGATCACACGCGGCTGGCCGTTGAGTTCGAAGAACACTTTGACCTCGCCCTTTTCATCCGTTTCGCCAATGGCCTGACACCGGATTTCCAGCGTCTTGCCGGGGTCGATTTCGGCCGTGATCTCTTCGCCGGGCTCCATGCCGTAGAAGAAGGTGCGCGTGGGAAGAGTGCGGACCGGGCCATAAATCCGGTGACGGCCCATGTAATCCAGAAACACCTTGGGATACATCAGGTACCCGTTCAGATCCTCGTCATCGACCTCTTTGCCTTCCAACTGCTTGGACAGCTCGGCGCGGGTGGCCTCAAGATCGACGGCAGGCACGTCCTTGCCGGGGCGCTGGGTATTGGGGGCCTCGTCTTTCAGCACCTTCTTGATGATGGTGTTCGGGAATCCGCCCGGAGGCTGACCCAGATTGCCGCGCATCATGTCGACGACCGAGTCGGGGAAGGCCACATCTGTCGCCGGATCCTCGACCTGCTCGCGGGTCAGCCCCTGACTGACCATCATCAGGGCCATGTCGCCAACAACCTTCGACGAGGGCGTCACCTTTACGATATCGCCGAACATCTGGTTCACATCGGCGTACATCTGCGCGACCTCGTGCCAGCGCTCTTCCAGACCCAGGCTGCGCGCCTGCGCCTTGAGGTTGGTGAACTGACCACCCGGCATTTCGTGCAGATACACCTCGGACGCCGGGGCCTGCAGGCTTGATTCGAAGGCCGCATATTGACCGCGCACAGCCTCGAAGTAATCGCTGATCTCGCGGATCGCCTTGATGTCCAGCCCGGTGTCACGGTCGGTATGGCGCAGTGCCTCGACCACAGTGCCCAGCGTTGCCTGGGACGTGTTGCCGCTGAAGCTGTCCATCGCGCAATCCACCGCGTCCACGCCCGCCTCAGAGGCGGCAAGGATGGTCGCGCTGGCGATACCGGCCGTGTCATGGGTGTGGAAGTGGATCGGCAACCCAACTTCTTCCTTCAGCGCCCGGATCAGAATCTTGGCCGAGGCAGGTTTCAGCAGGCCCGCCATATCCTTCAGACCCAGAACATGCGCGCCTGCGTCGCGCAACTCCTTGGCCATTCCGACATAGTATTTCAGGTTATACTTGGCGCGGTCAGGGTCCAGAATATCGCCGGTATAACAAACGGTGCCCTCGCAGATCTTGCCGCTGTCGATAACAGCATCCATCGCAACGCGCATGTTCTCGACCCAGTTCAGCGAGTCGAAGACGCGGAAGACGTCGATGTTTTTCGACGCCTGGCGCACGAATTCCTGCACCACGTTGTCGGGATAATTGGTGTAACCAACCCCGTTTGCGCCCCGCAGCAGCATCTGTGTCATCAGGTTCGGCATCGCCTCGCGCAGATCGCGCAGACGCTGCCAGGGGCATTCCTGCAGGAACCGGTAGGCCACGTCGAACGTCGCACCGCCCCAGCACTCTACCGAGAACAGCTGCGGCAGGTTCGCGGCATAGGTTGGCGCCACCTTGATCATGTCGATCGACCGCATCCGGGTCGCCAACAGCGACTGGTGCCCGTCGCGCATGGTGGTGTCGGTGATCAGCAGCTGCCGCTGCGCTTTCATCCAGTCCGCCACGGCCTGCGGGCCTTTCTGCTCCAGCAGGTTGCGCGTGCCCATCCGCGGCTCGGCCTTCTGCGCGGGGGGCTTGGCGACTTTCAGGTCGGCGCGCGGCTCGGGGCGGTCCTTGGTTTCGGGATGACCATTCACCGTGATATCGGCGATATAGGTCAGAACCTTGGTGCCCCGGTCGCGGCGGCGCTTGAAGGCAAACAGATCCGGCGTCGTGTCGATGAATTTGGTGGTGTATTCATTCGACAGGAAGGTTGGGTGCTTCAGCAGGTTGATAACGAAATCGATATTGGTGCTGACGCCGCGAATACGGAACTCGCGCAGGGCGCGGTCCATCCGGCTGATCGCCTTCTCGGGCGTCGGCGCCCAGGCGGTGACCTTTGTCAGCAGCGAGTCGTAGTACCGCGTAATGACACCGCCCGCATAGGCCGTGCCGCCATCCAGACGAATGCCCATGCCCGTGGCCGAGCGATAAGCGGTGATCCGGCCATAATCGGGGATGAAGTTGTTCTGCGGGTCTTCTGTGGTGATCCGTGTTTGCAGCGCGTGACCGTTCAGATGCACCTCGGCCTGGCTGGCGGCGCCGGTGGCTTCGGCCAACGTTTTGCCCTCGGCGATCAGGATCTGCGCCTGAACGATGTCGATGCCGGTGACCTCTTCGGTGACCGTGTGTTCGACCTGTACGCGGGGGTTTACCTCGATGAAGTAGAACTTGCCCGTCTCCATATCCATCAGGAACTCGACAGTGCCCGCGCATTCGTAATTCACATGGGCGCAGATCTTGCGGCCCAGTTCGCAAATCTCGGCGCGCTGTTCTTCGCTCAGGTAAGGGGCAGGGGCGCGTTCGACGACCTTCTGGTTCCGGCGCTGGACCGAACAGTCGCGTTCATAAAGGTGATAAATCTCACCATGCTTGTCGCCCAGAATCTGCACCTCGACATGGCGGGCACGGGTGATCATCTTTTCCAGATAGCCTTCGCCATTGCCAAAAGCGGCCTCAGCCTCGCGGCGGCCTTCCAGAACCTTTTCTTCCAGTTCATCCTCCGATTGGATCGGGCGCATCCCGCGCCCGCCGCCACCCCAGGACGCCTTGAGCATCAGCGGGTATCCGATCTCGGCGGCCTCCCTGCGGATCGCGTCCATGTCATCACCCAGGACCTCGGTGGCTGGAATGACAGGCACACCGGCCGCGATGGCCACGCGCCGCGCGCTGGCCTTGTCACCCAATGCGCGCATGGTCTCGGCCCGGGGGCCGATGAAGGTGATGCCGTTCTTGACACAGGCATCCACGAAATCGGGGTTTTCAGACAGCAGGCCATAGCCCGGATGGATCGCGTCCGCGCCGCAATGCTTGGCCACGCGGATGATCTCGTCAATCGACAGATACGCCGCGACCGGACCCATGCCCTCGCCAATCTGATAGGCCTCATCCGCCTTGAACCGGTGCAGGCCCAGTTTGTCTTCTTCAGCGTAAACAGCGACGGTGCGTTTGCCCATCTCGTTTGCTGCGCGCATGACGCGGATGGCAATCTCGCCGCGATTGGCGATCAGGATCTTGTTGAAGTCTGTCATATCAGGTCCCGGTCTTTGGTGTTTGGGCGTCTTATTGGGCGGAGAATACGCACAGGTACATCCGTTCTTCTGGGTAGAACCGGCATGTTATCGCTCGCAAACGCCCTTTGGCCTCGGCACACTTATAGGGATGCCGCGTTGCAGCATCAATAATTTAGCGTTTCGTCTCAAACTGACATAGATCGGCCAGTCCCATCTGACCCATATTCGCGTGCAGATCCTGCCTCAGGATATCGATCACATGCGCAGGGCCTTTAGCGCCAAGTGCCGCAAGACCGTACAAAAAAGCACGCCCCAGCATGACAAAATCCGCGCCCAGCGACAGCGCACGCAGGATATCCAGCCCGCCTTCGACACCGCTGTCGAAAATCAGCGGCAGGCGGGTCGCGCTCCGGATTGCGGGAAGAACCTCGACGCTGGCCGGGGCTGCATCGAACTGTCGGCCCCCGTGATTCGACACCCACAGGGCGTCCACACCCACCTGTTCCAGCCTGTCCGCATCCTCGGGGCGCAGGATGCCTTTCACGACAAACGACCCATCCCAATGATCGCGCAGCCATTTGACGTAATCCAGATCCGGCGAAGTCCGCAGCAGGTATCCGACATGGGCCGTCGGCGGCAGATCGCCAGGGTCATCGATATATTTGTCCAGAGTGCGCATGTGCGGAACACCGCTGCGCAGCATACCCAAAGCCCAGGCGGGTCTTTGAGCGATCTGTACCAGCAGGCGCGGTGTCAGTTTCGGTGGCTGCCGCAGGCCCGAGCGCGTCTGCCGCTCCCTGCGCGATGCCACCGGGACGTCAGCGGTCAGAACCAGAGTTCGAAATCCCGCCCCGCGCGCCCGGTTCAGCATGTCCATGCGAATTTCTGGGTCCCTTGGCGGATACAGCTGGAACCACGCGGTCTCGCCCAGATAGGGGGCCAGGTCTTCGGGGCTCTGACTGGCCACCGTCGATAGCGAATAGGGAATGCCTGCCTTGGCGGCGGCCTGTGCCAGCAACCGCTCCGCATCGGGCCAAACCAGGCCGGACATCCCGATCGGTGCAATACCGAAGGGCAAAGGACAGGTGCCGCCCAAGATTTTCACCGACGTATCGAATTCAAGGTCCCCATGCAGGATCGAGGGGCTCAGACGGACATCATCCAGCGCCTTTCGATTGCGATGCCGCGTCGTTTCAATCCCGGTGCCACTGTCGATATATTCCCACACGAAGTGCGGCAGCCGACGGCGTGCGCGGCGTTTCAGATCGGGAATACCGGGATAGGTGCTGTGCAGGTCCATAAGGATTGATCCGGCCTGCGGGGCGATTCGGCAAGGTTTTCAAGCGGCTTCCGGCGATGGGCGTTTACCCGTTGCGGGAACGCGCCTGGCCTGCTCCAGCGCCCCGGCGGCGACGTGAACCTGATTGCGCCCCTTGTCCTTGGCGACATACAGCGCATCATCCGCGGCTCGCATCAGATCCTGCGGCATGGTGCCGTGGGCGGGGTAATGCGCGACCCCGACCGAGATTGTGATACGGGGCAGGGCCTTTTCGCCATAGCGGACAATGACCGCCTCGACCGACTGGCGCAACTGCTCGGCCCGGGTCATGGCATCTTCGGGGCTGTTGTCGGGCAGGATCAGCATGAATTCCTCACCGCCGATGCGGCAGGCGATCTCGTCCCGGTCGCAGCCCTGTTCCAGCGCCGCGCCGACCGCGCGCAACACCATGTCTCCGGCGTCATGACCATGCGTGTCGTTGAATTTCTTGAAGTGATCGACGTCCACGGCAATCAGGCTCAGCGCGGCGCCGGTCTGCTGGCTGCGGCTGATGGCCTTGCGCAATGTCTCAGTCATGTGGCGGCGGTTGAACAGCCCGGTCAGCGGGTCGCGCACCGATTGGTCATGCAGCTGATCGCGCATACGGACATTGGCGATTGCCATGCTGATCTGTTCGGCGCACAGCTGCGCCAGCTTGCGGCTTTTATGGAAACAGGCCTCTCGCCCCTCAGCCGCGCGGAGATGCAACAGACCAACGGTTTCTCCGTGGGCCAGAATGGGAAAACAGAAATAGGGCCGCCCGTCATGCGGTTCGGCATGTTCGCAGACAAAATCGATCTCAGAGGCACCGAACTCATAAGTCCGGCCGCGCCTCAAACCCCAGCATCCTTCCGGATGGATATGAGATTTATGCGTTCCCCCGTTCCAGCTGGCACACCCGTCCAGCACATCGCGCGAGTTGGAATAGACGTACACGCTCCCCTCGGCCTCGGGCAGGATATGGGTCATAAAGCGCGCGACCATGTCGAAAAGCTCATCCAGTGAGCGGCTTGATTGCAGCCACTCGTTCAACTCGCCCAGCAGGCGTACCTCACGCGCCAGGCGAAGCTGCTCTCCCATCAGTTCGCGTTCTTTCACGGCGCGCTTGTGTAGATCACGCATCTGACGGCGGTTGGTGCGGTGGACAATCAGGATGACCGTGGCCAGCGCCAGCAACGCGACGCTGCTCAGCAACGCCAGCGACAGACGCACGCGCGTGATGAACAGGGTTCTGAGATTGGTGATGTCCGAATAAAACTCGATAGCGCCAAGGAAAACGCCGTCTTTGATGATCGGTGTATAAACCTCGGCCACATGTCGGGTGTTTGGGCCCACATGTCTGGCTGGGTCATTGTCGATCGAGTCAACCTCTGCCGCGGGTTTTTCCGCGTGATTGTAATAAATGCTTCCGGCGGCGACGACCGACTGGAAGTACGGTTTTGTATTCGCCGCCCCGACATCGCTGGCACGGGTCGACCAGAACACCTGACCGGACGCATCAAACAGTTTGAACCGGTAGATGTCCGAGGTTTCGGGCAGCAGCATCAGGAATTCCGCGTCATGCTCGTGCAGCTCATGGTACCGAAACGTTGCTTCCAGATTGTCCAGATGGCTTTCGACCTGACGGCTTAGCTGCATGGCGTCTTTTCGCAAATCCGATTCCAACATGCGGTCCACAACCGGGGCAGGGGCCGCATAGATGCCCCATCCTGCTGCCGCTGTCAGCGCGATCAGAATCAGGGTAACGCCCACAAGTTTCAGCCGTGACGACCCGCCCGTCAGTTCCTTCGCTTCCATCTGTTCCACTCCCGCAGCAATGGGGCCAGCATCCGGGCCAGGACTTGACAGAGGGTTAACAGCCCCACAGGGCAGCGGCATCTTTGTTTAGAATTGAATGCAAAAAGACGTCAAAAATCCTTGCGAACAAGCCGTGAACAAACTCTTTCCCTCGGCCTCTATCCGGCGTAGTTTGGGGTCATGAGCAGTTTTGACGAAATGGACGCCTTCGAAGGCGCATCGCTGTCGGCGCGGGCTATGGCCGTGCGCCCTTCGCCCTATCTGGATGAGCTGAACCCGGCGCAACGTGACGCGGTCGAACATCTGGACGGCCCGGTTCTGATGTTGGCCGGGGCGGGGACCGGCAAGACCAAGGCGCTGACGGCCCGGATTGCGCATCTACTCAACACAGCGCGCGCGCGCCCGAACGAGATACTGTCGGTGACCTTCACCAACAAGGCCGCGCGCGAGATGAAGGAACGAGTAGGCCGCCTGCTTGGCGAGCCCGCCGAGGGGATGCCATGGCTGGGCACCTTCCATTCCATTTGCGTCAAACTGCTGCGCCGCCACGCGGAACTGGTCGATCTGAAATCGAACTTCACCATTCTGGACAGCGACGACCAGCTGCGCCTGCTCAAGCAATTGGTTCGCGCCGCCAATATCGATGACAAACGCTGGCCCGCGCGTATGCTGGCGGGGATCATCGATGATTGGAAAAACCGTGCGCTGACGCCCGACAAGGTACCAGCGGCGGATGCCGGGGCCTATAACAACAAGGGCATCGAACTTTATGCCCAGTACCAGACCCGCCTGCGCGAGCTGAATGCGGTGGATTTTGGCGACCTGCTGCTGCACATGGTCACGATTTTCCAGACCCACCCGGATGTTCTGGAACAATACCAGCGCTGGTTCCGCTACATCCTTGTGGACGAGTATCAGGACACCAACGTCGCCCAGTACCTGTGGCTGCGCCTGCTGGCCGGGGGGCACAAGAACATCTGCTGCGTGGGTGATGACGACCAATCAATCTATGGCTGGCGCGGGGCCGAGGTCGGCAACATCCTGCGGTTCGAAAAGGACTTTCCCGGTGCCTATGTGGTGCGGCTGGAGCAGAACTACCGCTCGACCCCGCATATTCTGGCGGCAGCTTCCAACGTCATTCGGGGGAACGAAAGCCGTTTAGGTAAAGAGCTATGGACGGCTGCAAAAAATGGAGAGAAGGTCAGCCTGATCGGTCATTGGGACGGTGAAGAGGAAGCTCGCTGGATTGGCGAGAAGATCGAGGACCTTGCTAACGGAAGTTCACCTTTTGCTAAACGAAGGCAAAACTCTCGATCAGAACAAATGATGAGAGAAGTGGAGCGTCTCGACGAATTGGGCGCACTACGAGAGCTTAATAGCAGAGAGCAAGTTCTTGATCAGTTGAAGGAGCATAAGAGCTTCTTTGCGGAAGATGGCTTTTGGGCGGAAGAAAGTAACCAAGACCTCGTTTGGGAATTGACAATGAGGCAACAAGAAGGGCTTTCGTTGGAAGCTACTTTCCAAAAGTTTGATCTCAACGAAATTGCCATCCTCGTCCGCGCCTCGCACCAGATGCGCGCGTTCGAGGACCGGTTCCTGACCATCGGTCTGCCCTACAAGGTGATCGGCGGCCCGCGTTTCTACGAGCGGATGGAGATCCGCGATGCCATGGCCTATTTCCGGCTGGTGACCAGCCCCGAGGATGATCTGGCGTTCGAGCGGATCGTGAATACGCCGAAACGCGGATTGGGCGACAAGGCGCAGCAGACCATTCAGATTGTGGCGCGTGAGAACGGCGTGTCTCTGGTCGAAGGTGCGCGGATCGCGGTTGAGAATGGCATGATCAAGGGCAAGGGCGGCAAGGCTCTTAAACAATTGATTGATGATATAGCTCGATGGCGGCGCGAGATGCTCGGCCCAGCCAAGATTGTCCAAGAGCCACATGATGAGTTGATAGAAGGGGAAATGCCCATTTTCGTTGGGCGCACCGTGTACGGTAAGCCAGAGCTGTCTCACATTGAACTGGCCCAGATCATCCTCGACGAATCCGGCTACACGGCCCATTGGCAGAACGACAAGACCCCCGAAGCGCCGGGGCGTCTGGAAAACCTCAAGGAACTGGTCAACCAACTGGACAATTTCGAAAACCTGCAAGGGTTTCTGGAACATGTCAGCCTGGTCATGGACAATGAACAGGACGGTGACGGGGCCAAGGTCTCGATCATGACCCTGCACGCGGCCAAGGGGCTGGAGTTTCCCGTCGTCTTCCTGCCGGGGTGGGAAGACGGGCTGTTCCCCTCGCAACGGTCGATGGACGAAACCGGCCTCAAGGGGCTCGAGGAAGAACGCCGTCTGGCCTATGTCGGTATCACCCGCGCCGAAGAGGTTTGTACGATTTCCTTCGCCGCCAACCGGCGGGTATTCGGGCAATGGCAGAACTCGATGCCGTCACGGTTCATTGACGAGTTGCCCGAGGACCATGTCGAGGTGCTGACACCTCCGGGCCTTTATGGCGGTGGGCATCAGACGGCAGGCATAGAAACCCGCGCGGCCGAAGCCAACGTCTATAACTCGCCGGGTTGGAGACGGTTGCAGGCGCGGCAGGGCCAATATGGCATGTCGCAACCCCGCGAAAGCCGCAACACGGTGATCGACGCCACCGCACTGGCCAGTTTCACGCTGGGCGAACGGGTGTTTCACCAGAAATTCGGCTACGGCGCGGTGATCGGGATAGAAGGTGACAAGGTCGAGGTCGATTTCGACAAGGCGGGCATCAAGAAAGTGGTCTCGCGTTTTCTGACCAACAAGGATGACGTCCCGTTCTGAGGCGTCATATCCCGTCGACCAGAACCAGATTGGTGGTTGCGGTGGCCTTTCGGATCTTCGCCAGTTCGATGTAATCCGGGTCGTCCTTCCAGGATTTCGCTGCTGCAAGATCCGGAAACTCCATCAACACAATCCCGCCTTCGGGCCAATCGCCTTCAATCCGTTCGACCGGTTTGGATGAGACCGTCAGCAGGCGACCGCCGTGGCGGTCGAAGATCGGCATGAAACCTGCCAGATGCCCTGATATCCGTCCGGGTCGTGAATGTTGATCTGCGCAATGAAATAGGCGGCCATGGCGTCCTCCGCATCAGATGTCAGGACGCCATCCTACACCAGTGTCCGAAAAACAAAAAACGGCGGTTCCCAGGGAGGAGGAGAGGGAACCGCCGTCTTGTCAACATCAGAGCAGGGAGGAGGAGAGCCCTGATGTATGCGAGCCCGGGTTTGAACCCGGTATGAGGAAGACGCGGCGATGTCAGGGAGGAAGAAGACATCGCCGCGCGCTTTCAACATCAAGGCAGGGAGGAGGACGCCCCGATGTATCCGTGTCCGGCGGGTTGAGGCCGGTATAAGGTGCGGCAACGTCAGGGAGGAGGAAGACGTTGCCGCTGATTACAGACCCTAAGGGAGGAGGAAGGGCCTGATCTCAGTATGCGTGTTGCGCTTATCGCGCGGTTTGTTCGTTTGCCGCCTGCATGGCAACGCGGCGGATCATCGAGCGGTGCAGGCCAAGATCGGCCAGCTCGCGGTTCGACAGAGCGGACAATTCATTGACGGTCTGGCGGTACAGACGATAGCGTACGAACCGGGTCTTTGCGTTTTCCAGAACTGCGCCAAAACCGAACGCCGGTGCGTTCTTTACTGCTGTATGCGTGCTTGCGACTGCCATGCTCATCATCCGTATCTTTTTGTCTTGCCGGTATCGTCCGGCCCTTGCTTGAGATTGAAGATAGGCAAATGCTGCAATTGCACAATAGGTCACGACATCAATGCTGCTATGCAGCAAATGCATAGATTGGCTCAGTTTTTTCTTCTTGCCGCGATGCGCCTTGAAAATATGGGGTCGACCCTAGGTCAGCTTTGTCGGCGGCATCTGGCCCTTCCCGATGGCCTGCCTTTGAATTGAGCGCACTCTGCGGAAAATTGGGCAAAACATGTCCGTTCCGATGTTGACAAGGCTTGGGTGAATCGCGCGTGGGAAATCATGGGGCGATGTGGTCGCGTGGGGGAGATTGCTGGAAAACGACCCGAAATTCTGAACGATTCGAAGGGCTGATTGTGCATTTGAGGCCAATATTTCCAGTCCAAAAGAAAATCCGGCAAAATTCTTGGGAAATTGCGGGAAAAATTTAAGCTGAAAAATTCTCCTATATATAGGGGTTGCTTTTTCATCATCCGCTAAAACTGGTGTCACGGGCCTCGAATCCTTCAATTATATTCCGCTCTGGCCGTGTTCCGCATGACACGCTGCGCAAAATTCCTATTGATTTCCATGAAATCCCATGTCATCCCTAATACATCCGATGAGGACGAGGCAGCAGGGGCACCAAACGACCCCGACCAAAAATATTCAGGTTTCATACAGGCATCTCGCTTTCATCAATCAAGAGATCCGGCGCGCGGGCGAGCAGACATCCCCCCAGGTGGCGCGCGCAGCTGGACATCCCGCAAGGCGGGTCAATGCGGCGGGTTGATCAGTGGCAGCAGATCAACCCGCCGTTTTTCATCCGGGGGGAACGTGAATTCAAGGTGGGGCGCAAGCGAAAGGGACAGTCGTCTTGGCGCGCAGGTTTAGAGGTGAAAGCCACCATAAGGTGGATACGAAGGGCAGGGTGTCGATCCCGGCCTCGTTTCGCCGTGTGCTTGAATCGTCCGATCCCAACTGGCAGCCCGGTGACAACCCCGAACTGGTGATTGTCTATGGTGACCACCGCCGCAAGTTCCTTGAATGTTATACCATGCAGGCGATTGACGAGGTTGATGCCAAGATCGATGCCCTGCCGCGCGGCTCGATGCAGCGGCGGATGTTGCAGCGCATGTTCCATGGTCAGTCCTTCCCGACCAACGTGGACGAAACCGGGCGCCTTGTGCTGCCCGCCAAGCTGCGCAGCAAGATCGGTCTGGAAGGCGAGGCGTTCTTTATTGCCGCAGGTGACACCTTTCAGATCTGGAAACCCGAGACCTATGAAGTCGAGGAACTGGCCAAGACCGAAGAATGGATGGATGATCTGCCGGACGATTTTGATCCGATGCAGTTCCTAGACGGCACCGGGGATGCGTAACGGCATGGCCGGCGCTGCGTCCTCATCTGAAAAACCCCATATTCCTGTTCTGTTGCGCCCCTTGCTGGCCGCAGTTGCGCCGGTCACGGGCATCTGGCTGGACGGCACGTTTGGCGCGGGCGGCTATACGCGCGGTCTGCTGGAGGCCGGGGCCGACAAGGTCATCGGGGTAGACCGTGACCCGCTGGCCTTTGAAATGGCAGCAGACTGGGCGCAGGATTACGGCGACCGGCTGGTGATGCAGCCCGGCGTATTCTCGCGCATGGACGAATATGCGCAGGATCTGGACGGCGTTGTACTGGATCTTGGCGTGTCCTCGATGCAGCTGGATCAGGCCGAGCGCGGGTTTTCCTTCATGAAGGACGGCCCTCTGGATATGCGCATGAGCCAGCAAGGCGAAAGCGCCGCCGATTTGGTGAACACGGCGACCGAGGCGCAACTGGCCGACATCCTGTTCCACTATGGCGAAGAACGCGCCAGCCGCCGGATTGCCAAGGCGATTGTCAGGGCGCGAACCGAGGCGCCGATCACAACCACCCTGCGTCTGGCCGAGATTGTCGAATCCTGTCTGCCACGCCCGAAACCGGGGCAATCGCATCCCGCAACGCGCAGTTTTCAGGGTCTGCGGATCGCGGTGAATACCGAATATGAAGAGCTGTTTCAGGGCCTTATGGCCGCCGAACGTGCGCTGAAACCCGGTGGGCAGCTGGCCGTTGTCACCTTCCATTCCATCGAAGACCGGATGGTCAAACGGTTCTTTCAGTCGCGCGCGGGCAAAACAGGGCGTGCGAACCGCTATGCGCCCGAGATGGAACAGGACCAACCGCAATTCACACTGAAGACCCGCAAGGCCGTAGGGCCCGACGAACAGGAATTGCAGGAAAACCCGCGCGCGCGCTCGGCCAAGCTGCGTGTTGCGATCCGCACCGATGCTCCGGCGGGGGAAATTGAGGCCCGCGCCATTGGAATGCCTCAACTGGGGGGAAGGGCAAGATGAAGAGTGTTTTGTATGTGTTGACTGCTCTGTCCGTGTTCGGATTGGCGCTTTGGGCCTATCAGGAGAATTATCGGACCCAACAGGTGGTGAAGGAAACGCAATCCCTGCAACGCGAGATCGGCATGGCGCAGGTGCGGTTGGCGGTCTTGAACGCAGAATGGGCCTATTTGAACCGCCCCGACCGGCTGCGAGAACTGGCGGACCTGAATTTTGAACGCCTTGGTCTGTTGCCATTGCGGGCCGAACAGTTCGGGCGCGCCGATCAGATTGCCTTTGCCGAAGACCCGGACCTGCCCATCGTTGACCCGATTGAATTGCAGGCCATCACCGACATTCAGGCCTTGGGCGAGGTGCAGATCCCATGACACGCACGCCCCTTCGTCCACTGGCCCGTATCCTTGACGCCCGCGCCCGTGGCGAAAACCCAAAGGCGATCGAGCGTGAAAACATTCGCAAGCGCCACGAAGACATGAAAGACCGCGCCCGCGCCCGCGCCGAAGGGCGTCTGCTGGTGCTGGGGCTGTTCTTCTTCTGCGCATTCTCGGTGGTTGGCGTCCGCATGGGCATGTTGGCAACGTCCGAGGTGCAGGAACCACTGGCCAATGCGCCGGGGGCCGCGATTGCCATGCAACGCGCCAATATCGTCGACCGCGAAGGGCGCATTCTGGCCACCAACCTTGATACCTATTCCGTCTACGCGCAGCCGCCACTGATGATCGATCCGATTGCGGCAGCAGATCAGCTGGTCGCGATCTTCCCCGATCTGGATAAAGAGCGTCTGGTCAAGGATTTCACTGGCAAGCGCAAGTTCCTGTGGATCAAGAAACGCATTTCGCCCGAACAGAAACAGGCCGTGCACGACATTGGCGATCCCGGTATCCTGTTTGGCCCGCGCGAGATGCGCCTCTATCCCAACGGCAAGCTGGCCGCTCATATCCTCGGCGGGTCCGGCTTTGGTCGCGAGGGCGTCAGCGCCGCCGAGGTGATCGGTGTGGCCGGGGTGGAAAAGCAGTTTGACGACTATCTGCGCGACCCGGCCAACGGCAACAAGCCACTGCAACTGTCGCTGGACCTGACCATTCAGGCCGCGGTCGAACAGGTGCTCTACGGCGGTATGAAGATCATGAACGCCAAAGGCGCATCGGCGGTTCTGATGAATGCGCATACGGGCGAGGTTGTGTCCGCCGCCTCGCTACCCTCATTCGATCCTAATGATCGCCCACGCCCGCCGACCTCGGGGTTTGATCCCTCGGACAGCCCGCTGTTCAACCGCTATGTGCAGGGCGTGTACGAACTGGGTTCGGTCTTCAAGATTTTCACCGCCGCGCAGGCGGTTGAACTTGGGCTGGTAAACTCGAACACCATCATCGATACATCCGGCCCGATGAAGATCGGGCGCTTCCCGATCGGAGAGTTCAACGGCAAGAATTACGGCAAGATCAGCGTGGCGGATGTGATCGTCCACAGCTCGAACCGTGGCACCGGGCGTCTGGCGTTGCAGATCGGCGCGCAGCGCCAACAGGATTTTCTGAATGCGCTCGGCATGTTCGACCCGACCCCGTTCGAGATTGTCGAGGCCACGGGCGGTGTGCCGCTGAAGCCAAAGAAATGGGGCGAGTTGAGCACTGTGACCATTTCCTACGGCCATGGCCTGTCAACCAGCCCGATGCATCTGGCGGCGGGATATGCGGCGATTGCCAATGGCGGGCACTATGTCAGCCCGACCATCCTGCGCCAGAACGGTCCACAATATGGCCCCCGCGTGATGTCGCAGGGAACCGCGCGTCAGGCGCAGAAGATGCTGCGCAAAGTGGTGACGGATGGCACCGCCAGCTTTGGCGAGGTGAAAGGGTATGACGTGGCTGGCAAGACCGGCACGGCAGACAAGCCCAAGCCACGCGGCGGGTATTACGAAGACAAGGTCATCGCCACTTTCGCAACGCTCTTCCCGGCCTACGATCCGAAATATGTTCTGATCGTCACGCTGGATGAACCTTCAATCGTGGCTTACGGCGAAAAACGCCGCACCGCAGGCTGGACAGCAGTGCCTGTTGCTGCCGAACTTATCGGTCGCGTGGCACCTCTGCTGGGCTTGCGTCCCCGGCTTGAGCCTGAGGCGGGCGCTGCTATAACGCTGACCTCAAACTAGGCTGTCCGGCAAGAGGTGGGTCATGGGCACAAGGACAAAGAAACTCAGCCAACTGGCCCTGACCGCGCGAGGCGGGGTTAACCCCGAGATCACCGGTCTGGCCGTTGACAGCCGCGAGGTGAAAGACGGTTTCCTGTTTGCAGCTCTTCCCGGCACGCGGGTTCATGGCGGCACGTTCATTCAATACGCCCTGCGTATGGGGGCCGCCGCCATCCTGACCGATGCCGAAGGGGCGAATATCGCAACAACTGAACTTGCGGCGTCGGATGCGGCGCTGGTGGTTGTCGAAGACCCGCGTCAGGCACTGGCCGGGGCCGCCGCCCTATGGTTCGGTGCGATGCCGCAGACGATTGTCGCGGTCACGGGAACCAACGGTAAAACCTCGGTTGCCACCTTTGTGCGCCAGATCTGGACCGAACTGGGCCATGCCGCCGTCAACCTTGGGACAACCGGTGTCGAAGGGGCATGGACCGCACCGCTGGCCCATACCACTCCCGAGCCAATCACCCTGCATCGCTGTATGGCGGAAGCCGCCGAAAACGGCGTGACCCACGCCGCGATGGAGGCCTCGTCCCACGGCCTCGAACAGCGCCGCCTGGATGGCGTGCACCTGACCGCTGCCGGGTTTTCGAACTTCACGCAGGATCATCTGGATTACCACGAGACTTTTGAAGCGTATTTCGCAGCCAAGGCCGGGTTGTTCGACCGGGTTCTGCCGCAGGATGGCACGGCTGTTATCAACCTGAGCGATCCCAAGGGGTCTCGGGTCCGCCGGATCGCCGAGGCACGCAGTCAATCGGTGCTGACCGTCGGGTTGGGCGACGCCGATCTGTGCCTGATCAACCAGCGGTTCGATGCTACCGGGCAGGATCTGCGATTTGCGTGGCAGGGCCGGACCTTCCAGACCCGCCTGAACCTGATCGGAGGGTTCCAGGCCGAAAACATCCTGCTGGCCTGCGGGCTGGTGATTGCCGCGGGCGACAGCCCCGAACGGGTTTTTGAAACGCTGCCGCATCTGACCACCGTGCGCGGGCGTATGCAGCTGGCCGCAACCCGCGAAAACGGCGCGACGGTTTTTGTGGATTACGCGCACACCCCCGACGCCGTGGCCACCGCTCTCAAGGCGCTGCGTCCGCATGTGATGGGTCGTTTGATCGCCATTGTCGGCGCGGGCGGCGACCGCGATGCCACGAAACGCCCGCTGATGGGAAAGGCAGCTGCCAACCACGCAGATATGGTTTTCGTCACCGACGACAACCCACGCAGCGAAGACCCCGCCGCCATACGCGCCGCTGTCATGGCAGGTGCGCTCGAGGCAGCGGGCGACGTCAGCGTGACCGAGGTCGGCGACCGCGCCGAAGCCATTCTGCGCGGCATCGATGCCCTGCAACCCGGCGACGCACTGCTGATTGCGGGCAAGGGCCACGAAACCGGGCAGGTCGTCGGCGATCAGGTGCTGCCCTTCGATGATGCCGAACAGGCCAGCATTTCCGTCGCCGCGCTGGACGGGAGGGTCGCATGACGCTCTGGACAGCATCCGAGGCTGCTCAGGCAACGGGTGGACGGGTCACAACGGACTGGACCGCTGATGGTGTCTCCATCGACACGCGCACCCTTCAACCCGGTGATCTGTTTGTTGCGCTGAAAGCGGCGCGGGACGGGCATGAGTTCGTGGCCCAAGCGCTTGAGAAAGGCGCGGGCGCGGCTTTGGTCTCGCATATTCCCGACAACGTATCGCCAGACGCACCACTGCTGATCGTTGATGATGTGCAGGCGGCGCTCGAGGCTTTGGGGCAGGCAGCACGCGCCAGAACGAATGCACGTGTGGTAGGGGTGACCGGCAGTGTCGGTAAGACGTCGACCAAGGAAATGCTGGCCGTGATCCTTGAAACGCAAGGCAAAACCCATGCCAGCGTGGCCAGTTACAACAACCACTGGGGCGTTCCGCTGACCCTTGCACGGATGCCGCGCGACACTGAATTCGCGGTGATCGAGATTGGCATGAACCATCCGGGCGAGATTGCCCCGCTGGCCCGACAGGCCCGCCCGCATGTGGCGCTGGTTACAACCGTGGCGGCGGTGCATCTGGAAGCCTTCGAGTCAGTCGCTGGCATCGCCCATGAAAAAGCAGCGATCTTTGAAGGGCTCGAACCCGGAGGCGCGGCAATCGTCAACGCGGATATCGAGCACGCGGACATCCTGCGCCAAACGGCGCTTGGGCAGGGGGCCGGGATCGTGGATTTCGGCCAAGGCGCAACGGATTACCGGCTGACCGACGTTCAGCAGGGGGCGAACACCGTGACTGCCGAAGCTGCCGTTGGTGATCAGGTACTCCGCTTTGCGGTGAACTCTGCCGGTACGCATTTCGCCATGAACGCGCTGGGGGCCTTGGCTGCCTGCGTGGAACTGGGTGTCGATCTGGATGACGCTATCGCGGGGCTGCGTGCATGGTCCCCGGTCAAGGGGCGCGGTGTACGGGAAAGCATTCTTCTGCCCGGCGGCGGGCAGATCGAACTGCTGGATGACAGCTATAACGCCAACCCGACCTCGATGGAGGCCGCGCTGGACGTGCTCGCCGCCTCACAAGGCAAACGCCGCATCGCCTTTCTGGGCGATATGAAAGAGCTCGGCACGCAGGAAGAGGCGATGCACGCCGCCATGGCCGATGCCAATGCGATGGCGCATGTCGATCAGGTGCATTGTATCGGCCCGTTGATGCGGGCACTGCACCACGCGCTGCCTCCGGCGAAACGCGGCCTCTGGTCTGAAACCAGCACCGAGATGGCCGAACGGTTGCCTTCGCTGGTCAGGGACGGCGATACTGTGCTGGCCAAGGGCTCTCTCAGCATGGGATTGGCCTCGATTGTTGACGGTCTGCGCAAAATGGGGCAAGGGGGCGCGCTTGATGGGTGATCACGCCCATGCGCCTCGTGTGAGAAAGGTATTGTCATGCTGTACTGGTTGACCGCCCTGTCGGATGGCGGGGATTTCTGGAACCTCTTCCGGTATATCACCTTCCGCGCAGGCGGTGCCTTCATGACGGCACTGATCTTTGGGTTCATCTTCGGAAAACCGCTGATCAACGTACTGCGCAGAAAGCAGGGCAAGGGCCAGCCGATCCGCAATGATGGCCCCGAGGGGCATTTTTCCAAGGCAGGCACGCCAACAATGGGCGGTTTGCTGATTGTCGGGGCTCTTGTGACCTCGACCCTTGTCTGGGCGCGTCTGGATAACCCTTATGTCTGGATGGTGCTTTTCGTGACCCTGTCTTATGCGGCCATCGGATTCGCGGATGACTATGCCAAGGTGTCGAAACAGAACACCAAGGGCGTACCGGGGCGGATGCGCCTCGCATTGGGCGTGATTATTGCCGTGCTGGCTTCGCTTTGGGCGACGTTGCACCACCCCGAAGCGTTGCAGAACCAGCTGGCCGTGCCGGTGTTCAAGGACACGCTGGTCAATCTGGGCATCTTCTATATTCCGTTTGCGATTGTCGTGATCGTAGGGGCCGCCAACGCAGTAAACCTGACCGACGGTCTGGACGGGCTGGCCATCATGCCAGCGATGATCGCCGCCTCGACGCTGGGCGTGATTGCCTATGCGGTGGGCCGCGTCGACTTTACCGAATATCTCGACGTGCATTACGTGCCGGGCACCGGTGAGATCTTTATCTTTACCTCAGCGCTCTTTGGTGCGGGTCTGGGGTTCCTTTGGTACAACGCCCCCCCGGCGGCGGTCTTCATGGGCGACACCGGATCGCTGGCGCTGGGCGGCGCGCTGGGCGCCATTGCCGTTGCCACCAAGCACGAGCTGGTTCTGGCCGTCGTCGGCGGGCTGTTCGTGGTCGAGGCGCTGAGCGTGATCATTCAGGTCCTCTACTTCAAACGCACCGGCAAACGGGTCTTCCTGATGGCCCCGATCCATCACCATTATGAGAAAAAAGGCTGGGCCGAGCCGACCATCGTCATCCGCTTCTGGATCATCTCGCTGATCCTGGCGATGATCGGTCTTGCAACGCTGAAGGTGCGGTGACCAACCGCCGAATTGTTTTGTCAGGATGTTCCAGCGGAGGTAAGTCAACCCTGCTGCAGGAAATGGCGAAACGTGGCTACGCAACGGTTCCTGAACCTGGTCGACGTGTGGTCAGGGCCGAGCAGGATAGCGGTGGGAACGCGTTACCGTGGAATGACCCCGAGGCGTTTTGCAGAAAGGTGATCGGCACGGCTTTTGACGACATGGCCCATGCTCCAGCTGGTCTGGTTCTGTTTGACAGGTCGGCGCTGGATGCTCTGATCTGGTTCGAGCGCACGGGCACAAATCTTGAAAATGCACTGCGTGATAAGATTCTGCGGCTTGACTATGATTGCCGGGTGTTCCTGTTTCCACCATGGCCTGAAATCTATGTTCAGGACAGCGAGCGACAGCATGATCTGTCTGACGCTCTTGCGGAATATGAAGCTTTGTGCGACCGCTTACCGAAACTTGGTTTCCAGACAGTCCTTGTCCCGAAACGGCCCGTGGTCGAGCGGGCAGACTGGCTTGAAGCGCAGCTAGGCAAAGGACACATGAAATGATCCCGGTCAAAGGCTTTTCAGGGCAGAAAGTTGCGGTTCTGGGATTGGGCCGGTCCGGTCTTGCAACCGCACGCGCCTTGCGCGCAGGCGGGGCGGAACCGGTCTGCTGGGATGACAACCCCACAGCCCGCGCCAACGCCGAGGGCGAAGGGTTCTCCTGTGCCGACCTGCGCAAACAGGGGGCGTTTGACACCATTGCCACGCTCATCGTTTCACCGGGCATTCCGCATCTTTATCCCGAACCCAACCCCGTGGTTGCCGCAGCTTTGGATGCAGGCGTGCCGGTCGACAATGATATCGGCCTGTTCTTCCGCTCTTTTGCGGGGCCGGAATGGAGCAACTATGACACTCCGCCACGGGTCATCGCGGTCACCGGCTCGAACGGGAAATCCACCACCGCGGCGCTGATCCATCACATCCTGACCGAGGCCGGGCGCGAGGCGCAGTTGGCCGGAAATATAGGGCGCGGTGTTTTGGATATCGATCCGGGTGGCGATGGCTCGGTCGTGGTGCTGGAACTTTCCAGCTATCAGACGGAACTGGCCCGTGCGCTGACCCCGGATGTGGCGGTGTTCACCAACCTTTCGCCAGATCACCTGGATCGCCACGGTGGCATGGGCGGATACTTCGCGGCCAAACGAAGGTTGTTTGCCGAAGGCGGCCCGGACCGCGCGATCGTTGGCATCGATGAAACCGAAGGCGCCTTTCTGGCTGGCCAGCTGGCCGAAGGGCCGGCGGATGATCGGGTGATCCGTATCTCGGTAACGCGAAAGCTGACCGGGCCGGGATGGCAGGTCTTCGCGCGCAAGGGGTTTTTGTCGGAATACCGCAAAGGGCGGCAGGCCGGGTCTATCGACCTGCGCGCGATCAAAGGCCTTCCCGGTGCCCACAACCACCAGAACGCCTGTGCGGCTTATGCGGCCTGCCGGTCGCTGGGCCTAGCGCCGCGCGTGATCGAGGATGCGCTGCACGCGTTCCCGGGCCTGCCGCACCGCAGCCAGATCATCGCCGAGGCGGACGGGGTAACCTATGTCAACGACTCCAAGGCGACCAATGTCGATAGCGCCCTGAAGGCGCTGACTGCGTTCAAACAGATCCGCTGGATCTGTGGCGGGCTTGAGAAAGAAGGCGGCGTCGCAGCCCTGAACGCAGCAGCGGATCAAGTGATAAAAGCCTATGTCATCGGTCGTGAGGCGGCGGGCTTTGCGATGCAGCTGACGGTCGACGCGCAGGTCTGTACCACGATGGAGGCAGCAGTGGCGCATGCCATGGCGGAAGCCCAGGCGGGGGAGACCGTTCTGCTCGCTCCGGCGGCGGCAAGTTTCGATCAATATGACAATTTCGAACAGCGTGGCGACGACTTCACGGCGCAGGTGCAAAAACGGCTGTGCTAAGGCCGCACCTGCAACAGCCCGCCGGTAGATGTGGACATTTTTCAATCAGATTGACACTTTGTGGGAATTGAGGTTGCGTCACCTCCAGGTCAATAAAGAGGAAGCGGAAATGTCTGCACGCAAAATTCTCTCCATCCTTCCCGTCGTTGCGCTGGCCGGGGCCTGCGCCAATAGCGGGGCGAATTATGTTCCTATCATCGACGGGCCTGTGGGTCCGAACTACCAGTCCGATCTGGCCAATTGTCAGGCGCTGGCCCGGTCTCGCCCGACGCTGGACAGCAACACCGCGGGCGCTGCCGCCATCGGCGCGGCTGGTGCGGCGGCAACCACAGCGATTATCGACAACAGCGCCAGCGATCTGGGCCGTGCGGCGGCCGCCGGTGCTCTGGTCGGTGTGGGTGCCAGCGCGATCAGCAACACCCAGAACCAGGAAGTGATCGTGCGCAACTGCATGCGCGGTCGCGGGTATAACGTCGTCGGCTAATGCCGCGCAAAACGGAAGTGTAGGTTAAATCTTGGCGGCAATGGCAACACCTGCGGCATGGCCTGATGACCACGCCCATTGAAAGTTGTAGCCGCCCAGCCACCCGGTGACATCCACCGCTTCGCCAATCGCATAGAGGCCAGGGACATCCTTGGCCTCCATCGTTTTCGACGACAGATCATCGGTATCTATTCCGCCCAACGTCACCTCGGCGGTGCGGTACCCTTCGGTTCCCGACGGTACCAGCCGCCAGTCAGACAGGGCCGCGACCAGATCAGACAGTTTCGCGTCCGATTGATCGGCCAGATTGCCGGACATCGGGATGATTTGGCTTAAATACTCGACCAGCCGGGACGGCAGATGCCGCGCCAGTTCCGTTGTCAGCGCCTTGCGCCCTGCATTTTGCCGTTGTGCGCGCAGCAGATCGAACAGGGGCAGTTCGGGGATCAGGTTCACGCCGATCTCCTCGCCTTCGCGCCAATAGGAGGACAGCTGTAAAACGGACGGTCCGCTGAGGCCGCGATGCGTGAACAGCAGCGCTTCGTCAAAACTTGTGCGGTCATTCGACAGCCGCACGGGCAGGGAAACACCGGACAGGTCCTTGAACCGGCCATCCGAAAAGGTGAACGGCACCAGCGCCGCTCGGGTGTCGGTCACCCGCAGGCCAAACTGCCGGGCAATGTCATAGGCCAGCCCGGTCGCGCCCATCTTGGGGATGGATTTGCCCCCCGTGGCCAGCACCAGATTGGCGCAGGTCAGATGCAGGCGCTGCCCCTCACGCTCGACCTCCAGCGCGAATCCGGTGTCCTCCTTGCGCAGATCACGCAGCGCGGTCTGCACCCAAAACTCGGCGCCGGTGCGGCTCATCTCGTCCAGCAACATCTGGATGATCTGCTTCGAGGAGCCGTCGCAGAACAACTGCCCCAGCGTTTTCTCATGCCATTTGATGCCGTGCCGGTTCACCAGGTCAACAAAATCCCACTGCGTAAACCGGGCCAGCGCGGATTTGCAGAAATGCGGGTTTTGCGACAGGAAGTTGCCCGGCCCCGCATACATGTTGGTAAAATTGCACCGCCCTCCGCCCGAGATGCGGATTTTCTCGCCCGGCGCCTTGGCGTGGTCGATTACCAGCACCCGCCCACCGCAACGGGCCGCACACATCATGCCTGCCGCTCCGGCGCCCAATATGATCGTATCGAACCTCATGCACCGCCCTTGGCGTGGATTTTCGGCGATGACAAGGGTGAAACCCGGCGCACCGGGCCTGAGGCAAAGGATTTAGTTGTCAGGTGAATGATTCCCGGAAAATCGGGGCCTGCGGGCGGTGACACCCTTGCACGGGGGCCGGTTTGGGCTGGTTGTCGGGATTATGCGCGCGCGTCGCGGGGCGGGGTTGGAAGGGTGCAGATCACAGAAAACCACGCTCTGGTCCGGTCAAATTGCGGCACCGTTCAGGTTGTGCAGGGCACCTGGTCCCGCCAAATGTTGGGCCACCGAACAGGGTGGCGACTGGCTTGACCGGCTGAAACGGTGCGGGCCGGGCAACGTTCGGATACTTTTTGGAGAATCGATTTCCGGAACCAGTCAGCCGAAACTGTGTCGGGCCATCCGCTTGGTTCAAAAGTATCGGGCCGGTTCAATGCCAAAGGCTTGACCGGGATCAGCCCTCGCGCACTCCTAACGGGAAGTCTTGCCGCATCAGCCCGTCTTGCCCGCCAAGCACCAAGCGCCACAGGTGCCGGGTAAATTGGCCAAATTACACCGAAAAATATGTTCAAAAATAAAAATATGTCGACGGAAGTTCACTAAAACAATACAATAACCCTTATTATTTTGAACTTAACGCATTTTAGAAACCAAATCTCATCAGCGGGCCGATTTATGCCTCGTGATTTCCATTCAGGCCCGTGGCCCGTCCCGCGCAATGCAGCGCCATTCACACCCGTCGGCTGCATTTGCAATCGCAACACGCCTTTGATGCGTGCCAGCCTGCCTGTTTTCGGGGTGGCACATTTCAACAAGTTAAAGAGTTCCGAGACACGATCATGGGTATTAATCTGAATTTGAACAATCCAGGCGACCTTCCCAAGGCGCGGCTCAGGGCGATCCTGTTCCTTGATGCATGTGATTACTCTGCCGCCGTCCGCGAGGACGAGCTGGAAACGCTGGCCAGAATCCGCCGCGATCTGAACTGCGTCAGCGATCTGGTTAACAGCTTTCGGGGCCGGGTGACCGGCCTGACCGGTGACGGGCTGTGCGCCGTCTTTCCAAGTGCGCGTGCCGCCGTCGAAACTGCGCTGGGGATGCAGGATGTCCTGACCCATGCCCCCGACCGGTACGCCAAGGGGTATCGAATTGGGATACATCTTGGCGACACGTTCGAGGTTGACCAACAGATCATCGGTGACGCCGTGAATACGGCAGCCCGGATCGAAAGCGTCGGCTCATCCGGCGAGGTTCTGGTCTCAAGTGTTGTGCGCAATGCGCTGCGCGGACGACAGGATTTCCTGTTCAACTCGATCGGGCGGCCCAATCTCAAGAATATCGGTGCCACGCTCGAACTGTTCAAAGTGGCCCGCGCAACCATCGACGTCCCCTATGAGAAGGACGGAAAAGCACAGCCGGTTCCCGTTCCCACCAATCCAACAGCCTTCCGGTCCGAGCAGATGTCGTTCTCCGTACCGCGCCCGAATTTCGTGATAGGTCTGTTGTCTCCGGATGTCGGTGGCAGTTCCGAAACCGCGACATTCGTGTCCAACATCGTCGCGGAACAGCTGTCCAAATCCCTTACCGAAACCGAAGCGCTCGAGGTTCAGGATTACCGGGTGCCGCAGGTCGCGCTTCCAAAGGAACCACTGTCGGCTGGACCTGATCTTTTCCTTCAGTGTCGCGCTTCGACCTGTGGCAGCATGTTACAAGTGTCCGCCACCGCAATGCGGTCGGAAGACAGAAAAGTGATCTGGAGCCAGAATGTGGTGGCGGATCAGGGTGACTTTCTGGGGCAAAACTGCTCGGGACTGACATCGTTCATCAGCTATGCCACCGACGCTTTGCTGACGGCTTTGCTGAACGGGCGTCACATGCGCGATCCGGCCTCCCATCACGCGGCGAAAACCGCCGTTGCCGCCGTGCATCACCTGCTGACCATGACCGGGCCGGGGCTGGACCAGCTCGAGGCGGATATTCTGGCGGCTTACGAGCTTGATCCCAAGCCGGTCTACCTTGCGTGGCTGGCCTATGTCACGACCTTCAAGGTCGGCGAACGGTACGGAACCTGGGATGCTACACTTGAAGCGCAGGCGCGAGATCTGGCCCGCCGCGCGGTCGCGGCTGACCCGGACAACGGCACTGTTCTGGGCCTTGTCGCCCACGTGCATTCCTACGTGTTCCGAGAGTTTTCGGTGGCGCAGGATCTTGTCGACCGCGCGCTCGAGCTCAGCCCTTATCGGGCGATGAGTTGGGATTCAGCAGCCATGCTCTATTGCTACACGGATCGCCCCGCGCTGGCGGTGGAAGCCGCGCAGAAGGCACGGCTTATCGGACGGCACAGCCCGTACCGGCACCTGTTTGACGGGGCAGGATGTGTCGCCGCGCTGGTCAATGGCGAGTTCGAGAAATCCATCAGGTTCGGCGAATCCGTGATGGAGGTTCAGCCGCAGTTCAAAACCGTCATGCGCTATCTGGCTGCGGCTTACGGGCACGCAGGTGACCGGCAGCGAGGCGAGTTCGCCTTGCAGCGGCTGACCAATCTGGAACCGGACATGTCGCTGGCCTGCATCCAGCAGGACCGGTTCCCGGTGCCAACACGGTTCAGCGCGCAACTGATGGAAAGCGGCCTGTCCCGGATCGGATTGCCGCAACACGCTTGAAGTAGGGGAAAAAGTAGGGGGTTTACTTATGTCTTACGTGTCCACGCTCAATGATTTTGGCATGATGGCCCGACGTGGAGAGCTGATTTCTTGCAAGGTGGTGAAATTGATGAACCTTGCCGGAACCGGTGGTCTCGGTGCCTCACCGGGGGACAATCGAAAGGCGTTGGACAATCTCATTTACGACGCGCAGAGGGAAAGCTTCATCGATTACCTCAATGCCATTCATGATCTGGATCCCGAGTTGCTGGATATTGAAAAACTGCGCGAGCTTACCGAGTTCATGCAGAACGAAGAATTCATCGACCCCTTCAGGTCTGACAGCCGTGTAAAAGGTGCGAAAGACGAAGAGATCGGGAAACGCTCTGCCCTCGGCGCGGCGTCTGTCACGATGAGCGCATCTTCGGCATTCGCACTGAACCGAAACCGCAACAGAAACCGCAATCGGAACAGAAACCGAAACCGAAACAGAAATCGCAATCGTAACCGGAACCGCAGCGATTTTGACGTCGGCGGCAGCGATGCTTCCTTCGGCTGGCGCGAGATGCGCGATCTGTGCCGGATCGGTATGCTGCCCGCATCCGGACTGCTGGGCAAAATCTGGGAAAACATCGATCTTCTGCCGCCACCGGGCCCTGACGAAAGCATGAAGGAAACCGAATACCTGCTGATCCTGCAAGGGCGGCTAAAGTGGTCAAATCAGGCGACACGGCGCGAAGAAATCGTGGCGCAGGCTGGCTTTGGTATTGATGACTATCTCAGCCCGCTGGGCATTGACGAGCAGGGTGGCTTTGATGCGACACGTGCGCTGATGACGATCCTGCTGGAACTGACGAATGAAATCGGCCTGACCTACAAGAACCGCTTCAGCCGACCCAGACCCAATATCATCCAGCCGCTGATCCGGCCCTTTATCCCGGTGCCTTTTCATGCGGCTTACCCCTCGAACCACTCCTACCAATCCTTCGCGATTGCCGAACTGTTCTCGCGGCTGATCCCTGAACATCCGGGCACTGTCGCTTTGTTCCACCGCGCCCAGCGGATTGCTGAAAACCGCGAATGGGCTGGTCTGCACTACCCAAGCGACACAGCCGCCGGACGAAGTCTGGCCAGAAAAACCGTGGCTTACCTGACCGAGGTTCTGGACGAACTGATGGACGAAGCACAAGACGAATGGCTGGGTTAAGGATCAACGCGAGGTGACGAAATGACCGCAGGAAACGAAGACTACGCACGATATTACTATCTCTGGCATCTGGTCGCGATCAAAGCCTTGACCGTCAAGGCGCCCCCGCCCGCTGACGGAGAGACCTGCCCGGAAATCGACAGCGCGATCTGGGATTTCACAGGCCCTGCTCTGGCCGAGGCGAAGATCGCCCTGATCGACATGGGCGTGGCCCCGCATCACCCAAACCTGAAAGCGCCGGACACCGGACCGGTTCCGGCGGACAGGGTCATTCGGGACGAAGCCCTTGATCTGGCCAGCCACCCGTTCGGTGTCAAATACATCGACCGGTCGGCCGTTGGGGCAGGGGCAGAACATATCGAAGAACATGTGCAACATCTGTCGGGCATTCAGAACCCATTGGGCATTCCGGGCCTGACGTCGCAGGAACAGCGGGTGATTGCCGGATTGAGATCGGGTTTTGGCGTCAAGCGTTACATCGATGCTTATGATGATCGCTATGCCGGGCACGGCACCAGCTGTGCCGGGCTGGCCTGCGGAACCAGCTTTGCAGCGGATCAATTCGGCAATACCGGCAATATCGCGGCGTATTACGGGGTTGATCCCAAAAGCAGGGTTATTCCGATCACGACGTCGATCTCACCCAGCCCGGAAGAGTTGATTGCGGCGTTTCTTTATGCTCATGAAAAGGATGTTCATGTCATCCTGTTTCCGCGCGACATAGCGAACCCGGACCATTGGCCCGGGTATGATGACCGTCCTGCCACTGTTACCGAACCGTTCTATCCGGGTCTGGACAGGCACGAAAAGACACGCCTGCACGAGACGATGCGCGATGAACCCGACGGTGACGCGCGCGATATTTCAGTGGCGTGGTCGGCGCTCCACAAGGTCGTCGAATGGGTCAGCACGAAAATTCCGGTGGTCTGCGCGGCTGGCAATGACGGTCGAAGTGAATTGATTTACCCCGCCAGCCTGTCCGGTGATCCAGCCAACGGGATCATTTCCGTGGGGGCCGTCAACTATAATGGCTACCGGTCCGGGTATTCGAACTATTCTGCTGATCTGACCGTGTCCGCCCCCTCGGATGACGGTGAGATCTACAACCGCTATCAAATTCGTCTGGACCGTGATGCAGCCTCGGCCACTGACTTCCATCTGGAAAACCCGAAACATCACCTGAAACGCGACGGCAGTGGTGACGCGATCCCGATTGTCGAATTCGCGCCTCAACGGTTGGTGACCTTGGATGTGCCGGGCCCGCGGGGCTATGTCGAAGGCAGCCTTGCCGCGGCGGTCAAAACCCGAAAAAAGGCGGTGGACGATCCTGCCGGGCTGTATACTGAATTCGGCGGCACTTCGGGGGCTTCGGCCCTTGTTGCCGGGGCAATAGCGATGATGCAGCGAAAGTCGCCCAATGTTCTCAATGGGGTGCAGATCAAAGCCATCTTCAAGAACCTCGAAACATCTGCAACGCGTTTCGACAACACCCACTGGTATTGGTCCTCTGCCGCAGGAACCCTGCAAGCTGACGCGATCAACGGTTACACGCCGCCCCCCAGGGCCGAACTGTTCGGTGTGGCGGGGTTGCTGGATGTGCCGCTGCTGCTAAGCAAGGTCTGATGCCCACCTCCTCCCGTCCGGTGGTCGTTGTAAAACGGCTGACCGGCGATCCGGGCGTGCGGCGCGGGTCTTGGGCGGGAAATCCCGATTTGCTCCTGAACAGGCTGGCCTGATCGCCAAATTGCATGTAGACTCTCAGCCAGATCCCGAAAACGGGGCGTTAACGAGGCAGAGAGTGGCGGTATCTCATGACTGAGATGGTGTATGGCGCGGTCCAGGACCAGCGCGGAGAACCGATTCTACCGAAATGGTGGCGTACTATCGATCGCTGGACGATGTCCTGCGTTCTGATCCTGTTTACCATCGGGTTGTTGCTGGGGCTGGCCTCTTCACCGCCACTGGCCGGCCGCAACGGGTTCGACCCTTTCCATTATGTCGAGCGTCAGGCCTTGTTCGGCGGATTGGCGCTGATCGCGATGCTGCTGACTTCGATGATGTCTCCAACCTTGGTGCGGCGTCTGGCCGTTCTGGGTTTTCTGGGGGCCTTCGTCGCTCTGGTCTTCCTGCCGGTGTTTGGAACGGATTTCGGCAAGGGTGCGGTGCGTTGGTATTCGCTGGGCTTTGCCTCGCTGCAACCGTCCGAGTTTCTGAAACCCGGCTTTGTCGTCGTGGCCGCATGGCTGCTGGCGGCCTCACAGGAAATCAATGGCCCTCCGGGGCGGTTGTGGTCCTTTGCGCTCTGCATGGCCATCGTGGCCATGCTGGTGATGCAACCCGATTTCGGTCAGGCCTGCCTGATCCTGTTCGGCTGGGGCGTCATGTATTTCGTAGCCGGGGCCCCGATGCTGCTGTTGCTGGGCATGGCCGGTGTTGTCGTTCTGGGCGGGATGCTGGCCTATTCGAATTCTGAACACTTTGCCCGCCGCATCGACGGCTTTCTGAATCAAGAGGTCGATCCGACCACCCAGCTGGGCTATGCCACCAATGCCATCCGCGAGGGCGGCTTGTTCGGCGTCGGCGTGGGGGAGGGGCAGGTGAAATGGTCGCTGCCCGATGCCCATACCGATTTCATCATCGCCGTCGCGGCCGAGGAATACGGCCTGATCCTTGTCATGATCATCATTGCGCTATACGCGCTGATCGTCGTGCGCTCGCTGCTGCGGCTGATGCGCGAACGCGACATGTTCATTCGTCTGGCCGGTACCGGTCTGGCCTGCATGTTTGGCGTTCAGGCGATGATCAACATGGGTGTTGCTGTACGTCTGCTGCCGGCCAAGGGCATGACTTTGCCGTTCGTCAGCTATGGCGGCTCGTCCCTGATTGCTGGCGGTATTGCCGTTGGCATGCTGCTGGCCTTCACCCGAAACCGCCCACAGGGCGAACTAGGCGATATTCTGCGCGGACGAGGATAATGGGGAACCCTTACCTGTTGATTGCGGCTGGCGGCACCGGGGGCCATATGTTCCCCGCTCAGGCGCTGGCCGAGGCGATGCTGCACACGGGCTGGCGCGTGCGCCTGTCCACCGACCCGCGCGGTGCGCGCTATACCGGTGGCTTTCCCCATTCGACCGAAATTGTCGAGGCGTCCTCGGCCACCTTCGCCCGTGGCGGTCTGGCGGCAAAGGCGATGGTTGGCCCGATTATCGCTGGTGGTGTCACCAGCATGGTCTTCCAGATGATGCGCGACAAACCCGATGTTGTCGTGGGCTTTGGCGGTTATCCGTCGATCCCGGCGCTGGGCGCCGCGACCCTGCTGAAAATACCGCGGATGATCCATGAACAGAACGGGGTACTGGGCCGCGTGAACCAGCTGTTTGCAACCCGCGTTGCACAGGTGGCCTGCGGCGTCTGGCCGACGGATTTGCCCGAAGGCGCGCATGGCATCCACACCGGCAACCCGGTGCGTGCCGCGGTTCTGGACCGCGCCGCCGCCGGGTATATCCCGCCGGGTGATTACCCGATGTCGGTTCTGGTGATGGGCGGCTCGCAGGGTGCGCGCATCCTCAGCGATATGGTGCCCGGAGCGATTGCCGCGCTGCCCGAAGACCTCCGCGCGCATATCCGTGTCTCGCATCAGGCGCGGGATGAAGATGGCGAACGGGTCAGCGCATTTTACCAAGACCATGGTATCCGCGCCGACGTTCAGCCCTTCTTCGATGACATTCCCCGCCGCATGTCGGATGCGCAGCTGGTGATCTCGCGCTCGGGCGCGTCCAGCGTGGCCGATATCTCGGTCATCGGTCGTCCTTCGATCCTGATCCCGTTTGCTGCTGCCGCCGGGGATCATCAGACCGCCAACGCGCGCGGGCTGGTGCAGGCCGGCGGGGCCATCATGATCCCGGAAAATGCGCTTGACGTTCCCACGCTGACACAGCAAATCACCACGGTTCTTACGAACCCCGAAGCCGCACAGAAAATGGCCCATGGCGCTCTGTCGGTCGGGGCGCCCGATGCCACCCAGCGTCTGGTCGCTCTGGTCGAGCAGCTGGCGCAGAAGGAGACCACATGAACCCAGCAACCAAACTGCCGCAGGACGTAGGGCCGATCCACTTCGTGGGCATCGGCGGGATTGGCATGTCGGGTATCGCCGAGGTGCTGCTCAATCTGGGGTATCAGGTGCAGGGCTCGGACCTGAAGGCCTCGAAGATCACCGACCGGCTGGCCAGTTTGGGGGCCGAGATTTTCGTCGGCCAGCGCGCCGAAAACCTTGAAAACGCGGCCGTTGTGGTTGTCTCGACCGCGATTAAACCGGGCAACCCGGAGCTGGACCAAGCCCGCGCCCGAGGGCTGCCGGTTGTCCGCCGCGCCGACATGCTGGCCGAACTGATGCGCCTGCGCTCGAACATTGCCATTGCCGGAACACACGGCAAGACCACCACGACGACCATGATGGCCGAACTGATGGTGGCAGGCGATTTCGATCCGACCGTGATCAATGGCGGCATCATCCACGCCTATGGATCGAACGCGCGGATGGGGCAGGGCGAATGGATGGTGGTCGAAGCCGACGAGAGCGATGGCTCGTTCAACCGCCTGCCCGCAACCATTGCCATTGTCACCAATATCGACCCCGAGCATATGGAACATTGGGGTGATTTCGACAGGCTGCGCGACGGCTTTTACGAATTCGTCTCGAACCTGCCATTCTACGGTCTGGCCGTCTGCTGCACCGATCATGCCGAGGTTCAGGCCCTTGTCGGCCGCATCACCGACCGCCGTGTGCGAACCTATGGGTTCAACGCGCAGGCGGATGTGCGGGCTGTGAACCTGACCTACAAAGGTGGCGTGGCGCATTTCGACATCCATCTGCAATACGAAGACAAGATGATCGAAGGCTGCACCCTGCCGATGCCCGGCGATCACAACGTCTCAAACGCGCTGTCCGCCGCTGCCGTCGCTCGTCATCTGGGTATGAAAGCTGCGGAAATCCGCGACGCGCTGGCCAATTTCGGCGGCGTCAACCGTCGCTTTACAAAGGTCGGAGAAATCGACGGTGTCACCATCATCGACGATTACGGCCACCACCCGGTCGAAATCGCCGCCGTTCTCAAGGCCGCCCGTCAGGCGACCGAAGGTCGCGTGATCGCCGTGCATCAGCCGCACCGCTATTCGCGCCTGTCCAACCTGTTTGACGATTTCTGCACCTGTTTCAACGACGCCGATGTCGTGGCCATTGCCGAGGTTTTTGCCGCTGGCGAAGACCTGGTCGAAGGCGCGTCACGCGACGATCTGGTGCAGGGCCTGATCCGTCACGGCCACCGCCACGCCCGCGCGCTGCTGGATGAAGACGACCTTGAACGCCTCGTCCGCGAACAGGCCCGTCCCGGCGATATGGTCGTCTGCCTCGGCGCCGGTACGATCAGCGCCTGGGCCAATGGCCTGCCCGAGAGATTGCAAAGAAAACAAGCTGTTTGACGCGTCATTTGTTTGTCGCACAACTTAAAAGTGTGATATTCTGACCGCAACAGTCGCGTGTCCTCGGAGGGGCGAATGGACTATTCGATGATCTTTGCAGCGCTTTGGGTGATCTGCGCCACCATCGTGGCAATGCTGCCGATGCGGCTGCAATTCCCGCCGGGGTTTGTCCTGTTGGTCTGCGCACCAGTGCTGGTCGTATGGCTTGGATATGTCCACGGCTGGTTCTGGTCGGTCGCGGCATTTGCCGGGTTCGTGTCGATGTTCCGCAACCCCATCCGGTATTACTGGCGCAAATTGACAGGGCGCGAGGTCGCAGAATGACGTGGTCTATCGCTCTGGCAGCCCTGTGGGGCATTGCCGCCAACGTTCTTGCGCTGATCCCCAGCACCGACAACCACTGGACGCGCGCCTATATCCTGATCATCGTGGGCATTCCCATCGTCGGCTATGTCACCTATGAAAATGGCCCCTGGATCGGGCTGCTGGTGCTGGCAATGGGCATGTCCGTGCTGCGCTGGCCGGTGATTTATCTGACCCGTTGGACAAAGGTGAAAATGCAGGGCATGAAGGCGGCCAAAGAATAACCGGCCAACTTCAGGAGGTCTGTCATGGCTACAATCGCCACATTTGCCTATCTGCCGCTTGTTTCCTTCGTTCTGGGTGCCGCTGCCGGGTTTACAGCGGGCCGCTGGCTTGGCCTGCGCAGCCTTCTGTGGCTGATCGGGCTGACATCCGCGGTTGGTCTGGGGCTGATCGTCGTGCTGGCCGGTGTCGGAACGGGTGAAGAAGACAAGGCGTTCGGCCCGCTGGTCTGGTTGACTGCCGGTGTACTCCCCTTCCTTTTTGCCGCAATCATGGGCGGGGTCGGTGGGCGCAGCCTGGCGGTGCGCGCGACTACATGACTCCGCTTCCCCCTGTTCTTCCCGATGTCCGGGGCCGCCTGGCCAAAGCGCGCAACCTGTCTGACCTCACATGGCTCCGCGTTGGTGGGCCGGCGGATTACCTGTTTCAACCTGCCGATATCGAAGACTTGCAGGCCTTCCTGCGCGATCTGCCGGATGGTGTGCCGGTCTTCCCGATGGGGGTCGGCTCGAACCTCATCGTGCGCGATGGTGGCTTGCGGGCCGTGGTGATCCGGCTGGGGCGCGGGTTCAACGCCATCTCGGTTGAGGGCAATACGGTCATCGCGGGCGCTGCCGCACTGGACGCGCATGTTGCGCGCAAGGCCGCGGATGCGGGTGTGGACCTGACCTTTCTGCGCACCATCCCCGGCTCGATCGGGGGCGCGGTGCGGATGAATGCGGGCTGTTACGGCAGCTACACGGCGGACGTGCTGCGCAAGGCCACCATTGTCACCCGGCAGGGCGACCTGCGGGACCTGACGACCGAGGATCTGAACTTTCGCTATCGCCAGTCCGACCTGCCCGAAGGCGCCGTTCTGATTTCGGCCACGTTCGAAGGCCCGTCCGGCGATCCCTATGACCTTCATGCCCGAATGGAAGCGCAACTGAAGAAGCGTGACGAAACCCAGCCCACCAAGGACCGCAGCGCCGGATCGACCTTCCGCAACCCGGCCGGTTTTTCCTCGACCGGGCAGGCTGATGACGTGCATGACCTCAAGGCGTGGAAAGTGATCGACGATGCCGGAATGCGCGGCGCGACACGCGGCGGGGCACAGATGAGCCCGAAACACTCGAACTTCCTGATCAATACCGGCACCGCCACCGCTGACGACCTCGAAGGTCTGGGCGAAGAGGTGCGAAAAAAGGTTTACGAAACAAGCGGCATCACGCTAGAGTGGGAAATCATGCGGGTCGGTGATCCGCTAAAAGAATAAAGCCCCGACCGTCAGACCAAAACAGGCAAATTCAGGCGACGGATCAAAGGCATAAACGCAGTACGGACCACCACATAAGGTCCGGGGACATTGAGGCGCACATTGGGTATGTCGAGCAGGACAAACCCCAAAGTGGCGGTATTGATGGGCGGCCCCTCGGCGGAACGCGAGGTGTCTCTCAGCTCTGGGCGCGAATGCGCGGCCGCCCTTGTGGGAGAAGGTATTGAAGTGGTCGAACTGGACGCAGGTCCCGACCTCTATGCGCGCCTGTTGGATATTCAGCCGGATGTGGTTTTCAACGCCCTGCATGGCCGCTGGGGCGAGGATGGCTGCGTGCAGGGGATGCTGGAATGGATGCGGATTCCCTATACCCATTCGGGTGTTCTGGCCTCGGCCCTTGCGATGGACAAGCAACGCAGCAAGGACGTCTATCAGGCCGAAGGTCTGCCCGTTGTCCCCAGTGTGATCGTCCCGCGTGCCGAGGTGACTCGCGCCCACGTGATGGAACCGCCCTATGTAGCCAAACCCAATAACGAAGGGTCCAGCGTCGGTATCTACATTGTCCACGAAAACGCCAATGGCCCGCCGCAGCTGTCCGAAGACATGCCCGACCAGATCATGGTCGAGAAATACGTGGCCGGACGCGAGCTGACCGTGACCGTGATGGGCGACCGCGCCCTGACCGTGACCGAGATCATGACCGATGGCGGCTGGTACGACTATGACGCCAAGTACAAACCCGGCGGATCATGGCACGTGGTCCCTGCCGATATCCCACAGGACATCTTTGATCGCTGCATGGATTATGCCCTGCGCGCGCATGATGCTTTGGGCTGCAGGGGCGTTAGCCGCACCGATTTTCGCTGGGATGACAGCGCGGGTGCTGATGGTTTGTTTCTGTTGGAAACCAACACCCAGCCGGGCATGACACCCACTTCGCTGGCCCCGGAACAAGCCGCGCATCTGGGCATGACATTTGGCCAGCTCTGCGCCTGGATGGTTGAGGACGCCTCATGCAACCGTTAATCGCCAGCCGCTCTCTGGAAATCCATCGCACCAAACCCCTTGCCGGGCCGGATGCCGATTTTGCCTCGGCCGATACGGAGCCGCATGACACCCAGCCCATTCTGCGTCTGCGCGGGGCGCGGGTGTTTTCCCGCACCGCACGCCGCAGTGATCCGGCCCCGTCGCGCCTCAGCTATCGTCTTCAGCGCTGGATGCTGACACCGGGTATCCGTCTGGGCGTCAAGCTTGGCCTGCCGATCTGCGCCATTGCCGCAGCAGTTGGCGTCTATTTTGCCTCTCAGGACCGGCGCGAAGCGCTTGGTACCTATATCGCCGATATTCGCACCTCGATTCAGGAACGCCCCGAGTTCATGGTCAACCTGATGGCCATCGACGGGGCAGGCACCAGCCTGTCCGATGATATCCGCGAGGTCGTGCCTCTGGATTTTCCGATCAGTTCCTGGGATCTGGATGTCGAACAGATGCGCGACACGATCACCGGGCTCGATCCGGTGAAATCGGCAACCGTACGCATCCGTCCGGGCGGCATCCTTCAGGTCAACGTGGTCGAGCGTCAGCCCGTGATTGTCTGGCGGACGCATGACGGGCTCGAACTGCTCGACGAGACCGGCGCGCATGTCAAGGAAACCACCTCTCGCAAGGACCATGCCGACCTGCCGCTGATCGCGGGCGCGGGTGCGGATGCCCATGTGGCGCAGGCGCTCGAGATCTTTCAGACCGCCCGCAGCCTGGGCAACCGTGTGCGCGGGCTGGTGCGCGTGGGTGAACGGCGCTGGGATCTGGTCCTGGACCGTGGCCAGCGCATCATGCTGCCGACCGAACGCCCGGTGCGCGCGCTGGAACGCGTGCTTGCGGTGAACGAAGTGCAGGACCTTCTGGAACGCGACGTGGCCGTGGTCGACATGCGCCTAGGCCAGCGTCCCACCATCCGAATGACCAAAGCCGCCAGCGAAGACTGGTGGAATACAAAAGTGACAATGAGTAACGGGCAGTAACGAGCATGATGACCGATCTTTATCAGTCCCAACGCGCCATGCGTCAGATGCGGCGCCAGGCATTGCAACGCGGTGTGATCGCGATTCTGGATGTGGGCAGTTCCAAGATTGCCTGCCTCGTTCTGCGTTTCGACGGATCGGGCCGGCTGAGTGAAGATAACACCATCGGCTCAATGGCGGGGCAGACGGGGTTTCGGGTGATCGGGGCCGCAACGACACGTTCGCGCGGCGTACAGTTTGGCGAAGTCACCGCCATGCAGGAAACCGAACGCGCCATCCGCACCGCCCTGCAAGCGGCGCAGAAGATGGCCGATATCCGTGTCGATCACGTCATCGCCTGTTTCTCGGGGGCCAACCCGCGCTCTTACGGGCTGGACGCGCAGGTCGATCTGGATGGCCAACTGGTGTCCGAGGCCGAAGTGGGCCGTGTTCTGAATGCCTGCGACGTGCCGGATTACGGCGACGGGCGTGAAGTGCTGCACGCACAGCCGGTCAACTTTGCGCTCGACAACCGCTCGGGCCTGATCGACCCGCGCGGGCAGATGGGCCAAAGCCTTGCGGTCGATATGCACATGCTGACCGTCGATGCGATGGCGATCCAGAACATCGTGCGCTGTATCAAACGCTGCGATCTGGAACTCGCCGGGATTGCAAACTCGGCCTATGTCTCGGGAATTTCCGCGCTGGTCGAGGATGAGCAGGAACTGGGCGCGGCCTGTATCGACATGGGCGGCGGCACCACCAGCGTTTCGATCTTCATGAAGAAACACATGATCTATGCCGATTGCGTGCGTATGGGCGGCGATCACGTGACCGCCGATATCTCGATGGGGCTGGGCGTGCCCGCGGCAGTGGCGGAACGGATCAAGACGTTCAATGGCGGCGTTCATGCGACCGGCGCTGATGACCGTGACATGATCGATATCGGCGGCGATACCGGTGACTGGGAACACGACCGCCGCACCGTCAGCCGGGCCGAGTTGATCGGCATCATGCGCCCGCGCGTCGAGGAAATCCTTGAAGAGGTCCGCGTGCGTCTGGATGCGGCCGGGTTTGAACACATGCCAAGCCAGCAGATCGTTCTGACCGGTGGCGGCAGTCAGATCATGGGGCTGGACGGTCTGGCGACCCGCATCCTTGGTCAACGCGTGCGTCTGGGTCGCCCGCTGCGGGTGCATGGCCTGCCGCAATCGGCGACAGGTCCGGCGTTCTCGTCCTCCGTGGGGCTCAGCCTGTTTGCGGCGCACCCGCAGGACGAATGGTGGGATTTCGAAATCCCGGTCGACACCTACGCCGCGCGCCCGTTCAAGCGGGCCGTTCGGTGGTTCCGTGACAACTGGTAGCCCCCTGTGCCGGGCCGCTTTGTGTGCGGCCCTGTTGCCGGGATGGGTTTCGGCCCAGACCATCATCACGCCTGAGGCATTTCTGGATGCCGCCGTCGGCAAAACGCTCACCTTCCATGAGATTCGCAGCAACGATCTGGTCGGGACCGAGCAGTTTCTGAACCGTCACATCTCGGTCTGGCGGCAAGAGGGGCAGGGCTGTGTCTATGGGCAGATCACCACGCCAAACGGTCAGATCTGCTTTCTCTATGACAACGATCCGGATGGTATTCCCGTCTGCTGGTGGCCCTTCCTGCACGAAGGCCGTCTGATGGTGCGTCTGGCCTCGTTTGCAGATGGCGAAATCCAGGAGGTGCGCAGCATCACCGAAACCAGCCTCAACTGTCCAAGTGCACCGCTCAGTTGAAAAATCCGGTTGCAGCGCGTCGATTTATCCCTCAAGATATCCACAAGGCCCGGCAGAGGCCTCGCGGCAGGACCTGAGCAGTTTTCCGCAGTGTAAATGATGGTCGACGAAAGCGTGACGAACGGCTGAGTCCTCGCGCCGGGGTCGTCTGGCTTGTGATGGTCGCCGCTGTTTCCGCTATATCTGGCAGTACCTGCGAAATGCCGCCGGTTTCTGCCTTATTTCCTCCATATTTTGTGGTGAATCGCGATTTTTGACGTGACCTTTTCGCATCAGCCCGCTAGAATCGAGCAAGGATAGGTAAGAAAAACACCGCTTTGGCGGAACATAAATACAGGCGGACAGAGCATGACATTGAATCTTTCGATGCCCGGGCAAGACGAACTGAAGCCTCGGATTACAGTATTTGGCGTTGGCGGTGCGGGCGGTAACGCTGTCAACAACATGATTGAAAAACAGCTGGACGGCGTCGATTTTGTCGTCGCCAACACCGACGCGCAGGCGCTGCAGCAAAGCCAGTCCTCGGCGCGGGTTCAACTGGGTGTGAAGGTCACCGAAGGTCTGGGGGCAGGGGCCCGTCCGGCCGTGGGTGCCGCAGCCGCCGAAGAAAGCATCGAACAGATCGTCGACCATCTGGCAGGCGCGCATATGTGCTTTATCACTGCGGGCATGGGCGGCGGCACCGGCACCGGCGCTGCTCCGATCATCGCGCAGGCCGCACGTGAACTGGGCGTGCTGACCGTGGGTGTCGTAACCAAGCCCTTCCAGTTCGAAGGTGCCAAGCGGATGCGTCAGGCCGAGGACGGTGTTGAGGCACTGCAAAGGGTCGTCGACACGCTGATCATAATTCCGAACCAGAACCTGTTCCGCCTCGCCAATGAAAAGACTACCTTTACCGAGGCGTTCTCGATGGCCGACGATGTCCTGTATCAGGGTGTCAAAGGCGTAACCGACCTGATGGTGCGTCCGGGCCTGATCAACCTCGACTTTGCGGATGTACGCGCCGTGATGGACGAGATGGGCAAAGCCATGATGGGCACCGGTGAGGCAACTGGCGAAGATCGCGCCATCCAAGCGGCGGAAAAAGCCATTGCAAACCCGCTGCTGGACGAAATCAGCCTCAAGGGCGCCAAAGGCGTGCTGATCAACATCACCGGTTCGCACGACCTGACCCTGTTCGAACTGGACGAAGCCGCCAACCGCATCCGCGAGGAAGTGGACCCCGAAGCGAACATCATCGTCGGCTCGACGCTGGATACCGCCATGGAAGGCGGTATGCGCGTGTCGGTTGTTGCAACCGGCATCGACGCCACCGAAAAAACGGCTGACATTCCGGTCGCGCGCCGCTCGATGTCCGAGCCGCTGACCCGCACCGTTTCGGCCGAAGAATACGGTCGCGAAGAAGCGCCCGCAGCCGCCGAAATGGCAGAGCCCGCGCCGCAGATGGAAGAAAACCGCGAACCTTCGCTGTTTGAAGCCGCGGAAGAGCCCGCCCAGCCGCAGTTCCAGCCGTTCGACGAGCGGGATGAGGACGATCTGCCGCCCCCGGCCTATCAGCCGCGCGTCGCCGAATTCGAGCCGCAGCCCGAGCATGTCGAACCGACACCCGAGGCTTTTGTTGCCCCGCGCGCGCCTGTCGCAGGCACCCCGTCGCCCGAAGCGCTCCAGCGTTTGCAGGCAGCGGTTCAGAAGGTTCCCACGGCAGCTCAGCGCGCCGCAGCGCCCCGCCCGCAAGCGACGGTTTCACATCACGAACCCGAAGAACGCTCGCGGTTTGGCTTCAATCGGCTGATCGACCGGATGACCGGGCACGCCTCTGACACACCGGCCCAACCGCCGCGTCAGCAGCCCGTTTTGCGCCAGTCCGAGGCCACGGCACCGATTCACGATGAGGCCGACCCGGATCAGGATCGTATCGAAATTCCGGCCTTCCTGCGCCGCCAGGCCAACTGATCGCGGTAACAAAATCCACTCATGGGGTCGCCATTTGGCGGCCCTAATTCGTTTTAAAACAGTGGCTTACGAATAGGTAAGCAGGGTTTTGCCGATCTGTTACATACATGTTTCATTCGGTTACAAAGAGTGAGTTGAGCCTTGACGCGGGCTTCCTTAACTGAGTGTCCAACACAGCCCCAGAAGGCTGGACACCACTCGCCGAGGCCCATTTTGCAACATACGCTCAAATCTCCGGTCACGTTTAAAGGCGTCGGGCTGCACAGCGGCAAGCCTGCGACCATGATCCTGAAACCGGCTGCAGCTGGTCATGGCATCTGGTTCAAACGGACGGATATCCATCTGGGCGATGCGATGATCCCGGCGATCTATCACGTGGTCGAACGGACCCCGCTTTGCACCCGTCTGGTGAATGACGCCGGGGTGTCGGTATCCACCATCGAACATATCATGGCTGCTCTGGCCGGGTGCGGCGTTCACAACGCACTGATTGAAATCGACGGCCCCGAAGTGCCGATCATGGACGGGTCTTCGATCGATTTCGTACGCGGTATCATGGCCCGAGGCGTGCGTCGTCAGGCCAGCCCGGTGCTGGCCTATGAGGTGCTGAAGACCGTCACCGCATCGCGTGAAGGGGCCAGCGCAAGCATCGCGCCCGCGGATGGGCTGATCATCGACTTTCACATCGATTTCGAAGACAGCGCAATCGGCAGCCAGACCAAGACACTGGATATGCGCAACGGGTCGTTCGCGCGCGAACTCAGCGATTGCCGCACGTTCTGCCGCCGCATTGATGTCGAAGCCATGCGCGAAAACGGTTTAGCCCTTGGCGGTACCCTGGATAACGCCGTGGTGGTGCAGGGCAGTGAGGTGCTGACACCCGGCGGGTTCCGCCGCGCCGACGAAGCCGTGCGCCACAAGATGCTGGATGCTCTGGGTGATCTCTACCTGGCAGGCGGGCCGATTCTGGGCCATTTCACGGGCGACAAGTCGGGTCATTCGCTGACCAACACATTGCTGCGCAATCTGTTTGAAACACCCGGTGCTGTGCGTCCGGTTCTGTGCACACCGGAACAGGCCGCGCGTCTGCCGGGGCAGGGCCTGATCGTAAACGAAATTCCCGAAGTCGCCTGATCAGATCAACTCTGACGACATTTGCGCCAGATGTTGCATAAGGCGTTTTGCACCGGAATTTTCTGTGCTAGACCATGGCTCAATTCGGGGCGAACCCCCTTAAGTAAGACGACAAGGATGGGCGGTATGGTTGGCAGCAAGGCGGCAGTCAGATTCGCAGGTGCGGTTCTTCTGGCAGCAGTTTTGACGGCATGTGGAAACGCAGGCGGCCTTTTTGGCAACAAGGGCGCGGACCGGGATCAGAATCTGGAAGGGTTCACACCGGAACAGATCTATACCCGTGGCGAATACGAACTGTCGCAGAATCGCTCGGATGACGCGGCCTGGTATTTCTCCGAGGTCGAGCGTCTGTATCCCTATTCCGACTGGGCCAAGCGTGCGCTGATCATGCAGGCGTTCTCGTTCCATTCCGACAAGAACTACGAAGAAAGCCGGGCCGCGGCCCAGCGGTATATCGACTTCTATCCAACGGACGAAGATGCGGCCTATGCCCAGTATTTGCTGGCGCTCAGCTATTATGACCAGATTGACGAGGTCGGGCGCGATCAGGGGCTGACCTTTCAGGCGCTGCAATCGCTGCGCACCGTGATCGAGGTTTATCCCGACAGCGAATATGCCACCTCGGCAGTGTTGAAATTCGATCTGGCCTTTGACCATCTGGCAGGCAAAGAGATGGAGATCGGGCGCTACTACCTGCGTCAGGATCACTTTGTTGCCGCCATCAACCGCTTCCGCGTCGTGGTCGAGGATTTCCAGACCACATCCCACACCGCCGAAGCGCTCTATCGTCTGGTCGAGGCTTATCTGTCCCTCGGCCTTCTGGATGAGGCGCAAACCGCAGGTGCCATCCTTGGCTACAACTACCAATCCTCGGAATGGTATGACGATGCCTACAAGCTGCTGACCTCACGCGGGCTCCAGCTCAAGAGCCGTGGCAACAACTGGCTCAGCACGATCTATCGTCAGACCATCAAGGGTGAGTGGTTGTAATCGCCATGGCATTAGGCTTGGGACGCTGAAGACCCGATGCTGCGCGCCCTTGATATCCGCGACATGCTGATCATCGACCGGCTGGAACTCAGTTTTCAGCCGGGCCTGAATGCGTTGACCGGCGAAACCGGCGCGGGCAAATCGATCCTTCTGGATTCTCTGGGGTTTGTTCTGGGCTGGCGCGGGCGGGCCGAACTGGTGCGGCAGGGTGCGGCGCAGGGCGAGGTTGTGGCCGAGTTCGAACTTTCCCCCGATCATCCCGCACATGCGATACTGGCCGAAGCGGGCTTGCCGGGCGGGGATGAGCTGATCCTGCGCCGGATCAACACCGCCGAGGGGCGCAAGACCGCCTGGGTCAATGACCGCCGCTGCTCGGGCGATGTGCTGCGGGCGCTGTCGGAAACCCTGATCGAACTGCATGGCCAGCATGATGACCGCGGGTTGCTGAACCCGCGTGGCCACCGGGCCATGCTGGACGATTTTGCCGGGGTCTCGGACCGGCTGACATCCGTTCGTGCGGCCTGGACCGACATGTCACGCGCCCGTAAGGCTCTGGCCGAGACCGAGGCCGCTCTGGCTGCCGTCCGAAGTGAGGAAGATTTCCTGCGCCACGCGGTTGCCGAGTTGGATCAGCTTGATCCTCAGCCTGGTGAGGATGCCGAACTTGATGCCCGCCGCCGCATGATGCAGGGGGCCGAGCGTATTCGCGATGATGTCGCCCGCGCCTACGCCCTGCTGTCCGGGGACGGTGCCGAAGGGGCGATGTCCGACGCTATCCGCTGGCTGGAAGGTGTGTCCGGCAACGCAGGCGGTCAGCTGGACGAGCCGATTGCCGCGCTGGGCCGCGCGATGATTGAACTGGGCGAGGCGCAGGATGGCGTGAACGCCTGCCTTCAGGCGCTGGACTTCAACCCCTCGGAACTGGAACAGGCCGAGGAACGCCTGTTTGCCATCCGCGCACTGGCTCGCAAACACGACGTGGCCCCGGATGATCTGGGCGCGTTTGCCGACACTCTGCGCACCCGCCTCAACCAGTTGGAAGCAGGCGATGCCGACCTAGCAGACAGACGTGCCGCCGTGGACGCGGCACAAAAGGCTTATGACACTGCCGCCACCGACCTCAGCGCGGCCCGCGCAGCTGCTGCAGGGCGGCTGGACGCTGCCGTCATGGCGGAACTGGCCCCGCTCAAGATGGAACGCGCTGTGTTCCGGACCGAACTCACCCCGGCTGAACCCGGCCCCGAAGGGACCGACGCGGTGGCCTTTACCGTGGCCACCAACCCCGGCGCGCCTGCCGGGCCGCTGAACAAGATCGCGTCAGGGGGTGAACTCAGCCGCTTCCTGCTGGCGCTCAAAGTGTGCCTGTCGGGCGATGACAGCGCCCGCACGATGATCTTTGACGAGATTGACCGCGGCGTCGGCGGGGCCACTGCCGACGCGGTCGGGCGCAGGCTCGCGTCATTGGCGCAAGGCGGGCAGGTGCTGGTTGTCACCCATTCCCCGCAGGTCGCCGCCCGTGCGGCGCATCACTGGCGGGTGCAGAAACAGGTCACGGACGGGCAAACCCTGTCCACCGTCATCCCTCTGGCCCAACCCGACCGGGTGGACGAGATTGCGCGCATGGTGGCGGGCGACACCATCACGGACGAGGCCCGCGCCGCCGCCCGGGCCCTGCTGCAGGCCTGATGCGCCCGTGGCACGAAATGGCCTCACACTGTCGCTATCTCACTTTTATTAGGGTGCTCCGTGGCTTACTAAGGGTTACGTGATGATCCCCGAGGGCCAATGACCCAGTCGACCCGCACCGTTCTGCGCAACCAGCTCAATCAGGCTCTGGCCGCGATCAGGGATGCGTGGCGGGTGATGCTGCGCCGGGGACCAAGCCAGATCCAGTTCTGGTTCATCGCGCTGGTCATCGGTATCGCTGCCGGTTTCATGGCGCTTGGATTCCGCAAGGCCATCCGCGCGTTGCAGGCCTATCTCTATGACACCGACGACGTTCTGCTGCTGCACAGCCATGCCGAGAAACTGCCGTGGTTCATGATCCTGATCATCCCGATCATCGGTGGGCTGGTCGTGGGCCTGATCCTGAACCGGTTCACCAATGACGGGCGCGTCAGGTCCGTCGCTGATGTGATCGAAGGGTCCGCCATCACCGACGGGCGGGTCGAGGTCAAGGCCGGCATCGCCTCGTTCTTTGCCTCGCTGATCACGCTCAGTTCGGGCGGGTCAACGGGCCGCGAAGGCCCCGTGGTGCATATGGCCGGGGTCATCTCCACCTGGGTCAGCAACCGCATCCATGCCGACGGGATCACGGGCCGTGACCTGCTGGGCTGTGCTGTCGCAGCCGCCGTATCAGCCAGCTTCAACGCCCCCATCGCCGGGGCCCTGTTCGCGCTCGAAGTTGTGCTGCGCCACTTCGCCGTGCATGCCTTTGCCCCGATCGTCATCGCTTCGGTCGCCGGAACGGTGATCAACCGGTTGGAATATGGCGACGTTACCGAGTTCACGCTGGAAACGCCCGGATCGCTGCAATTCTATGTCGAACTTCCCGCCTTCCTGATCCTTGGCCTGATCTGCGGCTTTGTCGCGCTGCTGCTGATGCGGTCAATCTTTTTTGCTGAAGATATCGGCAGCCATATCCAGAACCGCCTGTCCATTCCGGGCTGGCTGCGCCCGGCCGTGTCCGGCGGGATGCTGGGGCTGATGGCGATCTGGTTCCCGCATATCATCGGTGTCGGCTATCAGACCACGATCCGCGCCCTGACCGGTGATCTGGTGCTGACTACCGCGATCCTGTTTGCGGTGACCAAGACAGTGGCTGTGGCGATCACCATGGGCGGGCGCATGGGGGGCGGGGTGTTTTCACCGTCCCTGATGATCGGCGCGCTGACCGGGCTGGCGTTCGGACTGATCGCCACTGGGCTGCTGCCGGATGTGTCCGGCACGCATACGCTTTACGCCTTTGCCGGAATGGGCGCCGTGGCTGCTGCGGTGCTGGGCGCCCCGATCTCGACCACTCTGATCGTCTTTGAACTGACCGGAGACTGGCAGATCGGCCTTGCCGTGATGGTGACTGTATCCATATCCACCGCATTGGCGTCGCGCCTTGTGGACCGGTCGTTCTTCCTGACCCAGCTGGAACGCCGCGATGTCCACCTGGCCGCCGGGCCGCAGGCTTATCTGCTGGCGATGCTGCGCGCCGGGGCGGTGATGCGCCCTATCGGGGATGACCGCTCAATCACTGCGGACGAGGCGCACGCCCTGATCGAACAGGGCCTGTGCGTTCAGGCCAGCGCCACGCTCGAGGCCGCGATGCCCTATTTCGACCGTGACGACATACCCTGCATTCCGGTTATCGTTCTGGAACAGGACGGGTCCGAGACACCCGTCGGCGCGCTCTACCATGTCGACGCGCTCAAGGCGTACAACCGGGCCCTCGCAGCCACCGCGGCCGAGGAACATTCATAAGGCTCCCGCGACCGGGACAAGCGCTCCCGAAGCCTCCGTTGAAACCCTGTCCGGTGCCCTTAAATCTGTTCCACCTTCACCGAGTCCACCGGATAAAACGCCAGGTATCCCTTGATCTCGGCCACGGCGGAAACCGGGTCTTCATAACTCCAGACCGCATTTTCGGTCACCGAGGATTTGTTGACGATGGAAAAATGCGTCGCATCCCCCATGCGGGCGCAATGCGTCACCTTGTCGGTCTGGTCCAGAAATGCCATGGCAACATCGCCGCGCGGAAAGTAAATCACCGGAGCTTTGTCGCCTTCGTGCAGTTCCAGCGCGTTGCTCGTTTCGCCCAGAATCGCGCCGCCCGAACGGACAGTCCATTTGCCCGGCGCTTTTTGGATCGTGATCTCAGTCATTTCTATTCCTTCCGTCGACGTATTGGGGCCTCTCCTCTGCCCGTTCTATGTAACAGGCGGGTGTCAGATCGGCGCAGTTGCGGCATCCAACCACAGTTGCGCGTCATGTCCCAGCCTTGGGCGGATTTTTTCCGCGACGTCGCGATGATAGGCGTTCAGCCAGCGGCGTTCGTCAGGCGTCAACATATCAACCATGATCAGCCTGCGGTCAATTGGCACAAATGTCAGGGTGCGCCAGCACAGCATCGCGCGTTCCGCATCGCCACCGGGCAGGGCCGGGGCTTCTTCCACAACCACAAGGTTTTCGATGCGGATGCCAAAGGCCCCTTCGCGGTAATATCCCGGCTCATTCGACAGGATCATGCCGGGTAGCAAGGGGACATGGCTGACCTTCGACAGGCGCTGAGGCCCCTCATGCACGCTCAGATAGGCCCCGACGCCGTGTCCGACACCATGGTTGAAATCCTGCCCCGCCGCCCATAGCGGCGTGCGGGCCACGCATTCGATATCGCGCCCGGCCAGCCCTGCGGGCCAGCGCAGCATCGACATGGCAATCATGCCCTTCAGCACGCGGGTGAAGCAGGTCTTTTCCTCCGCCCCGACAGAGCCGATGGCAAGCGTCCGCGTGATATCGGTGGTGCCATCCAGATATTGTCCGCCACTGTCCAGCACCAGCAGATGACCGTCCTGCAACCGGCTGTCGGTCTCGTCCGTCACGCGGTAATGCATGATCGCGCCGTTCGGACCCGTCCCGGCAATGGTATCGAACGAGATATCCTGCAACACATTGTCCCTGCGGCGGTTTTCTTCCAGCCGCGTGACCACCTGCGTCTCGGACAGGCTGCCGGGGGGCTGTGCGTCCAGCCAGCACAGGGTTTCGACCACCGCCACCGCATCGCGCAAATGCGCCTCGGCGCTGCCCGCGATTTCGGCCGGGTTCTTGCAGGCCTTGGGCAGGGCACAGGGGTCGCCGCCATCCACCATGGCATCACCCAACGCGTCCGCCACGATCTGCGGCACCGTGCTCAGGTCCACCTGTACCGCACCGTCCAGCGCTGCCACCGCGCCCAGAAACTCCGCAGGGTGGCGCACCGTCACCTTCGGGTCCAGATGATCCTGCACCTCCAACAGTTTTGCCGCAGCCATGAACAGATCGACCCGGCCATCGTCATGCAGAATCGCAAACCCGTGGGCCACCGGATTATAGGCGATATCCGACCCCCGAATGTTCAGCAGCCACATGATCGAATCCGGCAATGTAATCACAGCGGCCTTTCGTCCGGCCTGCCGCAGGTCTGCGGCCAGTCGGGTAATCTTGCTGTCAGCGGTTTCGCCCGCAAACTCGATCGGATGCGCCTTGACCGCCTGCATCGGCGGTTCAGGCTGGTCCGCCCAAATGCGGTCCACCAGATTGCCGCAGCGCACCAGTTCGATACCTGTGCCCTCAAGCTCGCCAAGCGTGGACGAGATTTGCCCTGCCGCGTGCAACCACGGATCAAAGCCCACCTTACCACCACCGGGCAACTGCGCTTTCAACCATGTACTCAGGCTGATGTCAGGCCACGGCACCGGCGTGAACACATCCGCAACCTGCGCCTTGACCTGCGTGCGATACCGCCCGTCGATGAACACACCGGCCATGCCGGTCAGCGCAGCACAGAACCCGGCCGATCCCGTAAACCCGGTCAACCAGGCCAGACGCTCATCCCGCGGGGCCACATACTCGCCCTGGTGCGCATCCGACCGTGGGATCAGAAACCCGTCCAACCCTTCGTGCACCAGCTCCGCGCGCAACGCAGCCAGACGCGGCGGCCCCTGCTCGGGCCGCGCGGTCACCTCAAAGGACTGGAACATGCTACACCTCCCTCAGCCGGGCGGTCGATATCGCCGCCTTTTCATCTTTTGGGAAATACTCCCGCCGGAGGCAAGGCCAGCCTAGCTGACCTTCTTCATCCCCATCACCCGTGCCCGCGCGCGCGGATCACTGTCGAACAGGGCCGCCAGTTGTTCCGTCATCGCACCGGCCAGCTGTTCCACATCGGTGATCGTCACCGCACGGTCGTAATACCGGGTCACATCATGACCGATGCCAATCGCCAGCAGCTCGACCATCTTGCGCTTCTCCACCATGGCAATCACATCGCGCAGGTGCTTTTCCAGATAGTTGGCGGGGTTCACGCTCAGGGTTGAATCATCAACCGGAGCCCCATCCGAAATCACCATCAGAATCTTGCGCTGCTCGCGCCGCGCGATCATCCGGCGATGCGCCCATTCCAGCGCCTCACCGTCGATGTTTTCCTTCAGCAGGCCCTCTTTCATCATCAGGCCCAGATTGGGCCGCGCCCGCCGCCACGGCGCATCGGCGCCCTTGTAGATGATGTGGCGCAGGTCGTTCAGACGGCCGGGTTGCTGCGGGCGGCCATCGTTCAGCCATGCCTCGCGCGCCTGACCGCCTTTCCACGCCCGCGTGGTAAAGCCCAATATCTCGACTTTCACATTGCAGCGTTCCAGCGTCCGCGCCAGAACATCGGCGCAGATGGCGGCGATCGAAATCGGACGCCCCCGCATCGACCCCGAATTGTCCAGCAGCAGCGTGACAACCGTATCGCGGAACTCGGTATCCTTCTCGACCTTGAAACTCAGCGGAGTGGTGGGGTTCGCGACCACTCGTGCCAATCGGCCCGCGTCCAGAATGCCTTCCTCGCGGTCGAACTCCCAGCTGCGGTTCTGCTGCGCCTGCAGCCGACGTTGCAGCTTGTTGGCCAAACGGCTCACCGCGCCTTTCAGCGGTTCAAGCTGCTGATCCAAATAGGCCCGCAGACGTTCCAGCTCGGCCGGTTCCGCCAAATCCTCAGCGGCAATCTCTTCATCATGCGTGCTCAGATAGACCTTGTAATCCGGGTCCGCTTCGGATGCGGGCGGCGGGGCAGGCGGCTCCAGCGGCGCTTCGCCATCAGGCATCTCGGCCTCGTCACCCAGCTCATCCTCGGCCATCTCGTCCATCGAGACCTGCGCCTGAGATTGATCCTGCTGCTCTTCCTGCGTCTGCTCAGGCGTCGCATCCGCGTCCTGATCGTCCTGATCATCCTGACCGGTGCTGTCGGGATCGGGTTGTTCCTCGGCGTCGTCCTCGGCCTGATCTTCCTGCTCGTCGTCCAGCTCATCAGGGTCATCACCCAACTGGTCGCCATAGCCCAGATCCTTGATCATCTGCCGCGCGAACCTGGCGAACTCCGCCTGATCCGACAGCACGTCATCAAGGTTTTCCAACACGCCACCGGCCTGTTCCTCGATGAACCCGCGCCACAGGTTCATGATATTCTCGGCCGCAGGCGGCAGATCGCGCCCGGTGGCCAGATGCCGGATCAGATATCCCGCCGCCACCGACAAGGGCGCGTCGGCAGGCTGCTTGCACTGGTCATATCCGCGCCGGATCGCCTCATGCCCGATCTTGACGTCGATATTGCTGGCGGTGCCGGGCATATCCCGCGCGCCCATCGCCTCGCAGCGCGCCGTTTCCATCGCCTCGTACAAGTCCCGCGCCATATCCCCCGGAGGCGCATAGCGCGCATGGGTTGCGTCATCATGATACCGGCGCTGCAACGCCAAAGCGTCCGCCGTGCCGCGAGCCAGCAGAACCTCTTCCCGCGTCATACGCCGAGACACCTGCGGCAGCCGCATCGACTCGCCCGACAGGCCCGATGGATCGACGGTATAAGTTACCGACAGCTCAGGATCATCAGCCATGACCTTGGTGGCCTCGGCCAAGGCCTTCTTGAACGGATCGGCAGGGTTGTCGTTTGGTTTACTCATTCAAAAAACTGCTAGGTTTTGCGTTTCTGGGTATCTTGAAGCCAGTCTCTTGCACTTGTCAAAAAGTGAGTGCGAGATCCGACCAGTTACAGGATCCTCACGGGGGCCAAACTGCTCAAGCTCCTCGCTGGATACAGGTCGTTTCCACAGGCTTTGTAGGTCTTTCCATCCAGAACGATAGTTCATTTTTGCGAGTAACGTGTGAAACGCATTTGACGCTTTGGTTTCGTTTGCGGATTGGAGACCGTTCTTGCTATTGTACGCTGCCCAATAGTGAAAAACTGACCCACAACTGAGAGCGCCGAACGCGTCTCCACCGTCATGAGAAGATATGAAGTCCTCTTCCAAATAGGCATTTGGGTAACGGTTTTCAAATCTGACCGGTGTACAGCCAGCGCATACGGTCGCAATGAGCGCAGAGGTGATGCTTGCCTTAACCAAGGCTCGCGCTCGCGGCGCTCTCCGGCAGTTCCTCGTCAAAGCAGCGCTGATAGAACTCGGCCACGGTCTGACGTTCCAACTCGTCGCACTTGTTCAGGAACGACAGGCGGAACGCATAGCCCACGTTGCGGAAGATCTCGGCATTCTGCGCCCAGTTGATCACGGTCCGCGGGCTCATGACAGTGGACAGGTCGCCATTCATGAAGGCGGTCCGGGTCAGGTCGGCCACGGTGACCATCTGGCTGACGGTCTTGCGGCCCTCGGCGGTGTTGTAATGCGGCGCCTTCGACAGCACGATCATCGTCTCGGCATCATGGCTCAGATAGTTCAGGGTTGAGACCAGCGACCAGCGGTCCATCTGCGCCTGGTTGATCTGCTGGGTGCCGTGATACAGACCCGTGGTATCGCCCAGACCCACGGTGTTTGCAGTGGCAAACAGGCGGAAACACGGGTTCGGCGTGATGATCTCGTTCTGGTCCAGCAGAGTCAGCTTGCCGTCATGTTCCAGCACGCGCTGGATCACGAACATCACGTCGGCACGGCCCGCGTCATATTCGTCGAATACGATGGCGACGGGGTTGCGCAGGGCCCAGGGCAGGATGCCCTCGTGGAATTCGGTCACCTGCTTGCCATCGCGCAGTTTGATCGCGTCCTTGCCGATCAGGTCGATCCGGCTGATATGGCTGTCCAGGTTCACGCGCACGGCGGGCCAGTTCAGACGGGCGGCGACCTGCTCGATATGGGTCGATTTGCCGGTGCCGTGATAACCCTGAATCATCACCCGGCGATTATGGGCAAAACCCGCCAGGATCGCCAATGTCGTCTCGGGGTCAAACTTGTAGGTCGGGTCGATGACGGGCACTCGGTCGGTGGCTTCGGCAAACCCTTTGACCTTCATATCCGTCTCAATGCCAAATACGTCACGGACCGAGATATCTTCGGTGGGTTTTGCGTTTACATCGATCGATCCGTCAGCCATTCGCCTTGTCCTTATCCTTTGGCCCGCATTGCCGGGTTTGAACCCGTGTGTGGTGCAACATATTGCGGGCAAGGGCAAGGGAAAGCCGCCCGCTCGGAAAGGTGAGCAGGTTTTTCTTTCAAACTGGCCCTATCGACGCGCGGGTGATCCTCAACTGCGACGGGTACAAGGCACAGATCACGCCGCGTTTCTCAATGACAGCGCGGCCTGATCGGATGCAGATGCCGAACCATGTGTCCGAAATGCTGCATGCAGGTGGGCATTCGGCAAACTATATGTTGTGGAAAGTGACCTTATCAGACATATAAAATGGTCTTATGGGGCGTTTTATAAGTGATCGGGTGTTGGTGAAACGGGAATGCCGGGTGCGGCTCCGTCTGCAATGTTGCTCTGGGTCGAGTGATCAGCAGGCGTCGATATCTGCCAACATGGCCTTGGTGACGCCAGGTGGCATTTAGCGTTCTTCTCCATACGGCCAAGACAACGGGCCAGAACGATCTCATCGTCCAGAACACGACACAATCCGCGATCATCAGCGGATCGATGGTGTCGTTTGACGGGGGCGCGACTTTCCAGCCTTACACCTATCTGGGGCAAGGAAACTACCGCGGAACCGGGGAAACCGGAGAATTCATTCAGGTCGGCGGGCAAATCTACGCCTGGGATGCCAATAACCCAACCGGTCCGATGACCACTGGCAACTGGAAAATCACCCCGAGTGATCTGAACCCGACCGATCCGCCCTGTTTTGTTTCGGGCACCCTGATCGAAACGGATCGCGGCCCGCGCCCGGTCGAAGATCTGACCGTGGGCGACCGGGTTTGCGTAGCCGGCGGGACCCCGCTGCCCATCGAATGGATCGGCAAACGAACACTCAGCGCGCAAATCCTGCGCGTCTGGCCCCAATTCAACCCGGTCTGCATCCGGCGCGATGCGTTGGGCAAGGGCCTGCCGGACAGGGATCTTTACCTCTCTCCGCAACACCGGGTTGTGCTGGGGGGCTGGCGGGCCGAGCTTTATTTTGGCGCACCAAGCGTGTTCTGCGCGGCCATTCATCTGGTCAACGATGATACCATCCGGCAAGTGACCACGGGCGAGGCGGTGACATATTATCACATCGCCTGCGCCGAACATGTGATCCTCACATCGCACGGTCTGCAAAGCGAAAGCCTGTTTCCGGGTGACATGGCGCTGAAATCACTGCATCGCGACGATGTCGAGGAACTGCGCGCGCTCTTTCCGGGGTTGCTTTCAGACGCAGGACCGCCCCCCCAAACGCGCCTAAGCTGCCTGACCGGGCGCGAGGCACGCGCGTTGCGAGACGTTTTCGCAGATTAGTCCCGCGTTGCGGAAATCGTGGCGCCACTGATAGGCGCGCGTGCCCTGACCATACCTCGCTGTTGGCCGCTATGATGCAGTAGTTGCTAATCAGGGACCAATCAAACATGGATTGACGTCTTCATCCGCCGGGGATCACACCGGCATGGCACAGGTTTCAAGACCCGCTCAACCCACCCATTGCCCAATCGGCATGGGTCTCGATAACACTGGCCACGGCCAGCGCCTTTTCCGCGATATCCTCCGGAGTGTCCTCGGCGAACGCAATGCGGGTCACCCTGTCGTGCATCGCTTCCGAGGTGTAAAACTCAAAGGCCCGCGTATTGCCGGGGCTGTTCCAGAATGCGGTAATCCAGATCGAGTCCCGCCCCGGAATACAATATGCACACCAATCGCGCCACAGACGCAGCACCAATTCGGTATCCGGGCTTGCGGCGACCTGTTCGAACAGCGACTCCAGCGGCCATCCTGCCAGGGCGAACATGCAAAGCGTATCGTCCATGCAGCCGCGTTCCCGTTCCATTTCGCGTTTCAGATATGCACGCTGGAACCGGTCCAGAACCTGCCATTCCTCGGGCGACCAGTTCTTCGGGTTGCCGGTTTCAAACCGGTTCAGGCTCACCTCCAGCCCAACGCTGGCGGGGTCTTCGTCCACGGCCAGAATCTCAAGGATCCGGGGCAGCAGGTACCCCCATGTGTCGCGGGCTATCCCCGCAGGATCACAAGCGGCAAAGAACCAGTCCTGAACGTAATGCAGGGGAAGCTCGGAAATGGGCGATGTAAAGAAATCCGCCTCAATATCGGCGTCCATGCAGCAGCCTTCGCAAACCTCGATACTGCTCGGCTTTGGATAGGCGAAAACCCTGTAGGCTTCGCTGACGATGTCAGAAAACGGATGATCCGGCGGGATCTTGGCTTTTGGCGGTTTCTGCTCTTTGCGTGCCACGGTGCTTGCATCCAACACGGTTATTTCGGGGCAGGGGCCCGTCGGTATCACTCCTGAACGCTACGAAACCCGGATCGTTGCGTAAAGCTGTGGTCGCGTGGTCAAAGCGAAAACCAAAGCTCGTCCTTGCGAAAACCACCTTTCACAAGGCGATCCGCTTTCAACACATCCGGAAACTCGTCCTCCCAGTCGCGGAACCTGTCATTTGTCACGATACGCGCCCTGCTGTCCCGCGCGGCCTGCAAGATCAGCGGATCTGCCGGCGTGCCTTTGGGCGCGACCATGACCCGCTTGGCCCGCAAGCCCAGGGCGCGGCTCAGCGCCCGGTCGTTCATGTATTCCCCTTCAACCTTGTACCCGACATTCGCATCGAACACGACGCCCGGTTTGAACCCGGCTTGCTTCAGACTGGCCAGAACCTGCCGCAACGTCGCCAGATCCGGGGCGCCGTCTTTCCAGTGCATCACGTTTGACCCGTCCACGATGATCCATGTGTTGGCCCTGCGCCAGTCGAACCAAGCCCGGATCAAAAGGATCGTACTGGCGAACACACAAAGCAGGGACAAAAGGAACAGCCAGTCCATCTCGGTCGGATAGAACTGCGCCACGACCAGCCCGAAAAGAGAGGCAAGCAACAGTAAGAAAGGCATACGCACAGTGGACGCTCCGGGAAAAGCTCTGGTTCTATACCCTGCCACTATCGCGGGAATTGAAACAGGTTTCCAGACAGCATCCTCACAATCGTTTCAAACTGTGTAAACAGCTGGCGACTGACGGTGACCTTACTTGAAATTCCGGCTGTCCTTGATCTGGTCCCAGGCCCAGACGACCTCTTGCAGCTGCTCTTCCTGCGACCGGTCGCCGCCATTCATGTCCGGATGCAGCACCTTGATCAGCTTCTTGTAAGCTTTGCGCACTTCGGCCTTGGTCCAGCTGTCATTGGCCTCCAGAATCTCGATTGCGCGGCGTTCAGTGGGGGGCAGGCGACGTCCACCTCCACCCGAGGTGCGCCCCTTGTTCTGCGTGCTGTTGGCGCCCAGTACCTGATGCGGGTCCTCAATGCCCAGACGGGCCCAGGCGCGCGCCTCCGGGTCTCCCATCGGCTTGGTCTCACGTTCCCAAACCTTGTCCTTCGAGCGTTGCGCGTTCAGCTCGGCCTCGGTGGTGCCGTCGAAGAAATTCCACTTCTGGTTATACTCGCGCACGTGCTGCTGGCAGAACCAGAAATAGTCATCCAGCACATCCGGTGCCTTGGGGGCGCGGAACTTGCCCGGCTCGTCACACCCGTCGTGATCGCAGATCCGGACCGAGGTCTCGGACGCGCCCGACATGCCCCGGCGCCCACGCGGGTTCTTTTTCTTGGCGCTGGAAACGGACATATCGAATCCGAAGGGGTCTGATTTCGCCATGCTCTATCCTCACGAACGCATCTTTTCGACTCGGAGGCAGCAGTTTAGTCTAAGCAGCCGAAAGTAGAAGAGGGGGGCGGCAAAAATTTTGCCGCTGAGCAAAAAAATGAGCGTGACCGACGAAATCCGAACCTGCCTGCAAGCCGCCTTTGACCCGCATGAACTTGACGTGATCGACGACAGCGAAAGCCATCGCGGCCATGCAGGCCACAGGGAAGGCGGCGAAAGCCATTTCAACGTCCGCATCCGCGCCGCCGCATTCGCCGGTCAATCCCGCGTCGCCCGCCACCGGGCCGTGCACAAGGCGCTGGGCGATATCGTGCCCCGCATCCACGCGCTGGCGCTGGATATCGGAACCTGACGCTGCGCCCTATTCTGCGCTCATCTGCGCGGATGGGGTCGAGGCCGAGATCGCATATTCCTCATCCGTCATGACGTCTTCGACCCCTTCGAACAGAGGCGTCGACAGGTAACGCTCGCCCGTATCCGGCAGCATCACCAGCATGACCGATCCCGGCGCTGCGGTTTCGGCCAGCTTCATCGCCACCGCAAAGGTCGACCCGCCCGAGATGCCGGTGAATATCCCCTCTTCCGAGGCAAGGCGGCGTGACCATTCAATCCCTTGCGGCCCCGGAACAGGGATCAGCTGGTCGTTATAGGCGTTGTCGATGGCTTCCTGAAGGACCCATGGAATGAAATCCGGCGTCCAGCCCTGAATCGGGTGCGGCTCAAAATTGGGGTGGCTTTCGGTGGGCTGGTGATCGTCGTTGCGCGTGTTTACATAGCCTGATGACACGATGGCGGCATTTGCCGGTTCGGTCAGGATGATTTTCGTATCGGGCCGCTCTTTGCGCAACACCCGTGATACTCCGGCGACCGTGCCACCGGTGCCATAGCCCGTCACCCAGTAATCCAGCTGCTTGCCTTCGAAATCCGCAAGGATTTCCCGCGCGGTCGTATTCTCGTGAATATCGGCATTGGCGGCAGTCTCGAACTGGCTGGCCAGAAACCACCCGTTTTCCTCGGCCAGTTCCTTGGCCTTGGTATACATGCCGAACCCCTTTTGTGCCTTGGGGGTCAGAACAACCTTCGCGCCCAGAAAGCGCATCAGCTTGCGCCGCTCGACCGAAAAGCTTTCGGCCATCGTCACAACCAGCGGATATCCCTTGGCCGCACAGACCATGGCAAGCCCGATCCCGGTATTGCCCGATGTCGCCTCGACAACCGTCTGACCGGGTTTCAGCCGCCCATCCCGTTCTGCCGCCTCGATGATATTCAGCGCCAGCCTGTCCTTGACGGACCCTGCCGGGTTGAACGCTTCGAACTTCACATAAACGGTCACATGCTCCGGCGCGATCCGGTTGATCCGGATACAGGGCGTGTCGCCGACTGTATCAAGGATGCTGTCATACAGGCGTGCCCGCCCCTGTGTCTGCCGAATACCCATTTCAAAGTCCCTCCCGGTTGTCCGGTTAACATGCCACAGATTTCGCTGGGTTGATAAGCACATATCGCGCCCGCAGCGCCAAACCTGCCCGCGGGCGGGCTGCTCAAACTGCGATGCACACCGTGTTGCAGGTGTAACCGCACGTCAAACCCTGATCCGTCTCAGGCGTCTTTCTTGTCGCCCGCGGTATCCGTGTCCTGGTCAACCTGTTCCCGGCTTTTCAACGACAAGGGCGGCTCATTCGCGTCTTCCGAAATTGGTTTCGGCGCGGCCACCACACCGGGGCCGGGGATCGGTTGGGCCAATGGGGTGTCGTCAAACTCGGGTACGTCTCCGATCACCGACGCATCGACTTCCTCGGCCACGACCCGCCGGAACACCAGCACATTGCGCCAGTTTGTGGTCGATCCGGTCAGGCCCGAGCGTTCCTCGCTGGGCAGCAGCTCGGCGCGCTGGTATTCCCAGCCGTCCTGCGCCATCTGGTTCAGAACCTGTTCGACCGAGACCGCAAAGCGGCCCTCGGCCGTTTTCACGCCCTTGGCTTTCACGCCCTTTTGCGGCGCGGGGACGACCTTGTATTCAAAAAGCTGCATCAAGTGTTCCTAAATACCTGTTCACGCCAACTTACCACGCTGACCCCCGGGTGAAAGAGCCGTCGCCCGACCGTCGGTTTTCAGCCCTGATTATTGCCGCCAGCCTGTGCCGCCTTGGTCACAACCGACAGGCACAGCTCGGTCGCCACTGCCATGTCCTGTACCGATATCCACTCCAGCGGCCCGTGAATGCACTGCATTCCGGTGAACAGGTTGGGGCAGGGGGTGCCGAACTCGGTCAGGCGCGACCCGTCGGTGCCGCCGCGGATCGGGACCGACAGCGGCTCGATCCCCAGCTCGCGGCAGGCGTCGCGCGCCAGATCAACCGGTGTCATGTCGTTTTCCAGCCAATAGCGCATGTTCCTGTACTGGTGGCTGATATCGCAGGTGATGGTCGCGCGCGGTTCCGTGGCCTGCACGGCCGCACAGACCTGCCGCACGATGTCACGTTGCGCCTCAAGGCCCTCCATCTCGAAATCGCGCAGGATCAGCTTGATTTCCATCTCGGACGACCCGCCGCTCATGTCGGTGACATGGATGAACCCGTCGCGGCCATCGGTTGTTTCCGGTGTCATGGTGGCCTGCGGCAAGGTCTGCACGATCTTTGCCGCCAGATGGGTCGCGTTCACCATCTTGTCCTTGGCCAGTCCGGGGTGGATTGATACCCCCTCGATCCGGATCACGGCACGGTCGGCCGAAAAGCTTTCATATTCGATCTCGCCCACTTCGGCACCGTCCAGAGTATATGCGAAATCCGCCCCCAGATCCTTGGGCAGCTGTTCGGTAACGCCGCGCCCGATTTCTTCATCCGGGGTAAAGGCAATGCGGATAGGCCCGTGCGGGATATCCGGGTTTTCGATCAGATGCCGGGCCATAGTCATTAGGATCGACACCCCGGCCTTGTCATCCGCGCCCAGCAGGGTGGTGCCCGATGCCGTGATCAGATCATGTCCGATCTTTTCGGCCAGATAGGGGTTCTCGTCCGGAGACAGCACCAGATCCGGGTCGTCCGGAAAGGAAATGTCGCCACCGTTATACCCCTTGATCACCCGCGGCTTGACGCCCGTTGCATTGAACTGGGGGGCCGTATCCACATGCGCAAGAAAGCCTACCGTCGGGCCGGGTGCGGTGCCGGGGATGGTCGCGACGACCACGCTGTCACCTGTCAGCGTCACATCGCTGGCGCCGATCTCGGTCAGTTCCTGCTTCAGCAGGTTCAGCATGTCGAACTGTATCTGTGTGCTCGGCGTGGTCGCCGAGGTCTCGTCGCTCTGACTGTCGATCGCCGCGTAACGCACCAGCCGATCTTCGAGTTCCTGATCAAATCTGTTCTGCATGATACCTCACCTCTCTGGGTCGGAAGAAAGGGTGCAATCACAGGCGAAGTCAAGCCGATGAGCTGACCCCATTTCTTAAGAAATCGTGGAAATCTGATTGTACAAACCTGACAATTGCCACTGGCAGGCTTGTACAAAATGTAAGGTTCAGGAACTCAGCTTCTTGCTGACCAAATCGTTAACGGCCTTCGGGTTGGCCTTGCCGCCGGTCGCTTTCATCACCTGACCCACGAACCACCCCGCCAGTTTCGGGTTCACCTTGGCCTTCTCGACCTGCGCCGGGTTGGCCGCGATGATCTCGTCCAAAGCGGCCTCGATCGCGCCGGTGTCGGTGACCTGTTTCATTCCGCGATCCTCGACGATCTGCGCCGGGTCACCGCCTTCGGTATAGACGATTTCAAACAAGTCCTTGGCGATCTTGCCCGAGATGGCATCCGAGGAAATCAGGTCGATGATCCCACCCAGCTGCGTCGGAGAAACAGGCGAGTCGGTGATATCGTGGTCTTCTTTTTTCAAGCGGCCAAACAGTTCGTTGATGACCCAGTTCGCGGCCAGCTTACCGTTGCGGCCTTTGGCGACCTCTTCGAAATAGGCGGCGCTTTCCACTTCGGCGGTCAGGACTGAGGCGTCGTAGTCGGTCAGGCCGAACGCTTCGATGAACCGCGCTTTTTTCTCGTCGGGCAGTTCCGGCAGTTTGGCCGCGATGTCATCGACCCACGCCTGTTCAATCTCCAACGGCAGCAGGTCGGGGTCTGGGAAATAGCGGTAGTCGTGCGCTTCTTCCTTGGATCGTTGGGACCGGGTCTCGTTCCTATCAGGATCGTAACCACGAGTTTCCTGTTCGACCTCGCCACCAGCCTCAACGATGCCGATCTGACGGCGGGCTTCGACCTCGATTGCCTGTTGGATAAAGCGCATCGAGTTCATGTTCTTGATCTCGCAGCGCGTGCCAAGATGCGAGAAGTCCTGCGTTTCCTGGTATTTCTCGTACGCGCCCGGCAAGCAGATCGAGACATTCACGTCCGCCCGCAGATTGCCGTTCTGCATGTTGCCATCAGAGGTGCCCAAATAGCGCAGAATCTGGCGCAGTTTGGCGATATAGGCGGCGGCCTCTTCGGGGCCACGGATGTCAGGACGGCTGACAATCTCCATCAGCGCGACACCAGTGCGATTGAAATCGATGAACGACATGTTCGGATCCATGTCGTGGATGGACTTGCCTGCGTCCTGCTCCAGATGGATGCGTTCGATCCGAACGCGGCGCGCGGTGCCGTCGCCCATTTCCACCAACACTTCGCCTTCGCCTACAATGGGGTGGTAGAGTTGCGAAATCTGATAACCCTGCGGATTGTCAGGGTAGAAATAGTTTTTGCGGTCGAAGGCTGATTTCAGGTTGATATCCGCCTTCAGACCCAAACCCGTGCGTACCGCCTGCTCAACGCAGTATTCGTTGATCACCGGCAGCATGCCTGGCATTGCGCTGTCCACAAAGGCCACGTTCGAGTTCGGCTCGGCCCCGAATTGGGTGGACGCGCCGGAAAACAGCTTGGCATTGGATGAGACCTGAGCGTGCACCTCCATCCCGATCACCAGTTCCCAATCGTGCTTGGCCCCGGCAATGGTTTTGGGTGTGGGCATTTCGTATGTCAGGTCGAGCATGGCGCGCCTCATTTCCGCAGAAGTCTAAGCCTGCGTATTAGGCCCGGCGGGGCCTAGGGGCAAGGGGGAATCCTGACGCGTTCAGTTCTTGGAAAACTGCAGACCGGACGATGTAAAGGTTACATCCTTGCCGCTGCGCAATTCATCCCGGAACAAATCCGAGATAGCGCGCAGCGCGTCGCGCTGACCGCGCGCAGCAAACCGCTCGGGCGAGTTGATGCGGACCGAGTTGTTGAACCCGTTGGCGGCATGGGCCCAGATCAGGGGGTGAAGCTCGGTCAGGTGATCGCGGATCAGCCAGTTTGCGGTGTCGCGCATCTGAGCGCGGACATTGTCTGCCTTTTCGTTCAGCCCGTGACCATTCTGAATGGTGATTGCACAATAGGCCGACAACATATTGATCATCTGCTGGTCAGGGCGCAGACCGACGATATCGCGCAATCCTTCAAGGAAATACTCGACATCGACCTGTGCGCAGGCCTCTTCGTCCAAAGCGATGGCATCGAATTGCACCCACGTATATCCACCAGCGCCCCAGATATCCTGTGTCCGGACGGCATTGCGCAAGGCCTGCAATTCCAGTTCCGCGTAGCTGCCGAACCACCGGGGTAAAAGATGGCTGCCCATCGCGCGCATGTGACGCTGATTGCGCGGATCCAGCGTGATCAGACGCTCGTACTCATCGGCAACGCGGGCGTTTGATTTGCGCTGCCCGGCCAACAGGGCACAACCGGCGGCCGCAATCAGAGGGCTGTCCGGTGCATCCGCCTTGCACTTGGGCAGGATCGCAGCGGCCCGGTCGAAATGAGCGGCACAGCGCGAACGGTGCAAGGGTGGAAGGGCCGTGTCCGTGGCGTTCCCGCGCCAGGCCCAGGCCAGGTCGATATGGGCCAGCGCCACAACGGCAGCGATCATCGGATCACCGGGGTTGTCTGACAACTCGCCTTCCAGTTCCGAAATACCACCCAGCAAATCGTAATCGGATATGGCCTTGCCGTCCGACAGCGCATGTTCCGCAGCCAGAACCACGTCAGATCTGGCCCCGAACGCCAAAAGATCGGCAATCGGCATACCATCCGACACGGCGGCACGATCCTGATCCGCCGCACGCATCTCATCGGACAATTCGGTCCAGCGATCCTGTCTGGCCAGATAGCGCCCATGTTCGATTGTTGAGTGTCCAATCAGATTGTCGCAATTCGACGTTGCAACAGGAATGTTGAGCTGCCCATGTTCAGGCAGGGCAGCAGCCAACGCGGATTTCGTTGCGCACAGATCTTCTGAGGCGTCCGTGGGATTGGATGATGGCTGGGCAAACAGCGCCCTTATCGACCGAAACATGGTAAAACTCAAAACTGTAAAAACACTTAACTGAGTCCGAATTCTGGCGCGGTCTTGGGTTCAATTCAAGTAATTTGCTTAATAAACTTTGTTTTTTGTGTCCAATGAGCCCGTAGATCACGCAGTGTTTCAGAAAACAGTGAAATGATGACGGTCTACGCGAAAACCTGCCTGTTTTAGAATGGTTTCCAGATTCCGATGCGGTGGCAGAGACTCATCTGGCAGCCGGATTCGTTTCTCGGATTTCAGGACGATGGATACGCGAACGGAAAAGTCCCACCGGGTGTCAAATCGGAAATGGTCGATATCCCGCATTGGGATATCGCCCTGCCGATTGCCCGTGAACCAGCGTACGGCATCCCGGTCCAGCTGCACGCCAGCGCTGGTATTCTGGATCACGTCCCAGATCGCGGGGAGAGTGGCAAGAGACAGCAGGCCGACAACCCACCAAGCCGCGTCGAACAGGATGACCAGCGCCAGCAGGGTCGCGTAGACACTGGCCAGAATGACCAGTGTTCGTGTGTTCCGGTTGCGGCGGGTAAAGCTGTAGGGTGTCATGTGCCGAGGATGCGGGATACCATTTCCGTCGTGTCGCGCGACAGGTTCGGTGTTTCTGCAATGCGAGAAAGCTGCGTGCGCATCTGGCCCTGACGCTCGGCGTCATACCGTTTCCAGGTCTGAAAAGCTGAACACATCCGTGCCGTGGTTTGCGGGTTCACAGGATCAAGGCGGATCAGCCAATCGGCCAGCAGGCTGTACCCGGCACCATCCGGCTGGTGGAACCCTGCGTGGTTCATCGCCAAGGCCCCCATGACAGCGCGGAACCGGTTCGGGTTCTTCCAGTTGAAATCGGGATGCCCGGTCAATGCCTTTGCCGTTTCCGGTGTCGCCTCGGGTGCGGCCATGGTCACCTGCAAGCCAAACCATTTGTCCATGACCAGCCGATCATGCTGCCATTGGTCATAGAAGGCGGTCAGTTGGGCCTCGCCCTTGCGGGCACGCAACAGGCAGGACAGGGCTGTCAGTTGCAGGGTCATGTTATCCGCTTTGGTATACACAGCGGCCGCCATTGCCCCTCCGTCCAGACGAGAGGTCAGCGCCAATGCCGCACTGCCAAGGGCGCGTTTTCCGGATTGCTGGGCATCCGGGCTGTAGGGGCCATCAACCAACGCCTCGCTGTGCAGGCGGGGCAGCAGATCCTGCACATGCTGTGCCGTGGCCTGCCGCAGCGTTTCGACCGCCGACCAGATTGCCATCGGATCGGGCGTTTGACCGTGTTCATGCAATGCCGCAGCCAGTTCGGATTGCGTCGGCAGCCCAAGCATCAAGGCGCGATAGGCCGGGTCCAGCGTGTCGTCGCGCAGCACGGCCAGCAGCCCGTCAAGGTAATCGGCGTCCGGGGTTGCCTCGTCCAAGATCATCCGCAGCAAGGTGTTTTGCGCCAGCGATCTGCCAGCCTGCCAGCGGTTGAACGGATCTGTGTCATGCGCCAGCAGAAACGCGCGTTCGGCGTTTGAATGATCGTGTTCCAGGATGACCGGTGCCGAAAAATCGCGCAGGATCGAAGCTGTGGGCCTTGTCGCAAGCCCCGTGAACTGAAAACTTTGCTCGGCCTCTGTCAGTTCCAGCACTTCGGTCGTGCGGACCTCATCCCCGTTTGGTCCCAGCAGGCCAACGGCGACCGGGATCACCTGCGGCAGTTTCTCTGCCTGACCCGGTGTGGGATCGGTGCGCTGTTTCAGTGTCAGGGTAAAGGTCCCGTCGGCCCAATCTTCAAATACGGTCAAACGCGGCGTGCCCGACTGGCTGTACCAGCGTTTAAACTGGGTCAGGTCGCGGCCTGTAGTGTCTTCGAACACTTTCAGCCAATCCTCGATCGTGCAGGCCTGCCCGTCATGGCGGTCAAAATAGAGGTCCAGCGCCTTTGCATAGGCCTCATCCCCGACCAGCCGCTTTAACATGCCGATGACTTCGGCACCTTTTTCGTAAACCGTGGCCGTGTAGAAATTGTTGATTTCCTGAAAGCTTTCGGGTCGTACCGGGTGCGAGAGCGGGCCGTTATCCTCGGGGAATTGCCGCGCGCGCAGGTCTATGGCGTCGTGTATGCGTTTCACAGGGCCCGAGCGCATGTCGGATGTGAACTGTGCATCGCGGAAGACGGTCAGGCCTTCTTTCAGACACAGCTGGAACCAGTCGCGGCAGGTGATGCGGTTGCCTGTCCAGTTGTGGAAATACTCATGCGCGATGATCGCCTCGATCCGTTCGAAATTGGCATCGGTCGAGGTTTCAGGACTGGCCAGAACAGCCGAAGAGTTAAAGATGTTCAGCCCCTTGTTTTCCATCGCGCCCATGTTGAAGTCATCGACGGCGACGATGTTGAAGACGTCCAGATCGTATTCCCGGCCATAGACATCTTCGTCCCATTTCATGGACTTCTTCAGCGCCTCCATGCCGAAGGCGCACTTGCCTTCATCCCCCGGACGCACCCACAGGTTTAACTCAACATCCCGGCCTGATCTGGTGGTGAACCGATCAGGATGGGCCACAAGATCCCCAGCGACAAGCGCAAACAGATAGGCAGGCTTGGGCCACGGGTCGGTCCATTCGGCCCATCCTTCGCCCTTGCCCGAGGGGTTGCCGTTCGACAGAAGAACCGGCAGGTCGCCATTGATGCGCACGGTAAAGGTGGACATGACATCGGGGCGATCCGGATAATATGTGATCTTGCGGAAACCTTCCGCCTCGCACTGGGTGCAATACATGCCGTTCGACATATAAAGCCCCTCCAACGCCGTGTTGTTGCCCGGATCGATCTCAACCTCGGCTTCCCAGAGGAACGGGGCGTCGGGAACACCGGCGGTCAGGCCCTTGTCCGTGACGTCAGGCGAAACTTCGGATCCGTTGATGGACGCGCGGATCAGGTTCAGATCTTCGCCGTGCAGGAAAAAGGTGCGATCGGTCGCGTCGGGATTTGGACGAAACGCGATACGCGACGTGACCCGTGTTGCATGTGCGGACAGATCGAAGGTCAGGTGTACGCTGTCCAGCAGATAACCAAACGGAGTGTAGTCTTTCAGGAAGATCGTGGTGGGGGCAGCGTCGCGCATGGGGGCCTCGCATCGGTTCGTGTCTGGCGCGACGTTAGGGGCATCGTTCCAGAGCTGCAACTGGCCCCCGCCATTCCCTTGTTGTTTTTGAAACAGCTTCCCTTCGATCCGAATAACCCTAACGCAAAGTCGAAAGTTGCCTATCGGAAACTTTCGGCCTAAGTCACTTACGCATACAATGGCACACAATCGCGGGAGAGCAGGAAGATGAGTGGCAGACAAACCCTGAGCGGGCTGCAGATCGATCCAATACTGGCAGAGTTTATCGAGACGCGGGCATTGCCGGGTACGGGTGTGTCGGCGCAGGATTTCTGGGCGGGTCTGGCGCGACTGGTGTCTGAACTGGGGCCGAAGAACCGCGCGCTTCTGGCCAAGCGCGCCGAGATTCAAGGGCGCATCGACAGCTGGCATATTGCGCGCGAGGGTCAGAGCATTGATCCCACTGACTATCGGGCTTTTCTGAAGGAAATCGGTTATTTGGTCGAGGAAGGCGACGGGTTTCAGATCGACACGACACATGTCGACCCCGAGATTGCGCTGACGCCGGGCCCGCAGCTGGTTGTGCCGATCACCAACGCGCGCTTTGCGCTGAACGCGGCGAACGCGCGATGGGGCAGCCTGTATGATGCGCTTTATGGCACCGATGCGATAGGCGATCTGCCAACAGGTGGTGGGTATGATGCGGCGCGCGGTGCGCGGGTGATAGCCTGGGCAAAAGCCTTTCTGGATGACGCCGTGCCTCTGGCTGGTGGGTCTTGGGCCAATGTGTCGGGACTGCATGTTGAAGAAGGTGTTCTTTCCCCGGCACTGGCAAACCCTGCTCAATTTGTTGGTTTCGGTGGCGCGGCAGACAAGCCGGATTTTGTGCTTCTGAAAAACAATGGTCTGCATATTCAGATCATGATCGATCCGACTGGCGCCATCGGCGCCACTGATCGCGCAGGTATCGCCGATGTCCGGCTGGAATCCGCCCTTTCAACGATTATGGACTGCGAGGACTCGGTCGCTTGTGTTGATGCGGCGGATAAGGTCGTTGCCTATGGCAACTGGCTGGGTCTGATGAAGGGTGATCTGACCGAAGACGTCACCAAGGGCGACACCACGTTTACCCGCAAGCTGGCAGAGGATCTGACTTTCACCACACCGACAGGTGAGCAGGCGACCCTGAAAGGCCGGTCGCTGATGCTGGTGCGGAATGTCGGCCACCTGATGACGAACCCGGCCGTTCTGGACGCCGAAGGGCGCGAGATTGGCGAAGGGTTGATGGACGCACTCTGCACCACTCTGATCGCAATGCATGACCTGCAACGGGATGGGGGGAACTCGGTCGAAGGGTCGGTTTATGTTGTGAAGCCCAAGATGCACGGGCCGGAAGAGGTTGCCTTTGCGGTCGAGATTTTCGACATGGTCGAAGACATTCTGGGTCTGCCGCGCAACACCGTAAAGCTGGGGATCATGGATGAGGAGCGCCGCACGTCGGTAAACCTGAAAGAGTGCATTCGCGCCGCGAAATCGCGCGTCGCCTTTATCAACACCGGTTTCCTGGACCGGACGGGGGATGAGATTCATACCTCGATGGAGGCCGGGCCGATGCTGCCCAAGGGCGACATCAAGAACACGCCCTGGATTGCGTCTTATGAAGACCGCAATGTCGATATCGGTTTGGCCTGTGGCCTGAAAGGCAAGGCGCAGATTGGCAAAGGCATGTGGGCGATGCCGGACCGGATGGGCGACATGCTTGAGGCCAAGATCGGTCACCCGCTGGCTGGTGCGACCTGCGCCTGGGTGCCGTCGCCCACAGCTGCGACGCTGCACGCCACACATTACCATAAGGTCAACGTACTGGCCCGTCAGGACGAGATCGCAGCGGCGGGTGCCCGAGGAACACTTGACGATTTGCTGACCATTCCCTTGCTGGGGGGCCGCAACCTTGGTGACGCAGAAATCTCGCGCGAGGTCGAGAATAATGCACAAGGCATTCTGGGCTATGTCGTGCGTTGGGTCGATCAGGGCGTGGGATGCTCCAAAGTCCCCGACATCAATGACATCGGGTTGATGGAAGACCGTGCGACCTGCCGAATTTCGTCTCAGGCACTGGCCAACTGGTTGCATCATGGCATTGTCGACGAAGCACAGGTGATGGCTGCGATGCAGAAAATGGCGGCTGTTGTGGACCGCCAGAATGCAAGTGATCCGGGTTATGTCCCGATGGCGCCGGGCTTTAACGGAATCGCTTTTCAGGCGGCTTGTGACCTTGTGTTCAAAGGTCGTGTGCAGCCCTCGGGCTACACCGAGCCGGTCCTGCACGCGCGCCGTCTGGAATTGAAGGCGGCCACAGCGTAAAACGAAGGGGGCGATCCGCCCCCTTTCTTCTTTCGACATGCAGACACAGGAATGCACATGGAAGTTTCCCTTCGCAAAGCCCGCACCATTATCCGCAAAGCGCTTGAGAAAGGCCGCGAGATGGAGCTTAAGCCACTTTCGGTGGTTGTTCTGGACGCAGGCGGCCACGTCATCGCGTTCGAGCGTGAGGATGATGCAGCACCGGGCCGCTTTGCGATTGCGCATGGCAAGGCATATGGCTCTGTCATGCTGGGAATGGCGGGCACGGCACAGATGCAACGGGCCGAGGCGCAAGCCTACTTTATGGCGGCGGTAAACGGAGTGTATGGCGGGCAGGTCGTACCAGTTCCGGGCGGGGTCTTGCTGCGGGGTCGAAAAGGGGACGTGATCGGTGCCGTTGGGGTAACCGGCGACACGTCAGAAAACGATGCTGCCGTTGCGATGGCGGGAATTGAGGCCGCCGGGTTGGACGGCGAGATTTAAGTCCGACCATTGAGAGCAGCTCCGTCAAAGCAATGACTTGGCGCATGTTTCCGACTTGAAGTTTTAGGCGGGGAAAACGAGCCGTGACTTGACTGATCGCGGGGGGTATTTGTGCACCCCTGAACACGTCCCTGCGCTGTCACGCAGGAGGTGTATTCTTGCACGACTGTGAAGCTGCGGTTAGCTTCCTTTTCAAGGGGATGTATAACAAGGAAAGCGGAATGTCTCGACCCGTTGTTGGTATTATCGGCAACTCATACCTCATGAACGATCAATACCCGACCCATGCAGGGGGGACGATGAATTCGGACGCTGTGGCGAACGTATCGGGATGTTTGCCGCTGCTGATCCCCGCCGATCCCCGTTATGTGTCGGTTGAGGAGTTGCTGGAGGTTTGCGACGGCTTTCTTCTGACCGGCGGTCGCCCCAATGTGCATCCCGAAGAATATGGTGAACCGGCTACCGAGGCGCATGGAGAGTTTGACCGCGCGCGTGACGCGATCACCCTGCCGCTGGTTCGGGCCTGTGTGGAACGGGGTCAGCCGTTTCTGGGCATTTGCCGCGGATTTCAAGAGGTCAACGTGGCCATGGGCGGAACACTCTATCCGGAAATTCGTGATCTGCCGGGGCGGATGAACCACCGGATGCCGCCCGATGGTACACTTGAGGAAAAATTTGCGCTGCGCCACGTGGTGAAACTGACGGAAAACGGTGTGTTCCACGACTTGTTTGGTGCGCAGGAGGTCATGACAAACACGCTGCACGGGCAGGGGATCAAGTGCATCGGACAGCGTGTGGTGATCGATGGGCATGCGCCGGACGGAACGCCCGAGGCGATCTACATCAAGGACGCGCCCGGATTTACGCTGTCCGTGCAATGGCATCCCGAATGGGATGCGATCAACGACCCGGTTTCACGCCCCTTGTTCGAAGCCTTCGGCATGGCTGTGCGGGGATGGGCGGCGGGGATTGCCTGTCAGGCAGTTCAGAAATCAGCCTGACTTGGGCACCGGACCGTGCGGGCGCGCGACGGACCGGTGCAGGGGAAGGTGAATGGCAATCAGACCAGCAGGTTGAACTGATTGACCAGCGGCAGGCTGCGCGCGCGGTTTCCCGTCAAATCAAACAGGGCGTTGCCCAGTGCGGGCATCGAGGGGGGCGTGCCGGGCTCACCAGCGCCGCCCATATGGCGGTTGGTTTCCAGAACGCGCACCTCGACTTGTGGCGCGGAATGCATGCGAAGGGCGTCATAGTCGGGGAAATTGAACTGCTCGACTTCCCCGTCGGCAAAGGTAATCTCGCCGAAACACGCGGCTGACAGGCCATACATCATGCCGCCAAACATCTGCGCCTTGACGTTTTCCGGGTCCAGCGCCAGCCCCATGTCGCAGGCGATCCAGGCCTTGTGGATGCGGATGGCACCGTTTTCGTCGACCACTTCGATAACCTGAGCCACCGGAGTGCCGAAGCTGTAGGTGAAGGCCACGCCACGGCCTACACCGTCAGGTGTTTTTCCGGTCCAGTTGGACATTTCCCTGACCGCCTCCAGACATCCTGCAGATGGGGCATGTTCGGTTCTCATCAGTTCTAGCCGGAAGTCCAGCGGGTCGCGCCCTGCGGCATGGGCCAATTCGTCCATGAAGGTCTCGTGGAAAAAGCCGTTGTGGCTGTTGCCGACCGAACGCCAGAAGCCCACCGGGACAGCCAGATCAGCGACGTGGCCGCTCATCCGGTAGTTTGGCACGGCGTAAGGCTGGTTGAAGAACCCTTCGACCAGCACTTTGTCGGGTCCGCCTCCGGGGAAGCCGGTGTAACGCTCGACCGCCTGTTGCGTGCAGGACTGCGATGCAACCTTGCCGTCAATAAGAACGGCCTTGCCGTCCTGAACAGCGCCGCGCATCCGGGCGATGGCGCCGGGGCGGAAGTAGTCGTGACGCATGTCTTCTTCGCGGCTCCAGGTTGTCTGGACCGGTGTGCCAGGCATGGCCATGGCGACCTTGGTGGCGATTTCTCCGAAATCCAGTTCGCCCCGGCGGCCAAACCCTCCCCCCAGATAGGTGGTGTGAATCTGAACAGCCTCAGTGTCCAGATTTGCGGTATTCGCAGCGCGAAAACGGATCAGCGTCGGGGCCTGATTGCCGCACCACAGTTCCAGAGCGTTTCCGGTATAGAGCGCGGTGGCATTCATCGGCTCCATCGTGGCGTGCGCCAGATAGGGCACTTGGTATTCGGCAGTGACCTCGGTTGCGCCATCCGGCGTCACGCTGACATCGCCATCATCGCGCATGGTCGAGTTCGGCGCTTCGTCAAACGCCTCGGCAATCTTTGAGAAAATGCCATCGGTATCAGGTGGATATGGCGCATCGCCCCAGTCGATCTCAACAGCCTCAACCGCCTGATTGGCCAGCCATGTGTTGTTCGCGATCACGGCAACACCTGTGCCCAGATCAACAACCTTCTCGACCCCGGGCATGGATATTGCAGCACTGTCGTCAAAGCTGTTCATCGCGCCGCCAAGTTTGGGGTTCATGCGCACGGCAGCAAATTTCATACCGGGCAGGCGAACATCGATGCCAAACTCGGCAGTGCCTGTCACTTTGCCCACCATGTCCAGTCGCGGTTGTGTCCGTCCCAGATAACGCCATTCGGACGGGTCTCGCAAAGGTACCTCGACGGGTTCCAGTCCGTCCGCTTCCACTGCAAGATCGGTATAAGCGATCTTGTCACCGTTTGGCGTGATGACATGGCCTGAAGCTGTTTTCAGATCCGAGGGGTCGATACCCAACCGATCAGCGGCGGCGCGTTTCAGCGTTTCACGGGCCGAAGCACCGGCTTGCCGCATCCTCTCGAACCCGTCCTTCATCGAGGTGGAGCCGCCTGTGACTTGCAGGCTAAGGGCCTTGCCAAGAACCCCCAGAGCTTCACCTAAGTTGTGTTGGAAGTCCGAGATGTCGTAGCCCTTGTTTGGCAGTCCCTCGCCCATCATGGCTGAGTTGTAATAGGCGGCGGCTGCTGGACCGTGCAGAACGGTGATCTGATCCAGATCGACGTCCAGTTCTTCGGCGATCAGCGCGGCCCACGTGGTTTTCACGCCCTGTCCCATCTCGGCACGGGGCGCGAACAGGGTGATGCCATTCTGATCGATCAGCACGAAGGGGTTCAGGGCCGCTTCACCTTCTTTCGGTTTCAGCGGGTTGGGGGCAGGGCGGGTGACATAATACGCGCCAAAGGCGACGCCACCGACGATCGCGGCCGAGCCGATCAGGAACGTGCGGCGGATAATTTTGCCAACAGAAGCCATCTCTTACGCCTCCTTCAACTTCGATGCTGCGTCGTGGATCGCGGCCCGGATGCGGGGGTAGGTGCCACAGCGGCACAGGTTTCCCTGCATCGCCTCATCGATCTCTGCGTCCGTGGGCGCAGGGTTTTCCGCAAGCAGGGCAGCGGCCTGCATGATCTGGCCCGACTGGCAATAGCCACATTGCGCCACCTGATGATCAGCCCAGGATTGCTGGATAGTAGCCAGTGCTTCTGGCGTGCCAACGCCTTCGATTGTGGTCACGTCACCCCAGACATCCGACAGCGCCACTTGGCACGAGCGTACCGCCTCGCCATCGATATGAACTGTACAGGCGCCGCAAGCGGCGACGCCACAGCCAAACTTGGTGCCGGTCAGGCCAACCTCATCCCTCAGAACCCAAAGCAGGGGAACATCATCCGGCAGGTCGATCTGGTGAGGAATTCCGTTAATCTTTAGGGCTGTCGCCATGGCGCACCTTTTGTAACTGTGGCAGGTTCTGACATAATGGTTGTAAAGTGTCAGTCTGTCAATTGACAAATTAAACAAAAAATGTCAGAGATTTGCGCATGAAAGATACGAGTGACGAATCCCGGCAGAAAGCGATCCTAGCATCTGCTTTTCAGGCCTTTTCCGCATACGGGTTCCGCAAGACCTCGATGGATGACATTGCGCGCGGTGCGGGGATGTCACGGCCAGCGGTTTATCTGTATTACAGGAACAAGGAAGCGATCGTTCGCAAGCTGACTGAACGACATTACGAGGAAAAGTCCGCAGCGGTGGCCGAGGCGCTGAACGGTGAAGGCTCGGTTTCGGACATTGCCAGAAAGGCGATCCACGCCCAGACCGAGGGCATGGCTGCGATTTTGGCGTCGCCGCATGGGCTTGAGATGCTGGACACGACCAAATCCATGGCCATCGACATTGTCGAACGGGGCGAAGGTGAACTAACCGCGCTTTATGCCGAATGGCTGAGGCGAGAGCAGGGTGCTGGCCGCGTTCGTCTGTTCGACACGCCTGAAGAAACGGCGAAAACACTTACGGTCACGCTGAAGGCGATCAAGCTGACTGCGTCAGACGCCGAGGAATTTGAAAGGCGCACCAACCAGTTGGCGGCCCTGATCGGGGCCGGGCTGGAAATCAGGTAACGCGCTGCCGGGTTTTGTACTCGGGCGTGTCCCAAAGCTTGTTCTGCATGACATCCGCCAGAATCCCGACTGCACGCTCGACATCGCTTTCATCGATATACAGTGGCGTGAAACCAAACCGCATTGTGTCAGGTGCTCGGAAATCTCCGACGACACCACGCGCGATCAGCGCTTGCATCGCGGCGTAGCCGTCCTTGAAGCGGAATGAAACCTGACTGCCACGCTGCTCGGGCGCGCGCGGACTGTCCAATTGCAAGTCTGGGCAGGTCGCCTCGACCTGACGAATGAAAAGCTCGGTCAATTCAATGGATTTGGCGCGCACATCCGCCATGTCGGCCATATCCCAGATGTCCATGGCCGCCGAAAGTGCGGTCATTTGGATGATCGGAGGTGTTCCCACGCGCATACGCTCAATCCCGCTTCCGGGGCGATAGTCCAGGTCAAAGGCAAAGGGCGCTTCGTGCCCCAGCCAACCAGACAGGGCCGGGCGCACACTATCTGCAAGTCGGGGCGCAACATAAATAAACGCGGGCGCACCGGGGCCGCCATTGAGGTATTTATAAGTACACCCGACTGCGAAATCTGCATTGCACCCTGCAAGGTCAACGGGGATGGCCCCTGCGGAATGCGCCAGATCCCAAACCGTCACGACACCGTTGGCGTGGGCCAGTTCCGTCAGTGCCTTCATGTCGTGCATCCGGCCCGTGCGGTAATCCACTTCGGTCAGCATCAGGACTGCGACCTCTTCGGTGATTGCATCTGCGACGTCCTGCGGGTCGACGACGCGCAGTTCGTATGCGCTCCCAAGGGATCGCAGCAGGCCATCGACCATGTACAGGTCTGACGGAAAGTTCCCATTGTCAGAAAGCACAACCTTGCGGGCCGGGTTCAGTTCAAGGGCAGAGGACACGGCCTGATAAACCTTGATCGACAGGGTATCGCCGGTCACGACGCTGCCTGGCTCGGCTCCGATCAGGCGGCCAATTCGATCTCCAAGCCCTGTGGGAAGGCCCATCCAACCGGCTTTGTTCCAGCCGGTGATCAGCATTTGCCCCCATTCCTCGGTCAGCATGTTCTGCACACGAGACGCAGCCGTTTTAGGCAGCGGGCCCAAAGAGTTGCCGTCCAGATAAATCACGCCCTCGGGCAGGTCGAACATGGCTTTGGTTGCTGCAAAATCGGTCATGAAAGCTCACTCACTTGTGTGGTCGTCTTTTGTTGCATTTGGGGTAGCCGATCCTGACATGTCTGTCTATCGATGCGACATACTGGTCTTTTGCTAATCTGGCCGAAAAACGGTAGGACGTCGGTCAGAAGCGACATATACCCGACACTGTCGTCGTTCATGAGGGCTTAGAATGCGCTGGATAGATGTACCGCCAGTTTGGTTGATCGCTTTTGCGGTGCTGGCAAGGGCACAAGCCAGATACATGGCGCTGGGCCTGTCACTTGAGAGCGGCCTGACCGACCTTCTCAGTGGCGTTCTGATCGGCGGTGGCGTTCTGATGGCCGTTCTGGCCATTGTCGAGTTTCGCCGCCATAAAACAACCGTCATTCCCCATGAGACACCGACCGCGATGGTGCAAACGGGCATCTACAAACGCAGTCGAAACCCGATCTACGTCGGAGACGTACTGATTCTTGCGGGTTTGATTCTGCGGTTTGACGCCGTGTTGTCACTGGTTTTGGTTCCGTTCTTCGTCTGGGTGCTGGAGCGCCGGTTCATCCTGCCGGAAGAAGACCGCCTGCGCCGACAATTCCGCACCGATTTCGCACGCTATGAACGCAAGACGCGGCGTTGGATCTAAAGTGGCTGATCTTGTGATGTCACGTAAAAAATGCTGCGCTTGCGAAATAATGTTGCGCAGGATACATCTTTGCTTAACAAAGAATACCGACCACCCGCTCGGACAGAGTAAAAATTAGGGGGACTGCCAGTGAAGATAGGCACGCCAAAGGAAATACTGGACGGTGAGAACCGGGTTGCAATGACGCCCGACTCGGCCGTGCAATTGCAGAAACTGGGCTATGAGTGCCTGATCGAGAAAGGCGCGGGCGCGGCTGCCGGTTTTTCGGATGCCGCATACGAGGCCGTAGGCGTTGAGGTGGTCAAGACCGCAGCGTCGCTGTGGAAGACTGCGGATATCATTGCCAAGGTTCGGATCCCGACTGAGGCCGAACTGAAACGGTTGACCAAGGGCAAGACCCTGATTTCGTTCTTCAATCCTGCGGGCAACGAAGAAGGAATGGAGCTGGCCAAATCCAAGGGCGCCAACGTGATCGCCATGGAGATGGTGCCACGCATCTCGCGCGCGCAGAAGATGGACGCGCTGTCGTCGATGGCAAATATCGCAGGCTATCGCGCCGTGATCGAGGCAGGCAACAACTTTGGCCGTTTCTTCACCGGCCAGGTGACCGCCGCCGGTAAAGTTCCTCCTGCCAAGGTGCTGATCGTTGGGGCCGGTGTGGCCGGTCTGGCCGCAATCGGGACGTCCACGTCGCTGGGCGCGATCACCTACGCGTTCGACGTGCGCCCTGAAGTGGCCGAACAGGTCGAATCGATGGGGGCTGAGTTCGTCTATCTGGACTTCGAAGAAGAGCAGCAGGACGGCGCGGCCACAGGCGGGTATGCCTCGGTCCAGTCGGAAGAATTCCGCAACGCCCAGCTGGCCAAGTTCCGCGAACTTGCGCCCGAGATGGACATCGTTATCACCACCGCACTGATCCCCAACCGTCCGGCGCCCAAGCTGTGGCTAGAGGATATGGTCAAGGCGATGAAGCCGGGTTCGGTCATCATCGACCTTGCAGCCGAGCGTGGCGGTAACGTCGAAGGCACCGTGCCGGATGAGAAAGTTGTCACCAACAATGGCGTGACCATAATCGGTTATACCGACTTCCCCAGCCGGATGGCGGCGCAATCCTCGTCGCTTTATGCAACCAACATCCGTCACATGATGACCGATCTGACGCCCGAAAAGGACGGTCAGATCAATCACAACATGGAAGACGATGTGATCCGCGGCGCGACCGTGACGCATGAAGGTGAAATCACCTTCCCGCCACCGCCGCCCAAGATTCAGGCGATTGCGGCGCAGAAAAAGCCCGAGGTCAAGGAACTGACCCCGGAAGAGAAAAAGGCGCAGGAGATTGCGGCCTTCAAGGCGCAGACCAAGCAGCAGTTCACGTTGTTGGGTGTTGGTGGCGCGCTGATGCTGCTGGTGGGGCTGGTTGCCCCGGCCAGCTTCATGCAGCATTTCATCGTCTTCGTGCTGGCCATATTCGTGGGCTTCCAGGTGATCTGGAATGTCTCGCACAGCCTGCATACGCCGCTGATGGCGATCACCAACGCGATCTCGTCGATCATCATCGTTGGGGCCTTGATGCAGATCGGATCGGGGTCGTTCCTGGTCATTCTGCTGGCGGCACTGTCTGTCTTCATGGCCGGGATCAACATCTTCGGCGGCTTCCTCGTAACCCGGCGCATGCTCGCCATGTTCCAGAAATCTTAAGGAGGCCGGGCACATGGAATTTGGCTTCACCACTGCCGCCTACGTTGTTGCGGCTGTTTTGTTCATCCTTTCCCTTGGCGGGTTGTCGAACCAGGAAAGCGCCAAGCGCGCGGTCTGGTACGGCATCGTCGGTATGGCGTTGGCGGTCTTTGCCACGCTGGTTGGCCCCGGGTCTGGCCTGTGGCTTTTGTCGATCCTGCTGATCATTGGCGGCGGTCTGATCGGTCAATACGTGGCGCAGCGCGTCCAGATGACCGAGATGCCGCAACTTGTGGCCGCGATGCATTCGCTGGTCGGTCTGGCCGCGGTGTTTGTGGGTTTCAATGCGCATTTTGAGATCGGCAACGTGGCGCAGGTCCTGGCGATTGCGGATACGGCAAAAGAGGCGGATCTGCATGATCTGGGCACCTTTGCCAAACTGATCGCCAAGAAGACACCGGCCGAGCTGGCAATCCTTCATGTAGAGCTGTTCCTGGGCATCTTTATCGGTGCGATCACCTTTACCGGTTCGGTCGTGGCCTATGGCAAGCTGGCGGGCAAAGTGACCTCGGCTGCGACAAAGCTGCCCGGTGGTCATGCGCTGAACGCAGCGGCTGCGGGTCTCTCGCTGATCTGCTTGATCTGGTATACCTCGTCCGGTGGGCTGCTGCCGCTGATCCTGATGACCCTGGCCGCGCTGTTCATTGGTTATCACCTGATCATGGGCATCGGTGGCGCGGACATGCCGGTGGTTGTGTCGATGCTGAACAGCTATTCGGGCTGGGCCGCGGCGGCTATTGGTTTCTCGCTGGGCAATGACTTGCTGATCGTGGTCGGTGCGCTGGTGGGCTCAAGCGGTGCAATCCTGTCCTACATCATGTGCAAGGCGATGAACCGTCACTTTGTCAGCGTGATTCTGGGCGGCTTTGGTGGCCCGCAGGGTGAACAGATGGCCGTTGAGGGCGAGCAGGTGGCCATCGAGGCGGATGGCGTTGCTGCAGCCCTGAACGATGCCGACAGCGTTATCATCATTCCCGGTTATGGTATGGCGGTGGCGCAGGCACAGCAATCGGTCAGTGAACTGGTCCGTAAGCTGCGCGCCAAGGGTAAAGAGGTGCGTTTTGCGATCCACCCGGTCGCGGGCCGTTTGCCGGGCCATATGAACGTGCTGCTGGCCGAGGCGAAGGTGCCCTATGATATCGTTCTGGAAATGGACGAGATCAATGACGACTTCCCGGATACGGATGTGGCCATCGTCATCGGCTCGAATGACATCGTGAACCCTGCGGCGCAGGAAGATCCCAACAGCCCGATTGCCGGTATGCCGGTTCTGGAATGCTGGAAGGCCAAGCAGGTCTTCGTGTCCAAACGCGGTCAGGGTACAGGGTATTCGGGTATCGAAAACCCGCTGTTCTTTAAGGAAAATACCCGCATGTTCTATGGCGACGCCAAAGCATCGCTGGACAAGCTGCTGCCGATGATCGATTGATCCACCGGTCTGATCCAATTGCAAAGGGCGCCTTTGGGCGCCCTTTTCTTTACTTGTACTATTGGGGGCTTTGCCCCCAAACCCCCAGGATATTTATGGCCAGATGAAGCGGGCGGGTTGTGGTATAATAGACATGCGTATTGTTGGAGCGAAGCATGGAGAAAGTGAACGGTATAGGGGGCGTATTTTTTCGGGCCAGTGATCCCGAGGCATTAAGCCGCTGGTACGAAGAACATCTGGGCGTAAACCACTATGATCCGGTGCCCTGGAAGCAACGCGAAGGGTATACGGTGTTTGCGCCGTTCGCGAAAGACACTGAGTATTTCGGAAACCCGGATCAGCAATGGATGATCAATTTTCGGGTCGACGATCTGGGCGCGATGATACAGCAGCTTGAAGCTGCCGGAATCGCTGTTGAGACCCGCCCCGACTGGGACAGTGAGATCGGAAAGTTCGCGCGGCTTCACGATCCGGAAGGAAATCCGATCGAGCTGTGGCAGCCAAATCAATGAGATAGTCGGTTTGTATACCTTTGTATTCGTGTAAGTATATGAAATAAAATAAGAATTGATGTATCCGAGTTGTGACGTATAGTGCGGACACCGCTATCGGAGCCTCGGAATGACGCCAATCGATGATCACCCGCTGCGCTATGCGCTGGCAAATGAACTTCATGCCCGCCCGTTTCCGGCCGCCGATACGCCGTGCACGGTCGCCTTTCTTGCGATCAAGAAGCCTGAAGCAGCCGTCGCTCGGGACCGCAGTCAGGATATTGCCCATCTGATCGATCTGCTTGACCGACATGGGGCGCAACATCCGCAGCCGGGGGCCACGCATTATGCCGGGCAGATAGGACGCCATTGGCTGAAATGGGAGCAGCACACTGAGTTTGTCACGTATACGGCGATTGTGCCGAACGTCAGCGGCCGTCCCTTCAACCCGGCTGATTTCGAAGTTTTTCCCCCGGATTGGCTGATGGCCAGCCCGGGCCAGAGGATCACCTCGCTGCTGATGCGGGTGGTGCCGCGCCCGGAAGATGCGGCTGTAAAGGTCGCTCTGGCTGATTGGTTCGAACCTGAAAGTCTGGCGGTGTCGCGGGTGTTGGATGCTTCGGCAATTTGCGCCAGTGATTTCCGTATCGACCCGGCTGGTCACATGCGTTTTGCTTTGTTCGTGACCGAAGGCACGGGCACGCGCCGCACAGGGCGTATCATCCAGCGGCTGTGCGAGATCGAGACATACAAGGCGATGTCGATGCTTGGCTTTGCCCGCGTCAAACAATTGGCCCCCCGGATCGAGGAACTGGATGCCCAGCTGGCGAAGCTGATGGTTGAAATGACGGATGACACCACCCCACCAGATGCGCTGTTGCCTCAATTGCTGGCCATATCGACCGAGCTCGAGACCATATCGGCCCGCAGTTCGTTCCGATTTGGGGCAACCGGCGCTTACGAGGCGCTGGTGAACCAGCGGATCGATGTCCTGCGCGAGGAAAGGTTCGAAGGCGGCCAAAGCTTTGCCGATTTCATGATGCGCCGTTATGACCCTGCGATCCGTACCGTGAAATCAACCGAACGCCGCCTGCAGGCGCTGTCTGACCGGGCGATCCGTGCGGGTGAGTTGCTGCGCACAAGGGTGGACGTCGAGCGGAGTGCACAAAATCAGGCCCTGTTGGAAAGTATGGATCGTCGGGCCGATCTTGCCTTGCGCTTGCAACACACGGTCGAGGGGCTTTCTGTGGTGGCCATCAGTTATTATGCGGTCTCACTGGTTGGCTATCTTCTGTATCCGTTGACGGCCACCGGTATAAGCAAGGGAACGCTGACGGCGGCGGCGACGATCCCGGTAGTGGCGGGCGTATGGTTCGCCGTTCGGCGCATCCGCAAACGCCTGGGGTAAGCTGCAATTGCCAATTTGCGCCCAACCTGTAGAACGGGTGGGGCGGGCAGACAGCACGAGGTTCTCTGTTGATTGGTGTTTTCTCGGCATGGCGGGCAGTTGCGGCCATGTTCATCCTGAACGGGGCCTTGTTTGGCATCTGGGCCTCGCGCATTCCGGCCGTGCGCGACCGGTTGGATTTGTCTCATGACGCGTTGGGGTACGGGTTGTTGTTCATGGCGGCCGGGGCCGTCTGTTCCTTTCCGGTCACAGGGCGGTTGACGGATCGGAATGGCGCTGTTGCGATTACCCGGATTGTGGCCGTTCTGTACACGCTGTCGCTGGTTCTGCTTGCTGTGGCTGGCGGGTTTTGGGCGCTGGCGTTTTGTTTGTTTGTTTTCGGCGCGTTCCACGGATCGATGGATGTGGCAATGAATGCCTGGGCCGCCGAAGTCGAGCAGGCTTATGACAAACCCGTAATGTCATCATTCCACGCCATGTGGAGCCTTGGGGCCGGTCTTGGCGCGCTCAGCGGATATGTGGCTGTTCAGATGGGGCTGACGGTTCTGGTGCACTTCCTAGTGGCGGGTGGCGCGGTTGTCGCCTTCGCGCTGGCCTTGTCGTGGGTGCGCTGGACGTCGAAACGGTCCGATCGGCCGCAAAGCTCGGTTTTTGCTTTGCCCTCGGGCGCGCTGATACTGGTCGGATTCGCCGCCATGTGTGGTGCATTGGGTGAAGGCGCCGTCGCAGACTGGAGCGCGATTTTCCTGCGAGACGTGTCCGGTGCGCCCGAAAGTGTTGCCGCATTGGGCTATGCCGTGTTTTCCGTGGCGATGGTTGCGTTTCGACTTGCAGGTGCTGTTGTCATCACTTGGTTTGGTCCTGCCGCCACGGCTCGGTTTGGCGGGATCTGCGCGGCACTGGGCGTTTTCGTTGTGGTTTCTTCGGTCGTGCCCTTGCCCGCATTGGCGGGGTTTGCGCTGATGGGTATAGGGTATGCGGTGATCATGCCGCTGGCGTTCAGCCGTGCAGCCAGCGATCCGCATGTGCCGCCGGGGCAAGCCATCGCGAGTGTAGCTACGCTGGGATATGGCGGGCTGTTGATTGGGCCGCCGCTGATCGGATTTTTGGCGGAACTGTTCGGCCTGCGTCTGGCGTTTGCCGTGCTGTTGCCATTGGCCGTTCTCATCGTGCTGTTGGCCGGCGCGCTGAAGCGCGCCGACTGAACTTTTTTCAGCGTCCGCGAATGCGGGGATCCAGCGCGTCGCGCAGACCATCGCCCAGATAGTTGACGCTCAGCACTGTCAGCGAGATTGCCAGACCGGGCCAGAATACACGCTCGGGGTATTGCTGAAGATAGTCGACACCATCAAACAACAGGCGGCCCCATGTCGGGAAGTCGGGCGGGAAGCCCAACCCAAGGAAGGACAGCGCGCTTTCGGTGATGATCGCCGTGGCAATCCCCAGTGTTGCCGACACCATGATTGGTGACAGAACGTTCGGCAGAATATGCCGCGTGATGATCTGACTGTTGCTGGTGCCGATGGAGCGTGCGGCCAAAACGAATTCACGTTCCTTGATGGCCAGCACGTCACCGCGCACGATCCGTGCAGTCGGCATCCATGAGGTGATGCCGATGGCGCAGACGATCAGGATGAAAATCCCGCGCTCCAGCCCAAAAGCCGCTGACAGAGGCTCGCGGAACAGAAGCATCATAACCAGCAACAACGGCAGCAAGGGCAGGGCAAGAAACAGATCGGTCAGGCGCATCAGCGGCCCATCGAGCCGTCTGAAGAATCCTGCCAGAACGCCGATGAACGAACCCAGGAACAGCGCCAGCAACATCGCGGTTATGCCAACCGAGACTGAGGTTTGACCACCCGACATCATGCGCGCAAGAATGTCGCGACCCAATTGGTCGGTGCCAAAGGGATGCGCCCAACTGGGCCCCTGATTGCGCGACCGGATATCGATCTGGGTTGGATCAATGCTCCACAGATACGGGCCCAGATAGACACCGGCAACGATGATGATAAACAGGATCGCCCCGACCATTGCGCCTTTGTGGGTCTTGAACTGATCCCAAACATCGCGCCATTGGCTGCGGGGAGGGGTGGCCAGTTCTTCCATCACGTCGGCTGTCGGCAAGGCGGTTGAAGCTGGTGCAAGTCCTTCGTCCGGGACCAGCGTATCGGTACGATCATGATCAGTCATATCGAATCCTCGGGTCCAGAATGCCATAAAGTACGTCAGCGATCAGGTTGAACAACACGATCAGTACGGCGAAAATAAAGGTCAGGGTTTGCACCATCGGCAGATCATTGGCCTGAATCGCGCCGATCAGCAACTGCCCGATTCCGTTCACCTTGAACACCTGCTCGGTGATGATGGCGCCACCAAAGATGGACGGAATACCCAGCGCGATCACGGTGACCACCGGGATCATCGAGTTTCGCAGGACGTGAACCATGACCACGGTATATTCGCTGAGACCCTTGGCGCGGGCGGTGCGAACGTAATCCTGATTGAGGTTATCCAGCATGGACGCGCGCATGAACCGGCTGAGCTGCGCGGTGATCTGCAAGGCCAGAACCATGACCGGCATGATCATCTGTTTGAGCTGCACAACAAAACTGTCCCAGCTGTTGACCACCAGCGTGGTGTCATAGATCGACGGGAACCAGCCCAACTGAACCGAAAAGATCACGATTACCAGCACGCCCGAGAAAAACGGCGGGACCGAGAAGCCGACCATTGACACGAAGGTACCCATCTGGTCGAACCAGGAATATTGGCGGTAAGCCGAGTAGATGCCGATGGGCAGCGCGATCAGGATGGCGACCACATAGGCGGTGCCGACAACCCACAAGGTCTGCGGGATACGCTGAACAACTATGTCCATGACCGGCGAGCGGGTCTGCCATGAAATCACGCGCAGGTCGCCTTCGGAGAAGGTTGTACCGAATACAGAGTCGACCAATACCTGTGGTTCTATCCAGAAGAACTGCACGATCCATTTCCAGAACCGGATATGCATCGGCTGGCCGAGGCCAAGCGCCTCGCGCATCTTCTCTTTGACTTCCGGGGGAACGGTGAGTGGAACCTGTGCCATCGGGTCGCCAGGGGCAAGCTCGAGCAGCAGGAAGATGACGAGGCTGATGAACAGCAGTGTGGGCACGGCCAACACCAGTCGTCTGATTGTAAAGTTGAGCATTCAAAGGCGCCTTTGTTGATGCGTCTTCTTGTTGGAGCGGCCTGCAAATGACCGCGCCCCGAAGATCGGGGCGCGGCTTGGCAGGTTTAACGCTTAGGACCCGGTCTTGCGGTACCAGTCCGCAACGTTCCAAAGCTCGCTGTCCCAAGTGTTCAGGATCACGCCACCCAATGTGTTGGAATGTGCAGAGACCCGTCCACGATCAACCAGCGGAACCACGACATAGCTGTCCTTGGTCAGCATATCGTTGAGTTTACGGGCAATTTCGCCACGCTTTTCAAGCTCGCCAGTGCGGCCCAGTTCGGCCACCAACTTGTCGTACTCGGCATCACAATAGCGGTTGATGTTCTCGCCCTGCCACTGGCTTTCCGGTTTGGGTGCTTTGTCGCAGGTGTGCTGCGCAAGATAGCTTTCCGGATCGGTGCCATCGAAGTTGTTGGCGTACATTTCAACGTCTGCATAGAAACGCTGGAACGTGTCCGGGCTGCCCGGGTCACCACCAAAGAAGACCGACGCGTTGATGTTGCGCAGCTCGGTTTCGACACCGATCTGGCTCCACCATTCCTTGATCAGCGCCTGGAAGTCCTGACGAACGGCGTTGGTCGAGGTTTGATAGACCAGCGACAGTCTTACACCATCCTTGGCGCGGACACCGTCAGCACCTTTCACCCAACCGGCTTCTTCCAGCATCTGGTTCGCGCCGTCGATGTCCTGTGTCAGACATTCGGTGTTGTCGCTTGCGTACAATGCCGGGGCCGGTACCAGGTTGCAGGTCGGGCGACCGGCTTGGCCGTAGCCAATCTCAACCAGCAGATCACGGTCGATTGCCATCGACAGTGCCTTGCGAACCGCCAGTTCCGACAAGGCCGGGTGCGGATGTTTTGCGGTTGAACGTTCACCTTCAGGCAGGCTGGGGGACGGATCCGTCATGTTCATTTCGATCCGTTCAACCAAGGTCCCGAACGCCGCGATCGGAGTACCCTTGCCGCCTTCTTTCATTTGCTCGATGACTTCGGGCGCCAGTTGCAGGTTCCACGCATAGTCGAATTCGCCGGTTTCCATCACAGCACGGCCAGCCGCTGTCGCATCACCGCCACCTTTGAAGGTCAGCGTGGCAAAAGCGGGCTTGTTCGGGTCACGATAGTTCGGGTTGGCCGACATGGTGATCACGTCGTTTGGCTTGAATTCGTCCACCACAAACGGGCCGGTTCCGATCGGGCCAAAGTTCTGATCTGTACATTCGGGCGCCTTGGAGCCCATGCAGTTCTGAAACTGGGCCATCTGGATAATTGGCGACTGGCCACCCATGAATGGGCCATAGGGGTTCGGCTTTGGTTCGGCAAAGTTGACCTTGATGGTCAGATCGTCGATTGCCTCGACGCTTTCGACGCCTTCAAACTTGGCAAGCTGGGCGCAACCACCTTCCGGATGCATGCAATAGTCGGCGGTGAATTTCACGTCGGCCGACGTCACGGGCGATCCATCGGACCAGACCAAACCGGATTTCAGTTTCCACGTGATCGATTTCAGATCCGACGAAACACCACCGTTTTCCACGGTCGGGATATCCTCGGCGAGATAGGCTACAAGGTTCCCGTCTTGGTCATAGCGACCGAGCGGCTCAATCACCAACGAAGCCGATTCGATATCTTTGGTGCCCGAGGACAGGTACGGGTTCAGGATCGACGGAGCCTGCCAGTAAATGATGCTGACATTGCCGTCCGATCCACGCTCGGCCATAGCCACAGGGGCCATCGCCGTGCTTGCAATCGCACCAAGCAAAAGGGTTTTGATTTTCATAAGTTACTCCCAAGTTGGACACGTTCGTGTCTCGATTATCTCCGCAAGGCCTGCGGGTTTGGCGTTGCCGCCCCAAGGTAAGGTTCTGATCAAAAAAGATAATAGCGCTAACGATTTCGGTCTGCGCCGCCTCCCCAGGTCGGTTACATGGCGTATCGAAACAGAACCTGAGAAAAATGCAAGTAGTGCCGTCGCGAAAATGTGTAATGGGTTTGACTTTTCCCGGCGGCCCGCCTTAGCGTTCGGAATTCAGAAAAAGAATACCGTCGTCAAGGGAGCGCGCGCGTGCTGGATCAGCCTATTGCACAGATTAAAAAACTGCGGGTGGAGTTTCAGACGAAGGATGGCCCCGTTGTCGGTGTTGAGGATGTCTCGTTCGAGGTCAAACCGGGTGAAACCGTTTGTATCGTTGGCGAATCGGGGTCTGGAAAATCGGTTTCGTCGCTGTCGCTGATGCGGCTGGTCGAGTTCGGTGGGGGTGAAATCGCGGGTGGTGAACTTCTGTTTGATCGCCGCGATGGGGGCGAGATGGACCTGTCCAAAGCCGATCCGGATCTGATGAAACAGATTCGCGGCAACGAGATCGGGATGATTTTTCAGGAGCCGATGACGGCGCTGAACCCAGTTTTTACCGTTGGTCGCCAGTTGACCGAAGGTCTGCGCATCCACAAGCAGATGTCGAAGTCACAGGCCGAGGACCGGGCGCTTGAGTTGTTGCGCCAGGTTCGTATCCCCGAGCCTGAGCGTCGTTTGAAACAGTACCCGCATGAGCTGTCGGGCGGGATGCGCCAACGTGTCGTCATCGCAATGGCGATGGCCTGCGAACCCCGCTTGCTGATCGCGGATGAACCCACCACGGCGCTAGACGTGACTATTCAGGCCGAGATCCTGGCCCTGATGGATCGCCTCAAGCGCGAAACCGGTACGGCGGTAATGTTCATCACCCATGACATGGCGGTTGTTGCGCAGATGGCTGACCGTGTTGTCGTCATGTATCGCGGCAACAAGGTCGAAGAGGGGACCGTCAGGGAAATCTTTGAAAACCCGCAGCATGATTACACCAAGGCGCTTTTGGCCGCAGTGCCGAAGTTGGGTGAAATGCAGGGCAAGTCGGCACCCGAACCGATGAAGTTGCTGGGTGTCGAGGGGCAGAAAATTGCACCCATCCCCGGAACCGAAGAAGTTTTGTTGACGGTAAAGAACCTGACCACGCGGTTTCCTGTCAAAGGTGGTCTTCTGCGGCGCACGATCTCGAACGTTCATGCGGTCGAGGATGTGTCATTCACACTGAACAAAGGTCAGACACTCAGCCTTGTGGGCGAATCCGGGTGCGGAAAGTCCTCGGCCGGGCGTTCGATCCTGCGGCTGGTCGAGCCGATGGCGGGCGAGGTCAATCTGGACGGTGTCGATATCATGAAGCTGGACCCGTCCGGCCTGCGCAAGGCGCGGCTGGACATGCAGATGATCTTTCAGGACCCGTTCGCCTCGCTGAACCCACAGATGCAGCTGGTCGATCAGGTTGCCGAGCCGATGCGCAACTATGGCGTGGCGTCGGGATCCGAATTGCAGGACCGCGTCGCGCAATTGTTCGACAAGGTGCAGCTGCCGCGCAGCTTCATGCGTCGTTTCCCGCATGAAATGTCCGGGGGACAGCGTCAGCGGATCGCGATTGCCCGCGCACTGGCCCTGAACCCCAAGCTGATCATCGCGGATGAGGCGGTCTCGGCCCTCGACGTGTCGGTTCAGGCGCAGGTTCTGAACCTGATGATGGAGCTGCAGTCCGATCTGGGGCTGTCCTATCTGTTCATCAGTCATGACATGGCCGTGGTTGAACGTGTCAGCCACTATGTCGGCGTTATGTATCTGGGCCGCATTGTGGAACTGGGCCCGCGTGCACGTGTGTTTGAAAACCCGCAACACCCCTATACGCAGGCGTTGATGAAGGCAGTTCCAAATGCTGACCCAAACAAGCGAAAGACTGAAAAAGACCTGAACTTCAAACCGATCCCGTCACCGATCCACCCTGTCGACTACAAACCGGAACCCTCGCAATATCAAGAGGTTGAACCGGGTCACTTTATCCTGACCACAGACAGTGGGTACTGACACGATGGCCAAGCGCCTGACGCCGCTTGAGATCATGACCAAGCTGATCTCATTCCCAACCGTGAGTCGTGACACCAACCTGCCGTTGGTCGACTGGGTGGACGAATACCTGCAAAGCCATGGGATCACGTCGCACCGCTGGCCTGATCCGGATCAGCCGCATAAGGCGGCGATCTTTGCGCATGTTGGCCCTTTGGAAGAAGGCGCAGTTGTGCTGTCCGGGCACACGGATGTCGTACCGGTTGACGGGCAACCCTGGGACACCGACCCCTTCACCGTGACCGAGGAGGACGGCAAATATTTCGGGCGCGGCACCTGTGACATGAAGGGATTTGATGCGCTTGCCATCTGGGCGCTGGTCGAGGCGCATTACGCACGTGTGAAACGACCGCTCCAACTTGCGCTGAGTTTTGATGAGGAAGTCGGGTGTACCGGGGCGCCGCCGATGATCGAGGCGATGCAGGGCGTTCTTCCCAAAGGCTCGGCGGTGGTTGTGGGCGAACCATCGATGATGCAGGCGGTGACGGGTCACAAGGGTGGGTTCGGCTTTGACACCCATATGGTCGGGTTCGAAGTTCACAGCTCGATCATGCACACAGGCGTCAACGCCATCATGGCGGCGGCCCCGTTGATCGACTGGGCCAACCAACAGAACGCGCGAAACATGGCGGCGCAACCCAGTACCGTTGCTGCCGTGTTCGATCCACCCTGGACAACCTGCCACGTCGGTATGATTGAAGGCGGAACAGCCCATAACATTACCGCCAAAGACTGCCGGTTCATGATGGATTTCCGGACTGTGCCCGATGAAACGCAGGCCCAATGGCGCGATGCCTATTTCGAACAGGTTCGGCACATTGAGGCTCAGATGCAGGCCGTTCACCCGGATACCCGCATCGAACTGACTGAAAACTTCGCGATTCCGGGGTTGATCCCGGAAGAGGATGGTGAAGCCGAAGCTCTGGTGCGCGCCCTGACCGGAGACAACGCAAGCCATGTGGTCAGTTACGGGACCGAGGCAGGCCAATTTCAGGAGGCCGGGTATTCTGCCGTGATATGCGGACCCGGAGACATAGCACAGGCCCATCAGCCGAATGAGTTCATTACGATTGAACAATTCGAAGCCGGTCATAAATTCATGCAGCGATTGGTTGAAAAACTATGCGTCTAGCCCGGTGTAATACGGTGCCAGCGGTTGAGAGAAAGGTCTTGAGATGCCCGTGAAAAACAGACTTGCGGAAATGCATGGCGAGATCACCGAATGGCGTCGCCACCTGCACGCCCATCCGGAGTTGATGTATGACGTCCATGAAACTGCGGCGTTTGTCGCTGCCCGTCTGAAAGAATTCGGAGTGGACGAGATCACTCCGGGCGTTGGCAAAACGGGCGTTGTCGGGGTGATCAAAGGGCGCACGGATACGCAGGGGCGCGTCATCGGCCTGCGTGCAGACATGGACGCGCTTCCGATTGAAGAGGCGACAGGGCTGGACTATGCCTCGACCGTGTCGGGCAAGATGCACGCCTGTGGACATGACGGGCATACTTCGATGCTGCTTGGGGCCGCGCAGTACCTTTCCGAAACGCGCAATTTCGATGGCACCGTAGTTCTGATCTTTCAGCCTGCCGAGGAAGGCGGGGCCGGCGGTCTGGCCATGTGTCAGGACGGGTTGATGGACCGCTGGGGCATTCACGAGGTCTATGGCATGCACAATATGCCCGGTCTTCCGGTGGGAGAGTTCGCAATTCGACCCGGTGCGTTGCTGGCCTCGTCCGATGAGTTTGAAATCACCGTCACTGGCAAGGGCGGACACGCCGCTGCACCGCATGAGGCGGTGGATACAACGCTGGTGGCCTCGCACATCGTTGTTGCCTTGCAATCGGTTGTGTCCCGGACCGTTGACCCGATCAAGCGAGTTGTCCTCACCGTTGGGACGTTTGTGACGGACAGCGTAGCGTCGAACGTGATCGCTCATACGGTTCGTTTGCAGGGAACCGTGCGGACACTTGACCCCGAGTATCGCACAATCGCCGAAGAACGCGTGCGCCGGATCGCCGAGGATACGGCCTCGGCCTTTGGCGCGAAGGCGGAGGTTATCTGGACACCGGGATACCCGGTGACAGTGAATTCCGAGGCCGAAACAGGCTATGCAGCCGAGGCGGCAGCTGCGGTTGCGGGCAAGGTCAACGACAGCACGGACCCGATCATGCCGTCCGAAGATTTTGCCTATATGCTTGAAGAACGCCCCGGCGCGTACATCTTTATCGGGAACGGGGACACGGCCATGTGCCACCACCCGCAATACAACTTTGACGACGACGCGATCCCCGCCGGTTGCAGCTGGTTTGCCGAGCTTGTGGAACGACGATTGCCCGTCGCATGAAACAGGGAGAATGACATGCCGATCAAGAACCGTCTCGCAGAGATGCATTATGAGATCACCGGTTGGCGGCGTGACATTCACCAACACCCGGAAATTCTGTACGACACCCACCGCACCAGCGCGCTGGTTGCGGAAAAGCTGAACGAGTTTGGTTGCGACGAGGTCGTGACCGGCATCGGTCGTACCGGAGTCGTCGGCGTCATTCGCGGCAAAAGCGACACGCGGGGCCGCGTGATTGGCTTGCGGGCCGATATGGATGCCCTGCCGATGCAGGAACAGACCGGGTTGGACTATGCCTCGGAAATACCGAATGCGATGCATGCCTGCGGTCATGACGGCCATACGGCGATGGTTTTGGGGGCCGCCAAGTATCTGGCGGAAACCCGCAACTTTGATGGCACGGCAATCGTGATCTTTCAGCCTGCCGAAGAGGGTGGGAATGGTGCCGAGGCCATGTGCAAGGACGGTCTGATGGATCGGTTCGGCATTCAGGAAGTCTATGCGATGCACAATGTGCCGGGTGTTCCTACCGGGCAGTTTGCCATTCGTTCGGGCCCGTTGCTGGCAGCGGCGGACGAGTTTGACATCCATCTTGAAGGGCGCGGCGGCCACGCGGCAAAACCTCATCAGACGATTGATACAACGGTTATGCTGTCGCAACTGATCGTGGCGTTGCAGACGATTGTGTCGCGCAACGCGGACCCGATTTTGCAGGCCGTGCTGTCTGTGACCTCGGTTGAGACGTCCTCGAAAGCGTTCAACGTGATCCCGCAATCAGCGCGGATACGCGGCACCGTTCGGACCCATTCCAACGAGTTGCGCGACCTGATCGAACAACGGCTGAAGGAAGTCTCGGAAGGGACCGCTGCAACATTTGGCGGGTCTGTGAACGTCACTTATTCGCGGGGTGTTCCAGTGACGATCAATGCCGAAGCCCAGACGGGATATGCAGCAGAGGCTGCGGTGTCGGTTGGGGGCAGTTGCATTGAAGCGCCGATGGTGATGGGGGGCGAGGATTTCTCGTTCATGCTGGAAGAGAGGCCCGGGGCATTCATCGTCTTGGGCAACGGTGACAGTGCCGGACTGCACCACCCCGAATACAATTTCAATGACGAGATCATCCCCATTGGGTGCTCGTGGTTTGCGGAAATGGTCGAGCGCCGGATGCCGGCGGCGTGACCTGAATCAGGAGAGAGAAAAGACATGCCAGTCAAGAACCGCTTTGCCGAATTGCAGAATGAAATCACGGAATGGCGAAGGGATCTTCACGAAAATCCAGAGATCCTGTTTGAGACCCACCGCACCAGCGCGAAGGTGGCCGAGAAGCTGAAGGAGTTCGGATGCGATGAGGTTGTAACCGGTATCGGACGTACCGGCGTTGTGGGGGTGATCAAAGGCAAGTCGGACAGTAAGGGAAAGGTGATCGGCCTGCGCGCAGATATGGATGCATTGCCGATACATGAGGCGACGGGGTTGGACTATGCCTCGAAAACGCCGGGTGCGATGCATGCCTGTGGTCATGACGGGCACACCGCGATGTTGCTGGGGGCGGCAAAGTACCTGTCGGAAACCCGCAACTTTGACGGCACCGTTGTCGTGATCTTCCAACCTGCTGAAGAAGGGGGCGGCGGGGGGCGCGAAATGTGCGAAGACGGCATGATGGACCGCTGGAACATTCAGGAAGTCTACGGCATGCATAACTGGCCGGGACAGCCTGTCGGCAAGTTCGCAATCCGACCGGGGTCGTTCTTTGCGGCAACCGATCAGTTCGACATCACCTTTGAGGGTCGCGGCGGACATGCGGCCAAACCGCATGAGACCGTGGATACCACAGTTCTGGCAGCGCAGGCTGTCCTTACGTTGCAAACGATTTCTTCGCGCAATGCCGACCCGATTGATCAGGTTGTGGTGTCAGTGACATCGTTCGAGACGTCATCCAAGGCATTCAATGTGATCCCTCAGACCGTGCAGATCAAAGGCACGGTGCGCACCATGAGCAAGGGCATGCGGGATCTGGCTGAAAAGCGGATCAACGAGATTTGCAACGGTGTTGCGGCCACGTTTGGCGGCACCGCTGACGTGACCTACATTCGTGGATATCCGGTGATGGTGAACAGCGACGAGCAAACAGAGTTTGCGGCGGACGTGGCCCGGTCGGTGTCCGGTGATTGCGACGAGGCACCTTTGGTCATGGGGGGCGAAGATTTTGCCTTCATGCTGGAGGAACGCCCAGGCGCTTATATTCTTGTGGGCAACGGTGACACCGCAATGGTTCATCACCCGGAATACAATTTCAACGACGAAGCCATTCCGGCCGGATGCAGCTGGTGGGCGGAGATTGTCGAACAGCGGATGCCAGCTGCCTGATGGAGAGGGTGGGGGCTCTGCCCCCACACCCCCGGGATATTTCTAGCCAGATGAAGCGGGATCCTCTGCTTGCAGATCAAGCACCGTGCAGAGGGTTTCGACGACGGCATCCAAGGCGGTCGATTGCGTATTGACGCAGGATTGTGCAGCCCTTCGGGCCGCTTGAAGGGCATTCTGGTCCGACAACCAATGTGAAACGGCCTCAGAGAGGTCAGCGGATGTCTGGACCTCGACAGCGCCCTTGGCGTCGATCAGCGGGGCAAAGGTTTCTGCAAAGTTGAAATACCCCGGGCCGGTGATCACGGCGGCCCCGACCTGTGCCGGTTCAAATGGGTTGTGTCCGCCAATTTCTTTCAGTGACCCCCCAAGGAAAACGATCGGGCAAAGCGCGTACCAGGTTCCGGTTTCGCCCAGTGTGTCGGCAACATACACCTGCGTCGTATCTGTGATCGGTGCGTTTTTTGACCGGAAGGACGCCTTGAGCCCCGCGTTGTTCAGAAGTTCTGCAACCTCACCGCGTCGTTCGGGGTGGCGTGGGATCAGAAGCAGCAGAAGGTCGGGCCAATGCTGCAACAATGCTTTGTGGGCTGCCAGAACGCTGTCTTCTTCTCCGGCATGGGTGGAACTGGCGATCCAGACCGGTCTGGCGGCTAATTGCGCGCGAATGTCATCCAGCGTGTTCTGGTCCACAGGCAGAGGATCGGACATGGCCTTGAGGTTGGTGCCGGGCTGCACGCGTTGGGCAGGGGCACCCATGGCAATCAGGTCGGCAGCTGTTTTGTCGTTTTGCGTCAGGAACAGGCGAAACTTATTCAGAATAAACCTTGCCGTTTTAGGGCGCTTCTTCCATCCGGCGACAGATTTGTCCGACAATCGAGCATTCAGCAGAGCCAGTGGAATGTCGCGCCCTGCGCTTTCGACAATCAGCCGCGGCCAGATCTCGCTTTCGACGAAGATCCCGGCATCGGGTTGCCAATGGTCCAGAAAGCGTTGGACCGAGTTGGCTGTGTCAAGCGGCGGGTACTGGTGCCGGGTGCGGGGCGGCAAGCGCTTTTCGATCAGGGCCGCTGAGGTTGGCGTGCCTGAGGTGATCAGAAACTCGGTTTTGGGAAGGCGGTCGGCCAGCCGATTGATCAGAGTGAGGACCGACAGGCTTTCGCCGACACTGGCGGCGTGGAACCAGATCAACTGCCCTGCGGGGCGGGGCATACTGGCATGGCCAAGACGCTCCTGTTGGCGATTGGCTGGTACACCGGCAGCCTCAAGTTTCTTTCGGACGGTTCTCCAGACCAGAGGTGCGGCCAGAGAGATCAGGGCGCAGTACAGATGGTACAGCGCTGTGGGGCGGTCTTTGTGATCCGGCATGTATCAGCCGCCTGTATGGCTCATGTGGCGGCTCATTCGGCCATCGACTGACTGGCGGGAATAGTCGAAGTCGTGACCTTTTGGTTTCAGGTTGATCGCCGCGCGGATGGCATCTTCAAGCGGCTGTTCGGTGTCGGGGTAATCCCGCAATGCGCCGCGCAGATCCGCCATGTCCTCCTGCCCCAGACACATATAGAGTTCACCGGTGCAGGTCAGGCGCACGCGGTTGCAGCTTTCGCAGAAATTGTGAGACAGGGGCGTGATGAAGCCGATCTTCTGACCGGTTTCTTCCAGCCTGATATAGCGGGCCGGACCGCCAGTGCGTTCAGCCAGATCCGTGATCGAGTAATGGTTTTCGTACTCTTTGCGCACATCCTTGAGCGACCAGTACTGATCCAGTCGATCCTCGTTGCCGATATCGCCCATCGGCATGACCTCGATCCAGGTCAGGTCCATATCACGCTCGGCGCACCATTCGGTGATCTTGGGCAGTTCGGGTTCGTTGAATCCCTTGAGTGCAACAGCGTTGATCTTGATCCGCAGCCCTGCCTTTTGCGCCGCGTCGATGCCGTTCAGTACCTGTTTGAGGCGGCCCCAACGCGTGACTTTTGCAAATTTGTCGTCATCCAGCGTATCCAGGGAAACATTCACGCGGCGCACACCGGCGGCATAAAGATCTTCGGAAAAGCGATGCAACTGCGAACCGTTTGTCGTCAGCGTCAGCTCTTTCAACGCACCGCTGTCCAAGTGGCGGGTCATGGCGTTGAAGAAGGTCATGATATCACGACGAACCAAAGGCTCACCGCCGGTAATGCGCAGTTTCTCGACGCCCATTCTTACAAAGGCCGAGCACATGCGATCCAGCTCTTCCAGCGTAAGAAGGTCTTTCTTGGGCAGAAAGGTCATGTTTTCGGACATGCAGTAGACGCAACGAAAATCACAGCGGTCCGTGACGGAGACGCGGAGATACGTGATAGCGCGGGCAAACGGGTCGATGAGCGGAGCAGACATGCGACATAGGTAAAGCTGTAACCTGCCTGCGACAAGTGCGAACTGCGCTTTGCACTGGATCACACCCGCATGGGGTTGTAGTTTCCGGGCATGAAAAAGGCATTTGTTTTTCTATGCGTTGTTTTGACCGGGTGCGACACTGTCCGGGCAACGACGGAACGTGTGTTCGGGTCGGGGGACGAGGCGGCTGTGGCCGTATCGGATGTCGAAACTGCGCCAGTTGTCGCTGAGGAAGTTCTTCAGCCCGAGCCTGTTGCGGCACGCCCCAGTTGGGTCGGGGCCAAAACAACCATTGCCGGGCTTGGTGATCCGACCACACCAGGGCGCTGGATGCAGACGCCGCTGGTCGATAGCGAGGTAACGGCGCGGGTTGTTGTGCCCAGAACCGGCGCGCAGGCCTATATCACCCTGGTTCCTGCCGCAGGCCCGGAAAGTAGCGGCAGCCGCTTGTCGCTGGATGCCATGCGGGCCCTTCTGGTGCCATTAGACGAACTGGTCGAAGTCGCGGTCTATGCCGACTGACTTTTCAGGTATTTGGCTGCTTCGCGGCGGGCGAACGGTTTCATGGCATCGCCATGTCTGTCCATAAACGCGATCACACGTTCGGGGTCGTGTTTGGACAGTTCACGCAGCCACCAGGCAATTGATTTCTGAATGAACCAGTCGCGGTCAGGGACATATCCGGCGGCCCAGCCGAGGATACGGTCGCGGCGTTGCAGGTCTTCGGGCTTGGGGTGGTTCTGTTTGGTCCAGGGCAGGGTTGCTACAAGAGCCGCGCGCCGGGTCCACATGTGATCGGACTGTGTCCACTGTTCGATGGCATTCAGCCTCTCGGGGTTGGCCATCAGTCGTTTTTGCATCGCCATGCAGGCATGATCGGCGACGGCCCAGGCGTCAAAATCCGGTAGCCAGCTTTGAAGTAGGTCCCAAACCTGATCGTCGGGCCTGATACGGGCCTGGGTTAGAAGCTTGGCCGCGGCAAGGCGCCCTTCGTGGATATCGGTTTGCCACAGCGCCTGGGCCAGCGCGACGCGTTTGTTCACATCCAGCTCTTGCCGCCATGCTTTGGTCAGATCGTTGAGAACCGGATTGGCGACACCCAGATAGACGCGATCCGCCTTGTGATAACTGGCCATCTGACCCGCACGTTCCGGGTCGGCATGGGCTTTGATCTGATCAAGAAAAGGGGTCAGCATTGGGGTCAGACCGGAACGCCTGTTGGCTTGCCGTCAATCGTCTGGCTGTTTTTTTCGGCCCAATAAGACCGGATGTCGCCGTCCGTCTTGCCATCGACCCACTTCTGCATCGTGTCGCGGTCGGACTGGAATTCCATGAACGGCACTGCATACCCGCAAGAGGTCTGAACCATTTCAATCGTCTGGTCGTAGATCTGCCGGGCGCTGCGGTGGTTGGGGAAGAGATTGGCCAGTTCGGCCCAGCCCTCATCTCCGACGTGCAGAGTGCGGGCCGTTCCATATGTGCGCAGGATCAGTGGGCGCGTGGTGAAGGCGCACCACATCAGTGTCATCCTGTTGACCTGCAAAAGATGCCCCGCAGTTTCGTTGCCGCTGCCGGTCAGGTTCATCCAGACGATGCGGTTTGGTCCGACCACCCGCAGCGAGTCCATACCTTTGGGTGAGATATTGACCTTTCCCTCGGACCCGGCGGTGCCGACGAAGAACATATGCTGATCTTCGATGAACTTTTGATGCGCGTCATCAAGCCGGGGAAACTGCTTGGCCATAATTCACTCCACCGTTACCGACTTTGCCAAATTGCGCGGCTGATCCACATCCGTGCCCTTGGCCACCGCCGTGTGGTAGGCCAGCAACTGTGCGGGAACCGAATAGAGGATCGGCGCAAGACTGGTGTGAATATGTGGCATCCGGATCGTGCTCCAGACTCCGTCTCCGGCCTCGTCAATTCCATCATCATCAGACACTAGGATCACTTTGCCTTTGCGCGCCATCACTTCCTGCATGTTTGACACGGTCTTGTCGAACACTGTGTCACGGGGTGCCATGACGACAACAGGCATATGCTTGTCGATCAGGGCGATGGGTCCGTGTTTCAACTCGCCCGATGCATACCCTTCGGCGTGTATATAGCTGATTTCCTTGAGCTTCAGCGCCCCTTCCATTGCCAGAGGATACATCAGGCCACGGCCCAGGAACAGAACGTCGCGCGCTTCGGACAGGCGTTGGGCTGCTTTGCGGATCGCCCGGTTCTGATCCAGTGCCGTGTTCAGCACGGTCGGTAACCCACGCAGCGCAGCGGTGTGATCGGCGATTTCCTCATCGGTCAGAGTGCCGCGGTCGGCCGCTGCCTTGAGCGCCAGCATCAGTAGAACACTTAGTTGACAGGTGAAGGCCTTGGTCGAAGCCACACCGATTTCAACGCCAGCATGGATCGGCAGGGCGATATCGCTTTCCCGAGCAATCGAACTTTCAGGGACATTGACGACAGAAACGATCTTGTCCGCCTTGCCCTCGCAATAGCGCAGCGCGGCCAGGGTGTCCGCGGTTTCTCCTGACTGGCTGACAAACAGCGCCAGTGTGCGACCCGTGATCGGAGGTTCGCGATAGCGAAACTCGCTGGCGATATCGACCTCGACCGGCATCTTGGCCAGTTGTTCGAACCAGTATTTCGCGGTCAGGCAGGCGTAAAACGCGGTGCCGCAGGCGACCATGGTCAGGCGGTCCAGCTTGCTGAAATCCAGCTCGGCGTTGGGGAACACCACTCGATCACCGCCTGTGGGCAGGTAGGATCGGATGGCCTCGGCCACAACGATAGGTTGTTCAGCGATTTCCTTGGCCATGAAATGTTTATGTTCGCCCTTGTCGGCGCGCGCATGATCCAGCTTGATCTTGCGCTTTTCCCGGTTGGCCAGTTCACCGGCCTCGTTGCGGATTTCCAGTGATGTTCGGGTCAGAACCGCGCGATCACCTTCCTCAAGATAAGTGATCTGGTTGGTCAGTGGCGCAAGGGCAATGGCGTCCGAACCCACATACATCTCACCATCCCCGTGGCCGATGGCCAGGGGTGATCCTTTGCGGGCGGCTATAATCAGGTCGTCCTCACCATCGAACAGGAACGCAAGGGCGAAAGCACCTTCCAACTTGTCGATGGTCTTGAAGGCGGCCTCGACCGGGGACATGCCTGTGTTGAGGTGATGTTCCGTCATCAGCGCGACGGTTTCCGTGTCGGTTTCGGTTTTGAAGGCGACACCGTGTTTGGCCAGTTCGGCCCTCAGGTCGCGGTAGTTTTCGACAATTCCGTTGTGAACCACGGCCACCGGGCCCGCCTTGTGGGGATGCGCGTTGTTGACGGAAGGCGCACCATGTGTGGCCCATCGGGTGTGACCAATGCCGGATTTACCGGGCAGCGGATCATGCACCAACAGATCGCTGAGGTTGACCAGTTTGCCGACCGCACGCCGACGACCCAGGACACCGTCATTAACGGTTGCAATCCCGGCGCTGTCATAGCCGCGATATTCCAGCCGTTTCAGGGCTTCTACCAGAATAGGGGCCGCTTCATGCTGGCCCAAGACACCTACAATTCCACACATATCTCAGGCCTCGTTATCGCGGCGAGCCTTCTTCGCCTTCAACATATCAAACAGTTTTCGCGCGTAGCCGGGTTTGTTTTCCTGCTTGGCGCGCGCCACGGCCAACGCCTCGGGCGCTACGTCTTTGGTCACCACGGTGCCTGTCGCTGTCATTGCGCCATCGCCCACAGTGACTGGGGCCACGAGCATGGTGTTGGAGCCGATAAAGACATTCGCACCAATGGTGGTTTTGTGCTTCATCACGCCATCATAGTTGCAGGTGATTGTTCCCGCGCCGATATTCGTCGCAGCACCCACTGATGCGTCCCCGATATAGCTGAGGTGGTTGACCTTCGCGCCTTCGGCGATTTCTGCATTCTTGATCTCGACGAAATTGCCAACCCGCGTGTTTTCGGCCAGTTCCGCACCGGGGCGCAGCCGCGCGTAGGGGCCGACAATGGCGCCGCGACTGACATGGCACCCTTCCAGATGGGAAAAGGCCCGGATGGTTGCACCGCTTTCGACGGTCACTCCGGGGCCGAAGACCACGTTGGGTTCGATTACTGTGTCACGCCCAATCACAGTGTCTGCGGACAAGTATACCGTATCCGGTGCCATCAATGTGACACCCATATCCAGCAGTTCTGCCCGCGCGCGCGCCTGAAACACCGCGTCGGCGGCGGCCAGATCAGCGCGTGAGTTCACGCCCAGCGTCTGGGCCTCGTCACAGGCGACGGCGGTTACGTTCAGACCGCGGTTGCGGGCGATCTCAACTACGTCTGTCAGGTAGTATTCACCTGAGGCATTGTTGTTTTCAACGGCGTCAATCAGCGAAAAAAGCAACTGGGCATTACAAGCTAAAAGGCCCGAGTTGCAAAATGTTATGGCGCGCTCTTCATCTGATGCGTCTTTGAATTCGACAATGCGTTCCAACGTGTCGCCATTCATGACCAACCGGCCATAGCGGGCCGGATCAGCCGCATCGAACCCAAGGATGACCAGGTCATTTTGGGATCGAGCCTCGACCATCCGTTCCAGCGTGTCGGGTTGTAAAAACGGGGTGTCGCCGAAAAGAACCACGATATCACCGTCGAACCCTTCCAGTGCTGTCCTGGCCTGACCGACCGCATGGGCCGTACCCAACTGTTCTTCCTGAACGGCTATCCGGGCATCTTCGTCTTCGTCCTGAGCAACCTTTGCTACAGCCTCGAACCCGTGGCCGGTAACGATCACCGTACGTTCGGGCGACAGGACAGACCCGGCGCGCATCGCGTGAACAAGCATCGGAGCCTGAGCGATGGGATGCAGGACTTTGGGAAGATCCGAATTCATCCTGGTGCCTTTTCCGGCGGCAAGGATGACAAGGGCAATGGTCATGAAATCGTTTTCTCTTTGTGTTTTGTTGCCGACCGTTTTATCCGCTGAGGGCAAAGGCGCAAGCTGTTCGGCCATCAAACAAGATTGCCGATTGAAACAGGACACGGCGAAAACCTGCCGAAACAGGAGGCAACATGCGGACCGTCATCTTCGATCTGGACGGCACATTGGCGGATACATCGGGCGATTTGCTGACAGCGGCGAACCATTGTTTTCGCGAAATGGGGTATGGTGATGTCCTGGTTCATGGGCAGGATGCAGGCATCGCGCTGCGTGGCGGTCGCATGATGTTAACCCAAGGGCTGAAACGCGTCGGAGCTTACGATGAGGACACCGTTCAGGCCTATTACCCGGTTCTGCTTGAGGCTTATGCGCAGGATATCGACACCCACACAAGTTTCTATCCGGGAGCGTTGCAGGCCGTCGAGATGCTGAGTAACGCGGGCTACGGTGTCGGCATTTGCACCAACAAGCCGGAACATCTGGCCGAATTGTTACTGACACGCATGGGAGTGCGGGATCGTTTTGCCTCGTTGGTCGGGGCGGATACGCTGCCAGTGCGCAAGCCGGACCCGGCCCCTCTGCGCGAGGCTGCGCGACGGGCCGGGGGGGATCCGGCTTGGTGCGTGCTGATCGGAGACTCGGATACCGACCGCAATACCGCCCGAGCGGCAGGGGTCCCATCGGTTTTGGTGACTTTCGGACCGTCAGGAGAGGACATGGCAGCGCTGGAGCCCGAAGCCCTGCTGCATCACTTTGACGACTTGCCTGATCTTGTGCCTGATCTGATCGGTGCGGCAGCCTGAAACCTTGACCGGAACCTGTCGGAGATCCAGAAAAAGACCATGACGGAAACATTCACTGGTAATTTCACACAGCAGGAACCCCTTCCAGACGACGCTATCGAGGCAGCGCTGGCTGTTCTGCGTCACGGGCGGCTGCATCGCTATAACGTGGTCCCCGGTGAGTTGGGGGAAACGGCCCTGCTAGAGCAGGAATTTGCTGCACAGATGGGGTCCAAGTATTGCCTGGCGGTTTCCTCTGGCGGGTATGCGCTTGCCACCGCGTTGCGGGCCGTCGGTGTGCAGCCGGGCGACCCGGTTCTGACCAACGCGTTCACTCTGGCCCCGGTGCCGGGATCAATTGCCTCGGTCGGGGCGCGTGCGATCTTTGTCGGCGTCTCCGAAAACCTGACCATCGATCTGGAGGATCTTGAGGGCAAACTGGATCAGGCCCGTGTCCTGATGCTCAGCCATATGCGCGGGCATCTGTGCGACATGGATCGTCTGATGCAGATGTGTGACGCGGCAGGCGTTATCGTGATCGAGGATTGCGCACACACGATGGGCGCGGCTTGGCGCGGTCAGTTGTCGGGACGGCAGGGCGCGGTCGGGTGTTATTCCTGCCAGACCTATAAGCACGTAAACTCGGGCGAGGGCGGTTTGCTGGTTACTGATGACGCGGAACTGGCGGCCAAGGCTACAATGCTGTCGGGCTCATACATGCTGTATGAACGCCATCTGGCGGCGCCGGGACCTGAAGTGTTCGAGCGGATAAAGTACACCACACCCAATGTGTCCGGTCGCATGGACAATTTGCGTGCCGCCATCCTGCGCCCTCAGTTGCGGGATCTGGACCGGCAGGTGAAACGGTGGAACGAGCGCTATCGCGAGATCGAGACCGGGCTGCGCGGCACTCCGGGCCTGACGATAGTCGAGCGACCCGAAGAGGAAACCTATGTCGGGTCTTCGATCCAGTTCCTGCTTTTGGATTGGTCGCCTGAGCGGATAGCGGACGTTATCAGCCGCTGCGCCGCGCGTGGGGTCGAGATCAAATGGTTTGGCGGGGCTGAGCCAACAGGGTTCACGTCGCGCTATGACAGCTGGAGATATTTCGAAAGCGAACGGATGCCGGAAAGTGACCGTGTTCTGGCAGGCATCATGGATATGCGTGTGCCGCTGACCTTTTCGCTGGAGGATTGCCGAGTGATCGCGCGCATCATCCGAGCCGAAGTGGGCGCAGTTTATCAATCCTAGCCAAACAGAGTGCGCTTTCAGCGCACGCTCGACCCTTGAGAGCGCCGCCCGGTCCGGGCGGCGTTTTGTGTTTTGGTCCAGGCTTTCACAAAGATTGACCGGAGACAGATTCGCTGTTAGAGATTTATTGAACACTTGTTCATTAATGCGGAGGGAGGACACAGATGTTCATGGCCACGATGAAGTTTGATCTGGGTGAGGATGTGAACGCCCTGCGCGAGATGGTACATCGGTGGGCGCAGGAGCGCGTCAAGCCGATGGCGGCTGAGATTGATGCCAAGAACAGCTTTCCGAATGAACTGTGGAAAGAAATGGGAGAGCTTGGTCTTTTGGGTGTCACCGTGCCAGAAGAATACGGCGGTGCGGGCATGTCCTATTTGGCGCATACAATTGCTGTCGAAGAGGTCGCGCGCGCCTCGGCCTCGGTTTCGCTGTCTTATGGGGCGCATTCCAATCTGTGTGTGAACCAGATCAAGCTGAACGGTACGAAAGAGCAAAAACAGAAATACCTGCCGCGCCTGGTCTCGGGCGAACATGTAGGCGCGCTGGCAATGTCGGAACCTTCCGCAGGTTCGGACGTGGTGTCGATGAAGCTGCGGGCGGAAAAACGCAACGACCATTACCGCCTGAACGGCAACAAGTACTGGATCACAAACGGGCCGGACGCGGATACACTGGTGGTTTATGCCAAGACGGACCCCGATGCCGGATCAAAAGGCATTACCGCATTTCTGATTGAAAAAGAGATGAAGGGTTTTTCGACCTCGCCCCATTTCGACAAGCTGGGGATGCGCGGGTCGAACACGGCTGAACTGATCTTTGAAGATGTCGAAGTGCCGTTCGAGAACGTGTTGGGAGAAGAGGGCAAGGGCGTAGCCGTGCTCATGTCAGGTCTGGATTATGAGCGCGTGGTTCTGGCCGGGATCGGCACCGGCATCATGGCCGCCTGTCTGGATGAGGTGATGCCGTATCTGGCCGAGCGCAAGCAATTCGGCAAACCGATTGGCAGCTTCCAACTGATGCAGGGCAAGATTGCCGACATGTATACCGCGATGAACTCGGCGCGGGCCTATGTCTATGAGGTGGCTAAGGCCTGTGATCGTGGGGACGTCACCCGGCAGGATGCAGCGGCGTGCTGTCTTTACGCATCCGAACAGGCGATGGTTCAGGCGCATCAGGCGGTTCAGGCGCTGGGCGGGGCAGGGTTTCTGTCTGACGCACCGGTTAGCCGGATCTTCCGGGACGCCAAGCTGATGGAGATCGGCGCAGGCACCAGCGAGATTCGACGGATGCTGATCGGCCGGGAAATGATGAACGAAATGCGCTGAATGAAGACGCCCCGCAGACGAGGTTACAGCGGGGCGTTTCGATCAAAGGATCAGAAGCGATGAACGTAGGATATACCGACCAGCCAAGGGTCGATGTTCGCAGTGCCAATATCGGCTCCGTTCAGCGTGACGTCCGAGTCGATGTCGAACCAGCGTACATTCAGACGGACCGCACCTTTGTCGGTGATCATGTAGTCGAGACCGGCTTGCAGCGAAACGCCGAAGGAATCATCGACCTTGAGGTTGCCAAGGGCAGATTGCTCGTCAAAGAAGATGGTATAGTTCAGACCGGCACCGACATAGGGCTTCCAGGCGCTATTGGTCGGGAAGTGATAGTTCAGCGACAAGGTGGGCGGCAGATGCTTGACGCTGCCAGCGTCCACGCTTCCGCCCAAGGTGACGTTATGTTTGAACGGGGTCGCGGCCAGCAGCTCGATCCCCAGGTTGTCCTGGATGAAATACTCGGCGGTGAAGATCGGGCGCGTATCCGAGTCGATATCGGCGCTCAGGCCGGCCAGTGTTCCGTTGTTGGATTTCGGGTCCAGGTACCCCACACCGATGCCGAGCGTCCAATCCCCCTGAGATTGGGCAAACGCAGGAGCAGCCAGAGCCACCAACGCGGTGGAAAGGGTCAATGCGGCGAGTTTCTTGGTCATTGTCTTGCCTTTGGTTCTGTTGATGACCTTGGTGTTGCAGCGATTGGAACTGCCCACTCTGATCTGCATCAAGTTTATGTGAAGGAGTTGGGTGCAGTTGAACCGAGAAGTGCAGGAAATATAGGGAAAATTCGCCGTGCTAACCGCTGAGCGCATACCGGGTTTGCGCCCGGATGGAGGCTGGGATCTGCCGGACAGGCTGAACATGGCGCAGCAGTGCCTGCGGCATGCGGGGGACCGGGTCGCGCTGATCGATTTGACCGGACCTGACCCGCAGCACATCAGCTTTGCGCAGCTGTCGCAAATGACAGACGGAATAGCCCGCGCATTATTGCGCCATGTGAAGCCCGGTGATCGCGTCGGAGTGTTGCTGAGCCAGTCGCCATGGTGTGCGGCGGCCCATCTGGCGATCTGGAAGATCGGGGCTGTGTCGGTCCCTTTGTTCAAACTGTTCAAGCAGGACGCGCTGCGGTCGCGGGTCAGTGACGCAGGTGCCGGGATTGTACTGACCGACGCCGAAGGGGCTGATCTGTTGGGTGATCTGGCCACGCCCTTGATTGCAGCGGAAATTGGCGAAGACGGTCCCGCTGTACCATTTGCCGCGACCGGCCCTGACGATCCGGCTGTGTTGATCTATACCTCGGGCACAACCGGCAGCCCGAAGGGCGCGCTGCATGGGCACCGGGTTCTGACCGGTCATTTGCCAGGGGTTTCGATCAGCCATAATCACTTGCGCGAAGGCGATTGTCTTTGGACCCCGGCGGATTGGGCGTGGATCGGCGGGTTGTTCGACGTGCTGATGCCGGGTCTTGCGCTGGGCATTCCTGTTGTCGCGGCACGGCTTGAGAAATTCACCCCCGAGGCCTGCGCTGACATCATCGCGCGTGGCGGGGTACGGAACGTCTTTTTCCCACCAACGGCGCTGCGAATGCTCAAGGCAGCAGATCAGGTGATCCCCGGTCTGCGCTCGGTCGCGTCCGGGGGTGAACCGCTGGGTGCCGAAATGCTGGCATGGGGACAGAAGGCCTTTGGTCTGACGATCAACGAGTTTTACGGCCAGACCGAGTGCAACATGGTCGTATCCTCCTGCGCCGAGGATTTCCCTGTGCGCCCCGGCTGTATCGGCCAACCGGTGCCGGGGCATGAGGTTGCGGTGATTGATGAGGACGGAAACCCGACCGGGGACGAGGGCGACGTCGCCATCCGGCGCGGCTCGGCCTCGATGCTGCTGGAATACTGGAACCGCCCCGAAGCGACCGCAGACAAGTTTCGCGGCGACTGGCTGATCACCGGCGACCGCGGCGTGTGGGAGGGCGACTATCTGCGATTTGTCGGTCGGGACGATGACGTGATCACGTCCGCTGGGTATCGCATCGGTCCCGCCGAGATCGAGGATTGCCTGCTGACCCACCCAGCCGTGGCGACTGTGGGTGTGGTCGGAAAACCCGACCCGCTGCGGACTGAGATCGTGAAGGCTTATGTGGTGTTGAAGCCGGGTGCTGAGGCGGCGGAGCAGGAGTTGCAGGACTGGGTCAAAGACCGTCTGGCGCATTATTCGTATCCGCGCGAGGTGGCGTTTCTGGAGGAGCTGCCGATGACGGTGACGGGGAAGGTGATCCGAAAGGAACTGAAGGCGCGGGCGGCGGGGGAATTGAAATGAATAAGATTCTGCGGCGTCTGTCAGGGTTAAAGTGCCCTAAATGTGGGGTGCCGCAGCCCTTGAGTGTTTTGAACACTATGGTTGGCAGTGAGGAGTACGTGCCAGCTGTAAGGTGTGGTAACTGCGAAGCTTGGCTGCGCGTTAAGTCCAAGAATGGGGTTTTTCATTTCTTACTATTGCTTTTTCTGATGACGCTGCCTTTGCCATTCTTGGCACTGGATGAGATTAGTATCAATTTGAACAACCCTGAAGGGCTGTTCAATTGGCCCCTCTCGTCTTCTGCAAAGAGCGTAATCTTCTACATAATTTACTTCGCAGTGGTGGTCTTGCCCATAAGTAATCGGGCATTGAAGGTGGATATCTACAAATGAAACTCACATCCAAAGCCATGCCCGGCTCCGAGGGCTTCAAGACAAACCGCACCGCTCATCTCGATGCGCTGGCGCAAATCTCTGCTGCTGCCGAAGCAGCCCGCATGGGCGGGGGCGAGAAATCCCGCGCGCGGCATGAATCCCGAGGCAAGATGTTGCCGCGCAGGCGGGTGGCGAACCTGCTTGATCCGGGGTCGCCGTTCCTTGAAATCGGGGCGACAGCGGCACATGGGATGTATGGCGATGCAGCACCTTGTGCCGGGGTCATCGCGGGGATTGGCCGGGTGCAGGGGCGCGAAGTCATGGTGGTGTGTAACGATGCCACCGTGAAGGGTGGCACCTATTATCCGATGACCGTCAAGAAGCACCTGCGCGCGCAGGAGATTGCCGAGGAAAACCATCTGCCCTGCATCTATCTGGTCGACAGCGGCGGCGCGAACCTGCCCAATCAGGATGAGGTGTTCCCCGACCGCGACCATTTTGGCCGTATTTTCTACAATCAGGCGCGGATGAGCGCGAAGGGTATCCCTCAGATTGCCGTGGTGATGGGATCATGCACGGCGGGTGGGGCCTATGTACCTGCGATGTCCGATGTGACGATCATCGTAAAGGAACAGGGCACGATCTTTCTGGCAGGGCCACCATTGGTCAAAGCTGCAACGGGTGAGGTTGTTAGCGCCGAGGATCTGGGTGGCGGCGATGTGCACACACGCCTGTCGGGTGTGGCGGATTATCTGGCCGAAGATGATGCACATGCGCTGGCATTGGCGCGGCGGGCTGTCGGGTCATTGGGGGGTGCCGGGCTGAAGCCCGGCCTACTGTTCGAAGCACCCGAGGAGCCAGCTTATGATCCGGATGAAATTCTGGGTGTCGTTCCCGCCGACTTGCGCACGCCCTATGACATCCGTGAAGTGATCGCACGGCTGGTCGATGGCTCTCGGTTTGATGAGTTCAAACCCCGCTTTGGCGAGACACTGGTCACCGGCTTTGCCCATGTCAAAGGGTGCCCAGTCGGGATCATTGCCAACAATGGCGTGCTGTTCTCGGAGGCTGCGCAAAAGGGCGCGCATTTTGTCGAGCTGTGTTCGCAGCGCAAAACGCCCCTGGTCTTCCTGCAGAACATCACCGGCTTTATGGTAGGCCGCAAATACGAGAACGAAGGGATCGCCCGCCACGGCGCCAAGATGGTGACGGCAGTTGCAACGACGAGCGTTCCCAAGATCACGATGCTGGTGGGCGGCTCGTTTGGGGCCGGGAACTATGGCATGGCAGGACGCGCCTATCAGCCAAGGTTTCTGTGGACATGGCCGAACTCTCGGATTTCGGTGATGGGGGGCGAGCAGGCCGCAGGCGTATTGGCGACAGTCAGGCGCGATGGGATCGAACGACAGGGCGGCACCTGGTCGGCCGAGGAAGAGGCCGAATTCAAACGTCCGACGCTGGAGATGTTCGAAGAGCAATCGCACCCGCTTTATGCCTCGGCCCGTCTCTGGGATGACGGCATCATCGACCCGCGCAAAAGTCGCGATGTGCTCGCCTTGTCTCTGAGCGCCGCACTGAACGCCCCGATAGAGGAGACACGTTTCGGCGTGTTCAGGATGTAAGATGAACGTTTCATTGAATGACGTCATGGCACGCTATCCGGGTGCCCAGACTTTCAAGTTTGGTGACAATGCCCGGCTGAGTGCTGAGCTGCTGGCATTGGTACGATCAGGGCGGAAAACGGCAACCTGTGGTGCGTTGCGCGACTATCCCGAAGGCAGCCCTGACACTCCTGTGGTCGGTCGGAGGGATATTGCGATGGAATGGGATGATCGTCCGGCCTTGGTGATCGAAACGGTCGAGGTCTCGACCTGCCGATACTGCGACGTAACCGAGGATTTCGCGTTGGCAGAGGGCGAAAATGAAACGCTTGAGGGATGGAGAGAGGGTCATCGCCAGTATTTCGAACGCAATGGCGGATTTGATCCCGAGATGGTGCTGCTATGCGAGCGATTTCGACTTGTCGAAGATCTGGCGGTTGAGGGGTAAGCTATGTTCAACAAAATCCTGATTGCCAACCGGGGCGAGATTGCTTGCCGGGTTATGGAAACCGCTCAGAGGATGGGCGTATCTTGCGTTGCTGTTTATTCCGATGCGGACGCGGCGGCCAAGCATGTGCAGATGGCGGATGAGGCCATTCATATCGGCGGCCCCGCCCCGGCGGAAAGCTATCTGAAGGGCGATGTGATCATTCAGGCGGCGCTGGATACCGGCGCGCAGGCTATTCATCCCGGCTATGGATTCCTGTCAGAGAACCCCGATTTTGTCGACGCGGTCGAGGCCGCGGGTTTGACCTTTATCGGCCCATCAGAGGATGCGATCCGCAAAATGGGCCTCAAGGATGCGGCCAAGGTGTTGATGGAACAGGCTGGCGTGCCCGTGGTGCCCGGCTATCACGGCGACAATCAGGATCCCGAACACCTGGCGGGGGCGGCTGACGCCATCGGCTATCCGGTTCTGATCAAGGCCGTTGCGGGCGGTGGCGGCAAGGGAATGCGCCTTGTTGAACGGCCTCAGGATTTCGCCGCCGCGCTCGACAGCGCGCGGGGCGAGGCCAAGACCGCTTTTGGCAACGACGCCGTGCTGGTCGAGAAATTCGTGGCCAAACCCCGCCATATCGAAGTGCAGGTGTTTGGCGATGGTAAACATGCCGTGCATCTGTTCGAACGCGACTGCTCGTTGCAACGCCGCCATCAGAAGGTGATCGAAGAGGCTCCGGCGCCGGGTATGACGGCTGAGATGCGCGAGGCTATGGGTCAGGCTGGTGTGCGCGCCGCCGAGGCGATCGGGTATAAGGGCGCAGGCACGGTTGAATTCATTGTCGATGCCTCAGACGGGCTGCGCCCCGACAGGTTCTGGTTCATGGAGATGAACACGCGCCTACAGGTGGAACATCCGGTAACAGAGGCCATCACTGGCGTCGATCTGGTCGAATGGCAGTTGCGCGTTGCGGCAGGAGAGAGCCTTCCCAGGCAACAGGATGATCTGTCGATCTCGGGTCACGCATTCGAGGCCCGGCTTTATGCCGAGGATGTACCAAAAGGGTTCTTGCCGGCGACAGGTACATTGACCCATCTGGTTTTCCCGGCCAACTGCCGTGCGGATAGTGGCGTTCGCACAGGTGACACGATCAGCCCCTGGTATGACCCGATGATTGCCAAAGTGGTGGTGCATGGTCCGACCCGCGCGGTTGCGCTTGAGACGTTGCACCGAGTGCTGCGGGAGACCGAAGTGGCGGGCACCGTTACGAATCTCGCCTTTCTGGGAGCGCTGACCCGCCATGACGGATTTGCCTCGGGCGATGTGGATACGGGCCTGATCGGGCGCGATCTTGACGGGTTGGTGCGGGAATCGCCGACTTCGGCCACAACCGCAGTTGCGGCTGCTATGACCGCACTGGATTTGGTTAATGTCACGCCTGACACCGGGTTTTCGCTCTGGGCTCCGTTGCATCGGGCGGTGCAGCTGTCCGATCAGGGAGAGGTTCTTGATCTGGACGTGCAGGTCGACGGGCCGGATCGCCAGCTTTGGCAGCTGGGCGAACACCGTGTCGCGGCCGAGCGGATCTCGGGGCAGTGGACGCTGAACGGCGCACCGATGCCGCGGGTCGCTGTCAGCGGAACAACTTTGACCGTATTTACCGACTACGGTCACAGTTTCGACGTTATCGACCCGCTGGACCGGGATGCCAGCGCGACGGGTGACACCAACGTGATCGAGGCGCCGATGCCGGGTCTGGTCAAGGCAGTTTTTGCCACCGCGGGGCAGACCGTTCAGGAAGGCGACCGTTTGGCCATTCTGGAAGCGATGAAAATGGAGCATTCGTTGCTGGCCGCGCGCGATGGTGTGGTGGCCGAGGTGCTGGTCGAAGATGGCGCGCAGGTCGAGGCTGGGGCAGCTTTGGTGCGTTTGGAAGAAGAGTGATCTGTACCCGCGCGGCTTGACGTGGCACGGTCGCGCGATCCGTATTTGGAATGAGAACAAGCCATAAGGGGTTCTGACATGGGTGATCTGGTCGAAATCTACGAGGTTGGACCGCGCGACGGGCTACAAAACGAAACACGTGAGATACCGGTTGCCGACAAGGTGGCGCTGATCAATTGCCTCAGCCGCGCCGGGTTTCGACGGATCGAAGTTGCAAGCTTTGTCTCTCCCAAATGGGTGCCTCAAATGGCGGGGTCGGCGCAGGTTCTGGCCGGTATTACCCGCGCGGACGGCGTGCGCTACGCGGCGTTGACGCCGAATATGCGCGGATACGAGGATGCGCTGGCTGCCGAAGCGGATGAGATTGCCATTTTCGCGTCGGCTTCCGAGGGGTTTTCCAAGGCAAACATCAATGCCTCGATCGCCGAGTCAATCGAACGGTTCACGCCGATTCTCGAAGCGGCGCGTCATATCGACCTTCCGGTTCGCGGCTACGTCTCTTGCGTGACGGATTGCCCCTATGATGGCCCGACCCCGCCCGAGAAAGTCGCCGAAATTGCCGACCGGTTGTTTGCGTTGGGCTGTTACGAGGTGTCATTGGGGGACACGATCGGGCAAGGCACGCCAGACAAGATTGCGCATATGCTTCTGGCGGTTCGGGAAAGGGTTCCTGTGACGCGGCTTGCCGGGCATTTTCATGACACCAATGGGCGTGCAATCGACAATATCGATGCGGCACTTTCGCTGGGTGTGCGTGTGTTCGACGCGGCCGTGGGTGGGCTTGGCGGTTGCCCATATGCTCCGGGGGCTGCGGGTAATGTCGCGACTGAAACCGTTGCAGCGCATTTGCACCGGTTGGGCTATCAAACCGGTCTGGATATCGATGTGGTCGAAGAGGCCGCGCAGATGGCCAAGGCGTTGAGAGGCTAACATGTTCGAAACAATCTCGATTTCAGCAGACGAACGCGGTGTTGCCACGTTAACTCTGGACCGGGCGGAAAAGCACAACGCGCTCTCGGGTCAGATGATTGCCGAGCTGACACAGGCCGCGTCGCAACTGGGTCAGGATGGCACTGTCAGAGCGGTCGTTCTGGCTGCTGCGGGAAAGACGTTTTGCGCTGGTGGTGATCTGGGATGGATGCAGGACCAGATGGCGGCCGACAAGGCGACGCGGTTTGTCGAGGCGCGCAAGCTGGCCGAGATGTTGCAGGCGTTGAACACGATGCCCAAACCCCTGATCGGGGCGCTACAAGGCAACGCCTTTGGCGGAGGTGTTGGAATGGCGGCCGTGTGCGATGTCGCCATCGGTGTAGATAGTCTGAAGATGGGACTGACCGAGACCCGGCTTGGGCTGATCCCAGCGACAATCGGCCCTTATGTTATCGCTCGTATGGGTGAGGCGCGGGCACGGCGTGTATTCATGTCGGCCCGGTTGTTCGATGCGCCCGAAGCGGTTGATTTGGGATTGCTGGCAAAGGCTGTGCCTCCCGAGCAGCTTGCGGCTGCGATAGAAGATGAACTCCGGCCCTATCTTTCGTGCGCGCCGGGGGCAGTTGCATCTGCCAAGGCATTGGTTCGAACTCTGGGACCTCGTATTGATGATGCCACAATCGACCAGACCATCAACGAACTGGTCGAGCGCTGGGAAACGGAAGAGGCACGTGAAGGGATCGCGGCGTTCTTCGAAAAACGTAAACCTGCATGGAATAAGTAAGTTTACCGAGTTTCCGTAAGCCAATGCAAATCGCTCGTGATGCGATTCTATGCCGCGCTGTCAAGCGTATGTTTGATGGCAGAGGGGGCTGTGTTCGGTTGACCCTCTGACCCGGCGGGGATAGAGAATGTCCAGTCAACACGCCAATTGACGGCGCACCCGACAAGATGCGTGCGCAAGAAAGGAGCTATTCGTGGAAGACCTGCTGCGGGAGTATCTCCCGATTCTGGTGTTTCTGGCCGTTGCCGTAGGCCTTGGAATCGTCCTGATTCTTGCCGCCGTTGTACTGGCTGTCCGCAATCCCGACCCCGAAAAGGTCAGCGCATATGAATGTGGCTTCAATGCATTCGACGATGCGCGAATGAAATTTGACGTCCGATTCTATCTGGTCTCGATTCTCTTCATCATCTTTGATCTTGAGATCGCATTCCTGTTTCCCTGGGCTGTCGGGTTCCGCGATATCAGCGATGTCGGCTTCTGGTCGATGATGGTGTTTCTGGCCGTGCTGACCATCGGCTTTGCCTATGAGTGGAAGAAAGGGGCCCTGGAATGGGAGTGATGACCGGTGCAAATACCGCTGGCGTCGACAAAGAAGTCGCCACTCAGGCCCTGAATGCCGAGTTGCAGGACAAAGGTTTTCTGCTGACCTCGAGCGAGGATATTATCAACTGGGCCCGTACGGGTTCGCTGCATTGGATGACCTTTGGTCTGGCCTGCTGCGCGGTTGAAATGATGCACACTTCGATGCCGCGCTATGATGCGGAACGTTTCGGCATCGCGCCACGCGCCTCTCCGCGCCAATCTGACGTGATGATCGTGGCTGGCACGCTGACCAACAAGATGGCCCCTGCCTTGCGCAAGGTTTACGACCAAATGCCCGAGCCGCGCTATGTGATCTCGATGGGGTCCTGCGCGAATGGCGGTGGCTACTACCACTATTCCTATTCCGTCGTACGTGGCTGTGACCGGGTTGTTCCGGTGGATATTTATGTGCCCGGCTGCCCTCCGACCGCCGAGGCGCTGCTTTACGGTCTGCTACAGCTACAACGCAAAATCCGCCGCACCGGCACAATTGTACGCTGAGGGGAAGGGTAGATGAGCGAAGCACTCAAAGAACTCGGCACCCAGCTTGAACTGAAACGAGCCGATTGTGTTCTGTCCTGGGATGTGACCCATGGTGAGCTGAACGTCGATGTGGCGCCGTCGAACCTCGTGGAATTCGTAGAATTTCTGCGGTCGGACCAAAATTGCAAGTTCTCGACACTGGTGGATATCACCGGCGTCGATTACCCCGAACGCGCCAAGCGGTTCGACGTGGTGTATCACTTCCTTTCGATGTACCAGAACCAGCGCATCCGTCTGCGGGTTTCGATCCGCGAAGATGACATGGTGCCTTCGATAGTCGATATCCACCCCTCGGCCAACTGGTTCGAGCGTGAGGTGTTCGACATGTTCGGCATCCTGTTCTCGGGCCATCCAGACTTGCGGCGCATCCTGACGGATTATGGCTTCCGTGGCCATCCGCTGCGCAAGGATTTCCCGACCACGGGCTACACCGAGGTGCGTTATGACGAGGCGCAGAAACGCGTCGTCTACGAGCCGGTCAGTCTGGTGCAGGAGTACCGTCAGTTTGATTTCATGTCCCCATGGGAAGGTGCGAACTACATTCTGCCAGGGGATGAGAAACAGGAGACCGAATAATGGGTGGCATCTGGTGGCTGATCCTGTCTGCGCTGACCATCATTCCGATGGTGAAGATTTTGCCGTTCTTCGGGATCAACAAATACTGGTGCCTGCTGTGTCTGGTTCCCTTTGGCACGATCGCATTGCTGTGGTGGGTCGGGCTGAAACTGCAAGAGTTGGAGCGCCGCTGAGATGATAGGTGAGTTGATCATTCTGGGCGCGTTTGGGGTTCTACTGGCCGGGTCTGCGGTCAAGGCGGTCGAGGCCGAAAAGGTCCGGGTTCGGGCCGAAGCAAAGAAGAAACGAGGGCGTTGATGGACGGCTCAAGATATGATGACGGCAGCACGGACGCGCTGAGCGGCGAGCAGAAGATCCGCAACTTCAACATCAACTTTGGCCCGCAACACCCCGCGGCGCATGGAGTTTTGCGTCTGGTGCTCGAGTTGGACGGCGAGATTGTCGAACGTTGCGACCCGCATATCGGCCTGCTGCATCGTGGCACCGAAAAGCTGATGGAAAGCCGGACGTATCTGCAAAACCTGCCGTATTTCGACCGTCTGGACTATGTGGCACCGATGAACCAGGAACATGCCTGGTGTCTGGCCATCGAAAAGCTGACCGGGGTCGAGGTGCCGCGCCGGGGTTCGCTGATCCGGGTGCTGTATTCCGAGATCGGGCGCATTCTGAACCACCTGCTGAACGTGACGACACAGGCGATGGATGTGGGCGCTCTGACCCCACCGCTGTGGGGTTTTGAAGAACGCGAAAAGCTGATGGTGTTTTATGAGCGTGCCTGTGGCGCCCGCCTGCACGCCGCTTATTTCCGCCCCGGTGGTGTCCATCAGGACCTGCCGCCCGAACTGCTGGACGATATCGAGGCCTGGAGTCACGAATTCCCAAGCGTTCTTGATGACATTGACGGGCTGCTGACCGAAAACCGCATCTTCAAGCAGCGCAACGCCGATATCGGCGTGGTGACCGAGGATGACATCCAGAAATACGGCTTCTCGGGCGTGATGGTGCGTGGATCGGGTCTGGCCTGGGACCTGCGTCGCGCGCAGCCCTACGAGTGCTATGATGAGTTTGAATTCCAGATTCCCGTCGGCAAGAACGGCGATTGCTATGACCGCTATCTTGTCCGCATGGAGGAAATGCGCCAGTCGCTGCTGATCATCCGTCAGGCCATCGCCAAAATCCGCGAGTGTCCCGGTGACGTTCTGGCCCGCGGCAAGATCACTCCACCGAAACGCTCGGACATGAAGACCTCGATGGAGAGCCTGATCCATCACTTCAAGCTGTATACCGAAGGCTTCCACGTGCCTGCCGGTGAGGTCTATGCTGCCGTCGAAGCCCCCAAGGGCGAGTTCGGCGTCTATCTGGTCGCCGACGGCACCAACAAACCCTACCGCGCCAAACTGCGCGCGCCGGGTTTCCTGCACCTGCAAGCCATGGACCACGTTGCCAAGGGCCACCAACTGGCCGACGTCGCCGCAATCATCGGCACCATGGACGTCGTATTTGGAGAGATTGACCGCTAATGCTCCGCCGTCTTCACCCCGAACAACCCGATAGCTTTGCCTTCACCACTGCCAACCAGCAATGGGCCGAAGCGCAGATCACCAAATACCCCGAAGGCCGTCAGGCCAGCGCGGTCATTCCGCTTCTGTGGCGCGCGCAGGAACAAGAGGGATGGCTGAGCCGTCCGGCGATTGAATCCGTCGCCGACATGCTGGGTATGGCCTATATCCGTGTGCTTGAGGTTGCTTCGTTTTACTTCATGTTCCAACTGCAACCCGTTGGGTCGGCTGCGCATATTCAGGTTTGTGGTACGACCTCCTGCATGATCTGCGGAGCAGAGGACCTGATTGCGGTCTGTAAGGAAAAGATCTCGGCGAAACCGCACGAACTGTCGGCTGATGGCAAGCTGAGTTGGGAAGAGGTCGAATGCCTTGGCTCCTGCACCAATGCGCCGATGGCGCAGATCGGCAAGGATTACTACGAAGACCTGACCGCCGAGAGCTTTGGCAAGATCCTCGATGATCTGGTGGCGGGGAAAGTTCCGACGCCGGGCCCACAAAACGGACGTTATGCTGCTGAACCGCTCAAAGGGCTGACCAGTCTGACCGATCATGAGGCCGGAAAGGCCCGGTATAACGCCAGCGTCGAACTGGCCACCGGTATTGGCGATACGGTCAAGCGCATCGACGGGACCGAGGTTCCGATCCTCACCCCTTGGTTGGGCAAGGATGGCAAGGCGGCAGCGACAAAAGCGGCACCGAAGCCGCCCAAAGCGCCAGCCCCGGCGAAACCTGCTGCGAAACAGGCCGCTGAGGCGAAGGCAGCGAAAGAGGACCAGCCCGAAACACTGGCAGGCGCGCGCGACGGCAAGGCAGATAACCTGAAACTGTTGAAAGGCGTAGGCCCCAAGCTGGAGCAGACGCTGAACGAGCTGGGCTTCTTCCACTATGATCAGATCGCTGCCTGGACACCGGAACAGGTCGCCTGGGTCGATGCACGGTTGAAGTTCAAGGGCCGGATCGAACGCGATGGCTGGATTGAACAGGCAGCCAAGCTTGCGGCGGGTGAGGAAACCGAATTTGCCAAACGTGCCAAGGAAGATGGCACCTACAAAGACTAAACGGGTGCCCTATCCGGGCATCGGGGGATGATGGACAAGGACAAGGATCAGGCTATAGCCCGAAAGGGCCGACATATCGGCATCGTCATTGCGGTGACGATGGTGATCTGGCTTGCCATGAACCTGTTCATTGGCCCTGCGCTGGGTTTAACGGCCCGGCACGCGCTGCTGTTTGATTTTGCCGCTCTGGCGGCATTCATTTATGCGGGTGTGAACATTTTTCAACTCTGGCGCATGCGTCAGGACAGCTGAAGGTAACGAATGATGCTGAAGGATCAGGACCGGATCTTTACCAACATCTACGGGATGCACGAACGCACGCTGAAAGGCGCGCAAGCCCGCGGGCATTGGGACGGCACAGCTGGCCTGATTGAAAAGGGCCGGGACTGGATCATTCAGACAATGAAGGATTCGGGGCTGCGCGGACGCGGCGGTGCGGGCTTCCCAACTGGCCTGAAATGGTCGTTCATGCCAAAGGAAAGCGACGGTCGCCCTTCCTATCTGGTTGTGAATGCAGATGAATCCGAGCCCGGCACCTGCAAAGACCGTGAGATCATGCGCCATGATCCCCACACGTTGATTGAAGGGTGTCTGATCGCCTCTTTCGCGATGAACGCACATACCTGCTATATTTACCTGCGCGGCGAATACATCCGCGAGCGTGAGGCATTGCAGGCTGCGATTGATGAGGCCTATGACGCGGGGCTTCTTGGCAAAAATGCCGCTGGTTCGGGCTGGGATTTCGATCTTTTCCTTCATCACGGGGCTGGGGCCTATATTTGTGGCGAGGAAACCGCCCTGATTGAAAGCCTTGAGGGCAAAAAGGGCATGCCGCGGATGAAACCTCCGTTCCCGGCGGGTGCCGGGCTGTACGGATGTCCGACCACTGTGAACAACGTGGAATCCATCGCGGTGGTGCCGACCATTCTGCGTCGGGGTGCGGATTGGTTCGCTGGATTTGGTCGCCAGAACAACGCCGGTACCAAGCTGTTTGCGATCTCGGGCCACGTGAACAACCCATGTGTCGTCGAAGAGGCGATGTCGATCCCGTTCGAACAGCTGATCGAAACCCATTGCGGCGGCATTCGCGGCGGGTGGGATAATCTTCTGGCGGTTATCCCTGGTGGGTCCTCGGTTCCCTGCGTGCGCGGTGAAAACATGCGCGACGCGATCATGGATTTCGATTACCTGCGCAATGATCTGGGGTCGGGTCTGGGTACGGCAGCGGTGATTGTGATGGACAAATCCACCGACATCATCAAGGCGATCTGGCGCCTGTCGAAGTTTTACAAGCATGAAAGCTGTGGCCAGTGTACGCCGTGTCGCGAAGGCACCGGCTGGATGATGCGTGTGATGGATCGTCTGGTGCGTGGCGAGGCTGAACTGGAAGAGATCGACATGTTGTTTGACGTGACCAAACAGGTCGAAGGACACACTATCTGCGCTTTGGGCGATGCGGCCGCCTGGCCGATCCAAGGCCTGATCCGCAATTTCCGGGAAGAGATCGAAGACCGCATCAAGGCTCAGAAATCGGGCCGTATGGGTGCGATGGCAGCGGAGTGAACGAAGATGGAAGTGTTTGCTGAATATAGCCACGCGATTGCGTCGGTTGTGCTATTCACGCTGGTTGTATTGTTTCTGGCGCCGTTTTCGGCACTGGCCAAACAAGCCAAAGGGCTGGCACCCGGTGCGACACCCGAGCAGGACTATGCCGACAAGGCGTATCGTCTGAACCGGGCCTATCTGAATGGAACGGAAACACTTCCTGCGTTTGTGACTGTCATAACAGCGGCGATTTTGCTGGGCGTCAGCCCGTTCTGGGTAAACCTGCTGGCCTCAGTGGCGTTGGTTGCGCGCTTGGCGATGCTGGTTGTGCACCTGAAAGGGATTGGCAAGCCAAGCAGCGGTCCGCGGACAATTCTGTATGTGATCGGCTGGGTGTGCATGGTCGTGATCGGGCTTATGGCATTGGTGGCGGCGTTTTGATGGCGACGCAGCGGAACAGAAAACAAAGAGGGAAAGTATGAAGGCCCCCAAAGCCCTTATTGTTGTGTTGGCGCTGGCTGGTGTTTCTGCATGCGGTCTGGTGAAGCCGTCGGCAGACCGGCTTTTGTTCGACGGCAAGTCGTTCAGGGCCAAGGCGAAGGTGGTCAACAAGAAAACCTCGCCCGCGGACTTTACGGTTGTCGTCAAAGGCGTCTCTGCTTCACTCGATGGTGCGCGCGAGGCCGGACGTCATGAAGGTACCAAATTCTGCATCCAGAACTTCGGATCGTCTCGGATTGCTTGGAAGGTGGGTCCGGATACTGACCCGCAGAACCTCAGCGTCAGCAATGATCAACTGACATTTGCAGGAACCTGCCAGCGGCCATGACCGGTGTTTTTCCATATCTTCGGTGGGCGGGCAGGGTGTTATTGCCTAGCAGCGGCAAACCGCTTCGTCTTGGACAGTCCAAGACGAAAGGAAAACCCATGTCTGTTGTAAAACTAGTTGCCCTCGCATCGCTGATGGCCTTGCCGACGGTGACAGAAGCAAAGCCGCCCTTGAGGGATGTCAAAGAGATCGACAACGAACTCTACTACATCGCCATTGCAAATGAGATTTCCGAGTTCTGCCCGTCGATCAGCGGGCGGCGATTGAAAGCGATCAGTGTGATGTGGGGACTGCGGTCCAAAGCGAATAATCTGGGGTACTCGGACACGGAAATCCGCTCCTATGTCGAGTCGGATGCTGAAAAGGATCGGATGCGGACCAAGGGCGAGGCTTATCTGGCGAATAACGGCGTGTCCTACGACAACCCCAAAACATTCTGCTCTCTGGGGCAGAAAGAAATCCAAAGAAACAGCGCCATTGGCGTTTATTTGAGAGCGAATTGAGAGCCATGTCTGACCTCCGCAAGATCAATATCGACGGGCAGGAAATCGAAGTCGATGGTGCGATGACCCTGATACAGGCTTGTGAACAAGCCGGGGTCGAGGTACCGCGTTTCTGCTATCACGAGCGTCTGTCGATTGCGGGAAACTGCCGGATGTGTCTGGTTGAGGTAGTGGGCGGTCCGCCGAAACCGGCTGCCTCGTGCGCGATGCAGGTGCGCGATCTGCGCCCGGGGCCGGAAGGGCAGCCGCCGGTAGTCAAGACGAACTCTCCCATGGTCAAGAAGGCCCGCGAAGGGGTGATGGAGTTCCTGCTGATCAACCATCCATTGGATTGCCCGATCTGTGATCAGGGCGGAGAGTGCGATCTTCAGGACCAGGCGATGGCTTATGGCCTGTCCGGTTCGCGGTTCAAGGAAGCCAAACGCGCGGTTGATGATCTGGATCTGGGACCGCTTGTGGGCACCGCAATGACCCGCTGTATCAGTTGCACCCGCTGCGTGCGCTTCACCACCGAAGTCGCCGGGATCACTCAGATGGGTCAGACAGGGCGCGGTGAGGATGCCGAGATCACCTCGTATCTGAACCAGACGCTGGATTCGAACCTGCAGGGCAACATTATCGACCTGTGCCCGGTTGGGGCACTGACCTCGAAACCTTATGCGTTTACCGCCCGCCCGTGGGAATTGACCAAGACCGAAAGCATCGACGTCATGGACGCGCTGGGATCGAACATTCGTGTCGATACCAAAGGGCGCGAGGTGATGCGCTTCCTTCCTCGCAATCATGACGGAGTGAATGAAGAGTGGATCAGCGACAAAACCCGCTTTGTCTGGGACGGGTTGCGGCGTCAGCGACTGGACAAGCCTTACATCCGCGAAAACGGTAAGCTGCGCCCGGCCTCATGGTCCGAAGCACTTACCAAGGCCGCAGAAGCGCTGAAAGGTGCTGAGAAGCCAGCCGGTATCGTCGGTGATCTGGTACCGGTTGAGGCCGCATTCGCATTGAAACAGATGATCGAAGGGCAAGGCGGAGTTGTTGAGTGCCGCACCGATGGGGCCAAGCTTCCGGCCGGGAACCGTGGCGCATATGCCGGGACCGCCGCGATTGAAGACATCGATACGGCCGAGCGTATTCTTCTGATTGGCACCAACCCGCGCGATGAAGCACCGGTTTTGAACGCGCGTATCCGCAAGGCGTGGGCGCACGGGGCCGAAGTCGCTTTGGTAGGTCCAGCGGTCGATCTGACTTATGCGTACCATCATGTGGGCGATGACCGCGCGGCGCTGCAAAAGGTTGTCGACATGGGGGGCGACGATGAAATCAGGGGCAAACGCTCGCTGGTCATCATCGGGCAGGGAGCGCTGCAGGAGGCGGATGGTGCCGCTGTTCTGGCTGCCGCGCAAACAATTGCCGCAAATACGGAAAGCGGCCTGATCATTCTGCATACTGCGGCGTCGCGCGTGGGCGCGATGGATGTGGACGCCACAAACGCAGGCGGCATGGAAGCGATCAATGCTGCGGATGTGATCTATAACCTTGGTGCGGATGAGGTCGAAATCGGCGAAGGCGCGTTTGTGATCTACCAGGGCAGCCACGGAGATCGGGGCGCACACCGCGCAGATGTGATCCTGCCGGGCGCGGCCTATACTGAGGAAAACGGTATGTTCGTGAATACGGAAGGCCGTCCGCAACTGGCGATGCGTGCCGGGTTTGCGCCGGGTGAGGCCAAGGAAAACTGGGCCATCCTTCGTGCGCTGTCGGCTGAACTGGGGGCGACGCTCCCCTATGACTCGCTGGCGCAGTTGCGCACAGCCTTGATCGAGGCGGTCCCCCATCTGGCCCGCATCGACGAGGTGATCGAGAACGAGGTTCAAGCGCTTGAGGCCGGATCTTTGGGCCAGGCGACCTTCCGCAACGCGATCAAGGATTTCTATCTGACCAACCCGATCGCACGGGCCTCGCAACTGATGGCCGAGCTGTCGGCGCAGGCGCAGGTCCGCAAAGCCGAGAAGATTGCGGCGGAATGAACCATAGCAGTTTCATATCGCAAGCCAGCGCTGTGGTTGGGTCGCACCTGACTGCGCCGGAAATGTGCGGGAAACGAAAGAAAAAGGGTGGCGCTATGGCGGCAGATGCTGTTTACACCAACGCGCCGACCCAGCCGCAGTTTGCGCAGGCATCTGGCCTTTGCATCGCGCGCGAAAAACGGAATACCCACGGTGTGAGGACCAATGGCTGAATTCTTTAACACCCCCGGCGGAATAGCCATCATCATTCTGGCGCAAGTGCTTGCTGTTGTTGCCTTTGTGATGATCTCGCTGTTGTTCCTTGTTTATGGCGACCGCAAAATCTGGGCCGCTGTCCAGATGCGCCGCGGGCCCAACGTGGTCGGCGTCTACGGTCTGCTGCAATCGGTGGCGGATGCGTTGAAATACGTCGTCAAAGAGGTCGTTATCCCCGCAGGAGCCGACCGCACGGTTTTCATACTCGCGCCGCTCACCTCTTTCGTGCTGGCGATGATCGCCTGGGCGGTGATCCCGTTCAACGATGGCTGGGTCCTGTCGGATATCAACGTCGCAATCCTCTATGTCTTCGCCGTATCCTCGCTTGAGGTTTATGGCGTGATCATGGGCGGTTGGGCGTCGAACTCAAAGTACCCGTTCCTCGGCTCGTTGCGCTCTGCCGCGCAGATGATTTCGTACGAGGTCTCCATCGGCCTGATCATCATCGGTGTGATCATCTCGACCGGGTCGATGAACTTTGGCGATATCGTGCGGGCGCAGGATGGGTCGTTCGGGTTCTTCAGCTGGTACTGGCTGCCGCACTTCCCGATGGTCTTCCTGTTCTTCATCTCGGCGCTGGCTGAGACAAACCGGCCTCCGTTTGACTTGCCCGAAGCGGAATCGGAGCTTGTGGCGGGTTATCAGGTCGAATACTCGGCCACGCCTTTCCTGCTGTTCATGGCGGGTGAATACATCGCAATTTTCCTGATGTGCGCGCTGACCTCGCTGCTGTTCTTCGGCGGCTGGCTGTCGCCGATCCCGGGCCTGCCCGATGGTGTTTTGTGGATGGTCGCCAAGATGGCGTTCTTCTTCTTCATCTTCGCGATGGTCAAGGCCATCACTCCCCGCTACCGCTATGACCAGCTGATGCGGCTGGGCTGGAAAGTGTTCCTGCCATTCTCGCTGGTCTGGGTGGTGTTCGTGGCCTTTGCGGCGAAATTCGACTGGTTCTGGGGCGCATTTGCCCGTTGGAGCGTAGGAGGCTGATATGGCAAACATCGATTACACCCGCGCTGCCAAATACTTCCTACTGCAGGATTTCTGGGTCGGAATGAAACTGGGTCTGAAGTATTTCTTCGCTCCCAAAGCCACCGTGAACTACCCGCACGAAAAGGGCCCTCTGTCCCCGCGTTTCCGCGGTGAACACGCACTTCGCCGCTATCCGAATGGCGAAGAGCGCTGCATCGCCTGTAAACTGTGCGAGGCGGTCTGCCCGGCGCAGGCCATCACCATCGACGCCGAACCGCGAGAAGACGGCAGCCGCCGCACCACGCGCTATGACATCGACATGACCAAGTGCATCTATTGCGGCTTCTGTCAGGAAGCATGCCCGGTTGATGCCATCGTCGAAGGCCCGAACTTTGAATTCGCCACGGAAACCCGGGAAGAGCTGTTCTACGACAAGGAAAAACTCCTGTCGAATGGCGAACGCTGGGAAGCCGAGATCGCGCGCAATCTGGAACTGGACGCTCCGTACCGATGACTGACAGCCCGACAAATCCGTTCGAGCTGATGATGAAGCAGGCTCAGGACATGGCCAAGGCGATGAACCCGGCGATGGAAAGCTTCTCGCCCAAAGGGTTCGAGGCGCTGTGGCCGACGATGCCGAAAGAGGTCATGGAGATGATGTTCGGCAACACCGTCAACAAAGACGGGCTGGATGCCAAGACCCGCCTGCTGCTGACGCTGGCCGGACTGACCTGTCAGGGCGCGCAGGCGGATTCGGCGGTGCGCCAAACCGTGCGCCACGCGCTGGAAGCGGGTGCCAAGAAACAAGAGATCGTGGAAACGATCGGTCAGATGTCGGTCTTTGCCGGCATCCCGGCCATGACCCGCGCGCTGGATCTGGCGCAAGAGGTCATGGGCGACAACGAGGATGAGGATCAATGACCGTCTTTGCCTTCTACCTGTTTGCCATCAGCGCCATCACCGGCGGGCTGTTCACGGTGATCAGCCGCCAGCCGGTGCACTCGGTCCTGTGGCTGATCCTGGCGTTTCTGTCCTCGGCAGGGCTGTTCGTGCTGCTGGGGGCCGAGTTCGTGGCGATGCTGCTGGTCATCGTCTATGTCGGCGCGGTCGCGGTTCTGTTCCTCTTCGTGGTGATGATGCTGGACGTGGATTTTGCCGAGCTCAAGGCCGAAATGGCGCGCTATATGCCGCTGGCCCTGCTGATTGGTCTGATCATCCTGATGCAGTTTGTCATGGCCTTCGGGGCATGGGACAGCGCGCAGGGCGCGGCGGCCAATCTGGCGCAACCCGTTCCAGCGGACCGCCACAACACCGAGGCGCTCGGCGTCATTCTTTATGATCAATACTTCCTTCTGTTCCAACTGGCGGGCCTGATCCTGCTGGTGGCCATGATCGGCGCCATCGTTCTGACTCTGCGCCACCGCAAGGACATCAAGCGTCAGGACATCATAGGCCAGATGATGCGCGACCCGGCCAAGGCGATGGAATTGAAGGACGTGAAACCGGGGCAGGGGTTGTGAGAGGCGAACTCTTGAAAGTTTTAGCCATGACGGCTTGTCTTGCGCTAGCTCCGGCGTCGCTGTTGGCGTGTGAGAGTGCGCCGCAGAACGAGGGTTACAAGTTAAAACGAATGAACTCCGATTGCAGCTTTGTAAATGGCGGTAGAGGGCAATTCGAAACGTTCTCCGGAGAAGCCGTAGTCAATATTGGCAATGGACGCATTGGACAACGTGTGAATGCCGGAGACGGTTGCAGCCCGAAACAAAGCCTGTTCTTTCAAAACTGCGGCAGCGGAGAAGGTATCGTTATCTATGGAGAATATAGGCCGACCAACATCGCCGGTTACGTGCCAAGTTCTATTGATCTGATACAAAAGCCAGAAGGTCCCATCGGACTAACCTCTGAGACAACAGTAGCCGAACTGAAGCAGATTGCATCCGAACATCGATATTCATTCACGAAAGATATCCGGAAGTTCTTTGCTCGAACCAAAAACCACAAACGTATCGACTACACCTGCGGCTGCAAACTCTACTACCCCGACTCGCCAGGAGCGAAGCTATGATCGGACTTGAACACTATCTTACGGTCGCGGCGACGCTGTTCGTCATCGGCATCTTCGGTCTCTTCCTGAACCGCAAGAACGTCATCATCCTGCTGATGAGCATCGAACTGATGCTGCTGGCGGTGAATATCAACCTCGTGGCGTTCTCCAGTTTCCTCGGCGATCTGGTCGGGCAGGTCTTCACGCTGTTCGTGCTGACCGTCGCGGCGGCTGAGGCGGCGATTGGTCTGGCCATTCTGGTCTGCTTCTTCCGCAACCGCGGCACCATCGCGGTTGAAGACGTCAATATGATGAAGGGGTAAGGGAACATGGAAACCACCATCCTCTTTGCCCCGCTGGTGGGCGCGCTGCTCTGCGGGTTTGGCTGGAGATTCATTGGCGAGAAGGCCGCCATGTGGACGGCCACGGGCCTGCTGTTTCTGGCTTGTCTGCTGTCCTGGATCGTGTTCTTCACATTCGACGGCCACACGCAGCAGATCGAGATCATGCGCTGGATCGAAAGCGGCTCGCTTTCGACAAGCTGGGCCATCCGTCTGGACCGACTGACGGCAATCATGCTGATCGTGGTGACGACCGTCTCGGCGCTCGTGCACCTGTACAGCTTCGGCTACATGGACCACGATCCGCAATGGCGCGAAGGCGAAAGCTATAAACCGCGCTTCTTTGCCTATCTGTCCTTCTTCACCTTTGCCATGCTGATGCTGGTGACGGCGGATAATCTGGTGCAGATGTTCTTTGGCTGGGAGGGCGTCGGCGTCGCTTCATACCTGCTGATCGGGTTCTATTATCGCAAGCCTTCGGCCAACGCGGCGGCGATCAAGGCCTTTGTGGTCAACCGGGTCGGCGACTTTGGGTTTGCTCTGGGCATCTTCGCGCTGTTCTTCCTGACCGACAGTATCAATTTCTCGGACATCTTCGCCTCTGCCCCTGCCCTGGCCGAAGAAAAGCTGCATTTCCTGTGGGGGGAATGGACCGCGATCGAAGTGATCTGCGTTCTGCTGTTCATCGGTGCGATGGGTAAATCGGCGCAGTTGATCCTGCACACATGGTTGCCGGACGCGATGGAAGGCCCGACGCCTGTGTCAGCGCTGATCCACGCTGCGACCATGGTGACCGCAGGTGTCTTTTTGGTCTGCCGCATGTCCCCGCTGATGGAGTTCGCACCGGGCGCAACAGGGTTCATCACTGTTCTTGGGGCCTCGACTGCGTTTTTTGCGGCCACTGTTGGTCTGGTTCAAACCGATATCAAACGTGTCATCGCGTATTCGACCTGTTCCCAGTTGGGCTACATGTTTGTGGCGGCGGGCGTCGGCATGTATTCGGCGGCGATGTTCCACCTGTTCACGCATGCCTTCTTCAAGGCGCTGTTGTTCCTTGGGGCCGGTTCCGTGATCCACGCGATGCATCACGAACAGGAGATGACCGAATATGGCGGTCTGCGCAAAAAGATCCCCTATACCTTCTGGGCGATGATGATCGGCACTTTGGCGATTACCGGTGTTGGCATCCCGCTGACCACCTTTGGTTTTGCCGGTTTCCTGTCAAAAGACGCAATTATCGAAAGCGCCTATGCGGGCGGATCAAGCTATGGCTTCTGGTTGCTGGTCGTCGCTGCCGCGTTCACCTCGTTCTACAGCTGGCGTCTGATCTTCCTGACGTTCTATGGTGAGCCGCGCGGCGACAAGCACACGCATGATCACGCACATGAAAGCCCGATGGTGATGTTGGTGCCGCTGGGAGTTCTGTCGCTGGGTGCGGTATTCGCGGGCATGATCTGGTACGGAAACTTCTTTGGCCATGCGGACAAGGTTGGCAAATTCTACGGTATTCCGGTTGCAGAAGCTTCAGAGCATGCCGAGGCCGGTGATCACGCGGCGGCGGATGCGTCGCACGGTGAGGACAGCCATGCGGATGAAAGCCATGCGGCTGACAGCCATGCTGATGAAGGTCATGGTGAGAAGGATGTCAAGGGTGGCGATCATCACTATGTCTTTGCGGGCGAGCCGGGTGAAGGTGCGCTTTATATGGCGCCGGACAACCACATTCTGGACGATGCGCATGCGGCCCCGAAATGGGTCAAGGTTTCACCCTTCGTCGCCATGTTGCTTGGCTTTGTCGTGGCCTATTGGTTCTACATCGTGAACACATCGCTGCCGGCACGTCTGGCCGCAAATCAGCGTCCGCTGTACCTGTTCTTGCTGAACAAATGGTATTTCGACGAAATCTACGACGCGATCTTTGTCAAACCCACTATCGCTCTTGGCCGGTTCCTGTGGAAACGCGGTGACGGCAACACGATTGACGGCTTCCTGAACGGGGTTGCAATGGGCGTTGTTCCCTTCTTCACCCGCCTCGCAGGCAAGGCGCAGACCGGGTACATCTTTACTTACGCCTTCTGGATGGTTTTGGGCATTGCGGCCCTTGTCACCTGGATGTCGATCGGCGGAGGCGCACACTAATGGACAATATCCTATCTATTGTCACCTTTATCCCCGCCATCGCAGCAGGCATTCTGGCGCTGTTCCTGCACGGCAGCGACGTCGCAGCGCAGCGCAACGCCAAGTGGATTGCATTGCTGGCGACAACTGTGACGTTTCTGGTGTCAATTGGCATCTACACAGGCTTTGATCCTTCGAACACCGGCTTCCAGATGGTGGAAGAGGGTGAATGGCTGATGGGTCTGAAATACAAGATGGGTGTGGATGGCATCAGCGTTCTGTTCGTGTTGCTGACCACCTTCATCATGCCGCTGACCATTCTGGCCAGCTGGAATGTGACAGACCGCGTCAAGGAATACATGATTGCCTTCTTGCTGCTGGAAACGCTGATGCTGGGCGTGTTCATGGCGCTGGATCTTGTGCTGTTCTACCTGTTCTTCGAGGCGGGTCTGATCCCGATGTTTCTGATCATCGGTATCTGGGGCGGCAAGGATCGTATCTATGCCAGCTTCAAGTTTTTCCTTTACACCTTCCTTGGCTCGGTACTGATGCTGGTGGCCATGGTCGCGATGTATGCTGACGCGGGCACCACGGATATCGAAGCTCTGATGGCCCATCAGTTCGCATCCGAGAGTTTCAGCGTGTTGGGTGTCTATGTCACCGGCGGTATGCAGACGTTGATGTTCCTGGCCTTCTTTGCATCTTTTGCGGTGAAAATGCCGATGTGGCCGGTGCACACCTGGTTGCCCGATGCGCACGTTCAGGCGCCGACGGCGGGCTCGGTTGTGCTGGCGGCGATCCTGTTGAAGATGGGCGGCTACGGCTTTCTGCGGTTCAGCCTGCCGATGTTCCCGGTTGGCTCGGCGGTGATGACTGATCTTGTGCTGTGGATGTCAGCCATAGCGGTTGTCTACACCTCGCTGGTGGCATTGGTGCAGGAAGACATGAAAAAGCTGATCGCGTATTCCTCTGTCGCGCATATGGGCTTTGTCACGATGGGCATCTTTGCTGCGAACCAGCAAGGCATTGACGGCGCGATTTTCCAGATGCTGAGCCACGGGTTTATTTCGGCCGCGCTCTTCCTCTGTGTCGGCGTGATCTATGACCGGATGCACACCCGCGATATCGATGCCTATGGCGGTCTGGTCATCCGGATGCCCGCCTATGCACTGGTCTTCATGCTGTTCACCATGGCCAATGTCGGACTGCCGGGCACCAGCGGGTTTGTTGGTGAGTTCCTGACACTCATGGGCACATTTCAGGTCAACACCTGGGTGACTGCAGTTGCGGCGACCGGTGTGATCTTTTCGGCAGCCTACGCGCTGTGGCTCTATCGCCGGGTCGTGTTTGGGGACCTGATCAAGGAAAGCCTGAAGGCGATGACCGACATGAGCTCTCGCGAGCGGCTGATTTTTGCCCCGCTGATCGTAATGACGATCCTGTTGGGGGTCTACCCGTCGCTGGTGACCGATGTGATCGGGCAATCGACGACGGCACTCATTTCGAACTATGACACGGCTCTGGCCGCGGCTGAGGCTGCGACCCAGACTGCCGCTTCGCATTAAGGGAGCTTTGGAGACATGATCCAGGCTGATCTGACAATTATCCTGCCGGAAATCGTTCTGGCGATCTATGCGATGGTGGCTCTGTTGGGGGCAGTCTACACGTCGAAAGACGGGCTGGCTTCGGTTCTGGTCTGGACCACGGCGGGCCTGATGGCGGTCCTGGCGATCTGGATCGCCACCCAGGGCAGTGGCACCAACGTGGCCTTCAACGGCATGTTCGTAGATGACGGGTTCGCGCGTTTTGCCAAAGTTGCCATCCTTTTGTCGGCAGGTGCCGTTCTGGTGATGAGCCAGGAATACATGGCGCGCCGGGGTCTTCTGCGCTTTGAATATCCGCTGCTGGTGGCGCTTGCTGCCGTTGGTATGATGATGATGGTCAGCGCGGGCGATCTGATGTCTCTTTACATGGGGCTCGAGCTGCAATCCCTTGCGCTGTATGTTGTTGCCGCGCTGCGTCGTGACAGTGCGAAATCAACCGAAGCAGGGCTGAAATACTTTGTTCTGGGCGCTCTCAGTTCAGGTCTGCTGCTGTATGGTGCGTCGCTGGTCTATGGGTTCACCGGCACGACACTGTTCTCGGGCATTATTCAGACGGTCCATCATGGGGACGTCTCGGTTGGTCTGTTGTTTGGCCTGATCTTCCTGATCTCGGGTCTGGCATTCAAGGTGTCGGCGGTTCCGTTCCATATGTGGACGCCAGATGTCTATGAAGGGTCGCCGACGCCAATTACGGCTTTCTTTGCCACCGCGCCGAAAGTCGCAGCAATGGCCTTGTTTGCACGTCTTCTGCATGACGCCTTCGGAGGCGTGGTCAAAGACTGGCAGCAAGTGATTGTTTTGCTGTCGGTGCTGTCGATGCTGCTGGGGGCGGTTGCCGCAATTGGTCAGCGCGACATCAAGCGACTGATGGCGTTCTCGTCGATTGCCCATATGGGCTATGCGCTGATCGGTCTGGCGGCTGGTACCGAGTTGGGTATTCAGGCGATGCTGATGTATCTGGCGATTTACGTGACCATGAACATTGGCACGTTTGCGTTTATCCTGATGATGGAACGCGACGGCAAACCCGTCACTGACATTGATGCGCTGCGCCAGTATTCCAAACGTGATCCGGGCAAGGCCCTTGCTGTTCTGATCCTGATGTTCTCGCTTGCCGGTGTCCCACCGATGCTGGGTTTCTTTGCGAAGTTTGGTGTTTGGCGGGCTGGTGTAAGTGCCGATTTGACCGGCCTTGTTGTGGTCTCAGCCATCGCATCGGTAATTGGCGCCTTCTATTACCTGCGGATCGTGTTCTACATGTATTTCGGGGCCGAGAACGAGGACCCGATCGAAACGCGGTCGACACCCGTTCTATGGGTCGCCCTGATGGGATCCGCGGCGCTGATGCTGATCGGGGTCTTCTATCAGTTCGGGATCGAGGGCGCGGCCGCTGCCGCGGCGGCGACTCTTGTCAACTGAACGTTTTGCACAATCTGAGAGAGGGGCTCGGTCGCGTGACCGGGCCTTTTTGATATGACCAAGTGGCCACAAGGCTATGGTCTGCACGAAGTGCAGGAAGTCGATAGCACGCTCAACGAAGCGGCGCGGATTGCCCCCAATGCCCGTGGTCCTGTCTGGATCATGGCGCATCATCAGACGGCTGCGCGTGGACGACGCGGACGGTCATGGGCCAACCCCATGGGCAACCTTGCAGCGACCCTTCTGATGCGCCCCGAAGGTGCGCCAGAACAGGCGGCACTGCGCAGTTTTGTTGCGGCATTAGCCCTGTTTGACGCTTGTGTCTCTGTGACGGGGCGTGCCGCGGGGTTGTCGTTGAAATGGCCCAATGACGTACTACTGAACGGAGGTAAGCTTGCTGGTATTTTGCTGGAAAGCGCCGGTCAGGGGCGCGGTGTAGCGCATCTGTCGATCGGTATTGGCGTGAATTTGGCCAACGCCCCAGACGCCGACGTGGTAGAACCGGGCGCGATCCGTCCCGTCTCGCTGTTGTCGGAAACCGGTGCAAACGTCACGCCCGAGGATTTTCTGACCGAGCTTGCCTCGGCCTATGCCAAATATGAAACTCAGTTTGTTACCTACGGGTTCGAACCCATTCGCACTGCGTGGCTGTCCCGTGCTGCCCGGCTGGGCGAGGTTATCACGGCCCGTACCGGCACGTCTGAGACGGTTGGGACCTTCGAAACGGTGGACGCAGCCGGTAACCTTGTCTTAAACACCGCCAAAGGTCGCGTGAGCATTCCTGCGGCGGATGTCTATTTCTGAAAGGGGCACAGATGCTTCTGGCCATTGATTGCGGCAATACCAACACAGTCTTCTCGATCTGGGATGGTCAGGAATTTCTGTGCACCCTGCGCACCTCGACCCATCACGCACGCACGGCGGACGCCTATTTCACCTGGTATTCGACGCTGGTGAAACATTACGGGATCGAGGCGAATATCTCGGATGTCATCATTGCCTCGACCGTGCCGCGCGTCGTGTTCAACCTGCGCATCTTTGCTGATCGCTTTTTTGGGTGCAGGCCGCTGGTGGTGGGAAGGCCGGATTGCCTGCTGCCCGTGCCGCCGCGTGTGGATCAAGGAACTGTGCCGGGCCCGGATCGACTGGCCAACGCAGTTGGCGCATTTGACCGTCATGGCGGCAATGTCGTCGTGGTGGACTTTGGTACCGCAACAAATTTCGACGTTGTCGCCGCGGACGGTGCCTATGTGGGGGGCGTCATCGCTCCGGGTGTGAACCTCAGCCTTGAGGCTTTGCATCAGGGCGCAGCCGCACTGCCGCATATCGACATCACGCGTCCCGAGAAGGTGATCGGTACAAATACGGTTGGTTGTATCCAGTCGGGCGTGTATTGGGGATATTCCGGCCTGATCGAAGGGCTGATCGCGCGGATCAAGGCCGAATATGGAATGCCGATGAAAGTCGTGGGAACCGGAGGGTTGGCCCCCTTGTTCGATCAGGCCGACGTGGGGTTCGACGTAATCGAAGATGATTTGACGATGCACGGCTTGACCGTGATTCATCGCTACAACAAGGAAAATGGCTCGATATGAGCAGTGAAAGATTGATCTACCTGCCGCTGGGTGGCGCGGGCGAAATTGGCATGAATGCCTATGTGTACGGATATGGTCAGCCCGGGCAGGAACGCCTGATCCTGGTGGATCTGGGCGTCACCTTTCCCGATATGGACACAACTCCGGGCGTCGACCTGATCTATGCGGATATTTCATGGTTGAAAGAACGGGCCGACCGGCTGGATGGCGTTTTCATCACCCATGCGCATGAAGATCATGTCGGCGCGGTGGCTCATTGCTATGAGGCTCTGGGAGCTCCGATCTATGCCCGGGCTTTCACGGCCAATATCGCGCGTCGCAAGATGGAAGAATATGCGCACCCGACCGATGCGGTGACAACCGTGTCCGCTTGGCCTGAAACGGTTTCAGTCGGACCGTTTACGGTGGGTTTCCTTCCGGTTTCACACTCGATCCCGGAAAGTGCTGCGTTGGTCATCGACACGCCCGCAGGGCGCGTGGTGCATTCGGGTGATTTCAAGCTGGATGCAAACCCGGTCGTGGGCGAAGCCTTTGACCCCGATCTATGGGCCGAGATTTCCAAGCCGGGTGTCAAGGCGTTGGTTTGCGACAGCACGAATGTTTTCTCGGCGCATCCGGGCCGTTCGGAATCCGAGGTTGGGCCAGAGATTACAAAGCTAGTCGAAAACGCCGAGGGTATGGTTGTGGCTACCACCTTCGCGTCGAACGTGGCACGGGTTAAAACATTGGCCGAGGCGGGCGCACGCGCGGGGCGTTCAGTTGTGTTGCTGGGGCGCGCAATGCGGCGGATGATCGAGGCCGCGACTGAAACCGGTATCCTGTCGGACTTCCCCAAGGTGATCAGCGCGGAAGAGGCGCTGGACCTGCCGCGCCAGAACCTGATGCTGATCGTGACCGGCAGCCAGGGCGAGCGCCGTGCGGCAAGCGCGCAACTGGCCCGCGGCAAGTACCGTGGTCTGGAACTGTCCGAAGGCGACCTGTTCCTGTTCTCGTCAAAAACCATTCCCGGAAATGAACGTGGCGTGATTTTCATCATGAACCAGCTCAGTGAAAAGGGCGTGGATGTGGTGGATGACAGCTCGGGCCTCTATCATGTCTCTGGCCATGCGAACCGGCCCGATCTTGAGAAGGTGCACGCGCTGATCGATCCGCAAGTTGTGATCCCAATGCATGGAGAGCACCGGCACCTGCGCGAACATGTCAAACTGGCTGAGCAGGGTGGCAGAACGGGTGTGCTGGCCGTGAACGGCACCATGCTGGATCTCAGCGGCAATGCACCCGTGGTGATCGACTATGTCGAAACCGGGCGTACCTATCTGGACGGTACAGTGAAAATCGGTGCGATGGACGGTGTGGTACGGGACCGTATTCGCATGGCGCTGAACGGCCACGTAACTGTGACAGTCGTTCTGGACGAAGAAGACGAGCCGCTGGGCGAACCGTGGTGCGATACGATGGGTCTGCCCGAGGTTGGAACGTCCCGGGCCGGATTGGTCGAGGTGTTGGAAGAAGACCTGAACCAGTTCCTGATGCGGGCGGCAGCCAAGACCCTACGGGATGACGACAAGCTGGAAGACGAAATGCGCCGGATTGTGCGTCAGACGGCAAAAGCGGAAATCGGCAAAAAACCCGAAGTGACGGTGGTTGTCAGCCGGATGCGGTGAAACTGATCGGTCAGTCGTGCTCGGGCATCGGATAGCCTCTGAGCCGCAGGAACAGATTGGCTTCTTCGTTGTTCTGATAGAACGGAACCGATACTGGCGGCTCGGGTGAGGTCACCCGGGCCGCGACCTCGGCCAGAACAACCTCGGTGATAAACGGCAGATCCAGGTCGCGCGCCCGATCCAGTTCCACCCATTGCAGATGCGACAGCTCGTCCGAGGCATGGCTGAAATCATCCAGATCGCCCTGCAGCGCATCGGCATCGACCAGAAAAAACCGCGCATCGAACCGGCGGGGGCGACCGGGCGGTGTGACTGCGCGAAAAACAAATTGTAGCGCAGCTGCCGACGGCACGTAACCCATGGCGGAAAAGCTCTGCCAGTCGTCGGGAATGCTGCCCGGCCAGTGTCCTGTCTGGCCAAGGACAAGTCCTGTCTCTTCCCAAAGCTCGCGAATTGCTGCGGCGGCAAGGGCGTGTTGTTTTCCGGATTCCGCCTGTTCCGCCAACCGCTCAGAACACAGGTCAGGCAGTGCGGTCGCAAGCGGTACATCCGCATCCGCCGGATCGACCGCTCCACCGGGGAACACGAATTTGTTGGGCATGAACACAGCCTTGGACCCACGTTGACCCATCAGGATCGACGGATTGGTCCACCTGTTCCGCAAAACGATGACGGTTGCGGCGTCGCGGATGGCGGTCTTGTCGGTCATCATGCCCAGAACAATCGCTTCTTCCGGCTCATGAATCGTTGCCAAAACCGTGCATACGACGCGCCCACTGATAGGCGACCACAGCGCCTTTCAAACGGGGGAGCAAAAACAGCGACAATGCAATGCAAGCAATGGAAAACCCGATGGCCATTACCCATGGGTCCGGGCGCCAGTTCACATACGAGACGTGCAGGGCCGGGGCCAACAAATGCCCGACCAGCAGGATCGTCAGATAGGCGGGCCCATCATCGGCGCGATGATGAAACAGTTCCTGTCCACAGTTCGAGCAGGTGTCATTCACTTTCAGGTAGCTGTGCAACAGCTTGCCTTCGCCGCAACTAGGGCACTTGCACCGAAACCCTTTGACCAAAGCGGGCCAGGTTTCACGCTCGCTCTGGGTTGTGGTGTCGATCGTCTGATCCGTCATAATATAACTCGCGCAGTAATCTTTGGCGGATAATGCGCCTGAACGGGTGGTTTTTAAAGGGGGGTGCGTCGCTTTGCAACGCACCTAAGGTGAACCACGTCGTGAAATACCGAGATGGTTCAAAAAAAGTTGCCGGCATTGCGACGGAATTCCCTGCCTCGCGCGTTTGAATGGATATGAGCAGCGGCACTCAGGCCGCGTCAACAAGGGAAAACCGAAATGAAAAACGCAAAGTTCATCACGGCGATTGTCCTGTCGGGTGTTGCAATCACCGGCACGTCTGTTCTGGCGGCTGGCCCGGGTGGTCGTGAGCCAGTGTCCTTTCAGGAATTGGATGCCAATGGCGACGGTCAAGTGACTCAGCAGGAAATGGAAGCACATCGCACCGAGCGTTTCTCGGCCGCGGATACTGATGGGGACGGCCAGCTCAGCCTTGAGGAGATGCAGGCCGCCGCTCAGAAAAAAGCAAACGACCGCGTCACCAAAATGTTCGAAAACAACGATGCGAACAAAGACGGGTTCCTAAGCCAGGACGAGTTGTCGAAACCGCGCCGGGGTGACAAGATGTTTGACCGGATGGATACAGATAACAGTGGTGGAATATCGGAACAGGAATTTGCCGATGCCAAAGACCGGATGGGACGGCACCATAAGAAAAAGCACCACAAGTCGGGTGCAATCGACAACTGATGCAGGGTGGAGGACCTGACCTCCCACCTACACGATGTTCGCGGTGCGGGTTGCACCGCGAGCTCTCTCAGCGACGATGTGTTGCTGGGCCAATTTGCTGAGGGTGACGCACAGGCTGCGCGGGTTTTAACCGATCGTCTCGGGCCGCTTTGTTATTCCGTCGCGTTGCGTTTGTTGGGCAATCGGGCCGAGGCAGAAGACGTAACGCAGGAGGCGATGATGCGGTTGTGGCAGATGGCGCCGGATTGGGTGCCGGGTCAGGCCAAAGTGTCGACATGGCTGTATCGCGTGACGTTGAATCTGTGTGTGGACATTCGGCGCAGGAAGTCCCCCGGCAGGTTGTCGGATATTCCTGAGCCAGAAGATGGCAAAGCCAGCGTAGCCGACCGACTGCAGGATGAGGCCCGCGTGGATGCGTTGCAGCTTGCCCTGTCTCAGCTGCCCGAAAGGCAGAGGCAGGCAGTGATTCTGCGCCACATCGAAGAGTTGCCCAACCCTGAAATTGCCGGGATCATGGGAATTTCAGTAGAAGCGGTCGAAAGCTTGACCGCGCGGGGCAAACGAAGTCTGACCGCGATACTGGCCGGGCGACGTGAAGAACTGGGGTATGACGATGACGGATGAAAACCTGGAACTGGATCATTTGTTTGCGCAGGCTCGGCAAAACCGACCGGCGCTGCCCGACGATCTGGCCGTGCGCATTCAGACAGATGCTGAAAAACTCCGCCTCAGTCGCCTAAGGCCCGAACCGCGTCCTCAATCTTCGATCTGGCATCGAATGATGGACAACGTAGGTGGCTGGCAGGGGTTGGGCGGCTTGATCGCCGCAAGTGCGGCGGGGCTCTGGATCGGCTTTTCCGCGCCGGGGTTCCTGCCTGATCCCGCCAATCTGCTGGCATCGCAGGAGACGGTCCTTTTTGTGGCGGACCTTGGGTATGACACGAGTTTTCTGGAGAGCACTGAATGAATGCTGCCCCTAAACCGAAACGCCGGTGGATGACGGTTTTGCTGGTTTCGTCATTGGCACTGAACCTGTTAGTTGTCGGTGTTGCAGTCGGAACCGTGCTGCGCCTGAAGGATGGAGATCACACCGAGGCACCGCCGGGGTTCGGTCCTGCGCTGTATCGCGCTTTGCCGAAAGATGACCGCAAAGCGATGCGAGGGGAACTGTCTGCGCTACGCGAAAAAGACCTAAGAGGGCGCAGACAGGACTTTGAAGCCCTGAGCCTGGCACTGCGCACAGTGCCCTTCGATCCGGCCACCGTTGAAGTGTTGTTGCAGAAACAGTCGCAGGCAACGGCAGAACTGCAATTAGCCTTGCAGACACAATGGCTGGCTCGCGTCACCGCCATGAGCGACGCAGAGCGGCAGTCTTATGCGGACAGGTTGCAAAAGATCGTCGAACGTGGGCCGCATGGGCACAAGAAAAAGGACTGACAGGTTCAGGCTGCGCTTTGCCTGATACTCACCTGATTGCGCCCCGCTTTTTTTGCCGCGTAAAGGGCTTTGTCGGCGGCTTTCAGGATATCTTCAACAGGAACGGGTGTGCGTTCTTTTCCCGGCGTACCCGATTGCGGCATCTCCAGCCCAATGCTGATCGTGACGTTAACCCGCAAACCTTGGTCCGATAGTCGAAACGGGGCGCGACAAATGCTGTCGCAGATGGTCTCAGCCAGTTTTCTGGCTTGCTTTTGTGACACATCAGGCACCGCAAACATGAACTCTTCACCGCCGATACGGGCGACAAAACCTTTGGATCCAAGCGCGCTTTGCATGCGTTTTGCGGCCTGCGTCAGAACACAATCACCGGCGCCATGGCCATGGCAGTCATTGATGGTCTTGAAGTGGTCCAGATCCGCCAGCATGACGGCAAAGCCACGTCCGGTACGGGCAGACTGGCGCGCGATCTGATCCAATGCCCGCATGGCGTAACGACGATTGTGCAGCCCGGTCAGCGGGTCAATCCAGGACTCGGCGATCCCTTTTCTCAGTGATACGCGCAAGTGATCAAGCCGTGCCTTGCGCGCAATCTGATTGTTCAGCCGCAACAGGATCTCTTGCGCGCAGAACCCCCCCAGGCACACGGCGTCCGCTCCTCTGTCCAGCGCTTCCGAGGCCTGCACGGCGTCGTTGTCCTGCAGGATGCCAATCAGGACAGTGTTCCGGGTTGCTGCGCGTGACCTGAGATCCGCAAGGATATTCAGCGCGGACGGGGGTGAGCCCAGTTCGACCACAATCGCGTCCGGTATCGGCCCGGACAAAACGCCTTGCAGGTTCGATTGAAGATGCCAGGACAGATCGAAATGGTGGTGGCCTTGCAAGGCCTTGTGCCAAAGGGCACCAGTTCGGACAGTATCGGTCAAGATATCAACCCGGGCCGCGTTTGGTGGGCTGATCATGACAGGGGCGGGTTCCCCAAACCCAATAGGTTGCGATCCGTTGCTGACCTGCAAATCTTGAGTAGCTGCGCGCGCGCGCAAAAGGCTGCGAATGCGTGCCAGTAGCAACGTATCTTTGAAAGGGTGCGTCAACACATCGTCCAGCCCGTCTTTCAGGGCACGCAGGCGCGCGTTTTTGTCATTCTGTGCTGCCAGTACGACAACGGGCACGTCATCAAGGCCTGATACTTCGGCGAGGGCTTTCTTGACATCTGCGGCTGTTCCATCGGGCAATGTTTGGGCCGTCAGAACAAGGTCTGGCTGCACGCGACGGGCAAGGGCTTGTAGCCCTTCAAGTTTTCCACCCTGCACCACGTGGTACCAGGCAGCAGTCAGTTGAACCTTCAGCATTATGCGGTTGGTTGATACCCCGTCGAGGACAAGGATGGTGCCTTGCACAGACATAGTCGTTCACCGTTGATTGCATGCGTGAACAAATTGTTTATGAGTCTGGTTAACAAACTCTTTCCAACACCATTCTCTGAGCGCGGTTTATGCCCCTATCGCCCGATTTAGCCGAGACTCTTGCTCTGACAGCCCTGGGGTGGCTGGTCAGCAATGACGAGCTTTTGCCTGTATTTCTTGGCTCGACAGGCGCTTCGATCGGGGATGTTCGCAATCGGGCCGGTGATAGGGACTTTCTGGCTTCGGTTCTCGATTTTCTGGTGCTTGACGATTCGTGGGTCATGGCGTTTTGTGACGCCAACTCGATCGCCTATGATCACCCGGCCCAAGCGCGGGCCGTTCTGTCAGGCGGTGGCGATGTACACTGGACCTGAACACCTTTTCCGCAGGAGCACGCGATGCCAATAGAAGCAATCGTCTTCGACAAGGATGGCACTTTGTTCGATTTTGCCAAAACCTGGGGAACCTTCGGGCGCTCGTTGCTGATGCGTCTGACAAAGGGGGATGTAGACCGGGCGGTGGAACTCGGGAGCGTCATCGGGTTTGACTACGAGCAAGAGCGGTATGTCACAGATAGCATTGTGATCGCCGCAACGGTCGAAGAAATCGCCGAGGTGCTTATTGCGCATGTTGACGATGTGACATTGCAGGAAGTTGTGGACATGATGAATGCCGAGGCCGCAGCCGCTCCTCAATCCCCTGCCGTGCCGTTGGGCCCATTCCTGAAAGGGTTGCAGCAATCCGGGATCAAACTGGGCGTTGCGACAAATGACAGTGAGCACCCGGCATTGCAGCATCTGGAATCTGCTGGAATACGCGAACACTTCGATTTTATCGCCGGGTATGACAGTGGTCATGGGTTCAAACCGGGGCCCGGTCAGTTGCTGGCCTTTGCCGCACAGGTCGGGGTCGAGCCGTCGCGCATTGCAATGGTGGGTGACAGTGTTCATGACCTGCAAGCGGGGCGCGCAGCCGGGATGATCACCATTGGCGTTTTGACCGGATTGGCAGAAGCAGATGCGCTGGCACCGATGGCGGATGTGGTCTTGCCGGATATCGGTCACATTCCTGCATGGCTGGCCGAAAAATGATGCGTTGATCCGGAAAATCGACGCTCAATTATAGAAAACCGACAAGCTCTGTCGCAGATGGAGCGGCCAGAAATGCGTCTTCGGGTCTTGCTTGTATCAAGCCAGAACGGAGGCAACCATGGCCGAGACCAACACACGCAAACGCCGCGGCGGAGGACGCGCAGGTGCGGCAGCACGCAGGGGCAGCGCGGTGATTGACCAGATGCCGTGGGACCCACCCATCAATATAGATCGCCCGACTGAACCGCTGGATCAGGCCGGGATCGAAGCGATCCATGAAGGGGCCATGCGAATTCTGGAAGAAATCGGGATCGAATTCTACAACGAAGAGGCAATCGGCATCCTGCGCGAGGCGGGGTGCACGATCGATGGTGACAACGTCCGCATGGGGCGCGATTTCGTCATGGAGATGATCGCCAAGGCGCCCAGCCAGTTTTCCATCACGCCCCGCAATGTTGACCACAGGATCGAGATCGGTGGAAAGAACATCCTGTTCGGCAACGTTTCGTCGCCGCCTAATTACTGGGACATGGAGATTGGAAAGAAAGTGCCCGGCAATCGCGAGATGTGCCAGAATCTTCTGAAACTGACGCAGTACTTCAACTGTATTCACTTCGCAGGCGGATATCCTGTAGAACCCGTCGATATTCATGCCAGCGTCCGGCATCTGGATGTGCTGTATGACAAGCTGACCCTGACCGACAAGGCGATGCACGCCTATTCGTTGGGTAAGGAACGTGTCGAAGATGTGATGGAAATGGTGCGCATCGCGGGCGGTCTCAGCCATGAGGAATTCGAGGCCTCGCCACGGATGTACACCAACATCAACTCGACCTCGCCGCTGAAGCATGACCATCCGATGATTGATGGCTGCCTGAGATTGGCGCGGCGCGGGCAGGCGATTGTCGTAACCCCCTTTACGCTGGCGGGGGCAATGGCACCGGTAACGATGGCGGGGGCGGTTGCCCAGTCCCTGGCCGAAGCCTTATGCGCTATCGCTTTGTTCCAATATGTGCGCCCCGGTATTCCCTGCGTAATCGGAACGTTCACGTCGAACGTGGACATGAAATCAGGCGCGCCCGCTTTCGGGACGCCGGAATACATGCGCTCGACCCAGATGACCGGGCAGATGGCGCGATATTATGGGCTGCCGCTGCGTTCATCCGGTGTGTGTGCGGCCAATGTGCCAGACGGGCAATCCGTGTGGGAAACCTCGAATTCGCTCTGGGCGGCCGTGCAGTCGGGCACCAACATGGTGTACCACGCCGCCGGTTGGTTGGAAGGCGGCCTGATCGCAAGCCCGGAAAAATTCATTATGGATTGCGAGGTTTTGCAGCAAATTCAGCGTTATATGAACCCTGATCTAACCGCGACCGGACCGGATGAGATTGCTTTGGATGCCATCCGCGCGGTTGGCAATGACGGTCACTTTTTTGGAATCCAACACACACAGGATCGCTACACCACGGCCTTCTACCAGCCCTTCCTGAGCGACTGGAAGAACTATGAGGGCTGGGAGGCCGCCGGAGGCATCTGGACGGCTGAGCGTGCGCATCACATGTTCAAAGAGATCATCTCGAGCTTTGAGGCACCTCCGATGGACGATGGTATCCGCGAGGAACTGGCCGAGTTCGTTGAACGCCGCAAGGCTGAAGGCGGCGCGCCGACGGACTTCTGACTGGGCGGGTAGTGTCGACTTGATACTCCGTTGCTTTCACAGCAACTCGGGGCGAATTTTGGCTATTTGTTAAGGTTTCTCAGACCACAGTGCCAAGGACACCAAACTGAGGCATCCGATGCATGGTCTGATCAATCGGGCGATACAGTCCTTTGTCGGCGCGACCTACGGGCAATCCTGCTGGGTTCGCGTGACCGAAGGTGCGCGGCTAGGGTTTGTCGAATTTGAAGCCATGCTCATCTATGATGATGACATGACGACCCGGTTGCTTGAGGCCCTGAGTATTGACCTCAATCGACCACAGGCGGAAATCCTCGAAGATCTGGGAACATATCTGGTGTCCCATCCGAACATGGAAGGGCTGCGCCGACTGCTTAGGTTTGGGGGTGTCACCTATGTTGAGTTCCTTCATTCCCTCGATGATCTTGCGGATCGTGTAAGACTGGCTGTCTCTGATCTGAATTTGCCTGCGCTTGAGTTGAGAGAGCTTTCAGCCACGGAATACCAGTTGTGCTGCCTTCCGGACTTACCGGGATTCTCCAGTGTTATGGTCGGGGTCCTGCGCGCGATGGCCGATGATTATGGTGCGCTGGTGATGCTGTCGCATGAGGGTCGTCAAGAGTGTTGTGAAATCATTTCAATCATTTTGGTCGAAAGCGCCTTTGCCGAGGGGCGCCATTTTGATCTGGGGGCTCGGAACAGATGAAACATACTCAGGAACTGGCAGATCTTCTGGAAACGCTTTGCCCGATGTTCCTGTTGGTGGACCGAAGCGGACGCATTCAACAAGCGGGTCCGACACTGCAAAAGCTGCGGCCCGAATTGCCTTTGGTCGGGCTGGGTGTTCTGGACGTGTTCGAGCTGATCCGCCCCAGAACAGTCACCACCCTTCCCGCGTTGATGTCGATGGCCGGTGCCAAACTGCATCTGAGATTTCGCGATGAACCGCGTACGACCCTGAAAGGCCTGGTCGCGCCCTTGCCCGACTCGGGCGGTGCAGTCATCAATCTGTCATTCGGTATTTCGATTTTGGATGCGGTTCGGGATTACGCCCTGACAAGCGCTGATTTTTCCGGCACTGACCTGGCGATCGAGCTGTTGTATCTGGTCGAAGCCAAATCCGCCGCGATGGAAGCGTCTCGTTCACTTAATCTCAGGCTTCAGGGGGCAATGCTAGCCGCGGAAGAGCAGGCATATACCGATACATTGACAGGATTGAAGAACCGCCGCGCGATGGATCATTTGTTGGGGCATCTGATCCTGGCAAATTCTACATTTGCCCTTATGCATCTGGATTTAGACTTCTTTAAATCCGTGAATGATCGGCTGGGCCATGCCGCCGGGGATTACGTTCTGCAACAGGCGGCCCGCATCATGCTTGAAGAGACGCGTGGAGACGATACGGTTGCCCGGGTTGGTGGGGATGAGTTTGTCATAATTTTCAAGGGCCTGACGCGGGAAGAAACTCTGGAGTCCATCGCCGGCCGTCTGATCGCAAGGTTGAATGAACCCATGATGTTTCAGGACCAACCGTGCTGTATCTCTGCAAGTATCGGAACGGCCTTGTCCACCCAGTTCAAGGTTCCCAAAGCCGCCGACATCCTTCACGCCGCCGACGTCGCCCTTTATCAGGCCAAGCGAGACGGCCGGTCCTGCCACCGCCTGTATTCCACGCTGATCAAAGCGCAAACCTGAGTTTTCCTGCTTCCGGGTCAAAGATTTCAGGCGAATTTTCAAGCGAGCTGAACGGCCTTTGTTAACTGCTTGGCAATCTGGTGCCGGATGGGTGGCAGTTCCCCTACCACTGGCAGCAGAACGCCTTTGAACCCTGCTTGGCTCAATCCGGCGGGCACGTCGTCCACTGCGTGCCCCCCGGTGCAGGCAAAGAACGGAAGGCACAGCGCCTGAGCCCCCGTGCCGGTTGCGGCTTCGGAAATGTATGGCGGTTCTTCAACAAACCCAACGCGGACAGATTTGAAAGCCAGCATTTCTTGAAGTTGCGATGCGAAGTTCAGAGCCACGACCGAGGGGTTTCGGCTACGCCCTGACCCATGTGCTGCAATGACCAGGTCGGTCGACGCAGCTGCCCAATTCCTTTCGGACAATTCGGATTGCAGGGCGCGTGCGGTCAATTCCGGTAGCTCTGGGTCAACACCCAACGGGTCTAGAATGCGCGCTTTGTGATCCCCTAATCGTTTGGGCAAAGCGCTGGTGACAAACCATCCATTTGCCATGAAAAGCGGATAAATGACCGTGTTTTCCGGCAAGCTGCTCAGCTTAGCCTCGAACGCGCCGGGCGCGGCCAGAGTTGCGGCATGCACCGTTACATGCTCGGTCAGGGCGTCGACCGTAGCCGCGAACGCAGCCAAAGCAGCCTCGGCCGGTTCTGGATCGGACGGCTGACCATGTGCGACGATGATGGCATGTGGCATTTGGATCTCCTGACACGAAATGCGTTAGGTGCCTCTGTGCGAACCGAAGTCAACACTACTGTTAGCCCAGAACCGTTAGCCAAAGCCAGACAGTCAGGATGGATGTGGCTGTCCCAATGAGAACAGCCGAAGCTGCCACCCGCTTGGCGCGGCCATACATGTTAGCAAAGATATAGGCGTTGAACCCCGGCGCCATGGCTGCGTTCAACACGCCCGAGCGGAACAGATCCTGTGGCAGCCCTGTGGATTTGCCGAATATCCACACAAGGCTGGGATGCAGCATCAGCGAGATACAGCAAACAAAAGCGATGGTGCGCAGATCACCTTCGGGTTTGTATTTGACTAGTACCCCGCCCAGTGCAAACAGGGCGCCGGGCAGGGCGGCCCGCGTGATCAGACCAAGGGCTTCGTCCACCACAGCCGGGATGGCCAACCCGGACAGATTAACCACGAATCCCAGTGCAATACCAAGGATCAGCGCGTTCTTGAACATTGCGGACAGAACGGAACGCGCCATGCGTACGCCACCGTTTCCGCGATTGCGGACAACCTCCATCACCGTGATCCCCACGCCGTAACAAAAGGGGGAATGGAAGGCGATAATCGCATAATTACCTGTCAGGTTCTCGGGACCATAAGCGCGTTCAGTAATCGGCAATCCCAGCAGAACCGAGTTAGAGAACAGGCAACAAAACCCGATTGCCACGCAGTCTTCCCATTCGCGGCCGAAAAGGATGCGCGCACCAAAAAGGCCAGTGATGAAACACAGGGCGGCGGCAGAATAGAAACTTGCCAAAAGCCGGGGATCGAAACTGGCGCTGAGGTCCAGATGCGCGATGGCAAGAAACAACAGGCATGGGATCGCGAACCCTTGAGTAAATCTCATCAGCCCGTCGACATGGTATTCTTTGAAATATCCTGTTCGTGTTGCCGTGTAACCGGCGCCGATCACAAGAAAGACAGGAAGAATGACGTCAATCAGGCTTTGCAGCATTTGGCCCCCGTGCAACGGCCATGTTGCGATATCTTATGCAAAAGAAACAGGGGTCTGAAACGCGTGATGTATCACCATTCCGTCATAGGCGGGGGTGATATTGTCCGGCGTTTCCGCATCGACAGTCGCATAGTCAAGATCGATATGCATGTTGGTCAGTATCGCCTGATTTGGTTGCAGCTTCTCAATCCACTCAAGCGTTTTTTCCAGATGTGCATGTGTGGGATGTGGGCTTCGGCGTAGGGCGTCGATGATGAGATATTCCAACCCTTCCATTTCAGGCCATGCCTCATCGTAAATTTCGGCAACATCCGGCAAATAGGCGAGCTGCCCCATTCGAAAGCCCAGAGAATCTATCGAGCCGTGATTGACCTTGAATGGACGAAACGGAATCGGTCCTCCGGGCCCTTCGATTTCGAACGGCCCGTCAATGGACTTGAGGTCGAGGATCGGAGGATAAGGTGACCCTTCGGGTTGTATGAAGGCGTATCCAAACCGCCCCAGCAGAGCGTTCTGGGTATCACCATCAGCCCAGACCGGAACGCGGGTTTTCATGTTGAACACGATCATGCGCAGGTCGTCGATCCCATGGACATGATCCGCGTGAGAGTGGGTATAGACCACACCATCAAGCCGCCCGGTGCCCGTGTCCAGCAACTGGCTGCGCATATCCGGGGTTGTGTCAATCAACACGGAGGTTCTGCCGCCGGGGCCGTCACGCTCGACAAGCAGGGAACAGCGCCGGCGAATGTTCCTGGGGTTAGCAGGATCGCAAGCACCCCAGTGGCCACCCAACCGGGGTACGCCGCCTGACGATCCGCAGCCCAGAATGGTAAATCGCAATTCGGTCATGCAGCGGCCCTGTTCGTTGCCGCCTTGCTGAACAGCCGGTCAAAGTTCGCCTGAGTTTGGGCGGCAAAAGCCGGATACTCCAGACCGAACACTTCAGCCCCTTTTCGGGCTGTATGTGCGGTATAGGCCGGTTCGTTTCGCTTGCCACGATAAGGGGGCGGCGCAAGATAGGGCGCATCGGTTTCCACCAGAATGCGATCCACCGGCGCGCTTGCGAAAATGTCGCGCAACTCCTGGCTTTTGGGAAAGGCCGCAATGCCGGACATGGACAGATAAAACCCAAGATTCAGCGCGGCTTTGGCCAACTCGGCCGAGGACGAGAAACAGTGCATCACGCAGGAATAGGGCGCATTGCGATACTCTTCGGCCAGAATTTGGGCCATATCGTCGTCTGCCGCGCGGGCATGAATGATCAAAGGCAACCCTGTGCGCTGGGCTGCTTCGATATGAATGCGCAGGGATTGCTTCTGAAGCTCAGCGCTGTCGGCGGTATAGTGGTAATCCAGACCTGATTCACCGATGCCCACAAATTTGGGATGTTGTGCCAGCGCAACCAATTCATCGACCGAGACCATAGGCTCGTCAGCGGCGCTCATCGGATGGGTGCCTGCGGCGTAGAATACCGGTGCATGGGCTTCGGCAATTGCACGGACTGCGGGTTCATTGCGCAGTTTGGTGCAAATCGTCACCATCCGGGTCACGCCAGCCTCGGCCGCGCGCGAGATGATGTCGTCCAACTGACCGTCAAAATCCGGGAAGTCCAGATGGCAGTGACTGTCGGTGATCTGGGGGGTGTCGCTCATCTGACCTGGCCGGCGGTTTCCTGTATCTTGAACACCGTATCTAGGACCAGAGCGGCAGGGTCAAGGTTCACCGCCTGACCATGTCGCGCGCGGGCTGTGATTGTCGCTGCGACTTCGGCCCAGCGACGGGCCTGATCCGAAGAATCCGACAGTCTGGCCAGCGTTTCAGCTTCGTTCGGGGCGGCCTCAGAGGTCGGCGGTGCTCCGGTTGCCCCGGTCAGGGCCAGCCGAGACAAGGCGATATCGATCAGTGTCAGCAGCAGATCAAAGCGCTCGGCCGCGCCGCGTTGTGCCGCGGCCTCGGCCAGGGCCAGCGCGCGCTGCCGGTCCAGGCGGGGCAGGGTGCCCAGAATGGCAATCAGTTCGGCATAGATTTCAAGTCCGCCCAGATTGATCAGGCGAACGGCCTCCCCGACCGAGCCAGCGGCCAATGCGGCGAGATATTCGGGATGCGTCGGTAAGGTCGTCCCGGTTTGCGACAGCGCGTCCTGCATATCCCCGGCACTCAGGGACCCAAGACGCAAGGTCCGGCACCGAGAGCGGATGGTCGGCAACAAGCGCGAGGGTTGGTGCGATACCAGCAAAAGAGTTGTACGCGCCGGAGGCTCTTCCAGCATCTTCAGCAAAGCATTGGCGGCGCTGACATTCATCTCATCCGCCGAATCCACGATTACAATCCGGCGCCCACCATCGGCAGAGGACAGGCCAAAGAACTTTCCCAGCTTTCGGATGTCGTCCACAACGATTTCGTTGCGCAGCCGCCCCTGATCATTCAGCGACCGGGCTATCGCGGCCAATCCCGGCTCGGCCCCGGCCAGAATGCGACGTGACACCGGGTGGTCGCGATCAATGTCGAGCGTCTCTGGCGGTGGCGGCGCGCCAAACAGCCCACCGTCGTTTGCCAAAGGTGTTGCCAGCAAGAACCGCGCAATCCGCCAGGCCAACGTTGCCTTGCCGACGCCACGCGGCCCGGTCAGCAACCAGCCGTGGTGCAGCCGGTCCGAGTTGTAGGCGGTCAGAAACGCCTGTTCCGCCGCATCCTGACCAAAAAGCCGGACGGTCTCGCGGGGATGCGGCGCACCGGGCACCTGATCCGGAGAGGGGATTTCGTCATTCATCGTCTATCGCAAAGCAGCCTGGACGATTTCTGTCACATCCTGCGCAACGCTGTCCATGTCCCGGTTACCGTCCACCACGCGGAAACGGTCGGAAAACTCATGGGCCAGTGCCAGAAAGCCAGCCCGCATTTTCCTTTGTAGGTCCGGGCCGAAATCTTCGAACCGTTCTTCCGCGCCTTGCCGCCCTTTGGCGCGGGACAGGCCGGTATCGGGGTCCATGTCGATCAGCAGCGTCAAGTTCGGCTCGCGCTTGATCATCAGGCTGTGCAGCTGATCAACAAGGCCGCGCAGATCGCCCCGCGACAGGCCCTGATACATACGTGTGCTGTCGGCAAAGCGGTCGCAGATCACCACTTGCCCTGCGGCAAGTGCGGGTTCGATCGTACGTTCCAGATGGTCGCGGCGGGCGGCCGTGAAAAGCAGGATTTCCGTTTCGGCCGACCAGCGGTCGGGATCACCTTCCAATACCAGGCTGCGGATTTCCTCCGCGCCGGGTGAGCCGCCCGGTTCACGCGTCAAAACGACCTCATGACCCTGCGCCCGCAGTTGATCCGCCAGCATCCGCGCCTGAGTTGACTTGCCTGATCCGTCAATGCCTTCGAAAGTCAGAAATAACCCCGCCTTGGTCACATCGACTCCAGTGGGTTATTGATCACGTCTTTCAGAACTATGCCGCCAACGGTCAGCATACGGACGACAAATCCACCAATTGCAACGTCTTCCGCTGCCACCAGTGGACGTCGAATTTCCGGCAATCCTTCAGGCTTGATGACAAGTTCGGCCAGTTGCTGGCCTTTCTTGACCGGCGCATTGATAGGACCCTGATAGACAACTTCAGCCTTGACGTTTTGTGTGCCCAGAACCGGAAACAGAACCGTCAGATCGCCGTCAGGTACAAGACCAACAGTCTTTTTCTCGCCCATCCACAGCTTGGCTTCGGCTATCGGCGTTTCCGCGTTGGCAACTGTCCTCTCGACAAAATTTCGAAACGACCAGTTAACCACGGCCTCAGCCTCCTCTGCCCGTTGACCGGTGCTGTCCAGCCCGCTGAGGACAAAGATGACACGGCGATCGCCTTGTTTGGCAGACCCGACCAGGCCGTATCCGGCCTCCTGCGTGTGGCCGGTTTTCAGGCCATCCGCGCCAATGCTCAGTTTCAGCAATGGATTGCGGTTACGGGCATTCGACGGCGCACGGCCATCGAATTCGAATACCTCTTCTGAAAACAGGGGGTAGTATTCGGGAAAGTCGGTAATCAGCCTGTCGGCCAGAACCGCAAGATCATGAACCGACATCATATGTCCGGCGGCAGGCCAACCGTTCGAGTTCGCGAAATTCGAGTTGTTCATACCGATCTGCTTTGCGCGCTGGGTCATATAGCGGGCAAACCCGGCCTCTGTCCCGTCAGGGCTTAGCGCCTCGGCGAGGACCACGCAGGCGTCGTTGCCTGACAGAACGATGATGCCGCGCAGCAGGTCCTCGACCCGAACCCGGTCCTGCGTGTTCAGAAACATGGTCGAGCCGCCATAGCTCATCGCGTGTTCGGACACGGGCAGGGTTTCGTCCAGCGTCAGTCTTCCGTCACGCAGCGCTTCGAAAGCAACATACAGCGTCATGAGCTTGGACATGGATGCAGGAGGCAAGGGCTGATCGGCGTCTTTTGCCAAAAGCACCGTACCGGTGGTCTGATCGATCACATAAGCCGCGCGGGCGGATGTATCAAAAGCCTGAGCCGGGATTGCCAGTACAGCAAGCCCAATGGCCAGAACAGAAGTTCGCAATGAGGATAGCATGTTACGCCTCCTTGTATCAGTCGGACACGGTGAACGCATCTTTGAAACCAAGGTCCTTTACATCTTTTTGAATGGCCTTGCGTTCGGCCCGGGTTGCGGCAGGGCCAACCAGGACCCGCCATACTGTTTTGTTTTCGGTTTTCAGTTCCCGCACAACAGTCGACATGCCATTCCGGCGCACTTTCTCGGCGGCGGCATTCGCATTTGCTTCGACGCTGAACGTGCCGATCTGCACAAATGGTTTGCTCAGCGGAGACGCAGCGCCTGTTGCCGCCGCTGCGGCAGGAACCGCTTCGGTCGCGTCAATCGCGGATGCAGCGCCTTCGATGGGATCCAGTGGCGTTTCGGTGATCTCAGTGGGGTCTTTCTTTTGCCACCACTTCCGTTTTGCAGGCTTTTCAGCGGGGGCTTCGACCGGCGCGTCCGACAACGCCGGTGCAGCTGCGGCTGCCGCAACATCTGCGGCCACATCAGCACCGCCTGTTGCTGCACCCGCCGCAGCCACGGTGGCTCCCGCCGCTGCCGCTGCTGGCTCTTTTTTCTGCCACCACTTCCGCTTGGCGGGTTTTTCTTCAGCGGGCTCTGTTGGGTCCTCAGTGGCTGATGCCGCAGCTGTGGTCGTGTCCGTACCTTCGGTCGCTGCGTTGGCAGAACTTGCCGCATCCGCCGCAACCGCTGCCGAACCGGCTGCTGCCGCTGGCGCCTTCTTTTGCCACCATTTCGGCTTGGCCGGTTTTTCGGTATCTGCCGCGGATGGATCGCCGGTGGCCGCGGTGTCCGACACCGCAGCCGTATCTGCCGCCTCGTCTTCCGGTGTGGGCGCGTCCTCTGGTGGTGATTCCTTTACAGCTTCACGGCGCAAAGCGACCACACTGACCTTTGTCGGCGCGCCCGCCAGCATTCCGAGCTGTTCCGCAGCAGCAGATGACACCTGAAGCGCCGGGCCGGGCAGGTTGCGTTCACGTCGGAACAGGGCCCCTGTTACAGACTTGTTGTTTGCGGTGTTCGTAATTACGACACGCTCGGGCTGGGATACTTCCGGGTAGGCAACCCAGATCCCGCCCAGCGAGGGCCTGCCATCCCAAAGCCCCGCTTCGGTGACCTGAAAAACCTCGGGAGCTTCGACGTCACGCTGCGAGCCCGAGGCTACCTCGGGAAGGAGTTCGGTTTTGTTTGAGTTTTCTTCAGGTTTTTCAGCCTCTTGAAGAATATCTTCACACCCGCTTAAAACTGTCAAAGTCAACGCCAGATACGCCAACCGTTTCGGTCCCGGGCGTGTCATGATCGCTCGCTTCATCTGCTTATCCCTTGCCTGAAGGGGTCTCGTCCTCGGAACCCCGCTGCCGGTCTGCTGGTTCTGCTTGCCAGCCTGTTTCGGTCTATTTCGGGGATCATAACGCGGCTGAAGAGTCATGGAAAGACCGCTGCGCGGGCTTCGGCAAGAAATCCCGATTTCGACTTGCCTCTGGCCGAACTTGCGCTTAGACCCTGCCTTCGACGGGGAGGTGGCAGAGTGGTCGAATGCGGCGGTCTTGAAAACCGTTGGGCGTGAGAGCGTCCCCAGGGTTCGAATCCCTGTCTCCCCGCCACCCATACCCGTCTCACTTCAGTTGTGTTTTCTGACCCGGAATTGTGCCGCAATTTCCGCGAGTTGGCGCGTGCGCTTTCAATCAGAGACGGAGCAGACTGTACATTCAGAGCGCAATTCCGGCCGCAGTCTCAGTGCCGCATTTTGGCGGGGTCGCTTTGGGCTGGATTTCCCTGATAACCTGCAATTTACAGGGAATTTTCGCGAAACAGGTCTGAGTTCCGTTATTTCACCTGTCGGAACTGTATGTTTTTCAGAGGTTTATGTTGCAAATTCCCTAAAAAGTGGAACAGGGAACTTCCTCGCGGGAACAGAGAATTGTTCCACCGGATCAGGTAGGGCAAACCCTGTATCAGGGACGCAGGATTTGAAGCTATAAAAAGCCGAACTGGCGTTCCTGTTCGGTCCAGTCAACTGGGTGGGTCACGCTGACCAGACGCTTGAGTGTGAGTTCGGGCGGCTGAGTGCCGTCGAGAATCGCGGCTTGAATCTTCGGTGAGAGAAACGCGAGCTGGGAACGGGTACGGATGAAGGCGCAGGGAACGCTCTCGCGGCGTGCAATCTCCATCAGTTGAACTCCGGATTTCAGATCTCGGGCCCAGCCATGGGCGCGGATCAGCATGGACCGGAGGTGGGGATCAGGTTGGGGTGCCATATCTCCGGCGATGACCTTGGCCTCGACGCCGCGGCGGCGCAGATCGAAAGATGCGGTGACGTGGGTGAGATCCGGGTGCAGATGGTCCGCAGCAATACCAACTGCGCTTGCCAGAGTCTTGGGGTTTAACTCGAGTTCAAAGTGTCCTCGTGCAATTTCGCCGCTGGCCAGAAGAGCAGCGCCCACATAACCGCCTTGGCGTTGAAGCCGAGTCACCAAATCGGCAATTGACGTCTGGATCACCGCGGCTGACCCAGCCTCGGGCTGCGCCAGTACTTGGTGCGCGGCGGCGGCCTCTTGAAGATGTCTGGCGATGACATCAATGACTGCGTTTTCCAGCGCCGGGCCGGGCAGTCGCCAGCCGGAGGTATCCTTGCCGCCCGAGATCAGTCGATTGGAGACGTAATAGCGCAACCGTCGGCCTTTGCGCGTGGTGTGGGTTGGCGTCAACCGATCACCAGTTTCGTCCTGCAGCAGACCAGTGAGCCAGGCGCCGGGGTCATTGGTGCGTTGGCGCGCATCAGGTGAAGGGTCTGCACGGGATCGCTGCGACGCTTCGCGCATTTTCTCCTGCACCCGGTCCCAGATGTCCTGGTCGATGATCGCCGGATGTTGCCCGTCCCAGATCTTATCCTTGTGCCGGATTTTTCCGAGGTAAACCGGGTTGCGCAGCAGATAATAGATCTGGCCGCGTGACAGCGGGCAATTCCCCTTCACGCTTCCATCCGCCCGAACAGCCCGTTTTGATCGCAGGTCTTCTGCCGTTGCCCGCTCTTCTACTTTGCGCAGGCAACCCAGCTCATCATAGAGCCCAAAGAGATGCCGGACCGTTCTGGCCTCATCCTCATTCACGACCAGCGTTCTTGCTTTTGGGTCGGGGTGGCGGTCATAGCCGAGCGGCAGGTTGCCGCCCATCCAAAGCCCCTTTTTCTTAGACGCTGCAATCTTGTCGCGAATACGTTCCGCGGTGACTTCCCGTTCAAACTGAGCAAAGGACAAGAGTACATTCAGGGTCAACCGACCCATGGATGAGGAGGTGTTGAATGCTTGTGTGACGGACACAAAAGAACAGTTCGCTTGTTCCAGCCGTTCGACCAGCTTGGAGAAGTCGGCGAGCGATCGGGTCAGCCGGTCGATCTTGTAGACCACAACCATGTCGATGCGCCCGACATCTATCTCTTCAAGAAGGCGCTGAACGGCAGGGCGCTCTAGGGTGCCGCCCGACAGGCCACCGTCATCGTAGCGGTCTGGCAAAAGGGTCCAACCTTCGTGCCGCTGGCTGGCGACATAGGCCGCGCAGGCCTCATACTGAGCGTCCAGCGAATTAAAGTCCTGGTCCAGTCCATCTTCTGAGGACTTGCGCGTATAGATCGCGCATCGGATTTTACGGCGCGGGCTCATTTGGCGATCTTTCGGGTGCGTCCGAAAAAACGCGGCCCTGACCAATGCGCGCCGGTAATCTCTCGGGCTATGGCTGAGAGCGAGCGATAGGACCGACCGTTCCAAGTGAAGCCGTCCCCTGTCACATCGACCATATGGGTCACGCCATTCCACTCGCGCAGCAGGCGCCCGCCGGGTTTAAGAGCAGGGCAGGCTGGCCGGGGTTTTTTCTCGGAACCCTTTTCCAGCGTGGCTTTGACCTGCCGGGGTAGCCCGCCATGACAGCGGGACTGCATCTCAAAGGCGATAAAACGGCGCAGGAAGGGTTGGCTGAGCATGGCGGGCGCGGGTTGATCAAACAGTTGCTGCCAAAGCGTGACCAGATCCGATCGACTCATGGCGGCCAGATCGGCGACGTCGCTGGTCTTGGTCATGACTCTTCTCCTGTTCCCGCCGTCAGGTGATACGTGGATGATCCATTTTGTTTGTCGGATGTCCGCCGTTCAATCGTCGCGCCTTTCTTCCGTAACCCACTCAATGCCGCTCGGACCGAATGAGGCTGCCACCCCGTTGCTTTGCAGAGCGCCTCAAGGCTGGCACCGTTCGGGTGACGCAACAAAGCTTGCACCTTGTCAATTTTGGTTGGTTTGGATTTGGACATGTATTGTCTCCTCTGATCTGGGGCTGGCGGAATGCCGAACCCCCGTACCGAGGAGCGCCCGAATGGCTCGGGCGTGGGTTCAGTGATGCGTGGTTCGCAGCAACAGTCCAGCTCTTTCTGGGGCAATCCGAAGAGGGCTGTGTTATGTCGGGTGTTGCTGCTGTACCCCCGATTATTCGTCAACAATCTTAATTGGTTACTTTTTGCTTGGGGGTTGCAATTGCAAAAGCCCGCGCATAGATTCTAGCCAGCCCTGCAAGGGACAAGGTCCCACGGGGAGGTGAATACATCTCCCAGGCAGCATTCGGCGCCGCATTTTTCGAAGCGGATAAGACCGAGAGCATTCGAAGGGGCAACGAACCGGATCGATTGGTCCGGAGAGTTGCTATTCGTGCTCTCTCCGAATTCCCAACACGATCCTTTCTTGTCGACGCTAACGAGCGTCAAACGAAAGGAGGCGGCAATGCCTACTAAGAAAACACAGAGCGACGCCAAGGCGTCCAAAACGCCGATCTGGATGGCGGACAAAGTCATTCAATCCCAGATCAGCCAGATCAAGCTCTACGACAATAACAACCGCGTGCATACGGTCAAGAACATCGACAAGCTGAAGGCGTCGGTGGCCAAGTTTGGCTTTGTCACCCCGATCCTGTTGGATGGTTCGGGCACAATCATAGCGGGTCACGGCCGCTATGAAGCCGCCAAGGCTCTGGGGTTGATGTCGGTGCCGACTGTTGTCGCGGATCACTTGTCAGACGCGGAAGTGCGCGCTCTGCGCATTGCGGATAACAAGCTGGCGGAGTTGTCCGACTGGAACGAAGCTGCTCTGCAGATTGAATTTGCCGAGCTGATGGATCTCAGCCTTGATGGCGAGCTGGACTTTGATCTGGACATCACCGGGTTCGAAACACCGGAGATCGACATTATCATCGACGGCACGGGCGAGGCCACGGAGACCGAAGCAGAATCTGTTGAGACGCCGAACCCTGCGGCACCCGTAGTCACGGAGCCGGGCGACCTTTGGGTTCTCGGAGATCATCGCATCTTCTGTGGGGATTCCTTGCAAGCCCAGAGCTACGACACTCTGCTAAAGAGCGAACGCCCGCAGATGGTGTTCACAGATCCTCCTTATAATGTAGCGGTCAATGGGCATGTTCGCTGTGGCACCGGTGGCGATCATCGCGAGTTTGCCATGGCGTCAGGAGAAATGTCGGCCAGCGAATTCCGTAGCTTTCTCTCGGACGTGAACAACCGGCTGATTGACTGCCTGCCGGACGGAGGCATCGCGATGATCTGCATGGACTGGCGTCACATTGAAGAACTGATTGCGGCCGGCAAGGCAGGCGGCTTTGATCTCATCAATCTTTGCGTCTGGAACAAGACGAACGGCGGGATGGGCAGCCTTTATCGTTCCAAGCACGAGCTGGTCGCGATCTTCAAGAAACCAGGTGCGGCGCATATCAACAATGTCGAACTGGGAAAACACGGGCGCAACCGGACCAATGTCTGGGATTATGCCGGTGTGAACAGCTTTGGGGCAGGGCGTGAAGCGGATCTCGCTGATCATCCCACGGTGAAGCCGACAGCCTTGGTTGCAGATGCCATCATGGATGTGAGCCACCGCGGTGATGTTGTGCTGGATACCTTTGGCGGATCCGGCGCGACGTTGTTGGCAGCTGAGAAAACTGGGCGCCGGGCGCGGCTGATTGAGCTCGATCCGGCTTATGTCGATGTCGCCATCCGCCGTTGGCAGGAGATGACCGGTGAGAGCGCCGTGCACGCGGTAACAGGCCAGACGTTCGATGCGCATTCTGCGGCAACTGATGCCACCTCAGAGCTGGAGGTGGGTCATGTCTGACAATACGAAAGAGTATGAGGTCGGCTACGGCAAGCCGCCCAAAGCAACCCGGTTCCAAAAAGGGCGATCCGGAAATCCGAAAGGACGACCGAAAGCTGCCAAAGGCGTGAATGCCAGCCTGAAACGCGAACTGGAAACCAAGATCACAGTCCGCGAAGGCAACCACGAAACCCGAATTTCCAAGGCGGAGGCAATTGCAAAGCGGCTCATGGCAGGTGCTTTGAAGGGCGACACGAAATTGCTGATGGCGCTTCTTAAGGTCGACTCTGATCTGTTTGGCGGTTCAGATGATGGGAGCGGACAGGCCAGCGCTGCTTTGGAAGGGCCGGATAAGGTCGACTACGACATCCTCCGGGATTTCTTTTCCAGCCAATTGGACGGTGACGGCGGTGCGGAAGATGAGGAGGCGGAAGATGACGGCTCCTGATCCAAAAATGGTCCTGCAAGCCGCGCGCGAGGTTTGCCGGGACAATTTCTTTCCCTTTGTTTGGCGTGTGTTTGACACGCTGCACCAAGGAACTGACCACAGCTTTGATCCGGCTTGGCATGTGCGGGCCATGTGCCATGAGTTGGACAACGTTCGCGTCGGCGAGAACAAGCGGTTGATTATCAACATTCCGCCCCGGTGCCTGAAATCGGTCACCGTGGCCGTTGCCTATGTCGCTTATCTTCTCGGTCATAACCCCAGCGCCAAGATTATTGTTGCCAGCTACGGGCTGGATCTGGCACGCAAACATTCCGAGGATTGTCGTCGGATCATGTCTGCGCGCTGGTACCGGGGAATGTTCCCTGAAACGGTCTTGGCTAAAAAGGGCAACACCTCAGAAGAAATCCGCACCACAAAGGGAGGCAGCCGTAAGGCTGTCTCCATCGGAAGTTCTGTGACTGGACATGGCGCTGACTACATCATCATCGATGACCTGCTGAAAGCCGGCGATGCGGGCTCCGAAGCTGAACTGGTCAAGGCACAGGAGTTCATTGAGGGGACCTTGCTGTCGCGCTTTGACAACCCGTCCGAAGGGCGTGTGGTTATGGTTGCACAGCGGTTGCACGAGATGGATCCGCCGGGTTATCTGCTGGACCGCGGTACCTATCGGCACCTAAACCTGCCTGCCATCGCCGAAGACCATGAGACAGTGCCTCTTGGGCGTGGAAGGGTCATGTGCCGCAAACCGGGTGATCTCCTTTGCCCGTCCCGTTTGGATCAGGACACGCTGGATACCAAGCGTCGTGAAATGGGCGCAGCCGTGTTCAATTGCCAGTATCAGCAGAACCCCATTGCTCCCGACGGGTCACCCCTGCGCTGGGAGTGGTTTGGTACCTACAAGACTATCCAAGATCGCCGCTGGTATCAGCTTGTCGTTCAAAGCTGGGATACGGGGATGTCTGCGGATCCCCGGTCCGACTTCTCGGTCTGTACAACCTGGGGGTTCCGAGAAAATGCGTGGTACCTTCTCGACGTCTGGCGTGGGCAGGTGGACTACCCAGACCTGAAAGCCAAGGCACTGCAGCTTGTCAGTCGCTGGGATCCGGATCGAGTTCTGATCGAGGATGCCGCTTCTGGCAAACCGCTTTTGGACGAATTGTTTCGTGATGACCGTCGGCGCTATGAACGCATTAGACCTGACAAGGACAAGGAAACCCGGTTCCAGTCCGCGTGCGGTCCTGTCGAAGAGGGCAAGGTGTACCTGCCTGCAGACGCGCCCTGGCTGGCGACGTTCAAACGCGAATTGCAGTCCTTTCCACGCGGTCGCAATGACGATCAGGTCGACAGCTTTGCCCACTTTGTGAACTGGTCCAAGGGACCGGGCTTCTACCGGGCGCTAGGCCATGATCATCAGATAAACATCGAACGTCGCGAGCGCCGTCGCGAGCGGATCAGACGGCGGTAGAACAGGAATCAAAGTTCGAGGCCGGTAGTCGGCCTTGAACCGCCCAGCGAAACCTTGGCCATTGGGCCCGAAAGGGCGTATTTTGTTGAAAAACTCGGGCTTGATCGGTTGGTAAGTTGCTGATTCAATTCTTCCTAAAGGGAGGGATCAGCCATGATGGGACCGAGACAGGAAGCGCAAGCGTCGCTGTTTTACGAGTTCTCGCTGGAGGATCATGTCCCGCAAGACCACCTTTTGCGCTCGATTGATCGGTTCGTCGATCTGGGCAGCATTCGCGCGCACCTTACGGATTTCTAAAGCCACACGGGCCGGCCCTCCGTCGATCCCGAACTGCTGATCCGCATGCTGTTGGTTGGCTATTGCTTCGGTATTCGATCCGAGCGACGGCTCTGCGAAGAGGTGCATTTGAACCTGGCATACCGCTGGTTCTGCCGTCTCGACTTGAACGACCGGGTGCCAGACCATTCCACGTTTTCCAAGAACCGGCACGGCCGTTTCCGGGAAAGCGAACTGTTGCGTCGTCTGTTTGAGACAACTGTGGCACGCTGCATTGAGGAAGGTCTCGTCAGCGGCCAGCGCATGGCGATTGATGCCAGCCTGATCGAAGCCGATGCTAACAAACGGAACTCAACACCGAAGGAAGACTGGGACGCGGCAAGCATTGACCCGGCAGATGCGTCCCGCGCGGTCCGCGAGTATCTCGACACGCTGGACGAGGCGGCATTCGGCGCGGCCAGCGAGGTACAGCCCAAGTTCACCTCACATTCTGACCCCGCCAGCCAATGGACTGCAGCCCGCAAAGGCCCTGCATTCTTCAGCTATTCCGACAATTATCTGATTGATACGGATCACGGTGTAATCGTCGATGTCGAAGCCACCAGATCAATCCGACAGGCAGAAGTCGGTTCAACAAAGACGATGTTGAACCGGGTCAAAGACAAGTTCGACCTGCACCCAGAACGGTTAATCGCAGATACCGCTTACGGTTCCGGCCCCATGCTGGACTGGCTGGTGAAGCGCAAGATCGCGCCGCACATTCCCGTTATCGACAAAGCTGGCCGGACAGATGGCACATGGTCCCGTGCAGACTTTGAATGGGATCCCGAGAACAACCAATACATCTGCCCTGAGGGCGAAGCGCTCAAGCAGTTTCGTCGCAACTACTCTGATCCGAACCGTGGCCCGACGGGCAAGGGCGTGGCCAAGTATCAGGCCCTCAAACACACCTGCCTGGCGTGCCAGTCGAAGATGAAGTGCTGCCCAAACGCCGATGCTCGCAAAATCACCCGCGAAGAACATGAAGACGCACGCGATGTGGCACGCGCCATTCGCAAAACGCCCCAATACAAAGTCTCGGCAAAGCTCCGAAAGAAGGTTGAGATGCTGTTTGCCCACCTCAAACGCATTCTCGGGCTGGGACGACTCCGATTACGTGGCCCTTGTGGTGCAACCGACGAATTCCTCCTCGCCGCCACCGCCCAGAACCTCCGAAAACTGGCCAAGATCTTTCCCGCACCGCAGCAAACGAGCAAAGCCTGACAAGAAAGGCACTCGCGCTCAGTTCGGTACGCCTCTCTCTGCGCCAGCAACACGTTGTTTTTCAACAATATGGGCGGGAAATGTGAATTCGCTGCAACCGCGAAAGCATCCATCAGAAAGCTCAAATCGGATGAGGTGGGTGGCTCCTTTCCTAGCAGTCGTTGATAACTGCACTTTGGCACATTCGATGCCGGTGGAGCAGGAGCCACCCACCTCATCCGCTATGGGCCGTCTCCATCCTGGTCAACTCTCTAAAGACCGATGGCGATATTACTAGAACTCCCGCGACGGCATAGATCCTGAGTCGTCAACCATCTCAGGTTGCAAGGCTGGCGAACATATGGCGGTATTCAGTCTATTGTTGCAAACTTTGTGTCTGCAATTTGGTGACGAACGATGATCCACCCGCCACCATGCTTTCTCAAGAGGCGGCGTTCTTCTTGGCCATGGCATTATAGATAATACCGCCGAGAATCGCCCCGATAATCCAGGCATAGCCCGACAGGACGCCAAGTGCCGGGACCCATACGGTGGACACCGAGAACACCGAAGCAACGACAAACGCAATCAACGCTGCGTCATTCCAGCCGTTACCATAATAGTAGGCCCCGCCCTCCATATTGTAGAGGTCATCCACACTCAGCTCTTCCTTGCGGATTTTGTAGTAGTCCACGATCATGATCCCGAAGATCGGCGCCAGCGTTGCACCCAGCGTGTTCACAAACCCGGCGATGCCGATGTTTGAGATAACAGCTGTCCAAAGGCCACCGATCACCAGCGCAAAGACCGAAGTCGCCAGACCCGCCTGTCGAAAGGTGATCTTGCCGGGCGAAAGGTTGGCGATACCGTTCACCGCAGGGATGAAGTTTGCAACCAGGTTGATACCTACGGTCGCAGCGAAAAAAGTGATCGCGGCGATGATGCCCAACAATACACTGTCGGTTTTCTCGACAATCTCGGTCGGATTAATGATCTCTTCGCCAAAGACAACGGCAGCACCGCCGGTTGTCAAAAGGGCCAGCGCCGAGAACAGGATCATATTCAGCGGCAGACCAGCAAGGTTGCCTGTCTTCATGGACGCCTTGTCGCGGGAATAGCGCGAGAAATCCGAAAAGTTGATCATCACCGCCGAGAAGTAGGCGACCATCGTTCCGAAGATTGCGATAAAGCCCTTAACTTCGGATCCGAATGTGCCTTCGGGATTGGCAAAGATCGTTGCAGTCGCGCTCAGCAACTGCCCGTCTGAACGCTGCCACAGAACGATGACAAGACCGATCATCACCGCGTAAACGAACGGCCCGGCAAAGTTCAGGAACTTTTCAACCCAACCCATGCCGCGCCAGAAGATCACGATATGAAACACCCAGACGACGAAGAATGCGAACCAGTCGACGCCGGTCAGTCCCAACAATTCCGCACCACCGCTTGCGCCGGTGATCGAACGGATCAGCAACGATAGCGCGGTCGAGGCAAAATAGACCTGTACCCCATACCAAAAGACGGCCACCGTGGCCCGTAACACCGCTGGTAGTTTTGATCCCGTAGTGCCCATGCTGGCACGTGCGAGCACGGGATAGGGGATGCCGTATTTCTCGCCCGGCGCGCCTGACAGGTTCACCATCCACATGACGAACAACCCGGCAACGATCAGCGCCAGAAATGCTGTCCAGCCGCCAACGCCATATGAGATGAAGAGCGACGCAACCAGCGAATAGCCAAACAGCGACTGAACATCATTGGCCCAGATGTTGAAGATCGCAAACGCGCCCCAGCTTTTCTCGTCGGGCGTGACCGGATTGAGCGTGTCACCGTCCGGATCTGTTGTGCTTGCGTGTTCAGCGCTTGTTGTAGCGTTTACCATAATAGTCCTCCCGTTTTGTTGCGGGGTGAGCCCCCAGAATTGCGGCAATAGCCGCCCGTCGGTTCAAACCCGCGGTTTGAACCGTTGCTACCGCTTGAGTGCGGTTGTTCATTCACCCGTTGACCGGAAAAAGGGACAAACCTGTCCGTTCGGGTGCAAGTGAATGCATCCGTTTCATCCGCCTCAAGATGATGAAAAAGTTAAGGTTTTAGCGTTTTAACGCTTTGCGATTGCCCAGTAGAAGACACCTCCAAATCCTGCGCCGATCACCCATGCAAAGCCCGAAAGCGTGTTCAGCAGGGGGACCCAGACTGTGAGTACCGAAAATGTGGCCGGAAGGATGAACGACACGATCGCCGCCATGTTCCAGCCATTGCTGTAGAAATAAGGTCCATCGCGCGCGGCCGAAAACAACTGATCAACGTCCAGCTTGCCGGATTTGACCAGATAGAAATCCGCGATGATGATGCCGTAAACAGGGGCGAGAATGGCCCCCAATGTGTTCACAAAACCCAAGATGCCGATCTGGCTGATCGTCGAAACCCAAAGTCCCCCGATCACCAGTGCATAGGCCGAGGTTATGATACCAGCGACCCGAAAATTGATACGGCTAGGCATCAGATTGGCCAGATCATAGGCGGGCGGGATGAAATTTGCGACAAGATTGATCCCAATCGTTGCCGCAAAAAAGGTCACCGCCGCCAGGATCGTCAGAGGCAGGGAGTCGATACGTGCAATAATGGCCGTGGGATTGGTGTAGGCCTCGCCCCAAATCGCGACAGTACCAGCGGTGACGATCAAGGCGATCAGCGAAAAGAAGGCGATATTGATCGGTAGCCCCAACAAGTTTCCTTTGCGCATCTCATGCTCGGACCGAACGAACCGCGAGAAATCCCCGAAATTGATCACAACGGCCGAAAAATAGGCAATCATCGTACCCACCACGGCCACAAAAGCCCCCAGCGAACTGCCCTGATAACTGCCGGTGCCGCGAAAGATCGTGCCGACTTCGCGCCACAGATCATTCCCGACCTCGATCCAGATCACGATGGCAAGGGTCACCATCACCACATAGACAAATGGACCGGCAAAGTTGAGAAACCCAACGATGGGCTCGATCCCGTTCCAAAACAGCGCGATCTGAAAGGCCCAGACGGCCAGAAAGGCAACCCACTCGATTGTACTGAGGCCCAGAAAGACCGGTGGGCCATTCGCGCCAATCAGCGCGACCATGGCCAGCGCCAGTGCGGTAGAGGCGAAATAGGTCTGCACCCCAAACCAGAAAATGGCAACAACCGCGCGGATCAAGGCGGGAAAGTTCGCGCCTCGCACGCCCATGCTGGCCCGGGCCATCACCGGAAACGGAATACCGTATCTGACGCTGGGCTTGCCGACCAGATTAACCAGCCCCATGACGATAAATCCGGCCAACACAATGCCTGCGAATACTGCCCAGCCGTTCAGCCCATAGGTCAAGAAAAGCGACGCGGCCAATGTATAGCCAAACAGTGACTGCACATCATTGGCCCAGACGTTGAATAGCTCAAACCAACCCCAGTCGCGTTTGTCGACAGGAACAGGTGCCAGGTCCTCATTGTAAAGGCTGGCATCTCTTGGAACCTCTGGAAAAGAACTCTGCATTGCGTCCCAGTAACCCATCAAGGCGATTGTCATTGCGCAGGTTCAACGCTATGGTCGTGCATAACTGCGTGCAAATAGACGGTCATAATAGCGTGCAAAAGTCAAGAACTACTACGAGCCTTATTCTACGAGACTGATTTGGAATGGTAAAAATCGGATATGCGCGGGTATCATCGAAATGGTACCGAAGTGAAGTTCAGCTAAGTGAACTCAAGCACCAGGGATGTGATCGCATCTGGAGCGAAACTGCGCAGGATGGAAACGATAGGAGTGCAACGCTTGAGGATTTTCTGGCGGATGTATCCACCGGGGATGTGATCGTAGTGTCGCGCCTATCTGCAATCGCTGACTCGATTGCCGAACTGGTCAACCTGCTACGTAAGATTCATGAGAAAGGCGCTGCTTTCCGGTCAATGTCCGAGCCGTGGATCAATACCGAGGACGGCCGGGCCGATACCGTTTTGGAAGTATTGTCTGGTGTCATCGACTACGAACTTGGACTTGCTGATTTGGAAAGCCGGGCCGTTGAAGACCGACCTAAATCTTTCGGAATAAGCAAAGGGCGACCAAAAAAACTAACAGCTACTGAGCGTGAAGAGGCTATTTCGTTGCTGTCTATGGGAAAGACGGCGGCAGAAATTGGCCGGATGCTGGGTGTAAGCAGGTCGACGATTTCTCGGCTCAAAACATTGCGGACAGAAACTGGTTAATTCGATTGTCAACTCCCCATTAGAGTTTACAAAAATGGGGCGATGTGTGGGGCAGTTTAGTATCCACGCTTTGGAGGAAACCCTCCGACTTCCAGTCGGACCAGCTTCAGTGTGAAGAATCGTGTTATGACCTTACCCTCGGGAAAATGAGCCGCAGCCGGTCGGAAGGCTCATTTTCCCGAGGGTAAGGTCATGCAGTATGACACCGGCAAACACTGCGTTTTCTATCACCGCTATCACATCGTCTGGTCGACGAAATATCGCTACAAAGTTCTAACCGGAGGGGTGCGCCTGCGGGTGCGTGACATCATTCGCCAGGTCTGCCGCGAGAACGAGGTCGACATCTTGCGCGGGGTGTTGTCGAGCGACCATGTCCACATGTTCGTGTCGGTGCCGCCGAAGATCGCCATTTCTGATCTGGTGCGCAAGATGAAGGGCCGTTCGTCACACAAGGTGCAACGGGAATTCCCTGCGCTGCGCAGGCGCTATTGGGGGCGCCGGTTCTGGGGCAGGGGTTATTTCTCGACCACTAACGGAGCCATTACCGAGGACATCGTCCTGAAATACCTCGAAAACCATATCGCCGATCCTACCGACGCCAGTCGGTAGTGGTTCAGTTCGATAGTCCGCAGATTTCACGCGTGCGGCGAATGACCGGAAAGCAAGCTGCGACTGCAGCATTTTGAGAGCAGGGCGGAGGTCCGGAATGGGCCGACTTCATCGTCGTAATCTGGGCCCTCCAATGAAATGCTGCGGTTGTTCTGATGACGGCAACGAGCCCATCCTGTGAATTCGATTTTCTCGCTGCAAGCGCAAGCAGTACAGATTTTGCCGCATGCGCATCATCTTGAGCACGGCAATGCAGCATAAGGAGTGGCCATTCGTGCTGGGCGCAGCTCGCACAACGCCGCGGCCGAAAAATTGCGATGGTTGCTCCGGCGCGCCGTATCGAAGTCATTCTCCATCGGATTTGGGTTGATGGGACAGTGTTCCAAGCGGATGCTGCGCCGAAAATAACCTGATACAGTCTTTACTCCACCCGTTGCCTGCTTAATCGCGGGCTTTCGAGATCCCGCAAGGACGTGGTTCCGATGATGCCGTGGTCAGGACAGTCGCTGACTTCAATCAAGCACGCCTATGAGATGGGCACACCGGAATTACATCGAACCAGCATCATGTTGGCAGCCGCCGCGCTGACCACGAACCGAAGCATGTAACCGAAGGATCTCACCCATAGGCCGTGACGGAAAGCAAGGCGGGCACTAATAAGGAAAAGCTACACCGCCTTGGCGGAACGATTATTATGCGCAAAACAGCTTGACTGGGACGGCTCCGTTACCGAAGTACTGAGCCTAGTGCAATTGCCGATGTTGCGCGCAGGCGATCCAAAGACAACTCCGTCTCACTCTGATGTCAAAGCGCTAGGTTCGTTTTACCCTTGTTCTTGGTGTCATTTCCAAACGGCCAGCGCCCACTTTTTCTGGATCGGCGAATTTATTGTATCTGCGTGGTGACAGTTCATTCTTTTCGGCTATTTCAAAAAGTTCATTTCGGAGCTCGAAGTTTCGGTCCTGCTGTGCCTGATCACGCAAGAGGATTTCGGCCATCAACCGGGTTAGTTGCGCTACCGAAAAGCTTGTCCCCTGCATGCTTCGGATCGAACCGTCAGACGACCCTGCAGCCAAACGACCTGTGTGGGCATGTCCGTCATCCGATGGGAATGCGACAAGGGGGGCACCCACTCCGCGCCCGCCTTCATAAACACGACGGCCAATTCCGGTACTTGAATATGGAGCGGGCTTGCCGTCTGATAATCTGTATCCCCCGGCTATGGAAGAACCCGGATGGTATTGGCCGTCCTTATCAAAAGTTGTTCGAAAATTCCCGATTGAATTCATTGTGCCATGTCGCTGAACCTTTGAAGGTGAGGGCTGACTGCTGCTTGTGTATGGCGGTAACTTTCGATCATAGTCCTTACGCTTTCTGGACGGAGGGAAACGGCCTGATCCATTATGGTCAGGATAGTTGTAGGCATCCCGCAGCTGCCCCGTCTCGGGATGAAAACGATGATAGTCCGGGTCATCGAAACGTGCGGTGCGGCTTTGCGTGCTGCCGGGTTGTTCAGATTGGTCGGTCTGAATGTTCGCAGTTACATAAACAGGATTGCGGGACCGGTTCTTAAAGGTCAGCTTCCAAATCCCAGACGGCGCTTCTGGTGTTTCAACACGATGCAGCTTTGTCGGCAATACGCAAACAACATATCGCTTCAACGGCGATTCACCGTCTTCAACCAGTGGTTCGCGGGTTTCGTAGTAGATGCGTGCAATATGAGTACGGCGGTTTCCCGGATCGCCCAGACTGGTCTTGCGCCCCGCAGCCAAACCTCGCAATTCGCTTTGGTTTCCATGAGGGTCGGTCAGTTGTACCGTGACTTCGGGCGGGGCATTCAAATCATCGGATTCAAACCAGAACTCAACATAGTTTGATGATTGATCTTCAGGAGAAATACGCAGCTCAAGAACCCGCTCAGGTTGATGATTTGACGTCGCACTTGGCATCAGGATCGAGGCATTGCCCTGCTCTAGGTTGTCGTTGCCCGCGGGCAGAGACAGGTAGACAGGATGCAGGTTGTTTTTTGCCCGGAATTTATTCAAAGCGATCAGCACGCGGCTGACGTCGTCACTCCCATCACGGGCACCTGCCTGCTTTGCAAAAGACAAATTAATAACCATGGGATACCCGTTGGGCTCATCTTCTGTTGCCCCATCGCCATGCGCCGCAAACCAATAGCTGTCCGCAACATAGGTCATCCACAAAATTCCAAGAATTGTGAAGTAAGACAGGTTGCGGCTGGATAATCCAACCGTCCCTCGGCCAGGTAGGTTGACGACCAAAGGCCGCACACATTCGCGAAATTGGACATCATTCGGATCTTTTCCGTCAGCAAACACACCGGTTGCCGCATCCAGAACATGCGTGCCGTGCGCAACGGCGCGGCTGAGTTCACGGTGGCCCAAAGGATGTTCAAAATCACGCTGGCCGACAGCTTGATTGAAAACATCAGCGTCGATATCTGGCTTCGTCCGGTCTAGTTTGGACTCGTCTAGCGCCTTGTCGATGTCTGGGTTTAATAGGGCCAGACCAAATGGGGGTTGCGTCGTTTCAGTTCCCAATTCATCTGCTAGGTCCTGATCCGCGATCTGTTGCCAGGCCCCCAACAGTCGTGTTCTGCCTTCCAAAAACCGCTGACTGCGATGATGCAACGCAATGGCTCGATCTATGACCCCAACAACAACAGATCCTTTTGGCGGGGCATGATCCGGACTGACGTCCGGCAGCCAATCCTCTCCGTCTTTATAGTTCTTGCCCGCCCAAATCGGAATTTTGGGTCGCAGGCGGGTGGAGCGGGCAAAGTTCCGCACCAAGTCAGCAAAGTCACTTCTGTGAGACCTTCTGTCGACGGCAACTTCATTTCCTTGTTCAGCGACCACACCTCCGTCAATCAAAGCTCTCGCTTTCTCCGCGTATTTTTCCAGAAGGTCGTCGAGGTCAGGTACGGACAAATCCTTGCCAAAGCGCCCCATCGAGAACTCGCTTTCGCCTTGTAAATCATTGAAGAAATCGCTGTACGGGTCTACTTTCTGATATTCCCAGGGCTCCCAGTCGCTCCAAATTCGGGTCATTCCATTTCATCCGCATCTACGGCAGGCCACTCGCTTTGCAGCTCGGTCCAGTAAGTTCTGAGAATCGGCAAGTTCGGCACTTCGATTTCGGTCCTTTCAACGTTCTCAACGTCAATTGATTTCAGCCAGGACGTCTCGAAGTCATCGGTGTCTTTGAATTTTAGATCGATATGGGTTGGCCGTGTTTCCGCATCATCAGTGACGTATTTCGCTTCTTTGTCAGATGTACGGGGAACGTTAAACTTCCAAGGAATTACAGAAGTTTGGTACGGACAGTCCGCAGCCGTTCGAATTGCTGTCGCAAGGGCGTGAATGCCATTACTGACTGACATACCAAGTACCGCCCCGGCCGCAGAATCCACGGGGAAGTGAACGCCTGCCACTGTTCGGTTGACAGCGATGCGATGACCCAGCCTGAACGGCATCGACCATTGTTTAAGACCTGAAAACAAATCTTCACCCGGGTACAGACACTGATTCAGAGCGGTTGCGAGGGCAAAGCTTTCGGCCGCATGCCCACTTGGAAATGTCGAATGATCTGGAGTTTGAATCATCGGCATGACATAGGGTGACAAGTCAATTGGCCGCGGGCACCAGCAGGCATGTTTGACACGCATTTCGATGTCGTAGGTGATTTTTTGAACGACGGTCATGAACTCAAGCGTGAAGCTCTTCTGGCTCGCGTCTAGGCGTCCCAGACCGCCGAAAAAGGATAAAATGTCATAAATTTGTTGATTAATCTCAGCCAGACGATCCAACCTCAGGTCAGCGTAGTTTCGAACAAACACCATTTGTTTGCGCAAGTAGTCCGTGTCCGGTTTACCGTTGAAGGTACAAATCGGTGTTCCAGCCATAGTGATTTGAGCGGTACCGTTTGTGGGCGTTGGAAACTGAACGTTAAACTGCGAAGCCAGTTCGCCGTATAAAAGAGACATGCGTCGATTGGCGTTCAGATAGCGGAGACTGTCATAGTCCCTCGGCGTTGCACGTGGATGCACCCAAGTGTCCTCATCCTCGGGATCCCAATAACCAGTGGTCCCGTCATGAGACATAACCAAACCATAGTTCAACTGAGGTGATGAACCGCCACCGGAATGACCAGCACCGCCGCCTGCGCCACCTCCGGCACCGCCACCTGCACCGCCACCTGCGCCGCCTCCGGCACCGCCACCTGCGCCGCCTCCGGCACCACCACCTGCGCCGCCTCCGGCACCACCACCAGCTTCCATTGTTTGCTCCTGAAAATTGATTTCCTTACACGCTCGCAACCAATTCACGATCAGTCAATCTGAGCAGGCTAGTTTTGGCGGAAATTTAACGTTATAATGCATGAGGTTATTCATCTGATTTTGCATGCCATATTTTTTGGGGAGGAATTAAGCTGGGATGAAACCCGTGCTGCAAGCGCGTCTGTTTGGGCGTTTTCGCATCTCTGCCGTCGACAACCAGGACTTGACACCAAAAAGTTCTAAGGGTCAGGGATTGTTGGCTTTACTGCTGGTCAGCCCTGATCTGGAAAGAGGAAGATTATGGCTGCAAGACAAGCTGTGGAGCGATCGCGGATCAGAACAAGGCGCGCGAAGTCTTCGGCAAGAATTGTCGCAACTTAAAAAATCACTTGGCCCGTATAGCGCAGTCCTAATCGCAGACCGGAAATCAGTTGCCTTGAACAAGGACATGATTGAGGTCGAAGATGGCGCCACTTCGTTGAACGCACAGTTCCTGGAAGGTCTCGACATTCGAGATCCCGAATTCAATTCCTGGCTGGTTTCGCAACGCACCAAACAAGGTTATGAGAATTTACCCGTTGACGCAAAAGGCCAATCCGTTGCGCTGGTGGGGCTTTCAGCACAAAGTGCGGCCTGCAAGGTTTTTGAAGCTCAAATGCTGGAAACCTGCCAAAAATCTCTTTCGGATTTGTGTGATGTGACAACCTTTCGGAAACTTCCAAATGCGCTCGCGTCGTTTACTTTTCTTGTAGGCGTGCAGGTTTTTGAAGTGCCGGGTCATGACCTGAGCGTTCGCTTGACCATAGAAAGGGTGACGGACGCGGCCACGGTTTGGAGCGAAACTCTCAGTGGTATCAAGATGTCCGAGTATTCCGGTCTTGATCTCCCATGCCTGCAATTGATCAATCGTTTGTTCGAACAAAGTTGCCGCGTATTCGTACGGCAGGATGCAATTGCGAGAACACCCAATGCCCTAGCGTCTTTGGCCATAACAAAGACTTTTGCAATTGAAGACGTACAATTGCGCGAAGCGGCGCAGTTGTTCGCTCGCGCTTTTGAAATGGAGCCGCGTGGAAGTTACCTTGCCTGGCAAGCGCAAATTATCATCATTCAAACGGTTGAGCGTTTTGGACATGATCCTCTCGCGCTGCGAGAGGAAGGAGAACGATTGTGTGCCGAAGCTTTGCGCCTCGACCCAACCAATTCGAATGTCCTCGCAGCGGCGTCAAATTTCCGAACGATCGTGGAACGGAATGTTGCAGCGGGATTGGAACTTGCACGACTCGCCGTACGCGCTAATTCGGCAAATCCATTGAGTTGGTGGGCGCTGTCGAATGCCGTTCAATACACCGGCGATGAAAAACAAGCTTATCTTGCAGCGGTCCGTGCGAGCCAACTGGCGGTGGGTACCAAATTAGAGTTCTGGACTGCGTTCCAAAGGTCTCTGGCCGCGATGTTGATGCAGAAACCAGCTGAGGCGCGGCAGTTCGGAGAGCTGTCAAGTGCCTTGTCCCCCGACTTCAAACCGCCTCTTCGATATCTCGGTGCTTTATATGCCGCCAATGACGACACCGAGAATACGCAACGTGTGTTCGGCTGCTTGTCAAAAAAGGAAAGTGACTTTTCGATTGAGCGGTTTGCCCACGATCCGGAATATCCAGTACGCCTGATGCGTACGTCGGGGCTGCTGGATGTGGAAAAGATCAATAAGTTGATCACCTAAAGTAAGTCACATTCGCTTTTAACGGCCCTTTGACGTCACAATGACGTTTGTTTTTCGCGCGCCTCCTAATCTGTTCCCAGACGAATGCTTTCAAGGCTTGCCGCTGTATTCGTCACAAAAACAGTTGCAGGAGAGAAAGATGCCTATTGCGAGATTTTCGGAACTGGGAAATGTGGCGCTTTTGTACGACAGAAATCCCGCTTACAATTACGGAGTTACGGGGACACCGTTTTCTCCTTACATCGATGTGAGTTTCGCCAGACAGTCGGATGCGGCCTTTCACCAACTATTCAAAAGCTTGGAAGACCTCGGTGTTGGAAAAGCAAAAGCCATTCTGTCCGCAGGTGTTGGCCGCAGCGGGGCAGGAACCAGTTACCATCATCAGAACCGCGCATTCGATCTTGACGGTATCGTTTTTTCTGAGGGGCCAAATTGGGTTGCGGATACCTTCCCGGATGCTTCTCCTATCTATTTGGGCATCGAAGCTATTCTGCGCCAGCACTTTGGGACAGTTCTCACATTCGACTACAATGCAGCGCATCGTGATCACATCCATTTCGACAATGGTCGCGATGCTGGTTTCCGCCGGGATGCCAAAAGTCACGTCCTCTTTCTGCAAAACTCGTTCTTCCATTTGTTCGACGAACGCCTCGGAATTGATGGCGTCTACGGACCTGAAACAGCCAGTGTCGAACGCAGAATTCGCAACGAATTGAATTTGGGCGGTTTCAGCAATAGGCAAAACTGGTTGGCGTATCTTGGCGACTGCGTCGACCTCGCCTTTTCCCGAACAAAGGAAATGCGCTCTCTGCAAGGAGTGGCGGCAAAATGAGACTGACTACCACACTAGCCGGGCTTGTTCTGTGTGCTGCATGTACGTCCCCGGATGTGACGGTTGAGCTTGATGCAACCGGCGCACTGCTACAGGACACGCGAACAAAACTAGAGCCAGGCCTGAAACGTCAGGCGGCACTAGAATTCGCCCAAGCCGAAGCTGTCGTAATTGCCGAAGGAAACCCAACGACGCGCCTAGAGGGTTGCGAGGACACCGACGGCTTTCTTCTGGTCCGTGAATGCCGCGTCGTGTCGACGGTCACGCAACCTTTGGTCGGACCGGTAAATGCAACCCAGATCCTTGTGTTGCTCGACGCTTTCGGCACCTATCTGAATGGCGTAAAACTGATTGCAACCAGCGCGGATACGGACCGGGTCACGCAATCCAGCAAGGCATTGCTGGACACGTTGAAAAAGGTCCCGAGCGATGGGCCAGAGGTTCTTCTGCCCCTTTCGAAAGCGTTCGAAGGCAAAGAGGATGCGATTGCTCAGGCAACCGGATTCTTGACAGAACGAGCCCGCATCAACAGTTTGCGTCGCATAGTTGGGCAAGCCGACCGGACCCTCGGCGAGGATTTGGCGATTGCCGCCAGTTATTATCCCAGTGGTGAAAAGCTCGACAATGCGCGGCTGGCATTGCTGGAGGCCGACGCTGAAGCCAAAGAACTGGTCCGGGCAGGTGACGTTGTAGCCTATCGCCAGGCGCGCGCCTTGGTCGAGCAACGCCACAAAACTCTTATAGAGATGCAAACGCAATCACCCGGTTATGCCCTTAGCCTATTGCGCGAAGCGCATGGTGAAATGAAGGCGAAACTGGATGGTCGGGCCAACCTTGAGGAAGTTTTGGTGACCTTGCAGGAAATCGAGCAAATCATTCCTGGATTCAGAGGAGAGCAATGATATGGCATTGAATCCTGAACAAAAAGCGGCGTTGGAAGACTTAGAACAGATAGAAGCCGCGATCGTAGCTACACGGCGCAAACTCGACCGGGAAAGCGATAGAGCATGGGAAGTTGGAAACGCCAACAAAGCGTCTGACCTGTTGGATGAGCGGCGTAGGCTGTTGCCCGAGCTGGCCAGAATACAGGCCGCAAAACGCAGTGTGTTGCGTGGTGCTTCACTCAGTGCCGGAATAGCCAGCTTGAACGGTCTGGCGCGGCGCGCACAGCGCGTAAAACGGCGGCTTGATTCCCTGTCCGATGCACTGGATGCCTTGAGAATTCTGATTGAAATCGGGCGCGTGCTCGGTGGAATTATTCCAGCCTAAACACATATGATAGGACGTATCAGAGTTAATGCACCGGCGACATTTCGTGGTTTGTTTCTACTTCGGAGGTCCAAAGCCTCAAGAGCAACTCAAAAAATTGCGCCGGTGACATACTTCTAAAGAAGTTTAAGAAGCAGCGTTCATCTGGTCGTGTTTTTTCATTTCGGTGATTTCCCCGCAGATGAAGCAGAACCTCTAGCAAAATAGGCCGAAATGACGATCTGTTGACGCCGATTTTGCGTTGGCCTGACGCGCCTCAATTAACCTCTTTCGGGACAGGAATTTTCTGAAGGCCGGGTGCCAGCAAAGGAGGATACCGTGACCAAGGATAAAACAGATACTTCAATAATTGGAAAATGTATTGCCCTCGACGGAGCGATTTGCCGTCAACCCCTACACAAGGATGGTGGCGGAATACTCTGCAAAAAACACCTGTCTAGACTGAAATTGGGCGAAGACATTTCGATCAGCAAACAGGCTGGAACGGCCGCAGCTGCAATTCTGGCTAAATTGAACTCGGAATTGAAAGGTGCCGAGCACCTTGTAAGAAACAATGACGAGTCAAGTGATACCCAGCCCGCCGAAGACAATGGGAAAACAGATGCGGCCTCTCAAGACGGACCCAAAAAAAGCGAAAAGAACTCAGGGGACGCGCAAAGCAACCTTATGCCCTTTGCTGTGTTCTCGGTCATAGTCGCCGTCTATGCCGCGCTGGTCCTGTATTTTCAGGCGCCGCATATCCAATTGCCGCTCGGCATGACGCTGTCGGGATTTAACTCCACTGTCGCAGCGCTGCAGGCTTTGCCGCACGGGCTGACGGTTGTTTTGCTATCTGCGTGCTTAACCATCCTTTTGTGCCTGGCAGTCTCGGTCATCCTGTGCGCGATAGTGCTGATGTTCTTACTGTTCCAATTGCTATTGCTAATACCATTGGAGATTTTGGCTCGCTTGTTGAATTGGGTCGCGATCGGAAAACGGCTTGTCGATATCCTTCGGCTGCGTCGTGGCGAGGTCTCAAAACCCGGTACGATCGAACGGCTATTGCAGCGATGCACTGACGTTGTTCCCGGTTTGGAGGAGCGTCGGAAGCGGATAAGCAGCCGCATTCCATCGGTCTTCGGTTTCCCATTTCGGGCGATTTACCTCGGCAACGGAAATTCCGGTCGCGTTTGGACCTCGCGGTTGGCATTTGCAGCCCTGGTTCTTGTGCTGGGGATTCCTTTGGCAATCTGGAGTGCCCAAGACCGCGAACGCCATGTCCTCAGGCAGATTGCAACCAGCGAAATGTGCCAAGGTGAGAACGCCGCAACGGATTGCCCGGTGATACAGCCACACTCGGTACTGGATTGGGCCGATCGCATTTCCGCCAATGCCCAACAGATACCACAGCCCGCCGCGTTGCCTTGGGAAGACGGAGTGCAAAGCGTCGCTTGGGCATGGACAACTGAAAACCTGCCATATTATGTCAATCAGACGCCATTTTGGATACGCGAACTGCTGCGGCCTGATGTGGTTGTCGGCACCTTTGTCTATTCATCCCGGGACGTCGCACCAGTTGCCAGCCATGTTATGGCTCATGACGAGACACAGCAGAGAACTTCATTCCGGACGGAAGAGCTTATCCATATCGGCGACTACGGCCAATGGATTTTCGTTGCCAAAGCATCTCCCCCGGATCGTCGTATGTTGATCCGGCGATCCGCAATGATGGAGTTCTCGACGAGCCCCGACATCGGAGTTGTGAACCCAAGGCCACCAGGACCTCTGATCAATCAACCCGACACCGACGCGGTCATCGCGCACTTGAGACGGCAGAACACAGACCTTGCGGCGCAAGTGTCCGAGTTGCAGGGGCACCTCGCGAAGATGGGCGCCGAGGCAATGGCCGTTGTCAAAGTCTCGACAATTCAGCGGTTCGAATGGCTTGCGGTTAAACCGATATTGCAAACGATCCTACTAAGCGGCGGCGGAAATTCGCAATGGTTGGATCTTGGCACATTGGTTTCCAACGGCGTGTCATCACGCGTTCCCGGTATTTTTGATGATCTGATCCGGCGTCATGGCCATGAAATTGTCGAACGATGCCGTGCAAATCACACGGCACTCACGCCCATTCCCTTTAAAGAAAATCTGGCAAATTGGTCACGTCAAAGCGCACCTGACGCGTACAAACGCGCGCTCGGGCACCTGAAAGTTCTTCGCAAAGAGTACAGAAATGACTCAATGCAGAGACTGGTCATTTTGCAGGGTGGCGCAAGCTTTACAGGGAAATCCGCATCGAACATGCTTCTATCCGAAGCCCGGGCCAAATGGGTTCAGTCGCAATTGCTTGCCGACCTCTTTGCAGATTACACAGCCAACGCAGCTGATCTGGCAGCGAGAGCGTCTGCTGATTTGGGGCTTCACTTTGTCGCCTTCGGAATGGGTGAGCGCATGACAAGCACTGCAACCTCTGGCAGGGCAGTCGAGATTTTTGCCTGCACCTATGAGGCTAAGCCCAAACCTGATCAGGTAACCGCAAAAGACATTGCGCAAAACAACTGAACAATACCAAAGCGAAAGATCCATATGAATCAAAAGCCCTGAGATCCGGACTATCAATCTGCTAGTCTCCACAAAAGCTTTTAAATCACGGGATTGAAATCATGACAGAGACAGACATTACTTCAAGTGTGGGCTCTCCACTATCAGGAGGCGAAGCGAGTGAGAAATCCAGATATCTTGGCCCGGTTAGAACGCAAACCGCACTGAACAGCATTTGGCGCCGCCTTTCACAGTTTTTCGGGCTGGGCGATCCTTTGCGCGGTCGCAGCTCTCGGCAATACATGCTGGCGTTGGAATCCACATACCTGGCGCTACCCGAAAATGAAGAGGCACCCGAAGACAGGGTGCCAACTGAAAGGCTCCGCTATCAGATCGAGCGTATATTAAGCGACTATATCGGAGCGAACGCGGATTGGCGGTCACCAACTGCCTGGGATGATGCATATCGGTGTGAGCGGCTGATCATAGAATTGATCGATGCATCACGCCTTGATGTTGAGTTGGATCGTCGGATTTTGGAGATGGAGAAACACGACAAAAGCCTGTCGGATTTCTATGGAAGTCGAAAAAAGTCCATTTCCGATGCAGATCCCGATGTGGCGGCTGCTTTGCCAAAAGAAACTCAATTGATCCGAAAAAGAGCGCTTCTTGCGCGCGTCACTCGAGACCTTCAGTGGCACTATAACATGTTGGATCTCAAACGCAGATATGCACACCACGCGCAGCTGCGCGTGTCCACAACGTTTCTCGTTGCGCTTGCAACCTTCGGATTGGTGATCCTCACCGCATTCCAGCTGCAAACCGTTCCCGGCAAAGATCTTGGAACACAAGCCGCAGGGATCGCTCCGAAAGCACAGATCAACGCAGGAGAAGATCAATGAACTGGATTTCGTTCAGTGAACCCTTGCCTTTCGGTTTGATCACCGCCGCCGCATCCGGCTTTTTGGGGGCGTCGTTTTTTATGCTCATACAATTGCAAAGGCGCCTGTCAGAGGGATCACTTGCGGACATTCGCGACATGTGGACATGGCGATTGCTTATCTTGCGCTGTATCGTTGGTGTAGGGGCTGCCTCAATTATATATTTTTTCTTCGAAAGTGGCCTTTTGGAAGGCAGCCTTTGGCCTGAATTGGAAGGGCTTGGTTTCGCAGATGTTGTTCAACCGTCTGAAGACGGGGGCACGACACAATACCGCATTCCCGTTAACAGGGTCGTACCAAACAGCAATTTTGCGCTTCTGGTCGTGTGGAGCTTTGTTGCCGGTTACTCGCAAACTCTTGTTCCGAATTTGCTCTTAAGTACGGAGGGTCGGCAATCCTGAACGGGCGCATACGCGATTGGGTGTTTCACAAACAGTTACGCCTTTCGCGATTCACATCTAGCTGTTAGTCGCTCAACATACGATCCACATATCGACACCGCCCTTGCCACTGCCAGTTACAGGAACGACCAAGACATTGACTTGCGAGACACAAGTCAATGGCATCGCGGTCAAACACTTCCCCTGTGCGTTGCACTGTTATCAGGTTGGAACGAACGTTGCAGAAGGTCGTGCCCCGTAATAATGCAAATTGAGCATCCAGCGAGGTAATTTATAAAAAATGTACTCGTTGCAGTGGCTCTGACACTAGGTCGTGTTGACAAAAGGGATTCACATCAGGCTTTGAGCATGATTCAAGCGCGTGCCTGCGATGGAGACCAGCTTGGCACGAGATTTGATGTCGGACGAGGAGTGGGTTTTTTTTGAACAGTTCATTCTTTCCGTTCGCGCCCCGAATGGACGAAAACCCACCAATTACCACCTTGTTCTTGACGGTGTTTTCTGGATAGCACGTACCGGCGCGCCGTGGCGGGTCCTTCCTGAAGAGTTCGGGAAATGGTCGAGTGTCTACGCTACTCAGGTAGGAGACACCTATCAATGGACGGACAAGATGAGCCTGTTTATGCGGCAGTGGTACATCTGGTCCGAATCCGATTTTTTCCGTGCTGATAAAGCGCAAGCTCGCTACGATGCGAAGTCAGATTGCATGGCGTCGACAATGCCAGAAATCCTCAAAAAAGAGTGAGGGCAAAGTTGGCCTCAGGCAGTGTTCTGCGCGCGATTTCGGTGATCAAGAAACACTGGGATGGTGAGCGTTGGTTGGAGTTTGCAAACCACGCCCAAGGAAAAGGCATATCAAATTCAGGCCTCGATTTGGGAGCCGCGAAGGCGCTCCTGCAAAAGCTGGAACGCCAAAGCGAACCTGACTAACAGCGGTCATGGGTTAGTTCGCAGCTAAAGAACGGTTTCAAAGTAAGCGAAAACGCGGCATGTAAATGACCGGTCTGGCGACACCGGCTGCGATGCAGCGAAGAGTGTACCGCATCTGCGATGCGAATGCTGCAATAGCAACATAGCCAAGCTGCAATGTCGGCAAATCCCGCAGACTGTGAGTTCGTGCACCCTGAAAATTTGCGCCTGCAGCGAACGACCGGTTCGACGGGCCGCACCGCAGCGGCGACATGTGTCGATGAACGTCCGCTTCGGGCCGCTAATCAAGTCTCACGGTGTGTAGTAGTGTGCTCCGAGGGCATGATCGGGTTTGAATTCGACGATGGAAAAAGTATTAGGATTTGGAGGATTTTTCTTTCGGGCAGAAGACCCTGCCACCTTGGCCGTTTGGTATCGTGACAATTTGGGAATTGATCTCGTTCCCAATGATTATGAAACGCCGTGTTGGACGCAAGAAGCAGGCGAGACAGTGTTTGCCCCGTTCGAAAAAGTAACAGAGTATTTCGGGAATCAGGAAAAGGCATTTATGCTGAATTTTCGTGTTAGTGACATCGATGGAATGATCGCACAGCTCGAATCTAAGGGTGTGGAAGTCCGCCGAGATCCAAATTCACCTTATCCGAATGGCAAATTCGCATGGCTCAATGATCCGGAAGGAAATCCTATAGAGCTCTGGGAGCCAGCTTAGCCTCCAGGGCGAGCAATCATAAAACTTCGCAATGCTCGAATTTTCCGTCTTAGGACCTGGGGTTTGGATTAAGAACAGGGGATTCTTCTCAGCTGCCGCCAGTCCTCGTCAGCTTTTCGATCATCAGTTGCTGTAGAAGAATGATGGTCTTTGCATCCCGAATTTCGCCCTCGGTAATCATCTGCATCGCGTCCATTAGTGGAATGTGCATAACTTCAATGTCCTCTCCTTCGTCGAAAGAACCACCCCCTTGCCCCTTTTTATCAGAGCGTGAATACGTACCTTTGAAGAAAGACAGAAACTCCGTGACTGAGCCTGGGCTCATGTAGACGTCAAACAAGTGGATGAGTTTGTCGATCTGATAACCGGTTTCTTCTTCAAGCTCTTTACGCATTCGCTCATCGGCCTGAGCGCCGCCAAGCAACCCAGCGGGGGTTTCGATCAGCCCATCAATCCCTCCATTGAGGAAAACTGGCAATCGGAACTGACGCGTGAGCAATACTTGATCTGTATCCGGGTTGTGCAACAGGCAAGTCGCCCCGTTGCCGCGATCATAGGCTTCTCGTGTTTGGCGCTGCCATTGGCCATTCTGGCGACGAAATTCAAACTCGTATTTGGTTAGAACGCCCCAATCATTTGCCAGAATTTGCTCTGAAACCGGGCGAAAAATCTGGCTTTCGGGCATTTTCCCGCTCCGATTCGTCATAGGTTCATGCTCAATTCAAATTGGCGGACTGTCGGTACAGCTACGACACTTCCAAGAAACGACTGGAACTCTGTTGATGTGACGTCGATGTTGAGTAGGCGAAGCGTGCCGCCAGCCTGACATGTGTGGAGCAATGAGCTGGCGATCCCTTCGCGTCTTCGGTCTTGGCGAACGCAAATTTGGGCAAGGGTATTGTTTGTTGGCAAAATGACCGCATAGGCCGCCAGACCAAGGTTATCGGATATGGCCCAGCATTGTGCTTCATATGCTACGGCGCTGACGGACGCGATGTCGTTTTGCCAGGAGGGTTCCAATTCGATCATTGCGGTGGCGTCGCTCTGAATCTCCCTCCAGGGTACCTTTCGCACCATACCAGGAGCATCGGTACTCGGCAGCGGTGGAACGTCATAACACTGCAGAGTCCGGGCAGCTTTCATTCCCAGAGAAGCGTACAACTCATATGCCTTGCTGTTATCGGCCATTACCTCGGTCTGGAAACTTTCCGTGTCTTGTTGTCGAAGGTGCACAAGGCAATCATCCGCCAATCTTCGTGCCAATCTCAACCGTCGGAACGCAGGAACTGTGCCGCTTGCAACCAGATAGCCGCGGCGACCGCGCAAAGACACCAACCAAATGGCAGCGATTTGCCTTTCAACAATCGCAAGCCGCGAGGCTTGGCGATCATATCCCCTCTGCTTCAACATGAATGCAAATGACTGCCGGGTCAGTTGCATTGGGACTGTGTAGTCCGAAAACGCGCTGTTCATTACCAGGCGCAAATCCTCAAGTGAGACGTGTTCAGCCGATACGATCTTTGCGTCCATAAATTGTCCAATTTAATAGGTTGAAACAACCACTCTAACTTAACAACGCTTTCGCACTACCAGGATGATCGTTGAAAGTAACACCTTTCAGGGAGCGCTGGATAATCCATGCCAATGTCCCTTTTCATGTGGCCTGACCAGTGTTGAAACTCGCCTGGGTGAACAGTTTTGTCCCGGTAGGTTGCATTAACCAGAGTCAAAAAGTTTTGAAAATACGTGAGCAGTCTCATATGGTCCCCACATTCATTGAATTGATGGCTGTCATACGTTTGACCGGTTGAATGGGCTTAAAACAAACAAAACAGAGCCAAAGAGCATAAGGAGATTGAATGGCTTCCCGAGGTGATCTTCCGCCACTGGCTGCAATTCGGGTTTTTGAGGAGGCCGCGAGGAGCAAGAACTTCACGGTTGCCGCAGACAAGCTTGGGATGACCCAGGCTGCTGTCAGCTATCAGATCAAGATCCTTGAGGAGCGGGTTGGCGCACCACTCTTCCATCGAGAGGCACGTGGAGTTTCCCTGACAGATATTGGGGCAGGTTTCGCAGAAAAGGCGACCGACGCGCTCAACGTTCTGAGTGACGCATTTGCCGAGGCCAAAGGCGTTTCTCAGGAAACGCTTGCAATCAGCGTCATTCCAACATTTGCCACCAATTTTCTGGCACAGCACTTGGGGGGATTTCAGGTGGAAAATCCCAATATTGCGGTGCGGGTGGAAGTGAGTGAAACCCTGACAGATTTTGTCTCCAGCGGTTTCGACGTCGCCATTCGCGGTGGCAAAGGCAACTGGCGTGGACTTTCGAGCCATTTACTAATCCAAACCCGTTTTACCCCAATGCTGAGCAAGGATCTGGCTGAAAGCATAGGCGGCGTTCATGATCCCAAGGACCTAATGCGTCTTCACATTCTGTCGCCGTCTGATCCCTGGTGGAACCGTTGGCTTGCAGAGGCGGGATTGGAGAGGCCGGAACTGTCAGACGAAATCCGCCAACATTTCGGCCCGCAGGTATTGGAAGCCAACGCCGCCATGTCAGGTCAGGGTGTCGCAATGCTAACACCTGCGTTTTTCAAGGATGAGCTTGCAAGCGGGCGGTTGACCCAACCTTTCGATCTGACTTGTGAAGATGGATCAGGCTATTGGCTTGTCTACCCCGAGAGCCACCGCAATTCGCAGAAGATACGGCGGTTCAGGAAATGGCTGGAAGCAAAGACCAAGGACTGGCGATCCTAGGTGCCAAAAGCCGTTCCGAGATCTAGGGCTGGTCGAGGGGCGGCAACCTGTGCTCGAAGATTGAAGACTTTATGATCGATGTATTGGTCTCGGCCCGGTCGTGGAAGGGCAGAAGGATATCGTCGAGTTCGCTGATCTCTTTCAAAAGTAGCCGTGCGACATAACAATCGTCGCCAGTGACCCTGTCACATGACATAAAGCGAGGCTGCTCCTCGATCATCTTCTCTACAATGTGAAGCTGCCCACTTCTTGGTTTGATCCTGACAAGAGCCTGGATTGTATAGCCAAAACGTTTCAAATCGATCCGGGCACCAAAGCCCGTGACGTATCCGCTTTCCTGAAGGTGGCGCAGGCGTTCTCCGACGGCAGGGCCGGAGAGATCTACGTTCTTTCCAATGTTTGCGAGGCTGGTACGGCCATAAGAATCGAGAAGCTCTACGATTCGGCAGTCTGTTTGGTCCAGTTCTTTCGACATGAAGGAAGTTTAGAGAATCGGACAATGATGTGAAAGAAGATTTTCAATTTGCCCTTCATCAGTGCTGGGACAGAACCCAGTTCCTTCCGATAGTTTGCCGCAAGCAGAATTAAGGAGACAAACATGGATATCCAACGTATAGCGGCATTTAGCCAAGGATCGGAAGGCGGCAATCCGGCAGGTGTTGTGTTGTTGGAAAGTGAAGCCAGTGCCGAGGAAATGGCCCGGGTCGCAGCTGAGGTCGGGTATTCAGAGACTGCGTTTGCCGTCGCGCAGGATGACGGAGGAAAGAATTGGCGCGTTCGTTATTTCTCCCCTGAATCTGAGGTTCCATTTTGTGGCCATGCGACAATTGCATTGGGCGCCGCGCTCGGGCGACATAGTGGGGCCGGCACCTATTCCCTGACCCTGAATGACGCCACGATCACGGTGGATACGGACACGACACCCGACGGCGTGGTGGCCACCCTGTCATCACCACCGACCAAAAGCCGCGCACTGACAGACGCAGAAACGCGCGATATCCTGGCGCTCTTTGATCTGACGGTGGATGACCTTGATCCACGCCTAGCCCCGGCTCATATCCATGGCGGCGCCGATCATGTCGTGCTGCCACTAAAAAGTCGAACCCGATTGGCTTCAATGACATATGATCTCGATAAGGGACGGCAGGTGATGCGCGATCATGATCTGGTCACAGTGATGCTTGTCTTCATAGAGACCGATCAGACATTCGTTGCGCGCAATGCATTCGCTTCGGGGGGTGTTCTGGAAGACCCGGCAACGGGCGCAGCGGCGGCGGCCTTTGCAGGGTATCTGCGTGATAGCAACTGGCCACATGGGGGTGAATTCACGATCCGCCAGGGTGAAGACATGGGAAGTCCTTCACTAATCAAAGTGTCGTTGGATGACGTCAGAGGAAACTCGGTGCGGGTATCCGGTACTGCGCGAGACATAATATGAGCGACCTTCCCGACGCAATTGCAGCCTACATCGAGGCCTACAACCAGATGGATGTGGCTGGTATGATCGCATGCCTTTCTGATGACGTGGTGTTTCGAAACATCGTCGACGCAGATGTAACGATCGAAACGTCAGGGAAACAGGCCTTTTCCGAGTTGGCCGCTGCAGGTGTGCAAGCGTTCAAAACCCGTCAGCAAACGGTAACAAACATGATTTCGGTCGGGACCGTCACCTTGGTCGAGATCGACTACACGGCAGTGGTTTCGGCCGATCTTCCCAACGGGTGGAAAGCAGGGCAGCAGCTGCGATTCCGAGGCGCATCTGCGTTTCGCGTCGAAGACGGTCGGATCGTCAGTGTTACCGATCAGAGCTGAGCGAGCCAAAAAATCCATTGATGTCATGCACTGACGTTTTGTTGGCGCAGATGTTCGTCTTGCCCCAAGTTTTGGTGACAACACTGTGAACACGCAAAGGAACTCAGATGATCAAACGTTTGGCTCCGGCCTCGCTGCGCGTTGTACCGGAACAGTATCAAGGTATCTATGTGCACGGCACCCAGATCACTGCTCCGCGGTCGTTTTTGTTTTTGTCAGGACAAATCGGGGTCTCTCCGGATGGCAAAACTCATACGGGATTCGAGCAGCAATGCCATCAGGCAATGGACAATGTTGAGGCACTTCTCAAAGACGGCGATCTGGACACGTCCAACATTCTGCGCGTTGTTTACTATGTCACCGACGCGGTTTTCCTGCCCGAGCTTTCCAAATTGCGTCAGGCCCGTTGGAACCGAGGGCACCCGCCGGCGGTGACTACGCTGGTCGTTGCTGCCCTCGCAGCCCCAGATCTTCTCGTTGAAATCGAAGTTACTGCGGCCCGTTGACCTGGATGACACATGCCGGATCAGATTTGGGCTCTTATACTCTTTGCGCTAATTGCCACCGGCTCTCCCGGCGGGGCAACAGCGCTTGCAACAGCGTCTGGCGCGCGGTTTGGCTATCGGCAAAGCCTGCCTTTGATTTTGGGGATCGCCATTGCACTCGCGCTGCTGGTGGCCGTGTCCGGAACCGGTCTTGCGGCCACGCTGCAATCTACGCCTTTTCTGAGTTCTGCTATCAAAGCAATCGGGTCAGCGTACCTTGTTTGGCTGGCACTGAAAATTGGGTTGGCCGGATCACCTTCGGCCACGCGCTTAAGCGAGGCACAACCCATGAGTTTCCTCGTCGGGGCGGCGCTGTTGCTTGTCAATCCAAAGGCTTGGGCGATGGCGGTGGGAGTCGCTTCATCTTTCTCCAACTTGGTCTCAGATCCCTTTTTGCTTGGCAGCATTCTTGCCGCTGTGTTTCTGGCGTGCGCTTGTGTTTCCCTGTCGCTTTGGGTTTTGGCAGGAGGGTTCATCGCAGATTTATTGCGTACTGACCGTCATTGGCACATCTTCAATGGAGCAATGGCGACACTCCTATTGGTTTCGATCCTACAGCTTTGGATTTAAGGGAAATGAGTTCACAGCTTTATCGGGCCGCACTGTCGTAGGTGGGACTAAAGCCTTATCATAGCCTGAAATATCACTGCGTTTTCAAACGTGATCATGAATTGAATAGATGACGAGGTTTGATCCTTGAGAAATGGGTTCATCTTGCTGACGGGTTGTTCAGGTGGTGGAAAATCCACGCTTCTCGATGCCTTGAGTGAGCGTGGTTTCGCGACCGTATCGGAACCGGGTCGGCGTATCGTAGAGGAAGAAATTGCTGGTGACGGCAAAGCCCTGCCTTGGAGAAACATGAAAGCCTTCGCCATGCGCGCCGTCGAAATCGCTCGATCTGACTTAGAAGCGGCTCGACAACATCAAGGTTCAGTGTTTTTTGACAGGGGGCTCATTGATGCGGCGGTTGCATTAGAATACTCGCGCGGACCATCGCTAGGTGAAACGATTGGAAAAGCCCGTGTTTACTCCGAGCCTGTATTCTTGTTTCCACCTTGGAAAGAGATTTTCGAAAGTGACGCTGAACGCAAACATGATTTTCAAGCTGCGGTAGAAGAGTATCATCGCATAGAATGTGCTTTGAATGACCTTGGTTACGAGGTTTTAGTTTTACCAAAGGTATCCGTGAACGAACGGGTTGAATTCGTGCTGGATGAAAGTGGAATTACTTAGTTCGGATGACTGCTTGGTGCGCGATTTGGTCATCAAAAAGCTCTGAGAATTTCGCGCGAGCGCCAATGTCCGCAATGCGGGCTGCGACCACAGCATGTGACCGGCCGGTGAATGACCTGTTTGGGCCGAGTAACTCACGGAAGAAAGGGTAGGGACCCATACTGCGGGGCTTCCGAGGTCTGCTAGTTGCCCTTGAGTACTTCACCAATCAAATGGTTCATAACCTCCTTGTAGACCTCCGGATCGCCCCCATAGGCGATCTCAAGAGCGGCGCGATCAAACGCGGCCGACAACAAATTAGTCAAAGCATCGATCTGTTTTGGTGAATGCTTAGGAAGAGCCCGCGAAAGCCCTTCACGAAGTTCCTCTGTTCCATTGGCCCGGGTCAACGCGACAGCGGTGCTGTGCCCTAATACCGCTGGGGCCTCTTCCATCAGGAGGCGCACCCGACCTGGAACCAACATCGCATCAAAAAAGGCATTCGATCCTGTCACCATGGCCTGTTCGGGATCGGCCACATTGCGCGTTTCCTGGTCAATATGGTGTGAGATTGCTTTGGCCTCCTCTTCTGCGACGGCGCGGAAAAGGTCAGCCTTGTCCTTGAAATGATGATACAGCGCGCCGCGGGTTACGCTGGCCCTACGCACGATGTCTGGGGTTGCAGTATCGGCAAATCCCGAATTCACAAACAGTTCTCGGGCAGCTTCTACGAGTTTGGCACGCGTTTCGGCGCGTCGGTCTGCCTGGCTGCGTCGGGCGGGTTTTTCTGTGGGCAAATCTAGCGGCTCCGAATATCACTACAAGCACCTTACATACATCTTGCATGTATTTGCAAATCTATGATACATACAAAGTGCATGTAAGTTAGGGAGATCAAAAATGCGTGTCACTCAATATTATCCGGTCATTCAGTCTGAAACGGTTTCTGAGACGGCAGAGTTCTACAAACGTCACTTTGGCTTCCGCTCGGCATTCGAGGCGGATTGGTATGTGCATCTACAAAGTGAAGTGGATTCGTCGGTCAACCTCGCGATCGTCCAGTCGGACCACGAGACGATCCCGGAGATTTCCCGCGGTGCGTCTACGGGCATGATCCTTAATTTTGAAGTCGAGGATGTCGACAAAGTGGATGAACGACTTCGGTCGGAAGGAGTTCCGGTGGCAAAGTCACTTGTGAGCGAGCCGTTTGGCCAACGCCATGCGATATATCGCGATCCAAACGGGGTACTGATTGATGTTATCACTCAGATCCCACCCTCAGAGGAATTCCTGTCTCAATATGCAGCCGACGCGGTACCGTCGTAATTCGTGGTGCCGGATGGCCAGGTTGGTTCGAAGCAGTTGGAACGATTTGCCCGCGTGTAAAGCGACCAATTCTGGACAGATCAGTGACCCTTGCCGAGTTAGCCACCTTTGATACTGGGGCGGCCTTGTTATCTGTGCCCTTGTTCGAACGCTACACCGAACACGGCCGCCTGATACAACCCTTCAGTGAAGCCGTTAACGCTGGTAAATACTGCTTCGCCTAGCCTTCGGATCGCCCCGCAACGGATGCTATGGGTAAATTTGCAGAATGGCTGACCGCCAACGGAGCCACTGAATTGAGTGACTTCACGGACCAGAACCGCGCAAATTGATCTGCATCAATATTTGGACCGCAAACGAGAGTTATGGCGAACGGAAACAGTTTGGATGAAGTCGCGGTGACAAAAGAAAAAGTTGGCCGAGTTGTCTGGCACGATCTTTTCACGCCTGATGTGGAAGCTTCCAGGTCATTTTACGAAAGCGTGGCAGGTTGGAGCTATATTGTCGAACACGCCACAGATTTCGCATGGGGCGGCGGCCATCGAGATTTTGTCCTCGCCACTCTCGATGGAGAGGCAGGGGCCGGGGTCGTTTCTCAAAATCAGGTGTCCTTTGAAGGCTGGATTCCTTATATTGAGGTCGAAGACGTAGATCAGGCTGCCAAGCTCGCCGCCCATCTCAAAGGATCGGTAGTGAAACCGCCCTTTGAAGTTCCAGGGGTTGGTCAGAACTGCCTCTTGCGTGATCCGCTTGGCGCGTTCTTCGGTATATCTGTTTCGCGTCACGACTATCCTGTCCCCGCTCGTCAGTTTACGCACGAACACTACCTATCTCGCGGCGGCGCATTCCCGGACAACTTCTACCACCAAATGTTCGGATGGAATCTCTCACCTGCTAGAAACGTACCTTCGTCACAGAGACTGATTAGTTTGAATAAGGACGTGTTGGCGATATGTGCAGCGGAACCTGCAGTTCCCAACAACAACGTTGCGTGGGCGCCGGGTGTTCGCGTCCAATTTCTCGAAAACGCGCTCAGCAAGATCAACTCAGGCTCAGGTTCCGTGCTTGCTCGTCATCAGAAAAATAAAAATACTTTTGAGAAGGGTCTGGTATGCGATGCAACTGGGGCATTGTGCTGTGTCGTCCAGAATTGATGCTCGGTCGCAAGGTTCGCAGTCTATTGTCTATAACGGCATCCTCAAGTGGGTCAAAAATCTCAAATCCGATCTTGGTGCTAGCTTTCGCAATCGCAGCGAATACAGGAAAGCGTGCCGCTACCGTCGTGTAAGAGAACTATGCTTAAGGTTCGGGTTGAGGCGATCGCACTTGATAGTTGTTGGAATTGCACACATACAACATCCTGATGAGAGTCGGCGTGGATTGGGTTTGTGAAGTAGGGCCGGCTAATCGAGAAATTCGTCGATGGTCGAGGCGACATCAACCGCGGTTTTTACATCGGACATGCTGGTGTTCTCAAAGGCGCTGCCGCTTTCAACACCTGGCCTGAGCCTCTCATAAATGGATAGGATTTCCTCTTCCAGTTTGGTCGGCTTTTCTTCGGACCAGCTGGCCTTGGTTTTTGCGATGTCCGTTGCGAGTTTCATAAGATCAAGGCGCTGAGGCAGAGTTAGCATTGGTTGGTTCCGGGTCTGTTTGCGATGTCAGGACCAGCCTACGCACAGTGGTCGAACGGGCAGAGTGAGTCACCGTTAAATTCCTGACGGCCGGACCTCAGTCCAGCGCCCCGGTTGCGCGCAGCGCCTCAGTCATTTTCTGTGAGATGTCAGATGGCACATGCCAGATCGCGTAGAGCGTCTGGATAAAACGGTCAACATCGGGAATGTTGGTCTTCAGGGCCAACAGGGTTGAATCCAGGTCGGCGTCCGGTTCCGTGTAAGGGATGCACATAAGCTCAAGCACTTCAGAACCATTCCACATGCCACCACCGACTTTGCGCGCCGCTGAACGCGCGCCGCTGTAATCATCTTTCATGAAACAGATCAGGAACGTGCTTGCGTGGTACCAGCCGGGCGGGTTGGGGCTCAGCTCGATCGCGCGGGCGCTCAGTCTCGCGGCCTGTTCAAGATCGCCGCGCAACGCAAAGCAGGCCGCCAGATCGGCCAACATGTCTGGATAATTCGGATTGGCCCGCAATGCTTTAGCGGCCGCTTCTTCAAAGCTTTCGAACTCTCCACGATGAAAATGGGTCAAAAACAACGCGTGCTGGCCGGTTGCGTTCAGCGGATCCAGAGCGACCGACCGCTGTGCGGCCTCCAGCGCGCGATCAAAGGGCGGGGGGGACTTGCGAAAATTGAACCCGCCGCGCAGTTCGTCGCCGTAGACAATCGCGAGCATCCCCCAGGCGCCGGCATATTCGGGATCAATCTCAACGGCGCGCTCCAGCAGGTCGCGGACCTTCTTGTGTTTTTTAACCGTGGGTTCACGCCAGTATTCGGTGGCCAGCAACCTGCACTGATAGGCATCCAGCGTGTGCGTCTGTGCCCTGCGCTGCACTGCACCTGTTCGATGGATCACTCCGTGGGGTTCCGCGATTTCCGTGGCGATCCGGGCGGCGATATCGTCCTGAATTTCAAATAGGCTGTCCGCGCTCAGGTCGCGGTCATAAGTGTCCGCGGAAACCTGTTGGCCGGTTTCCGCGTCAATAAGCTGGGCGGTGACGCGCAGCTTGTTGTCCCAATGTCGCACGCTGCCTTCGACCAGATATTGGACGTCGAGTTCGCTTCCGACCGCGCGCGGATCGCGGCCGCGGCCGCGAAAGCGAAAGGTGACGTGCCGGGACAGCACGCTCACCTCGCGAAACCGGGCGATGGCCGAGATGATTTCCTCGGTAAACCCATCGGCCAGATATTCCTGCGACGGGTCTCCGCTCAAGTTGTCAAAGGGCATCACGGCCACCGCGACCCGTCCGGTTGCCGCCGGGGGCGTTTCGGCATCGGTCCGGCGTTCGGGGTCAAACGCGATCTCAAAAACCGGGGCGTAGGACCCCTTGGGAATATGTATTCGAACCGGGTCCTCGCGCCCTTCCTGAGCGTAATAGAGATCCAGCCGGCTGCGCATTTTATTGGCCTGAACCCGAACGATCGTGTCGATGGTGGGGTCGAAATCCTCGGGCTTGTCGAAAACGTCAATGCCGATTGCATAGCCTTTCAGCGTCTCGGACCGACCCGCTAGCGCTTCGCCGACAATATGCGACAGAAAGCGGTTCAGGCGCGTGGTATCCGCGAAATGCGGACTGACGAGGACGCGCTTCAACTGTTCCTGAATAGCGCTTGGATCGATGGCAGAGCTTACTTCGGCAAGCATGTTTCCCTCCGTCGCTCAACTTTGTCCGATGACGAGCAGCGCCACAAGACAGCGCGACGGTTTAACCGTGACTCACTCGGATGCGGGCCGTGGATCTGCGAGGGTCTGGGCCATGGCGCTCAAAAGAGCCCAGCAAACATATGACCCATGAAAGGACTGAACCATGACAACATTTTCCGAATTCGTACAGAAAGCCAAAGACGACTATACCCGTGTCGAGGACGAGCTGAAATCGTTCGAACAGAAGGTCAAGGACGCGGGCGACGCGACCGACAAGTGGACCCAGGAGCAGGTGACAAAGCTGCAATCCGATCTGCAGGAAGCAAAAGACAAGGTCACTGACCTTGCCGATCGCATCCAGAAAGAAGGCGAAGACGCTGTGACGGACGCGCATGATCAGGCGAAGAACCATTGGGAAGCCTTGCACGCCGCCGTTGCCGCCTATCGCGATCATCTCGACAAGTCGGTCGCCTGACCCTAATCCTGGAGGTCGACATGACTGATTCAGTTAATGAAACCGTGCCGAAACCCGCGCTCATGGAAGAGGCCGCCGGTTGGCAGCCTCGACCGGTCTGGCTGATTGTGCTCGGCGTCGCCATGCTCTGTGTAGGGCTGTGCGCCGTAGCCTTCCCGCTGATGTCCACGCTGGCCGTCGAAGCCTTTGTCGGCGTGGTCCTGCTGGGCGGAGGCATCGTCACAGCGATTCAGGCATTTGCGGAAAAGGCCTGGAAAGGGTTCTTCTGGCTGTTGGCCATCGGTGTACTGAACGCGCTTGCGGGGCTTATTCTGTTGCTTGATCCGTTCGGCGGCGTTCTGGCACTGACCATTGCGCTTGGCGCGGTCTTTCTGGCCGAAGGCGTGTTGCGGATCGTAATTGCCATTCGGTCTCGTCAGGAGCGATCTATGGCGCTTATGATTGCGTCTGGCGCGATGGCCATTCTGCTTGGCGGCCTGATCCTGACCGGTTTCGTCAATGGCTCGTCCCTTGTTCTGCTGGGGGTTCTTGCTGGCTTGAACCTGATATTCGCCGGTGTGTCCCTGATGTCTTTGGGCCTGTCGCAGCGGTCCTTGGCGCATGGGCGCTCAGAAACTTAAGAGTGTCCCGGCGGACCCGGAATGGCAGGGGCATCTGATGCTCCTGCATTCTGATTTCACAGCGCCGCTATTTTCCTTGCCCGGTGCTCGCCGCTCGGGTGTCTTCAAACAGCCAGACCATGCGGTCCAGAAACCACAGTTTGCTACCCATAGTCAGCAGCAGCCCCAAGAGCGTTGGCCAGATTTGCAGTTGCCAAAGACCCCAGACCAAGGGGCCGATACCAACCGCACTACCAGCGGCCAGAATAAGAGGCACCCAGCGATGCCTTGCAGGGATTGGCGATTTCGCCCGCGCAAGCCAAATCCGTTCCCCAAGCACTCCCTTTGACATCCAGTTATCCGCGTTGCCCGTTTTGCTGAAGGCGCGCGGGTTCCACCATGTCCAGAAGACAACAATCCCGATTGGAACAAGGCACCACCAGCCCAGCCAAACCCGGCTCCAAAAGGCAAGAACGAACAGGGGAGGGATGCTCAGGCGGCTCCAGCCGCTCCACGGGTTTGTGTGCCGGTCCCAGACGTCGTCGGACATCGTCATGAGCTGTTCCAGAATGCTGCGATCGGTCATCGAACCCTCTTCCGAAGCTGGATCGCAATTATGGCCGTTTCTGTCTGTGTCGGCCAGAGCGGCAGGCAATGCGCGCCGCCCTAACCAGGGGCGTCAAAGACCCGAGATATCCACATACACTCGGTATTCCGCGATCCTATCCTCGCGAAAGTTGAACCTTGCAGCAAAGCGCACGTCGTGTGTGCTTTGATCCTTGCGCGTATAGTGTACGGTGCCGTCGCAGAACGCGGTATCGCCGCTGGACCAGATGCCGGTGATGGTATGTTGCATACCCTGGATCGTGGCAAAGAAATCCGCGTTCGCGGCTTGCACGGCTATGCACCCGTCAATCTGTTCAAAATTGCCAAGCTGGAATTGCACGTCTTCGGTGACATGCTCAACAACGCCCGCTTCGTCGAGCGCGTCAACCGCGGTATAAAGGGACGCGATCCGGGGCGCGTGGGCCGCTGTGGTGGGGGCAGTGATTTGCATGTTTTGGTTTCCTTTTCTGTTTGAAAGTTATCGGTGGGTCTAAGTCTGGTTGGCCTGTGACCCTCGATGCAGGACCGTTGGGAGTTTCAGGTGACCGTTGGTGACGGCTAGCCCAAGGAACAGGATTGCGAGGGACCCCAGCAGCCCAAGGCCAAGAGGTTCCCGAAAGACAATTGCCCCGATTGCGATGCCGGAAAGCGTGGCAAAATAGCCGACCTGGGCGAACCCAACGCCATCCGTGCGCCGCTGTACTTCGAAGGTCAGCGCATAGCTGAGCGCAGTGATGGATCCGATGCCGAAGATTGCGCCAAGCAGGGCAGGGGGCACCGAGACGTCGCTGATTGTGGTGCCGCGTCCCAGTATTAGGGCGGAAATCAGCAACAGCTGTGACAGAAGCGTTCCGGTCGCCAGCCCCAACGGATCGCCGCCGGGCGGGTAGGCATAGCTGCGAAAGACGTTGCCGCAGGCCAGAAACAAGGGCCCCAAAAGCGACAGGGCAATCCACGCCGGCTCGACTCCCGACAGGTCAAACCCACCCATGGTGGCAAGGCTGACCCCGGCAAGGCCGATCAGAATACCAACCAGGCGGTGCAACGGCAGCATCCTGCGCGCGATCAGTGCCGTTATCGCAAAGGTAAACAGCGGTGACAGCGTGACGAGGGCGGAATAGAACCCAAGGCTCACATGCTCCAGCACCAGAAACCCGATCACAGCGGGGCCGCTGACACCGAAAACTCCGGCGCCGACATAATAGGGAATGTGCCGCGCGTTGAGCGCCACGCGCTTCTGCGACAGCAAACACAACGCCAACAGCGCGATGCTGGCCAGCAAAACCTGCCAGAACAAAGCGGTCAGAGCTGATATTCCTGCCATCGAGACGAATTTGGACAAAGTGAAACTGACCCCCACCAGGACACCGATGGCCAAGATCAGCGCGGATACAGGGGATCTTCTGACAATATCAGGCATCACGCGGCCCCCATTTCCGGCACATCGGTTAAGCGCAGAGAAGCCGGGCCGATCGGGATAATTCCGCTGGGGTTGATGTGCCGATGGCTGAGGAAGTAGTGCTGACGGATATGGGCCATGTCCACAGTGTCAGCCACGCCCGGCAACCGCATGATGTCGGCCAGATAGCGGGACAGGGCAACATAGTCGCTGATGCGTTTGTAGTCGGTCTTGAAGTGGGTCACATAGACCGGGTCAAACCGCAGAAGTGTCGGAAACAGCTTCAGGTCAACCTCTGTCAGCACGTCTCCGGCTAGGAACCGGCGTTGGCCAAGCGTTTCTTCAATCGCGTCGAGGCAGGCAAAGAGCGCCGTTACGGCCTCGCCATACGCGATCTGGCTGGTTGCAAACCCGGCGCGATAGACGCCTTCGCGGATCGGTGACTGAATTTGTTCGGCGATCCGGTCGATTTCGTCGCAAAGATGGGACGGGCGAAGATCGGGTCCCGCAGCATCGAGAAATTCCGTCTGAAGCATGCGCATAATCTCGGCCGATTCGGTGCTGACGATCCGGCCCGTAACCTTGTCCAGTAGCACAGGCACGCTGATCGGACCCGTGTAATCCGGCTTGGCGTGCTGATAGACTTCGTAAAGGAAGCGGGTGCGTTCTACACCGCTTTGATCGTTGAACAGCGTCTGGTCGATGACCCAGCCGTTTTCCGACATGACCGGGTCCATCCATGTGATGCTGAACGCATTGCGTAAGCCTTTCAAAGTTAGAATCAGATCGATGCCATGACACCAGGGGCAGGCTTTGGACAGGTAAAGGTGGTACCGGCAGGGCGTGTTCGGAAACGCGGCGCCCGGTTGCACGCTGATGTGGCTCGTGAATGGGCTTTGCAGGCGGTGAAAACGACCGTCCGAGGCGAGCGGTCTGTCACGCAGAACTCCGTTGATAAGCATCATGGGCATGGCAGCCTCCGGCGTTAACAGGACATGCAGATACCTATTAGGCTTTCTATTTGATGATAATCGTGTGAATTTGAAACTTATAGGTGAGAAAAATTCGCCCAAAGGATCGCAAAACATGACTGAAATTAGCGCTATCCCCGTTTTTGTTGCTGTGGCGGACCATGGCGGGTTCGCAGCCGCCGCCCGGCATCTGGGTCTTACAAAATCAGCGGTCAGCAAGCGGATCGGCGTGCTGGAGGCCCATCTGGGAACGCAGCTCTTTCATCGGTCGACGCGGTCCATTTCCCTTACCGAGGCGGGCGAAATCTATCTGGCCCACGCGGCGCAGGCGCTTGACGCAGCGCAGGACGCCGAAGACGCAGTTGCGGCGTTGCAGGGGCAACCGGTTGGATTACTAAGGCTCAGTACACCCATGTCCTTTGGACAACTGCATGTTGCGCCTATGATTGCTGCATTCCTCAGGCAATATCCGGGGATCAGAATTGACCTGACGATGGATGACAAATTTGTCGATCTCGTCGAAGGGGGCATCGACGTGGCTTTACGCGCCGGAACGTTGCCGAACTCGGCCCTGATCGCACGCAAACTCGCCCCGATCCACAGCGTGATTGTCGCTGCGCCGGATTATCTTGCGCAGTCCGGAACGCCAGAGATACCCGAGGATCTTCTGTCACACACCTGCCTTCACTACGCCTATTCGCGCGACGCTTCGGAATGGCGCTTAGCCGGTCCCGCGGGCGACGTGCGCGTTCAGACATCCGGTGTTCTGCGCGTAAACAATAGTGAGGCCCTGTGCACCGCGCTGCTTGACGGGCTTGGCATAGGTCGCCTGCCGACCTTTATCGCCGGAGCCCACCTGTCTAGTGGCCGTCTGGTCAGGGTGCTGCCCGACTATCGTCTGCCTGAACAGGCGTTGTACGCCGTCTTTCCTGAACGAAAGCACATGCCAGCGAAAGTTCGCGCGTTTTTGGATTTCGTCGTGGAACGCATCGGGCACGACGCACCCTATTGGGATTTGGATGCAGGTCCGCTTTAGGGACAAGGGCCGATGATACTCTAACATTAAACCTGGACCGACCAAGAACACCCAAAGTGCGGGGCAGTCCGGCAATGTCTTCTTCGGGGAATGCTGTGGTGCAGAGTCGGATATTCTTGAACGGCTGGATTGGGCCGGGAATTTGTCCGTTTCGTCAATTTGCGGAATTGGCGACATAAGAAGAGGGTTCGGTACCAACTCTTCGTTCAGTAAGAAACTCTGCAACAGATCCGTGCAGCAAGCATGTCCTTCCATGCGAAGTAAGACGCTTTCGGAGTTCGCTTCATTGAACTGAAATCTACATCAACCAGGCCAAAGCGTTTTTCATACCCCAAGGCCCATTCGTAATTGTCCAATAGGGACCAGACAAAGTACCCCTTAACCGGAACCCCTTCGCCCAAGGCGACCTGGACTGCCGACAAGTGTTGATCCAGATAGTCGATACGGTCATCGTCTTGTTGACGCTCGGGGCTGGCCATACCGTTTTCGGTCACGAAGATCGGCAGGTCGCCGGTGTATTCACGTGCTGCTCGGATCAGGAACCTGCTCAGCGCGGTGGGGTCGATTTCCCAACCCATTTGGGTCTTCGGCAGAGGGCCGGGAACCTCAGCGAGACTTGGCCACGCTGTTTCTGCGGGCGCGATAAGTTTACGGGTGTAGTAGTTCAGTCCGCACCAGTCTACGGGTGCTCCGATGCTATCGAAATCATCTTGCCAGCCCGACGGAAGGTGGGGCTCCAGCCCCTCCAGAACATTCTCGGGATAGGCCTTGTTGAACACGCCGCCCAGAAAGAACCGGTTGTATATTCCGTCATACAGAGCGGCGGCCTGTTGTGCCTCGGCGCTGTCATCGGCGGGTTCGGCCCATTCCAGATTGAATACGCCGCCCAGGTTAGACATGCCCAACCCACGCATCGTCTGAATGGCCTGACCATGGGCCAGCAGAACGTGATGCATAGCGCGCGCCGTGGCTCGAATATCGCGCAGCCCGGGAGCGTGGTGCCCTTCGAAATGGCTCAACCAACTGACACACCACGGTTCATTGATGGGGGCGACGCTGTACATGCGGTCGCCAATCCGTCCCATGATGACCTCAGAGAAATCGGAAAACCAACCGGCAATATCCCGGTTGCGCCAACCGCCCAAGTCGGCCAGGGGCGACGGCAGTTCCCAGTGATACAGTGTCGCGCACGGACGGATGCCACGCTCCAAAAGCGCGTCGGTCAGGCGATCATAAAAATCCAATCCCGCCTGATTAACAGGTCCGCGCCCCTCGGGCATCACACGCGCCCAGCTGGTTGAGAAGCGATAGCAATCGAATCCCGCGTCGCGCACAAGATCAAGATCCTGTTCAAACCGGTTCAGGTGATCACAGGCCAGATCGCCGTTTTCTCCCCGCACTACATTTCCGGGTGTCGCTGCAAACGTATCCCAATGTGTCGAACCGGCGCCGCCTTGGGCATGGCCTTCGATCTGGTAAGCAGAGGTGGCGACTCCGAAATGGAAGTCATTGGGGAAATCGCTGCGCGTATGTTTCATTGTCAGATCCTGTTGGGTGCTGGGCCGGTTGATTTGCCAACAACCAGTTCCGCCTCAAGCAATCTGGTCTTGACCGGATCGTCAGGCGATTTGATCCTCTCAATCAACATCTCGGCGGCCAGCTCTCCTGCATGCCGTACTGAGGACCGCGTTGCTGTAAAGATGGGCACATCCTGTCCGTTTTTGAGATAAGAAAGGTCATCATCATGCGCGATGACCGAGACATCCCGGCCAATTCGCAGCCCTGCCTCGTCCAGCGCCCGCCTCACACCAATCGCCGAAATCATCGAGGATGCCAGAATGGCGGTTGGTGGATCGTCCAGTTGCAGCATATCGCGGGTTTCATGATGGCCGTAGACCTCGGTCATTTCGGCGCTGCGCATTAATTGTGGGTCCGGGATCAAGTCCGCCTGTTCCAGCGCTTGTAGGTATCCGGCACGACGGCGCTGTGCGAAATCCATATCCTCAAGCCCGTTAATCAGGGCAATCCGGCGGTGACCCAAGTCGATCAGGAACTGTGTTGCGCGCCGAAAGGAGCTTTTGTTGTTCACATCGATCCAGTCATACTCTGCATCTATCCCGGTCGAACGACCGTGTACGATAAATGGTACCGCCATCCGGTTTAGCAGATCGATGCGACGCTCGTTGACCTTGGGGCCTTGCAAAACGACGCCATCCACGGCTCCGCGCTGAAACAAGCTGCGATAGGCCCCTTCGATCGAAGTGTCTTCCGCGGTGGTGAACATCATGTCGTAGCCGTTCGCAGAGTATGTCCGCGCAGCGCCGGCGACAAAGTCGCCGAAGATCGGGTTCACCATCTCGTGCTGGGACGAACTGGGGATGACGTGCCCGATCACCATGGACTTGCCAGTCGCCAGACCTTTGGCGCGGCTGTTTGGCCGATAGCCATGCTTGTCTGCAGCGGCCTGCACGCGCACACGAGTCGCCTCGTTCACCTCTGGATAGCCGTTCAGCGCGCGACTGACCGTTGTCTGCGAAAGACCGAGAATCTCAGAGAGCTGCTTCAGGTTCATTGTGTTCAAAGCGCCTTCAAATGGATGCTCACTTGTTTTGTTGTGGTTTTTTGCTTCCGTCAACCCGTTTTGGCAATGAGGTCAAAATCGGCAATAATTGAGGGGTAGAAAACGATATGTTGACAGAATCTGATTGCCGGCAGATAAAGTGCAACATCCAAAGCGCTTTGAAAATCTTGCAATGCGCAGATATTACTGGGAGGAGATTTCATGAAACACGCGCTTTATGCAGGTGTGGCCACATTCGCCCTGATGGCGGGAACAGCTCAGGCTGATAAGGTTACCGTTTTCGGGCCATGGCTGGGCCCGGACCAGGAAAACGTCGAAGCGGTTCTGGATGGCTTTGCAGCCGCGACAGGCCACGACTACGCGTATGTTGGTTCAGATAGTTTCGAGCAGCAGATCAGGATTGATGCAGAGGCAGGCTCGGCGCCGAGTATAGCCGTTTTCCCGCAGCCTGGTCTGGCGGCGGATATGGCCAAGTCGGGTTTTCTGACACCGTTGGGCGATGGCACCGCTGATTGGGTTCGTGACAATTACGCAGCCGGACAATCTTGGGTAGATCTGGGCACTTTTCCGGGGCCCGAAGGGCAGGATCACCTTTATGGGCTTTTTTACAAGGTAGATGTGAAATCCCTTGTTTGGTACGTGCCTGAGAATTTCGAGGATGCCGGTTACGAAGTTCCGACCACGATGGAGGAACTGAAGGCTTTGACCGATCAGATCGTCGCAGACGGAGAGACGCCGTGGTGCATCGGTTTGGGTTCAGGTGGTGCGACCGGTTGGCCAGCGACCGATTGGGTCGAAGACATGATGCTGCGCACTCAATCGCCCGAGGACTATGACGCCTGGGTGTCCAATGAAATGAAGTTCAATGACCCGAAAGTGGTCGCTGCCATCGAAGAGTTCGGCGCGTTTGCACGCAATGATGACTATGTTGCGGGCGGGGCAGGTACGGTCGCAACGACCGATTTCCGTGACAGTCCAAAGGGCATGTTCAGTTCGCCACCACAATGTTACATGCACCGTCAGGCGTCGTTCATCCCGGCATTCTTTCCTGAAGGCACGGTTGTCGGTGAAGATGCTGATTTCTTCTACTTCCCCGCATATGAAAGCAAGGATCTGGGTAGCCCGGTTCTTGGCGCCGGCACGCTATGGGCGATAACCAATGACAGCCCGGCTGCACATGATCTGATCGCCTATCTGCAGACCCCCGAAGCACACGAGACATGGATGGCCCTGACCGGCTTCCTGACTCCGCATAAAGGTGTTGATACGTCGGTGTTCTCGGATCCGACACTCAAGAAGATGAACGACATTCTTCTGGGTGCGACAACGTTCCGGTTTGACGGCTCGGACCTGATGCCGGGCGGCGTAGGGGCCGGTACTTTTTGGACCGGTATGGTTGACTATGCTGGTGGAAAGCCCGCTCAGGAAGTTGCTGACGAGATCCAATCTTCCTGGGATGCGCTGGACTAAGCGCGTTAAAACCCGGGCGGTCTGCGCGACAGGCCGCCCGTTTTCCCCTTCGCAACGGAGAGCGTGATGCATCCGGCAATTCAGGGCCTGCTGACCATCGCCATAGGCGTGTCGGGTTGTGTGGGCTATTTCTTTCTGTCCAACCAGTTTCTGGACAAGGTTCTGTTCCCTGCGCGCGGGCCGAATGCCGGCCGCAACATCAACCGCGCGAATATGATCCGGCCTTGGCTGTTTTTGCTTCCGGCGCTTGTAGCGATTGGCTTGTATCTGGCCTATCCGGTAGTTGAAACGTTGCGCCTGTCGCTCACGGATCGCGTGGCCGGCGGTGGGTATAAGTGGGTTGGTCTCGATAACTACATCCAGATGGTGGCAGAACCGAAATTCTGGGAAGCCATGCGCAACAATATGTTCTGGCTGATCGTGGTCCCTGCAATGTCGACTGCATTTGGTCTGTTGGCAGCTCAGCTAACTGATCGGATCCGCTGGGGTAACATCGCAAAAGCCCTGATTTTCATGCCGATGGCAATCTCTTTCGTCGGGGCTTCGGTCATTTGGAAACTGATCTACGATGCGCGTCCGGCCGAGCAAGACCAGATCGGGATTCTGAATGCGCTTTATCTGTTCTTTGGCGGGGCCGAGCCGCAAACCTGGCTAACCATTCCGTTCTGGAACAATTTCTTCCTCATGGGGATCCTGATCTGGATTCAGACAGGCTTTGCCATGGTGATACTGTCTGCCGCTTTACGCGGCATCCCCGAAGAAACCGTCGAGGCGGCGGTTTTGGATGGGGCCAATCCCTTCCAGATATTCTTCAAAATCAAGGTGCCTCAAATCTGGAACACAATTCTGGTTGTTTGGACAACCATCACCATTCTCGTCCTGAAGGTCTTCGACATCGTTTTCGCGATGACCAATGGCCAATGGGAGACACAGGTTCTGGCCAACTACATGTACGACAAGATGTTCCGCGCCAATGATTGGGGCGTGGGTTCGGCATCGGCCATGGTGATCATGTTGCTGGTGACGCCGATCTTGGTCTGGAACATCCGCAACGCACGCCGGGAAATGGAGTAGGGGATGAGCGATATTGCAGGAACCAAACCCGCCCTTAGATGGATCGTCCAGGCCTCGGTCCTCTTTCTCGTGGTGCTTTGGGTAATACCGACACTGGGATTGTTGATCTCATCCTTTCGCACGGCTGACCAGATCGCGACCAGTGGCTGGTGGAAATCCCTGTTCCCGTCCGAACAAAACCTGACGCTACGCACGGCCGTGCCCAATACGCAAATTCTGAAAAACGGGACGTATGTGATTGAAGGGAACCTGTTCGACGAAGGGCAGAAAGCTACGATCTCAAAGTGGGGTGTCAGCTCCCGCGCGGTGGATGCGTATGAACCCGGTCAGACAGCGGAATTGCGTCGTGGCGGGACTATCACGGTCGATGCAAACGGGAACTACAAAGCGGAAAATGAAGAGGAGTTTACTGGCAGCCGCGGCCCGCGTGTTTTCGTAAGTGCAGAACTTCCACCCGAGTTCACGTTGGACAATTACCACAAGGTTCTCTTGGCCGAGAACAGCACCGACAGTATGGGTCGGGCGTTCTTTAATACTCTCACAGTGACCATTCCTGCCACGATCATCCCTATCCTGGTTGCGGCGTTCGCCGCTTATGCGTTGGCCTGGATGGAGTTCCCGGGCCGCGCGTTGCTGATCGCAGCTATTGTCGGGCTTTTGGTTGTTCCGCTTCAGCTCGCACTGATCCCTTTGCTGAAATTCCATCTTAATATTGGGATCGGCAAAGGGTATCTGGGTGTCTGGATGGCCCACACTGGCTTTGGAATGCCGCTGGCGATTTACCTTCTTCGCAGCTACATGGCCGGTCTGCCACGTGATTTGATCGAGAACGCGCGGGTCGACGGGGCGTCTGAGTTCCAGATATTTACGAAACTGATCCTTCCACTCAGCTTCCCGGCGCTGGCGTCTTTCGCGATCCTGCAGTTCCTGTGGACCTGGAACGACCTTCTGGTGGCCAAAGTCTTCCTGATTGATGCATCAGGTCAAACCACCGTCATGACCAATCGAATTGTCGAACTGCTGGGTACAAGAGGGGGCAACTGGGAAATCCTCGCCACCGCTGCGTTTGTTTCGATCATTGTTCCACTGATTGTTTTCTTCGCAATGCAAAAATACCTGGTCCGTGGCCTGCTGGCCGGATCCGTCAAATAGAGGCGTCTGATGAACGTGCAGAACACTGTAGAACTTTCCAAATCAACCAAAGCAAAGTCAGAGTGGTGGCGCGGTGGCGTGATCTATCAGATCTATCCGCGCAGCTTTCAGGACAGCAATGGTGATGGGATCGGTGACTTGAAAGGGATCACCCAACGTCTGGATTACATTGCGGATCTGGGGGTCGATGCGATCTGGATCTCGCCCTTCTTCAAATCTCCGATGAAGGATTTCGGCTACGACGTCAGCGATTATCGCGATGTGGATCCTATGTTCGGCTCGTTGGAAGATTTCCGCGAGTTACTCGATCAGGCCCATGACAAGGGTCTGAAAGTGATGATCGATTTGGTGCTGTCACACACATCTGATCAGCACCCTTGGTTCGGTGAGAGCCGCGCCGATTGGGACAACCCGAAATCCGACTGGTATGTTTGGGCCGACCCTAAACCGGACGGCACACCGCCCAATAACTGGTTGTCTATCTTTGGCGGTTCAGCGTGGCAGTGGGAGCCTCGTCGCCTGCAATATTTTCTGCATAACTTTCTGAGTTCGCAGCCAGACCTGAACTTTCACTGTAACGAAGTGCAAAACGCACTGCTGGATGTGGCTCGGTTCTGGCTGGACATGGGCGTGGATGGTTTTCGCCTGGACACGATCAACTTTTATTTCCACGACAAACATTTGCGGGACAATCCGGCCCTTCCGGTCGAAGAACGTAATGCATCAATTGCGCCTGCGGTGAACCCCTATAACCACCAGGATCACCTTTATTCCAAAAGTCAGCCCGAGAATATCGCCTTCCTCGAAAGGTTGCGCGCGCTGACCGACGAATATGAAGGCCGTGCCTGTTTGGGTGAAGTCGGTGATGCACAGCGCGGGCTGGAAATCATTGGTCAGTACACCTCGGGCGATCAACGAATGCATATGTGCTATGCCTTCGAGTTTCTGGAAAAGCGTGCGTTGACCGCGCCTTATGCAAAGCAGGTCTTTGATCAGCTCGAGGAAAAGGCAGGCGACGCATGGCCATGCTGGGCGTTCTCGAACCATGATGTTGAACGTCATGCCTCGCGCTGGGACCTAAACGATGCGGCCATTCGCCAGCACGCGGTTCTGATGATGTGTCTGCGCGGCTCTGCCTGTTTGTATCAGGGAGAGGAACTGGGCTTGCTCGAGGCAGATGTTCCGTTCGAGAAACTGCAAGACCCCTATGGCATCGAGTTCTGGCCCGAGTTCAAGGGTCGCGACGGATGTCGCACGCCAATGGTTTGGGCGACGCAGGACGAACATTCAGGCTTTAGCACCGGTGAGCCGTGGTTGCCTGTTAGTATGGCCCAAACGGAAAGAGCCGTTGACCGGCTCGAGGCGAACGACCAATCGATGCTGCACCATTATCGCCGCGCAATCGCCTTGCGCCGCGTCCACCCAGCACTAACTACGGGTGCGCAGTCCAACATGAAACAGGTTGGACCTGTGCTGACTTTCCAGCGTGAGGATGCGTCTGAAGCGGTGTTTTGTGCTTTCAACCTTGGAACGGAAGCTCAGCGGGTCGACTTGCCCTTGGGTGATTGGCGGGTCATCGGGCGGGAACTCGGCGGTAGCGACGGTGCAGGAAGCGTTACGCTGCACCCCGCACAGTTTTGTCTGATGGCTAAGGTTAAGGGGTAAACCATGTCAGAACTCAAACTTACGGATGTCGCGAAATCCTATGGTCCGGTCGATGTTCTGAAACATATCGATCTGGATATCGCAAAGGGCGAGTTGATCGTCTTTGTCGGTCCATCGGGTTGCGGAAAATCAACCTTGTTGCGAATGATTGCCGGGCTGGAAAAGATCACCGGCGGCACCTTGGAGATCGAAGGGCAGGTCATGAATGATGTGCCGCCCGCCCAAAGGGGCATTGCCATGGTGTTTCAGTCCTATGCGCTCTACCCACATTTGACCGTGCGCGAGAACATGGCATTTGCACTGAAGATCGCCAAGATGCCTGCTGCCGAGATCGATGCCGCCGTTGAACGCGCGGCCCAGACCCTTCAACTGGATCCGCTCTTGGATCGTCTGCCCAAGGCTCTGTCCGGAGGGCAACGCCAGCGCGTCGCTATCGGGCGCGCCATCGTGCGAGACCCCAAGGTCTATTTGTTCGACGAACCGCTTTCGAACCTCGATGCTGCGTTGCGCGTTGCAACCCGGATCGAGATTGCGCGCCTGAAAGAGGCGATGCCCGAAAGCACAATGATCTACGTGACCCACGATCAGGTTGAGGCGATGACGCTGGCCAGCCGGATCGTCGTTCTTGCCAACAAAGGCATCGCGCAGGTTGGTACGCCACTGGAACTGTACGAAACGCCGGATAACGAGTTTGTGGCGCAGTTCATCGGATCGCCCTCTATGAATCTGCTGTCTGGCAATATTTCCAAAACCGGGGATTTGACAGAGGTCACACTTGATGCGGGCGGAAAAGCCGTTTCATCCATTTCGACCACGCCCGAACAAATGGGTTTGCAGGTCAATATCGGCGTACGACCTGAGGATTTCGTTGCCGACGCCGCCGCTGGGTTTCTGGACGGCACTGTCGATTTTGTCGAAGCCCTGGGTGAAGTGACCTTGCTGTATTTTGCCAGCAGGCCGGGGGCTGAGAATATCGTCGCCAAGTTTCCTGGCGTTGAACGAAACCGACGTGGGAAAGCTGTCAAATTGAATGCGGACCCGAGCAAAGTGCATCTGTTTCACAATGGTTTGTCAATGCGGAAATGATGAGGGCTTTGTCGCGAACTTTTGGCTAGGAAGTCTTGGTGTTAATGGCGTTTCGGACTTTGATCGAGGCAGACAGTAACAATTTCATTCAAAGGCGCTCATTTCCCAAGGGACGTGATACTACACGCAGTGTTCTTCGATCTTCGTTACCCAGTGTCCTAGGATCTATTGCAAAGTTTCTTACTGAACGAAGAGTTGGTACCGAACCCTCTGCTTGTGCCGCCAATGCCGCAACTTGGCGAAACGGACAGATTCCGGGCGTAAGCTGACCTTTGCGGATCATGTGCGTCACTTCGCTGCTCACTTTGCCCGCAAGGCAGACGTCGGACAACTCGTCGATCTCGCAGATTAAGCGAATGGCCGGTTCGTTGAAGCTGCACCGCAGCGTGGCCAGAGGCGATGAATGACCAGTTTGGGCCGCCCGCGTAGGCGACCCAACTGCACTAGATTTCAATGGCTTCAGCGATGGCCAAGGCATCCTCGAGTTCGACACCGAGGTATCGGACCGTACTGTCCATCTTCGTGTGGCCCAGAAGGAGCTGAACCGCGCGAAGGTTTCCGGTCTTCTTGTAGATCTGAGTGACCTTGGTTCTACGCATCGAATGCGTGCCATAGGCGCTTGCCTCCAGACCAATCGACGTGACCCAGTCGCGGACGATTCGAGCATACTGACGGGTCGAGATGTGCAGCCGCTCATGGAAGCGGCCCGGCCAAAGGTACTCGGAGCCGATCATCACCTCGTCTTCAATCCACTTCTCGACCGAGGCGCGAGTCCCTTCGGATATCTCAAATCGCACAGGTTTCTGTGTTTTGCTCTGTAAGACCGACGCCCGTTCCTTGATCTGACCTGTCGCCATAACATCAACGACTTTCATCTTCACCAGGTCGCAACCGCGGAGCTTGCTATCGATCGCCATATTGAACAGTGCCAGATCGCGATGGTTCTCAGCGAGTTCGAGCCTAACCCGGATCGCCCAGACGTGTTTTGGCTTCAGGGGGCGCTTTTGACCAACAATACGTCCTTTGTTCCAGGCGGGACGAAGCGCACGAATGGCAGGTAAGTTTGGTGTTTCCATGACTGATCCTCCGATCCGCCATGCCCTCCCACAACGACAACCCGACGTTGACCGAGGCAACATATCACAGGATGCTGCGCCGCATTCGAGGTCTGGAACGAGCCCTCTTTGACCGATGCTGCAAGACGCACTAATGACCGCTCTTTTGTGTCAGCCGCTTGCCATACCTGCAATCATTGCGCCTAGCGCGACAAGGTGGACCAGCATGAGCGCCTTGTCATTCCATAGAGCGCCGACGGCGAACCAACCCACGACTCCGACAAGAAACAGGTAGAGGTTCCATGGTGTCCAGCCAAACCCGGTCGCGGTGTATCCCATGATCTGAACTGCGGATGCGCCCCACTTGACCGCGAAGACAAGGCGCTCGCGCGATGACGCGAGCGCCAAGGTATCAGACTGCACGTGTCAATCCTCCGTCGAGACGCAAGTTTTGTCCTGTCATGTAGCCACCATGATTCGAGGCGAGCCACGAAATGAGAGAAGACACCTCCGAAGCGAAACCGTAGCGCCCCATGGGAATACGCGCTTTGCGGTCATCGGTTTCGGGCAGACTGTCTATGAATCCCGGAAGGACGTTGTTCATGCGAATGTTCTCGGACGCATATTTATCCGAATAGAGTTTCGTGAATGCAGCAAGCCCGGCCCGGAAGACCCCCGACGTTGGGAAAAGAGGGTCAGGTTCAAATGCCGCAAAGGTTGAGATGTTGATGATCGCCCCGCCGCGCTGCGCCTGCATTGTGGGTGTGACAAGCCTTGTCGGACGGATCACGTTCATCAGGTAGACTTCCATCCCTTGATGCCAATCGTCGTCGCTGATTTCGAGAACCGGTCCTTTCGGTCCGTGGCCAGCAGAGTTCACCAAGACATCGATACGGCCCCAACGATCCTTCGCACCCTCGACCAGAGCGTTCAGCGCTTCTCCATCAAGGTTAGAGCCAGTCACGCCAAAGCCGCCGAGTTCTCCGCCGAGCGCCTCACCCTTGCCGGACGAGGACAGGATGCCGACTTTGAACCCATCTTCTGCCAATTTGCGGGCTGCATCCGCGCCCATGCCGCTGCCGCCAGCCGTGATCAAAGCTACTTTTTCTACTGTCATGTCGAGTATCCTTTCTTGATTGAACCATACATGGTTATTTTTTTGGTGAAATTCGATTCAGAATTGATGTTGCATGACAGTAGAATTACTATTGAAAAATGACCGAACTTCCCCCGCTCAACAGTTTGCGTGCGTTCGATGCAGCCGGTCGCCGCCTCAGCTTCCGCTCAGCCGCCGATGAATTGGGCGTTACGCAAGGGGCCGTTGCACAACAGGTACGCCAGCTCGAAGCGCATCTTGATGTGGTCTTGTTTGAAAGGGTGCCGAAAGGCTTGGCTTTTACGCCAGTCGGGCGCAGCTATCACAACCGCATTGCCGGAGTGTTCGTAGACCTTCGAGCCGCAACTGCCGAACTGAAACCAGAGCCGAATAAAGTTCTTATCAGTGTCACACCGACCTTTGCTGCGAAATGGCTGATCCCCAACCTACCGGACTTCACCGCAGCGCACCCGGATATCGATTTGCGGATTATGGCGACCGAAAGAGTTTCCAGCTTCCACAGCGACGGGATAGACCTTGCAGTGCGCCAGGGATCGCCGCCATTTGGCGCATCGCTGGACGTAACGCTCTTGTTCAAGCAGTCGCTAATCGCTGTCGCCGCGCCAAAGTTTGCGGCCAAAGGTGAGGCTCATCTTGACCCAGAAAACCTCGCCAACCAGCCGAAGGTCCATGATACCCATGACCTATGGCCCAGCTATCTTGCGCATTTAGGCGTACGGGACCAGTCTCCTCGTCACCTTCGTCTGAGCCAAACCTCCCTTGCGGTCGATGCAGCAATCGCCGGGCAAGGTTTGGCGTTGGTAAGCCGGTTTCTGGTGGCTAATGACCTTGAAGCCCGACGTTTGATCGAGGTTGGTGCAGCTTGGGACGCGAGCGGAAATGATTTCTATGTCCTCATGCCACGAACCGCCAAAACCAATGAATCGGTCGTCAATGTCGTGACATGGCTAACGGCGCGCTCAGCCGAAGATGCCTGACTACATTGGAACCATGAGCGGTCATTCAAATCATTGGGACGAATGGCAGTAAGGTCCCGCAATCTGTGAGTTCGACGAGGCCCGGAATTCGCGCTTGCGGCGAATGTCCGGAAAGCGGGCTGCAACCGCAGAATTCAGGACTAAGGTCGAACGGCAGGATTGGGCCGCAGAAAACATCTGACCCTTTTGGTACAACCTACCGGCTCCTTAAAACCTCCCTCGGACTAACGCCTAGAGTTTGTCGGAACATATAGCTGAACGCGCTCATAGATTCGTATCCCATATCGAAGGCAACCGAGGTTACGCTCTTACCCGCCGCGAGCAGTGATACGGCATGCAAGACCCGTGCATGGCGCAACCATTTCGACGGTGGCATGCCTGTTTCTGCGATGAACAGTCGTTCGACGGTCTTTCTGCTCGCGGAGACGCCTGACAACCAAGCTTCGACTGAGCGAATGCTGCCTGGGTCGTTGAGGGCATCACGCGCGACGCCGAGTAGCCGCGCATCTTTCGGCAAAACAAGTGAGAGCGACACGTCCTTCGCTGCGAGTAGCTCGTGTCGAAGCAAGGTCTGCAGCGCTGTGTTGTGCTTAACTGTTCGTGTACTTGTAGCTTCTGGCATCGCCGCAACAAACAATGCATCCAGAAGTGGTGTCATGGCCACGACCCGGCAATCTGGCCCAAGCCACTCTGCCTCTTCGCGATTGACATCGACATAGTGCATGACGTTGTTCGCCCCATAGCGCATCCAATGTTCTTTGTCCGGGGGAATCCAGATCGCCATAGCCGGGCTGAGCAGCAGGACCCGGTCCGGGGTTCCGACATACATCGACCCTGAGGCCGCGGAGATGAGTTGACCAAAATCGTGGGAATGCCAGTCGTAGCATTCGCCTGACGCTGGCTCAATCGTTTCCCCGAGATAGCGGGGTCGATCAGATGTTGTCAGCTTGCTGTCCTTCATTGACGAATCCTCGATAACAATCGTCTCCCTGTCGACAGACAGACATATCACCCTTCGCTAACAATCGCCAATCAGTCGGGCACCGTGCCTGAAGTTTCGCACTCAATGGGTTAGGCACTATGACAGAACGATCTCTGATGGCCTGGTTTGCCGCAGGACACTTCGCCATCGACTGGCCAATCGCAGCGCTATGGTTGATCGTGCCGGCCGCTGGCCTCCACATGGACCTTTCCCCCGCTGAGGTCGGTCTACTGTTCACGCTGCTCAGCGTTGGTGGTGCTTTGGCCTATCTGCCTGCGGGCCTCATCGCAGATCGGGTGTCGAGCCGGGGTCGTCTTCTTGTCGGTACCTTTTTCTGGGTCGTCGTGGGATATGCGCTCGCAGCAAAGGCGCTAGGATTTTGGAGCCTTGCGATCCTTCTGGCACTCGCTGGGATGGGCAACGCGGCCTGGCATCCGATTGCAACCGGAGTACTGACCGACGACAACAAGACAACGCGCGCCCGCGCTTTGGGAATACATGCGGTTGGAGGGTCTTTTGCGGAGGTGTTCGCGCCACTGTTGATCGGGTTGCTGTTATCGGTTGTGGATTGGCGCGTTGCTCTGGCGCTTTCGGTACTTCCAACCGCCTGTGTTGGCGTTTGTTTTTTGTGGATCGCGCGGGCGGTTCCCTTATCCGAAGCTTCGCGTATCAGTAGAAAGGAGCTATTGCTGCTTCTGAATACATGGCGCAGTCAAAGAGGGGTTCGCCTCGTTGCCATGGTCTCATTCAATAACATGGCACTGATTGGTCTGATGAGCATGATCCCGCTCTACTTGGCGACGGTTCACGCACTTACACCCGAAAAGATTGGGGTTATCTTTGCAGCTATGCTTGTGGCCGGGGCGCTCGCCCAGCCGTTGGTTGGATCAATTTCCGACAAGCTCGGCCGCTTTCCGGTACTCGCAACTGGAAACGGGTTTGCTGCCCTGGCTGTCGGTTTACTGGTGTTCGAGCCCCCGTTCTTGGTCATGATTGCAATCATGGCCTTTGGGGTTGCCTCGCTGGACGCAGTTCGAGCGACAATGCTGGCAGCCGCAGTTGATCACTCGGATCGCAACGAAAGTACGACGCTGGGTTTCGCGTTCACTTTGCTGGACGGGGTAGGCGCGTTTGGAGCGGTTTTGGCCGGGATCGTCGCTGGCATATCCTGGGGTGCCATGTTTGGCCTTTCTGCAGCGTTTGCCGGCGGTGCGGCCGTTCTTGCCATCGGCACTCTGCCCGCTTCAGCACGACCCAGTGATTTTCCATCAATTGATCCGCTTGGTAGAAATCGCATGACTATCGAAGAGGCTAAGGCCGAACATGCGCGGCGATACTGGTTTATATGATCAAATGCGCGAACCGCCGCGACTAAACGCGTCAAGCGACGAATGGGAACAAATCACAAGGATGCTTAACTATGATTGCCTACATCACAATAGGTGCCGATGACATGAAGAGCGCTGAACGCTTCTACTCCGCGTTTCTGCCAGATCTCGGATATCAGCTGGAACACTATCACGGTGACCTGAGCTATGCGCTTCCTACAAAGCCGGGGCAGGCGCCAAACCTCCCTGAGTTCTATGTCAAATCTCCTTTTGACGGGAAGCCCGCATCAACAGGAAATGGCACGATGGTCGCGTTCGAGGCGCGCAGCCAACAACAGGTTCGTGATCTTCATGCCGCTGCACTTGAGGCGGGTGGAAGAGACGATGGAGCGCCGGGCTTCAGAGAGGCCTACGGACCGAACTTTTTTGTCGGCTACCTGCGCGATCCTCAAGGCAACAAGATCGCGTTATTCTCCAGCGATCAGAGCGAACCAGGAAGAGACGGATGAAGGAAACTGTCTGGTTGGGCGGGCAATACAACGATGGCCTTGGCCTCGGTCGCATCATTTGCTATCTACTTTGCACGGTCGGCAGACACCGAGGCGTCGCTGCTCCTCTGGGAGAGCTAAACCTGCCAAACAGATCGAACGGCAAAGCAATCACTAACACAGTTGAGAGCGCCGCTTCGTTAAGCCAGCGACCGACGATCCAGCATTGGCGCTTGATGTGGAAGCCCCATGCCTAAAATCTCTCTGCCGTTACACGCGGACGACTTGACCGTGTTTGCGCGATCCCTCGCCAAGCAACTCGGTGACGTAAGCCCGCCGCACCTCGTGCTTATGAATATGGCTGCGCGTGCCGCAAATTTTCAAAATGTCCAACACATGCGTTCGGTCCACTCTGCTGGCCAAAGGCTTGCGCGCGCAACCAACGGGCAAACTGTTGATGCGAGAGCCGTAGAGCGCGCCTTGCATCAATTCGATTCCAATGGCTGTCTCGTTCGTTGGCCGTCCAAACGCAGTGTGCAAACGCTTGCTCTTTGGGCGCTCTGGGCAAGACTTCCGCCGGCACAGTCGATGATGGAGCAGGAAGTCAACGAGCGTCTGAATCTCGAACACGTGTTCAACGATCCAGCAACCCTGCGGCGAACAATGATTTCTGCCGGGCTTCTGACGCGCCGAAACGATGGCACCAACTACCGACGCGTCGAACAGGAGCCGCCAGCCGAAGCGAAAGCTCTCATTCAAGCACTGAATGTGCGGCGCCGGAACCGTGCGCCAAAAACAGAGGAGGTGGGCCATGCATAAAGGATCTTGTCTTTGTGGCGCCGTTAAGATCGTCGTCGAAGGTGACCTGCCTCGCCCCACGGCATGCCACTGCCAGCAATGTCGCAAGCATTCCGGTCATTTTGAGGCCTCCATCGACATTCCCCGGACGTCACTTCGGGTTGAAGGCGAGGATGCAGTGCGCTGGTACCAGTCTTCCAAAAAGGTGCGACGGGGCTTCTGCGGCACCTGTGGATCAACCCTGTTCTGGGATCCGATCCACCATGACTGGACGGCGGTGGCCATGGGCGTGTTCGATGGTCCAACGAATACGTCTCTGGCGATGCATATCTTTATGTCTGAGAAAGGGGACTACTACGAGATCGCAGACGGCCTTCCTCAGAACGAGCGGTAGCGCGACGCAGAATTGGTCTTGGGACAAAGTGATGGGACAAAAGCTGATTTTGCTGACAGGCTGTTCTGGTGGGGGAAAGTCAACTTTGCTTCAGGCCCTCGGCAAATGTGGGCACACTACGGTGCCAGAGCCTGGTCGACGGATCGTTGCAGATGAACTGGCCCGGGCGAGTCACGCTTTGCCGTGGGTGAACATGCACGCATTCGCCTTGCGAGCCGTTGAGGTTGCAAGGACAGACTTGCACGCAGCGTGTGAGTCAGAAGGTTGGGTCTTTTTTGATCGCGGCTTAGTTGATGCTGCGGTTGCCTTAGCGAGTTCTGGTGGACCGGACCTATCAGAAACACTCGGAACATCGCGGCAATACGCAAAGCATGTTTTCGTAGCCCCTCCATGGAAAGATCTTTTCACGCAGGACGCTGAACGCAGGCACGACTTCAGTGAAGCACTTCAGGAGCATCGCCGTATTGTGCGCGCATTAGATACCCTTGGCTACTTGAGAACGGAGCTGCCAAGAGTATCAGTGCAACAGCGCGTTGAATTCGTTCTGAGCATGTGTGCTGCAGCTTAAGCCAGTGGCCCGCTTCTAAGTCGTCATGCTCTCGACTTTGCACCCGCAGCGAACGGCGGCAGTACGGGCTGCGACCGCAGCATCGGAGCTGGGTGGTGAATGTCTCTTAAGGGCCGTTCCTATCGGCTGACTTGGAGGGAGGCAGGCCTAATCGTCACGGTGCCAAACCGAGCTTTGGTAAGCTGTTAGACTTTCTCGTATTGAAGCTCTGTCCCCAGGAAGCCGTTGTTGCCGCATGCATCCAGGATATGGCGCCGTACCGCCGCAACCTGGGGAGCAGCCAAACGTTCAGGACGGCAAAGCAAAGTCAGTGCCACTGGATCGGCAGACCAGTCAGGGATCAGGCGCACGAGATTGCCAGCTTGAATATGCACCTCTGTCAGTAAGGACGGGAGCAGTGCTGCTCCTTGCCCGGCAAGGACAGCTGCAAATGCAAGCTCCATCGAATTGACGCGCAGGCCGATCGTCGGCTCGATGATCTCCTGTTGCCCTTCCTTATTTCGAAACGCCCATTTGCCGGATTCTTGGGTGCGCAATACACAGGGCAACCTGGCCAAATCAGCAGGCCGAGAGAGACGGGGCATCCATTCTGCAAAGGCCGGGCTGGCAAGAGGCGCGCGCTGCGCGGACGGCAGGGCAGCCGAAATAAACCGCCTTTTATCTGCAGGGCCGGTTCTGAAGGACAGATCTATGTCCTCTGCCGCAAAATCCGATTTTGAATCATCGGCATGCAATTCAAGTTCGATAGCCGGGTAGCGGGACCGAAGGCCTGCCAGAAGCGGGACAAGCACGGTGCAAAGAAGACTGTTGGGTCCTGAGACTGACACCCGTCCTGCAATCTTCCCGCTTCGGACGAAGCCAAGCTGCGCCTCGGCCTCAAGCGCTACATCCACCGGGCCTGCGCAAATCTCGAAAATTCTGCGCCCTGCCGCGGTCGGGGCCACCGCCCGCCCAGACCGGTCCAGCAGGACCAGCCCCAATTCGGCTTCAAACAGCGCCAGCTTTTGGCTGATCGCCGACTTCGTGGTGTTCAGCTCCGCAGCTGCCGCGCTCATCGACCCGGCGCGCACAGTGGCCACCAGGGCCTTGGCGCAGGAATAGAATCTATCGTTCATAAATCCGAACAGTAGTTAACAAACAGATCATTTTCCAGAACGAATGAGTTCCCTAAATTCTATCTCAGCGAACAGGCCAGGAGATGAGAAATGCAGACGGAGATGGTCTATCACCCCGCCGCGACCCGTGAGTTCAAGGACTTCGGCTTCATGCAGGCGCATCTGTCGTTCAAGCCGCACCTTGCAGAAGGGCGCCGGCGGTTCGGCCCGCTGATCACAATTGACGACGGCACGCTTGCACCGGACGCCCAAGGCTTTGGCCTGCATCCGCACCGGGATGTCGAAGTCGTCACCTTCATGGTGAGCGGAGAGGTTTCGCATATCGATCCGGTGGTGCCCGTTCACAACGGTACTGTGAATTCGAAAGGTCTTCAGGTGATCACCGCCGGTACAGGCATCCTGCACAACGAGGTGAACAACTCGCGGACGAAGCCAATGCGTGCGCTGCAAATCTGGTTCGAGCCGCGGGCCAGAGGCCTGGCGCCGACTTATTCCAGCAAGGAGCTGGAAACCTCGGACCACAGCAACCGGTTCCAGCTGGTGCTGTCGCCAGACGGCGCCGAGGACTCACTTGTCGTGCAGCAGGAGGTGCGCCTTAGTTACGGCAACTTCGACCGCCGCAGCGTGCTGAACTTCAGCCCGTCCAGCCCTGACCGCAGCCTCTACATCTTTATGATCGAAGGCGAGGCAACTGCTGCCGGCCGCGCCCTCAGGAAAGGGGATGGGCTGGGACTGCTCCGTGCCGGGGACGTGGCGGTTGAGGCTGCAGCCGGCGCTGAGCTCCTGATCTTCGAACTGCCCGCATCCGAAATCTCTTAACCAGGAAAGGACATCAACATGACCTCCAAAAAAGTGACCCCCGAAAACGCAGCCATTGTTCTGATCGACCATCAGGTTGGCACCATGAACTGGGCAAAGTCCGTTGACCGCGATCTGATCGAAGCCAACACACGGGCCCTGGCGCGGACGGCGGCGGCGCTTGGCATGCCGCTGGTGCTGACTTCCAGCATGGAAGACAACATGCAGGGGCCGCTGATGCCCGCGCTGGAAGAGATTGCCCCGGATGCCTTCGCCGCGCGGATCAAGCGCCTTGGCGTGGTGAACTGCTGGGATGACAGCGCCTTTGCCGCTGCCTGCCGCAACACCGGGCGCAGGCATTTCATCATGGCAGGCATAACCACTGACGTGTGTCTTGCCCCGCCTGCGATCAGTGCCGCCGAAGAGGGCTTTGCCGTGACCGCAGTGGTTGATGCTTCCGGGTCTCCCACTGCGCTGACGGATGAGATGGCGTTCCGCAAAATGGAGCGAGGCGGTGTCGAGCTCACCACAACCAGCGCGCTGCTTGCGGAACTTTCGGTCAATTGGGCCAGCGAGGCCGGACAGAAAATCATGCAGATCCTCGGCGAGGAAATCCTAAGCCGCGGATAGGCTCTCTGCCTCATTGAAAGTAATGCGAGAGCGGCCGCCTCATTCATGGGGCGGCCATTGAACTTCGCAGGTGTTGCCAACTTCGAGAAAAAGCTCCCGATCAGGCAAAAAAAGGAGCTTGAAAACGGCTGCAATGGGCCGGCTGCGAAGGGGTGCCAGGCGGGTCGAAGGGTTGCTCGCAGTGACACCGAATGGCCCATTCGAGCCCATTGAAGCTCATTAATGCCTGACTGCAGCAATAAAATTTCTGGCCAAATCAGAGAACGCCAGCAGCACAAAGACGATAAGCTTCAATGATCTCGGATGACAGAAGATCAGCATCCTCTTCCCTCATATCGTATCCGATTACAGAGGCTCGAATGATCTTCCGACCCGCCCATTCGCCGTGGGTAGGGTATACCTTTCCATTGTCTTGAACGCGCTGCAGGACCCGCATGGTCAGATCGTTGCCATCCGGCCCCTCGCCGCAGCAGATTGCGACCTGATTGCTGTGGATCTGGTTCAGAACTGTCAGGCCGGGCTCGTTCGAAACCGTTCGGGCAATTCGCTCCGCCAGGTGGCAATGGCGTGCTACCAGTTCGCAAACTCCCGTCCGGCCAAGGTGCCGAAGTATCGCATAGCTCGGGACACCTCTTGCACGTCGGGAGAGTTCCGGCGTTGAATCACTTGGTTCCCAATGCTCTGTTGTTTCCGGGAGATAGGCGCCGCGGGCAGACATTGACGCAACGAGCGGCGCCCGGTCGCGCACGATAACCATGCCAGCATCGAATGGAGCATTAAGCCACTTGTGCAGGTCAATCGCCCAACTGTCCGCTTCAGCAACCCCCTCCAACCGGTTTGCCAGTTCGGGTACAGCAGCGAGCCAGAGCCCGAAAGCACCATCCACATGAACCCAGCCGTTCCGCTCGCGCACCATTGGGATGAGCTCGGCAAACGGGTCGAAGGCGCCGGTGTTTATTTGACCTGCCTGCAGGATGACAAGCGGCGGGCTGCTGCAGCTGTCCAGGGCAGCCCGGAACGCATCCGGCTTTATCCTCCCTTCGCCGTCCGCTGTGACGATGTTTGTCCGGCCCGCGCCAAAGCCAGCATAACGCAGGGCAGCGAATGGGGCGGAATGCGCATCCTGCCCGATCAAAACGGGAATCTCGGGTGCCGAAAACAGCCCGTCAGCTTCAACATTCCACCCCTGGGCAGCCAGCAGCGCATTGCGTGCGGCCATGACGCCAACCATGTTTGCCACTGTGCCGCCGGTCACAAGACCGGCTCCGCTTTCGGGCGCCAGTGACAGCAACTCTATTACCCAGTTGCAAACAGCGCGCTCCATTCCGGTTATTGCAGGCGTTTCAAAAGATGAGCCCGCGTTCTGCCCCCAGGCTGATACCAGAATGTCGGCGGCTACACCGACGGGATGCGACGCGCCGAGGACATAGCCGAAGAAGGTCGGCCCCGCCATTTTGTGCAGACCGCCTTCAGAAAGTTGCACGATGTCCCCGATTACCTCACTTTCCGGCACCCCCGTTTCAGGAAGAGGGCCCAAAAAGCGGCTGGCAGCTTCACCAAGTCCCAAGACAGGCCGGGCCGGCCCATTTGGCAGTTCCTCGCGGTAGGTTTTGGCTGCCTTGAAGGCCGCCTCTAAAGCTTGCGCCTGCCCTTCACTCAGACCTCGCCGCACTCGTCCCATCTCAAATACCCGCTACCAGAATACTATCCGTGGGAAGGTAGCATGGATTGCACCGGAATGCCTTTGTTTACATGTGGCCAAAGAGCGTTTCGCACCGGCCGAGGCATTGGTTGGATAGAAATGCTGCATCTGGTTGCTAATGGCCGCTTTGGCGACCGCTGCATGCGGCGGCGGGTTGTGACGAATGTCGGCTAGGCGTGTCTGGATTGCCGCTTGGCTTTGCAATGGAAATTGAGCGCGAAGTATTGATCGCGCCTTGAACTCGATAGGTCCACTTTGTCCGCGATCCGAGAGTTCGAACCAGGTCAAATTTTGCGGCTGCAGCGAATGGCGGCAATGCGGGCTGCCGATGCGGCATCCGAGCGGTGCCCTGGATGTCGGCTCTGGGCCGTTCATTCGCAGTCAAAGGCCCCGATGTCTTGGAGAACACGGTACGTGACTGCCTTTCGCTTTGAGAGATATGTTGTGTCTGGCATATCCATGTTCAGAGCAAAGACATAATTATCGCTCGCGCATTCCAGCCAGCCGACGAACCATCCGATGTCCATATCCGTTTTGCTGTACCACCAACCGGTCTTGGAACGCATGGTCCAATCTGGATGGAAATCGCTTACCATGATGCTCCTGGCCGCCGCATAGGTAGTTTTAGACAGTGGCAACCGTTCCAGGGCAAGTTTCGACAGGAACGCAACTTGTTCCTGCGCCGAGATTGAAAGTGTTCCGTCCAGCCAATAGGTGGTGAGCTGGTCGATGGTGCCGACATCTGCATTTCCGCACTGGAAGCTCTTCAACCCGTGCGCCATCACAGCCTGTCCCCCGGCTCGGGCAATCTCCTGATAGACCCAAACCACCGAGTATTGGAACGCGGATTCGAGTGAATGGTCCTGGTTCCATGCGCGGTTACTTCGTGGAACACTGTCCCACTGAAACACAGTTTCGGGCGTCGCCAATCCATTTTCCAGCGCAATCAAGCTGTGTGGGATCTTGGACGTGGAGGCTGGCGAAAATTGCTGTTGGGCGCGGACAGGATTTGCGACCCAAAGCTGGCCATCAGACAGGCGTTTGATCACAATCGTCGTGCTTTCAATCTCGCCGCCTCCGGCAGTTACATTGAGCTCGACATATACTGCATCGGCTGCGAGCGGCGACGACAGCGCAATGGCAAGCCATCCGGCGGCATAAAGGCCCAGAAAAATAGCGGCCTTCAATTGGACTTTCACGCTTCTGCGGCGATCTGAGGCGGCCAAACTTAGTCCTTTCCAATTCACGCCCGGATTATCCTTGGTGAGGCTTGCCTTGCCCTGTGTCGAGGTATTGTTTGAGGCTGCCCAGAAAAAACATATCCCAGCCCGCCTCACAAACATCATAGCATAGCAAGTCGGGGGTGAGCCCTTGGTGCCGCATCTCAATTCTAGAGCCACCTTCTTGTTCGGTGATTTGCCACAGCACCTTGGTGTTGAGCCACTCGGTTTCAATCTCTTTGGGTTGGCCCTCGTGGATGTGTAGGGCATCGACGCAGGTCCATTCGACATGTGTTGGTTGGTCAGTGCTGGTCAACTCGAACGTCCAATAGGACACGCCGGGTGGGAAGGTGAATTTAGCGCGGTCCCCGATGTTGTTCAGCGGCTGATCGGGTCGGGTCCACCAATGTGCGACACCCCTAGTTACCGCGTCGAATGCAGTGGAGGCGGATGCCTTGACGTCTATGGACTTTGTATAGCTTGGTGCGGTCATCTTGGTTGTCCTTAAGCAGCGTCGGCCCAATGGGGCGGAAAGGTTGCGGCGACATTTGGAAGGGTTTCGATCCGCCCAACCCAATCCGCGATATCAGGCGACACGGTCGCCAGGTCCGGCAAGTCAAGCGCTTGCATGATCATTGGCTTCGTCTCCATGGCCCGTTGGATCAGTCGCACATGGGGAAAGGCCACAGCGTCAGCCGCCCCCGGGCGTTCACCGGACAGAAATGGGGTTTCGGCCAAGATGTCGGCTAGGTTCGCAAGTTCGGACCGAAGCCTTTCGCTGGCGATTTTCAGGTCGTCGGTCGCTTGATCCGCGCCTTGGAAAAAGATGGGCGACAGCACACCGCTTGTGGCATCTGGCAGATAGTCGAAAATCTCCATGGTGCGCTGCCAGATCATCGCTGCGTCCAGCGGTGTTTCCCCAAACAAGGGTTTGGCCGGGTATTCCCGATCCAGCCAAGCCAGGATCGCAACGGATTGGCTTAGGGTCGTGTCGCCGTTTTTCACGGTCGGTACGGTGCCGCGTGGATTGATGGCAAGGTAGGCGTCTGACTTGTGCTCTTTTTGTGCGGCGGACAGCAGGTGGACGTCATAATCGAGGCCCTTGAAGGCCATTCCAAGGGTCGCACGCCAGGGGCTGGGGGCACCGCTTACGGTCCAGATTTCCAGGGACATACTCACATTCCTCCGTGGGTGGGTGTTTGCAGAGACATAGCCACCACGGTATGATCTGAAAAGTAGGCAGAATTTTTTGCTATACTATCGAAAATGATACTATTGAGGAAAACAAGATGTCCGAGGCCCTTGCTGATGCCGTTCAACCGGCTGTTCCCGACCAAAGCACATGCCCCGCGCCACGGGTGATCGGGATGATCGGCGGCAAATGGAAGCTGCTTATTCTGCAGATTCTGATCTTTCAGGGCACCAAGCGTTTTGGCGAATTGCGCAAATCCATCGACGGCATCACTCAGACGATGCTGACCAACCAGCTTCGCGCGTTGGAAGCTGACGGGCTGGTCACCAGAAAAGTCTATGCCGAGGTGCCGCCCCGGGTTGAATACTCTGCCAGCGCAGATGGACTGGCGCTGGCCCCCGTGTTCACATCGATGCACGACTGGTGGGTCAATCGGTCAGCTGGATCGTAACGCCTGATCGACGCGGTCAATTTCTGCTTCGTACCAAGCGATCGTTCCGGCAGGATCGTTGGAAAAGCTTTCCGCGAATGAGGCGGGCGCTTCGGTGACCTCGTCATACTGCGTCGCCCAAACCATCATCGACACCAAGGCGGGTAGAAAATCCTTGGATTTTTGTGTCGGAAAATAGCAAACGCTGCTGGCTTTGCGAGGGTCGGCTTCGCGGGTCAGCATGCCCAGCGTTTCAAGCTTGGATAGTCGGTTCGCAAGGATGTTGGTCGAGATGCCTTCGGGCGAGGCAAGGAACTCGCGGTAAGTGCGCTTGCCGTGCAGCAGGACATCCCTCAGCAAAAGAAAGCACCACTTGTCGCCGACGATGCCAGCGGCATAGCGGGTGGGGCATCCGTTCCATTGAGGTTTTTCGTTCGAGTTCATGATGCAGATATAGGCGACCGAAATGTACTTGCAATATGCAAGTGGCCGAAGTATTAAATTACTTGCAAAATGCAAGTGGAGAGAAAAATGCCTGCACCCTTCGTTTGGTACGACAACATGACGAACAAGCCGCTAGAAACGACCGTGTTCCTGCAATCGATGTTTGGATGGCAGCCCAAAGATATCGGCTCGATGACATTTCTGACCGAGCAAGGGGGCGACATGCCCTTCGCCGCCACTTGCAATGAGATGGACGGGATCACCGGCTGGGTGCCTTACTTTGAGGTTGATGATCTGGAGGCCGCGACAGGTCGCGCGCGCGAAAGCGGTGCCAGTATCATTGCCGAAAACGTCAAAGGCCCAGCAGGGGATGCAAGTTTCATCCGCGATCCCGGCGGCAGCCCAATGGCTCTTTGGAAGCGGGGCGAGGGGGCATGAGACCCGACATGTTGAAGCAACAGATCCTGGCTGCCGCTGCCTATCCTCTGATCGTTTTTCCCCTGGCCATCATTTGGCATTTGGTCCTGTTCAAAGACAGGTACATGAGCTTCGGATATTTCGAAGGCGAGCCGAACATCGCTGTCGGTCTGGCGTCGATGGGTATCCAGGGTGCCGTGTTGGCAGCCATTTACCCTATGTTTCGGTTCGGTCGCAGCGGTCTAAGGCGGGCAGTCACATTCGCAGCCTTGCTGGGGCTATTTTTCTGGACAAGCCATGTGCTGGCGCTGGTGGCCAAGCAAAACGTGCCGCAAGCAGGTACGTTCATCTTGATGGAGACACTCTATCTGTGTTTGCAGTTCGGCCTGTTCGCACTGGCCCTGGGCTTGATTTTTCGCGGGGCAGGGCGAACAACAGTCACGTCCGCCTGAGACACTGATGAGTTACCCCGTCTCCAAGAGATTCAGTCCGTATCATAGCGTAGGCGCGTGGCAAAGCGGTGCCTTCGAACAGCCGCTTTCCCGTGCCGACGACAACGGGAAACGTCCAGATCCGAAACTCGTCGATCAGATCATGGGCTTGCAGTGTTTGGATTAACGCAGAACTGCCATGGACTTGAAGCAGCGGCCCGTCTTGGTCCTTCAACTCTTGCACAGCTTCAGCCACGTCGCCGCTCAACGAGTGTGAGTTTTCCCAACTCAATGGTAGCGTCTGCGAGGTGGCCACATACTTTCGCGCCGCATTTAACCGATCGCCAAGATCAGAACGCGGCGCGTTTGGCCAGTGTCCGGCAAAGATGTCGTAGGTCTTGCGCCCAAAAAGGATGTCGTAAGGTTCCGACATGGCGACGCGTTCAACATGCGGCATCACACCTTCCCAATAGGGGGCTGCCCATCCGCCTTGCGTAAAGCCGCCAGAGGGGTCTTCCTCGGGCATGCTGGGCGACTGCATCACCCCGTCCAGAGTCACAAAGGTGATAACCGCAAGTTCGCGCATGTTATGACCGCTCATCGCCCAGCGACTGCGCAAAGGCTGCCAGCTTGTCGAAGGCCTGGTTCCAACCTCCAGCGCCAGCGGTGCCTTCGCCAACACCCACATGGACCATGACCATGCGCGTTTTGCCGTCCACCTCACTGAGCTCGACGATAACCTCAGTGATGTCCGGGAAGGACTCCGGCATCCCCATCGACTGCGGTGAAATAATGGTGCCGTCGGCGTCGCACATACTTTCTGTATAGACGAGGCGACCAGGCGCGCTGACCTCTTTGTAGACGCCGGTGAACCACATTTCCATTGATCGCTCTGGTGTTTGCATCGCCATGCCGACTTTGCGGGTTCCGCCTACTCTGACATCCATCTCGGCTGTCGGGACCGACATGCCGTTTGGGCCGTACCATTGTTTGAACAAGACCGGATCGGTCCACAGTTTCCACACAAGATCGATTGGCGCATCAAATACCCTCTCGATCCGAACCCAGGTGTTCTCTTCGCTCATGTTTCGTTTTCCTTCATGTCCGCCAAAAGAGTGTCCAACGTGTCAAAGCGTGCCTCCCAAATCGACCGATACCTCTCGGTCCAACTTGCGATTTCCTGAATTGGCGCCGTTTCGAGTTTGCATAGCCGAAACTGGGCGTCCTTCTGTCGCGAAATCAGGCCGGCGCGTTCCAGCACCCGAATGTGTTTCGACACAGCAGGCAAGGTCATATCAAACGGCTCTGCCAAGGCGTTCACGCTGGCTGATCCTTGCGCAAGCTGTGCCAGAATTGCCCGGCGGGCCGGATGCGCAAGGGCGGAAAACGCGGCGTCTAGTCGGTCATCTTTGGTCATAGGGTATTATTATACTAGTTAGTTAATTAAACAAGTGGTTTATTACGTTTCAATAGATGCGGCGACTGCCCGAACCTCCTTTCTAGAATTGTCAATTGACAGGAGATCTATGGCCAGCACGTCCAGGGGCAGGAGACGATCGCGTTTGACCCGACACTGGTTTATCAATGTCTGCTATGCGGGTTGCGACTGCAGCATCACGAACGTGTTTGGGATGTCCGCAAAGGGCCGACTTCATCGTCGTGATCTAGGCTCTCCAATGAGATGCTGCGGTTGTTCTGATGACGGCAGTGAGCCCAACCTGTACCCTGGATTTTATTGCTGCATGCGCTTGTAGCAGTAACAACATTGCAACTGCCGAATATCTTGTGCGGCCAAGCAGCGGAAAGAACTGTCATTCATGCAAATAGCAGCGATGCTCGCGGCGGCAGTTCACAGTTTGCTCAACAAAGCCGTCCTTCACTTCATCCGCAACAGCTATCGCCTAGCTGAATTGGTGGACACGGGACCGTCGCATATGAACAGTAAACACAACAGTCGCCTTCCAACGGCTTCAAAACTGTTTTGCACGACTTGCATTCATAGAACCACTGGCAAGCATCCGTTGGCATTTGCTCGGTTTCACTGTGGCCGCACTTCGGGCAAATCAGGGTGCTTTCTAGGACTACAGTTTGTTTTGTCATAGTCTCACATCTGCATGATCAGGTAATCGTTAATCCGTGCCTCGTTAAACACAACGACCCAAGCCACGCCGGTGATTAGAGTTGTTCCTGCAAGCCGCCATTTTAACGTCGGTAAGGAACCGCGCCGATAAGATACCAGCCACGATATCGCGACGAGTGCCGTTGAAATCGTCAGCACATAGTAACTCGCTGCCGCAACCTTCCCAAAGATTGCCAACCAACTGCCGCCCAGCCCCAGTAACATCATCATCATGGGCAAAACGCAGCAAGTCGCGACGCCAAGCGCTGATAGCGATCCCAAATAGCTGAGGCTAAGGTACTTCTGCATTCTGTTTCCCTGATGGACTACGTCGCGCGGAGTTGTAGAGACAACAACCACTCGTTTAACTTCTGTAGCCACTACAGGATCAAGACAGGAAATCTCACATGTTTGCGATTGGGGAGGCATCCCGGCAAAGCGGTGTCGGAATTGAAACTATCCGCTACTACGAACGCGAAGGGATCGTGCCGAAACCAGAAAGGGCATCGAATAATCGACGCATGTACTCTGCGCACGATGTGGGACGGCTTTGTTTTCTAAGGAAGTGCCGAGACTTGGGTTTTGCGCTTGCCGATGCAAAGGTGCTTCTCAACCTGTCCGAAGGTGATAGCGAGGATTGCCAATCCGTTCAGGAACTGGCCGAGCTTCATATCTCCAATGTGCGTATGAAGATAATCGAACTTAAGCGATTGGAGGCCGCCCTGAATGAACTTACGGCCAACTGTAACATCGGTAACGTTTCTTGCCCGATGCTTACGCAGATACGGACCTACTAATGGCACTTTGAGGCTCGCAGTCGCCCTATGCCAACGCAGCATGACCCAAGATTCGGGCCGCGCAGAATCTACCGTTCGTTAGAGAGGTCAACTCGTTGATTTAGTAATGTTTCAATCAATCAACGAACATTTGTGCCTGGCCACGGTGTTCTTGAAGCACGCGGCGATTTCGGACAGTGAGCCCTACCTGCCGTGCCTGAGCAATCAGTTTGCTGCATACGCATTCGGCAGGTTTTATCAGAAGCCGACCTCTGATTCCCGAAACGCAGAGCAATGCGTTCTGCTTATCTTTGTCCCAAATTGGGCTAGGCAGACTCAGATCTTCTGTTGCTTTCCATTGTATCAAGGCTTGTATCGTGTGTACTCAAAGTCCATATACACAAGGCTTACGTTTTTCTTTTTCGACCTGCTGTCTCCCAAACTCGGCGTTCAGTCTTTCGATTCAGACCGACCACGCCGAGTCGCCGCAATAATGCGGGCGGCAAGTATTAGGAGACTTCCACCATGGCAAATGGCACAGTAAAATGGTTCAACTCGACCAAAGGTTTTGGCTTTATCGAGCCTGAAGATGGTAAGCGCGATGTGTTCGTGCATATCTCAGCACTTGAACGTTCCGGCATCAGCGAATTGAAAGACGGCCAGAAGGTCACTTTTGACGTCGAAGCTGGCCGTGACGGACGCGACAGCGCCGCCAATCTGGCACTGGCCTGACCTTTTACGGGCACCCTTATGGGGTGCCCGTTTGCACAATGGGCTGCTAAAAGCCCTTGGAGAAAAAGTCAGTTGCAACCTAAAGACTGGACGCGGGTGCTCGCGCAATACCGTGTTGCCGATGCAAAGCGCAGTATTTATGAAATTGCGATCACCGTTGTCCCCTTATTCGCGCTATGGGCTCTAGCGTGGATGGCTTTATATTTTAGTGTCTGGATCGCATTTTTACTGGCCGTCCTGAATGCCGCATTTCTGGTCCGTATCTTCATCATTATGCATGATTGCGGTCATGGATCTTTCTTTAGAAGTCGCACTGTTTGCAATTGGACCGGCCGGGTTCTGGGTGTTCTTGCCCTGACACCCTATGACGTTTGGCGGCAAAGCCATGCGATTCACCACGCTTCAACCGGTAACCTTGATCGGCGTGGTATGGGTGACATTCCTACATTGACCATTGAGGAATACCTGAAACGGAATTGGTTCGGGCGTGCCGCTTACAGGTTAATCCGGAACCCCTTCTTCCTGTTCTGTATCGTACCGGTGTACACGTTCTTTTTTCAAAATCGCTTGCCCTTTGGTTTCATGCGGTCAGGCTGGCTGTATTGGGCAAGTGCGATGGGAACAAACGCTGCAATTGCAGGGGTATTGGCCCTAGTTTTTTGGGCCGGAGGCATTGAGGTTTTAGCGTATGTTTTCCTACCAACCATGATTGTCGCATCATCGATTGGTATTTGGCTTTTCTATATTCAACACCAGTTTGAACACACGACCTGGGAACGGGAAGAGGGGTGGAACCTTCAGAACGCCGCATTCTATGGAAGTTCTCACTATGCCCTGCCAGGCATCCTGCGGTGGTTCTCTGCCAATATCGGTGTACACCATGTTCACCACCTTGCCAGCCGCATACCGTTTTATCGGCTAAACGAGGTTTTGCGTGACCATTCCGAGTTGGAAAATTGCCAGCGTATTACTCTATATGAGAGCCTTCATTGCGCACGATTGCATCTTTGGGATGAAGAAAGTCAGCGCCTGCTGACGTTTTCTCAGGCTTTGTCGAACGCCAATCCCAACAAGAGTCTAGTGTAATCGGGCGCGCACCAAAAAGGCTTCAACCGTATCACCGCCGAGGGCGCGAATGGCCTCTAGTCGGTGAAGGCCTTCAATCAGCACGAACCGCTTGTTGTCCGCACGTATCTGGATCGGCGTCTTCTGGCCATTCTTCAGGATATCTTCGGCCAGTGCCAGAACCTTTTGTTGATCAAGTGTTTTGGCCCGTTTCACAGGTACATAGATCAGGTCGAGCGGATATGGTTTTTTCTCCAACATAAGCTACGCGTGCGCCTTTCGTGCATTTATTCCGGTTCGAAGTTCGCTTCAAAGGCTGGCGCTGGAACGTGCGTCATAGAACCGAACGAACAGCATCGCGCAGCTCCTGATGCATGATCCAAGTCGCTGGTTCATCGTCACTTTTGACGTGAGAAGATGCCAATACCTGAGCGGCGCCATCATTCTGTGCCGATCCGGCTTCGGGAAGCTCGAGTTCCAGATATTCTGCAATCAATAGCCCGATTTTCTTGAAGACCTTGACGGACGCCTCGCGCGATTTGTAACCAGCTGCCTTAGTTAACTGACCAATGCTCAGTCCTTCCTTGCCTGCGATTGTAAGTGCTTTGAGCATGGTGACCTGCGCAGTGGAGAGCCTGATCTGGCGCAATGCTTCGACATATTCTCCTTCACTGGGAATGAAGTTGCCGGAGTTCGCCTCCAAACGACGTCGAGCGCTGCGTTTCCTGTCTCGTTCTTCGAGAATTTCTTTTAAGGCTTCAATGGCCAATGACGGTGTTTCGCCAACTGCATCAGCAATCAAACCTTGCGTTTTCGCTGGTGGCTTGGGGAATGCGCGCGCAACGCTGTTACCGCTCAGAATGCCAGCCTTAATCAAGTACTTTCCAAATTCTACTTCGATCACTTCTGATACGTCAGCGTTCCGCGTCTTGCGAACACTGCGGTCCTGAAATGCTCTTTGTTCCATACCACGCACTGACATCTTTGAGTCAGAAAGGGTCACTTGAGGGGCATTTTTACGCATCAGAGAAACACCACTACAATTACCGCTGCAACAAACACTGCTAACGCTATAGATATCTTAATCCCGTGGGACCGGCGACGCGCCTTTTCGGCTTTGATCCTTTTGCCAAGATTTTCGTCAATCGAGTTATGGTTCACGGCTTGGTCCTTCCGGATTTGTCAGGCGATATTGATTTCCACGAACCTATTTTCGTGGAATATTTTCGGCGCACTTATCGTTCTGTCGTGTGAACGGCCGATTGCATTCCCAACCATCACCTCTTCGATTCAAATGAGCGTTTGAAGGAACAAGGATCGCATCGCACCTGTCCCGGTTTGCGCGAAAACCACGTTCGCATTTCCATCCAGAGTAGGAATCTGGTTCAAGATACGCATGCTGTGGAACAGCCACAGGCTCACAGCCGCTCTCCGCTGCGTTGTAACCTCTGAGGCATACCCAACCATCCGAGCTTTTTTTATCGCTCAGACGACCGTTTTTTGGGACTTCTATTGCAACACAATCCTGGTTCTCCTTACGAAATCCCCAGTTGCAGTGTATTTCCTGTGCGCCAAACCTGGTTTCGACGTATCCATTTTGAGGTGCAATCAGTTCTTCGCATTTTTCTTCGACACGCTGGAACAGCCGATTGCACTCCCACTGATCTCCGGTTGATGCAAGATAGGCATTTTCAGGAACTCTTATTTCCTCACAGAGATCTCCGACATTCTGAAAACCGTGATTGCATTCCCAGCCAATGCCATAGGAGCTACCTGTCAAATATGCGTTTTCTGGTAAGTCTGTTCTTTGGCACGATCCATTCTTGTTTTCGAAACCTTCGTCACAAACTGATCCATCGGCATTGCCTGCGACTTGGGCAGGAAGCTTTGTTCCTGAGAGCGACACCAAAAGTGCTGGGATCAAACAAAGAATGCAGCGCGTAAACACGATGAATGACTGATTGAAGCGGAGCCTGAGACCTGATCTATCGGCCATCAAGCACGCAATTTATGAGCCATGTGTTGTTCATACGGCGCTTTCTTTCATGGGTCACGCGATGGCTGGCGCATGTCAGGTGACAGTTGCGAATGCATGTGAGGAACGAGCTCATAGCGAAGACCCCAGCGAAACCCGTTCCTATGCTGGGGCACATGCTACAGTTATTCTGAAGGCCATTGGATCATCGAAGCCGGCAGCATCGCGGCGACGAGTAACTTTCACCAATGCACTTTTGTGGTCCTTAGCCAGAATAGAGTCAAGGAAGTTTCCCTTGTCGCAATGCAAGTACCGCCAGGGCAGGTAGTTTTTGAAACTGCCGGTGACCAAGATCCTTGGTGAACTACCGAAAGAAATTGTCTGGCCTGAGTGCGGCGAAAGAGGAGTATGTGATCAAGGCTTCCCCGTAACTAGGAATGACTGGCCTGATGACATTGGCTGCAACGCAGCGATTTTCGCGCCGCTTCTGCACAAGTGCTCGCGGCGTGATCAAATGGCCGCTCGGTCCCGCACCCTGTAAATTGCGCCTGAGCCGAGAAAACTGTGCTGCGAGCGTACGCAACAAGATTTTGACACTTCCGCTCAGGGCACGCTACGTCCCACTCCTGCGTAAAAGAACTAGAACCACTATGGATTGGCGACCGACAGCGCCGCTCGCCAAACTGTCTCAGATGTCTATGCGCTCTGCAATGCTTAGCGCGTCTTCCAATTCAACGCCCAGGTATCGCACGGTGTGTCCGTCATGACGGCATCCTTCTGCTTGAAAGAAGAAGCCTCTTTGATCGTCGTTATTTTTTCGGCGCGTTGGGCGTCAGTTCTCGCCATGTCGACGCAGACCGGAACCAACGCAGCGATTACATTATCGCGGGACATGGCGTTGGCCATCTTGTCCGCGCTACCGCCGGTCATCCATCCACCCCATGAAAATCCAACGACGCCTACGAAAACCCCGCCGATCAGAGCACCGTAGATTCCGGGTTTAAGCCATTCGGGCGTGTTCATAATCTATTCCTCCTGCGGGGAAAGCGCCGCATCGCTGTCATTGTTAGATGTGGCCAAGGTCTGGTCGTGCTTGAGCGCCAGTTCAAAATCTTCTGGGTCAATTGGGCGCATTTCCGTGCGGCCTGGCTTGCTGCCTTTGCCCCGAACTGTCAGGTAGGTTCCGGTTCTGCGATATGCTTCGAAACTCAGGCCCTGCAGTAGCTCTTCTTCGACAACTACTTCATACTCGCCTGCAGGAAGTACATCCGGGTAGCCGGACAAAGAGAACGGATTTGAAAACGTCACCAAAGAACTGGACGATCTTGTGCTCACCTTTGTCCTCCATTTAGTTTGTTGGATCTTCCCCGCGCAGTCTGCCGCGGTACACGCTCGTAAGCGCCGCGGTAGTACTGGCGTTGTAATTTAGAATAATGTGCAAATGGCAGGCGCGCGCTGATCGATGTTAGTCGGCGGCCAATGACCTGAGATTTTATTGGAATCTCAAATGCATTTGGTGTCCGAGGATCAGGTGACGCCGAAAACGAACTAACCTGCGTCAGTGCAACGATGTTTGGATTCCGGCAACGTGATGTGTGTTGGCGGGATATTTGCTAGCGTGTTCTTAACGAGTATTTAAGAAGCGCAGGAAATCCAGTACCGCAATCGGACTGTATTTATCTTGCGCTTCTTTTTCAGTGAAATCCCAAATCTGCCGAAGCGAATTCCGTCTCTAACAGGCAACGATCATCAAAATCCCGGCATCGCTGTAGGGGTGAACTTATTGCTTCAACAGTGGCCCGGCCTGATCCAGATAAGTGGGGTCAAAACCGGCCAACGTCACCAGTCCTTCATAATCATCAAATACCACTTGCCCGGATTGAAAAGTAACCAACCCCTTCTCCCGCAGTTGCCGTAGGACACGATTAACATGCACGGCACTCAGTCCCAGCGCATCGGCAAGGTGGTATTGTGTCAGGGGGCAAGTGTATCCCGTCTTGTTTGCCATCCCGACCTGAGTCAGCCTCACACCAAGTTCCAAAAGAAAATGCGCCATGCGCTCACCCGCATCGCGCCGTCCTATGTTGACCAGGTGCTCAACCACCATCGCTTCATCTCGGGAGACCGCCCAAAGAATTGCTGTCGCCAGCCGGGGCGTCTGCGCAAATGCTTCCAGGAGATCATCCACTACTACTTCAATGGCTTGGATTTCCATGATTGGTTCTATGCTGTGATCCGAGGTGTGCAGCAGAACGCTTCGCAAGCCCAGAAAGTCACCCGGTATTTGGAAATCGACGATCTGACGCGACCCGTCAGTCTGGGTTTTGTAGGAACAAACCCAGCCCGAGGCCAGAATGTAGGCAGCCTGCTCTGATTGCCCTTGATGCACAAGGTCACGTCCGGCTTCAAAGGTTCTGCGACGCTTGTGCAGGCGTGCCAATGCCGCAAGTTCAACCTCAGTCAGAGCGACGAAGTTTGAAAGCTTTCGGGTGAGTGGACTGTTTTTGATAGTGCGCAAGTGTTCTTCCTTCATCGATGAGCAGCCCGCGAAACTATCCGACGTCAAGACTGCTTTCGATCAGTTAAGTATACAGCAATCTATGCCAGTATGATGCAATTCATTGTGGCGCTTCCTTGCTTGGACGCCTGTTAAAAAAGGACGTCTACCATGGCTGACCGGCAAGACCACTCAGGAATGGCCGCACTCTCAATTTGTGAAGCGCTTTTGCTTGCAATTAAAGATCGTGAGCTTCTGCCCGAACATGAAATTGTGGGAGTTCTGCATGACGCAGCTGCTGTCCACGAAACAGCGGTCGGCAATAACGATGAAAAGGACATGCACCAGGCCGCCGCTGTTCTGATAAACAAGATCATTGCTTCCGGCTATCGCGTTCGGCAGTAACGTTAATTTCCTGTCAGAAAAACAAGAATACGCTCGTCAAAAAAGCATAACAACAAATAGAAGCACTATTGGTGCTTCGTTCCCGATCAATTCAAACACGAAGCAAGAACCAAAGATCCAATCTCTGCAATATCTCAACTTAATGAAAAATTCCACGACCGCGAATTACTCCCTCTTCCCCGCCACCTGCATGAGCCACAACGAGAATTTTCTTACTGGCTGAAGGCCCGCATGGCCTGTCCTGCTGCACTGCCTGCGACAACGCAAACGTTGGCTTTGTTCGGCGTCTAAGTTGCTGATCCTATGTGCCTCGAAACTACAGTTTGATAGTATCGCATCATCATAGCTTTGAATGACCGGTCTGGCGACAACAGCTGCAACGCAGCGATGAATGTGCTGCGACAGCAAATCAATGCCGCGTCAGCAATTGCCGCAATCGCACAAGTCCGGTTTGTCCGCAGACTGTGAGTTCGTGCACCCTGAAAATTTGCGCCTGCAGCGAACGGCCGGTTCGACGGGCCGCACCGCAGCGGCGACATGTGTCGATGAACGTCCGCTTCGGGCCGATTTCGCCCACAAGTTCGGACGTTCTGAGGACTCGGGTACTCAGACTTAGCTGCTTCAAATGACTAGGTTCCTTGGCCGCCCAAACGCGTCGCCTAGTGTCTAAAGTCCAATGCTCAGGCGGGTTCTATACTTTGGCCATATCCCATAAACTGATCAACATGGTCAGGTTACGCCAACAAATTTTGAAGTGGAAAACTGAGGCAAGGCGAAGACTGGTTGCAAGTACTGGTGGACCCTTCGAGCAACGAGACAAACGAGCTCTTTCGGAGACTTGCCGAAGATAACCCATTGATGACGATTGCGTTCATCCTCGGGGGGTGTCGGCACGACACCTTGCGGTGGAGCACTGTATCGGCGATCGGGCCGGTTCGCCGCGCCCAAGAACGATATTGTGAGCGGACTACGAGCTACATGGTTCGGTCGTCATTCCGCCGTCAAAGGCACACGTCAACCGCCAGAAGCCTCTGCAACACATCCATCTGCAATTTTCAGACCCCCAATCTGCGCTAACAAACTGACGATCGCGTCAACGCCCGTTCGGTGGCGTAGGGCCGAAAACACGAAAGGTCGGCCCTTTCGAATTTGCGTGGCGTCGCGCTCCATCACTTCGAGCGACGCGCCGACATGGGGGGCGAGATCTGTTTTGTTGATGATCAGAATGTCCGATTTCGTTATCGCAGGACCGCCCTTGCGCGGAATTTCCTCACCCGCTGCAACGTCGATCACGTAGAGTGTCAGGTCCGCCAGTTCCGGGCTGAATGTGGCCGACAAATTGTCGCCGCCGCTTTCGATCAGAACTATATCCAAGCCGGGGTGACGGGCCTGCATCTCTGCCACGGCGGCCAGATTGATCGAGGCATCCTCGCGGATCGCGGTATGCGGGCAACCGCCGGTTTCGACACCGATAATCCGGTCCCGGGGCAGAATCTGCATCCGCATCAACGCTTCGGCATCCTCTTGCGTATAAATGTCGTTGGTGATGACACCAATCGAAAAGGCCTCGCCCAGGGCCTCTGCCAAAGCGGCAGTCAGGGTCGTTTTACCAGCGCCAACCGGGCCGCCGATACCAACGCGCAGGGGGCCGTTCATACTGCTCATGTTCGGAATATCCTTGAATATTGAGTTTCATGTTTCATCGACAAGATATCGGACAGGAATGCGGTTGAACCCAGTTCATCAAGGCCCGTGTGTTGTGCTGTTTCCGCAATCGAAGTGCAGAGCGGGGTCAGATCACGGATCAGCCGCTGAGCATCGGTCTGTCCCAAAGGGACAAGGCGGGTTGCGCAGGCCACAAGATTGCTCATGAAGGCCTGAAGGAACATCTGCGACACCAGCGGGCGCGGCAGATTCTGCATCCGCGCGGCACGGCCCACCGCGACCGGGTAGGTGAGGCGCCGCAGGTCGAGCCCCCAGATATCTCCGGTCACGGATCCGAAAGCCTGACCCAGAAGGTCGGATTCCATCAGCCGTTCCGACCCGGCGCAAAAGGCGCGGACGGAGGCATCGATTCGGGCCAACGCGGCCCTGTCATCGGCGTTATACGCGGCCACAAGAAACAGCGCGTCATTCCAGCCCGAGCCATGTTGCAGTACCGTGGCGACCCAGTCGCCTGTCTGGTCTGCGCTGGCGACCCGGCCCAGTTCAATCGCTGCCTCCAGCCCGTGGGAATAGGCGAAGCCCCCAACCGGATAGGCGGGGGACAACCATTGGGTCAGTGTCAGGATGCCAGAGCTAGTGGGCGTGACCATGGGTCCTGCCGTGGCCATAGGCCCCGCCTTCGGGGGTGAAGGGTTCGACGACTTCGCGAATATCGGCACCCAGTTTCATCAGCATGTCGCGAATGACGTGATCGCGCTGGATCAGCAGCCTGTCAGATTCGATTTGGCAAGGTGTGTGCCGGTTGCCGATATGCCAGGCGAGGCGCAGCAGGTGGTCGCCCTTTACCTCCAGCAGCTCTTCGGGGGCCGCGACGATTTCAATCTCACGACCGTCTTCCAATACCAGAACCCCGCCATGATCCAGCGATTTGGTGTTGGAGAGATCAACCAGAAACGCCTCGCCATCATCCGTGGCCAGCATCTTGCGGCGCAGGAAGCGGCCATCATAGTCCAGCGAGACCTGCGCATGAGCGGGTGCATGCGCATGGTCGTGGTAGATACGAGCGGTTTTGATCGCGGTGGTCATCTTGGTGCTCCTTGTATCTCAGAACATAAAGTATCGCTGCGCCATCGGCAGCACCTCGGCAGGTTGGCAGGTCAGCAATTCACCATCGGCGCGGACCTCGTAGGTTTCCGGGTCTACTTCGACATGGGGCGTCGCATCGTTTAGCAGCAAATTGCGTTTGCCAATCTCGCGTGTGTTCCGCACGGCGACTGTTTTCTTGGCCAGGCCTAGAGTTTCACCGATCCCGTCCGCCTGCGCTGCTGCCGAGACAAAGGTAATCGCCGAGTGCTCCACCGACCGCCCATAAGCCCCGAACATCGGACGGCTGTAAACAGGTTGCGGTGTCGGGATCGAGGCATTTGGGTCGCCCATCTGCGCGCAGGCAATTGTACCGCCCAGCAGAACCATCTCGGGTTTCACGCCGAAAAAGGCCGGGTTCCACAGGACAAGATCGGCGCGCTTGCCTACCTCGATGCTGCCGATTTCATGGCTCAGACCGTGGGCAATCGCCGGGTTGATGGTGTACTTGGCGATGTAACGGCGGACCCGCAGGTTGTCGTTTTCACCAGTTTCCTCGGTCAGACGCCCTCGCTGTTTCTTCATCTTGTCGGCGGTTTGCCATGTGCGGATCAGCACCTCTCCGACCCGGCCCATGGCCTGGCTGTCAGACGCGATGATCGAGAACGCACCCATGTCGTGCAGGATATCCTCGGCCGCGATGGTCTCGCACCGGATGCGGCTTTCGGCAAAGGCTACGTCCTCGGGGATGGACTTGTCGAGGTGATGGCAGACCATCAGCATATCCAGATGTTCCTCGACCGTGTTTACAGTGAAAGGTCGCGTCGGGTTGGTCGAGGAGGGAAGAACGTGATTCTCGCCACAAATCTTGATGATGTCAGGGGCATGGCCGCCACCTGCGCCTTCGGTGTGGAAGGCGTGGATGGTGCGTCCTTTCATGGCGGCGACAGTGTTTTCGACGAAACCGGATTCGTTCAGAGTATCGGTGTGGATCATCACCTGTACATCCATCGAATCGGCCACCGACAGGCAGCAGTCGATGGCGGCAGGGGTCGTGCCCCAATCCTCATGCAGTTTCAGAGCGCAGGCCCCGGCATTGACCTGTTCCTCGAGCGCAGCTGGCAATGAGGCGTTGCCCTTGCCCGCAAAGGCGAGGTTCATCGGGAAGGCATCCGCCGCCTGCAACATCCGTCCGATATGCCAGGGGCCGGGGGTGCAGGTGGTGGCCAGCGTGCCATGGGCCGGACCCGTGCCGCCGCCTAACATGGTGGTCAGGCCGGAATGCAGCGCGTCTTCGATCTGCTGAGGGCAAATGAAGTGGACATGGCTGTCGAACCCGCCTGCGGTCAGGATGCGCCCCTCGCCCGCGATGGCTTCGGTGCCGGGGCCGATGATAATGTCGACACCTGGCTGCGTGTCGGGGTTCCCCGCCTTGCCGATCCTGGCGATACGCCCGTCTTTCAGACCGACATCCGCCTTGTAGACACCCGAATGATCTACGATCAGCGCATTGGTGATGACTGTATCCACCGCCCCCTTGTCCCGTGTGACCTGAGACTGCCCCATCCCGTCGCGGATCACTTTCCCGCCGCCGAACTTGACCTCTTCGCCATAGATGGTCAGATCGCGTTCGACCTCGATGATCAGGTCGGTATCGGCCAGCCGCATTTTATCGCCGGTGGTGGGGCCGAACATGGCGGCATAGTCGGAGCGTTTGATTTTTGCTGGCATCACAACGCCCCCATGACCTTTTGATTGAACCCATAGACCTTGCGTGCGCCGCCGATCGGGATCAGCGAAACCTCGCGTTCCTGTCCCGGTTCGAACCGCACGGCGGTGCCGGGGGCGATGTCCAGACGCAGGCCATGGGCGGCAGCGCGGTCGAACTCCAGCGCCGGGTTGGTCTCGGCAAAATGATAGTGCGAGCCGACCTGAATCGGGCGGTCGCCAGTATTGGCGACCATCAGCGTCAACGGCTCGGCGCCCAGGTTGAACGTGATTTCGCCTTCAGCGGGGAAATGCTCGCCGGGGATCATTTGTTTAGCTTCACCATCAAGGCAACAGCAGCCAACGCGACAATCGCGAGGCCCACGGCCAAAGCGGCATAGTCCGTGCCATGCGCGTGGATATGCGTGCCGTTATGCGCGGCGGCGGGACCAGCCAGGATCAGAACAGGGAAAAGCATGCGGGTCATATCAGTGTTCCTTTTTTTAGCGAATAGGGTTGTGAACGGTCACCAGCTTGGTGCCGTCGGGAAAGGTGGCCTCAACTTGAACCTCGTGAATCATCTCGGGGACGCCTTCCATGCATTGCGCGCGGGTGATCACCTCGGCCCCGGCTTGCATCATATCGGCGACCGACCGCCCGTCGCGTGCGCCTTCAACCACGGCGCTGGTGATAAGGGCAATCGCCTCGGGATGGTTCAGTTTGACACCACGGGCCAGTCGTTTGCGGGCAACTTCAGCGGCCATGGCGACCAGCAGTTTGTCTTTTTCACGGGGAGTCAGGTTCATGTCAGATTGTCCAGCATCTTGGAAGCGAGTCGTTGTTCAGTCGCCGAAGCACGGGCATCAGACTTCGGCGCAGGGCATACCCGTTCTTGGCCAGCAGTCGGACGACCAGCAGGTCAGGTTGAAACAGGCTGGCCCCGGCGGTATCGGGCAGCATCTGGCGGATTGCCTTCAGATGCCCTTCGGCCCTGGGCGAGGCAAATGCGACTAAGGCCATCGCGCCCGCGCCATCTGCAATGTGCTGACGGGCCAGATGCGCGCTAAGGTCGCCGGTGAACCGGGTGGCGTCCAGAAACACCATCCTTTCGTTGCGCCGAATCTCGATCCGATCGCTGAGGCGGATATCCGTCAGAGTTTCACCCATCGCGGTACGACCAAAGATCAAAGGTTCAACCATAAGGGCCGAGGCATCCTCGGCCAAATCAATACGCAAGCGCCGGTTTAATGCGCTGCCACTGTACAGGATCGTCTCTTGCGGAAGCCAGTTCAGCCTTGCCTGCGGACCGGCGGTTAAAGTGTTGACGATGCGTGCGGCCTGACCGGGTTGTGCTTTGTATGCCCGCTCACAAGCCTGCGTGGTCACTGTCAGTTCGGTGCCCCGGCCTGCGCGGCCTGAAAACCGGAAATCATCACCGCCAGTAACACCACCAGCCGTGTTCAAAAGCACGGCGTCCAATTGGCTGCCGTGTCCGCGTGGGAAGAGACATTTGAACGAACCCGCCGGCCGCAAGCGATCAATCACACTGCGCCCGTGGAACAGTTTGGCCGACAGCGTAATCCGGCCTTCAGCGCGTGGCGGTCTCGCATGTGACGCTGACGATATGGGCGTGAATTGAGTGATGGCAGCGGCTTTCGCGTCATGAACGTTTGGCGCTTTTTCACCTTTGGGATGTCGAAACTCTATCGACAGGTGCAGGTTTTCGACCAAGTCCCGTCCCGTAAGTGCAATTTTTAATCACGCATGCAGCATGTAGATCAAAAATCGGGCATATCAGTCCACTTTGCCAGAATGCTATGGGGCCAGATTTGCCTATTTCGCTGCAATGCAGAATCGATGTGGGGCCTACCGGGCTAACGACCACCGGGGGTGTGTGACGGCTGCGCGAATTGGACCTCGGACACAACCGCCACACGTAACGCAACATACAGTTGCGGGGATCAGGTAGTAGAAGACAGCGTGTCAACGCAAGGCTTCTGTGCCCGCCCCGCCAGGAGAATTACATGACATCTCTCAAATCCACGCTCTTCGGATCGGTTGTCTTTGCCGCCATGGCAACGGCCGCTCTGTCTGCTGAAGACACGATCAAAGTCGGCGTACTGCACTCGTTGTCAGGCACTATGGCGATTTCGGAAACCACGCTGAAAGACACGATGTTGATGCTGATCGACCAGCAGAACGCCAAAGGCGGCCTGCTGGGCAAGCAGCTTGAGGCAGTTGTGGTTGATCCTGCATCCGACTGGCCGCTGTTTGCGGAAAAAGCGCGTGAGCTACTGACCGTGCATGAGGTGGATGTGATCTTTGGCAATTGGACGTCCGTCAGCCGCAAATCGGTGCTGCCGGTGATTGAGGAACTGAACGGCCTTCTGTTTTATCCGGTGCAGTATGAGGGTGAAGAAAGCTCGAAAAACGTCTTCTATACCGGTGCCGCGCCGAACCAACAAGCGATCCCGGCGACCGACTATTTCCTCGACGAGCTTGGCGTTGAGAAATTCGCGCTGCTTGGCACAGACTATGTCTATCCCCGCACCACCAACAATATCCTCGAAAGCTATCTGAAGCAAAAGGGCATCGCGGACGGTGATATCTTCGTCAACTACACGCCCTTTGGCCATTCCGACTGGTCCAAGATCGTGGCGGATGTGGTTGCGCTGGGTGCGGATGGTAAGAAGGTCGGAGTGATCTCAACCATCAATGGCGACGCCAACATCGGCTTCTACAAGGAACTGGCTGCGGCTGGCGTCTCGGCGGATGACATTCCGGTCGTTGCGTTCTCGGTCGGAGAGGAAGAACTGTCGGGCCTGGATACAACCAACCTTGTGGGCCATCTGGCTGCTTGGAATTACTTTCAGTCGGCGGATACCGACGCCAACACTGAATTTGTTGAAACATGGAAAGCTACCATGGGCGAAGACCGGGTGACCAACGACCCGATGGAGGCACATTACATCGGTTTCAACATGTGGGTTAACGCCGCGACCGAGGCCGGTTCGACCGACGTAGATGCCGTGCGCGCCGCGATGTACGGGCAGGAATTCCCGAACCTGACCGGTGGAACCGCTGTCATGCTGCCGAACCACCATTTGGCCAAGCCGGTTCTGATCGGTGAGATTCAGGAAGACGGCCAGTTCGACATCATCAGCGAAACCGACGTTGTGCCGGGCGACGCCTGGACCGACTTCCTACCGGAATCGGCGGTGCTGGTATCGGACTGGAAAGAGCTGGGCTGCGGTATGTACAACACCGAGACCGAGACCTGCGTTCAGACCCTGTCGAACTACTAACCGACACGCAAGGTGGGTGTGATGCCCGCCTTGCCCCCAAAGACACTCGGGTTTCACCACATGTTACGACTTTTCCTTGCGGGCCTCGCAATTCTATGCGCCTACCTGACCGCCAACGCACAAGAGGCCGGTCTCCAACCGATCCTGCAAGAGCATCAGGAGATTATCGCCAAAAGCTCACGCAAGACAATCGGGCCCGCGATTGATGCGATTGCCAGCAGCGGGTTGCCGCAAGCGCAGGTGATGCTTGAGACATGGGCCGCCAAGGACGTGTGGATGCGCAAGTCGGACGGCCTGTTCTTTGCAGGCAAGAAGGTCGAAGGCCGGTCGTATGAGCTTACCGATTTCGATACTGGCGAGGTCGTTGGTATTTTCGAGAAATCCAACCTGAAGCAGTTGAAGCCCAATAGCGGCATCCGCGCGATGATTGGCACGGCTCTGGTGCAGTACCAGCTAACAGATCCGGACCGCGCTCGGCGGCTGGCCGCTTTGCAATCCATCCAACGTGACCCCGAACGTGCTTTGCTGGAGCCCCTACGCGCGTCGATTGCCGATGAAGCTGATGCTGATCTGAAAGCTCACAAACAACGGCTCGAACGATTGCTGACGATTGGATATGACGAAGATACCGCGGCGCGCGTGGCTGCGATTGAGCAGATGTCCGACGATTTGGGCGTGGACGTCCGTGGCGCATTAAATCCACTGATCGCGACGACGCGACAAGCAGCACCGGAACTGCCGTCTAATGTGAATATCGCTGCCGTTTTAGAACCGGGTTCGAGTGATTTGACGCGCGATGAGGCCTATGACTTGCTGGTCACTGGCAATCTGGCGCCCCCACGTTTGTCACGGGATGATATCCGGACAGCTCTTGCGGCCAATATTGACGGGGGTCGCGTTGGTGACATTCCGCTTGCGCAACTGAATACAGATGAAACGCGCGCTCGGGCATATGTAGCCTTGGCAGAGGCAAGGGTCGTTCCCGCCTTGGTAACCGAGGCCGACATAAACACGGCGCTGGCTGAACATGTGTTCATTGATACCTACACGGAACCCTCGCCCGAAGTGACCGCAGCTGCAGTGCAGGCACTTGAACAGATCGAGCTGAAGGTCGGCCTGAACCAGACGCTCGACCTGACACTGGACGCGATCTCATTGGCGTCGATCTATTTCTTGGCAGCCATCGGTCTGGCGATCACCTTCGGCGTGATGGGTGTGATCAACATGGCTCATGGTGAGTTCATCATGATGGGCGCCTATACCGGATACGTGGTGCAGCAGTTCATCCCCGACCACACGCTGTCGATAATCGTCGCCATCCCGATGGCCTTTGCCGTCACCTTCGCGATGGGCGTCGCGATGGAGCGGCTAGTTATCCGCTGGCTCTATGCCCGTCCGCTTGAGACGCTGCTGGCGACCTTTGGCATCTCAATCGCACTGCAACAGCTGGCCAAGAACATTTTTGGCACGCAGGCCCGCCCGCTGACCGCGCCCGGCTGGCTGGATGGGGCGTGGGTGCTGAACGATGTGGTTTCGATCAGTTATATCCGCATCGCGATCTTTGTGCTGGCGACGATCTTTTTGGGACTGTTCCTCTACATTATGAAGCGCACGCGGCTTGGGCTTGAGATGCGCGCGGTGACACAGAACCCACGCATGGCCGGGTCGATGGGTATCAATCCGGGGCGGGTGAATATGCTGACCTTCGGCTTGGGCTCGGGCATCGCCGGGATTGCCGGGGTTGCGATTGGTCTGTTCGCAAAGGTCACGTCCGATCTGGGCAGCGACTATATCGTGCAAAGCTTCATGACCGTGGTTGTTGGCGGCGTCGGAAACATCTGGGGCGCGCTGGCAGGTGCGGGCATGATCGGCTTCCTGCAAAAGGGGATCGAGTGGATGAACCCCTCGAACACCCTCGCCGCGCAAACATACATGATCATCTTCATCATCATTTTCATCCAGTTCCGGCCAAGGGGCATCATTGCCCTCAAAGGTCGTGCGGCGGGGGATTGAGCCATGGAACGCAGCTTTGTCGCCAAAAACCCATCGGTACTGGTCTTTCTGGCCATCCTCTCCCTGTTCACGTTGGGCGTCACCGTCCTGTCCGAAGGGTTCGGGATTGGCGTGATCTCGACCAGCTTTGTCAAAACGCTGGGCAAGACCCTGTGCCTTTGCCTGATCGCTGTGGCCATGGATTTGGTCTGGGGATTTACCGGCATCCTGTCCCTCGGCCATTTCGCGTTCTTCGGGCTGGGCGGCTACATGATCGGCATGTGGCTGATGTATGAACGTACCCGCCTGATCGTGGTGGAGTCGCTCTCCCAAGCCGACATTCCGCCAACATCGGCCGAGGTCGTGGATGCCATCGGCACGCAAATCTTCGGCGTCGTCGGATCGTCCGAATTCCCGCTGATCTGGGCCTTTTCGGACAGCCTGTTCCTGCAACTGGCGCTGGTCGTGCTGGTGCCGGGCCTTCTGGCACTGATCTTTGGTTGGCTGGCGTTCCGCAGCCGGGTCACGGGTGTCTACCTGTCGATCCTGACCCAAGCCATGACATTGGCACTGGCGCTGTACCTGTTCCAGAACGACAGCGGTATGCGTGGCAACAACGGCCTGTCGGGCCTGCAGAACCTGCCGGGCGTCACGGCCTCGCAGGACTTGGTGTCAATCTGGTTCCTCTGGGCCTCAGCGCTGGCCCTGGGGCTGGGCTACATGCTGGCGGCATGGATCGTGGCGGGCAAGTTCGGCTCGGTTATCCGCGGCATCCGCGATAATGAGGCGCGAGTGCGGTTCCTTGGCTATTCGGTCGAGAATTACAAGCTGGCTGTCTTCACATTGACCGCCTGCATCGCCGCCATCGCGGGCGCGCTGTATTATCCGCAGGCGGGGATCATCAACCCCGAGGAGATGGCCCCCATTGCCTCGATATATCTTGCCGTCTGGGTCGCCATCGGCGGGCGTGGTCGCCTGTATGGAGCGGTCATCGGCGCGGCGTTTGTCAGCCTGCTCAGCACATGGTTCACAGGTGGACAAGCGCCGGACATCCCACTTGGGTTCTACACGATCAAATGGGTCGACTGGTGGCAGGTGCTGCTGGGCGTCTCATTCGTGCTGGTAACCCTGTTCGCACCAAAGGGTATTGGAGGGCTATTCGACCTCTGGACCAACCACCGCGCGCCGCAACGCTACGGTGCCCCGCTTGGACCCGATGAAAGCGCATTGCGCGAAATGGAGGCCTTGGAATGAGCACTCTGCTGGAGGTCAGCGGCGTTTCAGTCACCTTCGACGGGTTCCGCGCCATCAACAACCTGTCCTTCCAGATTGGCAAGGCCGAGCTTCGCGCGGTTATCGGGCCGAACGGGGCAGGTAAAACGACCTTCATGGATATTGTCACCGGCAAGACCCGGCCTGACGAGGGCCGGGTAACCTGGGGTGAGAAATCCGTTTCCCTGCTGCGAATGAGCGAGGCCAAGATCGCGCAAGCCGGCATCGGGCGTAAGTTCCAGAAACCCACCGTGTTCGAGGACCAGACCGTGCAGGAAAACCTGCTGATGGCGTTGAAGAATAAACGGGGCTGGCTGGGTGTGCTGTTCTATCGCCCTTCGACGGATCATCTGGAGAAGGTCGAGGAACTGGCCGCTGAGATTGGCCTGTATGGCGAACTGCTCCGCAAATCCGGCGAACTAAGCCACGGACAAAAGCAATGGTTGGAAATCGGGATGCTACTGGCGCAGGAACCACGTCTGTTGCTAGTGGACGAACCCGCCGCCGGGATGACCTCGCAAGAACGCGAACACACAACCGACCTGCTGGTACAGGCCGCCAAGACCCGCGCCGTCGTGGTTGTGGAACATGACATGGAGTTCGTCCGCCGCCTGAATTGTCGGGTCACGGTTCTGCATGAAGGCTCGGTTCTGGCCGAAGGTTCGCTGGATCATGTCACATCAAATCAGGATGTCATCGACGTTTATCTGGGGCGCTAAACAATGCTGAAACTGACCGATCTGACCCTGCATTACGGGCACTCGCAAATCCTCAACTGTATCTCGTTGGAGGCCGCGCGAGGAGAGGTGACTTGCGTGATGGGCACCAATGGTGTGGGCAAGACCAGCCTGATCAAGGCGATCTCGGGCACGCATCCGCGCTCGGGCGGCGATCTGATGCTGAATGACGAGGCCCTGCCGCCTCTGCCAGCCCATCGCATGGCGTGGAAAGGCGTGGCCTATGTGCCGCAGGGGCGCGAGATTTTCCCGTTGCTGACTGTGCGCGAAAATCTGGAAACCGGTTTTGCCTGCCTGTCAGCAAGCGAACATTTCGTTCCGGACGAGATCTTCGATATGTTCCCGGTGCTGAAGAAAATGCAGAACCGGCGCGGGGGTGATCTGTCGGGTGGCCAGCAACAGCAACTTGCCATCGCCCGGGCGCTGATCGCCAAGCCTCAACTTTTGCTGCTGGACGAACCAACCGAAGGCATTCAGCCCAACATCATCCAGCAGATCGGCGAAGTAATTCGTCACCTCCGAACCAAAGGAGAGATGGCCATCGTTCTGGTCGAGCAGTATTTCGATTTCGCCTATGATCTTGCCGACAAGTTCATCGTCCTGCGGCGCGGCGCGGTCCTGATGCAAGGCACGCGGGACGAGCTATCGCGGGAACAGGTTCTGCAAGGCGTAACGGTTTGACATTCATAAAGGAACCAGCCTATTGAGCGGCGAGAAGCTTCAGGGTTTAAGGGGCGCAATTTAGCACTCCAGCTAGGCTTTGTTGCGCGAAGAGCCTGAAGCCCGGACTTCCCTTTTCCCCGGACGTACTTATCCTGTGGGCTCTGTGACCGGTATGCCGAGCGCGGTGTAGCTGTTCAGGACGGCTGCACGGATTGGGAGTTCGGCGACTGGACGCTCGAAGTCGCGCGCCATGAGGCTCTGCCCCAACAGCTTCACGCAGTGCATCTTCGTTTCGGCGCGACTGCGGCGGTGGTATCCGCTCCAATTTCGCCGGATGGCACGGCCAAGGTATTTCGAGGCGCACAGCGCCTCGTTACGGGCGATAGCGCCTGCTGTCGATGGCTTTCGCGGTTTTGCGTTCTTGCGCGGCGGGATAACGGCGTGGGCACCCCGGTTTGCGATGGCATCGTGGCATTTGCGCGTGTCATACGCCCCGTCTGCGGTGACCGAGGCGATCTCGACATCGACCGGGATCTGGCTGAGTAGTTCAGGCAGCATGGGCGCATCACCGATGTTGTTACCGGTGATTTCGATGGCGCGGATCTCCAGCGTCTGTTCGTCAACGCCGATGTGGATCTTGCGCCAGAGACGGCGTTTCGCGCGGCCATGCTTGCGGGCATGCCATTCGCCTTGGCCCTCCGCCTTGAAGCCGGCGCTGTCGATCAGAAGGTTCAGGGAACCTTGCTAGCCGCGATAGGGTATGGAAACCGCCAGGGTCTTCTGGCGCCTGCTCAGCGTGCTGAAATCCGGCACCGACCAGTCGAGGCCGACCAGGCGCAGCAGGCTCTCCACGAAGTCCGTGGTCTGCCTGAGGGCCATGCCGAAGAGGACCTTCATCGTCGTCAGGCATGTCTGAATCGCAGCGCCGCTATACTGCGGCTACCGGCCTTGCTTACCGGTCGGCGGTGGTACCCAAACCATGTCCGGATCAAATCAGATCGCCAGGGAGCCACGTTGCTTGAGGGCTTCATTGTAGGCTGGCCAGTTCTTGGTCTTGTAGCTCGGCGGGATAGGTCTGCTCATGCAGTCCTGCTACCACGCTGGATTCACAAGATGAATCCCTCACCCAACCTTTGCGCAACAAAGCCAATCAACAGCTAAAAGAATATCTGACGGCCTCTTCTGACAGTTTGAGGTACGAACCTCAAAAAAATCTGGACATGAGGTGCGTACCTCAAATAGCCTTGGAAGTATGCCGCGATTCGCACATCCTCGATTGACGGCGCAAAAAGGGAGGAATGGATGACTTACACAAAACTGGCCTCGGCCAGCGCAATAGTCCTTGCCGCTACTACTCTTTCTACCAAGGCAAATGCTGAAGATCTGACGCTATGTTGGGCTGCATGGGACCCGGCCAACGCGCTTGTCGAACTATCAAAAGAATTCGAAGCAGAATCCGGCCACACGATGAACTTCGAATTTGTTCCCTGGCCAAATTTTGCGGACCGGATGCTGAATGAGCTGAATTCCGGTGGTAAGCTCTGCGATCTGCTTATTGGTGACAGCCAATGGATCGGCGGTGGCGCTGAAAATGGCCACTATGTCAAACTGAACGACTTCTTCGATGCTGAAGGCATCAGCATGGACGATTTCGCGCCGGCCACTGTCTACGCCTATTCAACTTGGCCCAAGGGCACACCCAATTACTATGCCCTGCCTGCGATGGGCGATGCGAATGGCTGGTTCTATCGCAAGGACTGGTTCGAAAATCCTGAAATCCAAGCCGCATACAAAGAAGCAACTGGTCAGGATTTACGTGAGCCTGAATCTCAGAAAGAACTATTACAGATCGCCCAGTTCTTTCAGGGTCGTGAGATCGACGGCAAGACAGTCTACGGCGCAGCTATCTTTACCGAGCGCGGCTCGGAAGGGATCACCATGGGTGTGACCGGAGCACTGTATCCTTGGGGCTTTAAATACGAAAACACCCCGGGCTCATATGACATGGAAGGCGCCGTAAACTCACCCGAAGCGGTAGAGGCGCTGGAATTCTATAAGGAATTCTACGAAACGGCGACGCCTCCGGGATATACCAACTCTTACATGGGTGAGAGCTTGGACGCCTTCAAGTCCGGTCAGGTCGCCATGGCCATGAACTGGTTTGCGTTCTTCCCAGGTCTCTATGCTGACCCCAATACCGGCGGTGACAAGATCGACTTCTTTGTGAACCCACCGCAAAATCAGGCAGGTTCGACGCTGGGCGGACAAGGTATCTCTGTTGTCAGCTACTCTGACAAACAGGACGCTGCACTTGAGTACATCAAGTGGTTCGCACAGCCTGAAGTGCAGGCCAAGTGGTGGGAGCTAGGCGGCTACTCGGCGCATAACTCAGTGCTGGAAGATCCTGGTTTCGTGGACAGCCAACCGTTTGCCGGTGACTTCCTGGAAGCAATGGCTGGGGTTCAGGATTTCTGGCAAGAGCCTGCCTATGCAGAACTCCTGCTGGCCATGCAGAAACGCATCCACGACTACGTCGTTGCTGATCAAGGTACAGCTCAAGAAGCTCTTAATCTTTTGATCGAAGATTGGACTGAAGTCTTCGAAGACGAAGGCAAGCTGTAGTCCGGACACAGGCAGGAGCGGGCGCAATCCCGCTCCACCTTCACCCGTGAGTCCTAAACCAACAAGAACTGGCAAAGAGATGTCTGACCGGACCGTAGATCGCGTTGCCCAGGCAACGCCCGAGCGAGTTGCGCGAAAAATCCGAGGGTTATCCGACCGCGCGATCGCCTGGATATTCATCTCCCCGACGATTTTTCTATTGCTGGCGATCAACATCTTTCCGTTGATCTGGACCATCCAACTGAGCTTTACCAACTACAAGGCCAACCGGATCGGGCGCGAAGTCAAAGATGTCGGGCTCAGGAATTACGAGCGTATTCTGACAGACTCGGACACCTGGCTAAATATGCAGGCGACGGCGCACTTCCTGTTCTGGACGATCTTTTTCCAGGTCTTGATCGGGTTTACTTTGGCCTGGTTGATCAACAAGAAATTCAAGGGCAACGATCTTTGGACCACGATCATCGTGCTGCCGATGATGCTGTCTCCTGCAGTCGTCGGGAACTTCTGGAAGTTCCTGTATCAACCTCAAATCGGGCTGTTTAACTACATCGTGTCATGGTTCACAGGCAAAGATCCATCGAGCTTTGAAATGCTGGGATCCGTTACTTTGGCCCCTTGGGCGATCGTTATTGTCGACACCTGGATGTGGACCCCCTTCGTGATGCTAATCTGTCTGGCCGGGCTGCGCAGCATTCCCGATTACATCTACGAGGCGGCTGAGATCGACAGGGCCAGCAAGCTGCGGCAGTTCTTTACGATCACCATCCCGATGGTCCTGCCGTTCCTGATGCTTGCCGTGCTGTTTCGAGGGATCGAGAACTTCAAGATGTTCGACCTGGTGGTTCAGCTAACCGGCGGAGGGCCCGGTTCTGTAACGGAACTCACCTCAATCAATCTCAAGCGGGAGGCGTTTGAGAAGTGGCGTACGGGCTACGCCTCGGCCTATGCGATCATCCTTTTCGTCACCGTGTTCGGCCTTGCGTCGATCTACGTCAAAGCCTTGAACAAGGTGAAACAGAGATGAGCAGTTTTTCCGTAACCGAACCTTCGAACCGTTCCAAGTGGATCGCCGGTTTTCTGGTCATCACTTATGCGCTGATCACAATGATCCCGCTGGTTTGGATTTTACTGACAGGTTTCAAGTCTCCAGCCGATGCGATCAGCTACCCACCCAAAGTGGTCTTTGACCCAACGCTTGAAGGGTATGTAAATCTCTTCACCACGCGCACGCGGCAGACGCAGGAGTTTTTGGAAGCGAACCCGCCGCAGAACTGGGCCGATGAGATCGTCCGCCAATACGACATGGTGATTGTCGGGCCATCAAAGTTTGGCGAGCGCTTTATGAATTCGGTTATCATCGGATTTGGCTCGACGTTCTTGAGTATCTTCCTTGGTACGCTGGCCGCCTATGCGTTCAGCAGGTTCAAGGTCCCGCTCAAGGACGACCTTTTGTTCTTTATCCTGAGTACAAGGATGATGCCACCGGTCGCTGTCGCCATCCCAATCTTCCTGATGTTCAGAAACCTTGGATTAAGCGACACGCATCTGGGGATGATCCTGCTGTATACGGGCGTGAATATTTCCTTGGCGGTCTGGTTGCTAAAAGGCTTCATCGACGAAATCCCAAGAGAGTACGAAGAAGCCGCGCTCATAGATGGCTACACGAGGTTTCAGGCGTTTTACAAAGTGGTGCTGCCGCAAGCCGCGACCGGCATAGCCTCAACAGCTATCTTTTGCCTGATCTTCGCCTGGAATGAGTACGCGTTTGCCGTGCTGCTGACATCCGCGAACGCGCAGACTGCACCACCGTTCATCCCAACCATTATCGGTATTGGCGGCCTGGACTGGCCTGCAGTGGCGGCAGGTGCCACGATCTTCCTGATCCCTGTCATGATTTTCACCATCCTGATGCGCAAACACCTGCTGCGTGGGATCACATTCGGAGCCGTGCGCAAATGAGCGAGTTTCTTACCGGATTGATGCGTTTTCGCCGGGGCCCATGGGAGATGATCGCGACCATCCTCATCGCTCTGGGTGTCTTCATGCTTATGCAGCCCTTTGTCCTTTGGGCCTTCACATATTCTTTCATCGTCACGCTGATCGGAACCGTCATGTTCATCATCGTCAGCCATTTCCCGGAGCAGAAATGGCCCAGATCGTAGTTAAAAACGTAAAGAAGATGTTCGGCGATTTCACGGCTGTCCGCGAAAGCTCGTTCACGATTGAGGACGGTGAGTTCTTCATGTTGCTAGGGCCATCCGGCTGCGGAAAGACGACGACGCTGCGGATGATCGCAGGCTTGGAACTTCCGACGTCGGGTGAAATCTACCTGGACGGCGAGGAGATCAGCCAGCGCCCCCCATCGGAGCGAGACATTGCCTTCGTGTTCCAGATGTTTGCGCTGTATCCGCACATGAACGTGCGAAAAAATATCAGCTACCCCCTGATATCGCAGGGCATGCCGCGTGCTGCTGTCAAAGCCAAAGTAGAAGAAGTCGCGGGAATTCTGGGGATCAAGGACATCCTCGATAGCCCGGTAGGTGGGTTGTCAGGCGGCGATAGGCAGCGCGTGGCGCTTGGACGCGCGATTGTTCGCGAACCCAAGGCGTTCATGATGGACGAACCTCTTGGTGCCCTGGATGCCGAATTTCGTGAGCACATGGCCGAAGAACTGCGCGCGCTTCATGATCGCATGGGGGCGACCACTGTTTACGTCACACATGATCAGCTGGAAGCCATGCAAATGGGGGACAAGATCGTGGTGATGAACAACGCTGTGATCGAGCAATTCGGCACACCTCAGGAAATCTACGACAAACCAGCTACGATGTTCGTTGCAGATTTTATCGGGTCTCCTTCGATGAACTTCCTGCCGTTTCAGGGAAAGGTCGCGCCTGGCTCGGAAACGGTGCGACTGAATGGTCACGACGAAGCCGTACCCACACTGTTGGAAGGGGCGGAAGGTGACTTGGTTTTCGGTGTTCGCCCTGAGCATGTTTTTCTGTCGGATGCCAGCGCCTACCGAGCCAAGGTCCTGGCCGCAGAATATCTTGGAACCACCCAGATCGTGACGCTGCAAAGCCCGAACGGAGAGCTGAAAGCCCGCATTGATGCGCGCGAAACCGTTAACCCCGGCGAGACGGTTGGCTTGAAGTTCCGCTCATCCGCAGTGACCCTTTTCGAAAATTCTACCGGACGCGCGTTGAGGTCCGCTCTGAACGACGAGGTACTAAGCAATGGCTGAAGTCGTTCTGGAAAACATTTCGAAGTCATTCGGCGAAATCAAAGCGGTGGATGATATCTCAATGACGATCCCCAACGGTGCCTTTGTGGTTTTGTTGGGTCCGACGGGCGCGGGAAAAACAACGACGCTGAGATTGATATCCGGGCTTGAGAAACTGGATTCCGGAACGGTGCGCATTGCCGGGCGTGACGTTGGGATAGATACACCTGCCCAGCGTGATGTGGCGATGGTCTTCCAGCAATACTCGCTGTACCCCCATATGACGGTGCGTGAGAACCTGTCCTTCCCTCTGAGGTCACCGATCCTGAAGACGCCAGAGGATGAGATCGCCAGGAAGGTCAACGAAGTCTCGGAGATCCTGCAGATCCCGCACAAGCTGGACAACAAAGCCACTGAACTGTCTGGCGGCGAAATGCAGCGCGTTTCAATTGGACGGGCACTGGTGCGCGATCCCCAGATTTTCCTGATGGACGAGCCGCTCAGCTCTTTGGACGCCAAGCTTCGGGCGGATTTGCGGGTCGAACTGAAAAGGATTCAGGCCGATCTGGGATCAACCTTGCTTTACGTGACCCACGATCAGGTCGAAGCCATGACAATGGCTACGCATATCGGCGTTTTAGAGAACGGCCGGTTGGTTCAATACGGGACACCCCGGGATATCTACGAAAACCCGGGCAGTGTTTACGTTGCCAGCAGGTTGGGTCTGCCGCGAATCAACATCCTGCCGTCCGAGTTGTTCGGAGGCGATCACAAAGGACCACAGATTGGTCTTCGCCCGGAAAACATCATTGAAGGCGAGGGCAGTGAAGCGCGTGTCATACGTGCCGAACATCTGGGCGACCAAACACGGCTGCACCTGGACCTGAATGGCCACCCGGTTGTCACCCTGATTGATGTTCATCAGGATTACCCCTCTGGAAAAATTATAAAAATTCGCCCCCATAACCCGTTGTATTTTGACGCGTCTGGCGCGCGCGTGAATTAAGGAGCAAAAGCATGGCCCAGTTCCTCAACACAAAAGAAACCCTGGTAACCGAGGCGATAGATGGCCTTTTGGCTTCCTCAGGCGGGCAGCTTACACGGCTGGACGGATACCCGCATATCAAGGTTGTCTACCGGTCGGATTGGGACAAGTCGAAAGTCGCCTTGGTTTCTGGCGGAGGGTCTGGTCACGAGCCCGCCCATGCAGGTTTCGTTGGCGCCGGTATGTTGACAGCCGCGGTCTGCGGCGAAGTTTTCGCCTCACCCTCGGTCGAGGCAGTTCTGGCGGGCATTCTTGCGGTCACGGGTGAGGCCGGGTGCCTGCTTATCGTCAAAAATTACACCGGTGATCGATTGAATTTTGGACTGGCGGCTGAACGCGCCCGTGCATTGGGCCGCAAAGTAGAGATGGTCGTAGTTGATGATGACATCGCCTTGCCCGACCTTCCGCAACCACGTGGCGTGGCAGGTACGTTATTGGTGCACAAAATTGCCGGAGCGCTTGCTGAAGGGGGTGCCGATCTGGACACCGTTACCAAAGCAGCAAGAAGTACCATAGCAAAGGTTGTCAGCATCGGAATGAGCTTGGACACCTGCACTGTTCCGGGCTCTCCAAAAGAAGACCGGATTGCCCCTGGCAAAGCGGAACTCGGCTTGGGCATCCACGGCGAGCCCGGTGTACAACAAGTCGAATTTTCAAATGCTGTATCGGCCATGTCCACAGTGGTGGCGAAACTAAAGCAAAGGGTGAGTTCAGGGGATTGTGTGGCGCTGGTCAACAACCTCGGCTCTACAACTCCGCTAGAAATGGCTGTCCTCACGCATGCGTTGTCTGAAACTGGTATTGCCCAGCATATCATTGGCCCGGCCCCCATGATGACTTCGCTGGATATGCACGGGTTTTCGGTTTCCATTCTGCCTGTGGATCAGGACGAATTGTCAGCTCTTGAAGCACCCGTTGATCTGGCCGCATGGCCCGGCGTCAATTCCATTGACCCGATCAAAGTAGCCCCGTTGCCTGATGGCCTGACTCCAATCGATCCAATCCCTTCGAACAATCCCACCACAAGGGAAACGATCACCCGGTTGTCTGAACTGCTCATTAACGCAGAGAAGAACCTGAACGAGCTGGACGCGAAATCCGGAGATGGCGATACAGGAAGCACATTGGCCACTGCCGCAAGAGCATTGCAAGGTAGCCTTGACCACATGCCGCTTGCTGATCTGACACAATTGTTCCCGGCATTGGGCAATGAATTGAGCCAGACTATGGGTGGTTCTTCCGGGGTGATACTCGCAATCTTCTTCAACGCAGCCGGAGATGCTTGTGCGAGCGGCGCGTCTGTCCCGAAATCCTTGATCGAAGGTCTGAATAGGGTCAGCCAGGTTGGGGGGGCCAAGGTCGGCGACAGAACGATGATTGACGCTCTGGCACCCGCACTTGCCGCTCTCCCGTTTGGCCTAACCGATGCGGCCAAGGCTGCTCGCGAAGGCGCGGACAACACGGCAAAAATTCGTCGTGCGAAGGCGGGTCGTGCAGCTTATGTTCCCGAAGAAAATCTAGTTGGACATAACGATCCGGGGGCTGAGGCCGTTGCCTTGTTATTTGAAGGCTTGGCGCGGGAGATTGAGGACTGAAGAACACGTGGAAAACCAAAAACAAAAACTAGAATTGGTGAAAAAGCCAACCGTCAACGACATCGCGCGCGTTGCGGGTGTCAGTCTGGCGACTGTTGACCGGGTCTTGAACAGGCGCCCCGGCGTGCGGGCAGTGACCGTGCAGAAAGTCCAAAAGGCGATTGATGAGCTGGGATATGTGCGCGATACGGCCGCGGCCAACCTAGCGCGAAACCGAGTTTACAACTTCCTCTTTGTTTTACCCGACACGGACAACGAGTTTGTTGAGGCAATCAGCAGTCGGATCGCAGAACAATCCCGTGACCAATTTATCGAGCGGACCCGCATTGCGATAAAGAAGGTCGCTCCGTTCGAGCCGCAAGAAATCGTCTACATTCTGGATGCTGTCGCCAGTTCGGATGTTGATGGCGTTGCCGTTTTCGGGCCTGAAACGCCTTCTGTCCGCGACGCCGTAAAAAGGCTCAGGGACAAAGGCGTTCCGGTGGTTGCGTTGGTGTCTGACTTGCCGAGTTCTGAGCGAGACCACTTTGTAGGAATTGATAACGTTTCGGCAGGGCGAACCGCAGCTCAGCTGATGGGACGATTTGTGCATCGTGACGGCAAGGTTTTGGTACTTACAGGATCCCGTTTGGCACGTGACCACCTAGAGCGCCGTCAAGGCTTTGATCTAGTTGTAGCTGAGGAATTTCCACACCTCGAAGTCGTAGCGTCTGTCGAGGGCCGGGATGACCCGGATCTGATTTACAAGATGATGCCCGAGATCTTTGAAACCTACCCGGATCTGGTTGGAATTTATTCCTCCGCAGCAGGCAATGCAGGACTGATTCAATTTCTTTCAGAAAACAAGCTCAGCAAAGATCTGGTGATCATAGCTCATGAGCTTACTCCGCTTAGTCGTGAGGCGCTTACGCTCGGTACATTTGACGCTCTTATCTCGCAAGACACTGGGCACATTGTTCGTTCAGCCGTCCGTCTGCTGCGTGCAACTTCAGACAAAGTGCCATTCAACAAAGCCCAGGAACGTATCCGTATCGACATCTATCTGAAGGAAAATTTACCGCCATAGAGACTCAGGTTTTGGGGAGGAAATTCAATGAAGACAATCAAAGGTCCAGCTTTGTTTCTTGCACAATTTGCCGGGGACGAAGCGCCGTTCAATTCGTGGGGCGCGATCACTAAATGGGCGGCTGACTGTGGATACAATGGCGTTCAGGTTCCCAGTTGGGATGGCCGGTTGTTCGACCTCGAACAGGCCGCATCCAGCGTCGGTTACTGCGATGAGTTCAAAGGCAAGGCCCAAGAAAATGGCGTCGAAGTCACCGAGCTTTCAACGCATCTTCAGGGTCAGCTTGTTGCCGTTCACCCAGCCTATGACAGTGCGTTTGATGGCTTTGCAGCGGAAAGCGTCAGAGGAAACCCTAAAGCCCGTCAAGAATGGGCCGTAGACCAGGTCAACAAAGCGCTGTCCGCTTCGAAAAATTTAGGCATTTCGGCACATGCGACATTCTCAGGCGCGTTGGCATGGCCATATGTCTATCCTTGGCCGCAGCGCCCTGCCGGTTTGATTGAAACGGCATTTGATGAGCTTGCGCGCCGTTGGGTGCCCATCCTGAATCACGCCGATGAATGCGGTGTCGATGTCTGCTACGAAATTCACCCCGGAGAGGACCTCCACGATGGTGTGACCTACGAGATGTTTCTGGAAAGGACGGGAAATCACCCACGGGCCTGCATGCTATACGACCCGTCGCACTACGTGCTACAATGCCTCGACTATCTGGACAACATCGACATCTACAAAGATCGAATTCGGATGTTCCATGTCAAAGATGCCGAGTTCAACCCGACCGGGCGGCAAGGTGTTTATTCCGGGTATCAAAGCTGGGTCAATCGGGCCGGGCGGTTCCGCTCACTGGGCGATGGTCAGGTGGATTTCGGTGCAGTTTTCTCAAAAATGGCCGCGAATGACTTTGATGGCTGGGCTGTGGTCGAATGGGAATGCTGCCTCAAACACCCCGAGGATGGAGCGCGTGAAGGTGCTCAATTTGTGTCAGATCACATCATCCGTGTGACCGAGAAAGCCTTTGATGATTTCGCCGACGGTGGCGCTGACGAAGCCGCCAATCGTAAAATGCTGGGGATTGAGTGATGGTCACAGGACGCAGTGAAGAAACCTCAGGACGCATTCGGCTTGGCATGGTTGGCGGCGGAAACGACGCCTTCATAGGGGGTGTTCATCGCATCGCCGCGCGATTGGACGACAAGTTCGAGCTGGTTGCCGGTGCTTTGTCTTCGACGCCAGAGAAATCTCTTGAAAGTGGTCAGGCATTGGGGCTCGAACGGGTCTATGAAGACTTCAAACAAATGGCGATTAGGGAAGCCCGACTGAAATCTGGGATCGAGGCAGTCTCAATTGTCACGCCAAATCACGTTCATTATGCAGCCGCACGTGAGTTCTTGAAACGCGGTATTCATGTAATTTGTGACAAGCCACTCACCTCGACCCTTGCCGATGCGAAAAAGCTGGTCAAAGCAACAGAAAGTGCGAATGCCCTATTCATTTTGACCCACAATTACACAGGCTATCCAATGGTTCGGCAGGCGCGTGAAATGGTTGCCAACGGCGACATTGGCAAGATCCGCGTGGTTCAGGTTGAATACCCACAGGATTGGCTGACCGAGCAGCAGGATTTCAAACAGGCGGAATGGCGAACCGATCCCGAACGCTCGGGCGCGGGTGGATCAACCGGTGACATCGGAACTCATGCATACAACCTTGCCTGCTTCGTGACCGGGCTAAAAGCGGAAAGCCTTGCGGCAGACTTGCAGGCCTTTGTGCTGGGGCGCAAAGTCGATGACAACGCCCACGTCTTGCTTCGCTTCAAAGGCGGAGCGCGCGGTATGCTGTGGTCTTCTCAGGTGGCTCCCGGCAACGAAAACGCACTTCGTTTGCGCGTCTATGGCGAAAAAGGTGGGTTGGAGTGGGCTCAGGAAGATCCCAATTACCTGTGGTTCACGCCATACAACGAACCAAAGCGTCTAATCACACGAAATGGAGCTAGTGCTGCTGATGCAGCCAACCGGTTGAGTAGAGTTCCTCCGGGACATCCCGAGGGATATCTTGAGGGGTTCGCGAATATCTATGGAGAGGCTGCTGAAGCGATCCAAGCTTTCCGAAATGGTATTTCACCTGACGCTTCGGTTGTTTATCCAACAGTCTATGACGGGCTCAATGGCGTTAAATTTGTGGCCGCGTGCGTGCAAAGCTCTTCAAGGAATGCGGCTTGGATCGACTTAGCTTAGAATCTGGTTGTGGGCATAGGGCAGACGGGGGTTGTCACGTTAACTTGCCGTTTGATGAAAGTGTCGCAAACTCTTGGAACGACCAAAGGAAAATACGAGCGAAAAACTCTAACTACAAACGGCAGGAAAATCGGGTTTCAGAGCAGGCCCAAAACCGAAGTTTTTTATCCCGGCCATGCAAAAGTCTGCGAAAACCTCATCAGCGCATCGAGAGCCGGCGAGTATTTTCGGCCAGGGACTGTAAAGGCCGCGATAGTTCTTGAAACTTCTGGCTCCACAAGCGGGCGCTGCAACAAGCCCGGCAGAGTAACCGAATACTCAGGCATGAAAGCAAAACCAATGCCTGCAGCGGTCTTGTCAGAAGAACTTTGCTTGAGCGGAGCAGGGCGGTTGCGTAGCTTTTTCCCATGACCAGACCTGCCTCATTCAAATACTTCAAAACCAGCCCCGAGATCATCCGCCTTGCGGTGATGCTGTATATTCGGTTTCCACTCTCGCTTCGAAATGTCGAAGATCTGCTGCACGAGCGAGGCATCGACGTGAGTCACGAAACTGTCCGATATTGGTGGAACAGGTTTGGCCCTATGTTTGCATCAGAGATCCGAAGAAAGCGTGATCAGCAACTCAGAGCCTTTTCAAAATCGAATTGGCACGTTGACGAGGTTTTCGTGAAGGTGAATGGCAAGCGGCACTATCTTTGGCGGGCTGTGGATCATGAAGGCGAGGTGCTGGAAGCCGTTGTCACCAAACGCCGAAACAAAGCTGCAGCGCTGAAATTCCTCAAGAAATTGATGAAGCCACATGGTTGCGCCGAAGAGACCGTCACAGATCGCTTCGCTTCCTACATGGCTGCGCTCAGAGAAATGGGCGCGCTCGAAAAACAACAGACGGGAAGGTGGCTCAACAACCGCGTCGAGAATTCGCACCTGCCGTTTCGACGACGCGAACGCGCGATGCAGCGTTTCAGGCGAATGCGAAGTTTGCAGAAATTCGCCTCCGTCCATTCCTCTGTCTACAATCACTTCAACCAGGAAAGATCGCTAGCCAGTCGAGACACCTTCAAGCTGACCCGCACCGCCGCTCTCGCCGAGTGGCGTCAACTTTGTTCCGGATAGGTTCGCGGTTTCCGCGGCAAACTGAGACTGGTTCGAATTCGTCTGACAGCACCGCCACTCATACCGTCTTTGTTCAGCGGTTTTTGCAGAGAATTGAACTGCCGTTCCGGTCAGATGCCGACAGCTTCCCGAGCAAAGATGACGCGATGCACGCGGGGTCCCAGTCATCCACTCAGTCCACGTGAAGTTCGGGTATGTTGGCCTGACTTCACCCTCTGCAAAACACATGGTCCGTGAAAACACACAGAAATTGCAAATAAGTTATATTGCGCCTACAGCTTTTGCCGGAGGCACGCATGAAACTGACATCCTATTCCAACTATGCGCTGCGGTCTTTGCAGCTGGCCGCGCTCAAGGCCCCAGATCGCATTCGCGTTGACGATGTCGTGCGGGTGCATGGCCTTGCCCGGCCGCATATCGTAAAAATCGTGCACGAGTTGGGTCGGGCCGGGTATCTGGAAACAGCACGCGGCAGAGGCGGCGGTTTCCGGTTGGCGAAACCGGCGGAACAGATCAAAATCGGCGATGTAATTCGCCTGACTGAAGGGCCCCTGGATGTGGTCGAATGCTTTAACCCTGAAAAAAACACCTGCCCTTTGATCGGGATATGTAAACTGTCTCAAGCGATCCAAAAGGCAACACGGGCATTCATGGCTGTGCTTGATGATCTGACGCTGGCTGACATCGCCTCAAACAGAAACGAGTTGTTGAACCGTATCGCGCCGATTGAGGAGGGCATCGTGGCACCCATGCGCAACGCAAGATGACAATTTTGGACTGGACTGAGCGATTTCACGGGACATGTCGCCTTCCGAAAGCTGTGCGGGATAGGTTGCGTACGGCGGCCCGTATCGTGCGGTGTCCTAAAGGTGGCCAGGTTTTCGGACCAGACAACGTCCCCGACAGCCTGTTGTTCTTGTATGACGGACGGATTCGCGTTTCTCAAAGTTCGGATTCGGGCCGTGAGATCGTGCTCTATCGGGTCGAGGCGGGGGAAGGCTGTGTACTGACGACGGCCTGTATGCTGGCAGAAGAAGCATATAACGCTGAAGGAATTGCCGAAACCGACGTAACGGCGGTGACCTTGCCGAAACATGCCTTCGATCGTCTGGTCTCGGAGGAAGACGCATTTCGCGAGTTTGTATTCGAGGCCTACTCGCGTCGGCTGATTGATCTGTTGCGGGTGGTCGATGACGTGGCATTCGGGCACCTGGATATTCGCCTGGCTGAACGTCTTCTGGTTCTGGCCGGGGGACGGGAAGACATTCAGGCAACGCATCAGCAACTTGCCAGCGAACTGGGCACCGCGCGTGAAGTTGTCTCGCGGATTTTGCAGGACTTTCAAAAGCGCGAGATGATTACCCAATCGCGGGGGCGCATTACGATAACCGACAAGGCGGCATTGGAACGCTTGGCGCAAAGCACCTGACCATTTCAGGAAATTTTCCGGTTTCGTGACTTTGTCACTGAAGTCAGGATTTCAAAGTTATATTTACTCCTCAACTTTTCATGCCGCCAAGGTGATTGCAGGTCTCACGCGAAGGCCGGATATGGGCTGGCAGAAACGGAGGAGACGAAGATGAATGAGCGCAAACCCGCCCGGACGTTCGGCGGCATTGCCATTGCGTTGCTAGTTGCTGCTTTGGTCGGCGCGGCTGGCAGTTACATCTTTCTGATGTCCGGGCCCGGGCATCGCCAGGGCATGGCCGGTGAACGGGCAGAGCATCGTCACGGTGCAGATGGGCAAGGCCACGACGAGGTCAACATGCCGGGGCTGCGGGGCGAGAACGCGACGCCCGAGGAAAGCGCCGAGCTGGCTGTGATGTTCCGCAATTTCGATACGATCACACGCGAGGTTGAAAACCTTCCCAACGGTATTCGCACTGTCACACGATCTTCCGACCCGGATGTCATGGATGCTCTGGTCTCCCATGTTGCCGGGATGATCGATCGGGTGGGCCGCAAGGATGATCCGATGATCATCATTCAGAGCCCGACCCTCGACATATTTTTTGAACATGGCGACAAGATCACCTCGGATATCGAAGTGACCTCTGAAGGGATCGTAGTGGTGCAAACATCCGACGATCCGGAAATAGCCAAAGCCATGCATATCCATGCGGCCGAAGTGAGCGCGATGGCGGATCGCGGCATGGACGCCGTCCACGAAATGATGATGACACGCGGCGGAAACGGGTAACGGATCCGCGCCAGTTAGGAGGCAAGATCATGAATGATCAGAAGTCTATCGAGATACACAACCAAAAGATGGCCGACGCGATAGCGACGCCGATTGGAAGCTACCCAGTGGATCTGAGCGTGAAGCCCGATGTCCAGGGTTTTTACGACGAGGCGACCGCGACAATCAGTTATATCGTTGCAGACCCGACCTCGAATGCCTGTGCGATTATCGACAGTGTCATGGACATCGATTATGCCGCTGGCCGCATTACGCTTGGCCATGCCGACATGCTGATTGCAGAGGTTGAAAAGAGGGGGCTCAAGCTGGAATGGATCATTGAGACCCACGCCCATGCCGACCACCTGTCAGCGGCGCCTTACATCCAGCAAAAGCTGGGCGGTAAGATCGGCATCGGTGAAAACATCAAGATCGTGCAAGACGTGTTTGGCAAGATCTTCAATGAAGGCACCGAGTTTCAGCGGGACGGCAGCCAGTTTGACGCCCTGTTCGTCGATGGCATGACCTACAAGATCGGCAACATGACCGCCTTTACCATGCATACGCCGGGCCACACACCCGCCTGCATGGTGCATGTTGTCGGGGATGCAGCCTTTGTGGGCGACACATTGTTCATGCCTGACGGTGGCTCGGCGCGGGCCGATTTCCCCGGTGGCGACGCGGGGACATTATTTGACTCGATCCACAAAGTGCTCAGCCTGCCGGACGAAACCCGGCTGTTCATGTGTCACGATTATGGTCCCAACGGGCGTGACATCCAGTGGGAAACCACGGTGGCCGAGGAGAAGGCTCACAACATTCACGTGGGCGGCGGCAAGACAAGGGACGAGTTCATCAAAATGCGGTCCGAGCGCGACGCGACGCTGGCAATGCCGACACTGATCGTACCCTCGATTCAGGTCAACATCCGGGCGGGTGGCATTCCAACGGACCAGGATGGGAACCAGATGCTCAAAGTTCCAGTCAACAAGCTCTGAACGCAAGAGGCACCCATGGACATCAGGAAGATATCAGGCGCAGTTTCGGTTTCACCGCAGATTACGCCAGGTGACATAGAGGCCATAAAAGGCGCGGGCTTTCGTGCCATCATTTGCAACCGCCCCGATGGCGAAGGTGCCGATCAGCCGACGTTCGAGGAAATCGAGGCAGCAGCGAAAAAACTGGGTCTCGAGGTGCGCTATGTTCCAGTGCAAACCGGTATCGTCAGGGATGCCGACGCCGAGGCCTTTGGCAATGCACTGACCGAGTTGCCGGGTCCGGTTCTGGCATATTGCCGGACCGGCACGCGCTCGGCCACTTTGTGGTCGCTGAACGAGGCGGCGCACAAGCGTCCGGTATCCGAGATTCTGTCAGCCACAAAGGTAGCCGGTTATGACATGAGCGGCGTTGCCCGCCGCATTGCCAATGGTGGGAAAACCCCGACCGACACGGGCGACGCATCCTTCGACGTGGTTATCGTGGGCGGTGGGGCAGGCGGTATCGCCACTGCGGCCAGCCTGCACGCGCGCAAATCCGACCTGTCCATTGCCATAATTGATCCGTCTGACGTACATTATTATCAGCCCGGCTGGACTTTGGTGGGCGGGGGTGTCTTCTCAGCAGAACAGACCGCCAAGACGATGGGGTCGCTGATCCCGCGCGGGGTGAAGTGGATCAAGGCGGCAGTTGCGGCCTTCGAGCCGCAGAACAATGCCGTAATTCTGGATGGCTGTCGCGTGGTGAAATACGACCGTCTTGTCGTGTCTCCGGGGCTCAAGCTGGATTGGGGCGCGGTCGAAGGGCTGGAAGAAACCTTGGGCCGCAACGGGGTGACTTCGAACTACCGTTATGATCTGGCGCCCTACACATGGCAGCTTGTCGAAGGGCTTAAGGAAGGCCGGGCGCTGTTCACACAGCCGCCAATGCCGATCAAATGCGCGGGTGCGCCACAAAAAGCGTTGTACCTGTCGGGCGATGCGTGGTTCCGGCGAGGCGTTCTGAAGGATATCGACATCCAGTTCATGAACGCGGGCGGCGTGCTGTTCGGGGTCAAGGACTATGTCCCGGCGCTAATGGAATATGTCACAAAATACGACGCCTCGTTGAATTTCTTTCACAATCTGGTGTCGGTAGATGGGACGGCAAAAAAAGCGACCTTTAAGGTCGCAGTGCCCGACACCGAGCCCGAGTTGGTCACAGTCGAGTTTGACATGATGCATGTCTGCCCACCACAGGTCGCGCCGGACTTTATTCGCGTGTCGCCGCTGGCGGATGCTGCGGGCTGGGTCGATGTTGATCAGGCGACACTGCGCCACAAGAGTTTCGACAATATCTGGTCGCTGGGTGACGTGATGAACGCGCCCAACGCCAAAACCGCTGCGGCGGCGCGTAAACAGGCACCGACCGTGGCCGATAATATCGTGGCAGACATTCAGGGCCGCGGCCCAGTTGCCGCCTATGACGGCTACGGTTCGTGCCCGTTGACGGTCGAGCGCGGCAAGATCGTTCTGGCCGAGTTTGCCTATGGTGGGGTGATGACACCCAGCTTCCCGAAACTCCTGATCGACGGAACCCAACCCAGCCGGTTGGCGTGGCTGTTGAAAGAGAAGCTGCTGCCACCGATTTACTGGTCCGCGATGCTGAAGGGCAAAGAGTGGTTGGCCAAGCCCGAACCACTGAAGGTGGCGACCGATTAACTCCTTTCGAAACTGACACCGGAAGAACCGGTGTCAGTTCTGGCCTGTCCCGCCTCCGCCAAATGTGCAACGGGCCGCCGCTTTTCAGGACGTGAACCTATGCAGAGCCTTTTACGTTTCCTTCCAATTCTGGACTGGGGTCGCCAGTATAGCCGTGCGTCGCTCTCGAATGATCTGATCGCCGCTGTGATCGTCACGATAATGCTGATCCCACAGTCCTTGGCCTATGCCTTGCTGGCAGGGCTGCCGCCCGAGGCCGGGATCTATGCTTCGATATTGCCGATAATCCTTTATGCGGTTTTTGGCACCAGTCGGGCGTTGGCGGTGGGGCCTGTCGCGGTTGTGTCGCTGCTGACAGCCAGCGCCGTGGGGCAGGTGGCCGAGCAGGGCACGGCCGGATACATGGTGGCGGCACTGACGCTGGCTTTCCTGTCGGGTGGGTTTCTGGTGCTGTTGGGCGTTTTTCGACTGGGCTTTCTGGCCAATTTCCTCAGCCATCCTGTCATCGCAGGTTTCATTACCGCATCGGGCATCCTGATCGCGACCAGCCAGTTAAAGCACATTCTGGGTGTCAGCGCCCATGGGCATACTCTGCCAGGGATGCTGGGCTCAATCTTCGAAAATCTCGGGCAAACCAATTGGCTGACGGTAATCATCGGCGTGCTGGCCACTGCGTTCCTGTTTTGGGTGCGCAAGAACCTCAAGCCCGCGTTGCGGCGCATGGGGGTGCCGCCCCTGCTGGCTGACGTGCTGACCAAGGCTGGACCAGTTGCCGCCGTGGTGGTGACCACGGTTGTCGTCTGGGGCTTCGGGCTGGATGCGCAGGGCGTCAAGATCGTCGGCGAAGTGCCTCAGAACCTGCCGCCGCTGACTTTGCCGGGGCTGTCCCCGGACCTCATCGGTGCATTGCTGGTGCCAGCGATCCTGATCTCGATCATCGGTTTCGTCGAAAGCATCTCGGTTGCGCAGACGCTGGCTGCCAAGAAACGCCAGCGCGTGGACCCCGATCAGGAGTTGATCGGTCTGGGCGCAGCCAACCTGGGCGCGGCATTTACCGGCGGCTTTCCGGTCACCGGTGGGTTCTCACGCTCGGTCGTGAACTTCGATGCGGGGGCGGAAACCCCGGCGGCAGGCATCTATACCGCTGGTGGTCTGGCGATCGCCGCACTGTTCCTGACACCGCTGGTGTACTTTTTGCCCAAGGCCACGCTGGCCGCGACGATCATTGTTGCGGTGCTGAGCCTTGTGGACCTGTCAATCCTGAAAAAGACCTGGGGATATTCGCGCGCCGATTTTACAGCGGTGGCCGCCACCATCGTCCTGACTTTGTTGGCCGGGGTCGAAACCGGCGTGGCCAGCGGCGTGGCAATTTCGATCCTTCTGCATCTCTACAAAACCTCGCGCCCACATGTGGCCGAGGTCGGGCTTGTGCCGGGTACGCAACACTTCCGCAACATCAATCGCCACAAGGTCGACACCGAGCCGTCACTGGTGACGCTGCGGGTGGATGAAAGCCTGTATTTCGTGAACGCCCGTTTCCTCGAAGACCTGATTCAGGCGCGTGTGACCGAGGGCTGCGAAATCCGCAACGTGGTTTTGATGTTCTCAGCGGTGAACGAAGTCGACTTTTCGGCCCTCGAAAGCCTTGAGGCCATCAACCACCGCCTGCGTGACATGGGCGTTGGTCTGCACCTGTCCGAAGTCAAAGGCCCCGTCATGGACCGCTTGAAACAATCGCATTTCCTCGACGACCTCAACGGGCAGATCTTTCTGGCCCAGTACGACGCTTGGCAGCGGTTGACCGCGCCGGAGAGGGTGAGAACGGCGGCAGAGTAACAGGAGCCGCCGCATTCAGATAAGCGCCCCTTGGGTTATGCTGATCGTGGTGCAGATCACCTCAGCGCATAACAAAGGGGTTCGACATCGGTTTGTCCGATGTATTCAGCCAAACGGTCTTGGTCCGCGTGTAATCGTGAATGGCCTCTATTCCCGCTTCCCTGCCATAACCGGATTGATTGAAGCCGCCAAAGGGCGCGATGGGTGAGACCGCGCGGTAGGTGTTGATCCAGCAGATGCCCGATTTCAGGCGGGATGAAACACGGTGAGCACGGGCGACATTTTCGGTGAAGATACCCGAGCCAAGCCCGAACGGTGTGTCATTGGCCAGTGTGATTGCCTCTTCCTCGGTGTCGAAGGGCAGCAATGACATGACGGGGCCGAACATTTCCACTTTCAGAGTCTCTGTCTCGGCACTGGCGCATTCCACCAGCGTTGGGGCCATGAAATGACCTGACCGATCCAGTGGCGCGCCCCCGAAACGAATACGGGCACCCTGTTCCCTGGCCTTGGCCAGTGTCGCCTGAATTCTGACAATCTGGGCATTGGTGCACAGCGGGCCAATATGGGTTTCAGGTTCCAATGGATCGCCGATGACTATACCCGTCATCTTTTCTTCGATTTTGGCGATAAGAGATTCCATAAGAGGACGATGGATCAGCCCGCGCGATCCTGCGACGCAGCTTTGACCTGAGGCGCCGAAATTGCCCGCGATCAGTCCGTTGGCCGCACCATCCAGATTGGCATCATCGAATACTATGATCGGGGATTTTCCACCCAATTCCAACGTGGTTACGGCAAAGTTCTCAGCCGAGTTGCGCACCACATGACGCGCCGTTTCCGGGCCGCCAGTGAATGCGATCCGGTCTACGTCAGGATGTCGGGTGAGAGGGATCGCACAGTTTTCTGCGTCCCCGGTAATGACGGAAACGACGCCGGGTGGGAATCCCGCTTTGTCGATCAAGCGGGCAAATTCCAGCATTGGGGCGGGCGCAACCTCTGACGCCTTCAGCACAACAGAGCACCCCGCGGCCAGAGCTGGCCCAAGCTTGGTAGCCGTGAGAAACATCTGCGCGTTCCAGGGGACAATTGCGACCACCACGCCAATGGGCTCGCGCCGCGTAAAGACATGCATGTCCGGTTTGTCGATCGGCAGGACCGCGCCTTCGATTTTGTCCGCCAACCCCGCATAGTAGCGGTAGTAATCGCCGACATATGCCGTTTGGGTCGCGGTTTCCGCCAGTAGCTTACCACTGTCCTTCGTCTCGATCTCGCCAAGGCGTCCTGCGTTCTGTTCGATCAGTTCTGCAAGCCGGAACAACAGTTTGCCACGTGCAGTTTGCGTCATGTCCCGCCACGCCGGATCATCAAGTGACCGGCGCGCTGCAGAAACGGCGCGCTCTACGTCTTCGGCTGCGGCACAGGCGAAACTGGCCCATTCCTCGCCCGTTGCCGGATTCAACGAGGCCATCACTTGCCCACGTGCCCCTTCGGTCCAAGCGCCGTCGATAAATAGCTGGTAATGTGGCTTCTGGTGCATTGCGGCCCCTCACTGAAACTTTGGCATTACATCGTCGATGAAACGGGCAAGCGAAGCGCGTTTGCGTTCGAAGCTCATGCCGCTGTCGATCCAAAACGAGTATTCATCATATCCAAGGTCTTCATAGCGTTTCAGACGTTCTGTTACCCCGTCCGCCGTGCCGATTGTCAGATCGCGCGCCAGATTTTCGGGTGCCATCATTGCGTTGGCTGCCATTTCTTCTTCGGTTAGCGCCTGAATCAATCCCTGTCGGACTGGTCGCTTGTTTTGGAACCACGCGCCGAAATAGTTGTAAAACCGGGACAAATCCCGCGATGCCTGATCCAGTTCAGCGTCATCGCTCCCGACATAGGTGTGGTGAAGCAGCATGATCTTGGGGCGCGCTCCATCGTGATTGGCGCAGGCGGTCTCAAAACGGGTCATCAGTGTTTCGATTTCTTCGATGCCTTGCCAGAGCGGGGTGACCTGAATGTTGAATCCGTTCTGAACGCCGAACTCGTGGCTGTTCGGATCCCGCGCGGCAATCCAGATGGGCGGGCCGCCAGGTTGAACCGGCTTTGGGGCCGAACTGGTGGCGGGAAACTGAAAGAACTCTCCGTTATGCGCGCAGTCGCCTTCCCACAATTTGGGCAGCAGAGGAGCGATCTCTCGCATTCGCTGACCAGCGGTCCATGCGTCCAGACCGGGCATAAGCCGCTCGTATTCATAAGAGTAGGCCCCGCGCGCTATGCCCAGCTCGATCCGGCCGCCGGTCATGAGATCCGCTGCGGCTGTCTCGCCCGCCAGTTTGATCGGGTGCCAGAACGGCGCGATCACAGTGCCGGTGCCAAGGCGCACGTTTTTGGTATGATGCGCGATGTCCACCAGCGACATCAGCGGGTTGGGTGCGATAGTGAAATCCATCCCGTGATGTTCACCAGTCCAGACCGCACGCATCCCTGCCTGATCAGCCATCTTGCACAGCTCGATGAACTCTTCATACAATTTCTCATGCGGCTCTTCGGGGCCCAGCCGTTCCATATGGGCAAAAAGGGAAAACTCCATTCTTCAGGTCCTTTCCGACAGGCTGTGCACATCGCCCCGCTGGGCGTCACCCAGATAAAGCGAGAAATTGCGGGTTCGGCTTTCCAGCGCAAAACGAGCCATCATTGTGGCGATGGGTGCTGACGCGTATGGCAGGGTCGCCAGTTCTTTGATTGCGATCTCCTGAAGCGTGCCATGCCGGGGCAGGGACGGCGCAGACGCAAGAATGTAAACATGATGCGTGTTGGCATCGTCATAGACGGAATACGCAACCCCAAGGCGTGCATCGACACCTTTAGCCGTCAGGTCTTGCACAAGGCTGTTTCGCAAATCTTGCCGATCTGACAGCGTGACTTGCGGCGGACGGAAACCGGCTTCTGTTCTCTCCAGCAAGACGTGCCCGTCCTGTTCGATGATTGCGCCGCAGACCACGTTTCGCCCGGATGGTTCCAGCGCGCCACGTTCCAGCCCGAGGCTGAAATACTGCCCGTTCGCATAGCCAAGCCCGGGGGCATCGTCCTGAGAATACGTTTCGACCTGACCGATCAAAACGCAATGGTCCCCGGCTTCGACAACCTGATGAGTACGGCAGGAAAACGTTGCGACTGCCCCTCTGATCAAAGGGACGTCGTGCGTATCAAAGCAGTGATCGACTTTGGCAAATCGATCACCTTTGAACCCGGCAAACGTATTGGATACATCTTCCTGCCCCTCGGCCAGAATGTTCACCGCGAAACGGGCGCAGGTTGCGAATTCGTGATAAGAAGACAGGTTTTTTCCCGGACAAACCAAAAGCAGCGGCGGGTCGAGAGAAACCGAAGTGAAGGAATTGGCCGTGAAGCCGAGTGGATTGCCTGTGTCATCGCGCGTCGTCACAACCGTCACACCGGTCATGAACCGTCCAAAAGCACGACGAAGGTCACGAGGATCAAGCGCGGTCATTGGCGCAGCTCACTCAGAAAGCTGGAAATGGCGGCGTTGACCTGAGGTGCATGCGTCATTGGCATCATATGTGCAGCGCCTTCAATGATTTGCGCGCGTCCGTTCATTGCGGTGTCCGCCATGGCGCGTGACATCTCCGGGGTCGAATTGGGTTCAAGACTGCCGGTTAGAAAAAGCGCCGGGCAGCTTAGTTTCTCCAACGCGTCGCGCTGAGGGCTCTGACTGTGGGCGAAGACGGAATAGGCCGTTTTATACGCAGCCGGGTCCATCGCCGTCAGCCAACTACGGCAGGCATCGCGCTCGGCCGAGGCGACGTCTCCGAACCATCGATGCAATGTGCTGGTGGGATCAGCGATCGTCTTGCCATCCAGCTGCGCCGCACGGTCGCGCACGGTCTGTGCCGCATTCGCGTCTCTCTCAAAAACCGCGTTCAATGCGACGATCCCACATACCCGGTCTGACGCTTTGGCGGCAAGATCCAGCGCGATCATGGTCCCCATCGAGTGGCCCACCAAAACGACCGGACCACTCAGGCAGTCCAGAACACCCCGTGCCGCTTCGGTGTACGCCGACAACCCCAACCTCATGTCAGCCAAAGGGCTGTTTCCATGTCCGGGCATGTCCGGAGCGGTCATGCAACCTTCAGAAGCCAGCCCGTCCAATTGCGCGCCCCAGGCTTCAGCCCGCAAGCCAACACCATGCAACAGAAGGATATTCTGACCCGAACCGGTCTGGATGGCCGCCAGCCCGCCGATCTCAGACCGCGGCCGGGTTGTCCAGGTCATGGCCCAAATCCTTAAGATCCTGATAGCGGTCACCGATACGGTGGTGCGGTCTGCCCGAGGTTGCTGCGCCTAATACGACCACAACTTCGTCATCGCGCGGTGCGTCAGAAATCGAGAACTGAATTGTCAGGTAGTGCGACCTCCGCCCAGCATCGTTTTTATCCATCAACGGCACCATGATCGGTGCGTTTGCCGGGCCACGTGTGTTGGTGAACGCCAGATAGGATTTCGCGCCGACGGCCTCTCGGTAGTGATTACCAAATCGCAAGGTGTGAATAAGGCCCGAAGCGTGCTCGACCTCACCATTCAGCCCGACCACAGCGGCTTTGCCATAGGCTTCGATTGCCTCTCCACTCCCGGCCAGTTTGATCATGCGTTTCGTCATCATCTCACCCAGAACAGGGCCATAGGCTTGTATCTCGGGTTTAAGGTCTTCCACAAACCGTCCTGCCCAGGGGTTGTGAACCACTGCGGCCACGGCAAACATGCGCCATGGGGTTTTGGCGGCTTGGAAGCCCTCGACAAGGACCTCCTCATCGTAGGTGACAATCTTACGTATTTCCGGTTGCATCAAAGCTCTCCTGTCGCGCTCGCAAACGTTAAAAACGGACAGGGTTTTTGACAAATGATTGAATTATGTGCTTTGCCATTAAAAAGACTAATGGACAGCTTGACCAAATGGGTAAATCTCTTCCACCACTGACCTGGTTCCGATCCTTCGAGGCGGCTGCACGAACGCTTAGCTTTACGGCGGCTGCCGAAGAGATTGGGTTGACGCAATCGGCGGTCAGTCAGCAGGTGAAATCGCTCGAAATGCGTTTGGGGACAGCTCTTTTTGTGAGGCACCCCAGAAGCTTGGCGCTGACGGATGCGGGGCGTAAACTATTGCCCGAGGTTGGCAGCGCGCTTGAAGCGCTTGCCGCGGCTGCCGGGCGCGTGGACGCCAGTGCCTCCGGAGACATCTTGACTGTCGCCACGTCTGTTAGCATCGCTCATTGGGTTATTGCCCCATACCTGTCAGATTTTACCAGACGCCATCCTGAAGTACGCGTTCGGCTTCTCAGTGCGATCTGGCCCGATGATTTCCACGCGTCTCACGCTGATGTTCAGGTTCGGTTCGGGTCAAAGAAACAGGTAGGGCATGGCGCTGTCCGACTGATACCTGACCGGCTGGTTGCTGTGAAATCCCCGGCAGTCGCAGGAGACGTGTTTGACCTGCCGCTGATCGAGGCTGTCGGGACATCAAGTGGGTGGGGCACATGGTTTGAAAAACAGGGCTTGCGCCGCCAACCCGGTGTTTTTGTCGATACATTTGGGATGGCCCTGCAACTGGCCGTTCATGGTAGCGGTGTCGCCTTGGTCAGCGAATTACTGACGACCCATGCGATTGCCGCGGGTCTGGTCGTACGCGTGGATGAATGTTCGGTGGACAGCAACGAAGGGTACTACCTTTCGTCCAACGCTGCCAATCCGGCTGCCCGGTTGTTTCACGACTGGCTGTTGGCGTTGGTTGCAGAACAGGCCTCGAATACCGTCAACGTCCCTGATTGACGTCAGACGTTGGTTGACAGTGTTCCACCGATGGGATCACGTCAACGGGCCTAAACTCAGGGGAGAAGTATGCAGGTCATCACCAATCCACATCGGGCGGGCCAAAAGCTTGCACCGTCTGCGCCGTATCCTTCTACAAATGCTGCCCGTGTTGAAGATTTGCTTTCTCAGTGCCCTGTCGCGAAAGAAACGCCATTGGTGGATGTTGGGAAACTGGCCCCTGTAGCCCAGCTTTGGGTGAAGGATGAGCGGGCGCGGATGAACCTTGGTTCGTTCAAAGCTTTAGGGGCGGCCTATGTAATTGCGCGTCATGCGGCCGAGAGGACAGGTGAGCCGGGTGAACAAACTCTGGCAGGCGCAACCTATGTGACCGCCAGCGCCGGGAACCACGGCATGAGTGTTGCGGCGGGTGCCAGAATTTTCGGTGCGAAAGCTGTTGTTTACATTGCTGAAACTGTGCCCGAAACCTTTGCGGAACGTCTCAAAGGCCAAAAAGCCGAAGTTGTTCGAAGTGGTGCTGACTATGCCGCCAGCATGGAGGCCGCGAGAATGGCTGCCGACGAAAACGGTTGGATATTGCTGTCGGACAGTTCGTGGGAAGGATATTATGACCTGCCATGGACGCTTATGGAAGGCTATCTGCAAATGGCGGCAGAGGCTGTCAGGCAGTGTCCCGAGGTTCCGACGCATATTCTGTTGCAGGCAGGCGTGGGCGGGCTGGCCGGTGCCGTTGCTGCCTATGCACGAAACATCTGGGGCGACGCACCGAAGATCGTTGTGGTTGAACCCGAAGCGGCACCCGCGTTGCAGGCCAGCATAGCCGCCGGAAAATGTGTTTTCGCGGATGGCCCTGACAGCATTATGGGGCGTCTGGACTGCAAGGAACCATCGTTGATCGCGTTAAACGGATTGGCTCGCGACGCAGACCTGTTCCTGACCCTGTCAGACGACGATGTGGCGGCAAAGCTTGACGCAATGGCAAAGGCCGGGCTGGCCACCACGGCGTCCGGCGGGGCAGGCCTTGCGGCAGTGATGAACGAAACCGCGCGGAAAGCCATAGGGATCGACGAACACTCACGCGTTTTGTGCTTTCTGTCGGAGATCGCGGAATGAGGGGGTTCGATCAGGCAGAATTCGAGGCGCGTACCAAACGCGCGCAGGAGTTGATGCGAGTCGCGGATTTATCGGCGCTGCTGCTGACGACAGAAACTGATGTGCGCTACTTTACCGGCTATCTCACCCGATTTTGGGAAAGCCCAACCCGGCCATGGTTTCTGGTCGTGCCTGCCGCGGGCAAACCGGTGGCCGTGATCCCTTCGATCGGGGCCGCGCTCATGGGGCAGACCTGGATCGATGACATCCGAACCTGGAGTGCGCCCGACTTGCAGGACGACGGTATCTCGCTTCTGGCCGACGTCCTGGCCGAACTGACACCCGTTTCGGGCAATATCGGGGTGCCGGATGGTCATGAGACACATGTGCGGATGCCTATGGCGGACATTGAACGCTTGCGCGGCGCTCTCGGTTCGCGTCGCATTACCGGTGATCAGGGTATCCTGCGCCGGTTGCGCATGGTCAAATCCGAGGCTGAAATTGCGAAGATCCAAACAGCCTGCGATATCGCTGGACGCGCGTTCGCCCGCGTGCCCGAGGTTGCCCGCGCAGGAGTGCCTTTGGACATGGTTTTTCGCCGGTTCCAGATGCTCTGCCTTGAGGAAGGGGCCGATTGGGTGCCGTATCTTGCAGGCGGGGCAGAGCAGGGCGGTTACAGTGATGTAATATCACCTGCAACTTCGGCGCCGTTGGAACCTGGCGACGTGCTTATGTTGGATACAGGTCTGGTTTGGGATGGCTACTTCTGTGATTTTGATCGCAATTGGTCCGTCGGCCCAGCCCGGCCCGAGGTGAAATCAGCGCACGCCAGACTGGTAGAAGCCTCGGATGCCGCGCTCGAGATCGCACGGCCCGGTGCTACTGCCTCGGATTTGTTTCATGCCATGAACACGGTTCTGACCAAAGAGGCCGAAGGCACAGATGCGGGGCGGTTGGGTCATGGGTTGGGGATGTCACTGACAGAGTGGCCGTCCCTTATCCCGGCAGACCAGACCGTGCTGGAACCCGGCATGGTTTTGACGTTGGAGCCGGGCATCGCCGTTGGTACAAAAATACTTGTCCATGAAGAAAACATTGTCATCACCGAAGGCACCCCACGTTTTCTAAGCCCACGCATCGGGCCAGAGGTGATCGAGATATGACCCGGATCCATTACGCCCTTGATGAAGACGATCCCAAGTCCACCCCGCTTGGTCTGATCGTGTTGCAGACAGATGAAACGTTGGAGCCTGAGTTCAGTTCGTATTTTTCGGACCACAAGTATCCAATCTACGTGACGCGAATTCCCAGCGGGATCGAGGTGACGACGGAAAGCCTTGCGGAAATGGAGAAGGCGCTGCCAGCCGCCGCCGCATTGCTACCCAGTGCGCGACCTTATCGCGTTGTCGGGTACGGATGCACGTCTGCAAGCTCGGTTATCGGGTCCGACCGAGTGGCAGAACTTGTCAAACAAACATGCCAGACCGCCGAGGTTACAAACCCTTTGCGTGCGGCAACGGCCTGTGCGCGACACCTGGGCGTTTCGAAATTCGCGCTGCTGTCGCCCTATATTGAAGAGGTAAACCTTCCCCTGCGCCGGGCCTTTGCCCAAGGTGGAGTGGAGATGGATGTTTTTGGGACATTCGGGGAATCAGAAGAGGCCAAAGTTGTTCGGATTTCGGTGCAATCCGTCATTGACGCTGCCACAAAACTGGGCTCGGACCCGTCGGTTGATGCGGTTTTTCTAAGTTGCACAAACCTTCGCACGCAACAGGCTATTCCCGAGATTTGCGCGCGTATCGGCAAACCGGTTCTGTCCAGTAATCAAAGTCTTGCGTGGCATATGCGTGCTCTGAACGAAGCTGGGTGAGCTGTTAAATCCCGATATTGTGTAACAAAATCAGGATTCACTGTTGCAATGTGAACATCGCTTGGTCTTAACTAACGGCTACAGATCAATGAAATCCGCAGAAGACGGATAATCATTTGACGTAACAGGGGGTCTTGTGGCCGATACAATGAACGACGCCGCGTTTGTCGAATTCCAACGCGTACAGAAGTCTTATGACGGCGAGAACCTCGTCGTAAAAGACCTAAACCTTGCAATGCCCAAAGGTGAGTTTCTAACAATGCTTGGGCCGTCAGGCTCGGGCAAGACGACTTGCCTTATGATGCTCGCCGGATTTGAAACCGCCACGCATGGTGAAATCCTCTTGGGCGGCAAGCCCATCAACAATATCCCGCCGCACAAGCGCGGTATTGGCATGGTTTTTCAGAACTACGCTTTGTTCCCGCATATGACGGTGGCCGAAAACCTGTCGTTTCCACTGGAAGTCCGTAAACTGGGCAAGTCGGAGAGGGATGAAAAGGTCAAGCGCGCACTGGATATGGTTCAGATGGGCGCCTTTGGTGGCCGACGTCCTGCTCAGCTGTCGGGCGGGCAACAACAGCGGATTGCTCTGGCTCGTGCCTTGGTATTCGAACCCGAACTGGTCTTGATGGACGAGCCATTGGGGGCATTGGACAAGCAGCTGCGTGAACATATGCAGTTCGAAATCACGCGTCTGGCCCATGAGCTTGGGATCACAACAGTCTACGTGACCCACGACCAGACCGAAGCGCTGACCATGTCAGATCGGGTGGCTGTATTTGATGACGGCCGCATTCAACAGCTGGCGCCGCCTGATCAGCTTTACGAAGAGCCGGAAAACAGTTTTGTCGCGCAATTCATTGGTGAAAACAACACGTTGGAAGGTGTTGTTAAATCAATTGACGGCGACACTTGCGTCGTACGTCTGGATGATGGCTCGGAAATCGACGCGGTTCCGATCAACGTCCACAGCGCAGGCGACCGGACCAAAGTTTCGATCCGCCCTGAACGTGTGGAATTCAACAAAGACCGACTGCATGCTGACGCGCATACTTTGAAAGCAAGGGTCGAAGAGTTCATTTACATGGGCGACGTATTCCGGTTCCGCATGTCCGTTGCCGGAAACAACGAATTCATCGCCAAAACTCGAAATGCGCCTGACGCCGTACGCCTGACCCCAGGTCAAGAGATCGAGATCGGCTGGCTGGCACAGGATTGTCGTGCGCTCGACGCATAGACCAAACCGCGCGGGACAAGCGCGGTTAAGCTGAGGGACCGGCCGGTGAAAACCCGTGCATCGGCTGACCACCACATAAAACGGGATGAACTGGGAGTAACACATGAAACCAACCAAGATCATGCTCACTGCGGCTGCGATTGCGACGGCTGCGGGCACTGTTTCAGCCGAGGAGATGACCATCGTTTCCTGGGGCGGTGCCTATTCAAAGTCGCAGTTGAAGGCGTATCACGAGCCCTATTCGGAAAAGACCGGCATCACCATTCTGAACGATGACAGCTCGGCCGAAGCCGTTGCCAAACTGCGCGCAATGAACGAAGCGGGCAACATCACATGGGATGTGGTAGATGTTGTGGCCGCTGACGCGATCCGTCTTTGCGACGAAGGTCTGGCCCTCGAGATCGATTTCGACAGCCAGTTGGCCGCAGCTCCGGATGGCACGCCCGCCTCTGAGGATTTCGGCGACCTGCTGGTCAGCGACTGCTTTATCCCGCAGATCGTCTATTCGACCACATTCGGCTACCGCACTGATCTGGTCGGTGACACCCCGCCGACCGACATCTGTGCAGTGTTCGATCTGGAAACCTATCCGGGCAAACGTTCGCTGGAGAAGCGTCCGATCAACAACATGGAATGGGCGCTGTTGTGTGATGGTGTCGCCAAGGATGATGTCTATGACGTTCTGGCGACTTCGGAAGGTCAGGATCAGGCCTTGGCCAAGCTGGGCACCATCAAAGACAGCGTTGTCTGGTGGTCTGCCGGTGCGGACACGCCACAACTGCTGGCTGACGGCGAAGTCATCATGGGTTCGACCTATAACGGCCGTCTGTTCAGCGTGATTGAAGAGCAGAAACAGCCGGTTGCAATGCTGTGGGACGCGCAGGTGTTCGATCTGGATGGCTGGATCATTCCTGCCGGTCTGAGTGATGAGCGCAAGCAGCGCGCGCTGGACTATATCATGTTCGCAACCGACACTCAGCGTCTGGCGGATCAGGCCAAGTACATCTCGTACGGTCCGGCCCGCGCCTCGTCGGCTCCGCTGGTTGGTCAGCACGCCGATCTGGGGATCGACATGGCCCCGCATATGCCGACCGATCCGGAAAACGCCAAGAACACGTTCTTGTATAACTACGAGTTCTGGGCGGATTACCGTGATGACATCGACGCCAAATTCCAGGCGTGGCTGGCGCAATGAGCGTCTGATTTCATGACACAGTCGGGGGCGGTGCGCCGCCCCTGAACCAAGACAGATCCAAGGGGCTCCAATGACTGACGCAAGCCAAAATGCCGGACCCATGCTGGCAGCGGATGGAACACCGCTCAAGCTATCGCTGGCACGCTCGTTGCGGCGGCAAAAGCTGCGTGCCTTGCTGTTGATCGCTCCTTTGCTTCTGTTCGTTCTGTTTTCCTTTATTGTTCCAATAGCTGCGATGCTATTCCGTTCAGTAGAAAACAACATCGTCTCTGACACTCTGCCTCTTACCGTCGAGGCGCTTCAAAACTGGGATGAACAGTCTGGAGAATTGCCGGGCGAGGGCGTGTATGATGCCTTTGTGCGGGACATGATTGTTGCGATTGACAATAAAGAGCACACACGGCTTGGTTCGCGTTTGAACTACGAAGAAACCGGTATGTCTTCGATGTTCCGCAAGTCAGGTCGTCAGATCAAGAAACTGGATCCTGAAACGGATGGTCCGTTTAAAGAGCAACTAATAGATATTCACGACGGATGGGGCGATACACAAACGTGGCGCGTGATCAAAACCCATTCGCCGAAGATCACCAACGGGTATTTTCTGAACGCGGTAGATATGCGCAGAACCCCCGACGGCGCGCAGGCACAACCCGAAGACAAGCAAATCCTTGTTAAGCTGTTCGGTCGAACGCTGTTTATGTCTCTGGTAATAACGGGTGCCTGTATCCTGCTGGCTTATCCGGTCAGCTATTTGCTGGCGACGTTGCCGATGCGTGTCTCAAATCTGCTGATGATCCTTGTGCTTCTGCCGTTCTGGACGTCACTGTTGGTGCGGACGTCGGCGTGGAAGGTGATGCTGCAACAGCAAGGCGTGATCAACGAAACGCTGGTCTGGCTGGGGTTAGTGGCTGACGATGCGCGACTGGTGATCATCAATAACCAGATCGGTACGATCACCGCAATGACGCATATCCTGCTGCCATTCATGATCCTGCCCATGTATTCGGTGATGCAGACCATTCCGGAATCCTACACGCGTGCCGCGAAATCCATGGGTGCGACCAACTGGACGACGTTCTGGCGCATCTACTTCCCTCAATCCATTCCGGGTATCGGCGCGGGTTCAATCCTCGTGTTCATTTTGGCGATTGGCTACTACATCACGCCTGAAATCGTGGGCGGTACCAAAGGTGTCTTCATCTCGAACCGGATCGCCTATCACATCTCGTCCTCACTGAACTGGGGACTGGCGGCGGCGCTGGGAACGATACTTCTGGCGGTCGTTCTGCTGCTCTACTGGGTCTACGACAAGATCGTGGGCATTGATAACGTGAAGCTGGGATAATCGACATGGCCGCACTTACTCCGATATCCCGTAAACCTATGTCGATGGTTCTGCCCAGCGTTGCATTGGCCGGAGCGTTCGCTGGTATCTTTGTCGGCGCCGGAAACGGCTCGGTCCTGCTAGGGATCGTGGGCGGTGCCATCGTGATTGCCGGACTGGCATGGACTTACATCAACATTCTAAAGAATGAGCAGTTGGCCCGCTGGATCAATATCCTCGGCTTTGGCATCGCGGGCTTTTTGATGTCCGGCCCAATGGGGGGAGTACTTGGCCTGCTGGGGGGCTGGTTCTTCGCCTGGTTTACTTATTGGTTGTACGAAGGGCGATACCGGCGCAAGCTGTTGCCGTACCTGACCGCGCAGCAGGTGTTTTACCACTACCTGTTCCGGGTGATCTGCGGTGCAATCTTTGTCTTCCTGATCACACCGATCCTTGTGGTCTTGCCGCTGTCGTTCAACGCACAGGACTTTTTTACCTTCACGCCCGAGATGTTGCGGCTTGACCCTGAAGGGTATTCGCTGAAGCACTACCGCGATTTCTTTACCAACAATGAATGGCAACGCAGCTTCAAGAACTCGCTGATCATTGCCCCGATTGCCACAATCATCTCGGTCTCGCTTGGCACCTTGGCGGCCATTGGCCTCAGCCAGAGCCACGTCCCCGGCCGCCGTGCTATCATGGGAATCCTGATTTCGCCGATGATCGTTCCGCTGATCATCTCGGCCACTGGCATGTTCTTTTTCTACAGCGATATCGGTCGGTTCCTTGAAGGGACCCTGGGCATGAACAAGAACTTTGTGGGCTATCTGAAAGTCATCCTGGCGCACGCCGTACTGGGTATCCCGTTCGTGATCATCACTGTGACCGCCACGCTTGTGAGCTTTGATCGTTCACTGACGCGTGCGGCTGCCAACATGGGGGCAGGGCCGGTGCGGACCTTCTTCAAGATCCAGATGCCGCTGATCCTGCCGGGTGTGATTTCGGGTGGTCTGTTCGCCTTCATCACCTCGTTCGACGAAGTTGTGGTGGTTCTGTTCGTGGGCTCGGCCAGTCAGAAGACTCTGCCGTGGCAGATGTTCACGGGCCTGCGGGAACAGATTAGCCCGACCATTCTGGCGGTTGCGACGATCCTTGTGGTTCTGTCGATTGCGTTACTGACCACGGTTGAGTTGCTGCGTCGTCGGTCCGAACGTTTGCGGGGGCTTTCACCCGCTTGACGGAGCATTCTGTCTGATCTAACGATTCTCGTGTTCATCTCCGCTGCGATGGCGTCGCGGCGTTTAAGGGGATGATCGGCTCTCGGACCCCGAGACCGCCTGTCCTGAACGCCGGGACATGTGGCCGGGATTTGTCGCCCGGCAAAGATGAGAGACCAAGTGATGACCGACACAACAAAACGCCCCGAATTCTTTACCTGTCACAATGGTGACAAAGCGCCTTTGCCGTTCAGCAAGGGTGAGTATGATCGCCGTCTCAGCAGGCTTCGCAGCATTATGGCCGCACGTGATATTCCTGCGGTTCTGCTGACATCAATGCAAAATATCGCCTACTACTCGGGCTTTCTGTATTGTTCCTTTGGCCGTCCGTATGGCTGCGTGGTCACCCAAGAGGCCTGCACCACCGTTTCGGCCAACATCGACGCCGGGCAACCGTGGCGCCGGTCAGTCGAAGACAACGTGATTTATACTGACTGGAAGCGCGACAACTATTGGCGTGCGGTTGCAAGTCTGATCGGCAACGCCAAGCGGATCGGCATTGAAGGCGACCACATGACGCTGGCCGCCCGCGACACCGCCCTGCGGATGCTGGGTACCCCCGAGCTGGTTGACATCGCGCCGGATACAATGACCGCGCGCATGGTCAAATCCGCTGAAGAGATTGAATTGATCAAGGGTGGGGCTCGCACCGCGGATGTTGGCGGGGCGGCGATCCATGCCGCCATCCGTGAAGGCGCAACTGAGATCGAGATTGCCATGGCGGGCCGTGACGCAATGGAAGAGGAAATCGCGCGCGCTTATCCAGACGCCGAATATCGCGACACCTGGGTTTGGTTCCAGTCCGGGCTGAACACCGATGGCGCACATAACCCGGTTACAAAACGCGCTCTGCAAAAAGGCGATATCCTGTCGCTGAACACTTTCCCGATGATCTCAGGCTATTACACCGCGCTGGAACGTACCCTGTTTCTGGGCGAGCCGGACGCTGACAACCTGCGCCTTTGGAAGGCCAATGTGGCGGCCCATGAACTGGGCCTGAGCCTGATCAAACCCGGTGCGACCTGTTCAGGCATCACCGCCGAGATCAACCGTTTCTTTGCCGATGAGGGGCTGCTGCAATACCGCTCGTTCGGGTATGGCCACTCGTTCGGCATTCTCAGCCACTATTACGGGCGCGAGGCCGGTCTGGAACTGCGCGAGGATATCGACACCGTGCTGGAACCTGGCATGGTCGTTTCAATCGAGCCCATGCTGTGGATCCCCGAAGGGCAACCCGGTGCAGGGGGCTACCGCGAGCATGATATTCTGGTGGTTGGCGAAGATGGGGCCGAAAACATTACCGGCTTCCCATATGGGCCCGGCCACAACATCATCGGTGCCTGATACAAAGAAAGGGGAATATACGTTCCCCCTTCATTTTTCGCGACCGGCGCGTTCGTGAAAGATGAAACCCAGGAAATTCAACAATAGCTGCGCAGCCAGAATCTGCGTGCTTTCGCTGGGGTCATAGGCTGGTGCCACTTCGACAAGGTCGATGCCGACGACATTGCCGCGTTTAGCGAGGCCTTGAAGGATTTCCAGTACGTCATAATACAGAAATCCGCCATGGCTGGGTGTCCCGGTCCCCGCCGCGATAGAGGGGCAAAAGGCGTCGATATCTATTGTCACATAGTACCGAGCACCTTCAGGAATGCGTTCAAGAACGCCCCCGGTTCCCAGCTTTCTCACCTGACGCACGGACAGGATGTCTGATCCACGTGCGCGTGCGTCCTCGTATCCTTCCTTGGCGGTTGACGAGACGTTCCGAATGCCCAACTGGGTCATCCCCGAGACATAGTCTTTCTCGATCGCCCGTCGCATGGGGTTGCCGTGGCCATTGGTGACACCGTGACGCTCGTCCACGAAATCCAGATGCGCATCGATTTGAACCACGTGGATCGGGCCATTTTGTGCACAATCATATTCAAACGCGGAAATGCAGGGAATGTTGACAGAGTGATCGCCGCCGATCACAAGCGGCAGCGCCCCGGCGAACAGAATTTTGCGAACACCATAGGCGATGTTTTCGTGGCTGACCTCGGTCTTTGTGTGGACGATATCTGCATCCCCCAAATCCACGATGCGCACGGAACTGTCCAGATAGGTAGCATCGTCTTCGTGGTCATAAGCACCGGCATGTCCAAAACTGAACAGGGTCGAAGCCTCGCGCACGGCCCGAGGGCCGAATCTTGCCCCGGCGCGCCATTGGGTGCCGAAATCAAAGGGGGCACCTAGGACACAAACATCCGCATCAATTTTGTCCCAATCCTCGACATACGGAGATTTTCCAAAGGTCGATATTCCAACGAAAGGTAGGTTCAGTCGTCCTGACGCATATCCATGATCCTGCATTATCAATCCTTTCGCTGGTCATGCCGCCTTGCGTGCAATTGAACATGAGAAGGCGGTGCAATGAAATTAATTTTCTTCGATCAAACCATGTCTGGCGTTCAGACAGGTCTGATCCGGTGCATTCTTTCCGTTTAGCTGTTGGTCGTTTCGCCACAAACGAAAATTCAGAGGGGCAAGCTGTGGTCCCGCAAAATCGTTCACGGCAGCGCGTGATTTTGCGAGCGATACACAGGCCCGGCGAAACGCTGTTGTCATGGGCGCAGGTGTTCTATTTCCGACGGCTCATACATTACACCTGCCGCACAAGTTGCGAGCCGGGCGCAATCGTTGGCGGTGCACTGTTCAGGGCGTCACGCGCGAAACCGGCGGCAGCTTTGTATTTGGCCATGAAACTGGCCCTTTCAGCCAAGGGAATGACCGTTTCAATATCGTCGAACACACCGGCACAGCGGTCGTTGACCAAATTCAACAGGCCAAAAGGCCCGGCACCCCGATTGCGAAGGACAAGGTCTGACACCGGACCGCACAGCGTGTCATCATAAGCCACCAGCGCGGTTGAACCCACGCCATGCTTGAGCAAGCTGGCCCCCAAAACGCGGGCGTCCATGATCGCCTGGCTGGCCCCATTCGAACCGGTGGGGTACATCGGATGGGCGGCGTCTCCGATCAAGGCAACCGGCCCGTCAACCCACGTTTCAACCGGATCGCGGTCGATCATCGGGTTTTCGTATGTCACACCCGCACCGCGGATCAGAGCTGGAACATCCAGCCAGTCATAGGTCCATCCGTCAAAATGGTGCGCAAAATCCTTGGCCTCAACCTGCCGGAACCATCCGGTTGCCGCATGCGCGGCCGGGTCATCGTGGGTGACTTCGGCAATCCAGTTTATCAGCGCCAAGCCGGTTTCGGGGTCGGGGTGCGAGATCGGGTAGATCACCATTCGTTTCTTATGCGTACCCAGTCCGACAAAGGAGGAACCCGTGCGCACAGGCTTTGCCAGTGTTGTGCCGCGCCACATGACGGCACCTCCCCAATGGATCGGAGGTTGGCTTGGATGCATTTGGGCGCGGATGGCTGAATGGATACCGTCGGCACCGATCAGAATGGCACCGGTTTCGCGGTTAGCCCCCTCGTCAGTTTGCAGCCGCACTGTAACCGTCCCGTCCGCATTGATCTGGTACCCAGTGGCCCGAGCGCCAAGGCGTACGGCATCCGGGCCTGCGCGTTCGACAAACCGCTTGTAAAGCGCCATGTGAAACGCGCCGCGATGCACCGCGTATTGCGGCCAGTTGTAACCGGCAAAAGTTCCGCGCGGTTCCGAATAAATCTCATGCCCATTCAAACCAACAAGCGCCCATTCCCGCGCTGGGACGCCGAACCCGTCCAAGTCCCGAGCCGTGAAACCCAGATCGTACAACTCACGCACTGCGTTGGGTTGCAGGTTTATCCCAACACCCAGCGGGCGCGGGTGCCGAACGCTTTCAAAGACGGTGCAGTCGATGCCAATCTGATGCAGTGTCAGCGCCAGCGACAACCCGGCAATACCACCGCCCGCGATCAGCACTTTTGGATCTGTCATGTTGCCTGCCTTTCTGTCCGACTGGCGATGGGTATTGGTTGTCGATAATCCGTGCGTGTGGATCAAGCCTCAACCGCAAATGCGTTTGATCCGTTCCGGGGATGGGTGGAGGCTCGCGGCGTTGCGCAGCCGCGCCCGCAAGCAGATCAGAGCGGTATCAATCGTCGTTTGCATGAACCCATGCGCCATCGCCGCGCTGTCACCATGTTTCAGCTTTCTGCGAGCGGATTGCCAAGTGTCCAGTGCGTCCGAAATCGCATTGCATGTCCAATGCTCGGCTTCTTGTGAAACAAATTCGGCAAAGGCGTCGCCCGCAGGCCCTGCGGCCAGACGTGTTGCCAGCATACGCGCGTGTATGCCGTTGGCCCCTTCGTAAATCGAGGTAATTCGGGCGTCACGATAGGTCTGCTCCAGCCGGTATTCGCGCAAATAGCCATAGCCGCCCAGAACCTGCATACCCAATTCGGCGGCCTTGATACCGGCGTCGGAGCAATAGACCTTGGCGACCGGGGTCAGAAAATCGACCAGGTCAGGCGATGTGCCCCGTTCCATGGTGACAAATGCAAGATGTGCAAGACTGCGGCTACTGACCGCCAGCCAATCGATTTGATCCAGCATGCGGCGGATGTCGGCATGTTGATCCAGTGTTGCCGGTTGACCGTCGGGATTGCGTCCCTGTACCCTTTCACTGGCATAAGTACTGGCAATGTCATAAGCCCGCGCGGCGTGCGCGACGCCCTGTAGGGCGACATCAAGCCGGGCGTGGTTCATCATGGTGAACATGGCCATCAGACCTTCACCCTCGGCCCCAATCAATTCGGCTTTGGCACCATCAAATGCCAGCTGGCACGTGGGCGAGGCATGCAGGCCCATCTTTTCCTCGATGCGCGTTACGGTAGCTTGGTTGCGGCTGCCGTCTGTGCAGGAGCTGGGGCATAGAAACAGCGATAAACCTCTGACGCCGTCATCGGACGTGCGCGCAAGCACAAGATGCAGGATGTGATCGCTCATGTCCTGGTCACCGCCAGAGATAAAGATTTTTCCGCCCGTGACCTTCCAGCCATCCTCGGCAGGTTCCGCCCGGCAGCGCACGCGTGAAAGGTCAGATCCGGCCCCGGGTTCGGTCAGGCACATGGTGGCCAGAGTTTCACCCGAGGCCAGAGACGGAATGTACCGGTATTGCTGATCCTCTGTGCCAAAGCGCAACAAGGTACGCACCGCGCCCGGAACCAACCCCGTAACCATCTGAAGGCTGTGGTTTGCGCCCGAAAAAACCTCGGACGTGATGGCCAGCATCAAGGCTCCAAGCCCTTGACCGCCATATTCCTCAGGCACGGTGAGAGAGGGCCAGCCCTGTTCCGAATACGTGGCATAAACTTGGGCAAAGCCAGCCGGCATGGATACGCGACCGTTTTCCAGCGTGCATCCCTGCCTGTCTCCCGGCTCGTCCAGCGGGGCAATTTCACCTTGTGCGAAGGCGGCAAAATGTTCGCCGATCTCACCAGCCAGGTCAGCGTCCCAGTCTGGAAGCTCGGTAGCCCGGGCTACGTGGTTCAACGTGAATAAGATGTCCGTAAGCGGGGCTTCGAATGGCTTCATGATCATATCACCCGACAGCTGGTAAGTTCGGCGGTCACGACGCGGCCCGGTTCTGGCGGTTTGGCACTGTCGAATCTCAAAGTGACTGGGTAGGGACGCGATGGGGCAGGGGGCAGCATCACGGGGTCAGTCCCAGCAGGCGCGCGGCATTGCCTTTGATGATGTCCGGGCGCAGTTCGTCCTTGATATTGATCTTCTCGAAATCCGACAGCCAGCGTTCAGGAGTGATCATTGGCCAGTCGGACCCAAACAGAACCTTTTTCCTGAGGATCGAGTTGCAGTATTTCACCAGGATCTCGGGGAAGTACTTTGGTGACCAACCGGACAGGTCGATATAGACGTTGGGCTTGTGCTGCGCCACGGACAGAGCCTCTTCCTGCCAGGGAAATGACGGGTGGGCGAGGATAATCTTCATATCCGGAAAATCGACGGCGACGTCATCCATGAACATCGGGTTCGAGTATTTAAGCCGCATTCCGTTACCGCCGCGCATGCCCGAACCGACACCGGTCTGGCCCGTGTGAAACAGGGCGATGCAGCCTTCCTCGGCGATTGCCTCGTAAAGGTCATAAGCCATACGGTCATTGGGGTAGAACCCCTGCATCGTCGGATGAAACTTGAACCCTTTGATACCAAATTCGCGGATCAGGCGGCGCGCCTCGCGTGCGCCCATCTTGCCCTTGTGCGGATCGATTGACGCAAACGGGATGAGCACATCGTCATTTTCCGCCGCCAAAGCGGCAACTTCTTCGTTCTTGTAGCGCCGATAGCCGGTTTCCCGCTCGGCATCGACCGGGAAGATCACAGCGGCTATGTTTTGCTCGCGATAGTGCTGTGCAGTTTCGGGAACCGTAGGCGGGTGGCTCCACGGAGCGCCAAAGTAGTTGGCCATGGTTGCCTGCAGGTCGTCATAGCCGTCATCCGAGTGGCACCCGCAGGGTTCTTCAGCGTGGGTGTGAATGTCGATTGCGCGAACCTTGGTGATATCGACCATCTGTTCGTTCCTTTCTCAGATCTTTACGATTGCCGGGTCGGCGTCGTCATAAAGACGCTCAAGTAAATTTTGCCGCCGTGTCAGTATTTTGCGGAAATTGAGGTTCCCCTTGGCGGTCATTTCGCCCTCGGGCATCGAGGCGGGCTCGCTAAGGACAATGGCGCGCCCGACCCGTGTGGAACTGCCCGATAACTCGCGGGCGCGCTCTGTCAGGCGGCGGTGGATTTCGCCTTGCAACGGTGCGCAGCGGTAGGCGCCACTGTCGTCGCTCAGGTCAAATCCTTCCCGCTTCAGCTCGGCAACATCGGGAAAGACCATGACGCCGATCTCATTTCTGTCGGCACCTGTAATGACCAAGTCTGAGGCAAGGGGCGCAAGGCAGGTCAACAAGTCCATCCGCAATTGCGCGGCACGCACCCATGTACCGGACAGCAACTTGAAATCTTCAGAAATCCGGCCATCGAATTTCATACCTTTGTTTACGTCCTGCGGGTCGATGAACCGCATGGCGTCGCCGGTAATGAAAAACCCTTCTTCATCGAAAACACTGGCCGTCTTTTCGGGTTCGTTGAAATACCCGGGCATCACGTTTGGCCCTTTGATGCGCATTTCGCACCGCATGTCTTCATCCGGTATCAGCTTGAGTGTCACGCCGTTCATCGGAACGCCAACAACCCCGGAACGATCAATGGGCTCGGACTGCATCATTGTGGCGGGCGCTGTCTCGGTCAGTCCCCAGGATGAGGTCATCAGCGGTATCTCACCTTTGACACCCAGCGCCATCTGTTCAAATCCAGACCAGATGTCCTGTGGCAGTGAAGCGCCCGCGTAAAAAATCAGATCAAGTTCTTCGAAGAACCGCCGACGCAAATCGCCATCCCGCTGCAATGCGCCCAGCAGCATGCCGTAACCTACGGGAACATTGAAGCTGAGCGTGCCGGTGACCATGGACAGGTTTTCCAGCGTCCTCTCAAACAGACCGGCTACCGGTTTGCCGTCGTCGATGTAGAAGCTTCCGCCGTTGGCGAGCATCATGTTGAAGTTATGAGATCCGCCAAAGACGTGGTTCCATGGCAGCCAATCGACCACACGGGGCGGACGCGTGCGCAGAAATGGCAACCCGTCGGCCAGCATGGTCTGGTTCACGCACATCATGCGTTGGGTCGTGATGACCCCCTTCGGGGCCGAAGTTGAACCGCTGGTCATTAGGATCTTGGCGACGGAATCGGGGCCAACCAGTTCATAGGCTGCCTCCAGATCGACACTGACATCCCCTTTGAGAAGTTCGTCGAACGCTGTGACCTGACTGTTTCTGCCTTGTCGGCTGGCTACGATTTCGACCCCTTGAAGCGCATCCAGTTCCAGCGCCTCTCGGTATTGATCCGCATCGACGACATAGGCCTTCTTCGGGCGCACCAGTTCGATGGCATGGCGCAGGCGGCCATGTGCACCGTGGATCAAGGCGTATTGTTCGGCCACAGGCGCAGTCGGTACGCCAATGTACTGAGCAGCCAGGCTCAGCAGACCATGATCCAAGCCGTTGCCGCTCATGATCAGGATCGGTGTGTCAGGCCCCATCCCACGCGCCAATAGCGAGCTCGCGATTGCCCGCACCTTTTCAAGCGTGGTCGCATAGCTTTCCTTGCGCCATCCTGCGCCGCTGCGTTCAGCAATGAACGTGCGGTCAGGCGCGTCCGAGGCCCAGGCGTGCAGCCAGACACCGGTTTTGTCGACGACAGGACCAAGAGTGTGGTTCGATTTCAGCAGGATGGAACCGTCGGCCCGATCTTCGCGCGAAACAGAATGCACCAGGTATTCCGATGTGCGTTGCATGATCAGCCCCTTTTCCTCGCTTTTTCGATCGTCCTGAGGGCATCGAAAACGGTGGTGATGGTTGCGTCATCCAAACCGGCCAGCAGCTTGCCTTCGTGGGCGGTAACCGCGGCGACGGCCTTTTCATATAATTGCCTGCCCGCCAGTGTCGTCCTTAGCGCATAGGCGCGCCGGTCGGTCGGTACCCGGTCGCGGACGATCAGTTCCCTGCGCTCCAGTTCATCAATGATGACGACAAGGTTCGGGCGCTCGATATCCATTGCGTCAGCCAGTTGGGACTGCCGCAAACCGGGGTTATCGACGATGAGAACCAGTGCCGTATACGTCAGCATTCGCAGACCAAAGGGACGCAGAGTTGTTGTCAGGTCTTCCTGCACCACATTGAAGGCCCGTTTCATGCGATAACCGACAAACCCCCGCAGCGTGGCATCGCTGATCGTGTTAGGCGCGCCGTCTTCTGGCGTGTGTTCATGTTTCTTTTTCATGTGTTCACCTGAAGTTCGGGGCGCGCTTTTCAAGAAAGGCCCGCAGTCCTTCCTGCGCATCTGGTGTTGTTTGCGACAGGGCCGCGGCCAGCGATTCAGTAAACAGTCCGTCGTTCTGCGACATTTCATTGATCCGCGCGACCGCCTGAATCATCAGATAGTTTGACAGTGGCGCGTTTCGGGAAATCTTACCTGCCAGCTTTTGGGCCAGCACTAAAGCCTCGCCTTCACCCACGCTATAATGTGCCAGTCCCAGCGATACCCCTTCATCGGCACCATATTTGCGGCCGGTCAGCATCATCTCGGTCATCCGATCGGCCCCCAGCAGGCGCCCAACCCGCGCGGTCGCACCGCCACCGACAAATATTCCGCGCCGGCCTTCGGGAAGCTGAAAGATCGTCGAAGGTTCAGCGATGCGAACATGTGTTGCCGCTGCAAGCTCCAGCCCGCCGCCGATCACGGCGCCAAACATGGCCGAGACAACCGCAAGCCCACCCAACTGGATCTTGTCCATGACACTGTGCCAGTGGCGGGAATGGTGCAGGTTTTCCTCGGCGGTACGATGAACATGCTCGGACAGGTCCAATCCGGAACAATAATGCCCTTCAGTTCCAGTCAGGATCACCACGCGTACGTTCTTGGGTGGAGCTGAAAAGAAATCATCCAGCGCGCCTAACAGTTCCTCGCACATCGCGTTTCGCTTGTCAGGGCGGTTCATGGTCAGGGTCGCGATGGATCCGTTGACCTCAATGTTCAGGATTTGGCTGTCCATGGGGAACTCCTTACCGGGGCGGCAGACGAACGGCGCCATCAAGTCGAATAGTGGTGCCATTCAAAAACGGGTTTTCAACGATCTGTTCGGCGAGCATTGCGAACTCACGCGCTTCGCCAAGGCGGGCCGGGAAGGGAATGTTCGCAGTGATCTTGGCACTGACCTCTTCCGGCAAGCCTTCCATCATTGGCGTGTGGAACAGGCCAGGTGCGATGGCCATCACCCGAATCCCCGACTGCGCGAGCTCCCGTGCGGCAGGCAGGCACATCGAGGCGATTGCCCCTTTGGATGCGGCATAAGCGGCTTGACCCAATTGACCGTCCTGCCACGCAACCGACGCCGTGTTGATGATCACACCGCGTTCACCGTCAGCCAACGGGTCGAGACCGGCCATGTGTCTCGCCGCGTGGCTCATGACGTTGTAGGTGCCAAAAAGGTTCACGCGCAGAGTTTTCTCGAACACGTCGAATGACAGCTTGCCTTCGCGCCCGACGATCCTGGCCGCCATGCCGACGCCCGCACAACTGACAGCGATTCTGGGCGCCGACCCGAAATGGGATACTGCCGTCTCAAACGCGGCACTGACGGAGGCCTCGTCACTGACATCGGCTTGCAGGGCAAGGCCACCAATTTCGTCAGCGACTGCCTTCGCACCGTCAGCATTGAAATCCAAAACGGCAACCTTTGCTCCGCTGGTGGCGAAATGCCGTGCCGTTGCAGCGCCCAACCCGCTTCCGCCGCCGGTGACCAGCGCGACACATCCACTTAACTGCATGGTGCTCTCTCCAATTTAGTATGCTCAATCATTGTTGTATCTCATACCTATTTTCGGATGGGCCTTCTCCGGACCGCTGTTGGTGTCTAAGCTAGGGGATCAGGAACAGGGTAATGGCTGGAAACAGCACCAGGATCATGACCCGAATGATGTCAGAGGTGACGAACCACATCACTGCCTTGTAAGTTTGGGTCATCGGGGTTGAACGATCCATAGCGTTGATAATGAACAGATTCATTCCGACCGGAGGGGTGATCAGCCCGACCTCGACAACGATCAGAACCAGAATACCGAACCAGATGGCCACATGTTCGGGGCTCATGCCGAAATCCAGTGCGCTGATGACCGGAAAGAAGATCGGGATTGTCAGCAGGATCATTGACAGGCTGTCCATCAGACACCCGAAGATCAGATAGAACACCAGGATCAGGCACAACACCATCCACGGGCTGAGCCCAAGTCCAACGACCCAGCCAGACAGTTCCTGCGGTACCTGAGTGAGCGCTAGGAAACTGTTATACAGCCCTGCGCCCAACACGATGAAGAAGATCATCGCCGTGCTTGAGGCCGTGGCAATGATGCTTTCGACGAAGACCTGCCAGTTCAGATTGCCCGAGATCAGAGCGATCAACCCGGTTCCCGCCGCCCCCACGGCTGCGCCTTCGGTTGGGGTGAACCAGCCAAGATAGATGCCACCAACAACAAGGCCAAAAACCAGCAGGACAGGCCAGACATCCAGCAGTGCCCGTACGCGTTCAGGATATGGGATCGCTTCGCGGGTGCCGGCGGCGTCAGGATACATGCGCACATAGATCGAAATCGTGATGATATAGCCGAGCGCTGCCAGAATGCCGGGGACAAAGGCCGCGAGAAACAGCTTGGCGATATTCTGTTCCGTCAGGATCGCATAGATCACAAGGATCACCGAAGGCGGGATCAGAATGCCCAATGTGCCGCCAGCAGCAAGCGTTGCGGTCGAAAACCCGCCGGAATAGCCGTAGCGGCGCAGTTCGGGCAGCGCGACACGGCTCATCGTCGCGGCGGTGGCCAGGGAGGACCCGCATATTGCGCCAAATCCGGCACAAGCGCCAACTGCCGCCATGGCGACGCCTCCTTTGCGGTGGCCCAACCAGCTTTCAGCCGCTTTGAACAAGGCCGAAGACATGCCCGACAATGTCGCGAACTGCCCCATCAGCAGGAACATCGGAATGATCGTCAGCGAATAGCTGGAGAAGGTAGAGTAGGTTTCGGTTTTAAGCTTGGCCATGAACATGCTGGTGCCACCCATGGCAAAATACAGCCCGCCAATCCCGCACAGCAACATGGCAAGGCCAATCGGTGCGCGCAGGAAAATCATTATAAGAAGTACGGGAAAGGACACGTAGCCCAGTTCGAGCATGGTCAATGTGCGGCCTCCCCGCGATAGGGCAGGATATGACGCCCGGTGACAAGCTCGATGACCTGCGCGACGGCGCAATAGACAGCAACAAGTGATGCGACAAGGGCGGCAACAAAGCTTAGCCCATAGGCCCACCAAACAGGAAATTGCAGCAGAAAGGTCGTTTCACCATAGTCCAGCTTGTTTTGCATGCCGACAAACAGGCGCCATGTAATCAAAAGGATGACAAGCGACAGGACGATTTCCCAGAACGTGATGATCACCTTGTTCACCTTAGCCGGAAGGGCGTTTGTGAATACATCGACCGTGGCGTGAGAGCCGTAGAGCTGGCAGATCGGCAGGAACGAGAATATGGCGAATGCAACGCCGGCTTCGACCAGTTCAAAATCGCCATTCACCGGCCCGACGCCCGATGCAATCAGCGCATTTGCCGCTGCTTCCGACAGTGACGTCAGAATGTCCGAGTGACCCAGCGTGTTCAAGCCGCGCCCCAGCACGCTGACACAGGTCAGCAGGACCAGCGCAGTCAGAACCACACCGCCGAGAACGGCCATGAAGCGCGCGATGCGCTCAACCAGTTTCTGCATGATCAACTCCAAAGGGATTGCTCTCCCAGCGGGAAATAGCGCCGGAAGAGCGACCGGATCAGTTGCCGGAGTATTGCGAAATCAGTTCGAGCGCGCGGGCGCGCAAGCCGGTTCCGTCCAGACCTTTTTCATCCATCTCGGCGATCCAGGCGTCAGTGGTCGGCTGTGATGCTGCCTTCCATTCCGCAACCTGTTCCGGGCTCAGGGTGATGATGTTGTTGCCGCGTTCCATCGCTTGCTTGTGTGGCCCGTCATCATCGGCCTGCATCTGCTTGCCTGCGAAGGCCGAGAATTCAGCGCCCGAGTTGGCGTCGATGACGGCCTTCAGATCATCCGGCAATGCATCCCAGCGGTCCTTGTTCATCGCGAAGATGAAGGTGGTGGTATATAGCGTGTCATCGCCAAAGGTCGTGTGGTTTCCGACCAGTTCGTTGACCTTCAGGGCGCCGGTCACTTCCCAGGGAATCACAGTTGCGTCGATCACGCCTTTAGACAGCGCTTCAGGTACCGCGGGAACAGGCATGCCAACCGGGGTCGCCCCAAGCGAGCTGAAAAGGCCGTTCGTTACGCGTGTCGGTGCGCGCAGCTTTACACCGTTCAGATCTTCGATGCTTTCGATCGGCTCCTTTGAATGGATCAGACCGGGCCCGTGCACCCAGAGCCCGAGAACTTTGAATTGCTTGAAGTCATCGTCCATCATAGTTTCTTCGGCCAGATCCCAATAGGCGCGTGAGACGGCTTCTGCATTCGTCATGGTGAACGGCAGTTCGAACACTTCGGTCCGGGGAAAGCGGCCCGGTGTATATCCGGACACCGTCCAGACAATGTCGGCCACACCATCAATGGCCTGGTCGATCAGTTCGGGGGGTTTACCCCCAAGCTGCATGGACGGAAACCTTTGAATTTCGATCCGGCCATCCGAGTCCGCTTCGACCTTGTCGGCCCAGACATCCAGAACGTTCTTGGGTACGTTGGCTTGTGCTGGCAGGAACTGGTGCATCCGCAGTGTCACTTCGGCCGCAATGGCAGTGGTTGACATGGCGCCAAAAGCAATCGCCGCCACTGCAGATTTGAGTATGGTTCTGCGCAAGTTGGTCATGGTCTCCTCCCTAGATGACCTATGAGTATCATCCCCTGTTCATGATTGCTCATATTAGTTATGTTTTATAACGATTTTGATCCACTTTCTTAGTGTTTGGTTTCAGGTCCTTTTCGGAAAACAGAATGCTCACACATGTGAACCTTTTCGTCGAAACGCTACGCAACAGACAGGTTATGCGCGGACGCCAAGTTATCCTCTCAGGATTACATTGCCCTCGGTTGGCTCAAAGGTAAATTGAGATTTCTTAGATTTTAGTTTCTGTTTTCGGTAACTAAAGCGCGAAAACGGTGGATTTGCTTTCCCTGTTTCAATTGGACCAGCGCCCGCGGTGGAATTCAAGACCGTGTGTTATCGTCGGTGACAGCTTCAACTGCCTTGCCTGCGAGCTTCAGGAAAGTTTCGCGTTCATTCGGAGTTAGCCCTTCGAGGATCTCATTTTGCAGGTCAATTACGACTGGCGCAGCTGCCGCTAGGATGTCTTTTCCTTTTTCGGATAAGGTGACCTCTCGCGCGCGTCTGTCACGTTGACTGACCGAGCGTTTGACGTAGTTTTTCTGCTCCAGCCGGTCGATAACCCCGCCGATTGTTGCGCGGTCATAGGCGATTTTCGCTGCGACTGTCGCCTGATCAATGCCGGGTTCGGCGCGAATTGTTTCAAGTGCTGCGTACTGAACGGATGTAAGGTCGATCCCGGCCTCCTGCATCCGGACCGAGAACACGTGGGTTGAAATCTGATTGAGTCTGCGGATGAGGTGACCCGCCATTCCGTAAATACTCATTCAAAACCTCCGAAATCACTTTACGCCGTCACTTTTTCAGAACTACCGCGGCAATTAGTGAGTGTACATATCTTTGTTGACAGGAATTAGTAAGTATAGTTATTAAGCTTGCGTGAACCTGCGGAGGAGGGGACAATGCAATATTACGTTGATGGATTTCGTCCGGGTGATCCGGATATCAAACCGGCTGCGTTCGGTCACCACAACCACCCCACAACCCTCCCCGAAAAGGTTGATGTTCTGATCGCGGGTTGTGGACCGGCCGGGCTTTGCCTTGCGGCGCAACTGGCCGGGTTCGCCGAAGTTTCGACAATGATCGTGGATCAAAAGCCGGGTCCGATGGAGAAAGGCCAGGCGGACGGTGTCAACGTCCGTTCGATGGAGATGTTTCAGGCGTTTGGTTTCGCTGAGAGAGTGAAGCGCGAAGCGTATTGGGTCAACCAAACGGCATTCTGGACGCCCAATCCCGCATACCCGGACCACATCCGCCGGGCGGGCACGGTGCAGGACGTGGCCGACGATCAATCCGAGATGCCACATACCTTGATGAATCAGGCCCGGATTCATGAGCTGTTTCTGGACGTGATGAGAAACGCTCCAACGCGGCTGCAACCCCATTACGGGCTTCGTGTCAGCGATTTGACGATTGATACCGGTTCCACGGATCACCCTGTCAGGGCAGAGCTTGAACGCCTGGGCGAAAATGGCGACGTGGTTGAACGGCTTACAGTACGTGCGAACTATGTCGTAGGCTGTGACGGTGCACGCAGCAAAGTGCGCAGGGCTATCGGGGGTAAGCTGCAAGGCGACGCAGCACACCAGGCGTGGGGCGTTATGGACATATTGGCGAATTCCGATTTTCCCGATTTGCGGCGGAAATGCCTTGTTCAATCGGCTTCGGAAGGAAACGTTCTGATCCTTCCGCGCGAGGGCGGATACTTGTTCCGAATGTATGTCGAGCTTGACAAGCTGAACCCGGATGAGCGGGTCGCCAACCGCAATCTGACGGCTGACCATATCATCGCTGCCGCGAACCGGATCATGCGTCCTTTTTCCATCGACGTAAAAGAAGTCGTTTGGTGGTCGGTCTACGAGATTGGGCATAGGTTGACCGACAAGTTCGACGATGTCCCGCAGCATGAAATTGCAACACGCACCCCGCGCGTGTTCACGGCGGGCGACGCCTGCCACACGCATAGTCCCAAGGCAGGTCAGGGGATGAACGTGTCGATGGGCGATACTTTCAACCTGGGCTGGAAACTGGTGCATGTGCTGATGGGAAGGTCAAAGCCTGACCTTCTTCACAGCTACTCGGCCGAGCGTTTGCAAGAGGCCAAAAGACTGGTCGAAACCGACCATAGATGGGCCCGGATCATGAGTGCGCCACCGGGCGAGTCAGAGCTTGACGGCACCGACATGCCCCGATTTCAAAAACAGTTTATTGAAAATCTGGAATTCACTGGCGGGCTTTCGGTTCACTATGGGCCTTCGGACTTGGTCGCCGAACCGGTTCACCAGCATCTGGCGCGTGGGCTGGTTATAGGCAAGCGATTTCATTCCGCACCAGTTGTCCGGCTTGCGGATGCCATGCCTATGCAATTGGGACATGTGGCCGAAGCGGATGCGCGTTGGAGGCTCTATGCCTTCGCTGGACAGGGAGACGCAGGTACGCAAGGCGGATCGATCCATCACCTTTGCGAGGCTTTGCAAAGCGATCCGAACTCTCCTCTGCGACGGTTTGCGCGCCCATACGAAGACATCGACGGTTTGATAGACCTTCGGGCCATCTTCCCGCAGGATTTCAAATCGCTGAATTATGAAGATATGCCGTCTCTTTTGAAACCCGAGAAGGGCAGGTACCGCCTGCGCGACTTCGAAAAGGTTTTTTGTGTTGATCACAAAAGGCGCGAAGACATCTACGAAATGCGCGGAATTGACCGGATAAAGGGCTGTATGGTCGTCGTCAGGCCGGACCAATATGTGGCGCATATCCTGCCATTAGAGTGTCACGCTGACCTGTTTGACTTCTTCTCCAGGCTGTTTGTTTCGGGCGGCGGTTGATAAGTGCGACGTCTTAGACCGCAATGGACAGAGGCTCCGGGGGGAGAATGGATTGTTGCATCGGTGCATGGTTCGGCAAGATTACCGCCTGGGCAAATCTGGATTGGCGCTTGAAGCCGCCCGTGTCGCAGGAAGGCTCTCTAGCCAGTCAGCTAAGCGCGGGTATTTCAGGACGCGTTTAACGCGGCCAGAACCTCGGTGCTCACCACAACACCGTCAGCCTCGGCTGCCGCCCGTTTGGCCAGACGCCCATCACCCGGAACACGGGCGTTCCCATTGCCGACAATTTCTGCGCAAATGCGCGCGATATATTGATTGAAGTCCGCGTTGCCGAACCGCGTCGGATCAATCGCTATCAGTGTCGCACCGCCTTTGATGTTAAGGGCTCCGAACGTCTCGCGTTCTTGATTGTCCACGGAAAGGGTTCCACCAGCCAGGGCGGCACCCAACACCTCAACCATGAAAGCGATTGCGGCGCCCTTGTGCTCGCCAAAAGGTAACAGGCTGCGGGTTTCCAGGATGGCGTTCGGGTCCGTACTGGGTTGGCCGTCAGGATCCAGCCCGGAGGGGCGGGGCAGGTCGTGCCCCTCGGCTGCGGCCATGCGGATATCCATCAAAGCAACCATTGAAGACGCCTGATCCCAGACTATCGGCGCACCGTCCTCGCGCGGGCAGGCAAAAGACATCGGGTTGGTGCCAAAAACCGGGCGCACCCCGCCTTGCGGCACCACCATGGACAATGAGTTGATCACGGCGAAAGCTACCAGACCAGCCTCGGCCAGCGGTTCGGTGTCAAACCGCAACGCGCCCAGATGGTGGCAATTTGCGCAGGTGAACGCGGCAATGCCGTATTCCTGCGCCATTTCGATCAACGTGTCGCGGGCTTCTGCTGCGGCGACCTGATAATATCCGTTATCGGCATCACCGCGCAAAACGCCCGGGGCAGCCTTTTCTACCTTGGGTTTCGCATTGCCGTTTGCATAGCCCGAGGTGAAGCTTTGGACATAGACCGGTAGCATACGCAATCCGTGGCTGCGCGGTCCGTCCCGCTCGGACCGGGTAACAATGTCGGCCAAAATATCGCTGCCCTGTGCATTAACTCCGGCAGAAACAAGTACGGATTTCGCCAGCGCCCGAACCTCGGCAAGAGTAAGCGTTTTGGTCGATTGTTCGGTCATCATTTCAAATCCAGTCTTTTTACTTCAGGGGTTAGGCACGCGCACGCGCGTTGGTGGGATCAACGGCGCAAGTATCGATCACCTCGGCATCGCGCATTTCGTAATGGACCAACACCTGCATCCTTGTACCCGGCGCGGTCATATCGTTTGGTACAAGTGCCATCGCTATGTCGTGGTTGCAATAATAAGAGAACCCACCCGACGTAACGCGCCCGATCAGTTCACCGTTTGCATAAACACCCTCATCGAACATCACCGATGTTTCGCCAAAGGGAAGCTTCAACGTGACCAACCGTTTGTGATTGCCCTCGCTTCTCTGCTTCTCCAGCGCCGCTTTTCCGATGAACTCGCGCCCCTCGGTGACGACAAACCGATCAAGGCTGGCCTCATACGGTGTCATGTCCTTGCAAATCTCGCGGTTGATGGCGCGATAGGACTTTTCAAGGCGCATGGACTCCAACGCCTCAAGCCCGAAGGGTTTTACACCGGCTTTCAAAAGCAGGTCGACAAGGTGTCGGTTATACCCGACAGGATGGTGCAGTTCCCAACCCAGCTCGCCTGTGTAAGATACCCGAAGCAGGTTTACGTCTTTGGCATAGCCCGCTTCACCCTTTTGCGCAGAGAGCCAGGGAAAAGCAGCATTCGACAAATCGTTGTCGGTCAGCGGTTGCAAAATCTCGCGCGCCTTGGGACCGGCCAGAGCGATCACACCCAACTGTTCCGAAACGTCTTCAAGGATAACCGATTGATCTTGTGGTAACAGACGTTGCAGCTGATCCCAGTTATAGGCGCGCCAATTCGGGGTCGAGACCAGATAGAAATCATTCTCGGCATAGCGGACAACTGTGTATTCTGCATCCATGCCACCATTGGGGTTTAGCAAAAGCGACAGGCTCATCCGGCCCACCTTGGGCATTTTGTTTGCCATCAGACCGCCCAGCCACCGCGCTGCGCCGGGTCCGCGTACAGTAAACTTGGTCATCGGCGACATCTCGATGAACCCGGCCTTTTCGCGGGTGGTACGTACTTCCTCCTGAACGCGTTCCATGTGGTTGGTGCGGCGGAAAGAATGTTCGGGGATCGCCTCTTGCGGCGATTTGGCGAACCAGCGCGGGAATTCATAGCCGTTGAAGCTGGTCCAGACTGCGCCGTGCGCCGTCAGCAGATCGTAAGACCCCACGGTTTTCATCGGACGCGCGTTCGGGAAATCTTCGCCGGGGATATGCGCGTTCATATGTGTGCCCCAGGTTTCGCGAACCTTATCCATGGTCCAGCGTTTGGAGGCGTAGTCAGAGAAACGGCGCGGGTCCAGTTCCGACATGTCCATGCCCGGATCACCGTCGACGATCCAGCGGGCCAGACGTTCGCCCACGGTGCCGCCCCACAGAATGCCACCGGGCATCCCTTCGGCCAGCCACAGGTTTTTGTACCCCGGCGCTGGCCCGGCAAGTGGCAATTCGTCCGGCGTCATTTGGAAGGGGCCGCGCGTGTTCGCCTTGATGCCCACCTCGCCAAGCACTGGCACCCGTTCGATTGCCCGTTCCCATTGGGTTTCCACGGCATCGAAATCCTCGGGCAAGAGGTCTGCGCCAAAGTCAGGTGGCACGCGGTCTTCGGCAAACAGTTTCAGGTCCTTGGTGAATTCATAGGGCCCGAACTGAATGCCACCGACATCTTCGCGCAGATATGCGCCGTAATCCTCATCCCGCAGGATCGGGAACTCGGGCAAACCCTGCGCGCGACGTTCCTTGAGCAGTGGAACGGTTTCCGTGGTCCAGTACTGGTGAACGATAGGAATGCAGGGCAGGTCCAGCCCAACGCGCCGGGCATTTTCACGGGCATAGTTGCCGGTGGCAAAAACCAGATGCTCGCACGTGATCTCTCCCTGATTGGTGGTCACTTTCCAATGACCGCTTTCCAGCTTTTCATACGCCTGTGCTTCGGTGTTCTGATAGACTGTGGCGCCCGCATCCCGCGCCAGCTTTGCCATTGCCATGGTGATGTCGGCCGGGTTCACATAGCCGTCCTCGGTATGCAGGATACCGCCGCGAATATGCTCGGACTGGTTCAGAAGGGGATGAACATCGGCAATTTCCGCGGGCGTCAGCAGTTTGCAGGGCACACCTGCAGCCTCGGCAATCGAGATATATGACTGGAATTCATCCCAACGTTTCTGGGTGTTGGCAACGCGCAGCTGACCCACTTTGCGCAAGCCTACCGACGTACCCATCTTCTGTTCGACTTCTGAATAGATGCGGATGGTTTCCATCGTCATCTTCGACACGTTATGGGACCGCACGAAGGTGACCAGCAGACCGGCGGCATGCCAGGTCGAGCCTGAGGTCAGTGTGGTCCGTTCCAGCATCACCGCATCGCTACAGCCGTGCTGTGTCAGACCGTACAGAATGGACGCGCCCACACATCCGCCGCCAACGACAACAACTTTGGCATGTGATTTCATTCGCCGATTTCCTTCTTGCGACTGATCATGGTGTCAGAAGCTCTGCCTGCCCGAAATCAGTAAGATGAGAACATTCCGAAGTTTTTACGGAAACATGTTGCCAGACAATCGCAAAAAATTTCTCCCGCGGCTTAGTTCAGGTCACCTCTTATCGGGCACCTTCGTATTGGTCGCTGTCTGGGTCCGGGTCATTCAGTGCTGTCCAGGACGACATCATTTTTATATTCCTTGTCTTGTTTCACCTTGTGATGTTAGCGCAAACTGTGCCAGTGAAACCTGATGCCTTTGCAAAACTGGGTTTCTGTTGCCTCAGTATTGCGGCTTACAAATGGGAGGAGCAGGTGTATCTCGGTCTTGATTTGGGGACGTCAGGTCTTCGGGGAATTGTGGTCAGTGAAGACGGTGACGTCGTTGCCGAGGCCGAAGCGAGCGTGAACACATCGACACCGCATCCGGGCTGGTCAGAGCAGGAACCTGCGGATTGGGTTGAAGCGTGTCAAAAGGTCGTTGCCCAGTTGCAGGGGCAAAACAGCGCTGCGTTTTCGGCAGTGCGGGGCATAGGTCTGAGCGGGCATATGCATGGCGCAACGCTTCTGGACCGAAATGGTAGCGTATTGAGGCCCTGTGTCCTTTGGAACGACACAAGGTCTGCCCGTGAAGCTGCCGAACTGGATGCGCTTTCCGCGATGCGATCGATCACCGGAAACATCGTTTTTCCCGGCTTCACTGCGCCCAAGCTGGAATGGATGCGCAGGCATGAACCTGACGTTTTTGAAAAAACCTCCAAAGTCTTGCTCCCCAAAGACTATTTACGCTTCTGGCTGACCGGAGAATACATAAGTGAAATGTCCGACAGCGCGGGTACAGCGTGGTTGGACGTCGGACGTCGGAAATGGTCGGAAACAGCGCTTGAGCTCAGCCACATGCGTCGGGATCAGATGCCCGAACTGGTCGAAGGCAGCGCCGTCGGGGGCGAGCTGAGGGCGGAGATATTGCAGCACTGGGGCCTGACCGGACCCGTAGTCGTTGCGGGCGGGGCAGGCGACAACGCCGCGGCTGCCTGTGGTATAGGAAGTATCGCCGAAGGCCGCGGTTTTCTATCGCTGGGAACGTCCGGTGTGCTGCTGGTTGCCAAGGACAGTTACGCGCCCGCACCGGAAACGGCGGTTCACTGCTTCTGCCACGCGGTGCCGGAGCGCTGGATCCAAATGGGCGTCATCCTGTCGGCGACCAACAGCCTGAACTGGCTGTCCCGGAATCTCGGCCAATCCGTTGGTGCACTCGCATCGGCGTTGCCGGATACCGTCACCGGGCCGTCGAAGACCAAGTTCCTGCCATATCTGTCGGGGGAACGTACCCCTCATAATGACAGCGCTATCCGGGGGGCGTTTATGGGGCTGGATATTGCGTCGGATCCAGAGGATCTTGCACAGTCCGTGATGGAAGGTGTCTCGTTCGCGCTGCGAGATTGCCTTGAGGCCCTCAGGAGCACGGGAACCAAGCCTGAAAGCCTGATGGTCGTCGGTGGGGGCGCACGATCCCGTTTCTGGGTCGAGACGCTGGCAACTGTTCTGAACATCCCGCTTGCCTTGCCTAAAGGCAGTGAATTCGGAGCCGCCATAGGCGCGGCACGCCTTGCTGCCTGTGCAGTAAAAGATGCAGACCCGGCGGAACTCATGACATCGCCAGAAATCTCTGAAATTGTTCAGCCGCGCGCGGGGTTATTCGACGCCTATGAGGCTGAATATCAAAGATACCGCCAGTTTTATGCGGCACTATCCCCCTTGTCTGCGCCATGATGAAGGGCGTCACTTCCCTACCCATCGAACAGGTTGTTCTGGAAGATGGTGCGATGTCGGTTTCCCTGCTGAGCTATGGGGCGATCACACAAGGGTGGTGGATCGGTGAAACGCCCTTGATCCTGGGCTATCCAAACCCGCAGGAATACTTGGCGGACCCGTATTACATAGGTGCAATCGTGGGTCGCGTCGCCAATCGGATCGGTGGCGCAAAGTTTAATATGCGGGATGCCGCTTATCGCTTGACGGCGAATGAGGGGGAAAACACGCTGCATGGCGGTGCGCTCGGGCTGTCGCGCAGCCACTGGATTATCAGGAAGACCAAGTCGAACCGTGCGGTTCTGTCCTTGACGTCACCTGACGGCGCTGACGGTTTTCCCGGAGAAATCAGGTTCGTGATTCATGTCGAGCTGGCTTTTCCACGGCTGACTTACACGATCACCGCATGGCCGGACCGGCCTACGCCGATCAGCATTGCGCAGCACAATTACTATACTCTTGGGTGCCAAAGCGGTATTCTTGGCAACCGTTTGACCCTGAATTCCAAGCGGGTACTGGAACTGGACGACAGCTCCATTCCGACAGGCGTCGTGAATGAGATCGAAAACCAAGGGCTGGATTTCTCATCCGTGCGCGTTATCGGTGATGAGGGGCGTGGCCTTGACCACTACTTCGTGTTTGAAGAGGCGGGCAAATTAAATCGACCGGTTGCAACGGTTGAAACACCGTCAGGTTTGCGCATGAATGTTTACTCTGATCAGCCCGGCGCGCAGGTCTATTCCGCGTCGTACCTGTCTGATCCTTTCACACCATGCGCAGGGCTTTGCATTGAGCCTTCCGGTTACACGGACGCTGTGAACCACCCCTTGTTTCCGTCCGTCATCTATTCTCCGGACCGTCCGTATAAACAAGTTCTGACGTTGGAAATCCCAGAGGATCAGGTATGAAAGTTGCGATATCGGTATACGCTCTAGCCCTTTGCGTGACACTACAGGCGGCGCAGGCGCAAGACCTCGGGCCGCTTCCTCAATTTGTAGAACCGGATCTTGCCAAGGTCGAACTGGGGCAGTTGCTGTTTTACGACCCGATCCTGTCGGGGAACAAAAACATCAGCTGCGCCACTTGCCATCATCCTAAACTGGGAACGTCAGATGCGCTGTCTCTGGGTATCGGCGAGGGCGGTGTGGGGCTGGGGGCCGCGCGCAGGCTTGATCAGGAAAACAGGCCCGAGCAGCGCATTCCCCGAAATGCACCAGGGCTGTGGAACCTTGGGGCGCTGGAATTCACCACCTTCTTTCATGACGGGCGTCTTGAGGCAGACCCGTCCCAGCCTGACGGGTTCCGAACGCCCTTGGGCACAGATATGAGGCCGGGCTTCCAATCTGCACTGGCCGCGCAAGCAATGTTCCCGGTCTTGTCGGCTGACGAAATGGCCGGCCACTATTCGGAAAACGAAGTGAGCAAAGCCGTACGTCTTGGTTTGCTGACCCAAAAGGACGGCGCATGGGACCTTATCGCGGCGCGTGTTGCCGCAATCCCGGAATACAGGGCGCGCTTTGACCAGCTCGCGCCCGGAGAAGAGATTACTTTTACCGCAATCGCCAATATCATTGCCGATTTCATCGCCTTTGAATGGCGCGCTGACAACAGCCTGTTTGATCGCGCGATGCAGGGGAAAGAAGCGCTGCCCGAGCAGGCACAGATGGGGCTCGACCTTTTTTACGGCAAAGCCGGGTGCAGCACCTGCCATTCCGGCTGGTTCCAGACGGATCATGGATTTCATTCTATCGCCATGCCGCAAATCGGGCCGGGAAAAGCCGCCCGGTTCGAGAACCATGTTCGCGATGACGGGCGATTGCGTGTGACGGGCAATGCGGATGACGCCTTCACATTTCGCACGCCATCCTTGCGCAATGTGACCCTTACGGCACCCTATGGTCACAACGGAGCTTACGCGCGGCTTGAAGATGTTGTCCGTCATCATCTGGATCCGGTCGCAGCTTTGCGCAGCTATTCGGTCGAAAAAGCAGCGTTGCCAGAGTTTCCGGGCGCGGAAGATCAAAAAGCCTTGCTCGACCCCACGCTGACCGAGGCGATTGCAGTGTCGAATGATCTGGCCCCAATCAGCCTGAGTAATGATGAAGTAAACGCCATTTTGAGCTTTCTCAGCACATTGCTAGACCCGGCGGTCCGGCTGGGTGTGCCAGCGCATGTTCCCAGCGGTTTGCCCGTTGATCAATGATCAGCGGTCGATGCGAAGCACTTGGTTGCTTCTGAAGGTCTGCCAATCACCAACCGTGCCGTCTGGCCAGATAACCCGCAGCTCCAGTTCGTCCGCGTTGCCCAGACCAAAGTGGTGAAGCCCAGAGATGCCACTTGCGTGACCACCGCCAATGGTCACTTCCCGCGTTTGGACTCTGTCGGAGGTTTTGACTTCGATGAAGCTGCCGACAGCTGCGCGGTTGGGACGATCCTGGCCAAGATCAACCTGAACCCAGTTTCCAAGCTGTTGTTCGTTCTGAAATATCTCAAGCTCTGACCCGCGATTGACCACCACCAGATCAAGTGATCCATCCCCATTCAGGTCGGCCAAGGCCCCACCGCGGGACTTGCCCATGGAGGCGACACCCGCCGCTGAGGCAGCTTCGAAAAACTGGCCATTTGCGGATTGCAGCAACAGGTTGTTGGGGTCGGTTTGCGCCGCATCGGGCATCTGTTCGACATTGCCCTTGGCGACAAATATGTCGTCGCGCCCGTCGTTATTGACGTCGCCGAACTGCGCATGCCAGCCGGTTGAGGGGCGACCATCGCCACCAACATGCGGCCTGTGCGCCGTTGTCCCCCGGTCATAAGTCGCGTCGCGCCATGTCGGTCCCTCGGCCGTGGGATCAAAGATCTGAAACTTCTGGTCCCCCATCGAGGTCAGGTAAACATCAGGAAAGCCGTCCCCTGATACATCCCTTGATGCAATCCCCATGCCCCAGATCGAATAGGGCAGCCACCCATCTTCCGGCGCGTAAAGGCGTGGCGTGTCTTCCATAGCCCAAAGCTGCTCTTGCCCGCCGCGCACATAGTAATGGCGGTCGTTACTGACACGCAGGTCCGCGCGCCCGGTGCGCGCCCAGTCGGAAAACAGAATGGACAAGGAACAATGGCCCGGCACCAGGTGGAGAGGCGGGCCATAGGCCGTCCCTTCGGGGCGATACAAAAGCGTCGGCCCGCAGGCTTCAAACGGGCCATCGGGATTGGTTCGGTCGACATATGTTCCAAAAGCCAGTGTCGGCAGGGATTGACCGCTTTCCCAAGTGGCGGAAAAACCGGTGGTCCAGTGATCCTGAGACTGGAAATTCAACGAGGTGAACGGTTCGAATGCGCAATTCGCCTTGCCACGCAACAAAACGTCTTCGCCAACGCGTAAAACCGCCAAGTCCACAAATCCGTCCCCGTCGATATCCACTGGGTAGGCGCCGGTCACGCCGGTCAGGGATAGCGCGCTTGGCGTTTCTGGCCGAAAACTGACATTGGGTCCTGATGTGTTGACAAACAATTGCGCCGGATTGGTTCCCCCTGCGGCAAACAGCTCGGGCCGATCATCGCCGTTGCAATCGAAAACGGCGACGCCTCCGCCGACGAAGTGCTCCCATCCTCCGTCGTAAACATGGCTGGGGACGTCGATACTGTGAAACTGCGGCAGGCTGATGTCAGCCATGGCGGCAGACGCTGTCGCTAGCAGGATCGTCAGTTCAACTCGCATTTTCCGCCAGTTCCCTGACTTTCAGGATCGAGACTTGTTCGATCCCATAGGCTGCTGCCCCTTTTGCCCACATTGAATCCCCCCAATGGTTTACGTTGATTTCAGGCAGTGGCGCGTCAACGCTGACGACACCGTTTTTGATACGGGTCATCACTGCCTCAGAATGCAGGTATTCAAAGCTCCCTCGGGTGCCGGACAGGATGATACATTCCGGATCGAACAGATTGATCAAGTTGGAAAGCCCCATTCCAAACATCTGTCCAGCGCGGGACAGAACTGAAATGGACCGGGCATCACCGGATTGGGCGGCGGCGTGAATATCAGCAAGAGTGTGCGGGTCAGTAGCCTGGCTGGCAATGGTTGCCTCGCGGATCAGGGCATATTCCCCAACATAAGCTTCAAGGCATCCGCGTTGCCCGCACTGACATAACGCGCCATCCAGTTGAACTTTGACATGCCCGAATTCCGCGCCGCAACCGCGCTCGCCGCGATATAGCTTGCCATCCAACACAATGCCCAGACCAATGCCGTGTTCTATCGTGACAACCAGAAAGTTCTTCAGCCCTTTGCCAAGCCCGAAAAGCTGTTCGGCCTTTGCAACCAGATTGGCGTCATTCTCGATAAACGCAGGGCAGGGGAGCACTTGGGACAGAAGCGGGCTCAGATCCACATTGCGCACTGTCAGCGAAGATGACCAATGTACAAAATTCCGCTCTGCGTCGACCAGTCCGGCAATTCCGATGCAGACGCCGGAAACCTCTGTCAGGGACCTGCTTGCAGAGGTGCAGGCCTGTTCCAGCGCCGCGTATATCTTTTTTGCAAAAGACTCCGGGGCCATCCGGGCTTCTTCCAGCGGATGAGTGTAAGAGGTGATCTCAGTGCCTTCAAAATCGACCAGGATGACTGAAATCTGGTGCCGGGCCACTTTCACACCGGCAATCAGGTGACTTCCGCCATGCAGTTTCAGCAACACACGTGGTCTGCCGCGGCGCGCGGATTTTGACGGTGTTTCGCTTTCGATTTCCTGAATCAAACCAGCTGAAAGCAGGTCTGACGTTGCCGCTGTCACTGTCGCCGGGCTGGTCTCAAGAGCGCTTGCAATGTCGATCCGCGATATCGATCCGGTCGATCGGATTTGTTCCAGCACGCGCAAACGGGTGATGTTTCGTTGATCCGTAGCGTTTGAAGAAACCTTGCTTTTCAGCATCCTGCCCTCGCGAATCTGATGATTTCCCAAGCGTAAGCGGTTTTTCTTCTTTCGGGTAGCATAAATATTTTACTGACTGAAATAAATATGCTACTCAGAATTGTGAGAGCCACGAATCATGAAGCGATGGCTCGATAAACCGGGAGGAAATCATGAAACGAATTCTCAGCGCTTCTGCTGTGGCCGTCCTGATGGGGACGGTTGCGTTTGCAGAAACCACGGTCGGTGTCAGCTGGTCGAACTTCCAGGAAGAGCGCTGGAAAACCGACGAAGCGGCAATCAAAGCCGCGCTTGAGGCGGGCGGTGCCGAATATATTTCGGCAGATGCGCAATCGTCGTCGGCCAAGCAGTTGTCGGATATTGAAAGTCTGATCGCCCAGGGCGTTGATGCGCTGATCATTCTGGCGCAGGATTCCCAGGCCATCGGTCCAGCTGTTCAGGCAGCGGCCGACGAAGGTATCCCAGTCATCGCGTATGACCGTCTGATCGAAGATGATCGGGCCTTCTACCTGACCTTTGACAATGTCGAAGTCGGTCGTATGCAGGCGCGCGCGGTGTTCGACGCCATGCCCAAGGGCAACTATGTGATGATCAAGGGCTCGCCCACCGACCCGAACGCGGATTTCCTGCGCGGTGGTCAGCAGGAGATCATTCAGGGCGCTGTTGACAGTGGTGACATTGTGATCGTGGGCGAAGCCTATACCGACGGCTGGCTGCCTGCGAACGCGCAGCGCAACATGGAACAGATCCTGACCGCCAACGAAAACAAAGTTGATGCTGTGGTCGCGTCAAATGACGGAACCGCAGGCGGTGTAGTTGCTGCACTGACCGCACAAGGTATGGACGGCATTCCGGTGTCGGGTCAGGATGGCGACCATGCGGCGCTGAACCGGGTGGCCAAAGGCACGCAAACCGTTTCGGTCTGGAAAGACGCACGTGAGCTGGGCAAGGCCGCAGGTGAAATCGCGGTCGCGCTGAGCGGTGGAACGGCTGCGGCGGACGTCGAAGGCGCGGTCAGTTGGACTTCGCCCGGTGGGACTGAGATGACGTCTGTCTTCCTGGCGCCTGTGCCGATCACAAAAGACAACCTTTCCGTTGTGGTCGATGCTGGCTGGATTCCGCTGGAAGACCTGTGCCAGGGCGTCGAAAACGGCCCTGCACCCTGCAACTGAGTCAAGTCTCCAAACCATAACGTCTCTGGCCCGCAAGGTCGGGCCAGAGACCATAGCTGAACATGAAAGATCGGATATGACCGAAACTTCGTCTCAGCCGGTACCCCAAAAAGCAAAGGCCAACCTGTTCCAGCAACTGGAACTGGACATGCGGCTATTGGGCATGATCGGCGCCTTTATCATCCTTTGCATCGGCTTCAACATCGTAACGGATGGCCGTTTTCTGACGCCCAGAAACCTGTTCAACCTGTCGATCCAGACCGTCTCGGTCGCGATAATGGCCTGCGGCATGGTGTTCATTATCGTGATGCGCCACATTGATCTTTCGGTCGGCGCGCTGCTGGCGACCACATCCGCCGTCATGGCGATGACACAAACCGAGCTTTTGCCGAACGTGCTGGGGTTAGGTTTAAATCACCCGGCGACTTGGGCAATCACCCTTGTTGTCGGTCTCGCAGTCGGAACCTTGATCGGCGCATTCCACGGTTGGATGGTAGGCTATCTGACGATACCGGCCTTTATCGTGACGCTTGGCGGTTTTCTGGTCTGGCGCAACGTCGCCTGGTACATGACAGACGGCCAGACAATCGGCCCGCTGGACAGCACGTTCCTGATATTTGGCGGAACCAACGGGACGTTGGGAACAACGGTCAGCCTTCTGTTCGGCCTTGCCGCCACCGCTATTGCGGTCTGGGCGTTGTGGAGCGGACGCCGCTCCAAGGCTGCCCATGGGTTCCCTGTGAAACCGGTTTGGGCCGAAACAACTTTGGCAGGGATCATTGGCATCGCCATTATGGGCTATGTCTTGATCGTCAACAGTTACTCGATCCCCACACGCAGGCTGGAACGTATGTTCGAAGCGCGGGGCGAGACCATGCCTGAAGGGCTTGTTGTGGGTTACGGTATCCCGATCTCGGTTCTGATCCTGATCCTTGTTGCAGTAACCTTGACTGTTGTGGCCCGCAAAACCCGATTTGGCCGCTATATCTTTGCCACGGGGGGCAACCCGGATGCGGCGGAACTGTCGGGCATCAATACCCGCATGATGACCGTCAAGATCTTTGCGCTGATGGGGTTCCTGTGTGCGCTGTCGGCGGTCGTGGCCTCGGCCCGTCTGGCCAACCACTCGAACGATATCGGCACATTGGATGAGCTTCGCGTGATTGCTGCGGCCGTGATCGGCGGCACCGCCTTGTCCGGCGGTATTGGTACGATCTACGGCGCGATCCTAGGCGCGCTGATCATGCAGGCGCTGCAATCGGGCATGGCCATGGTTGGCGTGGACGCACCCTTTCAGAACATCGTCGTGGGCACCGTTCTGGTTTTGGCCGTCTATATCGACATCGTCTATCGCAAACGTCTGGGAGCGAAATGATGCAAGCACAAGAAACACAGAACCAAACTTCGGGCCGTGGGTCCGGCCAGCCTCCGCTTGTCGAAATGCGCGATATCTCGATTTCGTTCGGCGGCATCAAGGCGGTGGACCGTGTCTCGGTCGACTTGTACCCGGGCGAGGTTGTGGGCCTTCTGGGCCACAACGGGGCCGGTAAATCTACGCTGATCAAGGTGCTTTCGGGTGCCTATCAGAAGGACCACGGAGAGATCCTGATCGACGGCAAGAGGGTTGAGATCAACAACCCCCGCGATGCGCGTGCAAACAATATCGAGACGATCTATCAGACGCTGGCCTTGGCGGACAATCTGGATGCAAGTTCGAACCTTTTCCTGGGGCGGGAGATGGTCACGCCCTTCGGGTTGGTCAACGATGCCGCGATGGAGGCCGAATGCCGCAAGATCATGGCACAGTTGAACCCGAACTTTCAGAAGTTCAATGACCCGGTCTCGGCGCTGTCCGGCGGTCAGCGGCAGTCGGTGGCCATCGCGCGTGCGGTGTACTTCAACGCGCGTATCCTGATCATGGACGAGCCCACAGCCGCGCTTGGCCCACACGAAACACAGATGGTGGCGGACCTGATCCAGCAGCTCAAGGCGCAGGGGATCGGGATTTTCCTGATCGACCACGACGTGCATGCAGTGATGGAGTTGTGCGACCGGGCTTCGGTCATGAAAAACGGGCAACTGGTTGGCACTGTCGACATCGCCGATGTCACGGATGACGATCTGTTGTCGATGATCATTTTGGGCAAGAAGCCCGGCGAAAAGACGGAATGAGGTAAACGAGATGACGAGCGGTTTCTTTCAGGGGATCGAGCAGGTCCAGTTCGAGGGCGAGAACAGTAAGAACCCGCTCGCATTCCGTCACTACAACCCGGACGAGATCGTGATGGGTAAGCGCATGGAGGATCACCTGCGTTTTGCCGTGGCGTGGTGGCACTCGTTTGCCTGGGAAGGCGGGGATCCGTTTGGTGGCTCGACTTTTGAACGTCCATGGCATCCGCAAGATGACATGGGCCGCGCTAAAATGAAGGCCGATGTTGCCTTTGAGATGTTCGAGATCATTGGTCAGCCCTATTTCTGCTGGCATGACGCGGATATCCGTCCCGAACAGGGCAATTTTGCAGAAAACCTGCGAACGCTGAATGAGATCACTGACTATATCGGTGAAAAGATGCAGGTTTCCGGAACCAAGCTGTTGTGGGGCACAGCCAACATGTTCAGCCACCGTCGCTGGATGGGGGGTGCCAGCACCAACCCCGACCCTGATGTCTTTGCATTTGCCGCCGCAACGGTGAAATCCTGTTTGGACGCGACCCACAAGCTGGGCGGCGAGAACTATGTGCTTTGGGGCGGGCGCGAGGGCTACGAGACGCTGCTCAATACCGACATGAAGGCTGAACTGGATCATATGGGCCGGTTCCTGAACATGGTGGTCGAGTACAAGCACAAGATCGGCTTCAAAGGCACGATCCTTGTAGAACCCAAACCGCAGGAGCCGTCCAAGCATCAATATGATTTCGATGCGGCAACCTGCATCGGTTTCCTGCGCAAGTACGGCCTTGAGGATGAGGTCAAGCTGAACCTGGAACAAGGGCACGCAATCCTGGCAGGACACAGCTTTGAACATGAGATCGCTGTTGCCTCGGCCGAAGGTATGCTTGGATCCATCGACATGAACCGGAACGACTACCAGTCCGGGTGGGATACGGATCAGTTCCCCAACAACACGCCCGAGGTTGCGTTGGCCTATTATCACATCCTGAAAGCGGGCGGGTTTACCACGGGTGGTACCAATTTCGATGCCAAGCTTCGCAGGCAATCCATCGATGCCGAAGACCTGATCGCGGCGCATGTGGGCGGGATGGATATCTGCGCCCGGGGCCTGAAGGCGGCAGCTGCGATGCTTGAAGATGGTGGTCTGGAACAGGCGCTGGCCGACCGGTATGCAGGCTGGAAAACGCCTAAAGCTCTGGCGATGCTAACCTCTGGCCTCGACGAGATTGCAGCGCGGGTACTTGCCGAAGACCTCAATCCTCAGCCACGCTCGGGGCGTCAGGAAGTGCTTGAGAACTACGTGAACCGCTTTGTGTAATTCCGGTCGGCTGAGCCTGAACTGAAATATTCGGTGTACAAAGCCCCGGAAACGCGTGAGTTTACTTAGGCGTTGTCCGGGGCTTTCCCTTGTCGAACGCAGTGGCATCATGGGCCCGTCCGGGTCGCGCAGGTGGGACGACCAAAGACTTGGTGGAAAAATCGGCAGGTAAGGCAATCTTTCTAAGTGGCAACCTGATGCTACATGTGACGCGCATGTCGCTGACCACGAGCATTGGATTGATGGCGATATTTGCTGTCGATTTTGTCGATATGGTCTTTATCTCGATGCTGGGCAACGACGCGCTGGCCGCAGCGGTAGGTTATGCCGGGACGCTGCTGTTTTTCACCAACGCAATCAATATCGGTCTGTCGATTTCTGCCGGGGCGCTGGTCGCGCGTGAGTTGGGCGGCGGGCGGGCCGAACAGGCAAGGCAATACGCATCCAGTGTCGCCGTTCTGGGGCTGATCGTCGGGTTGGTTACCTCTGTTCTGGTGTTGCTGAACGTCAGCTTTCTGTTGTCGCTGCTTGGCGCAGAAGGCGAGGTTTTGCGGCTGGCGACGCGCTATGTGTCGATCATTCTGCCGACCATGTGGGTGATGTCGATTGCGATGGCGGCGATGGCTGTGCTGCGCGCGCACGGCGATGCGCGCCGATCAATGATGGCAACGATTTACGGCGGCGTTGTGAATGCAGTTCTTGACCCGATTTTGATCTTTGCCGTCGGGCTGGGGTTGGATGGGGCCGCGATAGCCTCGGTCCTGGCGCGGCTATGTATGTTAGGCGCAGCATTGTGGCCCGCGCTGCGGGTGCATCAGGGATTTGCACGCCCATCGCTGAAACAGGTGGCACAGGATTTTCGGCCCGTGCGGGCCATCGCAATCCCTGCCGTTCTGACGAATGTCGCCACGCCGATCGGGAATGCCATCGTAGTGCGGGAAATTGCACAGTTTGGAACGGATGCGGTTGCGGGCATGGCGGTGATTGGGCGGCTGTTGCCGGTGGCGTTTTCGGTCATCTTTGCGCTGTCCGGCGCGATAGGGCCAATCATCGGGCAGAATTTCGGGGCAGAAAAATTTGATCGCGTGCGTGCCGCGTTTTTGGCCGGGATCAAGTTCACCGCAATCTACGTTCTTTGCATGTCGGCCATTTTGTTTTTACTGCGTTCGCCAATTGCGAATTTGTTCGCAGCCCAGGGGGAAACGCGCGTACTGATTTATCTGTTCTGCGGCCCGCTGGCATTGGCTTCGTTCTTCAACGGTGTGATTTTTGTGACAAATGCCAGTTTCAACAATCTGGGCCATCCGGTCTATTCCACATGGATAAACTGGGGTCGTCACACTATTGGCACATGGGTGTTTGCCATGATTGGCTCACAAATCGCCGGGGCCTCGGGCGTTCTGCTGGGTCAGGCTTTTGGGGGCGTCATCTTTGCTGTCATAGGATGGGTTCTTGTCGCGCGCGTAGTGGCACGGCTGGAACGCGTGCAAACGCCCGAGCCTTTTGCCGATCAGGGGCGGCTTCACTCGCTGTTCGGGCGTCGCGGCTGGTAAGCGATCAGGTCAGTTCCCCTGATTGCGCGCTTCCAGCCGTTCCAGGTTGACCACTGTCGACAGCATCAGGCGGTCATGGCTCCAATCCCGTGTCTGCTGGATTGAGGCCGACCCCAGAGCCAAAAGCGCACCAAAGATCAGCGTCATTCCAAGGAACACTGCCGGTAGGGCAGGTACCGATGGCTGAACATCGGTCAGCGCGATTACACGTTGCCGCAACACGCGTTTTGCCTTGCCGCCTGTCACAAAGGCAACATTCAGAACGCGTGGGCTGTTGGTTGAGATTGTCCGGGCGCAATAGTCCAGCAGGCACGCCGTGTATTCCCGCGCATCAATCCGTTTGCGCGCAACAACCGACTGGTCGCAGGCCAACTCGCGCAGCCGGCCGAACTGATACTTGAGCATCAGATAGGCGGGGTTCCAGAACAACAGCGGACGCAGCAGCTCAAACCCCAGTTCCCATTCGACGTCACCCGTACGGATATGCTGAAACTCGTGGGCAAGTGCAAAACGCAACTCGCGCGGGGTGTCCAGCAGATGGCTGGGCAGAACGACGTGGCGGCGGCGAAGTCCTCGCACGGCAAAGGGCACAGTGATGCGATCGGAAAGTCGAATATCCACCTTGGCGGACCGCCGCCAAAGAAAACTGGAATTGACAGTCTGACGGATCGTCATTGCGTCCCGCAAGGCACGCGCAGCGTACACGGCTGCGATACAGGCAAGTATGGCGGCAACGAGGGTGATCACAGGCTGCTGTCCGGACAATGCCAGATCAACCCACCTTTCGCGGGTGTTCAGCAGTGCTTCGAACTGCGTGGCAGGCATTGCGATGTCACCGCGCAGATAGGCTGCAACGGCGATATCACCAAGGGCCACGACACTGCCCGGCCAAGCGTATGTCGCCAGCGACGACACGCAAACCGCGAGAAACGGACTGGCAAGAACACAGATGCACAAGGTCTTGAGCGCCCGCAACTGTGCGACATAGCCATTGCGCAGGGCGGTGCGGCTTAGGGCCGTGCGGGTCACCAGCCAGATCACCGCCGAAAAGGCCAGCACGATGTTGAGTTCGATGAATGCGTCGAGAACCGGTCTAACCGCTGTCATTTTGCAGTCTCCTCTCTACCAGTGCTCGAATTTCCTCCAGGTCGGCTTCGCTCAGCCCCGCGTCGTCGACCAGCCGCGCCACCAGTGTGGCGGGGGTGTCGTCGAAAAGCGTGCGCGACAGATTTTGAAGCGAACGGGCCTGATATCTGTCCTTTTCCAGAAGCGGCGTATAGATCAGGGTCTTTCCCGACTTGTGGCTTTCCACAAAACCCTTCTCGTCCAGAATGCGCAGGATCGTGGCCCCGGATGTATAGGCCAGGTTGCGTTCTGACGGCAGGCGGTCCAGGACATCACGCACCGAGCCTTGCCCGAGGGCCCAGAGCTCGTTCATGAACTCCAGTTCGACCTCGGTCAGCAGATTTGTTGTCTTTTTCTTTCGCATTGGTCTCGGTGTCGTCATGGTTAGTATGCCTGACAGACAAGCATCCTTTCGCGATTTCTCAAAGTCTAAACTTTCCAGAAAACAAAAACGCCCCAGCCAATGGACAGGAACAGCGGTGTCCAGACGGGTTGCCCGACCAGCCCAAGCCACGCCAGGAAAATATATGCGGACCCCAGAAGGGTGATGAACAGGCGATCCCCCAGTGTGGTTGTCAGCCCCAGAACCCCGCGCCGTTCAATTCCGTCGCGGAATTTGAAGCCTTCCAGCAAGCCAATGCATGCTATGGCCGAGAAGATACCGACAAACACGGCCAGCGTGGCAGGTGTCCATGCCATCCAGAAATCGGGCCACAGGGGGTCCGTCCACGAGAACCCTTTTTCGGCCTCCTGTCCGACATTGCCCCATCCGGCCTTGGCCTGGGCAAAGGCTGCTGAGGGCAAGAAGGGCAGGGTGAGAAGCAGTTTTCGCATGTTGAACCTCACACACGTCCCATCGCGAAGCCACGCGCGATGTAGTTGCGAACAAACCAGATGACGATGGCACCGGGGATGATGGTCAGGGTGCCCGCGGCGGCCAGCAGCCCCAATTCGTACCCGGCACTGGATGCTGTGCGGGTCATCACGGCAGCGATGGGTTTGGCCTCAACCGCGGTCAGGGTCTTGGCCAGCAGCATTTCTACCCATGAGAACATGAAGCAGAAGAACGCCGCGACACCGACACCTGCCTTGATGTTGGGCAGAAAGATCGTCACGAAGAAACGCGGGAACGAATATCCATCCACATAGGCGGTTTCATCCAGCTCCTTTGGGATGCCACGCATGAAGCCTTCCAGGATCCACACCGCCAGTGGCACGTTGAACAGAGTATGGGCCAAAGCCACGGCCAGATACGTGTCGAAAAGGTGGATCGACGAATAAAGCTGGAAGAATGGCAGGGCGAACACGGCCGCCGGAGCCATACGGTTGGTCAACAGCCAGAAGAACAGCTGCTTGTCACCGAGGAACCGATAGCGTGAGAACGCATAAGCCGCAGGCAGGGCAACGCAGACGGAAAGCACTGTGTTCAGAGTCACATAGGTAATCGAGTTGATGTAACCCCAGTACCAGGTTGGGTCTGTGAAGATGGTGATATAGTTTTCCAGCGTAAAAGTCTGGGGAAACAGGGAAAAGCCCGACAGGATCTCGTTCGTTGTCTTGAAGGACATCGCCACCAGCCAATAGATCGGCAGCATCAGGAACGCGATATAGAGGATCGGGATGATGGACCGCTTTTTCATTCTGCGTCGTCCTTTGTCATCAGAGTGTAGAAGAGCCACGACACCAGCAGAGTGATGGCGAAGTAGATCAGGCTCATCGCTGCCGCCGGGCCAAGGTCGAACTGTCCCAGCGCGATTTTCACAAGGTCAATCGACAGCAGGGTGGTCGAGTTGCCGGGACCACCCCCGGTCAGAACAAAGGGCTCGGTATAGATGTTGAAACTGTCCATAAACCGCAGCAAAACCGCGATGGTCAGAACCGTCTTCATCTTGGGCAACTGGATGTAACGAAACACCGACCATGGGCTGGCGCCGTCGATCTTGGCGGCCTGATAATAGGCGTCGGGGATCGAGACGAGGCCGGCATAGCACAGCAGCACGACCAGCGAGGTCCAGTGCCAGACGTCCATGACGATAACGGTTATCCAAGCCGACAGCGGCTGTTGCGTCATGTCATAGTTGATGCCCAGCACGTCATTCAGGAAATATCCCAGCAATCCGATCTTGGGCAGGGTGAAGATGTTCCACATCGAGCCAACCACATTCCAAGGGATCAGCATCGGCAGAGCCATAAGCACCAGACAGACCGGCACCCAGAACCCTTTGCGCGGCATCGACAGGGCGACGATGATGCCCAGCGGAACCTCGATCAGCAGGATAAGGAAGGTGAATAGGAATTGCCGACCAAGTGCTGCCTGAAACCGGTCGGATCGCAGGATCTGTTCGAACCAGCCCAAACCTTCCCAGAAGAACTGGTTGTTGCCGAAGGTTTCCTGCACCGAGTAGTTGACCACCGTCATCATGGGCACCAGCGCGTTGAACGCCACCAGTGCAAGAACGGGCAGGACAAAGAACCATGCTTTTTGGTTTTCCGTTCTCATTGCGCCCGCTCCTGAGTTGCGATCCAGCCGTCGCGGTAGACGCGGGATTGTTCGGGTTTGAATTGCAAGAAGACCTGTGATCCCGGTTCCGGTACACTGTGTTCGGTCACAACCTTGAGGGCGGTGTTGCCGACCACGGCGCTAACCACATAGTGGCGGCCGATATCGGCGACCTTGGTCACATGTGCCGGAATGCCGGTGTCGCCGAAACCTACATATTCCGGGCGGATACCCAGATCGGTGCGGCCGCCGTCACCATGTGTGGGACCTTCCAGCATGACCTCGTGCCCTTCAAAAACGGCGCGGTCGCCTTTGGCTTCACATGGAAGGACGTTCATGCCCGGCGAGCCGATGAAATGGCCGACAAATGTGTGCTGTGGCCGTTCGAAAAGTTCGACCGGCGTTCCGATCTGAACCACTTCACCGTCCTGCATTACCACCACTTCGTCGGCGAAGGTCAGCGCCTCGGTCTGGTCGTGTGTCACGTAGATCATGGTTGCCTGCACGCGCTGATGCAGCTCTTTCAGCTTGGAGCGCAGTTTCCATTTCAGGTGCGGGTCGATCACGGTCAGCGGTTCATCAAACATCACCGCATTCACGTCGTCGCGAACAAGGCCGCGACCCATCGAGATCTTCTGTTTGTTGTCCGGGCTCAGACCTGACGCGCGGGTGTTCAGCATGTCCGTGACGTCCAGCATCTCGGCGATTTCCAGAACGCGACGCTTGATGGTTTCGGCGTCGACACCCCGGTTCTTCAACGGGAAGGCCAGGTTTTCGCCCACGGTCATCGTGTCGTAGATCACCGGGAACTGAAAGACCTGCGCGATGTTGCGTTGGTCCGGGGGCAGGGCGGTGACGTCCTGATCATCGAACATTATCCGACCTTCCGAGGGGGTAAGAAGACCGGATATGATGTTCAGCAGCGTGGACTTGCCACAACCTGACGGCCCCAACAGCGCATAGGCCCCGCCATCGCGCCACGTGACGTCGATTTCCTTCAGCGCATAGTCCTCGGGGCCTTTTGGTGACGGCATATAGCTGTGTCGAAGGTTTGAAAGCTTGATCTGTGCCATGTCAGGCCACCCTTTTGCCGTCATGGCTGAAATACCGGCAATGCGCCGGGTTCATATAGAAACTGTGATCTTCGCCGACCTGATAGGGATGCACACCAGCGGCGAGTGAAACCCAGGCTTCGTCACCATGCTGGAAATGCGCGCTGGAATCCGAACCTGACAGTTCGGTCACGATCACACGTCCGGTCAGTTCGACATCGGCGTCAGACGTACGAAATGGCGTCACGCGATGAGGGCGAACGGCGATCATATATTCCCCGTCGGCCATGCCCGAGGCTGCCCAGCCGACATTGCCTGCCAATTGCGCCCGGGCGCTGGAAACAGTGATACGGGCCACATTGATAGGCGGGTCCGAGAATACACGCGCCGCGGCGATGTTTTCCGGATTGCGATAGATGTCGGTGGTTGGGCCGAACTGGGTCACGCGGCCGTCTTCCATCAGCGCGGTGTAGCCTCCCAGCAGCAATGCCTCTTCAGGCTCCGAGGTGGCGTAGACAACGACGGCCCCGCGACCAGCGAACAGATCGGGCAGTTGTTCGCGCAACTCTTCGCGCAGTTTATAATCAAGGTTCGCCAGCGGCTCATCCAGGAAGACGGCGCGGCTTTCTTTTGCGATGGCACGCGCCAGCGCGGTTCGTTGTTGTTGCCCGCCCGACAGCTCGTGTGGGCGGCGGTGCAGCATGGGGCGCAGTTGCAGCAGATCGGCGGCCTCTTCCACGCGGCCATCGATCTCCGATTTAGCCATGCCAGCCACGCGCAGGGGCGAGGCGATATTGTCGAATACAGTCATATGCGGGTAGTTCACGAAGAACTGGTGCACCAGACTGATCTGCCGCTTTTGCGTGTTCAACCGTGTCACGTCCTGCCCGTCCATCAGGACCTTGCCCGAGGCGATCGGGTCCAACCCGGCCATCATTTTGATCAGTGACGTTTTTCCGGAACCTGTCGCGCCCAATAGCACGTTGAAATGGCCGGTTTGCAGCGTCAGGTTGGTTGGCTTGATATGGATGACGTTGCCGACCCGTTTGGTCGCGTCTTGAAGTTCGATCATCTGGGAAACTCGCGGGGCATTCAGTGGTAGGCCGGGCTTTAGCCCGGCCTACGATGTTGCATTTACTGGGACTGCCAGCGCTTAACCAGTTCGTCATAGTTGACGGTCTGGCCCTGCGGCTTTTCGTTTTCCAGCTTGGCCTTGGGCGAACCCGCTTTTTCCAGCCAGAATGCGTCGTCCTGCGGTTCATTCAATCGCGGGCCACAGCCACCGTAGACACCGGCGCTTTCATCCGCGGCCTGCATACGGGCCATGGTGATGTCCATCTCTTCGGCCAGACGGTCCATCGCCTCTTGCGGTGTGAAGGCGCCCGAGTTCACGTCACCGATCTGCTGCCACCAGATCTGGGCCAGCTTTGGATAGTCCGGTACGTTGATGCCGGTTGGCGACCATGCCACGCGGTCAGGCGAGCGATAGAATTCGACCAGTCCACCCAGCTTGGATGCGCGTTCCGTGAACGACTCGTGATTGACCGAGCTGTCGCGGATGAAGGTCAGACCCACATGGGACTTCTTCACATCAACAGTCTTGGACGTCACGAACTGAGCATAAAGCCAGGCTGCCTGCGCACGATCCGAGGGGGTCGATTTCAGGAACGTCCAGGAACCCACGTCCTGATAGCCAACCTTCTGGCCTTCTTCCCAGTAGGGGCCGTGCGGGCTGGGCGCCATCCGCCACAGCGGCGTGCCTTCGTCATCCACGGTGTTGTTGCCTTCGGACTTCGGCTTCACCATGTCGGCGGTAAAGGCGGTGTACCAGAAAATCTGCTGGGCCACGTTGCCCTGGCTCAGTGCCGGCAGCGACTGATAGAAGTCATAAGACGCCGCACCCGGAGGCGCGTAGGCCCGCAGCCATTCGTCCCATTTGCGGATCGCATAGACCGCAGCCGGACCGTTTGCAGCACCACCGCGCGACACCGAGGCGCCGACCGGGTTACAGGTGCCCGCTTCCATGCGGATGCCCCATTCGTCAACCGGAATACCATTCGGCTCGCCCTTGTCACCAGCACCGGCCATCGAAAGCCAGGCGTCGGTCATGCGCCAGCCAAGGTCGGGCGCGCGCTTGCCGTAGTCCATGTGGCCGTAGATCGCAACGCCGTCGACTTCTTTCACGTCATTGGTGAAGAACTCGGCGATGTCTTCATAGGCCGACCAGTTGACCGGAACGCCCAGATCATAGCCGTATTTCTCTTTGAACGCGGCCTTGTTGGCCTCGTCATCGAACCAGTCCTTGCGGAACCAGTAAAGGTTCGCAAACTGCTGGTCGGGCAGCTGATACAGCTTGCCGTCCGGCCCGGTGGTGAACTGAATGCCCATGAAGTCATCCAGATCGATTGTCGGCGAGGTTGTCGCCGCCCAGTCGCCGCCCATCATGTCGGTCAGCGGATAGGCCAGTTGCAGACGCGAGTGGGTACCAATCAGGTCACTGTCGTTGACATAGCCGTCATACAGGTTCCGACCTGTCTGCATCTGGGTCTGAACAGCCTGGACCACTTCGCCTTCGCCAAGGATCTGGTGATTGACCTTGATGCCGGTGATTTCTTCAAACGCCTTGGTCAGAACCTCCGACTCGTAGGAATGCGTCGGAATACCTTCGGACAGGACGTTGATTTCCATGCCAGCGTAGGGCTGTGCAGCTTGGATAAACCATTGCATCTCGGCCATCTGTTCGTCTTTCGACAAGGTCGATGGCTGGAATTCGTCGTCGATCCAACGTTGTGCTGCGGCTTCGTCGGCCCAAGCGGACCCGTGCCCCGCAATGACGGCAGCCGCCGCCACTGCGGAAAGTAGATGTCTCCGCATCTGTCTCCTCCCAAAAATTATGGTTCTCCGGCGGGAACCGGATGCAGAACAGCATCAGCGATTTTTTGCGTATGTGTCAAACTAAATTTTTAGTAATTGACGTTCAGGCACTCCGGAGCCGCATGAATTGAATTTGTTTCCACCGCTGTAAATGATTGTAACTATATAATTATGTTATCGAAATTTCAAAATTTCTCCGCGAGGGAAATAGGGAACTCCACTGAGACCTATTGCAAGCAAGAGATGACAGAGGGTGCGTTGAATTGCATCCGCGTTGCGAGAGGCATGGACACTGATCCGGCACTCGTGAGAAGTCAGGCAAACCAGCTTCCCGGATCATTACTGCTGAAACTCAGTGCTCACATGGCACCAATCCGTTCCGACAAAAGGCCAGTTGTGGCAATGCGGATGTAGCACTGCCTTGCCGTTCACGGTATTCCGTGTCCATATAAAGAAAATCTCCGGAGCCGGTTCGTGAAGAAGAATACCCTCAACACCCATCGTGAGCTGGAATTGCTTGATGCCCTCAGACGTTTGGGTGGAACGGCCCGGAATTCGGATTTGGCGAATATGCTCGGCGTATCCGAAGAGACGGTGCGCCGAACGATCAAAGCCTTGTCAAAGGCGGGTACGGTCGAACGCGTTCATGGCGGAGCTTACCTTGCCGGAGTGCAGGGCGCCCCCAACTTCTTTCACCGGATATCACAAGACGCGGATGAAAAGCGTTTGATCGCCGGGCATACCGCGAAACTGGTTCGCGATCAGATGACCGTTTTCCTGGATGTGGGATCGACAACCGCCTTCGTCGCGGAAGAGCTGCGACAGGTCAGCAACCTCACGGTAGTCAGCAACTCCATCGGTGTCGTTCAGACCTTGGCCGGGGTCAACGGAAACCGGGTGCACCTTTTGGGGGGTGAGTTGCAGATCGATGAAAGGGGGACGTTTGGTCACGTCACCCACAAGCAGCTGCAACGCTATGCTTTTGACATCGTGATCCTGAGCACGGACGCGATTTCCGACAGCAAAGGGTTTCTCTACCACAGCGCGGTCGAAGCGGATCTTGCATCGGTGGTGGTCAGGTGTGCGGACCAGGTTGTCATGGCTGCAGCACATTCCAAGTTTGGTGAAAGGGCACCTTATGTGGGGCCGGATCCTCGGCTGGTGCATTCGCTGGTCACGGATGCTGTGCCAAAGGGTGGGGTGGCCAGATTCCTTGACCGTTGGGGCATCGAAATTCAGATCGCTGATGACAGCTAGGTTGCTGTTTCCAGACGCGGCCCGGATGATCTTGCTGCTTTGGGATGGAAGAAGCTAAGGAAGAGTGGCAGCCCGTAGGGGAATCGAACCCCTCTTTCCAGGTTGAAAACCTGGCGTCCTAACCGATAGACGAACGGGCCACTTGGTATCAGGTCACAAGCGCAAATGGCAGCCCGTAGGGGAATCGAACCCCTCTTTCCAGGTTGAAAACCTGGCGTCCTAACCGATAGACGAACGGGCCACGCTGGCTTGTGGAGGGCCTTTTACGGTTTCGCCGTGACCCCCGCAAGCGTAAAAACGCAGGGACGGGAAAGTTTTTTAACGCACCAAAGCCGCGTGTTAACGGGCTTCCGCCGCGTCCTCCAGCCTGAGCTGCACAGATTGGCGACCGCCCCAGGTGTTGACCTCTAGCCGACCCGCAAAATGAAAGCGTGCACCGCCGTGATTTGACAGTTTTTCGCCCATCGGCCCGTCAAAAGCACCAAAGGCAATCGCATCCAGCCCGCCGCCCATTCCATCGGTCAGCGACAGTTTCAGATGCGATTCACCGACCCGCTTGGCAAAGCGAACCTGCAGGTCAGGCAACGCATAGCGCGGGGCCGGGGCACCGGCGCCAAACGGTCCGGCCTGTTCGATCTGCTCGATCAGTTCCACGGTTGCCGCGCCGGGCATCAACGCGCCATCCAATTTCAGATCCGCAGGTCCACCCTGGCTCGCCCCTTGTCTGGCCAGCAACTCGCTCAGGCGTTCCATTGCGGGTTCCAACTGATTGCGCATGACGGTCAAACCTGCGGCCATCTTGTGGCCACCTCCTTTGACCAGCAACCCTTCGGCCGCCAGACGCTGGATCGAAGCCCCAAGATCGACGCCGGAAACCGAGCGGCCCGAACCCTTGCCCTCATCCCCGTCAAAGCCAATCACAATCGCCGGTCGATCGGCTGTCTCCTTCAGCCGAGAGGCCACGATACCGACGACACCGGGGTGCCAGCCTTCGCCTGCCGCCCAGACCAAAGGGGCGTCCAAGCCACGCGCCTCGGCTTGCTCCAGCGCGGCGGCACGTACCGTGTTTTCAATGTCACGGCGCTCGGTGTTCAAGGCATCCAGACGTTCGGACAACGCCTGCGCCTCATGCAGAGAATCGGTGCTCAGCAAGCGCGCACCCAGATCGGCCTGACCGATCCGTCCACCGGCATTCACGCGGGGCCCAAGCAGAAATCCCAGATGATAACTGTTCGGCGCGGTATCCATGCGCGAGATATCGGACAGCGCGACAAGGCCGGGGCGCTGCCGCTGTGCCATCACTTTCAGCCCCTGTCGCACCAGGGCGCGGTTGGCCTCGATCAGTGGTGCCACATCGGCAACGGTCGCCAGGGCCACCAGATCCAGAAGGGCCATCAGGTCCGGTCCCCTTGCGCCCGCGTCACGCAGCTGCCGACCGGCTTCGACCAGCATCAGAAACACAACGCCCGCCGCGCAAAGATAACCAAGATCGCCGCTTTCATCCTGTCGGTTTGGGTTCACCACTGCGACGCAATCGGGCAGCGTCTCGCCCCCCAGATGGTGGTCCAGAACGATCACATCCGCCCCCGTCGCCGCCGCAATCGGATCATGGCTGAGCGTGCCGCAATCAACGCAGATGATCAGATCATGCGTAGCCGCAAGCTCCTGCATCGCGGGAACGTTGGGGCCATACCCTTCGTCGATCCGGTCCGGCACATAAAGCGTCGCCTGCACGCCCATCTGCCGCAGCCAGACCAGCAGCAACGCGGCAGAGCTGCCGCCATCGACATCGTAATCCGCAAACACCGCAATTTTCTGGCGATTGCGGACGGCTTCCAGAAAGCGCGTGGCAGCAACTTCCATATCCTTGATGGCCCGCGGATCAGGCAGCAATTCCTTCAGCTTTGGGTCAAGAAAGCCGGGCGCCTCCGATACGGGCACGCCGCGCCGGGCCAGAACCTGGCAAACGGCACGGGGCAGGTCGGTTTGTTGCGCCATCATCTCGGCCGCCCGCTCAATCTCCGGGCTGGGTCCAACCCAAAGCCGTCCCGTCAGTGATTGCTCGACTCCAAGAAAACTCATTGCTCGCCTCTCATGCGCCAAGGCCGGACCCTTGCGGACCCGGCCTCTTCACCTTTTCAGAAATACTCTCGCCGAAGGCAACGGCGCAAGCCGTTATGTGTTGTCATGCGGCCATGTCGGCGTGCGGTAGGACATGCGGCGCACCGACCCGGTCTTGGACCGCATCAGCAGCGTCGTGGTTTCCACCCAGCCGGGCTCGCGCTTGATCCGGGGCAGCAAAGAGCCACCGGTCACGCCGGTGGCGGCAAAGATCACATCCGCCGTCACCATCTCATCGCGTGCATAAACACGGTCCAGATCGGTGATGCCTGCCTTTGCGGCCCGGCCACGTTCGTCATCGTTACGGAACAACAGGCGACCAAAGATCTGCCCTCCCATACATTTCAGCGCAGCGGCGGCCAGCACACCCTCGGGCGCGCCACCCTGACCCATATACATGTCGATGCCGGTTACTTCGCTTTCAGCGCAATGCATGACACCCGCCACGTCACCATCAGTGATCAGACGGATCGCGGCACCGGTTTCGCGCACTTCGGCAATCATCGCTTCGTGGCGCGGGCGTTCCAGAATGCAGACGGTGATGTCAGCGGCTTTACATCCCTTGGCCTTGGCCAGCGCTTCGACACGCTCGCGTGGCGACATGTCCAGGTTGACGACACCTTCAGGCAGCCCCGGGCCAACCGCCAGTTTGTCCATATACACATCCGGCGCGTGCAGCATCGAGCCGCGCGGGCCCATGGCGATGACGGTCAGTGCGTTCGGCATGTCCTTGGCAGTCAGCGTGGTGCCTTCCAGCGGATCCAGTGCAATATCCACACCGGGGCCATTGCCGGTGCCAACCTCTTCGCCGATATACAGCATCGGCGCCTCATCGCGCTCGCCTTCACCGATGACAACGACACCTGCGATATCCAGCAGGTTCAGCTGTTCGCGCATTGCGTTCACAGCGGCCTGATCCGCGGCTTTCTCATCGCCCCGGCCTACCAGCGAAGCCGAGGCCAGTGCAGCCTGTTCCGCCACCCTGGCCAGCCCCAGAGACAGCAGGCGGTCATTGAAATCGGTCTTGGCAGCACTCATGTTTCTGTATCCTCTGGTCAGTATAGCCGTGTCTTCCGGCATAGCTTGCGTTTCATGCAGGCCGCAAGGTCAAACCGCTTCAATCCGCAATGCAACTGGGTCGCCTGCAACCACATCGGTTTCGCGGAAACCCTCCAATGCGACGTCCAGCGCCGTTCGGGTGGTCTTATGGGTGACGATCAGCACAGGCGCTGTGCTTTCGGCATGTGCATATTGGCGCATCCGGTCGATTGACACCCCGGCATTGCCCAGAATGGCCGCAACCTTGGCCAATGCACCAGGTTTATCCAGCAGGCCCAGCCGCAGATAATACGGCGCAGGTCGACCGGTGACGGCGGGAACTGCGGTTTCAAGCGTGGTGGCTGGGCGGCCAAAGGTCGGGATCTGCAATCCACGCGCCAGATCGCAGACATCGCCCATCACAGCGCTGGCTGTCGGACCTTCGCCTGCGCCGGGGCCGCGCAGAACAACCTGCTCAACCGCGTCGCCTTCGATCACGACCATATTGGTGCCGCCTTCCAGCTGGCCCAGTGGCGAGTCGCTGGGTACCAGGCAAGGCTGCATGCGTTGCTCCAGCCCGCGCGCGGTGCGCTGCGCCACGCCAAGCAATTTAATGCGAAAGCCCATGTCTTCGGCCTGATCAATGTCGTCCAGGCTGATCTGCTGAATACCCTCAATCTCGATCCCGTCGAAATTCGGCTTGGTCCCAAACGCAATCGAGGATAGCAGAGCCAGCTTGTGCGCAGCGTCGATACCTCCGACATCCAGATTGGGGTCGGCCTCAAGGTATCCCAATTCGGCGCATTCATCGAAAAGGGCATTGTAGCCCTGACGCTGCGATTGCATCCGGGTAAGGATGTAGTTGCACGTTCCGTTCATGACACCCATCACGCGGGTGATCTCGTTGCCCGCCAGACCTTCGGTCAGGGACTTGATCACCGGGATACCACCAGCGACAGCGGCCTCAAACCGGATCACACGACCGGCGGCCTCGGCCTTTTCAGCCAGTTCCTGCCCGTGGATGGCCAGCAACGCCTTGTTGGCGGTGACCACATCCTTGCCACTGGCCAATGCTGCTTCGACCGAGGCTTTGGCAGGACCGTTCTCGCCACCCATCAATTCGACGTAAACGTCTATGTCGTCGCGTTTTGCCAGTGCAACCGGATCGGTTTCCCAGGCATAATCCGACAGATTCACGCCACGGTCCTTGTTCGGGTCGCGCGCGGATACAGCCACGATTTCAATCGAACGGCCTGTGCGGGCCTGCAACAATTCTGCATGGCGGCGGACGATCTTGACGACACCCACGCCGACCGTTCCCAAGCCCGCAATTCCCAGCCGCAGTGCCTGTGTCATGTCGTGGGTCCTTTTCCGCTCGAATTTTTCTGGTGTCGGATGCTAGTCCAATCAGCGCTGCCTTAGCGGGTTCAGGCCAAGGGTGCAATCCGTCACCGGGGGATAGTGGGGGTGATTTATGACGCGTCAGTTGGTTTGCGCGTTTTGTAGCGCCTGCGCCTTTTGGGCTAAAGCATTGCTGCGTTGGGTCAGATCGTCTTCGACTGCTGCTGCCTGATGGATCGGGTCCACCGGTGGCCCTAAGGTTTCCTGCAACGGAATAAGGCGCGGGTAGGGGGCGGATCTGACTGCAGCCGGTTCGCTGCCTTCCAACTCGGGAATGTCCGCACAGGCGGCGCAAAATAGAATAAGGGGCAAAACAGGCAGCAGTTTCATGTCGCAGGCTTTTCGGTCTTTGTTGCCCCATCGTGATGCACGTTTTGACGACATCGTTCAAGCGGGGTTCTATATGAACATCTGTTCATATACTGTAGACCCATGGCACGCACTCAAGGCTCACATTCCGACATAACCGGCCCACGTATCCGCAAGGCCGCGCTGCACCTGTTTGCGCGCTATGGGTATGCCGCTGTCTCGATGCGGCAGATCGCAAAAGAGGTCGGCGTACAGGCAGGCGCGCTTTATAACTATACGCCCGACAAACAGAGCCTTTTGCACCGGTTGATGCGCGAACACATGCAGGACCTGCTTGAGGCGCTTGATGCAATGGGCCGTTGCGACGATGCTGAAGACGCCTTGCGCCAGTTTATCGGCTTTCACATCCGCTTCCATTTGCAGCGCCCGGACGAAGTTTTCATCGCCTATATGGAGTTGCGCAATCTTTCGCCCGAAAACTTTGCTGAAATTGAAGACTTGCGGCGCCAATACGAAAACGTGCTGGAAAGCATCCTGGATTCAGGGCAGCAGGCCGGACAATTCGCAATTTCGGACACGAAGATTGCAACGCTGGCCGTGATTGCCATGCTTAACGGCGTGATGACCTGGTACCGTTCGGGCGGTCGCCTGTCACTGGACGAAGTCGAAGAGATCTATTGGAACATGGTGCACAAGGCCGTGACGGCCTGACAGGGTCAAACCGTCACGCTGTTAGTGCGCGGGGTGAATGAACGTGCCATTGCGCAGCTCGCGAAATGCCTGTTCCAGTTCGGCCCGCGTGTTCATCACGATGGGGCCATGCCACGCGACGGGTTCGTTGATCGGAGCCCCAGAGATCAGCAGGAACCGCACACCTTGGGGGCCAGCCTGAACGGTGATTTCATCGCCCGTGCCAAAACGGACAAGCGTGCGATCCCCTGACATGTCGCGGATATTGACCTCTTGCCCGGCGATTTCCTTTTCCAACAGCACACCTGTCGGCTGCGAGGCATCGGCAAAGGCGGCCTGACCCTGAAACACATAGGCGAAGGCACGGCGGTACGTATCGATCCGGAGGGTTTTCTTCACACCTGCCGGGACAGAGATATCCAGATACTGCGGGTCAGCAGCTATCCCGTCAACGGGTCCGGTCTTACCCCAGAACTCACCTACGATCACCCGCACTGTGGTGCCATCGTTATCGGTGATTTCGGGGATGTCCTTGCTTTGAACGTCCTGATAGCGCGGGGCGGTCATCTTCTGATCCGAGGGCAGGTTGCCCCACAACTGGAAGCCGTGCATCTGGCCCGAGATGTTGCCGCTTGGCATTTCCTGATGCAAGATACCGGATCCTGCGGTCATCCATTGCACATCACCGGCGCCAAGCGTGCCGGTGTTACCCAGCGAATCCGAATGCTCGACTGAGCCGGTCAGAACGTAAGTGATCGTTTCAATTCCCCGGTGCGGGTGCCAGGGAAACCCGGCCTGGTAATCCTGCGGGCGTTCATTTCTGAAATCATCGAACAGCAGAAAAGGATCCAGTTCGGACGGATCCTGAAACCCGAATGCACGGTGAAGTTTGACACCAGCCCCTTCCATTGTGGGGATGGCTTTGCGTGTTTCCAACGTCGGTCTAAGGGACATGTTCGCCTCCGTTTCATCCGGGCAGCATGTAATCTCTGCGCCACGGCAGTCAATTCGCATGAAATAACCGGACCTGTGCGAAATTGTTTTGCGGCCAAGCCTCTGTTGTTTCCGGCGCAAAATGGCTAGATCGAAGCGGATCAGACAGGAGACATCCATGCAGGACGACGTGTTGGCAACGATTCAGGCCTCATCCCCCAGACGATGGACCGGGGTAGGGATGCTGACAACGGTTGGAATGCTGGTTACCTATGTCGCGCTGGCATCGCCACCCGCACCGGTTTGGCAGGTGTTTCTGTTTTTCGTTGGCGGTGCATCGCTTTGGCTGGCGCTTCGCGTTTGGCGCGCCACAGAAGACTGTATCGAACTGACGCGGACCGAGTTGCGAACGGGGTCGGGTCAGATCATCGCAGAAGTGGCCGACATTGAAACGGTAGATCGGGGTGTGTTCGCCTTCAAACCGTCAAACGGCTTTCTGGTCCGTACGCGAAACAAGGCGGCGAACCGCTGGGCTCCGGGATTGTGGTGGCGGGTTGGTCACCGGGTTGGCGTGGGCGGCATGACATCTGCCGCCGAAGCCAAGTTCATGTCCGAAATTCTATCCGCTATTTGTGCAGACGAACGGGGTCTGGGTTAAGTTACAAGCAACTTCGTTTGTAAAGCGGGGACGGGTAAAGATGAAGTTCTCAAAGGTGATACCTGTCGCAAAATCCCAGCCCGGTCGGAACGTGGGGATGTATTCATTGGACGTTTCAACCAGAATAACGGTGTCCTGATTGGGCATTGGCGGCAGGCGGTCTTCGATTTCATCGATCCTGTTGTCATCCCATTCCTGATCAAAGCCGCGTACGGTCGACCAGCGCACATAATGGCGTTTATCGTCCTCATCGTAAACGATAAGAGAAACCCGCATTTTCACGTCTGACCGGTTATTGATCATCTTGCCCGCCAAATCGTGCAACGAGTCGATATACACATCGGTCACGGCCTGCGTTTCACGCGAAATCAGGTCGCTGATCGTATAAGCTGCCTTCAGATTGGATGCGCTTTGACGAAACCCCTCGAATGCTGTGAACGTGAACGTAATCGTCCATAACATCAGCGGAAAAATCATGAGGGCTTCTACGGTCAGAATGCCACTTTCGTCTTTCTTGAAGACTTTGAAGCGCTTCTTCAGGTTTCGGAATACAGACATGATCTTACAGTGGCTCCTGTACGAATGCTGTTGTTGCGGTCACCGCGTAGTGACCGGTAGCGTCCGGGACAAGCTTGGCAATGGCTGAGGTCTCAAGAACCGGATCTATGCGCAAACAGGCCCGCAAGATCATCAACTCGTTGGATTGCCCGCTTTTGAAATCCAGAACCGGTTTGGGATCTTCGGAACTGTCCGTGCAGGGGATGCTGTCTGAAAGCACGATACCAGCGAACGCGTCCTGCTTGACCATTTGCAGTCGCAAATTCCCTGTACAATCCTTGATTCCGGACACTTCGCAAATCCGATTTCTGATTACGTCGTGATCCCAGTTCGTACCGGTGCCCAGCCGAATATCCCTTACGATCAGGTCCACCCCACGCTCCAAAGCAGCATGCCGCATCGTGATGATGGACAGTTCGGCTCCTGCCACGAGAAGCGCCAGGAAGAAGGGTACGAGCATGATGAACTCGATTGTCGCATTGCCTGCCTCGGATTGTCGAAATAGGCGGAGCATCGACAGCTTTCTGCTGATCATTGGGTTAGCCTCAGCTTGCGGATCGACGATGCGATGGATTCAAAGGCTTTCTCAAGGTTCAGGCCACTTACGTCATAGACGTGGCTGTCAGAGCTGGCACAGTCTTTGAGGGTCCTGTACCCGCTTCTGGGCGCCTCGAACGCGATACCGTAAACGATGATGCCCTGATCCTTGGCCGCATCACAAATGTGCTTGGTGCGCTGGTTCTTGGCCGACGTTTCAACTTTCGCGTAGGCCTTTGAATACCATTCCGCCCAACCGCTGGACTGCCAGTAATAGTTGTACCGTGCGTTCCATGCCAATGATACTCGGTTAAACAGTTCAGGATATGACAACCGAACGGCTGTTCCAGGTTCTTCGTTCAGCTGCGTCTCAGGTTCCGGGTTTCCGTAGGGATGATCCGCCCAAACGTCTTGCTGAGGCCAGAAAAAATTCGGACGACCCTGAGAATGGTACACGGTGTATTCATCAGCTTCCGGGTTGTACCAAACGTCTGACATACCTTCGCGCAGCGATGGGTTAAGCATGTATTGATCGGTGTTCTGACCATCGGTCATAACAATGGCGATCTTCAGAACGTCGGTGCCATAGTCCGAGGGACGGACCGAGAATTTTGATGGCACAATTGTTGTACCTGCATAGGATGGATCCTGTTCCAGCGACAGGTCGCGAACAATTCCGCGCATGCTCGGGTCCAGCAGGGCAGTTCCCCACTTCATCCCAATATCGATCGACGTGTTCCCACCGGGGGTGAGGGACGCAATCTGAGCAAGCAGTTTGTTCATATTGTCGGTGACAGGGGTGATTGCACTTCCTGCGCGGACCGGACAAACGGGCAGGTCGATTGACCCTTCAGAATAGGTGAAAGGATCGAAATGGGCGGTGCGCTCCAACGTGTCATCGCGTTCCAGATCAGAATCGCTGTACTGTTCCGGAATGAAGTTTACGCAGTGCGAATAGCTGTGCTCCTGCGTGACATTTGTGAACTTGTCCAGGATTGGCGCACCCGCGTTGACCTGCGTTGCATAAGGAACAATCGAGATTGAAATCTGTGTTTCGTCAGGTTTGTCCAGCATGAGCCTTACAAATTCCGACGCAGCTTCTCTCAACACTGCGATTTTTGTTTTCGATGGTGTGGCAGACGAGCGCGACATAGAGCCGGAAATGTCGAGAACCAACGAGATTTCTACAGCGCCAATGGATTCTTCAGCCGCACTGCTGGCAACAAGGCCCAGTTCAGTGACTTTGCCGAACCTCAGATAGCGGGTCGGAACAACCGCTTCGGCTGTAGCACTTACTTTTTTAGAGCCGAACCCTTCAACAACCGTCGTAATGGCGTTCAGATTGCCCAGCCCGGCCTTGTCCATGTAAGAATCGACAACCGCCTTGGCAGGAAGATCCTGGTCAAGGTCAGCGGCAGCAAGCACAGCGCGGTCCAGGGTGGATTGCAGGCTGGCGCGGTCACGCTCATACTTCATGACATCCATGGCCATGCCGGTAATTGCCAGCATCAGGACCACCATGAACAATACGAAGATAGTGAAGACGCCATCTTCGTTCCGAGCGAACTGCTCTAACTTGAACGTTTTGCGCTTCGGTTTCGAGCCGTCGTTACAAAGCAAGGAATTTAGCATTCTGGTTACTCCGCCTCACACGTCGAATTCGTGCGTCAAAGAAAAAGAGATTTGGGACAAAGTTAATTTTCAAACGTGGCGTGAATTGGGCGAAAAAGGCTTGGTTTTGGCCTTTTTACGTGCCGAAGGGGTATAATTTGGACCGTTTCAGGTGATCTGTCGATGAAATGAAAACAATTCGTTAAGGAGTTGGCCGATCTGAGCGACTCACCCTAGGGCAACTAAGCGTGCGTTCATAAAATGATTAAAAAAAGTGCATTGTTTGATTGCAGCAGGCCGCCAGTGGTGCGACAAAACGTCGTGACGCATCGTCATGTACCGCTACGGAGGATTTTATGACCGGCATCAAAGAACCCAGCTTTCGTGAAAGTGTTGACCTGATGTTCAACAGGGCAGCCGCCCTTATGGAGCTGCCGCCGGGGTTGGAGCAAAAGATCCGTGTCTGCAACGCAACCTACACAGTTCGATTTGGCGTGCGGCTGCGTGGTGAAATCCATACCTTCACTGGTTACAGGTCTGTCCACTCGGAGCATATGGAACCGGTCAAGGGCGGTATTCGATATGCCACTGCGGTTAACCAGGACGAAGTCGAAGCTCTGGCTGCGCTGATGACGTATAAGTGCGCACTTGTCGAAACACCGTTTGGTGGCTCCAAGGGTGGGCTTTGCATTGATCCACGAGAATATGAAGAGCATGAGCTGGAACAGATCACGCGGCGCTTTGCGTATGAGCTTGCAAAGCGAGACCTGATAAACCCATCGCAAAACGTGCCTGCGCCCGATATGGGCACTGGGGAGCGTGAAATGGCTTGGATGGCTGACCAATACGCGCGGATGAACACAACGGACATCAATGCGCGCGCCTGTGTGACAGGAAAGCCGCTGAATGCCGGTGGTATCGCGGGGCGGGTCGAAGCGACTGGGCGCGGTGTTCAATACGCGTTGCGCGAGTTTTTCCGCCACCCTGAAGACATCCAGAAAGCAGGCTTGTCAGGTAAACTGGATGGTAAGCGCATTATCGTGCAGGGGCTTGGTAATGTAGGTTATCACGCTGCAAAGTTCCTCAGCGAGGAAGATGGCGCGCGCATCACCGGAATCATCGAATGGGATGGTGCGCTATTTAATCCCGACGGGATTGACGTCGAAGCCGTGCGTCAGTGGATTGTCAAACATGGCGGCGTAAAAGACTATCCCGACGCGACCCATTCCGCTGAAGGCGCGGCAGTGCTGGAGGCTGAATGCGACATTCTGATCCCGGCGGCTTTGGAAGGTGTCATCAACCTGTCGAACGCCGATCGGATCAAGGCACCGCTGATTATCGAAGCTGCCAATGGTCCGGTAACCGCTGGCGCGGATGAAGTCCTGCGTAAGAAGGGCACAGTGATCATCCCCGACATGTATGCCAACGCAGGCGGTGTGACAGTATCCTATTTCGAATGGGTCAAGAACCTTAGCCATATCCGCTTTGGCCGGATGCAGCGTCGTCAGGAAGAGTCGCGTCACGAACTGATCGTCAGCGAGCTGGAACGGCTGGACCGGTACCTGGGGGATGCGTGGTCGATGTCGCCGGACTTCAAGGCCAAATACCTCAAAGGCGCGGATGAACTTGAGTTGGTGCGCTCGGGTCTCGATGACACAATGCGTATTGCTTATCAGTCGATGCGTGAGGTTTGGCACAGTCGTGATGATGTCGAGGACCTGCGTACGGCGGCTTATATCGTGGCGATTGACCGCGTTGCGAAAAGCTACCGCGCCAAAGGTCTCTGAAACGGACAGGCGGGGTGATCAATTCGCCCCGCCAGCATGTGCTGCGGCTTGAATGTCCCTGACAGCCCGTTAGGTTGACGGGCAATCTACTTCAAAGAAACGAATCTCCGGAGAATTCCATGTTGCGTATCGCTTTTGTCGCGGCTCTGTTGGCCACCCCTTTGGCCGCTCAGGAAACCAAGGAACAAAGCTGCAAGTACCAAGCTGATGTGGTGGCTGCGGTTCAAAAGGCGCGACTGGACCGTGTAAAAGAACGTGACGTTGTACAAGCGGTGGCGGATAGCGGCCCGACATGGCCCGAAAACTACAATGCTGCAATCCCGCTGATCACACCTTGGGTTTATGAGCAAAAGATGCGGGACGTGCGCAAGAAAGACCTGGGCGCGGCGTGGCTTGAACTGTGCCTGCAACAATAATCCACAACTCGGACATTTCCTTGTGGACAACCGCGCGCCATCCCCTTGGCGCGCGTTCCTGTTTCTGTCAGGTTTGACTCATGTCATTGCCCCCCGGATTTCTGGACGAATTGCGCACGCGGCTCAGCCTGTCTCAGGTTGTCGGGCGCAAGGTTATGTGGGATCAACGCAAGTCCAATCAGGGCAAAGGGGACATGTGGGCGCCTTGCCCGTTTCATCACGAAAAGACGGCCTCATTCCATGTCGATGATCAGAAGGGGTTTTATTACTGTTTTGGCTGTCATGCCAAAGGGGACGCGATCAGTTTTGTGAAAGAGACCGAGAATGTCTCGTTCATCGAAGCTGTCGAGATTCTGGCCCGCGAAGCCGGGATGCCGATGCCTGCGCGCGACCCGAAGGCGCAGGAAAAACAGGACCACCGCACACAGCTGGCTGATGTGATGGAACAGGCTGTGCAGTTCTTTCGCCTGCAACTCAAAACCGGGGCAGGAGCCGCCGCACGAGACTACCTCGCGCGCCGCGGGTTGAACGCGCAAGCGCTGGATCGGTGGGAGATTGGATTTGCTCCGGACGATTGGCAGGCGCTGTGGGACCATCTTCGCGGCAAGAACGTGGCCGAGGATCTGATCCTTGGGGCCGGGCTGGCCAAGCCTTCAAACAAAGGCAAAAAGCCCTACGACACCTTCCGCAACCGCATCATGTACCCGATCCGCGACCCGCGCGGACGTTGCATCGCGTTTGGCGGGCGGGCGATGGACCCCAATGACAACGCGAAATACCTGAACTCACCCGAGACCGAGCTGTTCGACAAAGGGCGCAGTCTTTACAATCAAGGCCCGGCTCGACAGGCGGCAGGTAAGGGTCAGCCGCTGATCGTGGCCGAAGGCTATATGGACGTGATCGCGCTGGCCGAAGCAGGTTTTGGCGCGTCGGTTGCCCCATTGGGTACCGCCATAACCGAACATCAGCTGCAACTGCTCTGGCGGATATCGGACGAGCCGATCATTGCGCTGGACGGCGACACAGCAGGTCTGCGCGCTGCGATGCGGGTGGTTGATCTGGCTTTGCCGATGCTCGAAGCTGGAAAGTCGCTGCGGTTTGCCCTGATGCCCGAGGGCAAAGACCCCGACGACCTGCTGCGCGCCGAAGGGGCAGGCGCTGTGAAGGCCGTGCTGGATGGTGCCATTCCGATGGTCAAGCTGCTGTGGCAGCGCGAGACCGACGGCAAGGTGTTCGACAGTCCTGAACGCAAGGCGGCTTTGGACAAGTCCCTGCGCGAGAAAATCAAGCTGATCCGCGACCCATCGATACGGGCGCATTATGGGCAAGAAATCAAGGACCTGCGCTGGCAGTTGTTCCGTCCGCAACGGCAGCCGCAATCCCGGCAATGGCAACCGCGCGGCAAATGGGTGCCGCCAAAACAACCCGCCACGCCCGGCGCGCGGTCCTCGTTTCTGGCCTCGTCCGAGAATGCCGAGATTCAACTGCGCGAAGCGGCCATTCTGGCTATTGCCGCGCTTAACCCCCAAGTCGTCGTGCAGTTCGAACACCAACTGGAAGAGATGGAATGCCGCGATGTTGATCACGCCGCATTGCGAACTGCAATTCTGCGCCACGCGATCGATGACCCGGACAATCTGAAGGACCACATTGCCGAAACTTTAGGGCCTGAGGCCCTTGAAAACCTGCTGGCCCTTCGCCATGTCGCCGTAATCCCCTGTGTGTTCAAACCGGGCGACGTTGAAAAGGCCGAGATGACTCTGGCCGAAGAACTCGCGAAAATCAAAGCGCTCCGGGGGTTGGATGCTGAGATTGCCGAAGCCGCAGAGGAGTTGTCCGATCTGGCCGATGAGGCGCTGACATATCGGCTGGCGCAAGCGGCAGAAGAACGCAACCGGACAAACCGAAGCCAGAATGAAGACAGGGCCATATTCGACATCGCCGACAACGGGGCGCGAATCAACCGCGACGAGAAAGACGCGTTCGAGGCAATCATGTCCGGCATCAAATTCGAGCGGAAACGCCGGTAAAATGGTGTTTTCGTAAGGCACTGGAAAAGAAAAACGGGTAAACGGGTGGCCGAATCACTTCTACGCGCTAATGATTCGGATCAAACGAATCACCCATCCCTGCAGGAGCATTGAATGGCCGCCAAAGACACGACCGAAGATCGCAAATCCGACGAGCAGGACCAGGAAATCTCGCTGGACATGAGCCAGGCCAACGTCAAGAAGATGATCGCCGAGGCCCGCGAGAAAGGTTACATCACCTACGATCAGCTCAATCAGGTTTTGCCGCCCGATCAGGTCAGCTCGGAACAGATCGAAGACGTTATGTCTATGCTGTCCGAGATGGGCATCAACATCATCGAAGATGAAGAGGCTGAAGAAGAAGAGAACAAGGGCTCGACCGAACTGACGACTACCGAAAGCAACCGCGAGGTTGCGTTGGCCGGGGCTGCCACCGAAAAGCTGGACCGCACCGACGACCCCGTTCGCATGTATCTGCGCGAGATGGGTTCGGTCGAACTGCTGAGCCGTGAGGGCGAGATTGCCATCGCCAAGCGGATCGAAGCAGGGCGCAATACCATGATTGCGGGCCTGTGCGAAAGCCCACTGACCTTTCAGGCAATCACCATCTGGCACGACGAATTGCTGTCCGAGGATATTCTGCTGCGGGATGTCATCGATCTGGAAACCACATTCGGCAACCAACTGGACGAAGATGGGGACGCGCCAGTTGTTGACGCGTCGGCGGTGCAGGCTGCGAAACCCGCGAAAGAGGCCGGGCCGGAACTGGATGCCGATGGCAACCCGATCACCAGCGACGACGACGATGACGAAGACGATCAGGCCAACATGTCGCTGGCCGCGATGGAAGCTGCATTGAAGGATCAGGTTCTGACCACGCTGGAGCGGATCTCAACCGATTTCGCGATGCTGTCCGAAATGCAGGACAGCCGCATTTCGGCCACCTTGAACGAGGATGGCACGTTCAGCGAAAAAGACGAAGAGACCTATCAGAAGTTGCGGGCCGAGATTGTGCAATTGGTGAATGGTCTTCACCTGCACAACAACCGGATCGAAGCGCTGATCGACCAACTTTACGGTATCAACCGTCGCGTCATGTCGCTGGACAGTTCGATGGTGAAGCTGGCCGATCAGGCACGGATAAACCGTCGCGAGTTCATCGACGAATACCGCGGGCGTGAACTGGACCCCAACTGGCTGGCCGAAATGGCGGAAAAGCCGGGCCGGGGCTGGCAGATGTTCATCGAACGCTCGACCGCGAAGGTCGAAGAGCTGCGCAACGACATGGCTCAGGTCGGCCAATATGTAGGTCTGGACATCAGCGAATTCCGCCGCATCGTTCAGCAGGTCCAGAAGGGCGAAAAAGAGGCGCGGCAGGCCAAGAAGGAAATGGTCGAAGCCAACCTGCGTCTGGTGATCTCGATCGCCAAGAAATACACGAACCGCGGCCTGCAATTCCTTGATCTTATTCAAGAAGGTAACATTGGCCTGATGAAGGCGGTAGACAAGTTCGAATACCGTCGCGGCTATAAGTTCTCGACCTATGCAACGTGGTGGATTCGTCAGGCTATTACGCGTTCAATCGCGGATCAGGCACGCACGATCCGTATTCCGGTTCATATGATCGAAACGATCAACAAGCTGGTCCGGACCGGCCGCCAGATGCTGCACGAGATCGGCCGCGAGCCGACGCCAGAAGAACTGGCCGAAAAGCTGCAAATGCCGCTTGAGAAGGTTCGCAAGGTGATGAAGATCGCCAAAGAGCCGATTTCGCTGGAAACTCCGATTGGTGACGAAGAAGACAGCCAGCTGGGTGATTTCATCGAGGATAAGAATGCCGTACTGCCTTTGGACAGCGCCATTCAGGAGAACCTCAAGGAAACCACGACACGGGTCCTGGCCTCACTCACCCCACGTGAAGAACGTGTGCTGCGGATGCGTTTCGGCATCGGTATGAACACCGACCACACGCTGGAAGAGGTGGGTCAGCAGTTCAGCGTGACCCGCGAACGTATCCGCCAGATCGAAGCGAAGGCGCTGCGGAAGCTGAAGCACCCCAGCCGATCCCGAAAACTTCGGTCCTTCCTGGATCAATAAGTATCAAGGCGCCTCAAACGAGGCGCCTTTTTTCATTCCAGGCGTTCTTCACGATGGCCTGTTCTCCCATCACATTGGCGGGAACGCACAAGGCCCGGACCTTCTGTCTTTCTATATCCGTTCTGTCCACTCATGGGACGGGCCGGGGCGAGGTTTTTCAAGCTGATGACCCCCGGTCTCACGTCCGTATCGGGTGTTCCATTCGCGTCTTGAACGCGCTGGGCGGCTGGCCTGTCCAACGTTTGAATGCGGTCGAAAATGCAGCCTGATCCGCATAGCCCAGCGAATAGGCGATTTCGGACAAGGGCATTTCATTCTTGATAAAGGTCTGCGCCAGGTCGCACCGCAGATCGTCGACAACATCGCGATAGCTGGTGCCTTCGTCCCTGAGGCGCCGACTGAAGGTTCTAAGGCTCATCCCCAGATCAGCCGCTAGGCTCTCGGCCTGTGGGATTGCGCCGGGCAGGGAACGGGTAACCAGCCCTTCGACCTTGGCACGGGTCAGATGTTTGGGCGCGCCTCTCTCAGAAAGCAGGCGATCTGCATATTCCAGCAAATGCTCTCTGAGTTGGGGGTCATACGTCGGCACAGGCAGGTCCAGCGCGGCAAGTGGCAGGATAATCTCGAGGTTCTCGGCCCCAAAAGTCACCGGAAATCCGGCAAGTTTCTCAAATCTTCGCGCGTGGTCGCCGACCCTGTGCTGAAACCGAATTTCTATCGGATAGAGATTGACTTGCGTCAGGTTCCGCATTCTGGCCAGGGCAGCAAAAATCAGGAATTCGGTGCGTCTGTGGTACCGCGCATACCCGGGATCTTTCCAGTCGGCTTCCAAGGTCGCAAAATTACCCGCGACGCGCAGGTTAAGCGCGATGGCAGGGTCGATGATGCCGTGAAAGCGCGTGAGGTTCTCCATCACCTGTTTCAGGTCGCGGGAATACTTGCTGATATAGGCGGTCACGGTCGAGGCTGACGTAACCTCAAGCCCCGTGCGGGCAGCAAATGTGACGTCGTGGGTGGCGTCACATGCATAACGGATAAACAAAGCCTCGCTTTGTACGCTGTAGGTAGTGACCGGCGGTGCGATATCCTGAGGGCGTAGCCCCGCCATTTTCAGGACATCGCGGGACATGTCGCCATTACCAGAATGGCGGTCCAGTGCCTGAATAAACAAATGAAGACGGCCGATATCGACATCCATCGCGAAACAGTACCTCAAATTTTCAAATACATAGGCAGACTATCAGAGAATTTTCTTTCATGATCGACGGTGCTGACAAGTGGGTTCTTCGCTAAAACAAGCCATCTCTGGCGGTATCTCGAAAATTTTTGACCAATATGGACAAGCGTCGCCACGTGTAACGAACCACTTCAGCAGTGTTGCCGGGTCCAGACCTTTATGGGGATGAGGTCAGAGCCTCGGGGAAATCACCAGCCTCTGGTCAAGGCTCCCCGGCACGCCCCCACACCTTTCGTACATGTCGCATTGCTTCGCTCAGGTGGTTTCGTCAGGTTGACTTTAAGTCAATAATTCCGGTGTAAAACCTTGCAAGATATTTTCAAGATTACAGGGGTTTATGATCAAAACCTGATTGTGTTTGACGGCGAATGCGTGCTGTGTTCGGGGTTTTTCCAGTTTATGCTGAAACGTGACCGGCGCCAAGTTTTCCAGTTTGCAACGGCGCAATCCCCGCTTGGGCAAAAACTATATCGTGATCTCGGCCTTCCCACACAGGATTTTCAAACAAATCTGGTCGTTGTGGATGGCGCTGTTTTTCAGCATCTGGATGCGTTTGCAGCGGCGATGCAACAGTTGCGCGGCCCGTGGTCGCTGTTCTCAATGTGCCGGTTTCTGCCTCGGCTTATCAAGGATCCCGCCTATCGCCTGATCGCACGAAACAGATACGCGTTCTTCGGGCGTTCCGAGATATGTCTGGTTCCCGGTCCCGATATCAGGGTTCGTTTTGCCGAAAACGGGTACTAGCGATGGGCGATCCCTTTCTTATGGCGATAGGATCGACCGAAAGGTTGCCAAAGGCGGTTCGAGATCTGCACATGAGCGAGGGCTGCTTTGCAGGACGCTGCGACATCGAACGCGGCAAAGGGATATGGGTTGCCTTTGTAACACGTCTGGCCGGGTTTCCGCAAAACGGCAAAGACGTCCCCGTTTCCCTGCAGATTGATGCAAATGGCGAAATCTGGTCATGGGACCGGAATTTCGCGGGCCACAAAACCCGATCAACTCTGAAATATGATACGAAAAGAGAGTGTGTTCGGGAATCTTTCGGCGCGGTCTCGATTTGGTTGCAGCCCATTTGGCAGGAAAACGGGATGCATATCAAAATTCTCCGCCTGACCGTGTTTGGCATCCCGATGCCATCTTTTTCCTTGCCGCGTTCAAGAACGCACGAATGGCAGGACAAAGCGGGGCGCTTTCGGTTTGATGTGTCTGCGGACGCGCCGGGACTGGGGTTGTTGATCAGGTACCAGGGATGGCTCACGCCGGTTCACGCAACGCATGAGACGGATTAAACAGAACGTGAGCGACCCTGTGCCGACGAAGCTTATGGCCTAACCTTTTTGAGACACACAATCAGGGAAGAAATGACAATGAAACATACACGGACATTTGCCGCGATTGCCGCCCTGGCGTTCAGCATTCCAATGACGGCTGACGCGGCACCGCACGGGTACCGGACCGAGCCGATAAACGCCACCGATTTCGAAGTTATTCCGCGCGGCGACCAGCGTACCGAAGGATACTGGTGCGCGGCAGCGGATTATGCACGGCGTACATTGGGCGCGGGCTGGCGCGATCGGATCTACGTGTTGCGCGGGTATGGGCCAAGCGTCACCACCGGTCGTAAAACGGCGGTTCAGTTCTCGACCAAGCCGCCCCAGAATGTGGGTGCACAGCCAAGCAGCTTTGTTACAATCGGTTTTCAACCTGGCACCAGCATGTCTGTACAAGGCGCGAATGCCAGGTGTAACTATCGACCGTTCTATAACGACTGACAAAACGGCGAGACACCGCGAATGCAGACTGAATTTGTAATCCGGACCCAAGGATCAGGTCTTTACGAATTCACGTCCGAGGTGACGCAGTGGCTGGGGCAGGTGGCGACGGATGGCTTACTGACGCTTTTTGTTCGCCACACCTCCTGTTCATTGCTTGTTCAGGAAAACGCAGACCCCGAAGTTCAAACTGATCTTCGGGCGTTTTTCGAAAGGCTGGTGCCGCCGTCCAATCACCCGGCAATGTCGTATCTTCGGCATACTTATGAAGGCCCCGACGACATGCCAGCGCATATAAAGGCTGCGCTGTTGCCGGTATCCTTGTCGATACCTGTGGTGCAGGGTCGCCCATGCCTTGGAACATGGCAGGGAATATATCTGTTTGAACACCGCACGGCACCACACCAGAGACGGATTGCAGCGCACCTTGTCTGACCCTTTATCTAGCGGTTGAAATTTCCGACTACCCAAACTCTAGTTGCTGCCCTATAGTTGTGGATAAGTAAGTCGCAGCGCTTACAAAAAGAGGCGGAACAAGGGACGAGGAGACGGCGGATGCGCTGCCCGTTTTGCGGAAATATCGATACTCAGGTAAAAGATTCACGTCCGGCAGAGGACCACGTGGCAATCCGCCGACGCCGGTTCTGCCCGGCCTGTGGCGGGCGGTTCACGACCTATGAGCGTGTGCAGCTGCGTGATTTGGTTGTCATAAAGACCAATGGTAAGCGCGAGGATTTCGACCGCGATAAACTGGAACGTTCGATCCGCATCTCGATGCAGAAACGGCCAGTTGATCCCGAGCGGATCGATCAGATGATTTCGGGTATCGTGCGTCGGCTGGAAAGCATGGGCGACACGGATATCCCGTCCCACAAGATCGGTGAGATCGTTATGGAAGCTCTGGCGCGGATCGATACCGTCGCGTATGTTCGCTTTGCGAGTGTGTACAAGAATTTCCAGGCGGCCGATGATTTTGAGGAGTTTGTCCACGAACTGCGCCCGCCGCAGCCACCGACGGACGAGTGAGCGAAAAAGATAAGCGTTTCATGGCGCTGGCCCTGTCACTGGGGCGGCGCGGTCAGGGGATGTGCTGGCCAAACCCTGCGGTGGGGTGTGTTATCGTGCGCAAAGGCCGGATTGTCGGGCGCGGTTGGACCCAGCCGGGCGGCCGCCCCCATGCCGAAACCGAGGCTTTGGCGCAAGCCGGGCAGGCCGCACATGGCGCGACCGCCTATGTGACTTTGGAACCCTGCGCCCACCACGGCAAAACACCCCCCTGTGCCGAGGCTTTGATTGCTGCGGGTGTCGCCCGTGTCGTGGCAGCCGTGGAAGACAGCGATCCGCGTGTCGCGGGGCAGGGCTTTGCCAAGTTGCGCGAGGCCGGAATTAAGGTCGTAACCGGTGTCCTCGCAGAGCAGGCGGAACGTGATCTGGCGGGCTTCTTTCTGAAGACCGAACAGGGCCGACCTTTCGTGACCCTCAAGCTGGCCAGCAGTTTTGACGGGCGGATCGCAACCTCGACCGGGCACAGCCAATGGATTACCGGGCCACAGGCGCGCCGCGTTGTCCATGCCATGCGTGCGCGACACGACGCGGTGATGGTCGGAGCGGGTACAGCGCGGGCTGACGATCCCTCACTGACAGTTCGGGATCTTGGCATTGATCATCAGCCCGTGCGCGTTGTGGTTTCGCGCCATATGGATATATCCCTGATGGGGCATTTGGCCCGCACGGCATCAAAGACACCTGTGTGGCTCTGCCATGCGCATCACCCGGATGCCGAGCGCGCGAAAGCCTGGGAAGGATTGGGCGCAAAGCTGATCCCCTGTGCGTTGAAAGATCATCAGGTTGACGCGGTCGATCTGCTCCAACAGTTGGGGCAAGCCGGTCTGACCAGCGTCTTCTGCGAAGGTGGGGCGGCGCTGGCAGCGTCGCTGCTGGCCGAGGATCTGGTGGATGAACTGGTCGGATTTACCGCTGGATTGACCATCGGAGCCGAAGGTCTGGCTGCCGTGGGAACATTGGCTTTAACGACACTGGACGCCGCGCCACGGTTCGAACTGGTTGAAGCGAAAGTGGTGGGTGGGGATATCCTGCACCGTTGGCGCAGGGCGTCGGACTAGGTTTAGCGCCACAAGTGCGCATGTGTCGCAAACGCGCCCTGAAGTTTTGACAGAACTCGATTGAACGGACCGGTCGGAGCACAAGTGCCCTGCGCCAGACGTTCAACTGCAACCTCGACCGGGCAGGGTTGCCCCGTGACCGGGTCGAAATAACGAGGGTAATCAATCAGGGTGGCATGGACGAGGCCCATCAACGTTGGTCGTGCGCCACGCCGGGCGGGAACAACCCCCAGATCCGTGGTCAGCCCCCAACCCGCATAAAAGGGCGCGCCCAGAGTTGTAACCTTCACGCCGCGCAGCAAAGCCTCGAACCCCAGAAGCGATGTCATGGTCCATACTTCCTGCACGTGCGGCAACAATGACGCGGGGTCTGTTTGGGTTAAAACAATGTCTGCAATCGCCTCGGCATCGATCCTGCCTTCGCGCAGACCCGCTTCGACATCGGGGTGGGGTTTGTAAATCAGGATCGCGTCGGGATTGGCATCGCGCACAGTTTTCAGCAGGTCCAGATTGTTGCGGACCGCGCTGGTACCCAACAGGATCGAGGCGTCGTCCTCGACCTGTCCGGGCACAAGAATACGATGGCCTTCGGGCAGGGGGCTGGTCGGATTGCCGGTATTGTATTTGCTCAGGCCTTCGGCCAAAAGGTTTTCGACAAGACGTTCCGCGCGCAGGTCCTGATCCGGCCTCAACGTTTCACGCAAAGTGATCAGCTCTTCCAACTGGCTGGGTTTTGTCGGGTCGTAGTAGATACCGATCTCGTCTGTCACCAGCGACAATGGCGGGACCAGTGCCGCCCCAAGCCCGCGTGAACGCAGGAACCCGTCTTCGACCCGAACCGCCCCTTCGGTGTTCCTTGCCTGGCTGGCCCATACCATGTGGGGGCGGTCCGGTGTGCCGGGTTGAGATGCCGTAAAGCGCAGCTTTCCATGTTGCCCGAAAAACTGTTGCAGATGCCTGCGTTTCCACAAGCGCATCCCGGATGCCGTCCAGCCGTTCTTGTCCTGTCGCCAGGCGCGGGTCTTTGCCTCTAACGTGTCCAGTACCGTTTCCAGTTCGCACAGCTGATCGCGATAGGGGTCATACCAAGTCGGGTACAGCAGCATGGCGGCCGCGAACAATTGCGCCCGTGTCAGGCTGCGCTGGCGGCGCGGAACGGGTCTGTCATCCTGCGTCAGGCCCCATCCGGCATAGAAAGGTTGGCCGAACACACGCGGTTTGTGGCCCGCCAGAATTGCCTCAAACCCCAGTTGCGAGGACACGGTGTAGACAGCAACAGCCCCTTCAAGCAACGGCCATGGGCTGATCGGGTCGCTGAACTGCGTTATCCGGTCTGACAGGTCCTGATCGGTAAAATGCCCCTGACGGTGACCCGCCAGTGTTTCAGGATGCGTCTTGATCAGGATGCGCGCACCGGGGTTTTCCTCCTGCGCCAAGACAAGCATTTCAAGAAACCGGGCGCGGTCCGCTCCGCTTGCAGTTACTGAAGCATCGCCGACCGTCTGATCGATCACCAGAACATAGCCCGGATCGGGTGAATCAAGATCGAGATCGAAGGCGGAATATTTGCTGAGGTTAAGCTCTCTGATCCGCGTGATCGCGGCGCGGGCACGGTCCAGCAGGGCCGTGTCATCCAGAGGGTGCGTGGTCAGCACTGTCTCAAGTTCAGACGGCGTGGCGGCATCGAAATGCAGGCCGGAACGATCCAGCAACAGCCCCAAGGGGGGCTCGCCATTCCGGCCCGGGTGCAGAGATCTGAGAAAGGCGTCCTCGACCCGCAGAACCGGGGCAGCGTGTTTTTCGGCGATCTTAAGGCCGCGATGTGCTGTCGGGCTGTTGCCCCAGACGCCTACGCAATCGCCTTCTTTCGGAATTCCCAGACGAATGTCGTAACCCGAAAGCGCCAGTATTCGTCTCAGACGTTTCTGGGTCAGAAAGCCGCCGTTATAGACGAACAGCCGATTTTGCCCGCTCCCGGCTGACGTGTCGGGATCGGGCCGCATGCATCAATTGCCGGTTAGCGTGGCAACGTTTGCAACGGGCGTCAGACCGCCAGCGATAAGTGAGATCGACTTGCTCCACTGCGCATAGGGCGCTTCGGTCACGTAGATTGTATCATCATCCCGGATCACGAAATCGCGTGCAATGAACAGGCCGTTGGGGGCTGTCAGGTTCAGCAGGTAGATCATGCGCTGATCCCCTTTGAGGTCGGCGCGTCCGGTGATACTGCGGGCGACATCCTGACGTTCCTTGCGCAGAATGAATATTCCCGTTGGATCCGAGGAAAGCGTCAGCAGACCACCGACCTGCGCCAAGGCTTCCAGAGCCGACAGGTCCTGACTTTCAAATGCCACGCGCGACTGGCCCCCTGTTGCGCCAAGGGCGATATACGATCTGCTGTCCTCTTCCACCAGAATGCGGTCGCCACCGCGCAGGGCGACGTCCAGCTTGGGGTTGCGGAACAGGTCCTCGTACCAAACGGTACCCTTCTGATCGCCCCGGATCAGGGTCACCAGCGCGATGTCCGACGCGACCGAGACCCCGCCCGCCTGGGACAACATACCAAGCAGCGATCGGGTTGGCCGTTCAATCGGATAAATGCCCGGTGCGGCGACCGTGCCCGTCAGCGAGACGGTGGACCCGTCACCCGCGACGCGCCGTACTTCGACCTGCGGGTCCGGCGTTTGTTCCTGAAGCTTGTCTGTGATCAGAACGCGCAGCTGTTCCGGCGTGTTTCCCGCGGCCCGAATCCGGCCTGCATAGGGGACAAAGATAAATCCGTCACTATCAACCTGAACCTCGTTCAACGCGGTCGCAAGACCGGTTTCGCCTGACAGCAAGCCATCGTCGACGTTTTCCCAGATGGTCAGCCCCAGCACGTCACCAGGGCGGACGGTATCTGCGGTCAATGTCTGGGCACTGCTGAAGGAGGACGAAAAGCCGTACTGAGGAATGGCGGACGTCGCGCGTGTGACATTGTCGTCAACTTCAACGACATATGCGTTGCCCCCGTTTTGAACTGAACCGGCCAGAATTTCGGATTTGTTCGGTCCGGATTTTGGTAGCTGGCACGCAGCCAGCAGACCAATTGCAGCCACAAGGGACACACCCCGCATCCATCGCCTAGGAGAGACTTTCACCGCCCGATATCCTCAGTCTTTTGTAGTTGCGTGCAGACTAGCTGGTAAGTTGCTTAACTTCCAGTCACACACCACCCGTTTCATTCGACAACTTTCAACTGTGTCGTTCGCGCCTCGTTCGTATTCAGGACCGATTGGTAAGGATCGTTGGTGTCCAAAAGCATATCCACGGCGCGGCGCAGCAGCTGACGGCGGCCGCGCCTTGAATAGAACCCGCCGGGTACCTGACTGGTTTCCAGAAGAAACTGCCGATAACAGCGATAGGCTTCGGCATCCGGGTGGCGGGGATCGGCGAAAAACGCTGCGATCGGCTGCTGCGAGACGAAATCGGGCTTGTCGTAAACCGAACGCCCGAAAATGCGCAATGGAATACCCCGCCACAGGACCTGCTGTCCAGCGGTGGAATTCACGGTGACGGCCGAACTTGCCTCATCCAGCAATCTGGCCAGCTTGCCGCCCGGCACATAATGAACCCGGTCGCTGATGCCGTGTTTTCTGGCAATCTCGCGAGCCCGGCGTCGCAACGGTTCGCGATGGTTTTCCAGGGGGTGTTCCTTTACCACCAGCCTGTGATGGGCGGGCGCGCCTTGCGCAAATCCTTCGATTGCCAGCTCAAGAAATTCACACATGCCCGAAAAGCTGGAATGAGCCTGCACCGAGCTGTCATGCCCAAGCTGCAACAGAACGAGGTGGTAGGGGTATCCGCCCCATCTGACCCGCGCCGTTGCCACACTTCGTTGAAGGCGATGAAAAGGCATCAAAAACAGTCGCTTGAGGTACAATCTGAATTCTTGAGAGACAGGTAATTCCCTGTGCGGTTGAAAGTTGCGGTAGCGACTGTTCAGGGCCATCACGAACCAATGATAAAGGGCGCCATAGAAGATATGGTGCCGCATGTCTCCCCAATGCGACGGGGGCGGCGGCGCCTTTCGGTCGGACAAGGCCAAGGCCTGGCGCATTTGCTGAACGTCCAGCGACATCAGCCGGGAGTTTCCATTTGATCCGTCCCGCTCATAAGTCACCCACCAGGGGCGCAGATACCCTTCCTCGAATACATGTACGGTAACTCCGCACGACCGCGCGATTTCGACCGCACGCGCATGGATGGGTCTGGTGTCGCCATAAAGAACAATATCCGTAACAGCTTTTTCAGCGATCAAAGAGGACAGTGTTGCGGGCCAGTTTTCCGGTTTGTCCTGAAACGGGATGTAACTTGCCTTGTCAAACCAGAACGCCTGATCGCCTGCATTGAACCCAACCCGCCAGACCCGAGCCCCCGTGGCGCGCAACATACGCCCCAAGGCCGGGAAAAAAGGTCCGTGCGGGCCCTGAAGGAACAGGAAGACCCGATCATGAGACCTTGAAGGCGGGTGCGGCATCCGAACTGCTCGTATTGTTGTTGTTGCCAAAACTATGCCCGTTTGGTGGGTGTACGGCAAGGCAGGGCTTGCCCGCGCGGCCCGTTGGCCTTACCTCGACGGTGAAAGTCAGGCACAGGTTAGGAACTGAGGGTTAACGGAATGTTTACAGGGATCGTCACCGACATGGGCACCGTCGCCGAGCTGGAGCAGCAGGGAGACCTGCGTGCGCGGATCAGGACCACCTATGACACTGCGGGCATCGATATCGGGGCCTCGATTGCCAGTGACGGTGTGTGCCTGACCGTGATCGCGTTGGGCGACGATTGGTATGACGTCCAGATCAGCGCGGAAACCGTTTCGAAAACCAATCTCGACACCTGGGCTGTCGGCAAGCGTGTCAATCTGGAACGCGCCCTGAAGGTTGGTGACGAACTGGGCGGTCACATCGTTTCGGGCCATGTGGATGGCGTAGCCGAGGTGATCGCGATCAAGGAAGACGGCGACAGCACCCGCGTCACCTTGCGCGCGCCAAAGGATCTTGCACGGTTCATCGCGCCCAAAGGGTCGGTGGCACTGAACGGCACATCCCTGACGGTCAATGACGTGACAGACTGCGATTTTGGCATCAACTTCATTCCACACACCAAAGAGGTCACCACTTGGGGTGACGTGCAGGTCGGTGACAGGGTCAATCTTGAGATCGATACGCTGGCCCGTTATGTGGCGCGTCTGGCCGAAATGTCCTGATAGGATACGTCGCGTCGGAACAGACCTGCGCCGTTTGTGGACTGGTCTTTGTGCCCTCAGTGGTCTATTCCGCCGTTCAAACATGCCATGCGAAAGGCTGCCCAATGAGCTTTGAGACACCCGGCCCGGTCGAGGCCCGGCTGCGCGACGCGATCAGCCCGATCGAAGACATTATTGAAGAGGCGCGTGCGGGCCGGATGTATATCCTGGTCGACCACGAGGATCGCGAAAACGAGGGCGATCTGGTGATTGCTGCCGAGTTCGCCGATGCCGAGGCCATTAACTTTATGGCCACCCATGGCCGTGGCCTGATCTGCCTGCCGATGACGGCAGAACGGGTCGAAGCACTTGGGCTGCCGATGATGGCGGTGAACAACTCATCCCGGCACGAAACCGCATTCACCGTGTCCATCGAGGCGCGCGAAGGGGTCAGCACCGGGATCTCTGCCGCCGACCGTGCGCTGACCGTGGCAACTGCGATCAACGAGCAGAACACGATGGCCCATATCGCGACACCGGGCCACGTCTTCCCCTTGCGCGCCAAGCGGGGTGGGGTGCTGGTGCGTGCCGGTCATACCGAGGCTGCCGTTGATATCTCGCGTCTGGCCGGCCTGAACCCCTCGGGCGTGATCTGCGAGATCATGAAACCCGACGGCACCATGGCGCGTCTGCCCGATCTGGTTGAGTTTGCGCAAGAGCACAACATGAAGATCGGCACGATCAGTGACCTGATTGCCTACCGGTCGCGCAACGACAATCTGGTGGTTGAAACCTCGCGTCAGATGGTGACGTCAGAATATGGCGGCGAGTGGGAAATGCGGCTGTTCACCGATCAGACCCATGGCATCGAACACGTGGTCATGATCAAGGGCGACATCACCACACCCGAACCGGTGTTGACCCGCACCCATGCTCTGCACGAGGCCCCCGATATTCTGGGTCTTGGTCCGAAATCATCGCGCGAACTGCCGCGCGCCATGGAAAAGATTGCTGAAGAAGGACGGGGCGTGGTCTGCCTGTTCCGTCAACCGCGCAACTCGCTATATGCGACGGGTGACGAGGGGCCGCGCACCATTAAACAAACCGGTCTGGGGGCCCAGATCCTGTCCAAGATGGGAATTCAGGAACTGGTTCTGCTGACCGACTCGCCAGAAACCGTATATCTGGGGCTTGACGCGTTTGGCCTGTCCATCGTCGGTACCCGTTCGATTTTGAAGGAAGACTGATCATGGCTGCTCAAGACGAACATGGCGTTCTGCCGACACCGACATTTGACAAGCCGGTCAAGCTGCTGATCGTGGCGGCGCCGTTTTATCGTGCGATTGCCGATAACCTGATCACGGGCGCGAAGGCCGAAATCGAAGCCGCGGGCGGAACCTGCGAAGTGGTCGAGGTGCCCGGCGCGCTGGAAATCCCGACCGCCATCGCAATGGCCGACCGTCAGTGCAACTTTGATGGCTACGTCGCGCTGGGCTGCGTCATTCGCGGCGAGACCACGCATTACGAAACCGTTTGCAATGACTCCAGCCGGGCCATCCAGTTGATGGGCCTGCAGGGCCTGTGCATCGGCAATGGCATTCTGACTGTGGAAAACGACGCGCAGGCCGAAGTCCGCGCGAACCCGAAAAAGATGAATAAAGGGGGTGGGGCTGCTGCTGCGGCCTTGCATCTGATCGCGCTCAGCCGTAAGTGGGGCTCTTCCAAAAAGGGCGTTGGTTTCAAACCGCCGTCCGAGTCCATCCTCGTGGCGGGCGACAGCAACGGACCCTCGACAGCATGACCAAGACAGACGCGCCGAAACCGGCCAACCAGAAACGCCTGATGAAATCCGCCGCCCGGCTTTATGCCGTGCAGGCGCTGTTCCAGATGGAACAGTCCGGGCAAACGACCGAAGCTGTCGTGAATGAGTTTCTGGATCACCGTTTTGGCGCTGTCTATGAGGGTGAGGAAATGTTGGACGGTGATATCAGTGTCTTCCGCTCGTTGGTCGACAATGCGGTGAACTATCAGGCGGCCATCGACCAGATGACGGACCGTGCGCTGGTCGCCAAATGGCCGATCGCTCGGATTGACCCGACCTTGCGGGCGCTGTTCCGTGCGGCTGGGGCAGAGCTGACCCAAAGCGACACGCCGCCAAAGGTTGTCATCACTGAATTTGTTGACGTTGCGCGTGCGTTTTTCCCGGAAGGCAAAGAGCCGAAATTCGTCAATGCTGTGCTGGATCATATGGCCCGCGAGGCACAGCCCGAGGCATTCTGACGCCTTTACGAGAACCAGATATGCGCTAACTTGAATGTCATAGCGCAAAGAGGTTCGCCATGCCCAAACTGATCCGCCTTTATATCACGCAAGTTGCCTGGGGCTTTGTCATTTCGGCTGCGTTTGTCGGCGTCCTGTTGGCGCTGAATGTCGCAAACCTGCGCCATCTGATAACCAGTTCGGAAATCGGTCTTATCGCTTTGGTGATGATCTGGTTCATGAACGGCATTGTCTTTGCCGGTGTCCAGTTCGCCTACAAGATCATGAGCATGGCAGAAAAGCCGCAAGGCCCGCGCCGGGGAACACCGGTTTTAGATGATTTGAAACCAGTTGCGATCAAGCAAGAGGCGAGTGTTTCACGCTAATTTTGATGCCAGGCTTTATCACACCAAGCCTCTTATGGGTTCTCTGGCATATCGTGAGATGGTTGCGCCGACATTGACTGTTGCAGCTTCAAAGCAGATGCAGCCGCTGTCACGTTTGTATGCGGTTGATTTCAGCCTATCGCGGATATTCAGAATGGCGTATCTGGGGCCTTGGTCTGAACATATTCCTTCAATATAGCGCTTTGAATAACCTGCTAATAGGAAGGGACTTTGATCATCTTGTCCAAGCGACTAGTTTGACAACATGGCCTCCGTACCACAATTAACCGACTGGATGATTACCGAAGGACGCCGCTCAGGCGACCCCGTGAAAGTAGTTTCTCATTTCTGCTCGTCATTAGTTGACGAAGGCGTTCCACTCTGGCGAGTCAATATTGGTCAGCGGTTCGCCAATCCGTTACTTATTGCATGGGGGATAGTCTGGACCCCTGACCGGACCGACAGCTACGACGTAACTCATGAAACGATGTCGACAGACGGGTATGTTGGCAGCTCATTTGAGTACATTCTGGAGCACAGAAAGCCACTTCATAAAAGTCTGCGACAACTTGATCCAAGGACCGAGCATTCATCGTATCTTGAATTCGCTGAGTCGGGTGGCACAGACTACTATGCCACCCTTATGTATTATGGTGATGGATCTCTGCACGGTTGTACATTTGTTACACAGGACCCAGACGGTTTTTCACCGCAACATCTGGAATTGATTGAGGAAGCTCTGCCTGCTCTATCGTCCGCCTTGGAACCCGTCACAATGCGCAAGTCAGCCAAGGGGCTTCTACGAACATATCTTGGTGATGGGCCCTCTGATGCGGTTTGGAATGGGCGGATCAAGCGGGGCGAACGAACGACAGTTGATGCAGTTGTCATGTTTTCTGATTTGCGAGGTTTCACGGCTCTTTCGGAAGCCGCTCCCGAGGTGGATGTTTTTGACGCGCTGAGCGGTTACTTTGATCTGGTTGTGCAATCCGTAGAAGAGAACGGCGGCGATGTTCTCAAGTTTATGGGTGACGGTATTCTCTCGATCTTCACCATCGCAACTCAGGTTGACCACGCCGACCGATGCCGAAAGGCTGCGCAAGCCGCACAAAGTGTATTGGCCGGTTTGACGACGCTCAACAGTCGCCGCGTTGAGGCTAATAAGTCGTCTTTGGATGTAGGAATCGGGATCAATGTTGGGCAAGTCAGCTATGGCAATATCGGCAGTCCGGGAAGGCTTGATTTCACGGTTCTCGGGGGCGCAGTGAACGTTGCCAGTCGCATAGAAGGTCTAACCAAGTCTATCGGTCACAGAGTGCTGGTAACATCAGCGATTGCTGGGACCTCACCTGATCTGTTTTTGCCTTGTGGGGTTCACGAAGTTCGTGGCCTTGCTAATCCAATCGAATTGTTTTCTCTCATCGAAGGATAGCCTTGAACCAGTTTGCATGAATATTCTTGGGGCCAGGGAATGGGTGCTATGTTTCAACAGGAAGGCTGGTACACTAAGTCAGCATTGCTTTTGGAAGAATTGGGCTATCAGAGCGGATTAATTTGATCTGCATGGCATCCAGGCGTGTAAAGACCGACGTTGGTGGTGCTCTGAGCCAATTCAGCAATGTGGCGGGACCACCAAACAACCGTGTGGTTTGATTCCCGAGGACCTGTATATACAGGTGGGCGCCAGGTAATCAGGCCAGGACCTGAACAGAGCCAGCCCCCTCGGAATTGCTTAAGGCCACCAGAATGCTACCTGTCACAAGAAGGGCAGAACCCGCCACGCGCTTAAGTAGGGCGTCTGACGGGTTCGCACAAGGGGTCAGGCATCAACAGTTTCGTGCAATGCCGTGCGCATCTTGCCAAAGTGCTCGTCCCAACCCTTGTCCAGCGCCAGGATCAGGCCAAAGGCATCGGCCCCCTGCGGCAGGCCTTCATGCCGCAGGTCAAGGCGCGTCCCGCCTGCGACGGGTTCCAGGGTCCACTTGACGACGCTCACCGCGTCGCCCATCGGTTTTACGGTGAACGTGTATTCCAGATATTTGGGAGGGTTGGCAACGCGAACCTCACCCCAGATCAACAGTTCGCCGCTTGTTGTGCCAAACATCTCCAGCTTTTGACCCGCGGTCAGAGGATGTTTCGGTTTGTGGAACCATTCCGCCAGGCGATCCGGGTCTGTAAGATAAGCCCATACCGTTTCCGGTTCGGCCCTCAGAAAGATCGATTTCTTCAGAACTGCATCGGTCATTTCGATTTCCTTTCAACAGCTTCCTTGAGAGAGTTGAGGCGATCGTCCCAGAACTGGTCAAAATACCTGAGCCAGTCCAGAACGGGGGCCATCCCCTGTGGTTCAAGACGGTTAATGCGTTCGCGGCCACGGGTTTCGACGGTGATCAAGCCGCCGTCGGATAGCACGGTCAGATGCTTTTTGACCGCGGCCCGAGTCATGTCGAACTGGTCTGTCAACTGCCCGATGGTCATGTCCTGAGACGAGAGCAATTGTACAATGTCCCTACGTGTGGGATCGGCCAGCGCACGGAACGCGTTTTGAGTTCGGTTATCCATAAGCAACTCCAGAAGAGATACCATTTGGTATCGTATTAATATGATGCCAAATGGTATTATGTCAAGCGCGATGGAGCACTTTACTTTTGTTCACCAATTGTTCACATTTGGGGTATGTTGTTAGATTTGCAGCCCGGACAGAAACTGGCGCGTGGCGTCGCACGCCACCTTGCCGCGCATGGTTTTGTTTCTGTTGAAGAATTCGTTCCGGCACGTGGTTTGCGTGTCGATGTGATGGGGCTGGGTCCCAAAGGTGAGATTTGGGTGATCGAATGCAAATCCAGCCGTGCCGATTATCAATCGGATGCCAAATGGCAGGGCTATCTGGAATGGTGTGACCGATTCTTCTGGGCCGTGGATACCGAGTTTCCGACCGATCTGTTGCCTGACGAAACGGGCTTGATCATTGCTGACGCCTATGATGCCGAGATCGTGCGCATGGCGCCCGAGGACAAGCTTGCCCCGGCGCGGCGCAAGAAGATGATCCAGAAATTTGCGACAGATGCAGCACGCCGACTGCATGCGCTGCGCGATCCGCGCTTGTAAAAGCTCAGCCTTTGACGGCGAGGGCGGCCTGTATTGCGGCGCGGATCTCGTCGGCGATTTCTTCGGCTTCCTCGGGGTCGAAATCCATCGGAATCTCGATGCCGTCGGCTTCGATGAACAAGCGTACCATCCCCTGATCGGTCGGACCGATTTGCAGGTTGGCCTGAATATCGCGTTCGGTATTGATGCCCATCGATGCCTCCGAGACTGAGCATTCGTGCTAGCGCGCACGGGGTTGAGAATCAAGTCACCTTTGCGGTCAGATAAGACATGGATAAAGTGGTTCTCAGAACGTTTCGCCCCGATGATGCCGCGTGGCTGGTCGAACAGCACGGGTTACTCTATGCGCGCGACGAAGGATTTGATGACAGCTTTGCCCCATTGGTTGCGCGCATCCTTGAGGAGTTCATTGCCAACAATGACCCGTCCTTTGAAAAAGGCTGGATTGTTGAACGGGCTGGGCAAAGATTGGGTAGCATCTTCTGCGTGCGTGTTGACCAGACAACCGCCAAACTACGCCTCTTCCTGCTTGTCCCCGAAGCGCGCGGACTTGGGTTGGGGAAACGGCTGTTACAGACCTGTACAGACTTCGCACGCGAGGCTGGATATCGGGAAATGGTTTTGTGGACCCATGAAAGTCATACGGCTGCCCGCGCGCTTTACAGGGCGTTTGGCTGGGAACTGATCGACAGCAAACCGGTGCATTCCTTTGGCGTCGATCTTGTCGAACAAAGCTGGAGAATTAGGCTTTAATCCTCTTGCATTCCCCCGGCGCGTTCGGTACATCGCCCCTCACAAAGTGCCGCCTTAGCTCAGTTGGTTAGAGCGCTGGATTGTGGATCCAGAGGTCCCCTGTTCAAGCCAGGGAGGCGGTACCATTCCCCCCAAATCGACTGTCCGTGTTCGCATCACCAAGCGTATTACAAGCGTAGTGTAGGCTTGAACGCCGGAATTTACGGCGCGCTGTCCTTTAGCGCGCCAGGTTCAGTTTGAACCGCATTTTTGCCCGTTTGGCGGTGGGCAGGTGGCGGTTCAGGCGTTTGTTGATCAGGCCAAATCCCCCGACAATCACCAATGTCAGCAGGATGAAATAGAACGCCAGAATTGGATAGGGGATGAAGGGGTTGAACGTTTTGTCCGCGAAATAGCTGGCGTAATAGAGCGCGTCGCCACGTTGTTGCCAGGCCGGAAAGGCCGAGAAGAAGACCAGCGTGGTGGCATGGAACAGAAAGATCGCTTCGTTCGTATAGGCCGGCCAGGCCAGACGCAGCATGGTGGGCCAGACGATCCGCCGAAACCGCGACCAGCCGGACATGCCATAGGCATCTGCCGCTTCGATATCTCCCTTGGGGATCGAGCGCAGGGCACCGTAAAAAATCTCACCCGAATAGGCTGCGGTGTTCAGGAACAGCACGATCAGCGCCCCCAGCCAGGCCGAGGTGAAGGCGTCGAACATCGGATATGTTTTCTTCAGCGACAGGAAGAAGAAATAGGCAAAGAAGAACTGGATAAAGAGAGGCGAGCCCCGGAACAGAAAGATGAACCATTCGGCAGGTTTGCGCAGCCATTTGTTGGTCGAGGCTTTGCCGACGGCCAGCGCGGTGGCCAGAAAGAACCCGGTCGCCAGCGCCATGACGCCGAAATAGATGTTCCAGATCATGCCCGAGCCGATCAGGGTGAACTGTTCGCACAGGGTGAAATCGGTTTTAGGCAGCAGGCGCTCGCCAAAGCCAAGCGACCGCAGGCCGTAATCCTGAATGGTCTGGATGCAACTCATGATCGGGCTCCTTGGAAAGGAGATTGCGGGCGCGAGAGAGATTGCTGTGCAATCGCGTGCGGCACCCGGTTGCGGTCTTGAACGCGGATCATCATGCCGTGGTCTCCTTGCGCAGAAGCTCTCCGCCGGAAGTGGCCTGTCCGTGGGACAATCGCCGCATCAGTTTTTCAAGCCCAAGTTCCGAGAAACGGGTCATGCCAAGGTAAAAGATCAGCAGGAACAGGAAATACCACATGCGCCAGTCGCCATGCGGGTATTGCGTGAATTTCGAGGTTTTGGTGCCGCCCAGTTCGCGCGCCCAATACACGATATCTTCGACGCCCAGCAGGAAGAGCAGGGGTGTCGCCTTGATCAGCACCATCCACAGATTGGACAGGCCGGGCAGCGCGTAAACCCACATCTGAGGTACGAGGATTTTCCAGAAGGTCTGGCGGCGATTCATGCCATAAGCTTCGGCCGTTTCCAGTTGCGCATGTGGTACGGCGCGCATTCCGCCGAACAGGACATTGGCCGCGAAAGCACCAAAAACGATAGAGAAGGTGATGACCGCAAGGAAAAACCCATAGGTTTCATGCACCCATTCAGGCGCGGTTCCAAGTGGCAGCTTGGCGGCCTGACAAACGAGGAAGTCATTGCCCTGGCGGATTGGGTCGGTCCAGTCCGGGCACAATATCTTATGCCGCGTCCACTCAAACGCCTGATCCAACGCGATGACGAAGAACAGGAAAAACGCAATGTCGGGCACGCCGCGCACAATCGCGATATATCCTTTGCCCAACCAGCTGAGGGGCGGGAAATGCGAGCGCGCCGCCATGGCTCCAGCAAACCCGAAGCCAAGAGCGACGGGCGCGGTCACAGCCAGCAAGGCCAAAACCTTGATGAAAGACAGGTAGAACGACCAGTGGACGCCATTGGTCAGGTAGCATGAAAACCAGCGGAACGTGCCCAGCGTGTCAGGATCAGCGCAGTACGAGAACATATGGCGTCTTTCCAACGTCTGTTCCGGCTAGGCCGGAAGCGGCCCGGCGCCAAAGCACCGGACCGGGATTGGTCAGGTCTTAGTTGGTGACGACCGAACCGTCAGAACCGTATGTGGCGGTGCCTTCACCGAACCACTTGATCAGCATCTCGTTCAGCGCGCCGTCAGCTTTCATCGAAGTGATGGCTTCGTCGAACTTGCCGCGCAGTTCACCGTCGCTTTCACGCAGGCCCATGCCGACGCCGCCGCCCAGCGGAACCGGATCGCCGATAAAGACCAGCTCACCGCCCGATTCCTCGACCAACGGCACCAGATAGTCGCGGTCGGCCAGAACGGCATCGGCTTCGCCGTTACGGACGGCTGCAATGGTTTCTTCCGGGGTCGCGAATTCAACCAGGGTTGCACCGGATTCGGCAACGTGGCCTGCCTGGATCGTGGCGGTTTGCGCAGCAACGACACCACCGGTTACGTCTGCCGAGTCAGAGGTCGCGACATAGGCCGACGCGGTCGGCGGGTAATAGTCTTGGGTAAAGTCGATGACCTCATCACGTTCGGCAGTGATCGACATACCGGCGATGATGGTGTCGTAGTTGCCCGAGACCAGGTTCGGAATGATCGAATCCCAGTCGTTCTTGACCCATTCACACTCCAGGTTAGCGCGTTTGCACAGCTCGTCGCCGACTTCACGCTCGAACCCGTCGATTTCACCTGCATCGTTGATGAAGTTGTACGGAGGGTAGGCGCCCTCGGTGCCCATGCGGACCGTGTCGGCCATCGCGATACCAGCAGTCAGCGCCAGGGCTGCAGTGGACAGAATCAGGTTTTTCATTGGTTACTCCCCAGTTTTGGTTCTGTTCTTGAAGTTAAGCCGCTTGAGTAGCGGAGAGAAAGCCCCGAAGCCGTTCGGATTCGGGTGACGTAAAGATATCTTCGGGCAAACCTTCTTCCTCGATCAGGCCCTGATGAAGAAATACCACGTGGCTCGAGATATCTGCCGCCATTTTCATGTCATGGGTCACGATGATCATGGTGCGCCCTTCTGCGGCCAGATCCTTGATCACCTTGATCACTTCCTGTTCCAGTTCGGGATCCAGCGCCGAGGTCGGTTCGTCGAACAACAGCGCCTGCGGTTCCATGCACAGCCCCCGCGCGATCGCGGCACGCTGTTGCTGACCGCCGGACAATTGCGCCGGATATGCGTCGCATTTGTCGCCAATCCCAACTTTCTCAAGGTATTTGCGCGCGCTGTCTTCCACTTCGGCCTTGTCGCGGCCCAGAACGGTCACGGGGGCTTCCATCACATTTTGCAGGATGGTCATATGCGCCCACAGATTGAACTGCTGAAACACCATCGACAGGTTGGTGCGGATGCGCAGAACCTGCTTGGGGTCCGCGGGGCGACGCCCATGGCTATCGCCCGACCATTTGACAGGCTCGCCTTTGAACAGGATTTCACCCTGCTGGCTGTCTTCCAGCAGATTGCAGCAGCGCAGCAAAGTTGATTTTCCTGACCCCGATGACCCGATCAGCGAGACCACGTCGCCGCCATGTGCTGTGATATCCACCCCCTTCAACACTTCCAGATTGCCGAAGCTTTTGTGAAGGTTTTTGATTTCGATGACGGGAGCGATTTCTGTCACGGGCAGTCCAGTAGTTTGTGGTGTTGGTGCGGTAATAGGGCCGAAAAATTTGCTCAATGCAATGCGCAATTCGCAAATTCAGGGTCGGAAACAGCCAAAATGACCAAATGCACCGGACAATTTGGTCATCAGATTATCCGCTGTGCGCATGGCGGTGGCGGGGTCGGTACGGACAGGTACTCCTCCGCCGGGATGTCGATCAGCCCCTGAATATGCAGCGTTTTGCGGTCGTGTTCGGCAAGGCCGACTATTGCGGTTCGAACTGCGTCTGCGACCAGATCCGCGTTTTGGTCGGGTCCAGTAATATAGGGCAGGGTTGGTGTAGGAGAGGTTTTTGCCAATTCGCGCAGGCTTTTGCCCAGATCGGTATGTTCCTGCAACATCATCCAGGTCAATGCATCCAGCGCGGCGAAATCTGCCTTCCCGTCCGAGACCGCCTGCGCTGACAGCGCGTGACCGCCTGTTTCCAACAACGACGCAGGATTCAGGTTCTCTCGGGATAGATGCGTGATCGGTGCTGCCCAGCCGGATTGAGACAGCGCTTCGTTATACGCGAAGATACCGTCAGTCATGCCCGCCAGCGTGCGGTTGTCGTCGCGCCGCGCCACAAAGACCGAGCAATAATGCCCGGCAGGACAACCGGGCAGGCCGTAATCCGGGGTGCCCACCAGTTGAACCCGACCATGCAAGCGTGTGCGATAGGGCATTCCACAGGTCTGCGCCAGCACCAGTTCGGGATCAAGCCAGACCTGCCAAACATCGGTGTCTCGGGTCAGCTGTTCTGGCCCGCATCCCAAATGCGCACGAATCAACCCCCAGAACCGATCATTGGCGGCCTGAACCTCGGGCATGTCATACATGCCAAGCATGGCGATCAAGATTTAGCGGCCTTTTGCCGGGCCAAAGCCGAATCCACGTCGCTGACCCCTAGTAAGCTGACAACCAGACGCAGCAGCGAGTCCTCCTCACCCGTACGGTGGCCATCAGCCAGCGCCACCGACCACAGCGCCTGAACCACCGCCAGCCGGTTTTCATAAGCGACAGCTTCTTTGATGGCACGGGTAAAACGGACCGTGTCGGGGGCCTCGGCCTCAAGATCTTCGGCACGGGCGCGCAAAGCCGCGCTTTCGAACGGGGACAAACCGTATCGTTCAGCCGAGATGCGGTCGATGCGCGCCATCTCAGAATCAGAATAATCGTTGTCAGATCGTGCCAGACGCACCAGCAGGGCCGTCAGGGCCAGGCGGGCATCATCTTCGACAAGCGGGTCGGGCTTGGGCTGTGTGAGCCTGGAAAGAAAGTCGCTGAACATGGGTAAGATATAGCGGGCGCTTAACTCACATCCAAGCGGCTTTGGACGCGCTCGCGCGCTGCCTGACTGTCATTATAGCTCAGGCCCATGGCAATGCGGGCTTCTTCGACGATCTTTATCTCGCCCTCGTCCGAACTGCCATCTGCCAGAACGATTTCCCACAACGCGTCAAGGGCTGCCAGCCGCTCTTTTAGGTCCGTGGTTTCCCGGATCAGTTTGCCGAACGTATCAGTTTCCGGTGCCGCAGCATGGAGCTTTTCGCAGGTGGCCCGAACCTTGGCCGCCTCAATCGCGTTATGCTGGTAAAGACGAGCCAGTATCTTGTCGATCAGACTGATCTCTTCCAGCTTATAATCGCGATCTGCCTGCGCGACGCGCACCATCAGAGCACCCAGAGCAAGTTCTGCATCCGGGTCCGGCAATTGTTCATGATGAGGCGGTCTGAGCGCCTTAAAGAACCTTTTCAACATAACAAACACCTAGACGACAGGTCGTGATCGGCCAAGCACGAAATGCCGGTCTTGCTATAGTATTGCGTGTGTCCCGCGCTGAACCAGAGCTGCGCGGCACCGGGTACACACCGGCCAACAATCAATCATTGCCCAATATCCATGAGTTTCAATTTGTCCTTAAGAAACAAAGGCCTGCGTTTACCAGGTCAGCGCCTCTTTGGTTGCGTTCTGCAACCAGGCCAGCATCTGGCGATAGGGGACCGGGCCGTAGCTGATCCGCGCGACCCCGAGCTTTGCCAGAGTGGCCGTATCCGGCGTGCCGGGCAGAGCGATGATATTGACCGGCAACGTGGTGGATTCGCAAAGCCGGGCGATCAGGGCTTCGTTCTTTAGCCCGGGGGCAAAGAATCCGCTGGCGCCTGCGTCAGCATAGGCATTGGCACGGGCAATGGCCTCATCCAGCATCGTGTCGTCATGGGTGTCCGCTGCGGCCTTCAGGAAGATATCTGTGCGCGCATTGACATAGCCGGGAATGCTTGCGCGCGCGCAAGCGTCGCACATCGCTTCAACGCGTTTGGCCTGAGTGGCGATATCGTAGAGACCGTCACCACCGATGATCTGGTCTTCAAAGTTGAACCCGACAACACCGCAGTCAAGTGCGCGCCGAACGTTTTGCGCGATCCCTTGCGGGTCTTCGGCATAAGCCCCCTCGAAATCCAGTGTTACCGGCAAATCAATCGCCGCAACGATGCGGCGTACATTGTCCAACGCGGCCTCAAGTGGAATGTTCTGCCCGTCGCCATAGCCCTGCGCCATGGCAACAGGGGCACTGCCGGTCGCGATGGCCTGGGCACCAGCGTCCCGAACGGCGCCAGCGCTGCCAGCGTCCCAGATATTGAACAGAATGACAGGATCGCCCTTCTTGTGAAGGCTGGTAAAGGTCACGGCTTTCTGGGACTGGCTGGTCATCGGAACTCTCCTGTTGTCACGTATCCTACAGCTAACGCTGAGAAAATGACCCGGCCAGAGTTTTTGCACCCAGCCAGGTCAATTTAAGGTGACGGCACAGGCACAGATTGCGTCAGCTTCGCAAAGCACCTGTGACATCCACCGGTTTGAAACCAAGGTCTCAGGCGTCGCCCGCAGCGCCAGAGACGAATTTCGCGCTAAACGCAGATTCGCCCAGACGTTGCAGAAGGCTCAGCTGTGTCTCCAGCCAGGCTTTATGACCTTCTTCTTCCATCAGGATGCGTTCGAACAGTGTACGCGAACCAACATCACCAACTTCGGCCGCCTGTTGCGCTGCATTGGTGTAGAAGTCGACGGCCTCACTCTCGTCTTTGAGATCAGAGGCGAACATCTCTTCCAGCGTGCCCGCTGCGGCTGGGCTTTTCTGAAACGCAAGCTCGGGGGTTCCACCCAGAAACAGGATACGTTCGATAAAGGCGTCAGAATGCACCAACTCTTCCTGCATCTCGCCCCGCATTTTCTCGGCCAGAATATCAAGGCCCCAGTCGTCCAGAACATGCGCGTGCAACTGGTATTGGTGCGCGGCAGTAAGCTCCATATGAAGCGCTTGCTGAAGGTTGGTGATCGTTGTTGCGTTGCTCATCGGAAATCTCCTGAAACCGTGAAATGCAAAAGCAGAAAACCTGCCTCTCCACACAGTTAAGAGGTCAGCCCCCACGAAACAACGTGGGGTGACAGTCCGACACAGTCAGGGATCAAACCAGGCGCGAGGTGTCTTTCGCGGCCCGCACAAATTCGCGAAACAGCGGATGCGGGTCAAACGGCTTGGACTTCAATTCCGGATGGTACTGAACGCCAATGAACCACGGGTGATCCGCCCATTCCACGATTTCGGGCAGACGTCCGTCCGGCGACATGCCCGAAAACTTCAGGCCCGCTTTTTCAAGCTTGTCGCGATACTTGATGTCCACCTCATAGCGGTGGCGGTGACGTTCCTCGATCTGCGTGCCGCCATAAACCTCGGCCACTTTGGATCCATCCGCCAATACTGCGTTGTAAGCCCCAAGGCGCATTGTGCCGCCCTTGTCGTCGCCGACCTTGCGCTCGACCTTGTGGTTGCCCTGTACCCACTCCTTGAGGTGATAGACCACCGGTTCAAACCGTTTCTTCCCGGCCTCATGGTCGAATTCCTCGGACCCGGCTTCGGTAATACCCGCAGCGTTCCGCGCAGCCTCGATCACCGCCATCTGCATGCCAAGACAAATGCCCAGATAGGGAACCTTGTGCTCGCGCGCATATTGCGCCGCCTTGATCTTGCCTTCGGTGCCACGCTCGCCAAACCCACCGGGGACAAGGATGGCGTGGAAGCCTTCCAGATACGGGGCCGCGTCTTCGGTGTCGAAAACCTCGGCATCCACCCACTCGATCTTGACCTTCACGCGGTTGGCCATACCGCCATGGGTCAGCGCCTCGGCAATCGACTTATAGGCGTCCTCAAGCTGCGTATATTTGCCGACAATGGCCACTTTCACTTCGCCCTCGGCGTTGTGGATGCGGTCGCTCACATCTTCCCATTTGGCCAGATCGGGCTTGGGAGCGGGGCTGATCTGGAAGGCATCCAGAACGGCCTGATCCAGCCCCTCGCGGTGATAGGCCAGCGGCGCGTCGTAAATGGTGGACAGGTCCTGTGCCGCGATCACGCTGTCTGGGCGCACGTTACAGAACAGGGCCAGCTTTTCCCGTTCCTTGGTCGGGATCGGCCCTTCGGACCGGCAGACCAGAATATCGGGGGCCAGACCGATCGAACGCAGTTCTTTAACCGAGTGCTGGGTCGGCTTGGTTTTCAACTCACCCGAGGCCTTGATGTAAGGCAGCAGCGTCAGGTGCATGAAAATGCACTGCCCGCGCGGCTTGTCCTGACTGAACTGGCGGATGGCTTCAAAGAAGGGCAGGCCTTCGATATCGCCCACAGTGCCGCCAATCTCGCACAGCATGAAATCAACCTCATCCTCGCCTATGGCGATGAAATCCTTGATCTCGTTTGTGACGTGCGGGATCACCTGAATGGTCTTGCCAAGGTAATCGCCACGGCGTTCTTTCTCGAGCACGTTCGAATAGATCCGCCCGGAACTGACCGAGTCGGTCTTGCGGGCAGCCACGCCGGTGAACCGTTCGTAATGGCCCAGGTCCAGATCGGTTTCGGCCCCGTCATCGGTGACGAACACTTCGCCATGCTCAAACGGCGACATCGTGCCCGGATCGACGTTCAGATAGGGGTCCAGCTTGCGCAGACGCACCGAATAACCGCGGGCCTGCAACAAAGCGCCCAAAGCTGCCGAAGCCAGCCCTTTGCCCAAGGACGAAACCACACCACCGGTGATGAAAATAAAACGTGCCATAGTTTTTCGGCTGCTCCCGTGAGACGTCAAAATCAGCTGCCCGGCGGTTCCGAAAAACCGCTGCATCACGGGACTTCACGTATAAAGGATTCGCGCCAAAAGCGCAAGAGAACCGCAAGATGCTGTTGCAGTCCTCTCTCAGGTTTCTAGGTTTTGTGGATCAATCCGCCTGCGGGATCAGCGGCGCGTTGTCGTCCTGTGCCGGCGGCAGAAGATCATCAACCGACGGAATAGCCGGAGCGCTTTCCTCGGTCGAAGCCGGTGCCGGAACGCCCAGACGGTCGATTACCGAGCTGCCCGAAGATTTCTGAGCCGCAAGAATGGTCAGTGTGATCGAGGTGACGATGAAACACGCTGCAAGTATCCAGGTCAGCTTGCCCAAAGCCGTCGCTGCCGCGCGACCGGTCATCGCACCACCGCCACCGCCCATGCCAAGGCCACCGCCTTCAGACCGCTGCATCAGGACAACGGCGATCAGGCCCAGAGCCAGAAGAAGATGGATGATGAGAACGACGTTTTCCATGGTGGTCCTGTACAGCGTGGCGTGTATCGCGTGGTACTTATGCAAGTTTGCCAGCGGGGGCAAGTCAGGAGTTGGCATCAACTTCCTTGATGTATCCCATCACGTCAAAGGGACTGGACAGTGCGTTGAGTTGTGACGCAGGCTGCGGCCATGCCACATGACGATCACGACCACCCGCATGCCCTGTTGCCACCCGAACCCGCATTGCGCGTCAAAGCGCTTGAGACGATTCTGACTCGCAAAGGGCTGATCGATCCGGCGGCTCTGGACGAGATCATCGACACCTATCAGAACAGGATCGGGCCGCAAAACGGTGCGCGCGTAGTTGCCAAAGCCTGGAGCGACCCTGCCTTCAAAGCTGCCCTGCTTGAAGACGCCACTCCGGTCGTAGCCGACCTTGGCTACTATGGCCGCCAGGGCGAACATATGGTGGTGGTTGAGAACACACCGGATCGGCACAACATGGTCGTCTGCACCCTGTGCAGCTGTTACCCTTGGCCACTGCTGGGTATCCCGCCCGGATGGTACAAGTCCGACGCCTACCGAGCCCGCGCGGTGCGAGAACCGCGTAAGGTGCTGGCCGAGTTCGGCGTCACCTTGTCCCAAGACACCTCTGTACGGGTTTGGGATTCGACGGCCGAAATTCGCTACCTTGTCTTGCCCATGCGCCCTGTAGGCACAGAGGGGATGAACGAAGAGGGGCTTGCCGCGCTTGTGACGCGCGACAGCATGATTGGCACGGGCCTTCCAAGGGTGCCCGCATGACCCGCGTTCACGATATGGGAGGACGTTTCGGTGACGGTCCGATAAACCCCGAGACAGAGGATGCGCCGGTCTTTGCCGAAGACTGGCACGCCCGCGCTCTTGCGGTGACACTTGCATCCGGTTTTCTGGGGCAGTGGAACATCGACGTTTCGCGCCACGCGCGAGAACGCCTGTCCCCGAAGGATTACGCCCGGTTTTCCTATTATGAGAAATGGATATCCGGTCTGGCCGATCTGCTGGTCGAAAAGGGTGTTCTGACATTGGATGATCTGCGTGGCGTGAGCGGCGACAACCCGCATCCCTTGGCGGACAGAGCACTCAAGGCGGAAGCGGTGTCCGCTGCGCTGGCCAAAGGCGGGCCTGCGGACAGGCCTTCCAATGTCGCGGCGCTGTATTCTGTGGGGCAAGAGGTTGTCACGGTCCAACCGGCGGCAAATCGCCTCGTGGATGGAGGTCACACGCGCCTGCCTGTCTATGCATCCGGTGCCAGGGGCCGAATCCTGCGCCTGCACGGAACCCATGTTCTGCCCGATTCCAATGCGCATGGGTTGGGTGAGGCGCCAGAGCCGATTTATGCAGTGGCTTTTGCGGCATCAGAACTCTGGGCCGCCCCCGAACATCCCGCTGACCAGGTGGTTCTGGACCTCTGGCAAAGCTACCTGCAACCGGCATGAACGACTGTATCACATACGGAGCCCCCGAGCCGGTTTTTGCTGAGCCCTGGCACGCTCAGGTCTTTGCCGTCACAGTCGCGCTGAACGAGGCCGGGCGGTTCGAATGGGCGGATTGGGCGGCGCGTTTTTCAGCGACATTGAAACGCAACGGGCTTGCCCGGGAACTGGATGGCGGTGACGATTACTTCCACGCATGGCTGGAAACGCTTGAAGCATTGCTGGCCGAACAGGGCGCTGCCATGCCGAAGGATGTGCTTGATCTGCGTAAGGCCTGGGAAGAGGCTTACCTGACCACTCCGCACGGACAACCTGTCCACTTGCGATGACAGGGTAGGGGGGCTCTGCCCCCGCCGCCCGTTCCGGGCGCCTCCCCCGGGATATTTAAAGCCAGGTGAAGTAGGGGATCCGCTCTTCATCTGGCTACAAATATCCCCGCCGGAGGCATCGCGCGCCTGCGCGATTTTCCTCTGCGGCGAAATATCGGTTTCCCTGCCGTTTTTGCCCCGCTATATGAGCCGGGTTTGATCACTCAGCACGAAAAGGACCGGATATGGCCAACGTGGTTGTTGTCGGCGCCCAATGGGGCGACGAAGGAAAAGGCAAGATTGTCGACTGGCTCAGCGAAAGGGCGGACGTAATCGCGCGTTTTCAGGGCGGTCACAATGCCGGTCATACGCTGGTGATCGACGGCGAGGTCTATAAGCTGCACGCGCTTCCTTCGGGTGTGGTACGCGGCGGCAAGTTGAGCGTTATTGGCAATGGGGTGGTTCTGGACCCCTGGCATCTGGTCAATGAGATCGCAACCATCCGGGCGCAGGGTGTTGAGATTACGCCCGACACGCTGATGATTGCCGAAAACACGCCGTTGATTCTGCCGATTCACGGCGAGTTGGATCGTGCGCGCGAGGAAGCTGCGAGCAAAGGCACCAAGATCGGAACAACCGGTCGTGGAATTGGCCCGGCCTATGAAGACAAGGTTGGGCGGCGTTCCGTTCGCGTTGCCGATCTGGCGGACGAAGCCACGCTGGAGGCCCGCGTGGACCGCGCATTGCAACATCACGATCCGTTGCGCAAGGGTCTGGGTATCGAACCGGTTGACCGCGACGCGCTGGTTGCTCAGCTCAAAGAGATCGCGCAACAAATTCTGCCGTTTGCGGCACCTGTCTGGAAAGTGCTGAACGAAAAGCGCAAGGCCGGGAAACGCATCCTGTTTGAAGGGGCGCAGGGCGCGCTGCTGGATATCGATTTTGGCACTTATCCCTTTGTAACGTCTTCGAACGTGATTGCGGGTCAGGCGGCAACCGGTGTTGGAATCGGTCCGGGCTCGATCAATTTCGTGCTTGGCATTGTTAAGGCCTATACCACCCGCGTTGGAGAAGGGCCGTTCCCGACCGAGTTGGAAGACGCAGACGGTCAGCGTCTGGGTGAACGCGGGCACGAATTCGGGACGACAACAGGCCGCAAGCGCCGCTGCGGCTGGTTCGACGCCTGTCTGGTGCGCCAGACCTGCGCCACCAGCGGCGTGAACGGTATCTCGCTGACCAAGCTGGATGTTCTGGACGGGTTTGAGACCCTTAAGATCTGCACCGGGTATGAGCTGGATGGCGAGCGTTTGGATTACCTTCCAACCGCAGCTGATCAGCAAGCCCGCTGTACCCCGATTTATGAAGAAATGCCGGGGTGGAGCGAATCGACCGAAGGCGCGCGCAGCTGGGCCGATTTACCTGCAAATGCGATCAAATATGTACGTCGGGTCGAAGAACTGATCGAATGCCCGGTGGCACTTTTGTCCACCAGCCCGGAGCGGGATGACACCATTCTGGTGACAGACCCCTTTGCCGACTGATGAGCGAAAAACAGAAGACAGGGTTGAGTTACAAGGCACGCCGGCGCTGGTCGCTGGTGATCCTTGTGCTTGGCCTTCCGCTGTACATCATCGCTGTTGTGACGATCGTGAACTTGCTGGGGCGTCCTCCGATCTGGATTGAGTTGCTGGTTTATATCGTGCTGGGCATCCTTTGGGCCCTGCCGTTCAAGTTTGTGTTTCGCGGCGTCGGTAAAGAAGACCCCGATCAGTCCTAGCGCTCGTCAGGTACGTGTAAATGACCGGGCCTGCTGAGCACTGCGCAGGATTACGCGCGGTCCTCGGAGGTATTTTGTCGGCTGTCTGGTATCAGTCGAAACGCTCGGGCTTTGTCATTCAGGGCAGGAGTATGGTCCAACGGCAAAAAGCAAAAAGGCCGGGGGTAAACCCGGCCTCGCTTGTGAACCTTCCAGTGTGATCAGCCAACGGCACGCTCGTCATCGGGGCGAAAACCGATCAGGTTGGACGCCGCGAAACGCCCGCCTCCGGCTTTCTCGATCTTGCCATCGCGCAGCAACTGTCCAAAAGAACGCAGGCTTTCTTCGCGATTGAACTCGTCCTGTTTCAGTGAACGCACCTTGTTCATCAGCTGCGGGCGCGAAAACTGCTCCTGACCTTCGATGAAGGACAGATATGCGGCAGCCGCTTCCAGAAGATCAGGCAGCGATTGCGCACCCTGTTCCTGTGCAAACTGTGCGAAACCGCCTTCCTCCGATCCGGTTGCTTCCTGGTCTGCGGTGACACGACGTGGCGAGACCGGGCTTGCGGATGTTCCGTGTTCATCCACCCGCTGCTCGGCCACCAGCTTGAGCGGCGCTGGAGCTTCCGGTGCCGGACGCATGCTGGTTACCTTGATTTCGGGTCGCCGTGGGCTGACCACGGATGCCAGATCGCCGCGATATTCCCGGTCGGCCGCCTCTTCCGAGCGTGCCTGACCGTCGCGGTCGGCTTCGGTGGCTGCGACGGCGGTGCGCAAGTGCGAATAGGTTTCGCGCGCATCGCTGCTGCTGGGGTCATCCATATGCTCGCCGGTCTTTGCCATCAGGCGCGACATATCCTGATCGGGATCCGCATCGTCCGCCAGTTTTTGGCTCGAACGACCGGACAGGTGCTGTTCGATCTCGGAAATTTCGGTCAGCAGGTGCATTTCGTCGTCTGCCGTCAAAACACCCTGCGCCAGGTCTTCCTCGACCGGTTCATCGTCGGATTCAATTGCTACGTCTTCTACGTTGAGGATGTTGGGGGCATCCTCTTCGTCGAAATCGTCTTCGGCAACGTCTGCAAGATCAGCGAACAGAGGCTCGGCGGCGGTCTGATCCGCCACCGGTGTGTCTTCGATCTCGTCGATTTGCAAGGGCTGGGGGGTCAGGGGCGCCTGCAGGTCAACGTCTTCTTCGATCTGAGTTTCAGCAACTTCGGGGATCAGCGCATCAGCTGTCTCAGCCGCTTGCGGTTCTTCAGCTTCCTGATCCTGCATCTCGTCAATCGCAGGTGCCGCAGGCACTTCGGTTTCCTGGGCTTCAGGCTCTGTGGGCTCGGCAAAGTCTTCCGCGCTGAGCGCACCGGCCTCAAACGCGGCGGCCACTGCATCTACCGGGGGGGCGGTATTGGCCAACAGCGGTGAGTCTTCGTCTTCGGAATACTCGGCCGCGGGCACATCGGAATGAGAGACGACTGCGCGAATGCGTTGCAGTTTCGCCGCGATGCTGTCAGCGGCCGGGGGTGGGGTGTCCGCGACAGGTTCCGCTTCGGCGAACCCGGTCTGCGCAGGGGCCGGTTGTGGCTGAACGTGAGCGGGAGTTTCGGCAACATTGATCGTGGCCGTGTGCGGGGCCGGCTCTTCAGCAGCGACAGGGGTTTCGGTTGTCTGAGTGGCGCGCAGCAACAGGCCGGATTCGTTCTGACGGGCTTCGACGCGCTGCGACGCATCGCGCCGGGCGATGCGGGTCAGCATTTCGGCATCAGGTTGCGGGGGTTCCGAGCCGAAGTAACGATCATCCGCTGCGAGATAGCGGAAATATTCGGCGATGGCTTTCATCGTTTCAAAGGAATCATCGAATCCTTCCAAAGTGCAGGAGAAGGTTCCATATGAAACGGTTAGTACCTTGTTATTCTGTACCATCAGACGCACGTCCTTTACAAACTACGAGAGCCCACTTACCCGGAATCGGGAGCACACGAAGGCTCTGAACTTTATGCATGAACCTATCATTTTGTGGTCTTAATGTGTCCAAATCCGGGAAAAATGGCCAATCTTAGGGAAATCGAGCCAATTGTACGCTCTACCGATCCAATTGGGCTGTTCGGAGGGGGATTTATCGGATCTGGAGACCTGAATCTGGTGCTGAATCGCGTCAATTCGGTCGTTGCCGCCGATGGCGGAGCGGACGTTTTGACAGAATCAGGCCGGATTCCCGATGCGGTGATTGGTGACTTCGATTCGCTGAGCAAAGCGACGCAAGCAAAAATCCCCGCGGATCGCCTGTTTGCCATCCGTGAACAGGACAGCACCGATTTCGACAAAGCTCTTCGCAATCTGCACGCTCCGCTGGTTCTTGGGGCCGGGTTTCTTGGCGGGCGACTTGATCATCAACTGGCCGTTCTGAACGTTCTGGTCCGGCGGCAGGATCAGGCCTGCATATTGCTGGGCGAACGTGAACTGGTTTTTCACGCGCCGCCAGAGATCAAGCTGCCGGTTGCACCCGGCGATGTGGTCTCGCTGTTTCCGATGCAGCCCGTGACGGGGCGCAGTACCGGGCTGGAATGGCCGATTGATGATCTGGCCTTTCGGCCGGACGGGCAGGTGGGAACATCCAACCGCGCATTGGCGCCTGTCGAGCTAAAGATGGATGGGCCGGGCCTGTTGGTGATGATCCCGCGCGCAGCGCTTGATCCGCTTATGCAGGTGTTTCTGTCGGGGCAGACCGGGCGCTGGCCCGCTCGCGCAGAATGACGTACAGGCCTGCGGCAATGGTGATGACGATGCCAGCCGCAGCCAATCCATCGGGCAGGTCGTTGAAAATCACCCATCCGATCAGGGTTGCAACCGGGATTTCCAGATATTGCATCGGGGCCAGTGTGGCAGAGGGCGCATAGCGCAGCGACCACGTCATCAGCAGATGCGCGACCGTACCCAACACCCCGATCGCAATCAGCAGCCAGTTCAGATCGCTGGATGGCAGGGTCATCGAGAGCTCCTGAATGTTCATTTGCGTGCCAATCAGAAGGAGCGGTGCCAGAAGGATCGTCGCAAATACGCCGGACACGGCTTGCAACGACACCGGATCGGTCTCTTTCGCGACTTGCCGGGTGACCAGCATGAACAAGGCAAAAACCACGGCAACGATCAGTGGCAGCAACGCAGGTGCACCTACCTCGGCAAAGCTGGGTTGAATGACCAGTAACGTGCCAATGAACCCGACGATGCAGGCAGCAAGACGGCGGGAACCGACCTCTTCCTCCAGAACATATTTGCCCAGCAGCAGCATGATGAATGGCATGACGAAGGCAATTGCAACGGCATCCGCCAATGGCAGGAATTGCAGCGCACTGAACATGGCCGAAATGCCGATGATATGCAGCAGCGTCCGTAGCAGGGTCAGCCGCAGGATGCGGCCGCGCATCCGCCAGGGTCGCCCCGTCACCGCAACCAGGGGGATCAGGATCACCGCTTGCACCGCGAAACGCACCATGACCAGCAGACCCAGCGGTGTGGTTTCACCCAACAGCTTCGCCATCGCATCCCCCAAGGGTGCGAGCACGCAAAAACCAAGCATCAAAAAGATGCCAAAGACGGGTCTGTCCTGGGTCATGAGCGCGACGCTATCTGTTTCGCGACGCAGAGGGAAGCGCTGTTGTCAGCGGTCGGGCAGGGGATGAACCTTGGTGTAATCCGGCCCGATGCAGGTGGGCAAACCATCCTCCAATTTCAGCCATTTCAGCTTTTCTTCATGCGCGACATGCAACGTAGGTTCCAGTGTGTCAGGAGAGTCCAGTGTCGCGACATAAAGGTGCATCACATCCGACATGGCGGTTGAACGGAAGGACATTGGCGTGCCGCAGTGCGGGCAGAAGCTGCGCTCGACACCGGGAGAGGAGTTGAAATGCTTGGGCTCTTCACCGGTCCACCGCCAATGGCCATCCCGAACTCCGAAATACGTTGTCATCGGCGCTGCGCATTGGCGACGGCAACTGTCGCAATGGCAGGTGACGCATGACAGTACCGGAGGGTCGACCTCGAACCGGATCTTGCCGCACAGACAATGTCCACGCATGTCGCCCCTCGCTTTCTGTTTCAGCAATTCGGTACGTTCACAGCCAGACCACCCAGCGACGTTTCCTTGTATTTCTCATGCATGTCATGGCCGGTCTGGCGCATCGTCTCGATCACTGCGTCCAGCGGCACGAAATGCTGACCATCCCCGCGCAAGGCCAGCGAGGCGGCTGAGACCGCTTTGATGGCCCCCAGCCCGTTACGTTCGATACAAGGAACCTGAACCAAACCGGCAACAGGGTCGCAGGTCATGCCCAGATGATGCTCCAGCGCGATCTCAGCGGCATTTTCCACTTGCTCGGGGGTTCCCCCCATCACGGCGCAAAGCCCGGCTGCCGCCATGGCAGCCGCGCTGCCAACTTCGGCCTGACATCCCGCTTCGGCACCCGAGATCGAGGCGTTGTATTTCACCAACCCGCCAATGGCCGCTGCGGTCAGCAGGAAATCTTCGATATGGCTTTCGGACGCGCCCGGTACGTGATCCAGGTAATAGCGCAGAACAGCGGGCAGAACACCTGCGGCCCCGTTGGTGGGCGCGGTGACAACCTGCCCGCCCGCCGCGTTTTCCTCGTTGACCGCCATGGCATAGACGCTCATCCAGTCGTTGATCGTGTGGGGCGCGGTCAGGTTCATGCCGCGCTCGGCCATCAGCGCATCATAGATGCCTTTCGCGCGGCGGCGCACTTTCAAACCGCCCGGAAGGATGCCGTCGGTGGTCAAGCCGCGTTCGATACAGGCGTTCATGACGTCCCACAAACGGGCCGATCCTTTCGCGAAACTGTCGGCGCAGCCCCGCGCGATCTCGTTTGCGCGCTTCATCCCGGCTATGGTCTTGCCACTGGATTTGGCCATCTCAAGCATTTCTGCGGCGGATTTGAACGGGAACGGGACCGGGTCGCCTTCATTGGTGTCTTTCCCCTCGGCCAGTTCTTCCTCGGTCAGGACAAAACCGCCGCCGATCGAATAATACACCTGCCGCAGGATCACATCGCCCTGTGCGTCGGTGGCCATCAGGATCATCCCGTTAGCGTGCCCGGGCAAATTGTTGTCGTAGTCAAAGATCAGATCCGCCTTGGGATCGAAATGAAGCGTCGGCAGGCCTTCGGGCGTTACGGTGTGCGTGCGTGCGATATCGGCCAGCGCGGCCTCGGCCTTTTCGTTGTCATAGGTGTCGGGAACAAAGCCCGCCAGACCCAGAATGGTCGCCCGATCGGTCGCATGGCCGACGCCGGTGAAGGCCAGCGAGCCGTGCAGTGAACCTTTCAGACCCGTAAATTCAAAGGGGGACGCGCGCATCATGTCCAGAAAGCGCGCCGCGGCCACCATCGGGCCCATTGTGTGAGATGAAGACGGGCCAATGCCCACTTTGAACATATCGAAGACAGATAGGAACATATCAGATAGCCGAGCCTTCCGGGGGATTAGCGTAAGTAGGGGATGTGAAGGGTGTAACGCCCAAACCTTCCGCAGCGATTGCCGAACGGGTGGCGGGGCATGTCTCAAGGTGCAGAAGCACTTTCTGCAGATGCGGCGTGTCGGCCAGTTGATACCAGCTGCGGTCAGTACTTACAGGGTACAGGGCCATCCAGCGCATCATGCAGGCGACATAATAGGTCAGAACCGATGGGACACCTGCGCGAAACCACTCAGGCCCGCGTTGCGCCAGCGCATCCAGCAACCGCAGGTGCTGCAGCAACCGGGGTCGGATGCCCGCGCGCAGCGTGTCGGCCTGTGAGGCGTCTATGTATTTTTCAGCGTAGAACAGGATGCGCAGATCCGCATGCAACGTGTTGGACGCGAAGAACAGCCATTTCAGAAATCCGGCGCGTTCAGGATCATCCACCGCCGGGGCCAGTTGACCATGGCGCTCTGTCAGCCAAAGCAGGATCGCCGCAGTTTCAAAGATCGGGCCCTGCGGCGTTTCCAGAACCGGGATCAGCCCGTTGGGATTAAGCGACCGATACGCGTCGCTGTCCTGCTCGTTCTGGCGGCGGTCCACCAGCACGGTTTCATAAGCCACGCCCATCTCGTCCAGCGCCAGCCGGATCACCAGCGAGGCGTTGTCAGGGGCATAATGCAGGCGGTACGGGGTCAACATGCGCGCAACTTACAGCGCAAAGATGTGGGTGTAAGACATGATTGCGACTTTTCCGACAGGAAACGCGTAGTCCTGAGACATCTTAACACCTGTCGGATCGCAAAATGGGGTCGCAGTCGTCTGACGCATTCCCTATAACTCCGTCAGAATAAACTGGGAAAGCTGCCATGACCAGAGATCTGTCGCCAATCGACACCGCGAAATATGTTGCCGCGTACCGTGCCGCCGACATGGTTGAAGACGGGATGCGCGTGGGCCTTGGCACAGGATCGACAGCCGCCTGGCTGGTGCGCCGTCTGGGTGAACGGGTGCGCGAAGACGGACTGCGGATCAAGGGTGTTCCAACCTCGACCCGCACGGCGCAGCTTGCCCGCGAGGTTGGTATCGACGTCATTTCACTGGATCAGGCCGGTTGGCTGGACATGACCATCGACGGCGCGGATGAGTTCGATCAGGACCTGAACCTGATCAAGGGCGGTGGCGGTGCGCATCTGCAGGAAAAGATTGTGGCCACGGCCAGCGACCAGATGATCGTCATCGCCGATGCAGGCAAAGAAGTTGAAACTCTGGGGGCCTTTCCGCTGCCTGTCGAGGTCATTCCCTTTGGCTGGCAGACAACACGCACATTGATCGAGGAAGCTCTGGATACGATGGATGTGCTTGGGACATCCTCGGCGCTGCGCATGAATGGCGAGGCCCCGTTTGTGACCGATGAGGGCAACCACATCCTTGACCTGCACCTCAAGCGCATCGGCAACCCGCGCCAGATGGCGCTGATCCTGAACCAGGTGCCCGGTGTTGTGGAAAATGGCCTGTTCATCGACATCTGCGACAAGGTCGTGATCGGCCATGGCGATGGCCGGGTCGAGCTGCGTGATATCAACGCGGGTACGGTCGCAATGGATCAGCTGCTCAGCAGATCGCGCGATAACCTGTTTTCCGATTTTTCGGACTGAGTATCGTGCAGGTCCCTCCGGCAAGTGGCTATGAAAGTTCGAATTTTCCACGCCGGGGGTTGGCACAGGGTTTTTTACACCCAGATATCCAGAGAATTTTGCAAGTTGAACGAAGGAACCCGGCATGAGCTTTGACTATGATCTTTTTGTCATCGGTGGAGGTTCGGGCGGGGTCCGCGCGGCGCGTGTTGCGGCGGGTGAAACCGGCGCCAAGGTCGCGCTGGCCGAAGAAGACCGGTATGGCGGCACCTGTGTGATCCGGGGCTGCGTACCCAAGAAGCTGATGGTCTTTGCCAGCGAATACTCGGGCATGGTCGGGGACGCGCAGGCCTATGGCTGGGACATTCAGCCCGGCGCGTTCAACTGGAACAGTTTTCACGGCAAGCTGGTGGCCGAGCTTGATCGGTTGGAAGGGATATATCGCAATATCCTGAAGAACAACGGCGTCGAAAGCTTTGACCATCGTGCGCGCCTTGTGGATGCCCACACGGTCGAGCTGGCCGACGGAACCCGCAAAACGGCCAAACACATTCTTGTCGCCACCGGCGGTCGCCCGGTTGTTCCGGATTTTCCGGGCTCGGAACTGGCGATTACGTCGAACGAGATATTCCACCTGGACAAGCTGCCCGAAAGCATCCTGATCGTTGGGGGCGGTTATATTGCCTGTGAATTTGCCGGGATCATGAACGGGCTGGGGGTCAGGACGACTCAGTTCTATCGCGGCGCACAGATCCTTCGGGGGTTTGATGACGAGGCGCGTGGACTGATCAGCGAAGAAATGTGTCAGAACGGCATCGACCTGCATCTGGGCACCAATGTGCTCGAGATGAAAAAGCAGGGCGACAAGATCTGGGTCAAGGCCACCAACGGCTCCGAGCAGAGTTATGATGTGGTGATGTATGCCACGGGCCGTGCGCCGAATGCCGATAACCTTGGGCTAGAGGCTTTGGGCGTTGAACGCGGCCGTAAGGGCGAGATCATCGTGGATGAATACAGCCAGACCGCTGTGCCCTCGATCTATGCCATTGGCGATGTGACCGACCGGGTGAACCTGACACCGGTTGCGATCCGTGAAGGGATGGCTTTTGTGGAAACCGTATTCAAAGGCAATCCGACACCGGTGGATCACGACTTGATCCCGACTGCGATCTTCACTCAGCCTGAGATGGGTACCGTAGGCCTCAGCGAAGAAGAGGCGGCAGCGCAGGAACCAATCGAGGTCTATGCCACATCTTTCAAGCCGATGCAGAAATCTTTTGCTGGCGGCACGCAGCGGGTGCTGATGAAACTCATCGTCTCTCAGGCGACGCGCAAGGTGTTGGGTTGCCATATTGTCGCCCCCGGTGCCGGCGAGATGATCCAGCTGGCGGGAATCGCCGTAAAGATGGGCGCGACCAAGGAAGATTTTGACCGTACGGTTGCAGTTCACCCGGTCATGGCCGAAGAACTGGTGACAATGCGGCAACCTGTGCGCACGGCTTGATTTGCAAGCGCGCGCACACACGTTACAAGGGAACCCGTGATCACACGGTCCAAAACGAAGGAAAAGATACTTATGGCGGGCAACAGCGGCGGCCCCTGGGGGGGCGGAGGCTCATCCGGTGGCGGAGGAAATCGGGGTAACAACGGGGACGGGCGCAAGCCCCCCGAAAGCGATGGCCCGCATATCCCCGAGATCGACGAACTGATGAAAAAAGGCCAGGAACAGCTGCGCGTCCTCATGGGCGGCCGTGGCGGCGGTGGCCGTGGCGGTAGCGGTGATCAGGGCGGTGGCGGTCCGGCCTTTACCAAGGGCACAGTTGCGATTGGCCTTGTTGCAGCTGCAGTAGTCTGGGGGCTTGCGAGCTTTTATACTGTCAAACCCGAAGAACAGTCTGTCGAACTGTTTCTGGGCGAATTCTCGGCCGTCGGCAATCCGGGCCTGAACTTTGCGCCATGGCCGTTTGTAACCGCCGAGGTCATACCGGTGACCCGCGAACAGAACGAAGACATGGGTGGCGCGCGTGGTAGCGACGATGGCCTGATGCTGACCGGCGACGAGAATGTGGTCGACATAGATTATCAGGTTGTCTGGAACATCAACGACCCGGCCAAGTACCTGTTTAATCTGCGTGATCCGCGCCAGACGATCCGAGCCGTGTCCGAATCCGCGATGCGTGAGATCATTGCGCAAAGCGAGCTTGCACCGATCCTTAACCGTGATCGCGGCGTAATCGCCGACCGTTTGCAGGTGCTGATTCAGGATACAATGGACAGCTACGATTCGGGTGTGAACATCATTCGCGTCAACTTTGACAAAGCCGACCCGCCACAGGACGTGATCGCCTCCTTCCGCGATGTCCAGGCTGCCGCGCAAGAACGTGACCGGTTGCAGAACGTGGCAGACGCTTATGCCAACCGTGTGCTGGCCGAGGCACGCGGTGAAGCCGCACAGATTCTGGAAGAGGCTGAAGGGTACCGCGCCCAACAAATCAATAGTGCTCAGGGTGAGGCCAGCCGCTTTAGCGCGGTTCTGGAAGAATACTCCAAGGCACCGGACGTGACTCGCAAGCGTCTGTACTTGGAGCGGATGGAACAGATTTTGGGTGACGTCGACAAGATCATTCTAGACCCGAGTTCGAGTGGACAAGGGCAGGGCGTCGTGCCCTACCTGCCGCTGAATGAGCTGCGCCGTAGTCCTTCTGGGGAGAGCAACTGATGCGTAAGACGACATTTATTTTGCCGATCGTTTTCATCGCGGTAGTCGGTGTTCTTTCCTCGATTTTCATCGTGGACGAGCGCGAACGTGCTCTGGTTCTACAATTTGGCCGCGTTGTCGCGGTGAAGGAGGAGCCAGGTCTGGCGTTCAAGATACCGGTGATTCAAGAAGTAGTGCGCTATGACAACCGCATCCTGTCCATCGATGTCCACCCGCTGGAAGTTACTCCGCTGGATGATCGTCGTCTGGTGGTTGATGCGTTTGCGCGTTATCGAATTTCTGATCTGGAACAGTTCCGTCAGGCCGTTGGCGTCGGTGGTATCCCGGTGGCCGAGGATCGTCTGGACCGCATTCTGCGTGCTGAAACCCGCGAAGTACTGGGTTCGGTTTCCTCGCGTGACATCCTCAGCTCGGACCGTGCAGCCTTGATGCTGCGCATTCGAAATAGCGCGATTGCCGAAGCGCAGGCGTTAGGCGTCACCGTAATCGACGTGCGCCTGAAAGCGACCGACTTGCCGCAGGCCAACCTTGAGGCCACATTTGACAGGATGAAGGCCGAGCGGGAACGTGAAGCGACAGATGAACGCGCACGTGGTAACGAGGCGGCGCAACGTGTGCGCGCGCAGGCTGACCGGACTGTGGTTGAACTGGTGTCGGATGCGCGCCGTGAGGCTGAGATCACCCGCGGTGAAGCCGACGCCGAACGCAACGCGATCTTTGCCGAAGCTTATAGCGCCGATCCGGAGTTCTTTGAATTTTACCGCTCGTTGACGGCCTATCAGAATGCGCTGCAAGGCGGTAACAGCTCGCTGGTGTTGAGCCCGGATTCCGAATTTTTCAATTACCTGGGTTCACCCACAGGGCGGAGTGTTCCGGCGGCTCCGGTCTCTGAATAATGGGCATGATCCTTCTGGCCTTCGGGCTGGTACTGATTGTCGAGGGGCTGGCCTATGCGCTGGCCCCTTCGCTTATCGAGCGGATGCTGGAGGCGTTGCGCGCCATGCCCGAACAGGCCCGGCGTCTGGCCGGGTTGCTTTGTGTTGTCAGTGGTTTGATCCTGCTCTGGGGGGCATATCAACTGGGCTTTTGACGGGGCGGTTTCACGTGCGGGTGATTTCCCTGCGATCCCGAGTTGCTCACCGGGTTAAACTGACTACATTGGAAACTAAGAAAGGCCGAAACAGGCCTTGGCAAGATTGTCGACAAGGAGAGCTCAAGTGCAGGCGAAAGCGCGCAGTTTATCCGTCCGGTGGGACGACGTGAGTGTTTGGATGCGGCTGTTGTGGCTGGCCTTTGCCGGTACGCTGCTTGTGCTGGCGCAGTCGGTTTCCGCTCAGGCCAGAGGCGAAAGCCTGGCGCCCTTGGCCGAAAAGATCAGCCCGGCCGTGGTGAACATCACCACAAGCACCCTGATCGAAGGTCAGACAGGTCCGCAGGGCATCGTGCCCGAGGGGTCTCCGTTCGAGGATTTCTTTCGCGAGTTTCAGGATCGCAACGGCGGCAATGACAACGGCCCGCCCCGACGCAGCAACGCCCTTGGGTCGGGTTTTGTGATCTCTGAAGATGGTTACATTGTCACCAACAATCACGTCATTGCGGAAGCTGATGAAATCCTTGTGGAATTCTTCCCCGGCGACGGGCAGCCCAAAAAAGAACTGGTGGCCAAGGTCATCGGAACCGATGAGAAAACCGATATCGCGCTGCTCAAGGTCGAAGCGTCCGGCCCCTTGAAATACGTGCAATTCGGCGACAGCGACGTGGCGCGTGTGGGTGATTGGGTTATTGCCATGGGCAACCCGCTTGGTCAGGGCTTTTCTGTATCCGCTGGTATCGTATCCGCCCGCAACCGGGCGCTCAGCGGATCTTATGACGACTACATCCAGACGGATGCGGCGATCAACCGGGGCAACTCGGGCGGTCCGTTGTTCAACATGGACGGCGAAGTGATCGGCGTGAACACCGCCATCCTGTCGCCCAACGGTGGCTCGATCGGCATCGGCTTTTCGATGGCGTCGAACGTGGTAGTGAAGGTTGTCGATCAGCTGCGCGAGTTTGGTGAAACCCGGCGCGGCTGGCTGGGTGTCCGCATTCAGGACGTGACCGAGGACATGGCCGAGGCCATGGGGCTGGAAAAGCCCGGTGGCGCGCTGATCAGCGATGTTCCGGAAGGCCCCGCCCAGGAGGCCGGTCTGAAAGCAGGCGACGTGATCATCAGCTTTGACGGTGTCGAGGTCGAAGACACCCGTGGTCTGGTCCGTCAGGTTGGCGAAACAGAAGTCGGCAAAGCTGTCCGGGTCATTGTGCATCGCGATGGCGGCACGCAGACAATTCTGGTCACGCTGGGACGCCGCGAAGACGCAGAAAGCAAAGAAGATGACGAAGAAGAAACGCAGGATGCTCCGGTCGAAGAAAACGCCGATATTCTCGGGCTGACCATCTCCCCGCTCACAGATACGCTGCGTGCGGATATGGGATTGGATGCAGATGCCCAAGGTCTGGTGATTTCGAATGTCGATGAAGCGTCTGAGGCTTACGCGAAAGGGTTGCGTGCGGGTGACCTGATCACGGAAGCGGGTCAGCAAAAGGTGGAAACCATCGCGGACCTGGAAGCCCGAATGGACCAATCGCGAGAGGCTGGGCGGAAATCCCTGCTGCTTTTGGTCCGCAGGGGGGGCGAGCCGCGATTTGTGGCGCTAAGCCTGGAAGAGTGATTTGAATAGGCCGGGACAAGCGCCCGGCCTTTTTCATTGCCTGAACACCTGAAGAGGCATGCAGAAAGAAAATGAGCCATACGCAGTAATTGCGTATGGCTCAGATACAGGGAGAGATCAGTGGACAGATATCGGGGATGATTCTCTGACCTCCTACGGTAACAACTTCACCTTAGGTCAACACAAACCCTCTCGTATGTGAACTAGATCACACTGGTTCAGATAAGTTCGGAATCGGCCAGTTCCCGCAAAGCATCGAAATCCTGAATCAGCAATCCGCCGCGCGAGGATTCGACAATATTGTCGCGTTTCCAGATCGAGATTGTCTTGGAAACGGCCTCGCGCGTGGCCCCGACAAATTCGGCAAGTTCGCTCTGCGACAGGGTGATGCGCTGCGTCGGGTCGTCCTGCAATTCCGACAGATGCAGCAGCTTTCGGGCCAGTCGAATGGGCATGGGCAAAAAGACCTGCTCGTTCAGCTGCAACCCCATCCATCGCATCCGCAGCCCGGCCAATCGGATCAGATCCACGGCAAGATCAGGCTGTTTTCTGATCTGGTTCATGACGTCATTGCGACGCACACGCAGGACGCGCGATGGCTCGGCCGCCGCAATGGTTGCCGTGCGCGGGCCGTTGTCAAACAGCGCAATCTCGCCAAAAACTTCACCTGGGCGCATCAGCGTCAGCGTCAGCTTTCGACCGCTCATCGCCAGAAAGGACACTTCAAGCGTGCCTGCCAGAATGGCATAGAGCGAATCCCCTTCATCGCCTTGTTCGAAAAGGGTTTCTCCTTGAGCCAGCGAGATGTCGGTCGCCTGCGCGGAAAGCATCTCTCTAAGCCCGTCGGAGGCTTCGGAAAGGAAGCCGCTGGTGGGAAAGGCCGTCATGTATACACCGATCTTGGGCAAGGTGTGAGTGTGGGTGGTGACACAACTTCCCATAGCTCGGCGGCTAAGCCAAGAATTTTGTTTGATTTTGCAGGTATGGCGACGTCAGAACAGCTATTTCTGTTCCGGGTCGTCCATATAGCGTTGCAGGATGCTGAATTGCAGCATCAGGAAGGCCATCAGCGCAATGGGAAATCCGAAGGTCTCGATCTTGACCCAAAGGTCGGTCGACATGGTGCGCCAGACAAACTCGTTTGCCGCGGCCAGAACAGCGAAACAGGCGCAAAGGCGGCGTGTCAGAATCATCCAGCCTTCGTGCTTCATCGGCAGCATTTCATCCAATACGTAGGCCAGATAAGATTTCTTTTGCAGCAACCCGATGCCAAGGATCAGGGCGAACAGGCCATAGACAAGCGTGGTTTTCATCTTGAAAAACCGCTCGTCATTGAACCATGCGGTCAGGCTGCCGAAGAAAATAACCATGAAGGCCGTGAAAATCTGCATCCGGCTAAGCTGGCCGGTGAGGTACCACAGGATACCCATTGCCCCCAGCATCAGGGGGACGAAGATAATCGTCGCGATGATAAAGCCGGAATATTCGGTGCCACCGATCAGAAAGCTGTCATCACGCAAGCGCAGGTAGATGAAGAAGAAGGCCAGCGGCGGGCCAAGCTCCAACGCCTGTTTCAGAAATGGGTTGATGTCTTTTTTGGCTGTCATCGGTATGTCCTGCTGCTTACCCGCCCATTTCAACTATTACGGCGCCGAGTGCAATCAATGCCATCAATGCAATGCGCCTTGGGCCAACGGTTTCCTTCAGGACAAGCCAGCCGATCAGCGCCGCAAAGACGGTTGAGGTTTCGCGCAGCACGGCGGCTTCGCCGACTTTGTCCAGTCGTGTGGCCAGCATGATCGAACCGAAGGACAAAGGCGCGATGATCCCGCCGGCCAGCCCCCGCAACATCAGCGGGCCGGGCGCAGGGCGATGCGTCATCGCGCGCCATCTGAGGAAGGCGTAGACCGGCATCGCCGCGCCGTCGATCATGAAGAACCAGGCCAGAAATGTGAACGGGTCGGCGGTGGCGCGTATGCCATAGGCGTCATAGGTGGTGTAAAGGGCGACAAACAGCCCCGTGATGATCGCCAGGACCAGCGCAATCCCCAGCGTGTCCCGGTTGGTTTCAAGAAACCGGAAATTATAGGCGGCCAGGCCGAATATCCCGGCCAGCAGGGTTGCGACGCCCAGCCACTGCACGGTCGAGAATGTTTCACCGAACAGAAGATAGGCACCAATGACCGTAAACAGCGGGCCTGTCCCGCGCACGACGGGATAGACGACCGTGTAGGACCCTTTGGTGTACGCCGCGGCCTGCAGCGTCTTGTAGGCAATGTGGATCAGCCAGGCGAGGGCGAAGATCGGCCACATATGAGGTTCAGGCCAGGGCACCACGAAAAAGGCAAACGGGGCGGCCATCAGGCCATAGCTGGCGTCAATGGCACCGCGGGACAGCCATGGATCATGACGGCCTTTCTGCAGCGCCCCGAACGCGGCGTGCAGGAAAGCGGCCATCAACGCCAGTGCCAGCGCCAGTTGGTGACCGGCTTCGGTGCCTTCAAGTGAGATCAGCCAGTCGCTCAAATACGCAGACCTTTTGTAGGGCGGAGAGGGGTGGGGGCTGTCTGCCCCCACACCCCCGAGGATATTTGGGGCCAGATGAAGTGGCGGATCAGCCCTTGTCGAGCCCGGTCAGGGCGGCGGCGAATTCTTCGGGATCGAAGGGGGCAAGGTCATCGATCTGTTCTCCCACCCCGATAGCGTGGATCGGCAGGCCGAACTTGTCGGCCAGCGCGACAAGAACACCGCCCTTGGCGGTTCCGTCCAGCTTGGTCATGATCAGGCCCGAGACATCGGCCAGCTTGCGAAAGGTTTCCACCTGGCTCAGCGCGTTCTGACCTGTGGTGGCGTCAAGGACCAGCAAGGTGTTGTGCGGTGCGGTCTCGTCGACCTTGCGGATGACGCGGACGATCTTGGCCAGTTCCTCCATCAGGTCGGTGCGGTTTTGCAGGCGCCCGGCGGTATCGATCATCAGCAGATCCGCGCCTTCGGCCTGAGCCCGGGTCAGCGCGTCAAAGGCGAGGCTGGCGGGGTCCGAGCCCTCGGGCGCGGTCAGAACCGGAACCCCGGCGCGATCGCCCCAGACTTGCAATTGTTCGACGGCCGCAGCGCGAAAGGTGTCACCGGCGGCGATGACGACTTTTTTGCCAGCCTGCTTGAACTGGCTGGCCAGTTTGCCGATGGTCGTGGTCTTGCCCGAGCCGTTGACACCGACGACCAGCACCACTTGCGGGCGTTTGGGATAGATCGGCAGGGGCCTGGCCACGGGCTCCATCACGCGGGCCACTTCCTGCGCCAGCAACTGTTTGATTTCCCGGGTCGAGAGTTTGCGCCCAAAGCGCCCCTCGGCCATGTTCGAGGTGACACGCAGGGCGGTGTCGACGCCCATGTCAGAAGCGATCAGCAGCTCTTCGAGTTGCTCGAGCATGTCGTCATCCAGCGTGCGGCGCATTTCAGTGGCGGCGCCGCCGCGGCTGAACAGACGGTTCAGGATGCCTTTGGATTCGGGAATTTCCGGCGGTGGGGCAATGGGCTTGGGGTCCGCCGGGGCGGGGGCAGGTTGTTCAGCCGGTTCCTGCGCCGGTTCAGGGGCCGGAATTTCCGGGACCGGTTGCGGCTCGGGCTCAGGTTCGGGGAGGACAGGGTCGGGTGCGGCGGTTTCCTCGCCACCATCCTCGACGATGGCGTCCAGCCCCTGTTCGAGGCGGGATGAGGATTTGAACAGCTTGTCCTTTAGCTTTGAGAAAAACGCCATATTTGGTCTCCGCAGGTGTTCCTTTCACCTAATGCGGATTTGCGGCAGTTGCAAAGGGTCACGCAAAAGCGAAGACGAAACCAAATTGCGCGCCCCAGTAGAGCGGCCAGATCAGATAGGGCGTCAGCTTGTGGGCGGGGTGGTTCGCAGGCAGCAGGAACTTTTCCGTAGCAAGGATCAGATCGGACGCGATGAAGGCGATTGCAGCCGGGAATGCCCATCGCAAGGCACCTGTCTGGGGCAGCGCCAGCACGGTGATCCCCATGCCAAGGATGATCGGGATATAGGCCAGAACAGGGCCTTTCAGGTCTCCGGCGCGGGGGGCAAGCAGTGTGGCCATGACAATGCCCAGAATGACCAGAGACCACACGATCGCGGGGGCATCCCAGATCAGGCTGGCGGAGCTGGCAGGATGCGACAGGAACAGGGCGATATAGGCCAGATGCCCGGCGGCAAAAGCGGCAATGCCGGCCATGAACGTGGCATCCGTTTCACGCGACAACAGCGCGTCCCCGGTTGCGCACAGGGCAAGCGCAGCGGCAAGCATCCATGGGCTGCCCTGCAGAACCGCAATGACTGCCAGCGCGGCGACCGAGGAGGTTTTCAGCACAGTGCGCAAGGAACTGGCTGGTCGGGCCGTCAGGGGCAGGTATCCCAATGCGCAGCCAAGGGCGATCCAGAAGAGAAAGGTTGTCATGTCACCTCACCGCGGTTTTCGAATACCTTCATCCCGAGCGCGGCATATAATCAAGCGCTTACGTTGAGTTAAGCGTGTTTCCCCAAGCCCTGGCCAAAGGGTGAATGGCATAGCGGGATCGCATCTGACACAATGGGCGTATGTTCCGAGCGCTGATGATTCTCGCCTGCTTTGCCGCACCGCCCGCTGCGGCCCAGACCCCTTTGTCCGGCCCCGAATTCGACACCTATACGCAGGGCAAGACCCTGTTTTACGGTTTCGAAGGGCAGGTTTACGGGGTCGAACGCTATTTGCCCAACCGCCGCGTGATCTGGTCATTTCTGGATGGCGATTGCAAGGAAGGTGTATGGTATCAGCAGGAAGAGCAGATTTGTTTCATCTACGAAGACCGGTTTGATCCGCAATGCTGGGTCTTTACGCGATCCGGCGGTGGCCTTGTCGCGCAGTTTGAAGGCGACCCGCAGGCGACCGAACTGTACGAGGCGGAAGATATCGGGGAAGAAATGGTGTGTTATGGCCCCGACGTCGGTGTCTGACTAGGTCACCCGAAGCTCATCATAGCTGAGCATGACATGCTGCTGATATGCAGGTCTTTCTGTCAGCTTATCGTAATAGCGCCGCAGGTTGGGCAGGACCGCGCGGGATATCGCGATGTCGTAATAGCGATAAAGGATATGTCCCAGCTGAATATCGGCCAGCGTCAGATCGGGCCCGCACAGGTAGGTGTTTTCTGACAGCCGGGTATCGGCAAGTACCAGTTTGCTATCCAGCGCGGCAACGGCCTGCTCAATCGCGTTTTGGTCCTGCTCTGCCGGGGCGGTCCGGACAACCTGCCAGAACACGGGCACCGTGAAATCCATCGCAACGTTGATCTTGGCCCATTCCGCCCATTTGTCGATTTCAGCCCGTTGGACCGGGTCGCGTGGCCAGAACGCATTCCCGCCATAGGCATTCGCCAGGTAGCGCAGGATTGCGCCGGTTTCCCACAGCGGTGGGTGATTGCCATCCTGTAGCACTGGGATGGTGCCGTTCGGGTTCAGCTTGCGAAAGGCATCGGTGTCCAGCCCGCCGAATCTGTGCCTTGCATCGTGGCGGTGAAAGCGCAGATCCATCTCTCCGACGCACCACATCAGGGCCTGAACATTCGATGACGTTTTGCGGCCCCAGATTGTCAGCATGGCTTAGAACAACGATCCTTGATCTGGTGTATCCGGTTTGGATTTCCGGTTGGTCTGCTTTGCGGCTGTCCCGGTGCCAAGAATGCCATCGGCGAATTCGATGTCCAGCACCGTGTGTTTTGCGGCCTCGGCCTTGGTCGTGATGACATTCCCATCTGCGCGAACCACGGCATATCCGCGTTCCAGCGTCGCCTTGTAGCTGAGCGTTTCGCGCAGGCGGTCTGTGGCCTCAAGCTGATGTTTCAGACGATCCAGCCGCGTGGTCTGCGCCGCGTTCATCCGGTCACCAAGCCGGGCAAGGTTTTGCGCGTGCTGGCCGATCTCGCGTTGAATTGGGCGCAGGGACAGGCGCGACGACAGGTTGCGCAGTGATTCCTTCCGGGCCGAGACCAGACCGCGCAGAGTTGACGGGCGCAGATGGGCTGACAGTTCCACAACTTGCAGGCGGCGGTTTTGCACTCCTCGCGTCAAAGCCGGGGTCAGGCGATCTGCAATCAAATCAAGGCGTTGCCGGGGGGAGTTCAACAGACTGTCAGGGCGCGGCAGGGCGCGGGACAAATCGCGCAGCCTTTGCGAACGGCGCTGCACCGCGTCCGTTGCCGCGCGCGACAGACGGGCGCCTTGCTCTCCGGTCCAGGCGAGCAGTTCGATGCGGACCGGCACGGCCAGCTCTGCCGCAGCTGTGGGTGTAGGCGCGCGGCGGTCCGAGACGAAATCAATCAGGGTCGTGTCGGTTTCATGCCCGACGGCCGAAATCAGCGGTATTTCCGATGCGGCGGCGGCGCGCGCGACACTTTCTTCGTTGAAGCCCCAAAGATCTTCGATCGACCCACCGCCACGGGCCACGATGATCAGGTCAGGACGGGGCAGTGCGCCGCCGCGTGTAAACTGGTTGAACCCTTCGATGGCGCGGGAAACCTCGGGGGCGCAGTTTGCGCCCTGCACGGCTACGGGCCAGATCAACACCTTGCGCGGGAACCTGTCCCGAAGCCGGTGCAGAATGTCACGGATCACCGCGCCCGAAGGCGATGTCACGACGCCGATGATCTGCGGCAGATACGGCAGGGGCTTCTTACGCTCGGGCGCAAACAGACCTTCGGCCTCAAGCTGCTTCTTGCGCTTTTCCAGCAAGGCCATAAGCGCGCCCTGACCGGCAACGGCAACTTCATCGACATTCAGGTTGTATTTGGATTGCGCGCCAAAAGCGGTCAGGCGACCGGTGACGACAACCTCCAGCCCTTCCTCTGGCACGACCGAGAGGCTGGAAACCTGACCTTTCCATGTCGTGCAGGCCAAAACGTTCCGGTCGTCCTTGATGTCGTAGTACAGGTGCCCGGATCGGGCCTTGAACACGCGGCCAACTTCGCCGCGCACGCGGATTCGCCCGAACGCGCCTTCCAGCGTGCGTTTTACCTCGCCCGATACCTCGGAAACCGTGTATTCAGGGGTGTTTTGGCCCGGAATCGGGTCATCAAGCAGGTCGGACATTTCAGCGCCTTGTTTCAAATGCTCACCCAGCTTAGAACGCCGCGCAGGCGAGGCCAAGCAGATCGGAGACGACTCCATGAACATCCTTATTCTCGGCAGCGGCGGGCGCGAACACAGCCTGGCCTGGGCGGTGATGCAAAACCCCAAATGCGACCGTCTGATCGTGGCGCCGGGCAATGCCGGGATCGCTCAGATCGCGGAGTGTGCCGCTCTGGATATCGAAAACGGCGGGGCCGTTGTCAGCTTTGCCGAGGAAAACGCGATTGATTTCGTGATTGTCGGCCCCGAGGCCCCCTTGGCCGCCGGAGTAGCGGATCGCCTGCGCGAAGCCGGGGTGCTGGTTTTCGGACCGTCCGCCGAAGCGGCCCGGCTGGAAGCCTCAAAAAGCTTTACCAAGGAAATCTGTGACGCGGCACATGCGCCCACCGCTGCCTATGCGCGGTTCACCGCGCCCGAACCCGCCAAGGCCTATATCCGCGAACAGGGCGCGCCCATCGTGGTCAAGGCCGATGGTCTGGCCGCGGGCAAGGGCGTGATCGTGGCCATGGACGAAGACACGGCGCTTGACGCCATTGACGACATGTTCGGCGGTGCCTTTGGGGGGGCCGGGGCCGAGGTCGTGATCGAAGAGTTTATGGACGGCGAAGAGGCGTCTTTGTTTGTTCTGTGCGACGGCCAAGACATCCTGTCCATCGGCACGGCCCAAGACCACAAGCGGGTGGGCGAAGGGGATACCGGTCTGAACACCGGGGGGATGGGTGCCTATTCTCCGGCGCCGGTTCTGAGCGCGGAAGTTGAAGCGCGCGCGATTGAAGAGATCGTGCGCCCCACCATCGCCGAGATGAAGCGCCGGGGCACACCGTTTCAGGGAATTCTTTATGCGGGGCTGATGATCAAGGACGGCCAGCCGCGCCTTGTGGAATATAACGTCCGTTTCGGGGATCCGGAATGTCAGGTCCTGATGATGCGTCTGGGCGCGCAGGCGATGGACCTGTTGCATGCCACCGCCGAAGGGCGGCTGGGCGAAATGCGGGTCAACTGGGCCGATGATCACGCGATGACGGTCGTGATGGCGGCCAAAGGTTATCCGGGAACCTACGAGAAGGGCACGGTCATCAAAGGATTGGACGGCTTGCCCGAGGACAGCAGCAACATGGTGTTTCATGCGGGCACAAGCGAGGCTGCGGGGCAGGTGCAGGCCGTCGGCGGGCGCGTTCTGAACGTGACCGCGCGCGGAAAAACGCTGCAAGAGGCGCGCGACCGGGCGTACCAGATGGTTGATGCCGTGGATTGGCCTGAAGGGTTCTATCGCAGCGATATCGGCTGGCGCGCTTTGGAGGGATGATCGGGCAGGGGGCTTTGCCCCCTCGGCCTTGCGGCCTCCCGGCACTGCGCGGGTTCGCGGTCGAAATCGTCCGCTGGACGATTTCTTTTCAACCACTCACCCTCCAGGATATTTTTGGCCAGATGAAGAGGCTGATCAGCACTTCAGGGCTGATGTGAGATTGTCGCGCTGTTTGAGCGGGCGCAAGTCCGTCAGGTGCCAGCCATCCTGATAGGAAACACGGATGATCCGCGACCAGTCGGCGCTGGCGAGGATCATTTCGGGATGGTCGCCGCAGCTCCGCAGGCCGCCGGAAATGAAATCCTCACCGATCTTGTGGTTGGTCAGGCCGGGCAGAACAGCGATTTCGGTCAGTCCACCATCTTTGAAGCGCCAGATGCGCAGGGTTTTGGCCAGGTGGGGGCGGTCGACATAGGCGATCTCGATATTGCCATCACCATCCAGATCAGCAGCACCGACCGGGGCGAGCCAGCGGAAACGTGCGCCGATATGAGGAGTGGCCGCTATTTTTTCGCCAGCGGCGTTGTAGATCGCAAGCTGAGCGCCTGTTGTGTTCTGCGTTTCAACGACAATTGCTTCAACCGCGCCGTCCTTGTCGATGTCTGCCAGACGCGGCGCAAGGTCTTCGAATACACGGTCCTGTGGCAGACGAACCGTTACGACTGTGTCATCGACCACAAGCTCCAAAGCGCCGTATTCGATATTGTCGCCCAAAACACCATGCGCGTATCGCGTGGTTGGTTCCGTGAAGCGGGCGTCGGTGATGGTGTCTGCCGTGACAGCGATTGGCAGCGCGCACCACAGGCCAAAAGGGAGCAAAGCGCTGCGCACCCGACATTGCCACAGGCGGGCGGGCTGACGCGGCGCTTTGGACAGCATCAGATCTGCTTTTCGGGCATCTGGACAATCAGACCGTCCAGCGCGTCGGTCACCTTGATCTGGCAGGTCAGGCGCGAGCGGGCCGGGTCAGGCTCATAGGCGAAATCCAGCATATCCTCTTCCATGTCGTCCTTGGCCGGGATCTTCTCGACCCAGTCGGGGTGGACATAGACATGGCAAGTCGAGCAGGCGCAGGCACCGCCGCAATCGGCCTCGATGCCGGGAATATTGTTGTCACGGGCCCCTTCCATGACGGTCAGTCCGTTGGCGACCTCGACAGTGTGCTCGGTACCGCCATGCTCGACATAGGTGATCTTTGCCATTGCGTGCGTCTTCCTTTTGCGATGTTCGAAACCTTCCTTAGTGAAGGGAGTTAGGTGTTTCCAGCCTCATTTGCGACTCCTCACGCCGTGTCTGGACTTTCCTGTATTTTGTTCTATCTTTGTTCTTATGCTTGTTGCCCCTTTTCTCCGCGCGGTTTCAAACCGGGACTGGCCGCGACCGCCGTCCTGTCTGTCCTCCGCCCAGCTGGAGGCCCCGCCCGAAGGGGCGCGTGTGGCCGTGGCCGGGCTGGTGATCCTGCGGCAGCGGCCGGGGACGGCCAAAGGCGTGATCTTTCTGACGCTTGAGGATGAGACCGGGATCGTCAATGTGGTGGTCTGGCGCAAAATCTACGAACGCTTCCGCCGTGCGGTGATCTCGGGGCGGTTGCTGAAGGTGACAGGCCGGATGCAGCGGGCGCATTCGGTGACCCACGTGATCGCGGAAGAGATCGAGGATATCTCGGGCATGCTGGACCTGCTGGTGCAGGGGCAGGGTTAGGTCTGTCGTGCGGATCAATCCTAAATTGTCCGTCGCCGTGCCGCAAACCCGCGCCTGAAGAACGGGCGATATGTTTTCTTTGCCTCAAATGCGCGATTAAGGCGCTTTTCCGCCACTTGAACGCGGGATGGTCGACTCTCCGGCGCCGGGCGCGTAGTGACACGCATCTTTGCGCATCGGCTTGTGTCAAAGCTCGGGCCGGATTGCGCATCACTCAACGTCTTTTCAGAGTCAGTTCGGATGCCCAACGCAACGCACCAAGGATCGCTCGAAAATACCGTCTCTCGGGACGAAAGCCGGATTTCCGACCGTCTGGCAGAGCTCTCGGAACTCACGCGTTCAGCGGGATATGTTCATACCGCCCGAATGATCGATGAGGCGCTAAGCGCTTATTCCTTCGAACGCAGACAGGCTGAGACTGCAAAAAGGCTTCGGTCAGAGTTGCAGCAACTCAAGCGGATTGAGGCGTCGCGCTCGTCTGACGAAACGGATCGAAAGCCGCATTTGGTTCCGAACTTTCGGTCCCGGCGGTCGGCAAAACCCGATGGGATGCTGTTCGACAGGGCCGAGCGTTCTGACGGCGCAGCCCAGAAAGCCGGGGCGCGCAAAGGGCAGGCCGCATTTGTCCTGACGACCCGGATGCGTGTTGACGGGCGGAACGTTGCAAGGCTGCGCAATGGGCACTGGACAGGAATTTCCATGTCTTTCCCCGCGGAACCTGAATTCCAGTTTCGCTGACAGGTCGCCCCACGCCAAGGATTCTCCGCCGGGGGCGTTGCAGGGCCGGATGCAGAGGGCGCATTTGGTAACCCATGCGATCGCGGCAAGGATCGAGGATATTCCGGGGATACAGGATGTGTTGGTGTGGGGGAGAGGGTTAGTCCGCTTAGCGGACTTTGCTGCCATTGCCATTTCAGGTGTTTGCTAATGCAGCATTCTATTGCAGGTGCGGCACGCTCATCGCTGCGATGCAGCCGATGTCGTCAGAGCGGTCATTCAATGCCAGTCTGAGGCGCGAAATTCGAACCGCCCTTTCGCTGCAACCACGACCGACTAACGAGAAGCGGGAATATACCGTCATTGGCGTTCGTGATCTGAACGGCCGCTTTTTTGTCCTTCGCGCCGGCGGCGAAAACAGCAAAGGATAAACCGGACCTTCGCTGCTCTCGCGAAAAGCCATTCCCAGTCTTGCTTAGCGGTCATTCGACGACGTCTGCGTGAATTAACTTATTGGTCCGCTTGAGCACGCAAACAGAGAAACCACCGGACGGTGTCGGCCTGGCTATCTCATCAGGATGTTTGATTGCCGAATTCGCGGCTTTGCAACCCGCTTTGCGATTATGGCACAGCTCTGTCGCGGCCTGCCCAAGAGGATTCAATGTATTCAATTAGTGAGTGGCAATCTATTATGGTGTTGTTAAATATGTAAAATTCCTTTGGGCGCAGGAGTCTCAATGGCATTGTGAATATTTATGCTTTCTAAATATACAAATTCTCCTCTCAAACTTCACCGCTATGTTAGCGTTATCGCTTTGGGATTGATGCTTGTTCTTACCGGTTAGCCGATATCCAGCACAATTTGCGAAGCATTTAGCGTTGCCGACCCAATTGGACCGGCAGCCAAGGAACATACACTGGAGGAAATATGTCCCTTTTGCAGACCATTACCCGTAGAGCCGCCTTGCTGTCTGTCGCCGCTGTCGCACTAACTGCCGGGACAGCGTTTGCAGGCGATGTCAAAATTGGCTTTCTGCTGAAAACCATGCAGGAAGAGCGCTACAAGCGCGACCGCGCCGCGTTTACTGCGAAAGCTGAGGAACTGGGCGCCGAAGTTATCTTTGATTCAGCGAACAATGACGAGCTGACCCAGCTGGCTAAGTTTGAAAACATGCTCGCCAAGGGAGCAGATGTCATCGTGTTGCAGCCGGTGAATACCGGTACTGCTGGTAGCATGGTCAGCATGGCAAACAGCGAAGGTGTGCGCGTTGTCGGGTATGACTCGATGCTTGTGGACGGGCCGCTGGATGCGATGGTGATGCAAGACAGCTGGGCCGTGGGTCGCCTGCAAGGCGAAGCCATGGTCGAATGGTTGCAGGAGAAGAACGGAGAGGTGTCCGGCAAGATCGCCCTGATTCAAGGTCAACCCGGCGACTCTAACGCGATTGCCATGAGCAGCGGTGTGTTGGAGATTGTCGAAGCGAACCCGGGGCTTGAGCTGGTAACAAATCAGGCCCATGAAGGGTGGTCCTCTGAGAAGGCCATGGCGACTGCGGAAAATACGCTGACCTCAAACAGCAACAGCATCGACGCGTTTATCGCCAACAACAGTGGCATGGCCCGTGGAGTTATCGCGGCATTGGAAGCACAGGGGCTGGCTTCATCAGACAAAGTGTTTGTAGCCGGATCTGATGCCGACCTGGCCAACATCCAATACGTCGCGCAAGGCAAGCAAGCCGTTGAAATCTGGAAACAGATCGATCCCTTGGCTGAAACCGCGGCAGAAGTTGCAGTGGCTTTGGCTAAAGCGCCGGACACTGCTCCTGCTGATCTGGTCGAGGTGGACAAGGTTATCAACAACGGCTTCACCGATGTGCCAACAATCGTGACCCCGATCACGCTTGTGACACAGGACAACATCGATGACACGATCATCGCTGGCGGCTTCTACTCCAAGGAAGAAGTCTACGGGAACTGATCCTCGGGACCTTTTCCTGAAGGAGGGCGTTTCGCCATCTGGCTCCCTATGCGTGTACTCCCCGCGCGCAGCTTTATGGTGCCCTCCTTCCTTAACCCGTCACGGAGAAACTGCCGGTCAGGGTGGGGAACGTCCGAAATACCTTTCTGAATGTGATGGGAAAAAGCATGTCTGAAGTCGTCCTGAAAATGCAGGGTATCATCAAGGATTTTCCCGGTGTCCGCGCCCTGAATAATGTCAATTTCGAAGCCCGCTCGGGTGAGCTTCTGGCGCTGATGGGAGAAAACGGAGCGGGCAAATCCACGTTGATGAAAGTGCTCAGTGGAGTTTGGCCCTATCCGACCTACGAAGGCGATATCTATTTGCGCGGCGAAAAGGTCCGATTCGCGAATACAAAAGAGGCCGAGGCAGCAGGCATCGGTATCATCTACCAAGAACTCAACCTGATCCCCGGTTTGTCTGTCGCCGAAAACATCTTTCTGGATCGCCAGTTCACCGATGCCAAGGGCAGGATCAACTGGAACCAGACCTTTGCCGAAACCCAGAAGCTGCTGACCGAACTGGGCATCAATGACATTCGCCCGACCGATCTGGTGCAGAACATCACTGTGGGCAAACAACAGATGGTTGAGATTGCCAAAGCTTTGTCGCTCAAGGCCGAGATACTGGTGCTGGACGAACCGACGTCGGCGCTGACAGATAAGGAGGTCAAGGATCTCTTCCGTATCATCCGCAAGCTGAAAGCCGACGGTGTCTGCATGTGCTACATTTCGCACAAAATGGAAGAGATTGAGCAGATCGCCGACCGGATTGCGGTTCTGCGCGATGGCCAGACCATCGGTGACGTCACGCCTATCGCGGATATCACGCTTGATCAGATCATCGCCCGAATGGTTGGACGCGACATCAAAGATATGTTCCCCAAGGTCGATTTCACACCGGGTGAGGTGACTTTGGAGGTCAACGATCTGTCCGTCACAAACCCCGACCTGCCTGGCAGCTATCTGGTCAAGAACGCCAGCTTCGTTGCCCGCAAAGGCGAGATATTGGGCATCTCCGGGCTAATGGGCGCTGGCCGGACCGAACTGGTTGGCGGTGTATTCGGTGCTTATCCGGACCAGACCACCGGTGAAGTGAAGCTGAACGGGCAAAAGCTGGACATCAAATCGCCGAAGGACGCCATTGATGCCGGCATCGCGCTGCTGACCGAAGATCGTAAGGCTTTGGGGCTGTTTTTGGACAAATCCATTTCCTTCAACACGACGATTTCCTCGCTTGAGACGATCAGTTCAAAGGTTCTGGGCATTATCAACACCCAGCAGGAGCGCAAAATCGTTAAGGAATATGTCGACCAGTTGGGCGTTAAAACACCGTCGATTGACACCGTTATCGGTACACTCAGCGGCGGCAATCAGCAGAAGGTCATTCTGGGTAAGTGGCTGAACTCACGGCCGGATGTGTTCATTCTGGATGAACCCACACGTGGGATCGATATCGGTGCCAAGGTCGAGATTTACAAGCTGCTGAACGAACTGGTCCTACAAGGTGTCACCGTCATCATGATTTCTTCGGAACTGCCTGAGGTCTTGGGCATGTGTGACCGGATTCTGGTGATGTGCGAAGGCGAGATCGTGTCAAACTTTGAACGGGACGATGCGAAGAAAGAAGCAATCATGGCGTATGCCACCGGCAGCGCATAAGGGAGGAAGCAAATGAGTGCTGACAGCAACGTTGCAGGTGTTGGCGTCAATGGCGCCAAGGAAAACCACCTGATAAACTTTATAAAGGACAACGCGACGCTAATTGCGTTGATCGTGCTTGTCGTCGGGCTCAGCTTTGCCGACGACGCGTTTTTCACCGCAAGGAACCTTAGCAACCTATCCCGTCAGGTTACCATCATCGGGATCATTGCCGTAGGCATGACCATGGTCATTCTGATTGCGGGAATTGACCTATCCGTTGGCTCTGTCGTCGGGTTATCAGCGGTCGTCTGTACACTCATGATGCAATGGGGCGTGCCGACCATATTGGCAGTACCTGCAACCCTTTTGATCGTGGGTGTTGGAATAGGTCTGTGGAACGGGTTCTGGATAGCCAAGTTCAACATACCCCCATTCATCATAACCCTTGGAATGCTGACTATCGCACGCGGATTGGCGCTGACCCTGACCAATGGCAGTTCTGTACCGGTAACGAGTAATGTGTTTCCATTGATAGGTGGGGCTTATATCCCGCCGATGATGTCCAGTATCGTGCTGTTCGTGTGTGCTGCGCTTGCTGTTTATTCGATCTTCCGGGATGTTCAGCAAAGCAAGGCGCATGGCGTCGAAGTGAACATGCAAGAGTTGCTAGTCAACGGGGCCGTGATGATTGGTGGCTTTGCTTTGGCCTTCCACGTGTTCACCAGCTACAAAGGGATCCCCGTTCCTGTTGCGATCTTTGCAGTCATTGCGTTTGCCGGGATCTATACGCTGAACAGCACCCGCTTTGGTCGCCGCCTCTATGCGCTTGGCGGAAACGAGGATGCGGCACGCCTGTCCGGCATCAACGTCGTCCGCACCAAGATGATTGTCTATACGGTCATTTCGGTCCTGTCGGCGCTGGCTGGTATCATCCTGGCCTCGCGTCTGAACGGTGCCTCACCCAACCTTGGAACCATGTTCGAACTCGACGCGATTGCAGCGGTTGTTATCGGCGGTACCAGCCTGGCAGGCGGCTCTGGCAAGGTAAGTGGAACCATCATCGGTGCCCTACTGATCGGTGTCCTGAACAACGGCATGAGCCTGCTTGGTGTGGTCACGTTCTATCAGTTGATCATCAAGGGCCTGATCATCATCCTCGCCGTCTGGTTCGATGTGATGCAGAAAAAATAATGTTGCTGGCCTGCCCCCGGTCACACGCACCGGGGGCACCGCCAAAATCCCCTAAATCTTGAATGACAGTTGGGAGGTAAGCGATGGTCCAGTCCATTTTAGCAACCTTACGCACAGACGGCCTCAGAGCTTTGGGTTTGGCCGGCCTTCTATCCGCATCGCTGCCAATGATCGCGGCAGCGCAGGACAACGCCAAGATCGGGTTCCTGCTCAAGACCATGCAGGAAGACAGGTACCAAACAGACAAATCCCTGTTCATCGCACGCGCGGAATCCCAAGGCGCAGATGTGATCTTCGACAGCAGCGGCAATGATCCATTGCGTCAGTTGCAGCAGGTTGAGGAAATGCTGGAATCGGGGGTGGACGTTCTGGTCCTGCAACCCGTCAACACCGCAACCGCTGGTGCCCTTGTTGATCTGGCCCACGATCAAGGCGTCAAAGTGGTCGGGTACGACTCGATGCTGCAGGACGGGCCGCTTGACGTCATGGTCATGCAGGACAGTTGGGCTGTCGGGCAGCTTCAGGCCGAAGCGATGGTGGACTGGCTGAACGACACCCGTGGTGAAGTGGCGGGTCGGGTTGCCCTGATCCGCGGTCAGCCCGGTGATGCCAATGCCGAAGCGCTCAGCAGCGGTGTGCTGAAAGTGATTGCCGATCATCCGGGGCTCGAACTTGTTGCAGATCGCAGCCACGTGGACTGGTCACCGGATATGGCCAGAGACACTGCCGAAAACCTTCTGGTCGAATATGACAACGACATCGATGCATTCATTGCCAATAACAGCGGGCTTGCTTTCGGGGTTCTGGCAGCATTGTCGGACGAGGATCTGGCATCGGCGGATCAGGTCTTTGTTGCCGGTTCAGACGCTGATCTGCGGAATGTCCAGATGGTCGCAAACGATGTGCAGGCGCTGGAAATCTGGAAGCAAATTAAACCTTTGGCCTATGAGGCGGCGGATATTGCCGTGAAAATTGCGCAGTCTCCGGATGCGGAAGTTAGTGATTTGATCGGAGACCATACGCTAATTGACAACGGTTTCACGGAAATCCCGACGGTTATCACTCCTGTTTTTGCAGTGTCAAAAGATACGATCGACAGCACGTTGATCGACGGCGGGTTCTATACCAGCGAACAGATCTATCAGAACTGAAGCTGCTATAATCACGCATACGCCCGTCGACAAAACAGCGAATAAAAGCAAGGGACCGAAATGTCTGACAAGATCAATGTCGCAGTCCTTGGCCCGATCCCAAGGGACAACATCACCAGCTATCAGGGTGAGAAATTCAATAAATTTGGCTGCGCGGTCTATACAGCGGTCTGTATGTCCTCGCTGGCCGGTCCGGGTTCGCGGATCAACGTCGTCAGCCATGTACGCCGGTCAGACGTCGATAATGTTCGCAACTTGCTGTCTGAGTTTCCGTATCTGGATGTCGGCCATGTTACGGGCGACGCTGATCAGGGCGCGGTGATCGATCTTGTCTACGTCGATCAGAACCATCGCAACGAAAAGCAAACGGGTTTCATGAACCCGATCCTGCCCGACGACATCGAAGACCTGATGGATTGCGAGGCTTTCGTTTTCGTTCCGATCACGGATTTCGAGGTTCCGTTGGAAACGATTCGATACATCAAGGCCAACAGCGATGGTCTGGTTGTATTTGATGCGCATGGCCCCACCAGCGGGTGTTCTGCACATGGCGAACGGTATCATAAATTCTGGATCGACCGAGATCGCTGGCTTCCACATATCGACCTTCTAAAGATGAATTTGGAAGAGGCTCAATGCAGTTGGTTCAAGGGAGAATACGGTTCTGACGAGTTGCAGGAAATAAGCGAACTCACGATGGACCAGTTGCCCAAGTTCGCCCAACACTGCCTGGATCTGGGCGTCAAGGCGCTCTACGTCACGCTGGATCAACACGGCTGCGCCGTCTACCACAAGGATGCAACCGGCCGGATGCGGGAACATCTGGTCAAGCGGGTGCTTGTCGAGGATGTGGTCGACACCACGGGCTGCGGTGACAGCTTTGCTGGTGGCCTGGCCTTTGGCTACCTCAAGACCCGCGACTTCGTCAAAGCCTGCCAGTTCGGCAACTGTGCCGGGGCGCAGCGCTGCTCGAGCAGCGAGCTGGATGTCTACGGATCACTGGAAGAAACCGAACGTCAGATTGCCGAAACCTACGGCGACTGAATTACCCGAAATATCACCCGAATGGAGCCCTGACATGCAGACAATGCTGAGCAGTAGCGACTGGCTGATTGAAGAAACCCAATTCAATCTGGATGAAGCGAACTTCAAGGAGACCATTTTCACGGTCGGCAACGGCTATCAGGGCACACGTGGATCGCTGGAAGAGGGTCACAAAGGAGAGCTGTCTGGCACCTATCTGGCTGGTGTTTACGATCACCATGACTCGACGGTGATCGATCAGGTCAATGTGCCGACCTGGCTGCCGCTTCGGGTTCGTGTCGAAGGTGAAATTCTGGATGTCCAAACGTGTAAAGTGGTCGAACACAAGCGCGTGTTGGATCTGCAGACCGGATTTCTCCACCGAGATACGGTTTTTGAAGATAGCAAAGGCCGTCGCACTCGCATCACCAGCATCCGATTTGCGAGTTTTGCCGATCAGCACATCTGTGGCATTCGCCTGACGGTTACGCCTGAGAACTACTCCTCGGAGATCACTGTCGAAAGCGCCCTTGATGCCCATCGATACAATCTGGACCGCCTGCCAGCTTATCAGGGAAATCCCGTCTTCCACCCCGAAGTTAAATGGGAGAAGTGGGCCAAAAGCCGGCACATGAAGGTCACTCAGTCACATGCAAGCAGCGATGCGTCCTATATCGAAACTCTGACACTGGACACTGGCATTTCGATTGGCATGGCGTCTGCCTTGGATTGTCCTGCCTTCAGCGAGTTCAAAGTCGCAAATCGTGGCTATGAGCAGGTTTCACAAACCGTTTCTGTCGAGGCGCTCAACGGGCAAAGTCTGACTTTCGAAAAGCTGGTGTCGATTTATACATCGCGAGATCTGAACGGCGCGGAAATGGCGGCCAAGTGCGAAGCCTCCCTTGAGACCGCGCATGCCAAGGGATTTTCCGCCTGTCTGAGCGAAAGCGCCGCAGCCTGGCGCGAAAAATGGGACGCCTGTGATTGTGTGGTGACGGGTGATCTAGAAGCAACGCGTGCAATGCGTTTCAACATCTATCATCTACTGATTGCCGCAAACGAAAACGACCCGCGCGCGAACATCGGCGCCAAGTCCATGTCAGGCGAGGGGTATAAAGGGCACGTTTTCTGGGATACCGAGATCTTCCTGCTGCCATTCTACATTTTCACGCAGCCGGATACAGCCAAAGCCCTTCTGAAATACCGTTTCAACACGTTGAACGGCGCACTTGAGAACGCCCGAATGAATGGGCTTAAGGGCGCGCAGTACGCGTGGGAATCTGCTGATACCGGAGTAGAGACAACGCCAAAATGGACAGCGGACGGTGCGAACCGTATCTGGACCGGAGAAGAAGAGATTCACGTCACCGCATGCGTGGCATATGGCATCCTCAGTTATGTTGCGGCGACCGGAGACAGAGATTTCCTTCGCGATTTCGGTGCCGAGGTTTTGTATCAAACCAGCCGGTTCTGGATCAGTCGGCTGGAATGGAACAAAGACAAGGACCGGTACGAGCTGACAAATGTTATCGGGCCGGACGAGTTCCACGAACATGTCGACAACAACACATTCACCAATCGGATGGCGAAATGGCACCTTGAACAATCGGCTCGCGTTTTCGCAGAATTCAGCAAAACCACTTCAGCAGTTCATGACGAATTGCTGATACGGTTGGATTTAACCCGAAAAGAAGTGGATCAGTGGCTGGAAACAGCGGAAAAAATCTATGTTCCATTTGATCCCTCCCGCAATCTGATCGAACAGTTTGAAGGGTATTTCCAGCTCAAGGACATTCCCATCACCGAATGGGACAAAAACCGTATGCCAGTCTACCCCGAGGGGCATGATCACTTTTCACTGAATGGCTCGATGCTGCTCAAGCAACCTGACGTGATCATGTTGAATTATCTCTTGCCCGACGAGTTTTCAGACGAAATCAAAAAGGCGAATTACGCGTTTTACGAGAAACGCACGATGCACAAGTCATCACTTAGCCCGGCCATTCATTCGATCATGGGGATTGAAGTTGGCGACATTTCCTCGGCCCATCACTATTTCGAACGTTCTGCCTTTGTTGATCTGGTCAACAATCAGGGAAACACACAGGACGGGATGCATATCGCATCGGCCGGTGGCACCTGGCAGTCGCTTGTTTGTGGGTTTGGCGGGTTCCGGGTCAAGCACGGCAAGATGACGTTCAAACCCTGGCTGCCCGAGGCATGGTCCGGCATCCGGTTTAATCTGAAGTGGCAGGGGAATGACGTCGAAGTTCTGATTTCTCATGACGAGTGTCGGTTTAAGCTGATTGCTCCGTCCGGCACGAAAGAGGATATCGAGGTGATGGGCCATCCTGTTACTTTGATTGCCGGAGAGGAAGCGGTCTTAGCACCGCAGCCTGCGTGACAACCAAGATTTTTCTCGCAGGAATGGTCAAGGTGTGCCGAGGTGCTATCGTCAGTCTGCAAGAGCCTCAGCAACGCGCGTGTGCAGTTGTTCCGCTGCCGCGTGATCGATGAGCAATTCGTTAACAAGTCCCCGGGTGATCAGTTCGAATACCGTATCGCCTCGTTCCTTCTGAATCGCGACGACCACAACACCACTTTGATCAGGATCGTCAAATGCCCGATCTGCGATGGCTTTGACATGCTCTGTTTTGATCCCGGTCCACAGCCCATTCAGCTCGTCAATCAGGTCCATCTTGGCCTGTGAAATTTCGGTTCTCGGGATCAAAATACCGCCAAGGTCCCCGACGACCAATTGCCGGAGATCGTCAGCCCTTAACCCGCCAGCCTGAACCAGCTCTTCAAAACTGCCCAGAACCGGAGTGCTTGAAGACCCGACGCTGGAAATCAACATATCCATTTTATCAATCAATGCGTCTGGACCCGAAAACACGCGGTGAAATCCCGGGGTGTCAGAGATGTACTGCCAAATGGAACGGCGCATGGTCTCATCGTAGTGACGGGGTATGTATGCCGGGAAACCAGTGAGCTGAGGGCTATCCTCCGGCTGATCGTTAAATAGCTCATCAAACGTTCCGGCAAGCCGGCTGGCAGAGTATCCATGCTGAGCCAGCGACATCAATTCTGCGCAAACCGCTGCAAACTCAGTCTTTTGCGACTTATCTATGGGCTGCCTTGAGGCTGCAATCCCTTCTGCCAGAGACTTGATTGTTCGACCCCACGCAACGCCGATGACGTTCGATTTCTCGATCAGTTCTATCAATCGTCCGGATGCGGTTCGTCCAAACCTGGTACGGCGCTGTGACAGCGCGGCCTCGGTGTTCCCCGGGCCGCTTTCAAACACCCCAAGCCGAGGCGGTCTAAGCTTGTTCCTGTTGCAATATCGCTTCAGATCAGAATTCAACCCTGAAGGAGCCAGCATTTCGTCCATCTGGGCAATCCACTCGTCTGAGAATTGTTCTTTGACGAAGCGTTGTTCGATGACCAAGTAGTTTTGGCGTTCAGCGTGTTTCAGTAACCGCGATACATGCGGTTGAGACAGGCCACCAAGAATTGCTCCTATCTCTACCTGCGACATGTTGTGCGTTGCGCGCATATAGGCAGCGCACTGGGCGCGTTCTTCAAATGGAAGTTTTTTAACGTCGATCATTTGTTCAATATTGTTCGTTAGCAGGATCCTGACAGCGTGAATAACTATGCCATATAAACATTCACATGCCAGCCGATTGAAGAAAAATCCTTACATGCTACGTGTTTCTTGCACAGGCTCGAACCAGGAGATTCAGCATGCCGATCAAAGGACTGATCTTTGACCTCGATGGTGTTTTGGTCGACACCGTACCGGCGCATTTTGCTGCTTGGAAACGCATGTTCGAAGAATACGGGTATGAGTTTGGAAGGGCGGAATACCGGCGACTTGTCGATGGGCGCCCTCGTTATGACGGCGCGCGCGCGGTCATGACCCGGCATTCGGAGAATGAAGTCAGAACCGCCGCAGACAAAAAAAATGACTATTATGTTGAAATGATCGAGCGAGGCGAATTTCGTGTCTTCGATGCTGCTGTGCACCTCGTAAGACAATGCCAGTCGGAGGGTTACGGGCTGGCGGCCGCTTCCAGCAGCGCCAATGTCCGAGCCGTTCTCGAAAAAGCTGGTTTGTTGGATGCCTTTCCGGTTGTTATCGGAGGCGACGATGTCGAAAAAGGGAAACCCAACCCTGATATATTCCTCACCGCCGCCAGCGGGCTGGGGCTTAATGTGGATGAATGTATCGTGATCGAGGATTCCTCTTCCGGTGTCGAAGCGGCAAAGAATGGTGGTTTCTATTGCGTAGGTCTTCTTCATGAAGATCACGAGAGTGAACTAACGGCTGCGGATTGCGTCATTTCTTCGCTGGCCGAGGTTAACATTGAGCAGATAGATGGATCTAGGTCTGAGCGGTCGGTTTGAGTACTGTGTAGCGATATAGAATTGGATTTCTTGGGGGCAGATAGCAAACTACACCCAAGATTCGGTATCGTGTACTCAACCTCTCGTAACTTCGGTGTCCGAACTGGACTATTGGCCGCTTCAGCCAAGCTCCGATGCGGCCTTGAAACTGCTGGGACTGTTTGCGCGCGTGTAAGGCGTTTGGCTGAAGGCCCGGAAAATCCGCGAACTGTTCGACTGGCCTTCCCCCTGTCTCGCGCTGGCAGCGAACTGCAGGTTTGACGAACCGCAACGCAGCATTGAAGTTGTCCAATGGACGGCAGCTCCGGGCCGTCCTCAATATCGCTAACGTCGGGTTTCAATGGTTGTCCGGCAATTACGTCTGCGCAGCATCCGGCACTCTGGGCTCGAACCGAACCACTGCCGCGGTGCGACCGTAGGTCTGGTCTGAATTGGCGAACGGCAAGAGCCGCCCGCCATGGTGGTTCAAATGTCGATTTGCTCGGCGATACTCAGCGCATCTTCAAGTTCGACACCAAGATATCTGACTGTGCTGTCAACCTTTGTGTGCCCGAGCAACAGTTGAACCGCCCTAAGATTTCCGGTTTTGCGGTAGATTTCCGCTGCTTTGGTCCGGCGCAGCGAATGGGTGCCGTATCCGCTGGGCTCCAGCCCAATCGCGGCCACCCAATCCCGCACAAGCCGGCCATATTGGCGTGTTGAGATATGCGGGCGGTCGTGAAACCGGCTGGGAAACATGAAACGGCAGCCGAGCATCTCCGGTGACTTGATCCATGCGGCAATGGTATCCCGCGTGTTTTCAGAGAGTTCAAACTGAACAGGCCGCTTGGTTTTGCTCTGGATCACGGACACGCGTTCGCGAACGCGATCATCCCTCACCAGGTCGGCGACGGCCAGTTTCACCAAATCGCATCCGCGAAGCTTGCTATCAATGGCCACGTTGAACAGCGCAAGATCGCGCAGGTTGCCCGCCAGCTCGAGCCGCGCGCGGATCGCCCAGACCTGTTTCGGCAACAGTGGTCGTTTCTGGCCGATAATCCGGCCCTTGTTCCAGGCTCTTCGTTTCGGGGTGACAGCGGGAAGTTGGACTCTTGGCATTGTGCGCCCTCCAATCCTCCCGCCAAACCCAGACATCAGCACAGCGCTGACGCCTCAGTTTACTGGTGGTTTGAATGGCCGTTGTCAGCTTGCTGCTTCATTGGCGAACGACGCAAACGCATTGGGCAGCTTCGAGCCCACTTTGACCGATGCTGCGGTGTGGGCGAATGCCGGCTTCGAGGAACTTACCAACTGAGCAGAATGTTTATTGAAAATTCCTAGAAATTTCCAGAGCGTTGCCGATGAAGGAGACTCACGATGGTAAACTGTGGTTATCGAACCGGCGTGATTTGGGATGTGACGCGCTCAAATTGGCAAAACAATGCAGACCGCCCAATCGCTTGGTCAGCATGGTATCCAGTCGAAGATGTAGAGACAACTGAACGGCCTCCGGGGCAATTCTTTGAACTTGGAGAAGTTATCTGGGAAGCCACACTGGCCCCGAAGGAGACTTTTCCCGTCATACTGTTATCACATGGTACTGGTGGCACAGCTGAAAGCCTTGGTTGGATCGCCCGCGCGCTGGCATCGGAAGGCTATGTGGTCTTGGGCGCAAATCACCATGGCAACACTGGCTTGGAGCCTTATCGCGCCGAGGGCTTTCTTTGCTGGTGGGAACGAGCGACCGACCTGTCAATACTGCTTTCGGAGGTTGGGTCGAAGGGCTTCTTCGCCAACAGATTGGACCTCGATCAAGTAGCAGCACTCGGGTTCTCTCTTGGGGGACATACGGTCTTGGCCCTGTCAGGTGCGCGAACTTCTTTGGATGAGTTTGACGCATGGCGCAGGGCCAACGAGAATACTGAAGGTGGCCCGAGAGAGTTTCCGGATGCAGCGGAACAAATTCCAACGCTGATGGAAACTTCGGATGCATTCCGCGTATCTTGGGCACGTCATAGCAATGATTACTCAGACGTTCGGATTAAGTCTGTTGTTACGATTGCGCCAGCGCCACCAATCCGTTCATTCGTTTCCACCTCAATCACTGAAATTCAGTTGCCTGCTGTTATCCTTACCGGAGGTGCCGATGATGAAGCGCCATCAGAGCATTGTGCCGATTGGCTTGCTTCACAGAACGACAAGTTCCATCTCTGCTGCCTTGGCCGACACGTGGGACACTACACGTTCTTGGATTTCCCTTCTGACAAGTCGCTCATTGGGAAAGAGGACATCTTTTCAGATCATGAAAGTGTGGACAGAAGAAAAATTCATAAACAGACAATAGAAATCGTAATTCAAAGCCTAAGGACGACAGTAAGCAAACGTGAAGCTTGACCACCTCCTGGTGGGAAAGCAGCCATTGGCGCAGCCGCAGCAAACGGCAACTTCGTCCGCGCTGTGTGATTTCGCGGTTTCAGAATTGCTGCATGTTGCATGAATGGCCGGATTTCCCGCCGCGCCGCGACACGAGAGTTTGCGCGCATGCAAAAATTTTCTGTTCTGCGAGCGCATGCAGCACGAAAATTCAAGGTCAGGTGAGGCCTCAAAGCAGCCCATAAGTCTTACCGCTTGAACAAAACGCTCTGTGCCTGTTTGTCCCGATGATCCCCTCGCAACTCGGCATACAGCGCGCGTCCGGCCTGAACGGCTGGGCGGGCGCTGACGGTCTCCAGCCAGCGGGCAAAGTGCGGTTTGTCCTCCAGCACCTGCTGCTGGCCTTCCCACAGGCTGGCCCAGCCCCAGATCGACATGTCGGCGATGGAATAGAAATCGCCCGCGACATACTCGTTTTCGGCCAGCCGCCTGTCCAGTACGCCGTACAGGCGCGCGACCTCGGCGCGGTAGCGGTCCTTGGCATAGGGCAGGTCCTGCGGCGGGTCCAGTTGCGGGGCGTATTTCAGGAAGTGATGCGCCTGACCGGCCATCGGGCCAACGCCGCCCATCTGCCACATCAGCCATTCCTCGACCGCGATCCGGTCGCGTTCGGTCGTGCCATAGAACCGCCCGGTCTTGCGGGCCAGATACATCAGGATCGCGCCGCTTTCGAAAACCGAAACAGGTGCGCCGTCCGGCCCGTCGGGATCGACGATGGCGGGCATCCGGTTGTTGGGCGCGATTTGCAGGAACGCGGGGTCGAACTGGTCACCCTTGCCGATATTGATCAGATGGGTGGTGTAGGGCAGCTCCATCTCCTCCAGGGCGATGGAAACTTTCCAGCCATTCGGTGTCGGCCAGAAATACAGATCAATCGGGTCAGCCATGCATTCTCCTGATGTTGACGGGGATCATGCGGGTTTCTGCCGGTTCGGCAAGTACCGCTTACGAAAGCGTGACCAAAGCGCAGGCCGGGCTTGACCGAGAACCGCCCGAGGCGTATTGCGATCCTGAAGCTACGTGGCGATTTGTTACCGGATTGCGGGCCACGCTAAACAACACCGCTAAAAGGTCAGGATGAAAGACCCCTTTCGCTTGGCCGCGTCTGGGGTTTTTTGTTTGCCTCCACCCGAGGCTGAAAGGATTGAGATGAGCGAGAACTGGAACAAACGCACCCAAGCCGTCCATGGCGGCATCCGTCGCAGCCAGTATAACGAGGTGAGCGAGGCGATTTTTCTGACGCAGGGTTTCGTCTACGAAAACGCTGAACAGGCCGAGGCCCGGTTTCTGGAATGTGGCCCGGACGAGTTCATCTATGCCCGTTACGGCAACCCGACCGTGTCCATGTTCGAGCAGCGCATCGCGGCGCTGGAAGGCGGCGAAGATGCGTTTGCGACGGCCTCGGGTATGGCCGCCGTCAACGGCGCGCTGACCTCGATGCTGAAGGCCGGGGACCATGTCGTTTCGGCCAAGGCGCTGTTCGGCTCGTGCCTCTATATCCTTGAAAACATCCTGAGCCGCTATGGCGTGGACGTGACCTTTGTTGACGGCACCGATCTGGAACAGTGGAAGGCTGCGATCCGCCCGGACACCAAGGCCGTTTTCTTTGAATCCATGTCGAACCCCACGCTTGAGGTGATCGATATCGCCGCCGTGGCCGATCTGGCCCATGCGGTCGGAGCCGTTGTCGTGGTGGACAACGTGTTCTCGACCCCGGTGTTCTCGCGCGCGATCCAGCAGGGTGCGGATGTGGTCGTCTATTCAGCGACCAAGCATATCGATGGGCAGGGCCGTGCGCTGGGCGGTGTGATCATCGGAACCAAGGACTTCATCCGAGGAACCGTTGAACCCTATCTTAAGCATACCGGCGGCGCGCTGAGCCCGTTCAATGCGTGGATCATGCTCAAGGGTCTTGAGACGATGGCGCTGCGGGTCAATGCTCAAGCCGAAAGCGCGCAAAAGATTGCCGAGGCGCTGGAAGGGCACCCGGCGCTGGAACGTACACTTTACCCCGGTCTGAAAACCCATGCCCAGAACGCGCTGGTTCAGACCCAGTTGGGCGGCAAGGGCGGAACCGTGCTGTCGCTGGACATCAAGGGCGGCAAGGATGCAGCGTTTGCCTTCCTGAATGCGATGACCATCCCGGTGATTTCGAACAATCTGGGCGATGCCAAATCCATCGCGACGCACCCGGCGACAACAACGCACCAGCGTCTTAGCGACGCGCAGAAGGACCAGTTGGGCATTGCACCGGGTCTGATCCGCTTTTCCGTCGGGCTTGAGGATGCCGGTGACTTGCTGGCCGACCTTCGGCAAGCGTTGGAAGCCTCGCAGAAATAAACCAAAGCCCCCCGCTTTTTGTACTGGGGGGCAGGCTGCGTGCCTAAGCGGCCACTTTGTTTCGGGCGGCAGCCAGGCGTGCCGCCCGCTGTTCCCACCTTTAAAAGGCGCTAACTGTTGCGAGATGACGGTTTTGCGCCGGATTTTTCAATCCGGGCTGCTATTGCCGACGTATCGGGTTAGACTGGTATTAGACCATCAGTCATATATAGTCCGACGACCAACCAAGGAACCGCCGCTGATGAATGTTCACCCGCGCGACATTGATGAAAAACCGGATCGGGACAAGGCTGCCGAGGCTTTGAACGTTCTGCGGCAATGGGCCAAATCTGCCTCGGAAGCCGAGATAAACCAGCTTGACCCGGCTGTGGCCCGGCTGCTGCCCGGTTTGGCAGCGGGCAACTATCCGCCTTTTTCGCGCGCTTACCCCGATGACTTTACCGTCGATGCGGCGTACCGCGCATCCTTGCCAGATTTGCAGAACGGCCCGTCCAGCCTGATCCGTGGGGCCAAACAGCAGATCCAACATGTGGGTATTTCGAACTTCCGCCTGCCGATCCGGTTCCACCGGAAAGAGGGCGAAGACCTGACGCTGGAAACCTCGATCACCGGCACGGTCAGCCTCGAGGCCGAGAAAAAGGGCATCAACATGTCCCGGATCATGCGGTCTTTCTACAAACATGCGGAACGGACGTTCAGCTTTGAGGTTATGGAATCCGCTCTGGACGATTACATGTCCGATCTGGACAGCTTCGACGCCCGTATCCAGATGCGCTTTTCCTACCCGGACAGGATCAAAAGCCTGCGCTCGGGCCTTGAGGGGTACCAGTATTACGACATCGCCCTGGAACTGGTCGAACAGAACGGTGTGCGTCAGAAGATCATGCACCTTGACTATGTCTATTCCTCGACCTGCCCCTGTTCGCTGGAACTCAGCGAACACGCCCGGTCGATGCGTGGTCAGCTGGCGACGCCGCATTCGCAGCGCTCCGTCGCGCGGATTTCGGTTGTCGTGGATTGCGATGCGGATTGCCTGTGGTTTGAAGACCTGATTGCGCTGTGCCGCCGTGCGGTTCCGACGGAAACGCAGGTGATGGTGAAGCGCGAAGATGAACAGGCTTTCGCCGAATTGAACGCAGCCAATCCGATCTTCGTCGAAGATGCCGCGCGCCTGTTTTGTGCCGAGTTGCTGGCAGATCATCACGTCGGTGATTTTCGCGTTGTCGCAAGCCATCAGGAAAGCCTGCACAGCCATGACGCCGTGTCGATTCTGACCGAAGGCCCAACCTTCGCCGCGTCCAGCCTTGACCCGAAACTGTTTACGACCCTGTTTCACGTTGGCTGAACGTCTCGGGTAAGTGGCTAGAATTTAATCAGAGATTTACCTGATCGGCGCTCATTCGCCGCAGTGCAGCAAAAATGCTGCAATTGCGTGAAAAACTCCTGTATCCTGACGGGGAATGCAGCTTCGGCACACCGGCGCGCTCAATGGTGTGTCACCCGAAAGGAAGCCGAGACGTGAGACGCCTTGGACTGCAAGACCCCAACCTCCGCCCGGACCCCCCGAGCGGGCAGGGCGCTTTACCCTTACTTTTCTGGCTGCATCGTTTTCACAGGAGATCTATGGAATGAATCCGATTACCCAACCGCTGGAGCTTCAGGCCGCGGCTATACGCATGGCTGGCTATGCGATCGTCAACCAGATCAAGATTGCACAGATCATGACCCGTTCGGCGCTTGAACTGCCGATGGTGCCGGTCCACGCCCTGCATCTGGCAGCATCAGCACCGGGTCCAGTGGTAGAAGCTCCGGCGGAAAAACCGGCGGCCAAACCCAAACCTGCCGTGGCGCGCGCGAAACGCGTACCGGTGAAATCGTCAACGGCCAAGAAAAAGCTGGCCCGCAAACCTGCGCCGGCCAAGCCGGTAGCCAAACCTGTTGAGTTTTCAGCCAGTCCGCGGCCCACGGCGGCACCCCCGGCGGCAGCCAAACCGACACCAGCGGTTAGTGATGAAAAAGCAGTGAAGCCTGTTGAATCCGCGGCGACACCTGCGACCGAAACCGTGTCGCCCGTAACGCCCAAGCCCACCCCTGCGACACCGGCGCCCGTTCAGGCAGCGCAGGTCAGGCCGACACAGGCCGATCCTGCCCCGGCCAAGGTGCAGGCGAAACCAGCCCCGGCGACGGAACCGCGCAAACCGCAGGCGCGAAAATCACGCGCCCCGTCCAAACCGCCTGTGATGCCCGGAACAGATGTCAAAAACTGACAGGTAAACCGGGATCATCTGCTTGACACGGTCGGGTTGGCACGCCAACCCTGCGCGTCATGATGGATCTTCGCCCGGTCGGATATGTGATTGGCTTGCTGGTCGCCATTCTTGGGGCGACCATGCTGCTGCCTATGCTCGCGGACCTGATCGAGGGGCGCGGCGAATGGCCGGTATTTCTGGAAAGCGCCATTATCACGACGCTGACCGGGACCGTTCTGGCGATGAGCTGCTCGAACGGTGTGGGCGAAGGGCTGACCATCCGCCAGACCTTCCTGTTGACAACCGGTGTTTGGGCGGCGCTGCCCCTGTTTGGGGCAATTCCGTTTCTGTTCGGTGAAACCGAGCTGCGCTTTGTCGACGCGTATTTCGAGGCGATGTCCGGCCTGACAACAACAGGTTCAACGGTGATTTCCGGGTTGGATACCCTGCCGCAGGGGCTATTGCTGTGGCGTGGTATCCTGCAATGGCTGGGGGGTATCGGGATCATCGTTGTCGCCATGGTGTTCCTGCCCGAACTGCGTGTCGGCGGCATGCAGATCTTCCGCTCGGAAGGCTTTGAAACAATGGGTAAAATCCTGCCTCGCGCGCAAGAGATCGCGGGTCAGATTTCGCTCATCTATGTTTTCCTGACACTGGTTTGCGCGCTGGTTTACGCCGGTCTGGGAATGAACTTTTTCGATGCGCTGGTACATGCGTTGACAACGCTTTCGACCGGTGGGTTCTCGAACTATGACGCCTCGTTCGGAACCTTTTCGGGCCCCGCCGAATATGCGGCGTCGGTGTTCATGATATTGGCGGCGCTTCCTTTTGTGCGCTATGTCCAGCTGGCAAACGGCCATACAGCGTCCTTGTGGAAAGACAGTCAAATTCGCGCGTTTCTGGCGACCATTCTGGTTCTGGTCATCATCATGTCGATTTTCCTGACATCGGTCTTTCCGCATCACTGGGAACAGGCGTTTCGGGAATCTCTGTTCAACATCACCTCGATCATCTCGGGCACCGGCTATGCCAGTGTCGATTACATGGGTTGGGGCAGCTTTCCGATCATGATGTTCTTCCTGATCGGCCTGATTGGCGGCTGCGCGGGTTCGACCGCATGCTCGATCAAGATATTCCGCTACCAGCTGCTATTCGCCTCGATCAAAAGTCAGATCAAACGGATCAGGTCTCCGCATGGCGTGTTCGTGCCGCTCTATGATGGGCGGCCCGTGGGGCAGGGCGTTCTGACCTCGGTGATGAGCTTTTTCATGTTCTTCGTCCTGTCGATGGGCGTGCTGTCCTGGGCGCTGGCGCTGACCGGCCTGGACTTCATCACAGCCGTTTCCGGGGCGGCGACCGCGCTGGCCAATGTCGGTCCCGGTCTGGGCGATCAGATCGGACCAGCGGGTAATTTCGCAAATCTCAACGACACGGCCAAATGGTTGCTGACAATCGGGATGCTGGTCGGGCGGCTCGAGCTGTTGGCCGTTTACGCGATCTTCACCGTTCAATTCTGGAGAGGCTGATGAAAAGACCCCTTGGCGCGCAGATTTCGCATATGCTCAAGGATCGTGGCGTGGACGTGATTTTCGGCATACCCGGCGTTCACAATCAGGAATTGTACCGCGGCATCGAAGAGGCTGGCATCCAACATGTTCTGGCCCGTCACGAACAGGGGGCGGGGTTCATGGCCGATGGGTATGCCCGCGCAACCGGCAAGCCGGGGGTTGCCTATGTGATCACCGGGCCCGGCCTGTGCAACATCATGACGCCGATCGGACAAGCCTACAGCGACTCGGTGCCGATGCTGGTGGTGTCGTCCTGCCTTGATGAAACACAGGCCTTGCGCGGCCAGTTGCACCAGATGAAGGACCAGCGCCTTGCGGCCGGAACCGTTGCCGACTGGTCGGCACAGGCCAACACGGCCGAGGCCGCCTATGCGCTGGTCGAACGCGCCTTTGAAGAATTCGAGCTGTCGCGCCCGCGCCCCAAGCACATTCAGGTGCCAATCGCGCAGTTGCAGGCCGAGGCTGATCCGGCACCTTTCCCCAGCCAGCCCGCGTTGCGCACCAAAGCGTTGCCGCCTGACGTATCGCCTGTTGTCTCGATGCTGAACCTTGCGCGCAGGCCGCTGTTCATTCTGGGGGGCGGTTGCAAGTCCAGCGACTGGCGGCAGATTCTGACACAGCTTGGGGCTGCCTGCTTTACCACTTATGCAGGGCGCGGGCTGCCAGGCGCAAACTATCCGCTGGATTTCGGCGCATCCCTGCCGCGCCCCGGCAGCGCCGAGGTTATCGCCTCAGCGGATCTGGTCATCGCGGTCGGCGCCGAACTGGGCGAGGTCGATCTGTGGCGCAGCGACCTTGGGCATTCGGCAACATTGATCCGGGTTGACCTTGATCCCGAAGTCCTGTCCGACCACCATCGCGCCGCGATCAAACTGCAAACCGACAGCGAAAGCTTTGCCCGCGCCTTGTGGCAGGCGACCGAAAACCTGAAACCGGCAACCGGCTGGTCGCCCGACGAAATTTCCGAAACCCGTGCCCGGTGGCGGGCCGAGGTGGATGCCGAACGGCCCGGAATTGTAGCAGTGGCCGATGCGCTGCGCGCGGCGATGCCCGCTGATACCATGATCTATTCCGACATGACCCAATTCGCCTATGTCGCGAAAGAGGTGTGGGACATGGCCTATCCGCATCACTGGCACCATCCCACCGGGTTCGGAACGCTGGGCTATGGTTTGCCGGCCGGAATTGGCGGCGCGGTGGCGCGGCGCGGCAAACCAACGGCGGTTATCGCCGGGGATTACGGGTTCCACTATACGATGCAGGAACTGGGTGTTGCGGTCGAACTGGGTTTGTCGCTGCCGATCATCCTGTGGGACAATGGCAAGCTGAAAGAAATCGAAGACAGCATGGTCCGCAGCCAGATCGCGCCAAATGCGGTGGTGGCGCATAACCCGGATTTCTGCAAACTGGCCGAGGCTTTTGGCGCGCGCGCCTCAGCCCCTTCATCTCTGGCTGAGATGCAGAGCGCAGTTCGCGCGGCTTTCGATGCACCTGTCCCGACCTTGATCCACATGACCCCGGACATTCTGTAAAAAAAAGAAGCGCCGCAAGTTCATGCGGCGCTTTGGTGTTTCAATGTCTGGTTTCAATATCTGCGCGGGCTCAGTCCCAGCAGTGCACCAGAACCGTCATTCCGGTCGCGCGCCGGTTCAGCTCGTTGGGGGAAATCCGGGTGGTTTCCTCGCTCGACTGACCGGAAACACCGGCTTTCGTCAGGATTTCTGTCAACCGCTCGACCGTTGCCGCAAGGCTGACTGACGCGGGCAGGGTGCGCCCCTCGGACGGTGTGGGCAGCAGCATGCCAACCACGTTGCCGCTGTCGTTGAAGACCGGCCCGCCCGCATCGCCGGGCTGTGCGTTCAGCGCCAGCCGTTTGACACCCGTCTCGCCGTTCAGGCCACGGATATCCGCGATTTGGCCGTAGGTCAGCGTCGGTGCGCCCAAAGCCCCCTGGTAGGAAAAGCCGGATACGGCCACTTCGGACTGGATGCGCGGTTGGGTGGTGCTGAAAGCAGCCACACTCATAGGGGCAAGAGCTTTTGCAGGACGCAGAACCGAAACACCAAGCTCCGGGTCCGTCAGCGCCAGCTGAACCTCCTGATCCCCTTCCAGAGTGATCCGGGTGCAGCTTTCGGCGGCTTCGGACACCGTCAGAACCGTGCCGTCCGCACCAGCGAAAAAGCCCGACCGCGACAGCCGCGGCTTGCGGATCTGAAGACCCGAGACCAGATCGATGCGCTGTTCCGCATCCGCACCGGCGGCGGCATCCAGAACCGCGTCCGTTGTGCTCAGGCTGGTCGCCATCGCAGCCAGAACACGCAGGCGGCGCGCCTCGTCCCCTTCGGGCCAGACCAGCGTAAAGCCCTTGATCATTCCATCGGCCAACCGCGCCTGCGTGAATGAAACGATCCCATTGCCGCGCCCTTCAAGGGTAAACTGGTCGCGGCCAAGCTCACGCGGGCCGTTCAGCGGAACAATTTCAAGCGACTGCATCACCTGGTAAAGGGCGCGCAGCGTGTTCTTGTCACCCTCCTGACTGATCAAAAGGGCCTGGGCGTTCAGATCCGAGGCGCTTTTGAAATGTACGAACGGAGCTTCATAGCGGTCAAAGCTGACTGTACCCAACGGCATGTCCAGCGCAATTCCGGCCGCGTCGTCGGAATACCGGTCCATCCCGGCCGAGATCAGCGGCGCGTTGTATTCATCCATCAGGGCCTTGCGCTGCACCGTGGTTAGAACGCCCGTCACCTCATAGCCGTTGAACCGCTGCCAATCGCCCATCGACCGGCGGGTTCCCTGTCCGAAAGCACCATCAATGGTCGAATTATAGAAACCCGCCGCCTGAAGGGCCGTTTGCAGGTCTTTCCGTTCCTGCGCGGTCAAAAGGCGCTCGGATTGCAGCGCCTGTGCGCGGGTTTCATCCGAAACCTGTGGGGTCGTAACCGCCACGGGTTCTTCCGCCTGTGCTGCCGGTTCCGTCGGCGCGCTTGCGACGTCGCGGTTTATCGCGTTTTCGCCGACGGGCCAGAATTGCTGCCCCAACGCGCTTGAAAACGCGACAAAGCTGTCACGCGGGATCTGCCCCTCGGCCCGGTATACGCGCAAAACCTGCTCGGCATCGCCGCGCGAATAGGGGCCAATGACGATGGCATACCAGCCACTGTTCAGCCGAAACCCGTTCACATCGGGCAGGGTGCTGGCATAGGCTTGCGCCCGGTCCTGCGCTTCGCGCAGCGAGGGCTGCGCCTCGACCTGAACCCAGACGCCGAGGTCTTGTTGTGCGGTCGCGGCGCGCAGGCCGACCAGAAGAAACAAAAGAATTGCTGAAAATACGCGTGTCATTGTCTGCCCGTGTTATGCGGTGTTTGTACTGAGGTGCAGAATACGCGATTTCATTTGCCAAATACCATGCTGAGAATGCGGGGAATTTGTGGTGTGGCCGCGCAGATACAGCCACAGCCCAAAGCCCCGTTGACGCCCCTCGGCCCCTTGCATAGGAAGGGCCAAACCGACCGGAACCGGGCGCACGGGGCGCCCAGAGGGAATGTCATGACCGAACCGACCAGCGCACCGCGTTCATTTCAGGAAATCATCCTCAGGCTTCAGTCCTACTGGGCCTCGAAAGGCTGTGCGATTCTGCAACCCTATGACATGGAGGTCGGGGCAGGGACGTTCCATCCCGCAACCACCTTGCGGGCGCTGGGATCCAAGGCATGGGCCGCAGCCTATGTTCAGCCGTCGCGCCGTCCCACGGATGGGCGTTATGGCGAAAACCCCAACCGGCTTCAGCATTACTACCAGTATCAGGTGCTGATCAAACCCAGCCCTCCGGATTTGCAAGAGCTGTATCTGGGCAGCCTTCAGGCCATCGGCATCGACATGGACCTGCATGATATCCGCTTTGTCGAAGACGACTGGGAAAGCCCCACACTGGGCGCATGGGGGCTTGGCTGGGAGGTTTGGTGTGACGGAATGGAAGTCAGCCAGTTCACCTATTTCCAACAGGTTGGCGGCCATGACTGCGCGCCGGTATCAGGCGAGCTGACCTATGGGCTGGAGCGTCTGGCCATGTATGTGCTGGGCATCGACCACGTGATGGACATGCCGTTTAACGATCCGCAATCCCCCAGCCCTTTGACTTACGGCGATATCTTCAAGCAGACCGAAGAGGAATACGCCCGCTGGAACTTTGACGTGGCCAATACCGAGGTTCTGCTGCGCCATTTCGAAGAGGCCGAGGCTGAATGCGCAACTATCCTGGCGCAGGCGCATGACGATCCGAAAACCGGCAAGCGCATCATCATGGCGCATCCGGCCTATGACCAATGCATCAAGGCGTCACACATCTTCAACCTGCTGGATGCGCGGGGCGTGATCTCGGTCACCGAACGACAGGCCTATATCGGACGCGTGCGGGCGCTGGCCAAGCAATGCGCGGATGCCTTTGTGCAGACCGAGGCCGCCGGGTTCAGCGCCGGATGAGGCGATCAGGCCAGCCCCGGCAACAGGGCTTTCAGGCCGTCCGCAATCATGCTGACGGCGATAGCCGCAAGAATCATCCCCATAAAGCGGCTCATGATCACGCGCGCGGTGTCGGACAGGCGTTGGGCCAGCCAGGCCGCGTTCCAGAACGTGATCAGAAGCAGGCCGACAATAGCAAGGAATACACCTGCATAAACAAAGGCTTCTACAGGCTTCTTGATCTGGTGCGCATACAGGATCAGCGTGGTGATGGTGCCGGGGCCGACCAGAATGGGAAAGGCCAGCGGATAAAAGGCGACGGTGTCGGCTTCGGGGTAAGCGTCCTTTTCCCCCTTCGTCCCGTGATGAGAGGTGCTTTCGTGTCCGTTCAGCATGTTCAGACCGATCATCATGACAACCAGACCACCGGCGACGCGCAGATGATTGACGCTGATGCCAAAAAGGCCAAGCGCCTGACTGCCGACCAGGGCAAAGGCACCGCCAAGGATCAGGCAGTAGATCACGGTTTTGACCGCAATCTTGCGCTGTTCGGCGGCAGACAGGTCCTGAGTGACGCTCAGAAACACCGGCAGGTTGGTGACCGGGTTCATGATCGCAAACAATGCGCCGAAAAATCCGACGGCAAGGGTGGATTCCATCGTGTAGACCTCGTTTCTGCCTGTTCCCCGATGAAACCTGTCCTATTTTACAAGAACTTGAAAGAGGCGGCCTGAAAGATGACGGGAAAACTGCTGGCAATTCTTCTGCTGCTGTCGGCCATCGTGGCAGGCGTCGGCATGTATTATCTACAGGTCTACGGCTATTATTATGAGGTCGAACCGCAACCGGGGCAGGACGTTGCCCTGATGACGGATGCGAACGGTGTGCCGGAACCCATCGCCTATACCGGGTTTCAGGCTATCGACGCGGACAGTTCGCCGATCCGGTATCGCGCCTGTTTCGAAACCGAATTGATGCCAGACCAGATGGCTGGATACGTGCCTGTCGAAAACCCTGAACCTCTGACTGCACCGGGATGGTTTGAATGCTACGATGCGGTGTCATTGGCGGATGCGCTTGAATCCGGGCAGGCGCGGGCTTTCATGGGGGTGAAGAACATCCATTTCGGCGTCGACCGGATCGTGGCGATCACCGAAGATGGTAAGGGCTATGTCTGGCACGCGTTGAACAATTGCGGTGAAAAAGCCTATGACGGTACCGTCGTGGGCGAGGAATGTCCGCCGCGCCCGGAAAACTGAAGGAGCAGACCGTGGGCCATGTCATAGAAATCCCCGATTTCCTGACGGCCACTCTGGGGTTTGCGGTCTTTCTGATCGGGGCCGAGATCAATGCCCGTGTGGCAACTCTGCGCAATTTCAACATCCCGGAACCCGTAACAGGGGGTCTGCTGGCTTCGCTGGTGGTTCTGACGCTCTATCTGGTATTCGGGATTGAACTGTCCTTTGGCCTGACGGCCCGCGATTTCCTGCTGGTCCTGTTTTTTGCCGGGATCGGCCTGAACGCCCGTCTGTCTGACCTCATTGCGGGCGGTAAGCCGTTAATCTTGCTTTTGATTCTCACACTGGCGACGATTGTCTTTCAGAATGTGATTGGTGCCGCTGGGGCGGCGATCTTCGGCTATCCCGCACAGGCCGGTGTGTTGTTCGGATCGGCCGCCCTGATCGGTGGGCACGGTACGGCAATCGCATGGGCGCCGGACGTGGCGCAGGCAACGGGGCTTGACGGCGCGACCGAACTGGGTGTGGCCGTCGCCACCCTTGGATTGGTGCTTGCCGCGCTAGTTGGCGGCCCGATTGCGCGCCTGCTGGTCGAACGGCGCGGCCTGACGCCTGACCGCCCTGACGAAGAACCCAGCGTCGGATTGCCGGATGAGCATGACGGGCACACCACAAGCATCGATCATCTGACCGTCATGCGCGTCCTGCTGCACCTGAACCTGGCGATCATCTTGGGATATGCACTGAATGAATCAATTGCCGCCGCCGGGCTGAAACTGCCGCTGTTCGTGCCCTGCCTGATCATGGGCATCGTGATCGCCAATCTGCGGGACGCGCTGTTTCCCGATGCTCCGAAAGTGTCGCGCACACCATCGCTGGCGCTGATTTCGGAATTTGCGCTGGGAGCGTTTCTGGCAATGTCGCTGATGAGCCTGCAACTCTGGACCATTGCGCAGCTTGGCATGGCCATTGCCGTGATCATGACAGCGCAGACGGTGTTCGCGGTGCTGTTCGTCCTCTGGGTGCTGTTCCCGGTCATGGGGTCCAACTATCGCGCGGCTGTACTGGCCGCTGGGTTTGGCGGCTTTGCGTTGGGGGCCACACCCACCGCAATCGCAAATATGACAGCCGTGACCAAGCGATATGGCCCATCGCCTATTGCCTTTATCGTGCTGCCCCTTGTATCCGCCTTCTTTGTGGATATCGCCAATGCCATCGTCATTCAGACGATCGTCAATTTCTAAGGACCGACAATGCCCGACCTGTTGATCGAACTGTTCTCCGAAGAGATCCCCGCACGGATGCAAGCCCGTGCCGGCGAGGATCTGAAAAAGCGGATTACCGATGGTCTGGTCGAGGCCGGTCTGACCTATGCAAACGCCGCCGCCCTGACCACGCCCCGCCGCCTGACGCTGGCGGTCGAGGGGCTGCTGGCGAAAAGCCCCACCATCCGGGAAGAACGCAAGGGCCCAAAGGTCGGCGCGCCCGACAAGGCAATCGAAGGGTTCCTGCGCGGCGCGGGCCTGACCCGTGATCAGCTGGAAGAACGCGAAACGCCCAAGGGGGCCATCTATTTCGCCACCATCGAAAAGGCCGGTCGCCCCGCGGCCGAGATCATTGCCGAAGTGCTCGAAACCACCATCCGCAATTTCCCTTGGCCTAAGTCCATGCGCTGGGGCAGTGGCAGCTTGCGCTGGGTGCGCCCGCTGCATTCGATCCTGTGCATTCTGACGGATGAGGCCGGGGCGCAGGTCGTGCCAATGGATGTCGATGGCATTTCGTCCGGCGACACCACAGCAGGCCACCGCTTTATGGCGCCCAACCGGTTTTCGGTCACGTCTTTTGACGATTACGCGGCCAAGCTGAAGCGGGCTTTTGTCGTCCTGTCCCCCGAGGAACGCGCCCGGCACATCTGGAACGACGCCCAGAACATGGCCTTTGCCGCCGGTCTTGAACTGGTCGAAGATCAGGGCCTGCTGGCCGAGGTCGCCGGTCTGGTCGAATGGCCGGTTGTCCTGATGGGGCGGATCGACGACGAATTCCTCGACCTGCCACCCGAGGTGCTGCAAACCTCGATGAAAGAACACCAAAAGTTCTTCTCGGTCCGCAATCCCAAAACGGGCCGGATTGAACGGTTCGTCACTGTTGCGAACCGCGAAACCGCTGACAATGGCGCGACCATTCTGGCGGGCAATCAGAAAGTGCTGTCGGCCCGTCTGGCGGATGCCAAATTCTTTTGGGAAAATGACCTGCGCATCGCCAAATCGGACATTGCACAGTGGACCCGCGCGCTGGAAAACGTCACCTTCCACAACAAACTGGGAACGCAGGCCGACCGGATCGGGCGCATCGCCGCGCTGGCCCGCGAACTGGCCCCAGTGACCGGAGCCGATGCTGATCAGGCTGAAATATCCGCGCGCCTGGCCAAGGCCGACCTCAGCTCGGAAATGGTCTATGAATTCCCCGAACTCCAGGGCCTTATGGGGCGGTATTACATCGAAGCGGCAGGCGAAGATGCCGCCGTGGCCGCTGTCGCGCAAGAGCACTACTCGCCTTTGGGGCCGTCGGATGATGTGCCCACGGCTCCGCTGTCGGTGACCGTTGCATTGGCCGACAAGCTGGACACGCTGGCGGGGTTCTGGGCGATTGATGAAAAGCCTACCGGCTCAAAAGACCCGTTTGCCCTGCGCCGTGCGGCACTTGGGGTTATCCGGCTGGTGCTCGACAATGACCTGCGCCTGCATCTGGATCGGTTCTTCGACGGGCAGCTGCTGCGTGCTGAAAGCGCTGCAAACGAGGCGTTGGCGGCGGAAAACGTTGACGAACTTTTGGATGAAATCGCAGATCACGGCGTGTTTGGCGCAGCCTTCCAGACTGTCAAGGAAAGGCTGGGTGAAGTGTCGGGCGCCGATTTCCTGAGCCTAGAAAAGAAGATCCCCGACGCATCCGACGATCTCCTCTCCTTCTTTCACGACCGTCTCAAGGTCTTCCTCCGCGACGAAGGCATCCGTCACGACGTCATCGATGCCTGTATCGCGATGGACGGCAATGACGACCTCAATCTGCTGGTCAAACGCGCCCGCGCGCTGAACGCGGTGATCGCGACTGAAGATGGCGAAAACCTTGTGCAGGGTTTCAAGCGCGCAAACAACATCCTGACCCAGGCCGAGGAAAAGGATGGGGTGGAATATTCCTATGGTGCGGATGTGAAATTCGCCGAAACCGACAGCGAAAAGGCATTGTTTGCGGCCTTGAACGCAGCTCAGGCAAAAATCGAACCCGCGCTGAAATCCGAAGATTTCCCCACGGCCATGGCCGCCATGGCGGGGCTGCGCGGGCCGGTGGATGCGTTCTTTGAGGATGTGCAGGTCAACACCGATAATGACATTGTTCGCCGCAACCGGCTGAACCTGCTCAGCCAGATCCGTCAGATCTGCTCCAGCGTGGCCGATCTGACCCGGATCGAAGGGTAAACGACCGGGCGCGCTGGCACGCGCGCCCACAACGCTCTTGCGTGAAGGGCGCAAGCGCTTATGCTGCAGGCAAACCAAAAGGTGCTGCAGTGCAGAATAATCCGAATACGACGCTCATCACATCCGACGCGCCTGTCACCGCCCATACACATGGCGGGCGGGCCAAATGTTTGCAACGTCTGGTCCGGCTGGACCTGCCGGTGCCCCGAACCGTTGCGTTGTCATTTGATGCCGTTCACCAGATCGCCGAAGGGACAACCCCGGATATTGCGGCGATCCTCGAACAGTTCGATCCGACCTCGTTGCTATGCGTCCGGCCCAGTTCCGAAGATCCCGATTGGGGCGGTCCCGGCGCGGTTCTCAATATCGGAATGAACGATGCCCGTTATGTCGACCTGTCCGACACCATGGGGGCCGAGGCCGCCGCAGCCCTGTATCTAAGGTTCGTTCAAAGCTATGCGATCCACGTGGCGCGGCTGGATGCGGATGTGTTTGATGACATTGATGCCGACGGCCGCGAAGGGCTGCGCCATTCGCTGCGCGCCTACGAGGATGAAACCGACGAGGTCTTTCCGCAGGACAGGGGCGAACAGCTGATCGGCGTTCTGCGCTCGATGGCGCGTGCATGGGACGGGACGTCCGCGCGCTTGCTGCGGCAGGCCAAGGGGGCACCCGCTGATGCCGGGCTTGGGTTGGTCATTCAAGAGATGATCCCCGGCGTCGGCAAAGGGGAATGCGGATCGGGTGTTCTGCAACTGGTTGATTCCACAACCGGAATGCCACAGATCACCGGTCGCTACCTCAGCCAGAGCCAGGGGCGCGATGCGTTGGGCAAAGATGTGGCCGCCCTGTTTCTGGAAAAAGACCCGCGCGGCCCCTCGCTGGAAGAGGTCGCGCCCAATGCTTTCGCCGATGTCAAAACGCATGCTGCCCTGATGCGCGAGAAACTGCGCGAAGAGATGCAGGTCGAATTCGTCATTCAGGACGGCACTGTGCATATTCTGGATGGCGTCCGGGTGCAGCGATCGGCTCGCGCGGCCATGCGCATTGCCGTACGTCTTGCCGAAGACGGTATCATACCGCCGCAAGAGGCGGTGATGCGTGTCGACCCGCACGCGCTGAACGAACTTCTGCACCGTCAGGTCCACCCTGATGCGCGCCGCGACGTGCTGACCACTGCCATTGGTGCCAGCCCCGGTGCCTCGACCGGCAAGATCGTGTTCACCTCGGCCGAAGCACAGGCCAGTGCCGCCCGTGGCGAGGCGTGTGTTCTGGTGCGCCGGGAAACCTCGCCCGAGGATGTGCGCGGGATGCACGCCGCTGTTGCGGTTCTGACGGAAAAGGGCGGCATGACCAGCCACGCGGCCGTGATCGGGCGCGGGTTGGGTCTGCCCTGTATCGTCGGGGCCTCGGAAATGCGGTTTCAGACGAAAGACAAGATGCTGACCGCACCGGATGGGCGGGTATTTAAAACCGGCGATATTGTCACCATTGACGGCAGCTCGGGTCAGGTTCTGGCCGGTCAGCCCGCCATGCTCGAGGCCGCGTTGGATGACTGTTTCCAGACGCTGATGGGCTGGGCCGATGCCGAGCGTGACATCGACATCCGTGCCAATGCCGACACACCGGCTGATGCGCAGACGGCCCGGAACTTTCAGGCTCAGGGGATCGGTCTGTGCCGGACCGAACATATGTTCTTTGATCCCGGCCGTCTGATCGTGATGCGCGAAATGATCTTTGCGCAAACCTCGGCGGGCAGGGCGGCAGTGCTGGAACGCCTGCTTCCGATGCAGCGCGAGGATTTTGTTCAGCTGTTCAGGATCATGGAAGGTCAGCCTGTCTGCATCCGCCTGTTCGATCCACCCTTGCATGAATTTCTGCCGACAACGCGCACCGGGCAACGGGAGTTGGCCGAGGCGCTGGACCTGCCCGTGTCCGACGTCGAACGCCGGGTTGAGGCGATGACCGAATACAACCCCATGCTGGGCCTGCGCGGCGTTCGTCTGGGTGTCACCGTACCCGAGATCTACGACATGCAGGCGCGCGCGATTTTTGAAGCCACGCTTGACGCACGAAAAAACGGTGCTCCGGTGGTGCCCGAAGTGATGATCCCGCTGGTATCCGCCAAGCGCGAGGTTGAACTGGTCAAATCCCGCATCGACTCGGTCGCCGCCGCCGTTGAATCGGAACGCGGGCAGAAGTTCGAATATCGGCTGGGCGTCATGGTCGAAACGCCACGCGCCTGTCTGCGCGCGGAAGAGATCGCGCCGCAGACCGCGTTCATGAGTTTTGGAACGAACGACCTGACGCAGATGACCTACGGCCTGTCCCGCGACGATGCCGGTCGTTTTATGTCCGCTTACGTGCGGCAGGGGGTCTTTACCGAAGATCCGTTCCATGTCCTTGATCCGGACGGGGTGGGCGAGCTGCTGAAACTCGGGGCGGAACGCGGGCGTGCCGCGAAGCCGGATGTGACCCTTTCGGTCTGTGGCGAACACGGCGGGAACCCCGAATCAATCGCCATCTGTCGCGATCTTGGGTTCGACTATGTGTCATGCTCACCGTTCCGGGTTCCGGTCGCTCGGCTGGCTGCCGCTCAACTGGCGATTTCCTCCAGACTTGGGGGTTGACACCGCGCCGAACCCCAAGGAATAGTGGGTTATACGGTCACTCGTAGGCGAAAAATATTTTCGCTACGGGCGATTTTCCACTTGCTTTTTTCAAGATACTGGACCTTTGCGTCAGTCTGGGGTATCAGCCTCGTCGCGCCCGCCGGGGGAGGGTAAGGCGCGTGATGTGCCTGTGCGAGGTTATCTGATGCTACGTTACATATTGGCTGTTGCCGCAGTGGCGGCAACCGTTCTGCCGAGTGCATCCTTCGCTGAGAAGGAAGCGACTGATACTGCAAAACAAGAACTTGTCGCCCGCAGCGAGCTGCCAGCGCAAAGTTTTCGGGACTATTTCAAGCTGTTCCAGCCCCGCAAGGCGGCTGAACCTGTCGAAGTGTCCTTCTCCAAAGACTGGCTTGACCAGCAACCAAAGGCCTCCGGTGGTGAAAACTGGAAATGCCTGTCCGAAGCCCTGTACTTCGAGGCGCGCGGCGAAAGCGTGCGCGGCCAGTTCGCGGTTGCCGAGGTGATCCTGAATCGGGTCAAAAGCAGCCGTTTCCCGGATTCCCTGTGCGGGGTGATCCATCAGGGGACCGGCAAGAAATACCAGTGCCAGTTCACATACACCTGCGATGGCCGCAAGGAAGTCATCCACGAGAAAAAGGCGTATGAGCGTGTGGCGAAAGTCGCGCGGGCTGCCATTGATGGCGTGGCGGATGAGTTGACCGAAGGGGCAACACATTATCACACGACGTCGGTTCGCCCATCCTGGTCGCGGGTCTACAAACAGACGGCGAAAATCGGCGTGCATGTTTTTTACCGCCACAACTACCGGACAGCGAGCAACTGATTGACGCACCCGCGCTGGAAGCTTGCTGGCGCGGGGCAGGTTGCATCCTATATTGCGGGCCAGGAGGCCCGTAATGAATTTGAACCGCAGACACCTTTTGCAAACGGCTGCAGCAGCACTGCTGATGCCGCGTGTGGCCAGTGCGGGTTTTGCACCGCTTAATGCGCGTGTAACCAAACACCCGATCGCGCCTGCAAGTTATCCTGAAACGGAAGTCTGGACATATGACGGGTCTGTCCCCGGCGTTGAACTGCGCGTCAGGCAGGGCGACCGCATCCAGCGCACCCTGATGAACCAGCTTCCGCAAGCAACTTCGGTCCATTGGCACGGCATTCGCATTGAAAACGCCATGGACGGCGTGCCCGGCCTGACACAGGACGCGGTCGAGACGGACGCAAGCTTTGATTACTCCTTCGTCGTTCCCGACGCAGGGACCTATTGGTATCATGCGCATAACCAGTCGATGGAACAGGTTGCGCGCGGGCTTTACGGGCCGCTGATCGTCGAAGAAACTGCTGCCCCCGATGTGGATCAGGATCTGGTGCTGATGCTGGACGACTGGCGGCTTGATCCGGAAACCGCCCAGATCACGGATGATTTCGACAATGGCCATGATCTCAGCCACGCTGGCCGACTGGGGAATATCATCACTGTCAACGGATCCCTTGACCCGCGCGTTCAGGCGCGACGGAACGACCGTCTCCGGCTACGCCTGATCAACGCCTCCAACGCGCGGATTTTTGACCTGAATCTCGATGGGTTGTCAGGGTGGATCGTCGCCCTTGACGGTATGCCACTGGAAACGCCGATCCTATTGTCGGGGGCTTTCCCAATCGCCCCTGCACAACGCATCGATCTTGTTGTGGATGTCGTGGCTGCGGGTGATACGGCAAGTCTGGTGAGTGTTGAACGCGACGGTGCCTTTGGCATCGTTCGGTTCGATGTCGACGAACCTCTCGCACCCGCGCCACGACAAGGCGTGGCAGCGTTGCCGCCCAACCCTTTGCCAGTCATCGAGGATGTCTCATCCGCACCATTGCACCGGATGTCCCTGCAAGGCGGGGCGATGCGCTGGCTGGACAACGCCCGGATCGGGGACACTGAATTGTCAGGCCAGGAACTGGCGCAGTTGGGCCGGTTCTGGGCCCTGAACGGTTATGCGGAACGCCCGTCCGATCCGTTTCTGGACGCCCGGACCGGCGGCCTTCACAGGATCGAGTTCGTCAATGAAACAGTCTTTCCACATGCCATGCATTTGCACGGCCACCACTTCCGACTGATCCAGCCGGACGGATCGCTTGGCCCGTGGCGCGACACTGTTTTGGTTGATCGCGGACAAACCCGCCAGATCGCGCTGGTCGCGGATAATCCGGGGGACTGGCTGTTGCATTGCCATATGCTGGGCCATGCCGCTTCGGGTATGATGAGCTGGTTTCGCGTCACCTGACGCCGCATTCGGCGGTTGGAATGGCGTTTGTTTGAATGTTATAGGCGCTTGCAACGCCTATAGTGGGCAAGCCCTGCAACAAGCCGAAAAGGCCGGACCCATGAGTTCTGAAATCCGACTGGCATTTGCGCACCCGTCCGAACGGTCCGAGGCGACCTCGCCCCGAGGGCCGCTGGACCGCATTTCCCTGCGCGACCATATTGTCGAGGTTGAAATCGGTGCGTTTCAGGCCGAGCGGGGAACAACCCAGCGGATCTGTTTCAACATCGTGGTCGAAGTCCGGTCTCTGACCGACCCGATTGACGACGATGTGGATCGCATCTTGTCTTATGACCGGGTAACGGAATCCATTGCCTATGAACTCGCGGCCGAGCGTCTGAACCTGCTTGAAACCCTGGCCGAGCGTGTGGCCGAACGTATCTTGCATGAACCTCAGGCTGTAAGAGTCTTTGTTCGCATCGAAAAACTGGATCGCGGTCCGGGCGCTCTTGGGGTCGAGATCGTGCGCGGGAAAGACTCGGTTCATCACGATGTGACCGAGGAAGACCGCCCGCATCCCCGTCTGGTCTACCTGTCGAATGACGCCATCGCCTCGGACAATCTGACCGGGTGGATCGACCAGTTGCAGAACCGCCAACGCCCGCTGATCCTGTGTGTGGGGGCGTCAGACCTGGCTGCGCCGCAAACCGGCCACGCAATGACACAGCGCCGGATTGACCTGCTTGCGATCGAGCAAAACGCGTGGGTTCTGGCCGCACGCGATCACCGCTGCAAGGTGGTTTCAACCCGGACGGAACTGGACTGGGCCATGAAGAACGGCCAGATCTGTGTCTGGGCCCCGTCCAAGATCGTTCTGGACGCGGTGGATGGTCCTTCTGCCGCGCCATCCGACGCCGTGGCTTTGGCCGCGTGGTTTGCCGCGACCTTTGAAGCCAGTGAGATGATGGTCATCGGCGGTGAATTGCCGAAAGCGCCCAAAACCCCCCTGCGGGCTGTGGCCGTGGATCAGGCCAAATTGTGAGCATCTATTTCAGACCGCTGGTTCAGCACGGCCAGACCCGACCCGCTGGCGCGTACTCTCTGGCCGGTCAACCCCTGTGGTTTACCCATGTCGAAGCGCTTGGGCGCGATACCGCTCCGCAGATCATGGCGGCATCGGATATTCCCGGTGGGGCGCTGGCGCGTTTGACCGGCCCGCGCGCACCCATTGCCGGGCTGGATATGCAGGTGCCGCATATCATGGGCATTCTCAACACCACGCCTGACAGTTTCTCGGACGGGGGCGTTCACAGCTCGGTCGAGGCCGCCCGCGATGCCGCTGCCCGGATGGTGGCGCATGGGGCCACCATTCTGGATATCGGCGGGGAATCAACGCGCCCGGGTGCGGATTTCATTCCGTCAGATCAGGAAATTGCCCGCACCCGCCCGGTGATCGAGGCGATTCGCGCGCAAACGGATGCCCTGATTTCAATCGACACCCGCAAAGCCAGCGTCGCCAAAGCGGCGTGTGCGGCGGGCGCAGGGCTGGTCAACGATGTCTCGGGGTTCACGTTCGATCCCGAACTGGCACCGTTTTGCGCCGCCAAGGGCACACCGGTCTGCGTCATGCATATGCAAGGCGATCCGGCCACGATGCAGGAAAACCCCAGCTACGACAACGTGTTGCTGGATGTTTACGACTTCCTCGAACCCCAGATCGCTCTGCTGGAGAACCTGGGACTTCGGCGCGACCTGATCATCGTCGATCCGGGCATCGGTTTCGGCAAGACCGAAGACCATAACCTGACCTTGCTGCGCAATCTCAGCCTGTTTCACGGGCTTGGCTGCCCGATCCTGCTGGGCGTGTCCCGCAAGGGCTTTATCGGAACAATTGGACGGGAACCGGACAAGACTGCCCGCGCTCCGGGTTCAATTGCCGTGGCTTTGGCCGGATTGTCCCAGGGCGTGCAGATCATTCGCGTTCACGACGTCGCCGAGACCGCTCAGGCCTTGCGCCTATGGGCCGCTGTCCGGTAATCCGGTCTCACGGAAAATCACGGAGTGACACCAATGCGCAAGCTGTTCGGAACCGACGGGGTGCGGGGCACGGCCAACACGCATCCGATGACGGCGGAAATGGCGTTGCGCATCGGGGCTGCGGTGGGGCGCTATTTCCGGCGTGATGCGACCGGTGTGCACCGGGTCGTCATCGGCAAGGACACACGCCTGTCCGGCTATATGCTGGAAAACGCGCTGACCGCCGGTCTGACGTCAACGGGAATGAATGTGCTGTTGCTGGGGCCGGTTCCGACGCCTGCGGTGGGCCTGATGACGCGGTCGATGCGGGCCGATCTGGGTGTCATGATCTCGGCCAGCCACAACCCGGCAGAGGACAACGGCATCAAGTTCTTTGGCCCCGACGGTTATAAACTGTCCGATCAGGCCGAGATCGACATCGAAAAGCTGATCGACGAAGGTGTCCGGCCTGCTCAGGCCCAGAATATCGGACGGGCGCGTCGTGTTGATGACGCCCGGTTCAGATATGGCGAGCGTGTGAAATCCTCGCTGCCGCGCGATGTGCGTCTGGATGGTCTCAAGGTGGTGATCGACTGTGCCAACGGCGCCGCCCACCGCACCGCGCCCGAGGTTCTTTGGGAACTGGGTGCAGACGTGATCCCGATCGGGATTTCGCCCAACGGGAAGAACATCAACCTCAACTGCGGATCGACCAAGCCGCAACTGGCTGCCGAAACCGTCGTGGCGCATGGCGCTGACGTTGGTGTCTGTCTGGACGGCGACGCGGATCGGGTCGTTATCGTCGACGAAACCGGTCAGGTCGCCGATGGCGATCAGCTTATGGCACTGCTGGCGACGGCCTGGAAAAAATCCGGGCAGTTGAAAGGCAATGCCCTTGTGGCCACCGTGATGTCCAATCTCGGGCTCGAACGGCACCTGTCGTCACACGATATGCGGCTGGAACGCACAGCCGTCGGCGACCGCTATGTGGTCGAACGTATGCGCGAAGGTGGCTTCAACCTGGGCGGTGAACAATCCGGTCATATCGTGATGAGCGACTATGCCACCACCGGAGATGGCCTGATGGCCGGTCTGCATTTCCTGGCCGAGATGGTTCTGTCCGGTCGCAAAGCCTCGGACCTGTCCAAGCAATTCGAAACCGTGCCGCAGCTGCTGAAGAACGTCCGCTATGCCAGCGGCCAAACTCCGCTTGAAGTTCAAAGCGTTAAAGCCGCCATTGCCGATGCCGAGGCGCGGCTGAACGGGCAGGGACGGTTGCTGATCCGTAAATCCGGCACCGAGCCGCTGATCCGCGTTATGGCCGAATGCGAGGATGACGCGCTGCTGGTCCAGGTCGTCGACAGCATCGTGGCCGAGGTCGAAGCCGCCGCAGGCTAGCGCCCGAACAGAACTCTGCGCAGGCTGAACCACTGGCTGATGGCCATGCCCGTCAGGATCAGGGCCAGGGCGACGTAGAATCGCAGGGGCAGGGCCTCGGACAGGATCCAGGCCCCGAACACCATCGACCAGATCGGCACCTGATAATTCACCAGTGTCAAAAACACCGATCCGGCGCTGCGGGTGATCGAAACCCGCAGCAAATTGGCGAATGCTGTGGGGATCAGGCCAAGCACGATCAGGGCCAGCGACGGGCGGTTACCCTGCCAAGTAGGGACACCTTCGACCAGCAGCATGATGGGCACCAGCAGAACAGCGCCGACCAGCAGGGTCAGCGCGGCCAGCGCCAGCGGCTCGACTGGCGGGCAGCGCCGCGTCAGGATCGATGTCGAGGCATAGCAAAGGGCGGCCGAGACACAGGCCAGCTGCGCCAGTGGCTCGGTCCCTTGACCCAGCTTTGCCAGACCGGGTCCGATCAGGACCAATGCGCCGGAAAACCCAAGGCACACGCCCAGAAACCGACGCAGGTTCAGCGGCTCATCTGAAAAGAAATGCGCCAGCGGCAACACCATCAGCGGAATTGCAGCCATGGACAACCCTGCAAAAGCCGAGGGCACATATTGCTGCCCCCAGCTAAGCAGCATGAAAGGCACCGCAGTCGACAGCACGCCAATCAGCAGGATTGATGTAGTCAGCGCGGGTGTCAAAACCGGCATGCGGCGCCCGGTGATCCGCATCAGGACAAGCAACGTCACCGCCCCTAATGTGGTGCGCGATGTCGCCACGGTAATCGGGCCATAGCCTTCCAAAGCCATCGCGACGACCATGAATGTGCCGCCCCAAATAAGCCCCAGCGTGAAAACGCCGCTCCAGTCCTGTTTCGTGGGTTGTTCAACCATTCCATCCCCTTATCCCGCGTGCGCGCCGGTGTCACGGGCTGATCTTGACTTAATGTTAGTTTGTACTTACCGTAAGCAATGACTTACGATTCGACATTTTCAGCTTTGGGCGATGCAACCCGCAGGCAGGTGTTCGAAGCCGTCGCCAGCCAGCCTCAGGCAGTGGGCGAACTTGCGTCAAAGCTGCCGGTAAGCCGACCGGCCGTCTCGCAACATCTCAAGGTGCTGTCGGATGCCGGGCTGGTGACATGCCACGCGAAAGGGACGCGCCGGATCTATGCGGTGCGCCCCGAGGGGCTGGCAGAGCTGCGCAGATGGCTCGACCGGTACTGGACCGACGTGATGAACAGCTTTGCAGATGAGGTGACCAGAGCCGGAGAGAGGCCATGACAGACCCGATTGTCAAAACAATTGCCGTAGGTGCCTCAGCTGCGCGTGCTTTCGACATCTTCGTCAACCGCATCGGTACATGGTGGCCGCTGGACAGCCACGCGGTGTCCGCATCGCAGGGACAACCGGCAAGGGACGTGGTTATTGAACCCCGGATCGGTGGCGCGGTCTATGAGGTCATGTTCGACGGAACCCGTGCCGACTGGGGTCAGGTGCTGGCGATCGATCCCGGCCGATCCGTGGCATTCACCTGGCATCCGGGCACCAACAAGGGGTCTCCTACGCGCGTCGATGTGCGTTTTGAGGATTGCGGTTCGGGGCAGGCAAAAGTCACCCTGACGCATTCCGGCTGGGATGTCTGGGCAGATGAAGCGCCCCAAAAGCGCGGCGGCTACGATACGGGATGGGATATCGTTCTGGGTGAATGCTTTGCCAAAGCGGTCTTAAAATGAAAAAGGGCGACCGCCTGGGCCGCCCTTTGCCTGACATCGGTCAGGTTTAGTTCTTTTCTTTGTCGACCATCTTGCCGGCCGAGATCCACGGCATCATGCCGCGCAGCTTGGCGCCGGTCTCTTCGATCATATGCTCGTCATTGGCGCGGCGCGACGCTTTGATGGTCGGCTGGCCAACGGCGTTTTCCAGCATGAAGTCACGGACGAATTTGCCCTGCTGGATGTCGTCCAGAACCGCTTTCATGCGGGCTTTGGTCTCGTCGTATTTCAGGATGCGCGGACCGGTGACATACTGGCCATACTCAGCCGTGTTCGAGATCGAGTAATCCATGTTGGCAATACCGCCTTCATAGATCAGGTCAACGATCAGCTTCACTTCGTGCAGACACTCGAAATAGGCCATCTCGGGTGCGTAACCGGCCTCGACCAGAGTTTCAAAGCCGCAGCGGATCAGTTCGACCAGTCCACCGCACAGAACGGCCTGTTCGCCGAACAGGTCGGTTTCGCATTCTTCGCGGAAGTTGGTCTCGATGATGCCCGAACGGCCGCCACCGATGGCCGAGCAGTAGGACAAGCCGATTTCCAGCGCCTTGCCGGTTGCATCGTTGTGAACCGCGACCAGGCAGGGCACACCGCCGCCTTTGGTGTATTCGCCGCGCACGGTGTGGCCAGGGCCTTTGGGGGCCATCATGATGACGTCAACACCGTCTTTTGGCTCGATCAGGCCGAAGTGGACGTTCAGGCCGTGGGCAAAGGCGATGGCGGCACCAGGCTTGATGTTGTCATGGACGTATTTCTTGTAGGTTTCGGCCTGCAACTCGTCGGGCATGGTGAACATGATGACGTCGCACCAGGCAGCCGCTTCGGCGATGCCCATCACTTGTAGACCTTCCGCTTCGGCTTTCTTGGCCGAGGGCGAGCCTTCGCGCAGGGCGATGACCAGGTTCTTGGCACCCGAGTCGCGCAGGTTCAGCGCGTGGGCGTGACCCTGGCTGCCATAGCCCAGGATAGCCACTTTCTTGTCTTTGATCAGGTTGATGTCGCAATCGCGATCGTAATAGACGCGCATTTTGCCGGTCCTTTCTGGTTTGGTTGGGGCGGTTCTACCTGCCGTGCGTCGGATTGGCGATAGGGTTGGGCTTGAGTATTTGTAAAAAAGATGAAGAATAATTCTTGAAAACGGAAAATACTGAAAAAATCATGCTTGACGATATCGACCGGCGCATTTTGCGTCACTTTCAGGCGAACCCCAGCCTGACCACCGCGGAACTTGCCGATCTGTGCCGGATCAGCGCAGGTGTCTGTTGGCGCAGGCTGGAAAAGATGCAGGCAGCCGGGATCATCGAAGGGCAGGAGGCGGTGATCGACTGGACCGCGATGGGCTATGCTGTCGAAGTCTCGCTTCGGATCACCCTGGACAAGACACAGGCCCGCGCCTTTGACGAGTTTATGGAAGAGGCCCGCAACGTGGCCGAGGTGATCGAAATCCAGACATTTCTGGGACGGGTGGATGTCCGGCTGTCCGTTATAGCGCGGGATATGAAGCACTATCAGCAGCTTTATCGGGACCGGATCCTGACCCTGCCGCATATCGCCGATATCGAAGCGCTGATGCATATCGCGCGGGTCAAGCGGGACGAGGTGTTACCGGTATGATCGAGCTGGACGAGATTGACCGCCGTCTGCTGCGTGCGTTGCAACAGGACGCCACCCAAAGCGCAGGTGCCCTGGGTCGGAGGTTCAACCTGTCTCAGCCCGCCACCTGGCGGCGTATCCGCAGGTTGGAGGACGCCGGGATCATCAAGGGCCGGCGGCTGCGTCTGAATGCCGAGGCGCTGGGATTCGGTGTGACCGTGTTTCTGGGGGTCAAGCTGGCGCGCAAGGGACAGATCAGCCTTGAGGATTTCGAACGCGCCGTAAGTGCCATCCCCGAAGTGCAGACCGTCGAGCATGTTCTGGGATTGTACGACTACCGCTTGCGCGTCGTGGCGCGGGACCTGTCCGATTTCGAACGCGTGTTGCGGCGCCGGATCATGACGCTGCCCGGCGCAGGCGATGTCGAGGCGAACGTCCTGCTGAGCGAGGAACGGCTGCCCGGTCCGATTGGGTGACGTGCCTTAATATCTGGTGCGGATGTAATATCCGGGATGATGGGTCAGGCGGGCAAACGTGATCGGTTTGTCTTCTTTCCAGGTGGTGCGCTCCATCTGGATCATCGACGCGCCCGCCGTGGTGCCCATGAATTCCGCCAGCCTTGCGTCAGCGGAAATCGCGCAGAACGCAACCTCGGCATCGTTGAACGGAGCGGCATTCAGCAACCACTCATGCGGTCCTTGCTGGGTCAGGTCGGCGTTTTCCACATCGGGGACGGTTTCGATATTGATCCAGCGCTCTTCAAGCTGGAACGGGCGGTTGTCCGCGTAATGCATACAGACGACATGCAGAACCCGCGTCTCGGCGGGGACATCAAGCTGAGAGGACAGCCAGCGGGGGCAGGCCTCGACAGTCCGTTCCACCAGCGCATAGCGATAGACGGCATTCTGGCTTTCGACCATCTGCCGCGCCAGTGAGAATTCCAGCTTGGCGTGTTTGCTGGGCTCTTTCTTGACCCGCGTCCCGCTTTTGCGCTTGCGTTCGATGAAACCCTGATCGGCCAGTTCCCTGAGGGCACGGTTCACCGTCGCGCGGGCGCAATTGAATTCTTCGGCCAGTTGCGTTTCGGTCGGCAGCAATGATCCCTGAGGCCACACGCGGCTTTCAATACGTCGTTTTACTTCATCTCGAACGGACTGGAAGTTAATACGCTTTTGTATCGTCACAGGAAAAATATCCCTTCAAGTAAAAAGTGTGCGCATCTGTTCAGAAGCAAGCAGAAGTGTAAAGGGGAAGTGACACTGGTTGGCGTCATTTTCTTGTGTTCCCAGTGTTATACAGCACCGAATGGGTCGATTTTACCCGCATTCCGTCGCGTCACTTTTTGTCGCGAAATGGCTTTACTGGCCAAGGTAAAGAGACCAAGACTGCACTGACGATATTGAAAGGACGCCATATGCCTGCCTTGCTGAAGAACGTTGACCCGAACGGGCTTGAAGAATTCTCGGTCGTATTCACCGATCGCTCGCTGAACCACATGTCCCAAAAGTTTCAGGGGGTAATGCGCGATATCTCGGCCATGCTGAAAGAGGTGTACAAGGCAGACGGGGTGGCCGTCATTCCGGGCGGCGGTACCTATGCGATGGAGGCGGTCGCCCGGCAATTCGCGCGCGGGGCGGATGTTCTTGTGGTTCGGAACGGGTGGTTTTCATACCGCTGGAGCCAGATCATCGAAAGTGGTGCCCTGACCAGCTCGACCACCGTGATGAAGGCGCGCGAGACTGGAAATTCCAGCCAGTCCCCCTTTGCGCCCGCACCGATTGACGAGGTCGTCGCAACGATTCGCGAACAGAAACCCGGCGTTGTGTTCGCACCGCATGTTGAAACGGCGGCGGGTGTCATTCTGCCGGATGACTATGTGACCGCCCTGGCCAGCGCGGCGCATGAGGTGGGTGCATTGATGGTGCTGGATTGCATCGCATCCGGGTGTGCCTGGGTGGATATGAAAGCCACCGGTGTCGACGTCCTGATCTCGGCCCCGCAAAAGGGCTGGAGCGCATCGCCTTGCGCCGGTCTGGTCATGCTGTCCGAACGGGGCGAGGCGCGTCTGGAACAGACAAGCTCGGACAGTTTCGCCATCGACCTGAAGAAGTGGCGCCAGATCATGCAGGCCTATGAAAATGGTGGCCACGCCTATCACGCCACAATGCCCACCGATGCGCTGCTGGCCTTCCGCGATACCATGGCAGAAACCAGGGGATACGGGTTCGAAAAGCTGCGCAAGGCGCAATGGGCATTGGGCGACGGCGTGCGGGCGATGTTGAAGGAGTATGGCATTGTCTCGGTGGCGGCTGACGGTTTCGGCGCGCCCGGCGTTGTGGTCAGCTACACCTCGGACCCCGAAATCCAGAACGGCAAGAAATTTGCCGCTCTGGGGATGCAGATCGCGGCCGGGGTGCCGCTGCAATGTGACGAACCCGAAGGCTTCAGCACCTTCCGTCTGGGCCTGTTCGGATTGGACAAGCTTTATGATGTGGACGCCACCATCGCGCGCCTGAAACGCGTGCTGGATCAGGTTCTGTAAACGGGCCGGGCCTTAGCGAACGCCAAGGCCCATCTGCATCAGCGTCTTGCGCACAGGCGGCAGGGAATACAGCGCGCTCAGCCCCATTGCGCGCGCATCCCGCAGCGGGCGCGCCTCGATCATCGAGGCGCGGTTCAGCAGATCAATCCCTTTGACCCGCATCTCGATCTCGGTGTGGCGCGCCTTGTGATAGGCGTCCAGCATCTGCGCGTCGCCCAGATCTTCGGGCCGGGACTGCGCCAGATCCAGCAGGCAGCGCAGATCGCCCAATGACATGTTCAGCCCCTGCGCGCCGATCGGTGGCACCACATGCGCGGCCTCGGCCATCAGGGCAATGCGCTCACCCGCCAGCCGTTCCGCGGACTGGCTGATGATCGGCCAGATCGTCCGGCGCGATGCCAGCCTCAAGGGGCCAAACAGGCCACAGGACCGTTCCGTCATCGCAGCCTCAAACGCTTCGGCATCAAGGGTCAACAGGTCAACGGCATTCGGCCCGCGTTCCATCCAGACAATGGCGGACGAAGGCTGCCCCTGCCAATCGGGCAGCGGAACCAGCGTGAACGGCCCGCCAGACCTGTGTATCTCGGTCGAGACATTCTCGTGAGGAATAGGATGCGTCACCGCAAACGCCAGCGCTTTCTGCCCATACCGTGTTGTATGCACTTTGATACCGGCGGCCTCGCGCATGGGAGAGTTGCGCCCATCTGCGGCCAGCACCAGCTTGCAGCGGATGCGGCTGCCGTCGCTCAGGCCAACGCGGGCTTCGGCAGTGCGGGTGAACAGGCTGACGGTCCCGGTGCCGGGGCGGAAATCGACATTCGGCAGCTCTGCCAGCCGCGCGACCATCTCCCGGCGCAACAGCCAGTTGGGCAGGTTCCAGCCAAACGGTTGCTCGGAAATGTCAGCGGCGTTGAAATCGCGTATGACGCGGGGTTCGGGCACGTCCCCGCCGGCATCGACAATACGCATGATCTGCAAGGGGGCCGCATGTGCATCCAGCCGTGCCCACAGGCCGCATTGCTCCAGCAGGCCGCGCGCAGGTTGCAGAAAGGCGGTGGTGCGCAGGTCGGACCCGTCCACATCCCGTTCGGTGATCGGTGGCGCGGGATCTACGCACACCACGTCAAACCCGGCGGTTCCAAACGCCGCCGCTGCGGTCAGACCGGCGATTCCACCGCCGGAAATCAGGATGTCACAACGGTCAGTCATGGCGCCTCTCATCAGTTCGGGCAGACCCTAGTTCGGTTCCACTCCCTGTGCCAAGTGACATCCTGTCCCGTATCTCAGCCGCGTGAGATCAGGATCAGGACCAGGAACATCACCGGCACCATCATCAGGGCAGGGATGTAAAGGCCGGGAAGACCAAACACCATGGCCGAACAGCCCCACATGCTGAGGACCGCGCCGACGGTATAATACAGGTCCTCCGCCTTGGCGTTGGCGGCGTCGCGGGCCAGCCACCCGAAAACCGGAATTGCAAAGAATAGGCGCTGCCAAACCGGCAGGCGTCCGGGCATCTCGATCGCACTCATGGGGCTCTCCGTTCTGTTCGTCGCTCCAGCGCATATAGGGCTGCGCATGCGGGTGCAGAACGTACGGATCGTCGCAGTGTGACAGGCTACCGCAGGCGGGCCAGAAATGCGGTCAGATCATCCGTGTGATGGTGGATGTGATCGGCCTCATGCGGGTCCGGGGCGACATGAACCGTGCGCATTCCCATCTCATGCGGGGCGGCCAGATTACGCGGGTCATCCTCGAACATGGCGGCCTTGTCAGCCTGAATGCCATCCTGTGCAAAGATGGCTTCAAAGGCGGCTTTCTCGGGCTTTGGCCGATACCCGGCATGTTCGACGCCATAGATTGCATCAAACAGCCCCGAAAGCCCGCGCGCCTGCAAAACCCGCTCGGCGTAGGGCGCGCTGCCATTGGTGTAGACGATGCGCCGTCCGGGCAGGGCGCGAATGTGATCGGCCAGCTCTGCATCCGGGTCCATATGGCTCATGTCCACCTGATGCACCGCGTGCAGATAGGGCTCGGGGTCCAGATCATGTTCGGCCATCAACCCGGCCAGCGTAGTGCCGTATTGGCGCCAGTACTGCCCGCGCAGCCTGTCGGCCTCGGCCCGGTCCACGCCGATGGCCTGCACCACGTAATCCGTCATCAGAACTTCGATCTGATCGAACAGCTGCATATGCGGCGGATAGAGGGTGTTATCCAGATCGAACACCCATTGCGTGACATGACTGAAGGACGGTTTGACCATGGCTTGGGTTTAGGGCGCGGGCGGGGTGTTTTCAATGCCGTACTTGATTGACGCCCCCAGAGACGGATAGACATGTCCGAACGAGGAGACAGAATACCCCATGAGCCAGACCCGATCCCCCACCAAGGATGCCTATAGCCTGATACTCGAAGCCATTGATGTCGGCGTCTACAAGCCCGGCGATCGTCTGGTGGAAAGCGAGCTGGCAGAACGGTTCGGGGTGTCGCGCACCCCGATCCGCGAAGCGTTGCAACGCCTGGAAACCCAGTCTCTGCTGGAACGGGACGGTCGGTCACTGATCGTGGCGTCGCTGGACCACAACCAGATGGCCGAGCTTTATATCGTGCGGCGCGAACTGGAAGGGCTCGCCGCGCGGCTGGCTGCCAAACACGCCACCGAAGAAGAGATCAGGGTTCTTCAGGACATGGTTCTCGAAGATGACAAGCTGGTGGGCGATCCGATGGCGCTGTCACGTGCCAACCGGCGCTTTCACGAACAGATCCATCTGGCCTCGCACAACCGCTACCTTGTCCAGCAGCTTGATCTGGTGCACCGGACAATGGCCTTGATGGCGACTACGTCCTTGGCCGTGCAGGGGCGCGGAGAGATTGCCCAGAGCGAACATAAAGGCATTGTCGAAGCCATTGCCGCGCGCGATGAAGAGGCGGCGGGGCGGGCGCTCAAGGACCATATCTCGATCGCGTTCATGACGCGCCTGAAACAGGACGCAAGCCGCCGCGACAAGTGATTATCAGGTCAGCGGCTCGTCTTCGCTGGCCTGCCCGTGCTGGGTTTTGTCCCAGAAAAACGGGTTGGTCGCCAATTCCCACAGCGCCTTGTAACCGGCAATCACGCCCAGCGGGAAATAAAGAAACATCGTCGGAACCCAAAGCAAAAGAAACCGCCGCTCACGCGCGGATACGGCGATCAGGCCAACGCCGATACTCAGCCCCTCTGCCACCAGAAACAGCCCGATCAGCGCGTTTGAGATGGATTGCGGCAGAATAGGTCCCATCGGATTGGCCAGCCCCAGACTCGACAGCCAGAATACCCAGAGAACGGGTGCCAGCAGAAATTGCCCCAGCGTACCCAGAAAGAACGCCTGAAGGCCCAGAAATCTGGCACCTCCAAGGTCACGCCACAGCTTTTGCGGGCTGCGCATATGCACCAGATACGTGACCATGAACCCCTTGAGCCAGCGCGAGCGCTGTTTGACCCAGGGCCAGGCCCGGAAATTCGCCTCTTCATATGTTGTGGTATCCACCATTTCGGTCCGGTACCCGGCCCGGTACAGCCTTACGCCCAGATCAGCATCCTCGGTGACGTTATGGGCATCCCAGCCGCCCAGTTCCAACAGCTTGTCGCGACGGAAAAAGAACGTGGTGCCCCCAAGTGGCACCACCAGCCCCATACGGGCGATCCCCGGCAGGATCACGCGGAACCAGCTGTTGTATTCGATGGTAAAGCAGCGTGACCGCCAGTTGGTGCGCGGGTTGTAGTAATCCAGAACCCCTTGCAGGCACACCACATCCGGCGCGGCCTGGGTGAAATGCGCCACCACGCGCTCGATCTGATCCGGTTGTGGGGCGTCCTCGGCATCCCAGACGCCGACGAAGTCGCCCCGGCAGAAATCCAGCGCGTAATTCATGGCGCGCGGCTTGGTGGTCAACCCGTTCAGCTCGGGCACCTCGACGATGCGAAACCAGCTGGGCAGGCTCACCTGCGCAAGGGCATTGCGCGTCACGTCATCCTTTTCCTCAAGCACAAGGATGAGATCCAGCAACGCCTTGGGATAGGTCAGCCGCTGTAGTCTCTGTACCAGAGCGTTCGCGATCTCGCGCTCCTTGTACAATGGCACCATGATCGATACGCAGGGTTGCCGCAATGTGATGGCAGCTTCGGTGTGGTCCGGCTGCGTTCTCAGGCGATGCCAAAGGTAAGCCAGCGTGCCAGCCATCCGAAAGGCTGCAAAAAGCACCAAAGTTCCCACAGCTATGCCCAGCACCGCCAGCAGGCCAAACGCCGGGAACATGGCAAACAGCCCCAGCACACACAACAGGGCCACCGAAGGCCCCACGCGCGACCTAAGGGTCCAGTTGCGGCAGCTTTGCGCGGGATCAACCCGCGTTTCCGCCGATCTGGCCAAAGACCCCGAGAATTGCCGCGCAATCGTCCGATCGATCTGATCGGATGCCGCCAGCACCGGGATCACGGCATAATCGCATTCCCGCATCCCGGCGGTCACGGTTGCGAACCGGTCGGGCCGGGCGGTGGCCACCAGAACAAGGGGGCCAATCCGCATCCAGGGGATGACATTGTGTTTCAGCCAGAAGTCGACCGGCATTAACCCGCTCAGTTCCGGCATCGGCGGGATCTGTTCAAGATCGGCAATCTGCCAGCCGGATTGCGCAGACAGCGCGCTCAACACGTCCTGCCGGGTGGCATAGCCTTCTCCGACCAGTATCTCTCCCAGCGGTGCGTTCTGTCTGGTTTGCTGGCTCAGCGCATGGTCCAGCTGGGATCGGGTGATAGCCCCGGTTTCCAGCAGGCAGGTGCCCAACGGTTTCCGATACCCGGGCGCGGGGATCGGTGCGGCGGACGTGAAATCCAGAAGATCAAGCTCAGCCATAACAAAACCCTGGCGCAGTTACCTGCGCTCAGGGTTGTTCGATCAGGGTTAACACCCGGTTAACACTGCACAGACAAGCAGTTATGCCTGAATTTTCTTCTTTTCCATGGCCTCGGCGAAACGCTCGAACAGATAGAAACTGTCCTGCGGTCCGGGCGATGCCTCGGGGTGGTATTGCACCGAATAAACCGGCCTATCCGCCATGCGGATACCGCAGTTCGAACCGTCAAACAGCGACCGGTGGGTTTCCACGACGCCATCCGGCAGGGATTGCGCATCGACAGCAAAACCGTGGTTCATCGACGTGATCTCGACTTTGCCGGTGTCCAGATCCTTGACCGGGTGGTTCGCGCCATGGTGGCCATGGTTCATCTTGACCGTCTGACCTCCCAGCGCCAGCGCCAGCATCTGGTGTCCAAGGCAGATGCCGAACACAGGCAGGTCTGTCGTCTCCAGAATCTCTTTGATCATCGGCACGGCGTATTCGCCTGTTGCTGCCGGATCGCCGGGACCGTTCGACAGGAACACACCGTCGGGCTGATGTGCCAGCACGTCGGCTGCGGTCGCGGTTGCGGGCAGAACGGTAACATCACATCCGGCGGATGCGAGGCAGCGCAGGATGTTGCGCTTGGCGCCATAGTCTACGGCAACAACCTTGTGGGCAGGGGCCTTCTGACGCTGGTACCCATCCGGCCAGGCCCACCGCATCTCATCCCAGCGATAGCTTTGGGCGCAGGTGACTTCCTTGGCCAGGTCCATGCCCTCCAGCCCGGCAAAACCGCGCGCGGCGGCGACCAGCGCCTCGATGTCGAAATTTCCCTCGGGGTCATGGGCCAGCGCCACATGCGGCGCACCTTGCTGGCGGATTGCCCGGGTCAGGCGGCGGGTATCGACACCCCCGATGGCGATGCGCCCCCGGCGGGCCAGCCAATCCTTGAGCTCCTCGGCCGAGCGCCAGTTCGATGGCTCGGTCGGATCCCATTTCACAACCATGCCAGCGGCGACCGGATCACCGGTTTCGTCATCCTCGGGGTTCACGCCGACATTGCCGATATGAGGGAAGGTGAAGGTCACGATCTGCCCGGCATAAGACGGGTCGGTCATGATCTCCTGATATCCGGTCATCGCCGTGTTAAAGCACAGCTCGGCCACGGTTTGCCCGGTCGCGCCGAAGCCTGCGCCGTAAAACAGGGTTCCATCGGCCAAAGCCAGACATGCGGTGGGCTTGGACGGGGCATTCGGGGCCATGGCGCGACTCTCCTGTAGGGTAAATCGGCGCATACCTAAGGGGGTTGGGCGTCTGGGTCAAGTCTGTTCAATTTTTGGGCTGTTGTTGTTTTTCAATGGGTTAGATGGATCGACCCCCGGTTGTGTCAGGCTTTTTGTTTCGATATGGTCGGGGTTCCGTTGTCATGGGGATGGACAAACCAAATGGACATGCGATCACGGGTGAATGCCGCCCTGAAGCAAGCAATGAAAGACAAAGCAGCCGAGCGTCTGTCGACGCTGCGGTTGATCAACGCCGCCATCAAAGACCGCGACATCGCGGCACGTGCGTCCAGCAATGAAGAAGCAAAGGGATGCAGCGACGCAGAGGTTCTTGAAATCCTTGGTAAAATGACCAAGCAGCGCAAGGAAAGCGCCCGCGCCTACGAAGAGGGTGGTCGCCTGGATCTGGCCGAACGCGAGATTCGCGAAGTTGAGGTGATCGAGGAATTTCTGCCAAAACAGCTGGATGACGATGAGGTCAGCAAGGCCATTCAAACCGCCATCACGGCAACCGGCGCGGGTTCGATCCGCGATATGGGTAAGGTGATGGGCGAGTTGAAGACGCGCTATACCGGCCGGATGGATTTCGGCAAGGTCGGTCCGATGGTCAAGGATCATCTGTGCGCAGCCTCAAACGGCGATTGCTGAGGCACTGGGCCCCGTGAATTGCTACTGCGCGACTGGCTCGCGCAGTCTTAGGACCAGTTCGTCATAAAGCGTGATCCGCTCATCTTCGGACAGAAACGCCCCGATTTCGACCTCGCGCCCGTCTCCGACAAGGGTGACATAATGCGGAACCGGGCCGCCTTTCTCGTGCATCGCGGGCCGCGCCCAATAGCGGTTGCAAGACCATTCGTGCTGCTCTTTGCCGGGGGTGTGGTGCACCAGCCGCGCATGTGTGCCCGACAGGGTCAGTACCTCGAACACACTGCGGGCGCGGTAGTTGGTCTTGATGGCCAGCCACAGCCCCAGCACAGTGATCAGCAGAAACGGCAGCAACCCCCACAGGATCACGGAACCAAGCGTGGCCAGCAGCGGGATCAGGCCAAACAGGAACACCGACAGGATCGTGATCATCGCCCCCCGCGGAGGCAGCGAGTTATGCGGCCAAAGCCGCAGTTCCTGTTCGGTTTCCGAGGTCTGATTCCACGTGTAGGGCATACCGCGAACATAGCGCAGCGCCGCCTCATGTCGACGGGTTTTGATCAGACGACGTGGCCGACCCGAGACCAGGACAGGGCGTCATCCAGACGATCGTCACCCCAGAACACCTCCTGCCGGACAACAAAGCTGGGGGCGCCGAAAACACCCAGTTTGACGGCGGTTTCGGTTTCCGCCTCAAGGGCCGCGACGATGTCGTCGCCTTGCGCGCGCGCCAGGGTCAGTCGGGGGTCTTGCTGACACCGCAACAGCGCCTCGGACAGCGCACTTTCGCGACCGGCTTCCATCCCTTCCTCGAACCAGATGCGATAGAGCGTTTGAGTGAACGTCACGCCCCAGCCATCCTTCATCCCAAGCACCGCAACCTGATTGGCCAATGCCAGATTGGAAATCGGATAGGGTGCGGGCAGGTTGGCGTGGATGTGGTACTTGGCACAGCGGCGTTCGATGTCGCGCCACATGTAAGCCGATTTCACAGGCTTTCCGGCAAAAGGGATGTTCTGCTGGGCCGACATCACCGTGCGCACATTGAACGGGCGCCAGTTCACCGTGGCGTCGTGCTGGGCACACCATTCGTCCAGACGCATCACGGTCAGGAAGCTGTACGTGCTGCCAATGGAATACCAAAAGTCGATCTCGGGCATTGCCGACCCTCCGACTGTTCCGTCCGCACATCATAGCCGATTTCGGGGCAGTTGGCGAACGCGGGGTGAGGGCAAAGAAAAACCCCGCCACCTGGGCGGGGTTTTCTTGGTTCAGATCGGGATCAGTGCGCGTGGCCCTTGTCCCAGTCTTCCTGCTTGGGCAGCTGCTCGAACGTGTGCTCGGGCGGTGGGGTGGGCAGGGTCCATTCCAGCGTATCGGCATACTCGTTCCAGTAGTTGGGCCGTGTCTCGCGTGCGCCACGCAGCAGGGCGTAGATCACGATGCCGAAGAACAGCAGGAACGAGGCGAACGAGATAAACGCACCGATCGACGAAACATAGTTCCACTGCGCGAACGCTTCGGGATAGTCGATGTAGCGGCGCGGCATGCCCTGACGACCCAGGAAGTGCTGCGGGAAGAAGGTCAGGTTGGCGCCGATGAAGAACATCCAGAAGTGAACCTTGCCCCAGAACTCGGAATACTGGCGACCGGTCATTTTTGCGAAGTAGAAATACATCCCCGCAAAGATCGCAAAGACAGCACCCAAGCTCATCACATAGTGGAAATGCGCAACCACATAGTAGGTGTCGTGATAGGCGCGGTCCACGCCAGCCTGCGACAGCACCACACCGGTCACACCGCCAACGGTGAACAGGAACAGGAAGCCGAAGGCAAACAGCATCGGTGTCTTGAACTCGATGGAACCGCCCCACATGGTCGCGATCCAAGAGAAGACCTTAACGCCCGTCGGAACCGCGATGACCATCGTGGCCAGCATGAAATAGGCCTGCTGACGCAGCGACATGCCAACGGTGTACATGTGGTGCGCCCACACGACAAAGCCCAGCACACCGATTGCGATAATCGCCCAGACCATCGGCAGATAGCCAAAGATCGGCTTGCGCGAGAAGGTCGCGATGACATGGCTGATGATGCCGAAACCGGGCAGGATCACGATATACACTTCCGGGTGGCCAAAGAACCACAGGATGTGCTGATACAGGATCGGATCGCCGCCACCGGCCGGATCAAAGAAGGTAAAGCCAAAGTTGCGGTCCATCAGCAACATGGTGATCGCGCCCGCCAGAACCGGCAGCGACAGCAGAATCAGCCACGAGGTGACGAAGATCGACCAGCTGAACAGCGGCACCTTGAACAGGGTCATGCCGGGGGCACGCATGTTCAGGAAGGTGGTGATCATGTTGATCGCGCCGAGGATCGAGGAGGCGCCCGATACGTGCACGGCAAAGATCGCAAGGTCCATGGACATGCCGCCCTCGGTCGTGGACAGCGGCGGGTACAGAACCCAGCCCACGCCCGAACCCATCTGATCGTTACCACCCGGGCTCAGCAGCGAGGCCACACCCAGCGAGGTACCGGCAACATAAAGCCAGAAGGACAGGTTGTTCATCCGCGGGAACGCCATATCCGGCGCGCCGATCTGCAACGGCATGAAATAGTTGCCAAATCCGCCGAACAGGGCAGGGATGACAACAAAGAACATCATCAGAACACCGTGATAGGTGATCATCACGTTCCACAGATGCCCGTTGGGCGTACACGGGTCGGCCATGAAGCCTTCCAGGCACATGTACTGAACACCGGGGTGCATCAGTTCAAGCCGCATGTAAACGGTCATCAGAACCGAGATCAGACCGGCCAGAGCCGAAACGATCAGGTACAGAATCCCGATGTCCTTGTGGTTGGTCGACATGAACCAGCGCTGGAAAAAGCTGCGCTGGTCTTCATGGTCGTGACCATGAATGGCTGCGTCTGCCATTATAGGTGCCTCCTGTTGCAACTACACCGCGCAGCCGGACCTCTCCAACGCGCGGGATTCCTGCTGGTTTTAGAATGCGTAGGGGCGACCTTCAATGGCCGAGTTTGATCTGGATCAAGATAAATGGCCGCACCCCCCTTGAAAACGGGTGTTCGAGAAGCCGGGATCTGAGCGTTCGGGGGGGGGCTGGTGATACAGCGGGCCTAGCGCCTGTGTTCAGGTCGCCCGCAATGGGTCCGTCTCTCAAAGCTGACCGGAAAGGCGTGAACCTTTGCCTCTGGCCAATCACCCGAACCGAGGACAGGGAAGGGGGGAGCCCCGAGACCTTCTAAGACATTCGTGCTTGCGCAGCGAACTACCTGTGGCCCACCCCGCCCTTGTCGCGCACCTTGAGGCGCATCGAGTTAGCCTGCCATCTAATAGGCTCACACAGCGTTCGGAACACCTTGAAGAAATGCTGATCACTCGATCTCGTTTTTGAATATCCTGCCGTCCTTCATGATCAGGTCGAAGTTTGCATCGGGGTCCGCGACCAGATCGATATCGTCCATAGGATTGCCATCGACGAGGATCAGATCAGCATAAGCGCCTTCCCGGATCACACCAAGCGGGCCTTCCTGGTACGGGTGGCGCGGTCCGGCGAGTTCTATCAATTCAGCATTTGTCGAGGTCGCCATTTTCAGAACCTCGTATGGCGTGTACCAAGTCTTCATCTTCGCCAGGAATTTGCCTTGTTTTTTCGCAAGCTCCGCATCGAAAAGCATATCTGTGCCGAATGCGACCTTCACGCCGATCTCTTTGGCCATATCGATTGAGGTCGTGGTGCCATCAGTAACCTCCACCCATTTCGCTGTGCTAACTGGGTCGCTGAATGAGAAAGCGTCCTCGTCGTCAAGCAATGGCTGGACAGACAACCAGACGCCGTTGTCCTTCATCATCTGTAGGGTTTCCCTGCTGAGCAAATTGCCGTGCTCAATGGTTTTGACCCCGGCTTCAATCGCCATTTGGGCAGCTGCATCGGTAAAGATATGCGAGGCGACGTAGGTATTGTAACTTTCTGCAACCGCGACGAATGCCTTCAACTCTTCGAGCGTGTATTGGCTCATGTCGAGCGGGTCATAGACCGACGAAACACCGCCACCGCCAGAAATCTTGATTTGCGAAGCGCCCATGCGCATGACTTCGCGGGCGCGCAGTGTGACGTCGTCAACCCCGTCCGCGATCAGCATCAGCCCCACACGGTTCCAATACCAAAGCGAGTCACCCGGGTTTGAAGGCGCGTCCTGGTAGGCACCGTAGTCAAAATGACCGCCCGTCTGGCTAATCGGAGGGCCAGAAGGCACGATTCGTGGGCCGGGAATTTCGCCCGCATCGATCATCTTCTTTGTCGCGAAGGGATTGCCGCCGACGTCTCGCACCGTCGTGAATCCGCGCATCAGCGTGTCTTCCGATCCCATGGCACCCCGGATTGCGATCTCGAGTATATCTCCGGAAATCACGGTGGTTTGAGCCGCGCAACAATATGAAGTGTGCCAGTGGACGTCGATGAGCCCCGGTATCATCGTGCGCCCGCCACCATCGATGACTGTCCCGCCCGCTACAGCGAGAGGTTCCGTGGTAACCGCAGTAATCAAGTTGTTGGTTACGACGACATTCGCACCTTCCAGTAGTTGTTCGCTTTCGCCGTCAAACACGTTCACGTTGGTGAACAGGATGGATGATCCATCCTGAGACATTGCCGGTGACCAGGCCAAGGCTAACGACAGCACGGTTATTGGAATACGGAAGAGAGCCGGCATTTACGAAATCCTTCTGAAGTCTGAACGGTCTGAAGATGCTCTTTCACGCTATACCTGTATATAACTCTGATCAACTTCACGTTCCGACCGTCGGAAATCCCAAGAGCCGCTCTGACAACGTTAAAAGGCGTCGGCGCGGCCTAGTTGACGAACGTCAGCTTCGTCCATCTGGCGGACCTTTGACTCGACCTGGATGAATTTCTCAAAAACTTAACCAGTTTACGTCCGATTAAGAATTACGAAACCCGTGCTCTGCTGCGTAGGCAGGCATCACCTGTGGGGAACGTGCCGCATCTGTCTCTGATGATGTGATCTCATGCCAAATCCAAGTGTACAAAACGTACAACCCTCTCTGAAAACCCGGTACAATTTGTACATTTCAGGGCTCAATCCCCCGGCTTGACCCGGCGGGGCGGGTGGACCACAACTCGGTCAAAAGCCCCTCAAGGAACGGATGGCAACCATGGATTATGATCCCGACAACATCTTCGCCAAAATTCTGCGCGGCGAGATACCTTCGTCAAAAGTTTACGAAGACGCCGACACACTGGCCTTCATGGACATCATGCCTCGTGCCGATGGGCATTTGCTGGTGATCCCCAAAACGCCCTGCCGCAATGTACTGGATGCCACGCCCGACCAACTGGTGGCGGTCATGAACACCGTTCAAAAGATGGCTCGTGCAGTGATGAAAGCCTTCGACGCGGACGGTGTAACCATTCAGCAATTCAACGAAACCGCAGGCGGGCAGGAGGTTTTCCATCTCCACTTTCACGTCCTGCCGCGTCATGACGGAGTGTCGATGCGCCCACCTGGTAAAATGGGTGATTTCGACCTGATTGCCGAACATGCGGAGAAGATAAAAATCGCTTTTTAGTCAATATCTTACGGTCTTTTTGTGAGGTGATAGTTCGGACAATTACCCACACTCGCCCGCGCATATCGCCGTGACCGGAGACAAGAACACCCGAAACCCTTCCTTGGGACCGACCAAGTGACTCCATAGCTGGACTACGCAGAAATCGCCTGCTCCCTTGCAACGCGAATTGGCCATAAGATTAAGCGGGAAGGGGGAAATGAATTGCCGTTCCGATTTGGGGTCGGAACGGCAGACTCGTAACCAAACACTTCTCGGATTTCGAGGGCGAGCCCTTGATCACCGGTTTAACATACCACTCACTCTTGATTGGCAGTTTCATATTACTCGTTAACAACTCCGGTGTATCCCAGAGAATTAAAATTTGCCTAAAGAATACCGTAAAACTGGATCGTTCTTGGTAAATTGCGACGTGTTTCGGAAACAGAGCCTTCCGCCCATCCATATTGTTGTATCGGGGAGCGACAGAATCTGATTCGACGACTGCTGAACCCCAGACAGAATCAGGTTTCCGAAGCGCCAAAAACCTCCTCAAAGGTTGTCTTCAAGGCCGCATCAAGATCATCCATGGTGACCGGAAGACCCAAATCCACCAACGAGGTCACGCCGTATTCGCTGATCCCGCAGGGAACAATGCCCGAAAAATGCTCCAGGTCCGGTTCGACATTGACCGAAATGCCATGAAAACTAACCCATTTTCGCAAACGTAAGCCAATTGCCGCGATCTTGTCCTCTGCCGGTTTGCCGGTCACCGTCAGCGGTTTGTCGTCGCGCCGCACCCAGACACCAACGCGCCCGTCGCGTATTTCGCCGTGCACGTTGAATTCGGCCAGTGCTGATATCACCCAGTTTTCCAGCTGCTTCACAAATTGGCGCACGTCGCGCCCGCGCTTGTTCAGGTCCAACATGACATAGGCCACACGCTGACCGGGCCCGTGATAGGTGTACTCGCCGCCGCGTTTGCTTGCATAAACCGGAAAGCGGTCAGGATCGGTCAGGTCTTCGATCTTTGCCGACGTGCCTGCCGTATAAAGTGGCGGGTGTTCCAGCAACCAGATGCACTCCTCCGCGTCGCCGCGCGCAATCTCGGCGACGCGCGCCTCCATAAAGGCGGTGGCGTCGTCATAACTAGTCAGACCATCGGTGATTTTCCATTCCATGGCGGCCTCATATCCGCCCAAAGCGGGCAGGGGAAGAGGGGTCAGGCCGCTTCGGCCAAACATTGTTGCAGCACCCGAGAATAGGTGTCGACCCCTTGCGCGCCGGTCAGCAGGTATTTTCCGCCAAATACCATGGACGGCACACCAGAGATCCCCCGGCTGGTCCAGTACTGCTGTTTCCCGCGCACCAAAGCGATATGCTCGCCGGTCTCTAACACCTGACGTGCGGCATCAGGGTTCAGCCCTGCAGAAGCGACGGCCTGCAACAGAATCTCAGTGTCGGAAACATCCTGTTGCCGGGTGAAATACGCGTCGAATAGCGCAAGCTTCAATTGATGTTGCAGGCCCTGACCTTCGGCCCAATCCAGCAACTGATGCGCCTTGAATGTGTTCACGATCCGGCTGTCTTCATCAAAGTTGAAGGTGAACCCCAGTTCCGCCCCGATCGCCGTTAGCCTGTCGCGTGCCTGCTGGCTTTGTTCAGGGGTCGAGCCATATTTCTCAGTGATGTGTTCCCGCAGGTTCTGCCCTTCAGGCGGCATGTTCGGGTTCAATTCGAACGGGTGCCAGCGAAGTTGGGTTTGGATGCCCTGCTGTTTCAAAGCCGCATCAAGCTGGCGAAACCCTACTATGCACCACGGGCACACGACGTCTGACACGATATCGACTTGGATGATTGGGCGGGTGTCGGGCGAGGTCATCTGCGGCTCCTGTCAGATCGAAACTGTGTTGTTTACCGGCTTAGATAAGGCTGCCGCGTGGGATTTTAAACCAGCGTGTTTTTGCCTCTTCACATCGCGCGCGCCAACGTCTATACGCCGCTCTACCAAGTCACTGGCAGTGCGGTCGTGGCGGAATTGGTAGACGCGCAGCGTTGAGGTCGCTGTGGGGTAACACCCGTGGAAGTTCGAGTCTTCTCGACCGCACCAAATCTTTTCGCATCCTGTGAAGCGCGATCAGCTTTCGCGAAGCTGACTTTGCCGTTCTAGTCTGTTCTCTTGCATTGCAAATCCGTGGCCCGTAACTAAGCCAGGTGTCGGGAAGCGCGCGATACCTCTGCAATGATGCGATTTTTCCCTTCGTCCTGAGTTTGCGAGCCAAGGTTGCGGGTAGGTGCGATGAGACTTGTCATATCAACGATGAAAGACGAGGGGCCGTTCATCCTTGAATGGATCGCCTATTACCTTTCGATCGGGTTCACGCATTTCATAGTCAATTCGAATGACTGTTCTGATGGCACCGACGCGATCCTGAAAAGATGCGAGGAACTGGGTTTTCTGGTGCATATCGATAACCCCGGTCCCTGGAAGCATGGGCCGCAGGCGTCGGCCTATGCGAACGCTATGGAACATCCGTGGTACGCTGAGGCCGAGTGGATTCTGGTTTGTGATGTCGATGAATTTCTCGATATCCGTGTTGGGGACGGCACGCTGGACGATCTTTTTCGCACCTTTCCACATGCAGATGGCTTTGCCGCGATATGGCAGATGTTCGGGCACAATGGGATTGTCGAGTTTGAAGACAAGTTTGTGATCGAACAATTCACATCTGCAGCAGAGTTGGGGGTGGTTACGCCGCAGAATGTGCGTGCCTTCAAATCGCTTGTCAGAAACAACGGGTCTTATCGGGCAATCAACACACACCGTCCACGTGGCCCAATCGCCGGCAAGGCTGAAAGCTTTGCATGGATCGATGGTGACGGAGATCCCTTGCCACCTGCAATGCGGCGAAACGGTTGGTCTCATTCCACGACTGGCGCGGCCTTTGGGCAGCAGTTTTTCAGGATGAACCACTATGCCGTCCGGTCCATTGAGAGTTATCTGATGAAGCGGCTGCGGGGGGATGTAAACACAACCGCGTTTCATCCCAAGATGGAGGCAACGGGACAAGCCTATTGGCACATGCATTGCTTCAACAAGGTTGAAGAATTATCGGTCCTTTCCAAATTGGACCGCCTTGGAAAATCGTATGATGAACTACGTGCGGATCGTGTTCTGGGAGACTTGCACGAAAAAGCTGTTGCTTATCACAAGCGCCGTATCTCGGAGATACGTGAAACAGAGGCCGCGCAGGGATTCATAACTCGGTACAAGAATTTTGCCGGGGGGCGATATATCAAGGCGCTGGATCTGGGCGTGATGGAAGAAGGCGATCTTTCCTTTGATGCCGAGACCTACAAAGACCCCGAAGTTTCTTTCGCGCAAGTTGCGAAATGGACGCGCTTGGGCAAGATGTCCAAACCTGAAAACTCAAAACCCAATAACTACCCTTGGTTTACCCGGCTGGATTCTCTGGGAACGGCCATGGAGTACGAAGAAGCGGCGGCGCAGCATGCATTAATCACTAATGCAAAACAGGTGGACTTGCCGTTCGATCCGAAGGACCCATCTTTCCTGCCGCCAGTGTCTCCGGAGGTTGAAAGAACGAAAGAGCAGCGACAGCGGTTCTTGCGGTCAATCAGCGGCAAGAAGAACTGGGTTTTGATCGGGCATGTCGAAACCGAAATTGTAGAAGAAATACTCGCATTGGATGCAGTTGCTCAATTGACGATCATCGGGCCATGGGGGCTGTCGTGGGATACATTCGCCTGCAAGGATACGACGCAAGACAGTAATCTACAGGCCCTGGATCGCACGTTCTATGCATTGCTGGAGTACTTCCGCGAACCGATCATTGCGGGGCGTCTGAGGGTCTACCGGGCGCTGCCGCCTTTGATGCTGAAGCTGTTTCAGGATCAAAGTGTGGGCGTCGTGATCATACGCGGCGTTCGCGCCGAGCGTGTCATGTTGCAATTGCTGAACCGGATCGACAGGGTTCTGGCTCCGGGCGGAAGTATCGCTTTTACATCCTACAGGCGGGGCAAAGGGTCTTATTCCGGAATGTCTTCGGCTATTAACCGTTTTCTTGCGAGTAAAGCGAGTGACTATCGGATTACAAGCCTCGAGCCTCCGTGGCTTGGTATCGACAAGTTGCCACCACTTTCCAAAAACGACACATAGCTTCTGGTTCTTGAAGCAACGACATGTTAGCCATTGCCCAATAAACAAAACGGGTTTCGTGTGAATTCAATACCCGTCTGCAAGTGAGGTCGAGATGTCAAACGAACCCAGAGTGATCGGTGCTGTTCCCGGCAGCCAGAATAAACCGAACGCAGACAAGGCAACCAAGCGCAAGAATACAAAAGACGCGATCCGTCGTACGTTCCTGACGCGCCTTCCCAAGGGTGGCGTGGCTGTTGAGATCGGTGTCTGGCAGGGCGAGTTTTCTCCGACAATCCTCAAATTGCTTGAACCCAGTCAGTTGTTTCTGATCGATCCCTGGAAACATATTGGCGAGGAATCGCATACAACGGCGTTTGTCGGTCGGACCGAAGACGAAAAGATGGAAGCCATCTTCCAGAAGGTCGTCGCGTCCTTCGAAAAAGAGATCGAGGAAGGCAAGGTTGGCATCATTCGCGATTTCTCGGTGCCGGCATTAAAGCTCTTTGACGATGAGAGCATTTCATTTGCCTATGTCGATGGGGATCATTCTTACGAAGGAGTAACTGCGGACCTGGAGGCGTTGTTTCCCAAGATCAAAGCGGGTGGGATCATGGCGTTTGATGATTACCACCGTCGCGGTTGGTGGGGCGACGGGGTGATCCGGGCCGTCAACGAGTTTCTGGGCAAACACCCCCGTGAATTGCGTATCCGGGCAATTGCTGGTGCGCAGATCGCTATAGAAAAAATCACTCCGCAAGACGACAGCAAGAAACAGGGCGACTAAGCGTCTGGGGTGAATGGCAGTGACGAACAAGCCTGAAAAAATCCTCATCTCTGCAATGAAAAATGAGGGCCCATATATTCTGGAATGGGTGGCTCATCATAAAGTTTTGGGTTTCGACCAGATCATTGTTTACACCAACGATTGCACGGACGGTACGAACAGAATTCTGCGCCGTCTTGAGGCCCTGGGTCATGTTGAGTTTCACAGAAACCGCGTGGGAACAGGCGGGATTCACAGATCAGCTCTGAGGCAGGCCCGCCGTTTGCCCGTAGTGAAAGAAGCCAAGTGGGTCTATGTCTGCGATGCGGATGAGTTTCTGAATATTCATGTCGGAAACCATAAGGTGGACGACCTGATCGAGGCCACACCGGGTGTGGATGTCATTTCCATTCCATGGAAGATATTCTCGAACAGCGGTCGCCATGTGTTGCGCGACGCGCCAGTGACGCAGCAGTTTTTCGATGGTGAGTTGGAGTATGAGCAGGGCGGGGCGGGGCGCCGGTTCGTCAAATCGCTTTTCCGGCAGGGTGAAGTCTATCTCCGCTATGGTATGCACAACCCGCATCCCAAGTCCGAGTTTGAGGCAGGTGTATTCCGGTCCGTTCCCGGGGGGCACGCGAAAGAGCCCGCACCTTTTGGGAACCATGTTGCACCGCCTTTTGGATTTGAGATTGCACAGATCAATCACTATGCGGTCCGCTCCACACAAGCCTATCTGGCCAAGCGCAGCCGTGGGCGGGCCAACCACTCCTCCCAGACGCTGGGAACGGAATACTGGGACCGCTGGAACCGGGGTGGCGCGACGGATGAGACGATCCTCAGGTACAAGGGCGAAGTTGACGCACTGATGGCGGAGTTTCAGTCCGATGGGCGGCTAGCTCGGCTTCACCGAAAAGCATTCCTGTGGCACAAGGCGTTGATCGAAGACCTTCTCAAACAGCCAGAATACAACGCGCTTTACCAGACGCTTGTTAATAAGCCGGCTGTTGAATTTGTTGCTAAAGACCGCGGATTGCACGCGCGTCTTTCGGCAGACAAGCAACCGTCTTCCAGCGTAAAACAGCCTGAATCCTGAAAAACCCGCCTTCGGAGAAACTGCATATGGCCGCGGAAAATACTCTTCCCACAATCGGAATGCTCTGGTTGGAAGGTCCTCTCAGTTTTCTGGAGCAGATGTGCCTTTTGTCTTTTGTCGCGAACGGACACAAGGTCGTGCTGTTCCACTATGACGAAGTCGAGAATGTACCCGAAGGTATCGAACTGGTTTCGGCGAACGAAGTTCACGAACCGCAGCGGTTCATTATGAACAACCAGTTCAAAACACCGGTTCCGCAATCTGATATTTTCAGGCTGCAGCTGATGCAAAAAACCGATTTTCTCTGGTGCGATACGGATGTGATTTCTTTGAAACCGATCCCGAAAGCGGATCATATTTTCGGCTTCTTCAATCGCAATACGATCTGCAATGCGATCATGCGGTTGCCGTCCGACAGCCCCGCGCTGAAAGCGTATACGGAATACAGTCTTGATCCATTCCCGATCCGTCCTTGGGTAGAAGGTGAGGAACGCGAGAATCTGGAGCGCCAGAAAAAGGCCGGTGAGTTGCCTCATGCCTCGGATCAGGCACACAGTGTTTACGGACCCGGTGTCATGACGTGGTTTCTGCGACATCATGGCGAGATAGAACACGCCAGCCCACCCCCGGTGTTTTACCCGTTGCCGTTTCGGCAAACGGGGCAGGCGAACGACATTCCAGCGCGGGAGTTTCGAAAAAAGTACCTTACGGATCAGACGCAGGCCGTCCATCTTTGGGGCCGTCGGATGCGTTGGTGGATTGCCAAGGGTGTAAAACGTCATTCATTTCTGGATCGAAGGCTGCGCGGTTTGGGGATCAGTCCTGCCAATGCACCTTTGCCACGCAGAGGGCGGGGCGCGCCGCAGAAAATTGAGTTTCCCGACTCGCTTCCGGATTTGCGGATCAGCAAAGAGGAAATCAGTGAGGCCACCAACGGCGTGATGTCCGTAGCTCAGGTCGCAAATTCTGAGCAGTTCTTCAAATTTGCCCAGGTTGAATTGGATAAGATAAAAGACAAAGGGCTTTATGGGGTGAATGACAAACCCCAATCGGGTCATCAGCGAGGTTGGGATCACTATGCCAATGACGCATTGCGGTTGAATGCCATGTCTATGTCATTGTCGAGGTTTGCCAACAATCAGCGCTATTTGCCTGACTTGAGCAACCCCAAGACCGTGACTGAGAAGATGCTGGTCATGAAGCTGTTTGCCGAGATGCCCGAAGTGTCGGCGGCGGATAAGTTGACGGCGGAAAGTTATATCCCAGAACCAGCCAGGAACCTCGTTACACCGGTGAAGCGCTATTGGGTTTCATCGTCGCCTGAGTTGCCGGAAGACCTCGACCTCGAGCCCGGCAGCTATTGGCTCAAATGCAATAACGGGCAGGGGCAAAACCACAGGATCACTTGGCCCATGAACACAGAAGACCGCAACCTGGCCCAGGAAAAGCTTAACAATTGGAGCAATAAACCCATTCCCCATGGCTTCTGGGCGGCAGAATGGTGGTATTCCACGATCGAAACGCGCTATTTCCTTGAAGAGGATCTGGCGGCTGAAGGTCAGGATATCATCGACTGGAAATTCTGGGTTGTCGCCGGAAAGGTCCAGATTGTTCAGGTCGACCGGGACCGCTCTCGAGGGCATGTGCAGATGATCCACGACCGGGATTTCAACTTCATCCCGAAAGAGCTGTATTTCCAGACAAGCGATGACACCGAGCCCAAGCCAGAGGTGTTTGACGATATGGTCGCAATTGCCGAAGCCGTCGGGCAACGTGTCGAGTTTGCGCGGGTGGACCTTTATGTAATTGGCGACAAGATTTATCTGGGCGAAATCACGCTCTGCCCGTTTGGCGGAAAACGCAAGATGCGTACGCCCGAACTGGATGTGCAGATGGGTGAGGCCTGGGTCGGTACCCGTCTGTTCCCGAACTGATCCGGTTACTCGACGGCGATTTCCTGACGCAGCTTTCCTGTTGTCTTGTCATAGATCAGGACGCGGTTGTCGTCGGTCACGACCGCATACCAGTTGGATCCAATGGTCAGGGCCTGCGCTCGGGCACCATCGGGTAAGTCGATCTGATCAGGCAGGGTGGGGGTGCGGTCTGATAGGCGGATGACAATCAGGGCGAATGTCACTAGAACCCCGCCAATCATCACCGCGGTCAGCAGCATGACCATCCGCCGCAGCAATCGTAGCTGCGGGGTTTCCTGCGGTTCTTGGGGTTCGGAAGGGACAGTCATGGGCACCCGCCAGATTGAGTTTCAGATTGCGGCCGATCCGCCGCCTCGCCTTGATAAGGCGCTTTCGCGGGATGTGCCAGACGGTGAAAACCTGTCGCGCACGCGGTTGGCGCGCCTGATCGAGGATGGCGCGGTTCGGATCGACGGGACCCGGACTCAGGACCCAAAGGCCAAAGTGTCCGAAGGGGCGCAGGTCGCCATAACTGTAGCCGAGGCGGAAGACAGCCATATCGGTGCTGAAGACATCCCGCTTGAGGTTGTTTTCGAAGACGCAGACGTGATCGTCGTCAACAAGCCAGCAGGCATGGTGGTGCACCCCGCGCCGGGCTCGCCCGGGGGTACGCTGGTCAACGCCTTGCTACACCATTGCGGTGACGCTTTGTCAGGTGTTGGGGGGGTGAAACGCCCCGGTATCGTTCACCGGATCGATAAGGAAACCAGCGGTCTTCTGGTGGTCGCTAAAACGGACGCCGCGCATCACGGGCTGGCCGAGCAATTCGCAGCACATAGCGTCGAGCGCTATTACCGTGCTGTGTGTTACGGGGTTCCGGATGCAAGTGATCCTCGTTTGCGCGGCGTCAAAGGTGTCAGCTTTGAGCCGGGCAACATCATGCGTGTGACGACCCAGCTTGCGCGGCATAAGACCGACCGTCAAAGGCAGGCGGTGTTATTTCATGGCGGGCGCCACGCGGTGACGCGTGCGCGGGTTGTTAAAAAATTCGGCGCGCCTGCTGGTCTGGCTTTGATCGAATGCTGGCTCGAGACCGGGCGAACGCACCAGATCCGCGTTCATATGGCCCATGCAGGGCATGGGCTTGTCGGGGATACGGTCTATGGTGGAAAGCGGAAATTGGCCATCAAGGCGTTTGCGCCTGCCGCTGCCGAATGCGTGTCCGGCTTTCCCCGGCAGGCGCTTCACGCCGCCGTTTTGGGGTTCGAGCACCCGGTGACGGGCGAAAACCTGCGGTTTGAAGCCGAACTGCCGCAAGATATGGAGAACCTGATTGCCGCGCTTCGCGCACCGCTGACATAATAAGCAAAGTCCTGTGAGTAAGAGTTTCTTATCTTTCCTTCATGAAAGATTAATTTCAGACTGTTAGCAGCACCTCTTGAACAGGATGGGTTCCTTACCCATATCCCATGTTAAAGACTTAAACATTTGTCGGAGGGACATCATAATGGCAAATTACGCAAATCTCCCCGCGCCGACGCCCGAGGGCGGCCTGAACCGCTATATGCAGGAGATTCGCAAGTTTCCCCTGCTTGAGCCGGAAGAAGAATACATGCTGGCCAAGCGCTGGGTTGAAGAGCAGGACACAGAAGCCGCGCATAAGATGGTGACATCGCACCTGCGGCTGGCGGCCAAGATTGCCATGGGATATCGCGGCTACGGTCTGCCGCAAGCCGAAGTGATTTCCGAAGCCAATGTGGGCCTGATGCAGGCGGTCAAACGTTTTGACCCTGAAAAGGGTTTCCGTCTGGCCACCTATGCCATGTGGTGGATTCGCGCCTCGATTCAGGAATACATCCTGCGGTCATGGTCGCTGGTGAAACTGGGCACAACCTCGGCGCAGAAAAAGCTGTTCTTCAACCTGCGCAAAGCCAAGGCGCGTATCGGCGCACTGGAAGAGGGCGACTTGCGCCCCGAAAACGTCGCGCAAATTGCCAATGATCTTGGCGTGACCGAAGAGGAAGTCATCAGCATGAACCGCCGCATGTCCGGCGGGGACGCGTCCCTGAATGCCACGGTCGGGTCCGATGGCGAAGGCACGATGCAATGGCAGGACTGGCTTGAGGATGAAGACGCCGACCAGGCCGGAGACTATGAGGCGCGCGATGAACTGGAAGCGCGTCGCGAGTTGCTTGCTGCGGCGCTGGACGTGTTGAACGACCGTGAAAAGGACATCCTGACCCAGCGCCGCTTGCTGGATCAGCCGGTGACGCTGGAGGACCTTAGCACGCAGTACAATGTCAGCCGCGAGCGGATCCGTCAGATCGAAGTTCGCGCGTTCGAGAAGCTGCAAAAGAAAATGCGGGATCTGGCACGTGAAAAAGGGATGCTGGGTGTCAGCTGACCACAATACCAGCCTGCAATAGCTGCGGGCTGGTTATTACACTTGTGCGAAGAAACCGCCTCTTCGCGCACGTGCCCGGCGCGTCCTGACAGATCATTTCCTGCTGAAAGCGTATGACCGCTATCCGGACTGTGAAGCCAAAAGAATGGCCGCAGGGCCAAAGCTATGGTACTGCAAGGACGCGTTTCATTTCGATGAAGGTGTGACAGGTCGATCCTGCGGATCTCGCAGGGTCACGAACCCTTTGGGGTTCAAACATCTATGGAGAGCGTTATGCAAAAACCGGTTCAGTTTGGCGTGTTAGGTGCCGCGAAATTCGCGCGTGAATACATGGCACCAGCGATACATGCCGCCAACGGGGCGCGACTGGCTGCGCTGGCGACGTCAGACGCGGAAAAGGCTGAACCTTTTTCGTCGTTCTGTCCCGATCTGAACGTGTTCGAAAGTTATGATGCGCTGTTGGCGGACCCCGGTATTGATGCGGTCTACATACCACTGCCCAACCATCTTCATGTGGAATGGAGCCTGAAAGCGTTGGATGCCGGCAAGCATGTGCTGTGCGAAAAGCCGATGACTATGAAGGCGGACGAGTTTGACGCATTGATCCAAAAGCGCGACGAAAGCGGCTTGCTTGCCGCCGAGGCGTATATGATCGTGCATCACCCCCAGTGGCAACTGGCACGTAAACTGATTGCGGATGGTGCAATCGGCAATCTGGTGCACGTAACCGGAGCGTTCAGTTTCGACAATCGGGCAGATACCCAGAATATTCGAAACCGCGCTGAAACGGGCGGCGGCGGATTGCGAGACATCGGTGTTTACGTAATTGGCGGAGCCCGGTTTGCAACGGGGCAGGAACCGGTGGCGATACAGTCAGCCATCCGTTGGCAGGATGATATCGACATCTTCACCGAAATTCGCGCGCAGTTCCCCGGTTTTACCTACTCAAGCTACGTGTCCATTCGGATGCATCCCCATCAGGAAATGGTGTTTCACGGGGAAAATGGCCTGATCCGCCTGACTACACCGTTTAATGCGCGTGTGTTTGGTGAAGCCCGGGTCGAGTTGCATCGTCCGGGGCTTGAGGTGCTGGTCACCCGGTTCCCCGGCGCAGACCATTACAAGCTTCAGGTCGAGGCCTTCTGCCGCTCGGTCAGGGAAGGGGCAGAATATCCCTGTCCGCTGGAATTCTCTCAGGGGACGCAAGAGGTGATTGACCGCGTGTTCGAGGGCGCAGTTTCGCTGTAACTTGCCCTTTGCGCGCGGGCTCGGCTATCCTTTTGCTTACGTTTAGCAGGAGATGACCCATGGCCGGAGGCTGGGCGCGCGACGGCGCAGTGAGCGAACAGATCGAAGCGTCGATTTCGGATGAACTGGCGCGGATGCAGGCGCAAAAGCGGCCTGTTGGTGAAAGCCTGACCCATTGCGCCGAATGCGAAGAGCCGATCCCTGAGAAACGCCGCGTTGCTTTGCCGGGCGTGAAGCTGTGCCTTGATTGCCAGCAGGAACGGGATGGTGCGTACAAGGCACGTGGCGGCGTCAATCGGCGTGGGTCAAAAGACAGCCAGTTGAAGTGATCTCAGGTACGGCTGCTACAAGCCCAGACTTATTGCTACGCAAACTGTTCGATCACCAGAATATTGTAAGCTTTGCCATATGCTCTCGAAACATTCCCAGGGCATCAATTGGTAAGATTGCGCCATCTTCGAGCAATATCTTGGTTCGGATTAGTTCAGGGCCAAACTCTCGTTCATGGTAAAAGAACACGATTTCGATTTCTCGCTGACTTGCAATGTCTTGTTCAGAGATAAATCCTGACAAAGAACCTCCACGCATACGTGCTGGACGTGTTTTCAGGCATTGACCGGCGCCGCTTACTACCAATTCCGTGCAATAAACCTTGCGTTCTGAAAGATACCTTTCGCTCAAACTTCCATAGTGTTCAGACGTGTAAGGCGTGATGGCTTCCAAGAGAGCTGTGACCGGAGAAGCGCACTCTCAGCAGGTGTATCTAATAAATGCCTCATTGAACTCGGCTGACCAGATTTCCTCTCTTTCCATGTTGGCGATAAGGTATGACCCATCAAGGCGACCAAACCGAGTGCCTTCTGCATAGCTTGTTTGTGCGAACAGAATTGTGGCGATTGCCATCAATTGAGTAAGAAGTTTCAATGGCCATCCAGCATTCAAGGTTACTTTTCTTCACTGAGAAATCACTTTTACCATAAAGTCCGGTCCAAAGCTGTTCAACGCCAGCTTCGTCCCGCGTAGCGGGCGTTCAGGGGCCCCTTGGGCGCGACAGTGCCGGGCATGGCAGGTTTTTTCAGCAAGGCAGATGTCGCGACCCTCTGTCGAGGGCGTCTCAACCCTCCATCGCCTCCAACTCGTCAATGAAGCCTGAGATCATCGACAGGCCCTTGTCCCAGAACTTGGGGTCGCTGGCGTCCAGGCCGAACGGGGCCAGCAGTTCCTTGTGGTGCATTGAACCACCAGCGCGCAGCATGTCGAAATACTTGTCCTCAAACCCTTCCGCGCCGCTTTCGTATACCGAATAAAGCGCGTTCACGAGGCCGTCGCCGAAGGCATAGGCATAGACATAAAAGGGCGAGTGGACGAAGTGGGGGATGTATGCCCAGAAGGTCTCGTACCCGTCCATGAATTCGAATGCGGGGCCAAGGCTTTCGGCCTGAACGCTCATCCACAGGGCGTTGATGTCATCCGGGGTCAGCTCGCCCTCACGTCGGGCGGCGTGCAACTTGCATTCAAAGTCGTAGAAGGCGATCTGGCGGACCACCGTGTTGATCATATCTTCGACCTTGCCAGCCAGCAGAACCTTGCGCTGTTCCGGGGTTTCGGCCTGTTCCAGCATCTTGCGGAACGTCAGCATCTCACCAAAGACCGAGGCGGTTTCCGCCAGCGTCAGCGGGGTGGATGACAGCATCTCGCCCTGGCCGGCGGCCAGCACCTGATGGACACCGTGTCCCAGTTCATGGGCAAGGGTCATCACATCGCGCGGTTTACCCAGATAGTTGAGCATCACATAGGGGTGAACATCTGTAACTGTCGGATGGGCGAAGGCCCCCGGCGCTTTGCCCGGTTTCACCGCCGCGTCGATCCATCCTTTTGAGAAGAAAGGCGCCGCGATTTCACCCATCCGGGGGTCAAAGGCGTTATACGCGTTCATCACCGTCTTTTGGGCCTCTTCCCAATTCACGATACGCGTGTCTTCCATGGGCAGGGGCGCGTTGCGGTCCCAGACCTGCATGACGTCCAGTCCAAGCCACTTGCGCTTCAGCTCATAATAGCGATGGCTCAGTTTGGGGTAGGCGGCCACGACTGCCTCACGCAGGGCCTCGACCACCTCGGGCTCGACATCGTTCGACAGGTGACGCCCGGTCTGAGCGGTCGGCATCTTGCGCCAGCGATCGACGATTTCTTTCTCTTTGGCCTGCGTGTTGTGAACGCGGGCAAAGGTTTTGATATTGTCCTGAAAGACCGAAGCCAGTTCACGTGCCGCGGCCTCACGTTTCGCGCGGTCCTGTTCCGTCAGCAGATTCAGGGTGCCTTCGATGTTCAGTTCTTCACCGTCGACATGAAATGCCAGTCCGGCAATCGTTTCGTCGAACAGACGTTCCCACGCGTCGCCGACAACCCCCAGATCATGAAGGAACTTTTCCAGTTCATCAGACAGCTGATAGGGCTTCATTGCGCGGATGCGACGGAACACAGGTTCGTAGCGGGCGAGATCCGTGTTCGCCGCAAAATGCGCCTTCAGAACATCGTCTTCGATCCGGTTGATCTCGAGCGTGAAGAACACCAGCGGAGTGGTGAAGATCGTGATCTTTTCCTGCATGTCCGACAGGAATTTGGCGCGCTCTGCATCTGTGGTCAGTTGATAATAGCGCAGACCGGCAAAGGACATGATACGCCCGGCGATGGCGTTGATCTTTTCGTTGCGATGCACACAGGTCAGCAGGTCTGCGGCCTCCAGATCAGCCAGCTTGCCTTCGTAATCAGCAGCAAACGCGGCACATTCACCTTCCAGCCAATCCAGATCGCGCGCTAATTCGGGTGCGTCTTCCGAGGTATAGAGATCGCTCAAGTCCCATTCCGGAAGATTGCCCAGATTGCCGGAACCACCGATTGCGTTCGCGTCACGGACAGGGAAGGGAAGGTCGCGCATGGATCACCTTTAGTAGACTGCTTTTGCAAACATCTAGGGCTGGCGCGCCCGGATCACAAGCGGCCAATTCCAAAGGTGAAAGGGTTTACGAGGAAACCAGCTCGGATGCGCCATTGGCCTGATTGGCCAGAAAATGCGCCGCAATCTTGTCCAGAACCGGCCCTCGAACCTCGGGTGCTTCCATCAGCACCTCGTGTTCACCATCCGGGATTTCGATCAGCGTTCCGTTGGGCCAATTGGCCATGCGCGCACGAATTGCCTTGCGGTCAACGATTTGCTCATGGCTGCCCAGAAATGTCAGGCAGGGTGTTTTTGGGGCGGGCTGTTCCATCAACCAAGCACATTCATCCAGCGACTCGCGCAGCCACAGATTTGATGGGGCACCCAGCGCAAGTTCAGGATGCTCATTCAACTGATCCTGCATCATCCGGTACATGTCTGGATCACGGGTCAGCATATTGCCTTCGAAAGGTTGCGACAGGACATAACTTTTGAGCGTCGTGGTGGGGGGCGTCCGCTCGCCCAGGCCAAGTGCTGTGCCCCAATAGGCTGTCACGCGGCTTAGGGGTTTCATGACCGGGGTGAAGAAAATTCCCCACATCGGGCCCGTGAAGGCACACGCGGCAAAGCAGCCATTCTCGATGACGGCACGCAACCCGATTGCACCGCCCATCGAATGCCCGACCACGTACCATGGTTTTGGCAGGTCCAGCGCGCTTGCAAGTTTCAGGGTGACCTGAACGTCCTGCTGGTAATCGGTGAACTGATCGACATGTCCGACCCGAGCATCGTCCAGCAACCGATCCGCAAGACCCTGACCGCGCCAGTCGACGGCCAGCGTGGCGAACCCACGCTCTACGAATTCGCTGGCAGTATTGCCGTATTTTTCTATGTATTCCGTGCGTCCCGGAAACATCATGACAGTGCCATGTGCCTTTCCGCCCGGAAGCCAGTGAGCAACGCGGATGCGTTTTTGATCCGACGTCGTCAACCAGTGGGCCTTACCACCGGCGGGGCCGCCGGCCACGTCTTCAAACAAAGGGGCCGGCGAGAACTCCATCAGGCCAGTACCGATGCCAGCTTCATGGCAACACCCATGTCGCCATCAATGCTCAGCTTGCCGGACATGAACGCACCTGTCGGGTTCAATTCACCGCTGAGGATTTGTTCGAACGTGTCGGCATCCGCGCTGAGGGTGACATCAGCATCGTCGTCGCTGACCCGCGCACCGTTAGAATCCAGGACAATGGCACCCAGATCGGCGATATCAAACTTGGCCGAGGCATCAAACGCGCCGCCTTCCAGTTTTTCATTCAAAGCGGCGGCTGCCTTTTCAAGAGTCTCGCTCATGTTTTTCCTCATATTGTTAGTGCGCCGTGAATGGACATCCCCGGTCGCAACGCTACACTGACTATTGTTATGAGCATTGCAATCTACAATCTCAAAGGTATCGTCGCGGCACTTTTTGTCCTAGTCACGATTTCCTCCACTTGCCTCGCGCAACAGGCGGATTTGCGCGATGAGGGCGAATTGCTGCAAAAACTTGCCCAATCGACGCCCGAGCAGGCCATTGCTCTGGATCGGCAGTTGCAAGCTCTGTGGGCCCGGTCCGGTTCAGCATCGGCCGATCTGCTGCTGGAACGTGGCCGTGAAGCGCTGGATGACGGTGACGTAGGTGCGGCGCTGGAACATCTGACCGCCCTGACGGACCATGCGCCCGATTTTGCTGAAGGCTGGCACCTGCGCGCTTCGGCCTTTTTCGGGATCGAACGGTTTGGCATGGCCGCTGCCGATCTGGAACATGCCCTGACCCTGAATCCCAACAATTACGAGGCAATCTATGGTCTGGGCCTGATCTTTGAGATTATCGGACAACCTGACAAAGCCTACGACGCCTATTCACGGGCATTGGCTATACATCCCCACCACGAAGAAGTAACCAATGCGGTGAATCGACTGAAGCCGCAGATCGACGGCGCAGCGCTGTAAGGTCCGGGCAGGGGGCAAAGGTGAGCGGGTCATCCCGAATAGTGGCCGTTTTGGGCCCTACGAATACAGGTAAAACCCATTACGCAATCGAACGGATGCTGGGATACCGCACAGGTGTCATCGGTCTGCCGCTGCGTCTGCTTGCGCGCGAGGTCTATGACAAGATCGTCGCCATCCGCGGGCCATCGGTTGTTGCTTTAGTTACCGGCGAAGAGAGGATCGTGCCGCCCCGGACCCAGTATTGGGTCTGCACGGTCGAAGCGATGCCCGAAGGTATGGGCGCGGATTTCGTGGCAATTGATGAAATCCAGCTGTGTGCCGATCCCGAGCGCGGCCATGTCTTTACGGATCGCCTGCTTCGGTCGCGCGGAACAAACGAGACACTTTTCCTTGGCTCTGACACCATGCGCGGCCCGATTGCCGCGCTGGTACCCGAGGCGCAGTTTGTCCGGCGCGAGCGGATGTCACAGTTGGTCTATTCCGGTTCGAAGAAACTCAGCCGGATGCCTGCCCGCAGCGCTATTGTCGGGTTTTCGGTTGAGAATGTGTATGCCATCGCGGAGCTTTTGCGCCGTCTGAAAGGTGGCGCGGCGGTGGTCATGGGTGCCCTCAGCCCGCGGACGCGGAATGCTCAGGTGGAGCTTTATCAGAATGGCGAGGTTGATTATCTGGTTGCCACAGATGCCATCGGCATGGGCTTGAACCTGGATGTAAACCACGTTGCATTTTCATCCCTGACCAAATTCGACGGGCGGCGGATGCGCCCGCTTGCCCCGAATGAACTGGCCCAGATCGCAGGCCGGGCCGGGCGTGGCATGTCGGACGGCACCTTTGGCGTGACCGGAGAGGCGCCGCCGCTGGACGAAGGTGTCGCGCAGGCAATCATGGACAGCCGGTTTACGCCGATGAAAAAGTTGAACTGGCGGAATGCCGCCCTCCGGTTTGGCTCGATTGATGCGCTGATCAGCTCGCTTGAGGTCAGTCCGAGTGACGAACACCTGATCAAAGCCCGCCCTGCTGATGACCTGAATGTGTTGAAATCGCTGTCACAACAGGCCGAGATTGCCGCCCGTGCAAGTGACGGTCCATCCATCCGATTGCTGTGGGATGTGTGCAGAATCCCTGATTTTCGCGGCATCAGCCATGCAGAGCACGCCAGCCTTCTGGAAGTGATCTATGGCCACCTGCACGAACGCGGCAGTATTCCCGATGATTTCATGGCCCGGCAGATACGGCGGATTGACCAAACCCATGGGGATATCGATGCGTTATCCAAAAGGTTGGCATATATTCGCACCTGGACATATGTTGCGCAACGAAACGGTTGGGTGCGTGACGAATCACATTGGCGTGACGAAACGCGCACTGTAGAAGACAGACTGTCTGACGCACTACATGAGCGACTGACTCAAAGATTTGTGGACCGGCGTACATCGGTTTTGTTGCGGCGGCTCAAACAGAAGGAGGCCCTTTTGGCCGAAGTAAATGACAAGGGTGAAGTGACCGTCGAAGGCGAATTCGTCGGTCGTCTGGAAGGATTCCGGTTCAGCCCGGACAAAAGCGCGCAAGGAACCGAGGCGAAAGCGCTCAAATCGGCATCTTTGCAAGCACTCGCGCCGCAATTCCATCTGCGTGCCGATCGCTTCTACAATGCGCCCGATACCGAAATTGATTTCACCGATCAGGGCGGCCTGATGTGGGGCGAATATGCCGTTGGCAAATTGGTTGCCGGGGCCGAGCCTCTCAAGCCCGTGGTCGAGGTTTTTGTGGACGAAGCCGCCGGTCCGGATGTCGAACAGAAGGTGCGGCGCCGGTTACAGCATTTCATCGACCGCAAGATCGCTGCGCTGTTCGAGCCGTTGCTGAATCTGTCGCGCGACGAGGAACTCAACGGTCTGGCCAAAGGGTTTGCTTTCCGCATGGTCGAGGCGCTGGGCGTACTGCCGCGCGCCGGTGTCGCACAAGAGGTCAAGGATCTGGATCAGGACGCCCGCGGCGCCTTGCGCAAGCACGGTATCCGGTTTGGCCAGTTCACCATCTTCATGCCACTCTTGCTGAAGCCCGCACCGACGCGTCTGCGCCTGGTGCTGTGGGCGCTGTATGGCGGTTTGCAGGAATTCCCCGAAGCACCCCCTCCGGGGTTGGTAACAGTACCGGTCGCCAAAGATGCACCGCAAGGTTACGATACCATGTGCGGCTACCGCGATGCGGGCGACCGATCGATCCGTATCGATATGCTGGAACGTCTGGCGGACATGCTTCGTGCGGAAGACAGCCGTGGCGGGTTCGAAGCCAAGCCGGATATGCTGTCGATCACTGGCATGACGCTTGAACAGTTTGCAGACCTGATGCAGGGGCTCGGCTACAAAGCCGAGCGCGGCGAGCGTGACAAGGTCAAACCGGCACCGGCAGAGCAGCCTGAGACAGAGGCGGCGGAACAAGCCGTTATCGACGAGACGCCAGCACCTGACGCGGCCTCAGAAGAGGTCGCCGCACCAGCCGAGGCCACCGAAAGCACCGAGGCGGCAGCCGAGGCCGTCGCAGAGGGTCAGGTTGCGGCACCTGCGTCGGATGAACCCGAGGTTGAAGTGTTCTACACCTTCACCTGGGGTCGTCAGCGCCAGCCGAACCGTGGCCCGCGCCGCGAGCCGGGGCAGGGCAAGGGGAAACCACGGGGCAAACCGCAGGACGGCCGTGGCAAACCGCACGGCAAGAAGGGCGGCAAGCCGCAGGGTGCCAAGACCTTCTCGTCACGGCCACCGAAAAAGGAAAAGGCCATTGATCCCGACAACCCGTTCGCCGCAGCGCTTATGGGTCTGAAGGACGGCAATTGACGCAAGATGGCCGAGGCCAAACTGCGAATTGACAAATGGTTGTGGCAGGCGCGGTTCTTCAAGACCCGCAGCCTTGCCGCCAAACAGGTCAGTGGTGGCCATGTCCGGCTGAATGGAAACCGGGTGCTGAAACCGGCGCAGACCGTGGCCCCCGGTGACGTTCTGACCTTCTCGCAGGGCCGCATTGTCCGCGTTATACGTGTGGAAAAACTGGGGGAACGCCGCGGTCCGGCGCCCGAGGCGCAAACGCTGTACTTTGATATGACCGAAAAGCAGGAAGCGCCTCCTGTAAATCCGGGTTTCGAGGGAAAAGGTCGACCAACCAAGAAAGATCGACGCGCTATTGATCTTTCTCGCCCGCAAGATCACTGATCCTGTCTTGAAGAGCGGGCCAGACTGAATTAGCTAGTCGCTCAAACCGCAAACAGGAATCCGACCATGACCTATGTAGTCACCGAAAACTGTATCGCCTGCAAATACACCGACTGTGTCGAAGTGTGTCCGGTGGACTGTTTCTACGAAGGTGAAAATACGCTGGTCATCCATCCTGACGAATGCATTGACTGCGGCGTGTGCGAGCCCGAGTGCCCCGCCGACGCGATCCGCCCCGATACCGAGCCGGGCATGGAGGAGTGGGTCGAGTTCAATCGCAAGTATTCCGAACAATGGCCGGTGATCGTCACCAAGAAAGACCCACTACCAGATGCGGAGGAGCGTGACGGTGAAGAGGGCAAGATGGAGAAGTATTTCTCGGAAGCGCCCGGCGAAGGCGGCTGAGTGATTCGTTCCAAGCGGCCTGTTTTGGCATAAAGACCGCGGCACAACCTGTTGAATGCAGGTTGAATATGATAAATTCCCGTAAGGTAAACTTTCGGGCGTCGTAAATTTGTGATATACTATATCTACATGATGACCGAGATTGGGATGCGCTCCGTAAGTATGCTCACTTTGGAGTTCTGAATTTGTGACAATATCGCCGCCTGACGGGGCTGAGACAGTCCCCGCATGTGGTGCTTTTGTTGTCCGTGTCCCGTCCGCTAGCAAGGAAAAAACTGAATGACAAAGTCGAAAAAGCTCGAGTTCCGCCCGAACGACTATGTTGTCTACCCCGCCCATGGCGTGGGCCAGATTATCTCGATCGAGGAACAGGATGTCGCGGGATTCTCGCTTGAGCTGTTCGTCATCTCATTTGAGAAAGACAAGATGACGTTGCGCGTTCCGACCAACAAGGTAACCGAGTCCGGTCTGCGGTCGCTCAGCTCGCCTGATGTGATCAGCCAGGCGATGAAAACGCTGAAAGGCAAGGCCAAGGTGAAACGCGCCATGTGGTCCCGTCGCGCACAAGAATATGAACAGAAGATCAACTCGGGTGATCTGATCTCGATCGCCGAAGTGGTCCGTGACCTGCACCGCACCGATGATCAGCGCGAGCAGAGCTATTCCGAGCGCCAGCTGTATGAAGCTGCCTTGGAGCGTCTGACCCGTGAGGTCGCGGCTGTTTCAGGCGCTGGCGAGGTGTCAGCCGCCAAACAGGTTGACGAGGTTCTGACCTCACGCGCTGCCTGATCGAAGGTACATTGACAATACGGGCCGCTCCAAATTTGGGGCGGCCTTTTTCGTGGCTTGGTGAATTGTTCAAGTGGCGCTAATTTCACTGTGTATGCAGCAGATTACCGGACGCACATGAAGCAGACTGTGAAATACCTGTACATCGGACACGACCCTGTTTCGGTCTGGTTTAGGTATGCACTGATCCTGTTCGATGTTGCGACAATCATTTTCTTTGTCGGGACGGCGCACATCCCGCATGGGCCGGGCTTAACCGTTGCAAGCCAACTGGTCGGTGTGCTGATTTTTCTGGATTTCTCTGCGCGGCTCTGGATCTCAAAAGACCGCTGGAGATTTTTGCGCCAGATTTACACAGTGGCGGATATCGTGGTCATCCTCTCGCTGGTGCTTGATCCGTTTTTGACAGGCAACCTCGCTTTCCTGCGGATTTTACGTGCCCTGCGTCTGATCCATTCATATCACCTGCTCTGGGATCTGCGGCGCGACAGCCGTTTTTTCCGCACGCACGAGGACGCAGTTATTGCGGCGATCAACCTGCTGGTCTTTGTTTTTGCCACCTCGACGGCCGTTTTGGTATTTTTTATCCCCGAAGACGCGCAAACGCCTTACATAGACGCGCTGTATTTTACCATGGCGACGCTCACCACGACCGGGTTTGGCGACATCACTTTGGTCACACCGGGCGGCAAAATGTTTTCCGTCTTCATTATGGTCGTTGGCGTAGCCTTGTTCGTCCGGCTGGCGCAGGCGATTTTCGCGCCACAGAAGGTCCGCCACAAATGCCCCAGCTGCGGGCTGTACCGGCACGACCCCGACGCCGTGCATTGCAAACATTGCGGCGATACGTTGCGAATTGAAACCGGGGGCGCGTCTTAGATCTGGGCGCTGATGGCAAGCAGAAATGTGATTTCCGCCAATTGTTGTGATGCGCCCAGAATGTCTCCGGTTTGACCGCCGATCTTGGTCTTCGCGACGAGCCCCAAAACAGCGACGATCAAAGCCGCGAAGAGTATCGCGGTAAGCGCCAGACTTCCGCACAAGCTGTAAGCGACCAGAATCGCGATGCCCACAGCGATACAGGCTGATCCTGCGCCGGGGGTGCCAACTGAATGGCTCAGGCCCGACTTTCTGGCGTTTGGAAGAAGAACCATTAGAGCTGGCATCAGGGCGCGGGAAAATACGCAAGCTGCAACAACCATCCAGATCGGACCAACAGCCAGCATGGTGGAAATCGCGGATATTCGTAAAATCTGCGAGATCATCAAGGCAAGCACGCCGTACGTTCCAATCTGGCTGTCCTTCATGATCTCCAGCCGACGTTCAGCGGTGAAACCGCCCCAAAGCCCGTCGAACGTGTCGGCCAGACCATCCTCGTGCATAGCGCCCGTCAACAGGATCAGTACCGCGACCAGCAACGAGGCTGCGACAAACGGGGGCAGTTGAAACCCCATCGCCAGCCAACCGGTCAGGCATGCCAGCCCGCCAACGACCAGCCCAACCAGTGGAAATGCCCATACCGATTGTGCCTGCCGGGCAAACACGGCTTTGGGCAAACGGGGCAGGGGCAGGCGGGTCAACAGCACCAGGGCCAGCGGAACATCCCACAGGGAAAACGGTTTGGTGTCGTTTTTTTGCACGCCCGTGCCTTTCGGGGTCTTGTTGGTTTCGATCCTTCGGTTAAACACGCAGGACCACTCTGATGCAATGAGGCTTTCATGCTGCCTGAACTGAATGATTTGAACACGTTCCGTGCTGTCCTGGCGGGGGCTCCGGGCCCGGATGCCGCTGCGGTGCAGGGCGCGGCCGAACGAAATGGACAATTGACCAAACCCCCTGGTGCGCTTGGTCGGCTTGAGGATCTTGCGGTCTGGTATGCAGGATGGCGAGGGGACGCCCGTCCACAGATCAGCGCGCCTCAGGTCATTGTGTTTGCCGGAAATCACGGTGTTACCGCGCAGGGTGTTTCGGCCTTTCCACCGGAAGTGACCGTGCAGATGGTGATGAATTTCGAACATGGCGGGGCGGCGATAAATCAGTTGGCCAGGGCCGCAGGCGCGAAGATGGATGTACACGCGCTGGATCTGGACAAGCCGACCGCGGATTTCACCCAAGCCCCAGCCATGACAGAGGATGAATTGCTAGCCGCGTTGCGCACTGGCTGGCAGGCCGTTGATCCGCAATCTGATCTTTTGGTGGTCGGCGAAATGGGTATTGGCAACACCACCCCGGCTGCGGCTATTGCCTGTGCTCTGTTTGGTGGCGACGCGTCCGATTGGACAGGTCGCGGAACTGGTGTGGATGACGCAGGTCTGGTCAACAAAACCCGTGTCGTGGCCGAGGGTGTCGCCAAACACGCGTCAGATGATGGTCTGGACATCCTGCGCTGTCTGGGTGGACGCGAGATAGTCGCAATGGCGGGTGCAATTGCTGCTGCGCGGGTGTTGCGCATCCCGGTGATCCTGGACGGGTTCATCTGTTCGGCCGCCGCAGCCTGCTTGTGGAAGTTGTCCGATGGCGCGCTGGATCATGCCGTGGCAGGCCACCAAAGTGCCGAAGCGGCCCATGGTGCCGTGCTGGCGAAATTGGGCAAAGAGCCGTTGCTGAGCCTTGGCCTGCGGTTGGGCGAAGGGTCCGGCGGGGCGCTGGCGATCAACATTCTGAAAAGTGCCGTCGCCTGTCATTCCGGCATGGCAACCTTTGCCGAAGCTGGGGTTTCGGACGGCTGAACTCGCATCTGACCCGGGCAAAGGCTTGGGTCAGGCCGATTTCTTGGCGTGCTCTTCAGCCAGTTCCAGCAGCGCGGTTTCCAGATCCTTTTCCAGCGCCTGCGAACGCTCGATGTATTTCTTGTTTTCGGCGATTGGCATTCCGGGGACCCAAAGCTCGGCCAGATCGCGCACCGCCTTCCTGTCATGGTGGTAAAACGTCTGTTCAGCCTGGGCTGCTTCGTATTCACTCAGTCCGATATTCTCCAGAACATAGCGACCTGCGCGCAGCGAACTGTCGAACATTTCCCGCACGATGTCATTGGCACCCGCCTGATACAACTCGTATACATGGGTCCGGTCGCGGGCGCGGGCGATGATGTGAAGGTCAGGACGCTGCCGTCGGGCATAGCTGACAAGCCGTGTGACTTGCTTGTGATCATCCATAACGGCGACAAGAACGGATGCTTTGTCCAATCCCGCCGCGCGCAACAGTTCCGGCCGAGTGGGATCGCCCAGAAAGCCTTTGACGCCAAATCGGCGCATCAGCTGAATCGTTTCAATATTGTGGTCCAGAACGACTGTCTTGAAACCGCTGGCCCGCACCAGCCGGTTGACGATCTGACCAAAGCGACCAATGCCGGCGATGATGACCGGGCCCTTTTCGTCAATCACGTCAGGTTCGGGGCTGGCCGCGGAATCGCCAATCTTCCGCGACAACGCATCGTAGACGATGAAAAGAAGCGGCGTGATCAACATCGTCAGAGCAACGATCATCAGCAGTTTCTGCGACAGGTCGGGCGGAATGACATTCTGTTTCGTCGAAAATGCCAGCAGGACAAAACCGAACTCACCAGCCTGCGCCAACCCAAGGGTGAACAACCAGTGATCACGTCCCCGCAGTTTGAAGGCCTTGCCCACCAGAAATAGGATGATCCCCTTGGCAAGTATCACAAGCAGCGCCAGTCCAATCAGGTCCAGCGGGTCGTTGAAAAAATAACCGAAGTCTATTCCGGCACCGACCGTGATGAAAAACAGCCCCAGAAACAATCCTTTGAACGGCTCAAGGTCGCTTTCCATTTCATGTCTGAATTCAGAACTGGCCAGAACAACGCCTGCCAGGAACGCGCCCAGGGCAGGTGATAGGCCGACCAGTGTCATCAGAAACGAAATGCCCACGACAATCATCAGTGCCAGTGCGGTGTACATCTCGCGCAGACGGGTTGCGTGGATGAAGCGAAACAACGGTCTTGTCAGGTAGACACCGGCCAGAATGACAAACACCACAACGCCGATTGTGACAAGGGTGACGGCCCAGCCCGGCAGCCCTTCGACCAGCGACAAACTGTGATCGCCTGCGCCATGTGATCCTCCTGCCCCCCGGTCAATCGATCCATCTGCTTGGAAACGTGGCATGGCGGGCAGCGCCAGCAGTGGCAACAAAGCCAGAATTGGGATCACCGCGATGTCCTGCGTCAACAGAACCGAAAATGTCGCGCGGCCGCCGTTTGTCTGCATCAGGCCTTTTTCTGACAGGGTTTGAAGAACGATGGCGGTCGATGAAAGCGAAAGGGTCAACCCTACCGCCAGGGCAACCGACCAGGGATGGTTGGCGTACATGGCCACGGCAGCAATAGCGACTGTTGACAGCAACACCTGCAATCCGCCCAGACCCAATAACTTGTCGCGCATGTCCCACAGGGCGCGTGGCTCCAGTTCCAGACCAATGAGAAACAGCATCATAACCACGCCAAATTCGGCCACATGCTGAAGATTTTCGGTTTCCGCTCCGACAAGGCCCAGTGCGGGTCCGATAATGATCCCGGCGGCAAGATAACCCAGCACGGATCCCAACCCCAGTCTGGCAGACAGGGGAACGGCAATGACTGCCGCTGCCAGATAGATTGAAGCCTGATATAGAAAGTCGTCCATGTGTGTCCTCAGAACCTTTTCAGGTGGGAAGGGGGGCGTCGCGTTTAAGTTGATCCATTACGATCTGACTTTGTACTCTTGCAACGGCAGGATGCGGCAGGATCACATGATGTAGCAAGCTGTTGAGGGCGGACAGGTCGTCACAGTAGATGTGCAGCAGATAGTCTGCCTCACCTGTCATTGTCCATGCACTGGTAATCTCGGGTCGGGTGTCGACCATGCGGGCAAAGCTTGCGGATTGCTCGGGGCCATGGGTGCCCAGATGCACCTGAACGAACCCCTGCACCTGTAAGCCCAGTTTCAGCGGGTCCAGCCGGGCAGCATATCCGGTGATGTACCCTTCGACTTCAAGCCGCTGTCGGCGGCGACCCGCTTGACTGGGCGACAGGTTCAGCATTTCACCCAGTTGTTGCGCCGTCAGATGTGCATCTTTTTGCAGCGCGGAAAGCAGTCGCTTGTCGGTTGCATCCAACATGTGCGGAAAAATCCTGATTTTATTAACTGATATGCGCATTTTGCGCGTCATCTTGCAGTTTATACAAAAACAATGCGCAGAAACAGCGTCAGAAAAGTCGTATTTTTGATTCAGCAAAGAAATTCCTGTTTTCCTAGGAGACGCCCATGGGCCCTTTCCCGCACAATGCCCCGAAATCTGTGATCAGCGAAGAAAACCCTGCCGGAACAGATGGGTTTGAATTCGTCGAATTCGCTCATCCTGAACCGCAGGAGCTGCGTGATCTGTTCGCAAAGATGGGCTTTGATCTGGTGGCCCGCCACAAGGAAGATCCTGCCGTCGAGCTTTGGCAGCAAGGGGATGTCACATACATCCTGAATGCCAACCCGGACAGTTTTGCAGCTAAATTCGTAGCCGAACATGGGCCCTGCGCGCCTTCGATGGGCTGGCGGGTCGTGGACGCGCAAAAAGCGTACGAGCATGCCGTGTTAAAGGGTGCGGAACCTTACGACGACGCTGACAAAACCATGAATGTGCCTGCGATCAAGGGCATTGGCGGGTCGCTGATCTATTTCATTGATCAGTACTACGACACTTCGCCCTATAATCTGGAATTCGAATGGATCAAGGAATCCAAACCTCGGGGCGAGGGGTTCTTCTATCTCGATCACCTGACGCACAATGTCTACAAGGGCAACATGGACAAGTGGTTCAAGTTCTATGGCGACCTGTTCAACTTCCGTGAAATTCGTTTCTTTGACATTCAGGGAAAATTCACCGGCCTTTACAGCCGCGCGCTGACATCACCCTGCGGGCGCATCCGTATTCCGATCAACGAGGACCGCGGCGAGACCGGGCAGATCGTGTCTTACCTGAAGAAGTACAAAGGTGAAGGCATTCAGCATATCGCGGTTGGTAGCGATGACATCTATGCCTCGACCGATGCCATTGCTGAAAACGGCCTGAAGTTCATGCCGGGTCCGAATGAAGCATACTACGAGATGTCCAGGACCCGCGTGGTCGGTCATGAAGAGCCGCTGGACCGGATGATGAAACACGGCATCCTGATCGACGGCGAAGGTGTCGTTGACGGGGGCGAGACGCGCATTCTGTTGCAGATCTTCTCGAAAACGGTGATCGGCCCGATCTTCTTCGAGTTCATTCAGCGCAAGGGTGATGATGGTTTCGGCGAAGGGAACTTCCAGGCGCTGTTTGAATCCATCGAGCGCGAACAGATCGAAAGCGGCGAGATTTCCGCGGCTTGATCCAAATGAACCAATAAGTCGGGGGCGGTTCTGCTGCCTCTGACGTGCCTGTCTACAGGTGATCGGTCACGGCTTTGAGCGCCTATGTCAGCTGCGCGGCATCGCCAGGGTCACGTTGCGACCTTTCTTTTGATAACGCAGTTCACTGTCACTGATAGCAATGACCTTGCCGCCGTCAATACTGTCCCCAACTTTCAGTTTTTTGTAGCGCCCGCTGGGAAGCCGGACCAAGGCGCGACGGTTTGCGGGTGTGCCGTAAACGCCGATCAGATTTAAGCGACGCAAGTTGATCGCGTTATCGAGCGTGGCCTGCCGGGCTACAGATGCGGTTGTGGGAATCTTGGGTGCAACCGATTTCGCCTGAAACGATCCTGCGTCGTCTGAACTCTGGTCCAGCGCGGCCGTTGATCCAAGATTGGAGTTACCAGAAGCAGGTGCCTTTGCCGTGTCCAGACCCGCCGGTCGCAACCTGGGGCGCGGGACGCGGACAACGGCCAACGCGGTTGGCGTCTCGTCGACTTCCGTGCGCGCTTGCAGACTGTCTGGGCGTGCTTTTGGTCGCTTGGCCGAAAGCTCTGCCAGCGACCGCCCCCCCAACTGCCCGCGTTCGAAGCTCTCGACCAGATCTGCGGGGCGAGGTTTGGGGCGAAGACCGGCCAGTCTTTCGTCGACCTCGTCAAGTACGGGTTCATCCTCGAAACGCACTGGCGTTGCTGGCGGAACCTTCGACGGTCGGCCCTGATAAACGACAATCCCATCCGGGTTCAGCGTCCCTTCCGGCGTGGGCGTTACCAGCCCGCGATCATCCAGATTGAACCGCGCTCCTGCTATGCCATGTTGCACGTCCCGAACAAAGGGTTCGTCAGTATCGAAACTGGAAGCCGGGGGCAGGGCAACCGCATCGCTGGACAGGTCGGATTTGTCAATCGACGTCAGATACAACTCGTCCGGTTCCGGGGCTTCTGGCACGTCCAAAGCGGCCGGAGGCGTTACATTCACACCGGAGGCAGCGCTGATATCCTCATCTGCCTCGGGGTCCTGAGCCACAGATTCAACAGGGGTCGGGGCCACCTTGAGCGCCTCAAGGATTGCCGCGTCGGTAGGCGTGAGTTCCGGTTGTTCTTCGGCTTCGGCGTCAGTAGGTTCTGGTGTTGGGGGCACGTCCCCGTCCAGAGCAGGCTCAGGCGGCAATTTTTCCGAAGGCGCAATTGCTGCAACTTCGGGCACTGTCGGTGGCAGGGCGTCGATATCCGGCGCGGAAACACCTATCTCGGTTGGAGTTGGGCTCAGTGCGACCTGATCTGTTTCTCCACCGCTGTCCAAGGCCAGCCAAACGCCGAAAACGCCGCCAAGAAGAACCGCCGCGGCAAATGCCGGGATCGCAATGCGCGGTGCCTGCGCTTTCGTATTCGCAAACTTTTTGTCAGGTGTTTCGGGGGTCAGAAACACGTTTGGTGCTGCCGTGCCTGCAATGGGATGCGCTGGTTTCCCAGCGGATTTTGCCGGTTCGGGCTGGTCTGTGTTTTTTACCGACAGCGGGGGCTCTGTTGGGCGGGTTTTCGATGCGCCCGAACGTTCTGTGAACAATGCCTCTCGGGGGAATGCGTCTGCGTCTTCCTCGGCGCAAAACAAAACCGGTACGAAACCATGGTCCGAGGCAAAGGCCCGCGCCTCGCTCAGCGTTTCCTGCGCAACAGCTGCAACATAGGTGATGCCGCCTTCGGTCTGATAGTCGTAACTGAGTTCGGACAAAGCGTAAGGCGTTGCGTCGGCAAGTGCGCTCTCGATACGTTCGACCGTGTCTTCGGGGGGTAAGTCATCGGTTGCAACCTGAAGGTATCGAACCTGTTCGGAAGGCAAAACAAGCTTGCAGCTCAGGTCGTTTTCCAGCGCAAAGGCGTTTTCCCGCAAAACCTGCATCTGACCGGACAGGTCCGGCGAATCCAAGGGAATCGAGCCGATAACGAACCATTCGTCATCCGAGTGATGATACAGTGATATTCTGGTCGCAGAAAAAGACAGCGCAAAGGCAGGTTTCATAATCCGCAGGAACCATAATTATCAACGTCAATGCAAACACCTTGGCGTTCGCAGACCGACATTAAAGCAGGAACTTGCCGAGGGAAAGAAAAAGGCAAACTCTCCTCTTGTATGGCAATGCATCGCCGACCCATCTTTAACGCAAGCAAATCGGAGTGATAACATTGAAGACATTCGCTTTTCTGGCCGCAATGATGGCCGCAACGACCGCTGGACTTGCCCATGCGGAAGAACGTCGCATCACCGTTGACGCAACCGGAACCATCGATGTTGCCCCCGATATGGCGACGATCACATTGGGTGTGACAAATGAAAATGCCGAGGCTTCAGCAGCGATGCAGGCCACCTCGGACGCAGTTGCGAAGGTTCTTGCGCGCCTGACCGGGATGGGGATTGAAGACCGCGATATTCAGACCCGCGATCTGTCGCTTTCCCCTGTTTGGTCTGGGCGGCACGGGCAGAATGGAGAAACACCGGAAATCTCGGGGTTTGCTGCCTCGAACCGCGTGTTTGTACGTGTGCGTGATCTGTCCAAACTTGGAAGCATCATGGATGCGGTCATTCAGGATGGCGCCAACGATTTTGGTGGATTGAGCTTTGGGGTGCAGGATACCAAACCAATCGAAGCCCAAGCGCGCGCGCAAGCTGTCGGCGAAGCTATGGCCAAGGCCGAGCAGCTGGCACAGGCGGCGGGTGTAACCCTTGGCGCGGTGCAAACGATTTCGGAACAAACGGGGGGCGTGCGCCCGATGCCCGAGATGCGCATGATGAGCATGGCTGACGCAGGGGGTGTTCCTGTCGCAAGTGGTGAGGTTTCGGTGTCTGTCAGCGTCTCGATGGTGTTCGAGATCTCGGAATGAATTCAACCTGTCGCGCGGGCCGTCAGCGGTTTTCGTTGCTGGCCCGAAGCGTCGAAATTGTCGGGTGACAACCAGGCCTCGAAAGCATCACGGATGCGTGGCCATTCGGTATCTATGATTGAATACCAGGCTGTGTCGCGGTTGCGCCCTTTGTAGTGGGTTGCTTGGCGAAACACGCCTTCGAAGGTGAACCCAAGCCGCTCTGCCGCACTGCGCGACGGACCATTCAGCGCGTCGCATTTCCATTCGTAACGCCGGTAACCCAGTTCATCGAACACGCGCCGCATCATCAGATACATGACTTCGGTTGATTGCGGTTTGCGCTGAAGCAGTGGTGAAAAGTGGATATGCCCGACCTCAATCGCTCCGGCAGCGGGTTCGATCCGCAAATATGAAGCCATGCCCAACGGTATGTCATCACCGTCCAGAACGGTTTGGAACATCGGGTCCGCGCCCATGCAGTTGGCGCGCGCCCAGTCTTCGAACTCAGGTTCGCCAGCAAACGGGCCGTAAGGCAGGTACGTCCAGTTGCGGCCATCCGTGTCCTTTGCAAACGCCCGGAACAGTCCGGGCGCGTGCCTGTTCACATCAAGGGGCACGACGGAACAATACCGGCCCACCATCGGCGTATAGGGTGGTGTCGGGCGTGGAAAGTCACCCGAAACCGGTAAGCCGATGGGCTGGCCAAGATCGTTTGTGTCGTGCTGGGTCATGGTCAGGCGGTTGCTTTGGCCAGGGCCTGATCAAGGTCGGCAATCAGATCGTTCACGTCTTCGATACCGATGGATACGCGCACCACGCCCGGACCTGCGCCCGCGGCTTCCTGCTGTTCCGGGGTCAATTGACGGTGTGTGGTCGATGCCGAATGAATGATCAGCGAGCGCGCGTCGCCCAGATTGGCTACGTGGCTGAAAATCTCCAGCGCGTTGACCAGTTTGATACAGGCGTCATAGCCACCTTTCACGGCGAATGTGAACAGGGCGCCGGCACCGCGTGGATACTGAGCTTTGACCCGATCCTGATAGGGCGATGACGGCAATCCAGCATAGGTGACGTAGTCCACCCGGTCATCCGCTTCCAACCACGCTGCGATTTTCTGGGCGTTCTCCACGTGGCGCTCCATCCGCAGCGACAGGGTTTCGATCCCCATCAGCGTGTAGTGGGCCGCCTGCGGGTTCATGGTCATGCCCAGATCGCGCAGACCGATGGCGATGCCGTGGAAGGTAAAGGCCAAAGGTCCGAACGTTTCGTGGAACTTCAGTCCATGATAGGCTGGTTCGGGTTGGCTGAGCGAGGGGAACTTGTCATTTGCCGACCAGTCGAACTTGCCCGAATCCACGATGCAACCGCCGGTGACCGTACCATTGCCAGTCAGGTACTTGGTGGTCGAATGCACGACCAGGGTCGCTCCGTGTTCGATCGGGCGGCACAGATATGGTGTTGCCGAGGTGTTATCGACAATCAGCGGAATGCCCGCCGCATCGGCCACATCTGCCAGTGCACGGATGTCCGTCACATAGCCGCCGGGATTAGCGATGGACTCGCAGAAAATCGCACGGGTATTTTCATCGATTGCGCCCTTCACCGCGTCCAGATCATCGGTGTCGACAAACTTGGCAGACCACCCAAAGCGTTTGATTGTCTGGCTGAACTGGGTGACCGTGCCGCCGTACAAACGGGTTGAGGCGACCACATTGCAACCCGGACCCATCAGCGGGAACAGCGCCATGATCTGGGCCGCGTGCCCGGACGAGCAGCAAACGGCACCAACGCCGCCTTCAAGAGTCGCCACGCGTTCCTGTAGAACGGCGACGGTTGGGTTGGTCAGGCGGGAATAGATAAAGCCCACCTCTTGCAGGTTGAACAGGGCCGCTGCGTGGTCTGCATCGCGAAACACATAGGCTGTGGTTTGATAAATGGGTGTCTGGCGCGCTCCGGTCGCCGGGTCGGGGCGGGCGCCCGCGTGAATTTGCAACGTGTCGAAACCGTAGGTGGGGCCGTCAGACATCTTGAAAATCTCCTGTTGGAATTTGTCTTGCGAAATCTGTAGGCCATTGCCCGCCTGCGCACAACGATCCTGTCAGCGCAGCCAGAGGCCCTTGCTTTTGATCGTGTTGCGGATGGCCTGTTCACGTCGTGGCAGTTGATCCCGGTCAAACAGGGCGCGGACTTTTGCGCCTTTCCCCTGCAGAACCATCTTTTTCAGTGGCTCGTATTGCTTGAGAACCTTCTTGACCTTGTTTGGAGCGACGACGGTCTCCAAAACGTCAATCACTTGGTCGCTTTCACGGGCGTAAAGCAAGGGAAACAGGCGATAGTGGCAACTGACGGACCCGTCCAGCAAACCTGAGGGTAAAACATCACGACCGCCGCCGAACGAGTGAATGACAAGGGGTAGGGCGGCCTGATCCAGCCAGGGGTCCAGGCTTTGGCCAGTCAGTTCCGGAATGTTTTCGTCGCGGATTGTTCTAGCGTAGTCCAGAAAACGCTCTCCAAATTTCCGGGGGCATTTGTAGAAGAAATAGCCTGCATTGAAATATAGGTACCGCCGCCAGTGGTCATGGGGTTGATCGGTGTCCAGCGAGCTTTCGAAATCCAACCCGAACCGGGCGTAAAGCGCGCGCCAGATACCGTCAAAACCGGGGCCATACAGCGTTGGTTTGGGCCATGTCCCTTCAACCTTCAGTGATGCGCTGGGGCGGTCGAAGTCAAAAGGTACAGATGTGATCTCGCCAGTGATCAGCGTGTCGGTGTCAAAGAACACAAAGGGCTCATCTTCCGGCAGAGCCATCAGCGCTTCGATCTTGTTGCCGTACGGATAGCTTTCACCGAATACATGCGAGTCGAAGGGCAGAATTTCAGCATCCAGTTGTTTCAGGGCTTTCAGAACATCTTCGTCCTGAATGCGGGGGTCCTGTTTCCAGCGGGGCCCAGGATTGGGCGTGGCGACAAACAGTTTGCCCCCGAATTGCGGTGAAGAATGGCGCAGTGAAGCCGCAAACAACAGGGCTTCGTGTTGCAGGCGGTTGTTTTGACCGACGACCGCGATGTTGAATGTCTGTGACGTTGCCTGCATCTATGCCCGTTCCCGACAGGTGTTTGACCATGCACCTTGAAGTTCGGATTACAGCAAGCGGCCCAAGGCGTCAAAAGCGGAAAATTTGAAATTTCATCACGCGATCCCATTTCTTTCAGGGGTCGTAGCAGAAAGGGTTACACATGCGGATCAATGCGGATTTCACAAAACGGGTCGCAGTTCATTTTGACAATAGCGAATGGGTCGCTTCCCCTGCGGCTGGCGTCGAGCGTAAAATGCTGGACCGGATTGGTGATGAGGTGGCCCGCGCAACAACCATTGTCCGCTTTGCGCCCGGCAGCGCCTTTTCCGCCCATACCCATGACGGCGGCGAAGAATATCTGGTGCTGGACGGTGTATTTCAGGACGAGACCGGAGATTTTCCCGTCGGCAGCTATGTTCGCAACCCTCCGACGTCCTCGCACACTCCGTCTGCTGTGGAGGGCGCGACCATTCTGGTCAAGCTGCACCAGTTCGACCCGCAAGACCGGACCGAGGTTCGCCGCTCGATAAATGGCGATTCTGACGTACAACTGTTCAAAGATGATCATGAGGACGTTTTTGTGCGGACATGGGCGGCTGGGGACGTGGTCGAACTGGACGCGCGCGAAGGCATGGAAGTGTTTGTCCTAAGCGGCAGCTTCGAAGAAGCTGGGGAAGAATTTTCGACATGGGACTGGTTGCGCTTGCCGCCCGGAACGCACTCGCGGGCGGTTGCAGGGCCTGACGGCGCTCGGGTTTGGACCAAGGCCCGCCATCTTGGCGAAATGGTCTGAAAGCTTCTCGGCCCTGAAATCACCCAAAATGCCAACAAACCCGGGTTTCGCGGCCCGGATTTTTGATTTTTTGATCATCTGACAAATTTTACCAATTGATAAAAAATTTATTTGTGGCAAGCTGAGGTCATAACAAACATATCTACAGGGAGTAGAGTGATGGCACAGGGCCAGATGGCACCCGGCATCGTCGCCGGGCGGCTTTCAAGCGATGAGCTGACCTCGAATTTCACCGATCTGTATCCGCCATTGGCCCCGCATGAGGCCGCAGTTGCAGCAGACCGTTGTTATTTCTGCTATGACGCGCCTTGCGTCACAGCGTGTCCGACAGACATCGATATTCCGCTATTCATCCGTCAGATTCAGGCCGGACAGCCGCAGGCAGCCGGGCGAACGATCTTTCAGCAGAATATTCTGGGCGGAATGTGCGCCCGTGTCTGTCCGACGGAAACACTGTGCGAAGAGGCCTGTGTTCGTGAGACGGCAGAAGGCAAGCCGGTCGAGATCGGACGGCTACAGCGCTTTGCGACGGATGATCTTATGTCTGCGGGCGCGCATCCGTTTGAACGTGCGGCATCAACCGGGAAGACTGTTGCTGTCGTGGGGGCAGGGCCTGCCGGTCTGGCCTGCGCGCATCGTCTTGCCATGCTGGGTCATGACGTGGTGATCCACGAAGGCAAGCCCAAACCGGGCGGTCTGAACGAATACGGGATTGCCGCCTATAAATCGACCAACAATTTTGCGCAGGCCGAGGTCGACTGGCTGTTGAAAATCGGTGGTATCACGGTTGAAACCGGGTCGGTTCTGGGTGAAGGCATCTCGCTGGATGGTCTGGTCGAAAACTACGACGCGGTGTTCCTGTCCATCGGACTTGCCGGGGTGAATGCCCTGCGCGCGGATGGTGTTGACAAGGACGGCGTGCGGGATGCCGTCAATTTCATCTCGGACGTGCGGCAGGCTGGTGATCTTGCACAGCTTCCTGTCGGGCGGAACGTCGTCGTTATTGGCGGTGGCATGACTGCCGTGGACGCAGCGGTAAAGTCCAAATTGTTAGGTGCCGAGAATGTCACCATTGCCTATCGCCGGGGCCGCGACGCCATGGGTGCCAGCCGGTACGAGCAGGATCTGGCAGCCTCGCACGGGGTTCAGATCTTGACCAACGTGCAGCCGGTGGCGGTACACGGCAATGGGACTGCCGCCGAGATTGAGCTGGAATATACCTCAAGCCAGAACGGCCAACTCACCGGAACCGGTGAAACGGTCCGGCTGCGGGCAGACCAGATTCTCAAGGCCATCGGTCAGACGCTGGAAGGTGCGCCGGAAGGGCTGAAGCTGGACGGCAACAAGATCGCTGTCAGCGGTGCGGGACGCACTTCTGTGGCCGGTGTCTGGGCAGGCGGAGATTGCGCGGCGGGGGGCGAAGACCTGACCGTTACGGCTGTTGCCGAAGGCCGGGATGCAGCGATGGACATCCACGCGACGCTGGTTTCGTGATAGGATGGGGTATTCACCCCATTCCTTTCGCTGCTGAGGTATTCCTATGTCCCAGATCGAACAAGCCGTAGCGCAACACTACACCACCGGAGCACTGACCGACCGCGTCCGCGCGGCGCTTGAGGCCAGCGGTATCGATCCGGATGCGGCCACGGTCGCAGACCTGAAAGCAGGGGACGAGTTCCATACGGGCGGCGTTCTGGCGACCAACAACCTGTTTGCGCAGTTGTCGCCGACCCATGCGACGCGCGTTCTGGATGTCGGATGCGGTATCGGCGGAACCTCTCGCTATGTTGTGGATCGCTATGACTCGACGGTAACGGGCGTCGATCTGACACCGGAATTCGTTGAAACCGCCAGGGTGCTCAGCGATATGGTCGGGCATTCCTCGAAAACCAGCTTTCATGTGGGCAGTGCCTTGGAGATGCCGGTGCCGGATGCTGGGTTCGATCTGGCTGTCATGATGCATGTGGGCATGAACATTATGGACAAGGCCGAGCTGTTCGCCGAAGTGTCGCGGGCGCTAGCCAAGGGCGGTACTTTTGCCCTGTTCGATGTGATGGCCGGAGACGTGGACGAGCCGCTGGCTTTCCCTCTGCCGTGGTCCACTGTTGCCGAAACCTCGTTCGTGGATGCGCCGGATGTTTACAAGTCTGCGGCAAGCGCCGCGGGTCTTGAACTGGTGACAGAAACGGATCGCACCGAATTCGCGATACAGTTCTTCGAGGACGTCTTTGCAAAGATTGCCGAATCCGGCCCGGCACCGCTGGGCATTCATCTGATGATGGGCGAGACGGCACCCGAAAAGTTCCAGAACTATGTCAAAAACCTCAAGGCCGGGCGCATACGTCCGACCGAAATGATATTCAAAAAATCCGGCTGAGCCGGGAAGGGAGAAGCCATGGCCGATCTGACGACTAACTTTCTGGGCATTTCCAGCCCCAACCCTTACTGGCTGGCCTCTGCGCCGCCGACGGACAAGGAATACAATGTTCGTCGTGCGTTTGAGGCCGGTTGGGGCGGTGTTGTGTGGAAGACACTGGGGTCCGAGGGACCGCCGGTCGTAAATGTGAACGGCCCGCGGTATGGCGCGATCTACGGTGCCGACCGCCGTTTGCTGGGACTGAACAATATCGAACTGATCACCGACCGCCCGCTTGAGGTGAACCTCGAGGAAATGGCGCGGGTCAAGTCCGACTATCCGGATCGCGCCCTGATCGCTTCGATCATGGTGCCCTGCGAAGAAGAGGCCTGGAAAGCCATTCTGCCGCGCGTGGCTGAAACCGGCGCGGACGGAATCGAACTGAACTTCGGTTGCCCGCACGGGATGAGCGAGCGCGGTATGGGGTCCGCCGTAGGGCAGGTTCCGGAATATATCGAAATGGTCACCCGTTGGTGCAAGCAATACTATGACCGTCCGGTCATCGTGAAACTGACACCGAATATCACCGATATCCGGAAACCTGCGGCGGCGGCCAGAAATGGTGGCGCGGATGCGGTGTCGCTTATCAACACGATCAATTCGATCACCAGCGTAAATCTGGACACGTTCAGCCCGGAACCCTCGATTGATGGCAAGGGCAGCCACGGAGGATATTGCGGCCCTGCCGTGAAGCCGATCGCCCTGTCGATGGTGTCCGAAATCGCTCGGGCCGAGGCGACGCATGGCATGCCAATCTCGGGCATCGGGGGTGTCACCACATGGCGTGATGCGGCCGAGTTTATCTCTCTGGGATGTGGCACGGTGCAGGTCTGTACCGCTGCGATGACCTATGGGTTCAAGATCATTGATGAATTGACTGCAGGTCTGTCGGAATGGATGGATGAAAAGGGGTATACCAGCATTGATGAGGTGATCGGACGCGCGGTGCCCAATGTCACCGATTGGCAATACCTGAACCTGAACTACATCGCCAAAGCCAAGATTGATCAGGACCAGTGCATCAAATGCGGCCGATGCTATGCCGCCTGTGAAGATACCAGCCATCAGGCGATTTCAATGTCGGATGAGCGTGTGTTCGAGGTGATGGATGACGAATGCGTCGCCTGTAACCTCTGCGTTGATGTCTGCCCGGTGGAAGGCTGTATTTCGATGGTGCCGATGGCGGCAGGTGAAATCGATCCGCGCACCGGGAAAGAGGTTCAGCCGACCTACGCGAACTGGACCACGCACCCGAACAATCCGATGGCCAAAGCAGCGGAATGATCGAGACAGGGAATATCCCCGAGGGGCCGCTGACGCGGCCCCTGCATTCATGGCGTCAGGAGCTTTCGGTACAACGTCTCTACAAAGGGTTCCGCACCTTCAAACGGGTTTTCGTCACCCAGAATAGCCCGCACCTGAACGTCGAAATCGGCATAATGCTGTGTCAGCGCCCAGATCGAAAACATCAAATGATAAGGGTGCAACCGCGCGATTTTGCCTTGATCCATCCAATTGGTGAGAATGGTGACCTTTTCGTCAACCAGTTGTTTGAGATCATGGGACAAAGCGTCGTGAATGCGGGGCGCGCCTTGCACAAGCTCATTGGCAAAAAGGCGGCTTTCCCGTGGTAGCACCTGACTCATTTGCAGTTTCCGGCGAATATAGGCCAGCATTTCCTCCATCGGATCACCGGTCTCATCCAGATCGTGCAGGGGCGCCAGCCAGGTTTCCAGCAAGCCCGAAAGCAATTCGGTGTGGATCGCCTCTTTCGACGCGAAATAGTAGAGGAGATTGGGTTTGCTCAACCCCGCCTCGGCAGCAATCTGATCGACGGTTGCCCCACGAAACCCGTGTGCAGAAAACACATTCAGGGCAGCCTCGAGAATCGCGGCTCGGTTCTTCTTCTGGATTCGAGTCGGTGCGCGGTCATTCGGCATGATTTCAGTGTGTCTCTTTTTTCGTCGGATAGGCGCGGATTACACTGAAATATCAGGCTTTGCCGCGCAATTTCTTGACTGATACCGAACCCGTGATAGCGTGAGTTTGACCAGTTGGTCAAATCAAGACACCAATAGCGAGCAAAATCGCAAGCAAACAGGGAATAAGACAATGGCAGCTCCGGCGCAGAATCTCAGGATCAATGGCGACAGGTTGTGGGACAGCCTGATGGAGATGGCCAAGATCGGACCCGGTGTCGCGGGGGGGAATAACCGGCAAACTCTGACTGACGAGGACGCCGAAGGCCGCGCCTTGTTCCAGAAATGGTGTGAAGAGGCTGGATGCACCATGGGGCTGGACCAGATGGGCAACATGTTTGCGCATCGTGAGGGCACCGACCCGGACGCTTTGCCGGTCTATGTGGGATCGCATCTGGATACGCAACCGACTGGCGGAAAATATGACGGCGTTCTGGGCGTTCTGGGCGGGCTGGAAATCATCCGCACGCTCAATGACCTCGGGATCAAGACAAAACATCCCATCGTGGCAACCAACTGGACCAACGAGGAAGGGACGCGATATGCGCCTGCCATGCTGTCGTCTGGCGTCTTTGCGGGAATGCACACGCAGGACTGGGCGTATGACCGTGAAGATGCCGAGGGTAAGAAATTCGGGGATGAACTGAACCGGATCGGTTGGCGCGGCGAAGAAGAAGTTGGCGCGCGCAAGATGCGCGCTTTCTTTGAGTTGCACATCGAACAGGGCCCGATCCTTGAAGCCGAGGGCAAGGATATCGGCGTCGTCACCCACGGGCAGGGTCTGAGCTGGACACAGGTCACGGTGACCGGCAAGGATGCCCATACCGGTTCAACCCCGATGCCGATGCGCAAGAATGCCGGGCTTGCGATGGCGCGCATTCTTGAGAAAGTGGACGAAATCGCCTGGTCTCATGCACCGCATGCGGTGGGTGCCGCGGGGCATATCGACGTATTCCCGAATTCTCGCAACGTAATCCCCGGAAAAGTCGTTTTCACAGTCGATTTCCGCTCGCCCGAGCTGGAGGTGATCACCGACATGGAAAATCGCCTGCGGGTGGCGGCGGAAGATATTGTCGAAGAAATGGGCCTGCAGATCGAATTCGAGAAAGTCGGCGGTTTCGATCCGGTGAAGTTCGACGACGATTGCGTGTCTGCCGTGCGCGATGCGGCTGAAAGGCTGGGCTATTCGCATACCAACATCATCTCGGGCGCGGGGCATGATGCCTGCTGGATCAACCGTGTGGCCCCGACCGCCATGGTCATGTGCCCCTGTGTCGACGGGCTGAGCCATAATGAGGCTGAAGAGATCAGCAAGGATTGGGCGGCAGCCGGGGCAGATGTCCTGCTGCATGCCGTGGTCGAGACTGCCGAAATCGTGGAATAGGGGGCGCTGCCCCCGTCGCCCAAGGGCGACTCCCCCGGGATATTTTTGGCCAGATGAAGCAAGCGGCGCAGACCGCATCAGGGAGTTCAAAATGAGTACTGTTATAAAAAACGGAACCGTTGTCACCGCGGATTTGTCATACAAGGCGGATGTATTGGTCGAAGGCGGCGTCATCACCGGGATCGGGATGGGTCTGAAAGGTGATAACGAGCTGGACGCGACCGGCTGTTATGTGATGCCCGGTGGGATTGATCCGCATACCCATCTGGAAATGCCGTTCATGGGCACCTATTCCAGCGATGATTTCGAAAGCGGTACGCGGGCGGCCCTGGCGGGGGGCACGACTATGGTTGTTGACTTCGCACTGCCCAATCCGGGTGAAAGCCTGTTGGATGCCCTGAAGCGTTGGGACAACAAATCGACACGGGCGAATTGCGACTACTCGTTCCACATGGCGGTGACATGGTGGGGGGAACAGGTATTTGACGACCTCAAGACCGTGATCGAGACGCGCGGCATCAACACGTTCAAGCATTTCATGGCCTATAAAGGCGCGTTGATGGTGAATGACGATGAGCTTTATGCTTCGTTCAGGCGTTTGGCCGAACTGGGCGGCATCGCAATGGTGCATGCCGAGAACGGAGACGTCGTTGCCGAACTGAGTGCCAAGCTTCTGGCCGAGGGGAACTCTGGCCCGGAAGCGCACGCTTATTCCCGACCGCCGCAAGTAGAGGGTGAGGCCACAAACCGGGCCATTATGATCGCAGATATGGCGGGCGTGCCGCTGTATGTTGTTCATACATCCTGCGAAGAATCTCATGAAGCCATTCGTCGGGCCCGAATGCAGGGCAAGAGAGTGTGGGGCGAACCGTTGATTCAGCATCTGACTCTGGATGAAAGCGAATATTTCAATCAGGATTGGGACCACGCCGCGCGGCGGGTCATGAGCCCCCCGTTCCGCAATAAGCAGCATCAGGACAGCTTGTGGAATGGCCTGCAATCAGGATCGCTGAGTGTTGTGGCAACCGACCATTGCGCCTTTACGACCGAACAGAAACGCTTTGGAGTTGGGGATTTCACCAAGATCCCGAACGGGACCGGCGGTCTGGAAGATCGGATGCCGATGCTGTGGACGCATGGTGTGAATACCGGACGCCTGACGCCCAATGAATTTGTTGCGGTGACTTCAACAAACATCGCCAAGATACTGAATTGCTATCCGAAAAAAGGCGCGATCCTTGTTGGAGCGGATGCAGATATCGTCGTGTGGGATCCTGAAAAAACGAAAACGATCAGAGCCAGTACGCAGCAATCTTCGATTGACTATAACGTGTTTGAGGGCAAAGAGGTCAAAGGCCTGCCGCGCTTTACGCTGACCCGCGGACAGGTTGCGGTACATGATGGTGAAATCCGCACGCAGGAAGGCCATGGCGAGTTCGTTGCGCGCGAGGCAAATACGACCGTCAACAAGGCTTTGAGCGCGTGGAAAGAACTAACCGCCCCTCGGCCAGTTGAGCGGACAGGTATCCCGGCGACGGGGGTTTGATCCGTTGGGCCGCTGTCTGGGCGGCCCCGGCACCACTCTTTTCAAGGCAGTAGAATGACCACTGAAAGCACGACCCAGCACGTCATCGAAGCAAGGCAGCTTGACCTCACCTTTCAAACCAATGACGGGCCTGTTCACGCGTTGAAAGACGTGAACCTGACGATCGACAAGGGTGAATTTGTTAGTTTCATTGGCCCCTCGGGCTGTGGGAAAACCACTTTCCTGCGCTGTATTGCGGCCTTGGAGACACCGACCGGCGGGTCGCTGACTGTCAACGGAATGACAGCGGACGAAGCACGGCGGAACAGGGCCTATGGGTATGTCTTTCAGGCAGCGGGCCTTTATCCCTGGCGCACCATAGCAAAGAACATCAAGTTGCCGCTTGAGATCATGGGCTATTCCGCATCCGAGCAGGAGGAAAGGGTGAGAAAAGTCCTGGAACTGGTTGATCTTGAAGGATTTGGAGGAAAGTTTCCCTGGCAGTTATCCGGTGGGATGCAGCAGCGCGCCAGCATCGCCCGGGCTTTGGCCTTTGATGCTGATATCTTGTTGATGGATGAGCCGTTCGGCGCTTTGGATGAGATTGTGCGAGACCACTTGAACGAGCAGCTTCTGGCGCTTTGGGCCAGAACAGAAAAGACCATCGGCTTCGTGACGCATTCGATTCCCGAAGCCGTATATCTGAGCACCAAAATTGTCGTGATGAGCCCGCGGCCGGGGCGGATTACGGATGTGATCGACAGCCCGCTGCCAAAGGAACGGCCGTTGGACATTCGTGACACTCCGGAATTCATCGAAGTGGCCCATCGTGTTCGCGACGGGTTGCGGGCGGGGCATTCTTATGACGACTGATCCGGGGGCAGAAACCATCAGACGGGCCGTGGTAAGTGACGTGCCGGCTTGTGCTCGTGTGATTTGCAACTGGGCCTGGCAGACGGACTGGATGCCTGATGAATTGCCGGTGGAGGAATTGTCGATCCTGATCCATGAAGCGTTCGACAGTCGCGAGATCTGGGTCGCGGGTGATCCGGTTGATTGCTACATGTCCATAGATCCGGCGCAGTGTAAAATCGGTGCGTTGTATTGCAGCCGGACGGGGCAGGGAATTGGCAAGCGTTTCGTTGCCAAGGCGAAGCAGGGTCGGACCCATCTTTGGCTGACAACACACAAACCCAATCAGGCGGCGCAGAGGTTTTACCGCCGTGAAGGGTTCGAGGTAACTGCCGAAGAACCACCCGTACCGCCGAATACAGTGCCCGTCTATCGAATGGAGTGGCACGCATGAAGCAGATCATTGCCGTTTTCACCGTCGTCGCCGTGATCGTTCTGTTTTGGTATGTCGCTTGCGTTCCGATGAACATCAAAGGGGTTTTGACCGAGCTTGAACGTGGCGGTGCCGAGGTTCAGCCACCCACCGCAAGTGCGCGCCGGGATCTGGGAGAGTTCGGTCTGGTTCTGAATAATTCGTTCGCGATTCCAGCAACTTGGGAGCAAGGCAAGCCCCGTTTGCCATCACCTCATCAGGTGGCGATTGAACTGTGGGATACAACTGTTCTGAAGAAAATCAACTCGAAGAGATCGCTGATCTTTCATGGGTGGGTGACACTCAGCGCTACGATGCTGGGCTTTGTCATCGGGACCGGGCTGGGTGTCCTGTTGGCCGTTGGGATCGTGCATAGCCGCGTGATGGATTTGTCGGTCATGCCATGGGCTATCGTTAGCCAGACGATCCCGATTATCGCTTTGGCACCGATGATTATCGTGGTTCTTTACTCGGTCGGGGTTCAGGGGATCATTCCCAAGGCGATCATCTCAGCGTATCTGAGTTTTTTCCCGGTGGTCGTCGGCATGGTGAAAGGGTTGCGCAGCCCTGACGCAATGCAACTTGACCTGTTGCGGACTTATAATGCCAGCCAATCGCAGGGGTTTTGGAAACTGCGCCTGCCGGCGTCGATGCCATACCTGTTCACCTCGTTGAAGATCGGTATTGCGGCGTCGTTGGTCGGCGCAATCGTGGGTGAGCTGCCGACAGGCGCTGTCGCAGGATTGGGTGCTCGGTTGCTGGCAGGCAGTTACTATGGTCAAACCGTGCAGATATGGTCAGCGCTGTTTGCTGCGGCCATTCTGGCCGCCTGCCTGGTCGGTTTGTTGGGATTGATTGAACGGTTGGTTCTGAAGCGGATGGGGATGGCGCAATGATGTTGGTTGTCTTTGCTTTGCTGCTGTGGGCTTTCGGCTGGTGGTTGAACAGCCGATTGGCCAGTGGCCCGCAAGCCGACAGCCAGATGGTGCGCTTTCTGGCACCGGTGATTTTTGGTCTGACCATTGTCGGAGCCTGGGAGCTGGTGGTCCGTGGGCTTGAAGTGCCGCTGGTCATTCTACCGGCACCGTCTGCCATAGCGGTGCGATTTGCAGGTAGCCTTGACATTCTTTGGGCCGACTTTGTTCAGACGATCCTGAAAGGAGCGCTCAGCGGATATGTCATCGGCTGTGGATCGGCCTTCCTTTTGGCGATTGCCGTCGATCGGTGGGATTTCCTGCGTTTGGGGCTATTGCCAGTGGGAAATTTCGTCGCGGCTTTGCCCATTGTGGGAACGGCACCCATTCTGGTCATGTGGTTCGGGTTTGATTGGCATTCCAAAGCGGCGGTGGTCGTTGTGATGGTGTTCTTTCCGATGCTGGTCAATACCGTGGCCGGTCTGCGCGAGGCCACCGCAATGCAGCGTGACTTGATGGAAACCTATGCTGCAAGCTATTGGCAGAGCTTTCTGAAGCTGCGGCTGCCTGCGGCGATGCCTTTCATTTTCAACGGGTTGAAGATTTCGACAACTTTGGCTTTGATTGGCGCCATCGTGGCGGAATTCTTCGGATCGCCAACGCTCGGTATGGGATTTCGGATTTCCACCAGCGTCGGTCAATTGTCGTTGGACATGGTCTGGGCCGAAATCGTTGTTGCCGCTATCGCGGGTACGGCCTTTTATGGCCTGGTGGCGGGAATCGAAAAAGTGGTGACGTTCTGGCACCCCTCACAACGCGGATAAGACGAAGAAAATCAACAGACCCTGAAAATCGGGGCGCAACAAGCAACTAGGAGAAATGAAGATGAACAAGCTATTCAGCGGGGCGGTTGCCGCCTTTGGTCTGGCAGCCAGTACGGCGCTGGCGGCGGATGAAGTGACACTGCAACTGAAATGGGTCACGCAAGCACAATTCGCGGGCTACTACGTTGCCAAGGACAAGGGCTTTTACGAGGAAGAAGGGCTGGACGTTACCATTCTGCCCGGTGGGCCTGACATCGCTCCGACACAGGTGATTGCGGGCGGCGGTGCTGATGTGACCGTTGAATGGATGCCTGCCGCTCTGGCCGCACGTGAAAAAGGGTTGCCGTTGGTGAACATCGCCCAGCCGTTCAAAAGCTCGGGCATGATGCTGACCTGTTGGAAAGATGCCGGTATTTCGTCGCCTGAGGACCTGAAGAATCGCACGCTGGGTGTCTGGTTCTTTGGCAATGAATTTCCGTTCATGAGCTGGATGAGCCAGTTGGGCATCAGCACTGATGGGAAAGGCGACAACGGTGTGGAAGTTCTGAAACAGGGCTTCAACGTCGATCCGCTGCTGCAACGTCAGGCGGATTGTATCAGCACCATGACCTACAATGAATACTGGCAGGTCATCGATGCCGGTGTCAGCCCGGATGAACTGGTAACCTTCAAATACGAAGACCAGGGTGTCGCGACGCTGGAAGATGGTCTTTACGTTCTGGAAGAAAATCTCAGCGATGCGGCCTTCACCGACAAGATGCAGCGGTTTGTTCGAGCCTCGATGAAAGGTTGGAAATACGCCGAAGAGAACCCCGACGAAGCGGCGGATATCGTGCTGGAGAACGATGCAACGGGTGCGCAGACAGAAGAGCATCAGAAACGCATGATGGGTGAGATCGCCAAGTTGACCGCAGGTTCGAACGGCGCGCTGGACCCGGCGGATTTTGATCGCACCGTTGGTACCCTGCTGGCCGGAGGTTCTGACCCGGTGATCACCAAGACACCTGAAGGGGCCTGGACGCACCAGATTACGGACGCTGCTCTGAACTGACGCTAACCGTTAGTTTGAAGGTCAAAAGCGCGGTCCCAATCGGGGCCGCGTTTCGCATTCGGGATGTCGGAATTGTGTCTGTACTTGGCACCGATATAAAGTAGTATTTCCCTGTAAACTTACGCGTTTTTATACGAAGGGTCGACTATAGGGAATAAAATGCAGGAATTTTCATCAGAATTCAGCGCTGCGATTGCCTTGATCCTTGGGGGAGATTCTGAGCTGTGGGCAATTGTGCTGTTGTCTCTGAAAGTGTCCGTATTTGCGGTGCTGGTTTCTGCTCTGATCGGAATGCCCGTGGGGGCTGCGTTGGCCGTCGCCCGGTTCCCCGGCCGCCGGATGCTGATCGTCCTGATGAATGCACTGATGGGGTTTCCACCGGTTGTCGTGGGCCTGCTGGTCTATCTGATGCTGTCCCGTTCGGGCCCCTTGGGGGTGCTTGAGCTTTTGTACACTCCGACCGCCATGATCATCGCGCAGGTGGTGTTGGTCACTCCCATTGTCGCGGCTCTGACGCGACAGGTTGTTGAAATGTTGGCTGAGGAATATTCTGAACAGCTGCGGTCCTTGGGCGTGTCACGGCTGGCCTCGGTTCCGGTTTTGTTGTGGGATGCGCGACTGGCACTTGTCACGGCCCTGCTTGCCGGTTTCGGACGCGCCATTGCCGAGGTGGGCGCGGTTATCATCGTTGGCGGAAACATCAATCATGTGACCCGCGTGATGACCACAACCATTGCGCTTGAAACGTCGAAGGGAAATCTGTCGCTGGCACTGGCGCTGGGGGCGATCCTGATCGGGATTGCAATTGCCGTAAACGCGATGGTCAGCGCGGTCAGTTTGCGGGCCGAACAGGAGGGGTTGCGCCATGCGTGACGTGATCTGTGACATGTCGAACTGTCTGACGGTTGAAAATGTGCAAATTCGCAGCAACGGCAAGGTTTTGCTGGATGTTCCTTCATTGATTCTGGATGGTCCAGGGCCGACGTTGCTTCTTGGCCCTAACGGTGCGGGCAAAAGTCTGTTGCTGCGGTGCTTGCACGGCCTGATTTCGCCGGATCGCGGGCGGGTGGTGCAGGATGGAAACCCTCTGGGCGCTGCGCAGAAAGCGCGCCAAGCCATGGTGTTTCAGAGACCGGTTCTGTTGCGACGGTCTGTTGCTGCAAACCTGGGCTTTGTCCTCAAACGACAGGGCATTGGGCGAACAGCAAGAAAGGCACGTATCACCGAGTTGCTGGCCGAAGGCGGGCTGGATGGTAAGGCCCGGCAATCCGCCCGATCACTGTCGGGCGGCGAGGCCCAGAGGCTGGCCATATTGCGTGCCTTGGCGCTGGAGCCCGAAACACTGTTTCTGGACGAACCGACCAGCGCCCTTGATCCCGGCGCGACACAGATGATCGAACGTATGGTTCTGCGCGCGTCGGCGCGGGGTGTACGGATCGTGATGGTCACACATGATATTGGCCAGGCCCGTCGTTTGGCGTCGGATGTGGTCATGATGCAGGGCGGTCATGTGGTTGAACACGGCCCCGCAAAACAGGTTTTGGATACCCCCGAAAGCGAAGCATCGCGTCGCTACCTCGCGGGTGGATTGGTTACCTAAAATATAAAACGGAGAAAATGATGTTCCGCGCAATACTTCGGGCGGCGGTGATAGCCTTTGGTCTGTCGGCAAATGCGGCCTTGGCAGAGACACCGTTCATTGTCGTGCAGTCTACGACATCCACCCAGAATTCGGGGCTGTTGGACTATATTCTGCCGTGGTTCGAGGCCGAGTCGGGCATTGACGTGCGCGTTGTGGCCGTAGGAACCGGTCAGGCAATCCGCAATGCCGTCAATGGTGACGGAGACGTCCTGCTGGTTCACGCCAAATCCGCCGAAGAGAAATTCGTCGCTGATGGATATGGCGTGGAGCGGAAGGACCTGATGTATAACGATTTTGTATTGGTGGGCCCCAAGGCAGATCCCGCTGGAATTCGCGGTGGTGCCGACATTCTGAGCGCTCTTACAGCGATTGCAAAGGCTGAAGCCCCGTTTGCGTCGCGCGGTGATGACAGTGGAACGCACAAGGCCGAGCTGCGGCATTGGTCGGCTGCGGGGCTTGACCCAACCGGCGCGTCCGGCAGTTGGTATCGGGAAACCGGTTCAGGTATGGGGGCGACGCTGAACGTAGCCAGCGGCATGGACGCGTACACTCTGACAGATAGGGCGACGTGGCTGTCCTTTGGTAACAGAGGCAATCTTGAGATCCTGGTCGAAGGCGACCCGCGTCTATTCAACCAATATGGTGTGATCCTCGTGAATCCTGAAAAGCATCCGCATGTACGGGCGGCCGCTGGTCAGCGTTTCATCGACTGGTTGACCGGGCTCGACGGGCAGCAGACGATCGCCTCTTTCCAGCTGGACGGTCAGCAGGTGTTTTTCCCCAATGCGCAATAAGCTGGCCTGCGGCCAGCCCCTGCGGGGCGAGTATTTTTGAAAAGATGAAGGCGCGGGTGGATTTTCACCCGCTGGCCCCATTGTGGTGGATCGTGCCAAGACCAGACAGGTCATAGCCGCCGAACTCGCGCGCCCGCTGGGCGAACTGACCCGAGCGCAACAGGGTTAGCAGTTTCTGTATCGGCGGATCGAAAAAGGCCCGACGCCAGATGGCAAGATCCAGCCGCTCGGAATGAGTGGGGACAAAACCTAAGTTGTAGAGACCGGCTAGGGCGCCAAGCCCAAAACCGGTCTCGGCCTTCCGGTCATGCAGGGCGATCGCAAGTTCTTCTTCTGTACGTGCGCAGCCGGGTCGAATGTCCAGATCATCCCGGCGCAGGCCGTGGGCGTCCAGTTGGGCGTCAAACAGGCGCTGGCTTGCCGCACTGTCCTGACGCAGTATGACGGTGCGTGACTTGAGGTCGTCAAAAGAATTGATGTCGGATATGCCCGGGGCAAGAAGCAATCCACGCTCACGTCGGGCGACTTCATATAGGATCACCGGGGCTTCGCCCAAAGTGTCTTGCAGGGATTCCTTGTTGAATCCGCCATTTTCGTGGATGTGTAACACAGCGGCCTGTGCGCTTCGTTCACTGAGCCTGATCAGGCCATCAAAAGAACCGTCGTAATAGGTGGCCAGCCCCGACCCACTTTCACGCAGCGCCCAGTCCAGCAAGGGATCGTGGCTGCCTGCTATGATCGGGGGCAGGGGCGGTTCTGCGACTTGAGGGCCGGATCGCGACGCGTTGAGCCAGGCAATGATCTCGGCCCGCGGAAACAACAGCTTGCCCATGGCGCGCACACACGGCACCTCGCCTGACGAGGCAAGGTCATAGGCCTTCCGCTCGCCAATGCGCAGCAGATCGGCCAGTTCACGGGTGGTCAGATATTGCGCCATTCAGTCGAGGCGCACGGCGATGCCGGACGTAGTGTCAGCGGTGCTGAACCCGATCTGTTCCAGCACAAGCGGGGCTGCGCCTGCAATAACGACCATCGCGGCGACGGCGGCAAGAAAGGCTTTCATGGGCTCCTCCGGTTCAGTTCCGGTCAGTTGTTGCGCGACGCAAAAAAGCAATAAGATCCTGGCGATCCTGTGCTTTGGCAATTCGCTGCATCGGCATTTTCGACCCCGGAATGTAGTGGTCTGGCCCCTCGTCGAAAAGGGCATTTATTGTCTCGTCATTCCAAATGATATCAGAGCCTTGCAATGTATCCGAGTACAAATATCCACGAACCGTGCCGGCCTGACGTCCAAATACACCGTGCAGGGTTGGGCCTGCACGTCGCGCGTTATCGGAGGACAGGCTGTGACAGATCGAACATTTGCGCGCAAACTGGCGTTCCCCGTTGTCCATCTCATCAGGATTTTTCAGGAAACTCGGTTCTGCCGAGGCCATCTGGTGTTGGTCGGACAGAGCGTCCACAGGCCAGCTGTACATCGCCTCGTCAAGTCCGCCCGCATGGATGTTTTTACCGTCTTTGGAAAATGCCAAAGCCCAGACCGGACCGCGCAACGTGGCGCGAAAATCCTGTGCAATGCGCCAATCGACGGTGTCGATGACCATAATATACCCTTCGCCATCGCCTACGGCCAAAAGTTTCCGATCCGGGCTGAGCGCAAGGGCAAGGATCGGGCGGCGGTCCAGAGTGAAATCGCGCTCTTCCCCGGTGGCAAGGTCAAGGATACGCGTAACACCGTCAACCGCACCATAGGCGATCCAGTTATCCTGTGCATTCAGGGCCAGTTCATTGATGCCGAACCCGTGCTCGACCAGACGCCTTTTTTCCTGCCTGCTGGATACATCCCATAGCCGCAAAGCGCCGTCGACGCCCGCCGAAAATAGCTGTGTGCCGTCAGGTGAGAATGCGACCGCATTCACGCCACTGCCGGTCGGTCCAAGCCGCGCGGGTTCTGTGCCATCGATAGGCCACAGGCCGATTGTTCCATCCCAGCTGGCGGTCGCAATTACGGTTTCTGAAGCCGCAAGGCTGACAATCTTGCCCTTGTGTCGGCCAATGACTTCACCGCCGGGCCATTTGCGCAGGGTGAAGTCGTCTCCGGCAGAATAGAAAGCGGAGCCGTTGAACGCGACTGTGTTCACGGCGGCTTCGTGCCCTTCGTACCATTCTGGTGTTTGCCCGGTCCAAAGGCCCACAGAGTTGTCGAAACTGGCTGTTGCGATGCGACCGTCAGGCGCGGCGGCGATGCCCATGATGGGGCCGCCATGCCCTTTCAGCGTGAAGAATTCTGCCACGGCGGGCAGGGGCACCAGCACCAGCGCCAGAACCAGCCCACGCATCTATTCAGCGGGTGAGGCGGCTGCTGTGTCAGCCTCTTTTTTCTGCACCTCTTCCAGCCAGAGTGAGTGATGCTCGCGCGCCCATTGTTCCTCGACCTCTCCGGTTCCCATGGCGTCAAACGCGCCCTCCATCCCGACCGAGCCGAGATAGATATGAGCGACGATGATCGCGATGAACACATAGGCAATCATGACATGCCAGACTTGGGCGAATTGCATCTCTTCCTGCGGTGACATCTGCACCGGCAAGGTCAGACCCAGCGCCTGCGGAATGCCCGTGGCGTTTGCGACCGAGAAGGTTTTGGCGAACAGGGGCATCTCGAACGGGAACAGCAGTGACAAGCCGGACAGGCTGATCGACACGCCCAGAAGGATGCAGGCCCAGAAAATGATCTTTTGCCCCGCATTGAATTTCCGGGCGGGCGGGTGGTTGCCCTTGGTGAACAGCCCCCCTCCGGCGGCGAGCCATTTCAGGTCGGTCCGGTTGGGAATGTTATGAGCAATCCAGTTCACCGTGACGATGATCAGACCCAGCATAAAGGCCCAGGCCAGATTGTTATGCAGCCACTTACAGCCCAGTGCGATGGTAGCGAAACCTTCCTTGCCGAAGATCGGAATCAGGAAGTCGCGGCCATAGAGCGTGAGCAAACCAGTAATGCCGAGGATTAGGAACGATCCTGCAAACAGCCAATGACCGAAACGTTCAATCCCGTTGAAGCGGGTAACCGTGCGGCCCGTTTTCTCTCCATCGATGCGGATTTTCCCACGGATCAGGAAGAACAGCAGAATGATGCCCAGCATCCCGGCGATGATGTAAGTGCCATATTCGCGCAGCGGTCCGCTGCGGAAGTTCAGCCACCACATGCCGCCATCCTGTATCAACACGCTTGCAGCGGGGCCGTTTGACGATACGGTCACATTGGCCGAGCCATAGCGCAACGCACGATATACATCACTGTCCGACGCGACACCACGGGTGCCAAGCTGACCCATCAGACCCTCGACATTGCTCTGGCCGGTATTGCCGGAGCGATATCCGTTATCCACCTGCTCACCACGTTGCCGGGCGAGAATGTCTTCGAGGGTCGTCGCTCCGCCGGTTCCCGCCCTTTCAGGCGTGGCGTTGCTGTCATCGGTCGTTTGGGCGGCTGCCGAAAAGGTCAGTCCAAGGGTGAACAGAAAAGCGATGAGAAAGCGGAGCATCTGAACCTCGGTCAAATTCCAAGATCGGACAACCCGCGCCGAGCGGGTTGTCCATTGCTTTGTGCAGACAGCGGCTTAGCCGTCTTTCTGGTCGTAGGCAGTACCCCAGCCCCAGGCGCCCGAGCCGAAACCGCGCGCCACGACGCGTTCGCGGTAAACAGCCGACACCACGTCGCCGTCACCGGCAAGCAGGGCCTTGGTGGAGCACATTTCGGCGCAGATGGGCAGTTTGCCCTCGGCGATCCGGTTGCGACCGTATTTGGCGAACTCTGCGGTCGAGTGGTTTTCTTCGGGACCACCGGCGCAGAAGGTGCATTTGTCCATCTTGCCGCGTGAACCGAAATTGCCTGCCTGCGGGTATTGCGGCGCGCCAAACGGGCATGCGTAAAAGCAATAACCGCAACCGATGCACAGGTCCTTGGAGTGCAGGACAACACCTTCTTCGTTCTGATAGAAGCAGTCGACCGGGCACACCGCCATGCAGGGCGCATCCGAACAATGCATACAGGCCACCGAGATCGAGCGTTCGCCCGGATTGCCGTCATTGATCGTCACCACCCTGCGGCGGTTGATACCCCAGGGTACCTCATGCTCGTTCTTGCACGCGGTTACGCAGGCGTTGCATTCGATGCAGCGTTCAGCGTCGCAGAGAAACTTTGCTCTAGCCATTAATCGTCCTCCTTACGCTGCCGAGATCTTGCAGAGAGTACACTTGGTCTCCTGCATCTGGGTCACTGAATCATAGCCATAAGTCTGGGCGGTGTTGGAACTTTCGCCCAGAACATAGGGGTCAGCACCGGCGGGGTATTTGTGCCGCAAGTCCTCGCCCTGGAAATGGCCGCCAAAGTGGAAAGGCATGAAGGCGACACCGGCACCGACCCGATTGGTCAGCATCGCCATCACCTTGACCTTACCGCCTTCCGGACCTTCGACCCAGACCTGTTGCCCGTCCCGAATGCCAAGGTTGTTGGCATCGCGCGGATTGATCTCGACGAACATGTCCTGCTGAAGTTCAGCAAGCCATGGGTTAGACCGGCTTTCCTCGCCGCCGCCTTCATATTCAACCAGACGACCTGACGTCAGGATTATCGGGTAATCCTTTGAAAAGTCGTTCTTTTGGATCGAAGCATAAAGGGTGGGCAGGCGATAGGCGTGCCGGTCTTCGTAGGTTGGATAGTCCACCACCAGATCACGCCGGTTCGTATAAAGCGGCTCGCGATGCAGTGGGATCGGATCCGGGAAGGTCCAGACGACCGCGCGGGCCTTGGCGTTCCCGAAGGGCGCACAGCCATGCTTGATCGCCACCCGCTGGATACCACCTGAAAGGTCGGTTTTCCAGTTGGTCTCGGGGCCTGCAACGGCATCGATTGCAGCGCGTTCTTCAGCCGTCAGGTCGCCGTCCCAGCCAAGGTCCATCAGCATCTGCATCGTGAATTCAGGGTATCCGTCCTGAATTTCTGATCCAACGCTATAGACCCCTTCGGCCAGCAGGTTGTCGCCATCGCGTTCCACTCCGAACCTGGCGCGGAAGGTCAAGCCGCCTTCGGCCACCGGTTTGGACATGTCATAGAGGTTCGGAGTCCCCGTATGACCCATCTCAGCGGTTCCCCAGCACGGCCAGGGCAGACCATAATATTCGCCGTCGTTTGGTCCACCAATGGCTTGCAGCGTGGTTCGGTCGAACGTGTGCTGGTAGGCCATATGGCTTTTCAAGCGTTCTGGCGACTGCCCGGTATATCCGATGGTCCAGAGGCCCGAGTTGAATTCACGCGTGATGCTTTCAACATTCGGGGTCTCGGGGTCTTCCATCTCGATATTGCGGAACAGGCGATCCGCCCAGCCGAACTTGTTGGCGAACTTGGCCATGATGACCTCGTCCGGCAGGCTTTCGAACAGCGGATCAACGACCTTGTCACGCCACTGCAACGAGCGGTTTGACGCGGTGACCGAGCCACGGGTTTCGAACTGCGTACAGGCAGGCAAAAGGTAGACGCCATCGGTGCGGTCATGCAGAACGGCCGAGACAGTGGGATACGGGTCGATCACGACCAGCATGTCCAGCTTTTCCATTGCCGTTTTCATTTCCGGACCCCGCGTTTGCGAGTTCGGCGCGTGACCCCACAGAACCATGGCACGGACATTGTTGTCCTGATCCATGTTCGCAGGGTCTTCCAGAACACCGTCGATCCAGCGGGATACCGGGATACCGCTTTCATTCATCAGCGGTTTGTCCTTGCCGTCTTTGCCCTTGATCGTGGCGAACTGGCCCTTCAGCCAATCCAGGTCTTCACCCCAGACGCGGCTCCAGTGGCCCCATGCGCCCGCAGACAGGCCGTAATAGCCGGGCAGGGTGTGGGACAAAACACCAAGGTCTGTCGCGCCCTGCACGTTGTCGTGGCCGCGGAAGATATTGGTACCGCCACCCGAGGTACCCATGTTGCCCAGCGCAAGCTGAAGCACGCAATAGGCGCGGGTGTTGTTGTTGCCGTTGGTGTGCTGTGTGCCGCCCATGCACCAGATGACCGTGCCGGGGCGGTTGTTGGCCATGGTTCGGGCAACACGTTTCAGTTGCGAGCCAGGCACGCCGGTGACGCGTTCTGTTTCTTCAGGCGTCCATTTGGCCACCTCATCCTGAATCTGGTCCATGCCCCAGACACGGGTGCGGATGAATTCTTTATCCTCCCAACCGTTGTCGAAGATGTGCCACAGGATGCCCCAGATCAGAGCAACGTCTGTGCCCGGGCGGAAACGGACATATTCATCCGCATGGGCCGCGGTGCGCGTAAATCGCGGGTCGCAGACGATCAGCGGTGCGTTGTTCTGCTCTTTCGCGCGCAGAACGTGCAGCAGAGAGACAGGGTGCGCCTCGGCCGGGTTGCCGCCGATGATGAAGATGGCGCGCGAGTTGTGGATGTCGTTATACGAATTGGTCATGGCGCCGTAGCCCCATGTATTCGCAACACCCGCAACCGTGGTCGAGTGGCAGATACGGGCCTGATGGTCCACGTTGTTCGTGCCCCAGTAGGCGGCGAATTTGCGGAACAGATAGGCCTGTTCGTTATTGTGCTTTGCAGAGCCCAGCCAATACACGCTGTCGGGCCCGGATTCTTCGCGGATCGACATCATGCCATCGCCGATCTCGTTGATCGCCTCTTCCCAGCTGATGCGCTTCCACTCGCCGCCTTCCTTTTTCATCGGATATTTCAGGCGGCGCTCGCCGTGGGCGTGCTCGCGAACCGAAGCCCCCTTGGCACAGTGTGCACCCAGATTGAACGGGCTGTCCCAGCCGGGTTCCTGCCCGACCCAGACACCGTTCTGTACTTCGGCAACGACGGTACAGCCGACCGAACAGTGGGTGCATACGGATTTGATGTTTTCGACGGCCTGATTGGCCGCTGTCTGGGCACTGGCTGGCGTCACGGTTCCACCCGTGGCACTGATCGCGGCAAGGCCGCCGATCGTCAGGCCCGAGCCACGCAGGAATGCGCGGCGATCGACGGTTTTCTCGCCGACCTGGGACAGGATACTTGTCCGCTGGGGGCGTCTCGCAACCCCGTTGGTCTTTTTCCTAAGCATGTCTTTCCTCCCTTGCGCGCCGTGTCAGCCACGGCTGGCTTGGTACTGCTGAAACCGACGTCAGGGCCAATCGCAACCGTCTGCCGGGTGTGAAAGCGTCCGGTCCTAGAACCGGGTGCTCTCGATGTAGGCGCGTGTATGCGCAGTATCCTGAATGCGGGTTTCGTCGGTCGGCAGCGCGGCGGCTTCGGCCTTCCCGGTCAGGCTGGCGGCGGCGACGGCAGCAGGTGCTGCGGTTCCGGCCAGTTTGAGGAAGTCACGGCGGGTGGCGCCTTCTTCCTTGGTCTTGCTCATGGGAACCTCCTTTCCCAATTGCAGTGTAACGCCCGTTTGGGCGCTGGCGAATGACAGCGGTTCACGCTGTCGTCATCCGGAACGCTTCGCGCTCGATCTCCATGAACACCCGACCGGCAGTGCCGACGGATGCATAAAGAACCGAGTTCTCGGCTGCTTCCAAATCCGAATAGAAATGCGTGGCCCACGGGCCGATATGCTTGCTCCAGAATGCCTTTTGGTCATCCAGGGATGCCGGGCTGCCAAAACGCCCGACGATCATTCCGGCCATCATCTCCATCAATGAAGCGATGTTATCTTCGGGCTCGAACACGTTCTGGGCACGTGTGATCCCGCGAACCGCCATGTCATTGCGCAGCTGAGCCAAGGGTTTCTCGTTCAAAAAGCCCGTCAGGTAGAAGCTGGCATAAGGCAGCAACTCACCCCGGCCCAATCCGATGAACAACGCATTGAATTCCCGTTCGGCAGCGGATGGCTTGGTCACCTTGGCAACCCGCGCCATGGATTGAATGGCCTTGCCAAGATCCGTGTCATCTCCGACCAGACCAGCCATTTGGTTCAGCAACATCTGGTCCGGAGGACCTGCCAGTAACAGACCCAGAAAGTTATAGAAATCCGCGCGCAGGCGATCCTCGGCTGAAACATCCAGAGTGTGCGCGTCACTTGCGGTCATTTGGTCATCCTTCAAATTCAAATGTCATTCGACGTGGCGACGGGAGACGTTCGAGTTCTTCGGGCTCTTCTACCTGAACCACTGAAACCGGATCTGGGGCAGGGTCGGGGTCAACTGACACGACCTCTGGTTCTGTGAGCGTCTCAGCTTCGATTTCGTCTACTTCCGATTCTTGCGCGTCGGCGGCCAGTGCTTCGACATGCGCCAGCATGCCTTTTCCAACCTGATAGGCGGTTTGGATGTTTTCGATCACGCAGGCCGCATCGGTGTAGTCCTCGCCGTAATCAACCAGCCCGTCGACATTGGCCAGAACAGGGTTCAACCGCCACAACCGCCGCAGGGCGCGGCGCCGCAGGCGATCAGGCACTGCCTTGGACATAAAGCCGGAAACATCATCGCCGGGTCCGAGGGTATCGGGATTGGGAAGGTTGAATTCGGCCAAAATCTCGGCGTCACTCTTTTCTTCAAGTTCGGCGTGATGGGCTGCGATCACCTGTTCTTCAAGGACCAGCGCCTCGGCTTCAGCTTCGGCCTGAACGGCTGCCTTTCGGCGCGACCAGAAATCACGCCGCTCTGTCATTGCAGCACCCGTCTTGGTGCGCGAAATACATCCGATGCCTGCCGGATACGCGCGTCGCCCTTACCATCCTCCACCAAATCGGTTCGCTTTCTGTCGCGACGGCGCTTGACGAACACTTCGTGCTGGTGATGTTTCAGGGTGAAATCCCGTACCCAGGCGATCAACCCTTCGGTCATTGGGATTTTCTCGACAATCTCTTCGCCGGTGTCCGCGTAATCCTGCCCCTGGAACGGAGAAGCGGTGATCAGAACTGCATTCAGGGGCGTGTCGCCCTTCAGCTCATTCCGCAGTACAAGATAGATCGAGGGTTGCCCGTCCGACAGGTTGACCAGGTAGGCTTCAGTCTCGTCCGCCCAGAGGGTCAGGGGAAGGGTGGCAGCGTGGTATTCGACCGCCTCGCCTTCGCGGCGCAGTTCCTGCCAATCGGCTGGCCCTGCACCGGGCAACACGGCGACCGCGCGCCAGTTCCAGCGGGCCCAACGTGTGACCCCGGGTGTTTTGCGCACAATGACGCCAACCGGCATGTCGATCTGGCTTGCGGCCTTGGCCACTGGATCCTCCCCGAAAGGCTCTCCCCTGCCTTTCCATGTCCACTATGGTACACAAAATAGCCACGTGCCAAGCCTGCGCTTTAATACTTTGGTCGTATTCCCGGTAGCGTCTTCGTGATCAAAGCCTGAGAAGGCTTTTGTTTTATGGGATTTTGCCGCGAAACTCTGCCGGGCGCGCTGTGCACTTCGCAGGGTTGAAGTTGCTTCATCGGGAATGCAGCCTAAAGTGCAAAGGCGGGAATGCAGCCTAAAGTGCAAAGGATCGGGACTGCTTCCCGAGGGAGGGGACATGGGCACGAAACTTTTGCTCTGCGATTGCGCGGGAACTCAGGCGCTGGATCCGGACAGGATCGAAAGCGCCTGCGGGATTACCTGTTCAAAGGTGCATACCGCGCTTTGCACAAAAGAACTGCAATCTGCTGCATCCTTGATGCAAGAGGGCGATACCGTCATCGCCTGTCTGCAGGAACAAGAGGTGTTCCGGTCGCTTGCCGAAGATATGAATGTCGAAATTCCCGGCTTTGTCGACCTGCGGGATCGCGCCGGTTGGTCCGATCAGGGCGCGGATGCGACGGCCAAAATGGCTGCCTTAGCTGCCGAAGCGTTCCTGCCGCAACCGGTGACGCCCAGCGTTGATGTTATCAGCGAAGGCACGTGTTTTATCATTGGTCCTGGTACCGTTGCCTTTGGACTGGCGGAAAGGTTGGCCCGAACACTGGCGGTAACCGTTCTGGTCACGGATCAGGCTGAGCCAGACTCTCGGGCCTTCGATGTCATTCGGGGACAATTGCGGTCTGTTTCGGGTGCTCTGGGTGGGTTTTCCTTGCGTCTGGACAATGTGCAGCAAGTGGTTCCCGCAGGCAGAGGTGCTTTCAATTGGACGGAACCAAGAGATGGGGCGCAATCGGCCTGCGATATCATTGTTGACCTGACGGGGGGCACGCCCTTTGTGCAGGCTCCGGCCAAGCGCGAAGGGTATTTGCGGGCTGATCCCAAGGATGCGGTTTCTGTAGAACGTCTGGCTTTTGACGCCGCCCAACTGGTCGGAACATTCGAAAAACCTCTGTACGTGCGACTGGAGGAAACACTTTGCGCCCATTCGCGGGCGGAACAGGTCGGATGCTCAAACTGTCTGGATATCTGCCCAACCGGTGCAATCACACCCTCGGGCGAGCATGTGGCGATTGATCCGATGGTCTGCGCCGGGTGTGGCGAATGCGCGGCGGTCTGCCCGTCATCGGCGATAACCTATGAAGATCCACCTGTTTCGGCCTTGCTGTCACGGATGCATATTCTGGAACGCACGTACCGAAGGGCAGGCGGAATCGCACCCCGGTTGCTTGTGCACGACGCCTACGGTGCCGAAATGATAAGGCTTACAGCAAGGTTCGGCCGGGGATTGCCTGCGGATGTTATCCCGCTGGAATTGAAAGTGATATCCGGGTTCGGCCATTCGGAAATGCTGGCCGCGCTGGCACATGGATTTGCGCGTGTGGATGTGTTGCTGGCCCCGAAGACCGAACGGGATGCGCTGGATCGCGAAATTGAACTGGCACGTGCCATAACCAGTTCGGATGCGATCGGGCTGATCGAGGAGGTGGACCCTGATGCGATGGCAGACTTGCTGTATGCGCAAAATGTCCCCGAACCGTTGGCAAATCCGGTCTTGCCACTTGGCAACCGCCGACAAATCGCGCGGCTGGCAGCACAGGCCCTGAACCCGCAGGCCAAAGCCCCGCTGCCATTGCCTGAAGGTGCGCCTTACGGTGCCGTTGCTGTGAATACAGACAGTTGCACGCTCTGTCTAAGTTGCGTGTCGCTGTGCCCGTCCGGGGCTTTGATGGATAACCCTGACAAGCCCCAGTTGAACTTTCAGCAGGATGCGTGCCTGCAATGCGGAATGTGCAAGACGATCTGCCCCGAAGACGCGATCACCTTGGTGCCGCAACTGGATCTGAGCGATGCTGCCCTGTCTCAGCAGGTCCTGAACGAGGAGGAACCGTTTGCCTGCATCGAATGCGGGGCTTTGTTCGGGGTGAAATCAACCGTTGAACGGATCATGGAAAAGCTTTCGGGCACGCACCCGATGTTTGCCACGTCGGATCAGGCACGGATGATCCAGATGTGCGACAATTGCCGGGTGAATGCTCATTTCCAGCAGCAGGACAATCCGTTCCAGTCAAAACCCAAGCCTCGGGTCGTTACCACCGAGGATTACTATTCGGATAGAAAGGATCACTGAAGCTTTAGCGGCGCGCCCAGATCAGCGGCGTCTATGCGCGAAACAAACGCCAGGATGGCTTCAAGATCGTCCAACGTCATCTTGACCGGGTGAATTGGGGATGGGCGCTCGGGATCAAAGGGCGGTGTCAACCCGTCGATCTGCGTGAATGCGGGGTGGGGATTGAGGGCAAAGAACGCTTCGAACCGTTCCGACCAATCCGGCATCGCGCGCAGGACGGCGAAAGAGGGGGTCGAGCCAAGCCCGTTCATCCGATTGCGGGGGCCAATCACATGACATCGACCACAATGGGTCATCGACAGTTCTTCGCCCAACACGGTGTTGCCGTCCAGGGTATCGTCCGACTGGGTGACCTTGGGATCAAAGCTGGCGCTGAACGGTTCACCCACCACAGGAGGAAAGCTTTCGACAGTGCGCTTGCCGATCTCTGATTGCAGCCAGTCGCGAAACCGGATTTGACGATCATCGCCTTCGATCCGCAGGTGATAAACCACGCCACCACGGGCAAAGACAGGATCGCCGGGTGGTTCGGTTACCAGCACCATGGCACCGGCATCATCTGCGACAACGCGTATCCCGGTCTTGAGAGAGAAGCGAGGAAGGATATGTTGCAACAGACCGGAGTCGTTAACCTCTGCCGGGGCCGCAAGGCCAATCGCCTCCTGCGACAAGGAGGGGGTGGCGGTGAGCGTCAGGCTCAGGCACAACAAGACAAGGCGCATGGTTTAGCCTAACTATGAAGGCTGTTACGCGTCAAATGAACAGAAAGAGACGGAGACACATGCAATGAGCGGCGACCAATACATGTCGACACGCACGCCCCTGTCGGCGGGGCATACCAAGGAGAGAACAGCGTGAGTGTTCGTGACGCGGTTCTGGCGAACCTGAAAAAGATCACCGATCCGGTTTCAGGTCAGGACATTGTCAGTGCGGGCATCGTGCGTGCGCTGAATGTCGAGGGCGATACGGTTCGCTTTGTCCTTGAGATCGACCCGAAGCATGCCGAAAAGATGGAACCTGTGCGCGCAACAGCTGAAAAGGCCGCACAGATGGTTGAGGGCGTCGTAAATGTTTCGGCCCTGATGACTGCGCATTCCGATAAGGCGCCGCCGGACCTGAAGCCGAAACCCAAGCCCTCGCAAACTGGACCGCAGGCCGTTCCCGGTGTCGACCGGATCATTGCGGTTGCTTCTGGCAAAGGGGGTGTGGGCAAATCCACCGTGTCGGCCAATCTGGCCTGTGCGCTGGCCGCAGAAGGGCGGCGCGTGGGTTTGCTGGACGCGGATGTTTACGGGCCGTCGCAGCCTCGGATGTTGGGTGTCTCGGGCCGTCCGGCCAGCCCCGATGGCAAGACCATCCTGCCTCTGCGCAACCACGGCGTCACCATGATGTCGATGGGGTTGATGACCAATGAAGGGCAGGCCGTTGTCTGGCGCGGGCCGATGCTGATGGGGGCGCTGCAACAGATGATGAGCCAGGTGCAATGGGGTGCCCTGGACGTGCTGATCGTCGACCTGCCGCCCGGTACCGGCGACGTGCAACTGACGCTGAGCCAGAAATTCAAGGTGGACGGCGCTATTGTCGTCTCGACGCCGCAGGACGTGGCGCTGATTGATGCCCGCAAGGGAATCGACATGTTCAATCAGCTCAAGACGCCTATCGTTGGGATGATCGAAAACATGTCCACGCATATCTGTTCGAACTGTGGGCATGAAGAACACGTCTTTGGTCATGGTGGTGTCAAGTCCGAGGCCGAGGCGATGGGCGTGCCGCTGCTGGGTGAAATCCCGTTGCATCTGGACATTCGTATCGCCGCAGACGGGGGTGCGCCTATTGTGGTCAGCAAACCAGACAGCCCTCAGGCCGAGGCTTTCCGCAAGATCGCCCGCGACATGATCGCCAAAGGCACCGCATGAGCCAACCGGTCTTTCCCCCTTTGTTGACGGGTCACCCGGTTCAGGGTGGGGAAGACCCGTTTGAACGCGCCCAGGCTATGGCGGCTTTGGGCTGCGATGCGGGGGCGGTTGTTTATAACATTCAGGCCGATTACCTGCGTGTCGCGATCGTTTTCGCGCCCGAGGTGCCGCTTCGGGACGCGATGGCGATGCTGCCGCTTTGTGCCGTTGGGTTTCAGAATGCGCTGGGCGCTCTGGCCCCACCCGAAGTGGCGGTGCATCTGGGGTGGGATGGTCTGATTTGTGTGAATGGTGCGAAATGCGGTGTGTTCCGCGTTTCGGCCTCCGGGGAAAACGCGGAAGAAGAACCGGATTGGCTGATTGTCGGCTGGGAGCTCGCATTGATGCAAACCAGCACCGCGCCCGGCGAAACGCCGGATGTCACAGCCCTTTATGATGAAGGTTGTGCCGAGGTTTCGGCCACGCAACTGGTCGAAAGCTGGTCACGCCATATGCTGACCTGGCTCAACCGCTGGCAGGAGGATGGCAACGCGCCCCTGCATGCCGAATGGATGGGCCTGCTGCGTGGCGTAGGTGAGCCACTGGTTGATGGCGGTGTATTCCTTGGCACGGATGAGAGGTTTGGAATGCTGATCCGCGACGGGGTCAACACCCGCCTGCGCCCGCTGACGGAACTATTGGAGAACGGACGATGAAACTGGCCCGCGCGATCCATTTCGATGAAAGCGACATGAACGTGTTCCATTCTCCGGCACGTACGGGCGAATGGTGCGTTTCGGGCGGGTTCGAGTTTTCGAACTGGAGCGGCGCGGATCTGGAAGGTAAGGCGCGTCAGGCTTTTGCGAATGGCTGGCTGGGGTTGGAAACCTTTGGCCGGGTGACATTTGTGGCGGTAACCCAGATCGAAGCGGCTGAAAGGGATCAGATCACCCGCAATCTGGCAGAACATTTCGTGCAGTATTACGGAGCGCCCTCGGTCGAAGCGGCATTGAGCGTGGCACAGAACGAAATCGATCACATGTCAGAGCTGTGTGAAGACCATGCGGCCAACACGCTGCTGACCGTCGCCAGAGAATTGTCTGAGACAGGAGTGCACGAAGCCTTTCGTGTGATCACTCCGCAAGACGCACAGCTAGAGGTTCTGGCGGTGCATGGGTCGCTGGACGACTAGAAAGGGTCGACAAACCCGCCGAACTGACCGCGCTTGAAGATCAGACCCTTGCCGGTGCGGTACATGACCTGATCCACATGACCCACAATGATCAGATGATCTCCAGCCTCGTGCCGGGCATGCAACCGGCAGTCAAACCGTGCCAGACAATTGGCCAGCTGCGGGCGATCAGCCTCGTCCGTCGTCCACTCGGCATGGGTGAAATCCACACCGTCGCGGGCAAATCTAAGCGCCTGGTCCTGTTGATCCTGAGCCATCACATGGATCGAGTAATGCGTGCAGGTGCTGAAAGTGTCGAAGCGGTTTGACTCTTTGGCCAGGCACCACAACACCAGCGGCGGATTTAGGGACACTGACGCGAACGAGTTTACAGTGATTGCACGCGGGCCGTCTTCGGTTTGCGCAGTGATCACGGTGACGCCTGTTCCGAAACATCCCAGCGCCTCACGAAAGGCGTGGCTTTGATCCGGGGTCGGTGTGAAATTCTTTTCCGTCATATCGCGCGCGTGTTCCTTGGCCGCGCATCAGGTGCCATGCGTGGCCCGGATTGTCCACGAAAAGCTGAACGGTATTTGCAAATTTCGGTGTTAATTCAGGTCTTCCAGAAGACGTCCGTGTTTGCGGGTCTGGACGATGACTTCGCCAAAGGTGTTCAGCCCGCGCGCTTGCAGAATGGGCAGCATCTTGACCAGCGCCTCGGCCGTTGCCACCGCGTCGCCCAATGCCGTATGGCGCAGCGCCTCGGGGATAGTGATGTCCAGCCGTTCGCAGACTGCGTCCAGTGTGTGTGTATCGCTTGCGCCGAACAAAACAGCCGACAGCAGCACAGTGTCGAGTATCGGATGATCCCATTCGACTTCCATACGCTTGGCATGGCGGCGCAGGAACGCCATGTCGAACGGGGCGTTATGGGCTACGATCACCGCATCGCGTGAGAATTGGTGAAACACACGCCCGGCTTTGACGATATCCGGCGCGCCCTGAACCATGCGATCACTGATCTTGTGCACGCGGGTCGAGGCAGCAGGGATCGGAATGCCCGGATCAACAAGCATGTCCAGATGCTCGCCCGCAACGATCTTGCCTTTCACAACGCGGACCGCGCCGATTTGAACGATCTCATCCTTGTGCGGCAGCAAACCGGTTGTTTCCGTGTCAAAGACCACAAAACACAGATCCAGCAAAGAGCGGTTTTCGAACGCACCGTCACCCGGCGTGTCCAGCAACTCGAAGTCATAGACCAGTGGGCGGGCCTCATCTGGCGACATACGGGCAACGCTGTCTTCGAACACCAGCATGTAACCGGGTGCGTCCCCCAGTGGCTTCATTCGGGCCGAATAGGTTTGTCGGCCGTCCACGCTGGTCAGGGTGCAGAAAACATCCTTACCTGATTTGCACAACTTTCCATACGCGTCCGTCAGCCCCGTCGATTCGATGTATTCGAAGAGCGAGGCGTTCAGGCGGGGATGCGCGATCTGGGCCAGCACCTCGGCTGCCTGACCATCATACAAAACGATCTGGTGTTTCGGACTGGCCAGCAACATGGCGACCGGGATTTCGGTCAGAAGGGCAGTAAGGCGCTGTTTTTCCGCCGCCAGATGAGCGGTTTCGGCGGCCACCGCCTCGGCCGTGTGCATGGCATTTGCGGCAAGTTGCTCGGCCAGGCCGGCCGCTGCTGGGGCCAGATCGCCCAGGTATCGCGCGGCCTGCATGTCCAGATCGGTGCTGACACCGGCATGAGCGCGGGCCCGCAGTTGCGCTGAAAGCCGTTCGATCGGCTTGGCGACATTGTCGTCAAACAACAGCCAGACACCTGCGATCAAAGCCAGCAATCCAAACCCGATCAGAACCTCGGCAAAGATGAAGTCATCAAACAGGTCAGGTTGTGCGGCCCGGGCATAGGTGATCCACAGGGCGGCGGAACTGATTGATATCCCGCCGAGCGCGAGCAGACAGAAAAACAGAAATATCCTGAGCCTGAGGCTTAACCCTGTGAGCATGGTCAAACCCCGCAGGTGGCGTCGATGATGGGGTCGGCAGGCCCGGCAGATATCCAGTCTGCATTCAGCAGACGCCCGTCATCGGAAAACTCAGCACCGTCCGCAAGGTTGGCGCGACGATTCTCGGCACAGTTTACGACCACGGGCAGTTTTGAAACCGGGGCCCAGCGGCCGAAGAAGTAAAGATCGACAAGCCGTTGATCTGGCACGTTTTCGTTTGTTCGCACCGACACGGTATCGATGGCGGCAAAGCGGTCGACGAAGGGCATGGCGTAGGTCCACGGGCGGTAGAGGGCGCGGCTTTCAACCTCTTGCACGATTGCCATCTCCTTGGGAAGCTGTTCGCGCGTACGGTCATACCAGGAATATTCGCTGGAGATGGTCACAGCGATCATCCCCAAACCCGCCGCGACCGGAGTAACCCATTTCGGCAACCGCCCTCCGGTCAGCTTGTTCAGCACAAGAACGATACCCGCAAAAGCGAAGCCCGCAAAAACAGTGCCGATCAATTCCAGAAACATCGTGTCACTCCGTTCTTCAGATGCATGTCAGCCCAGTAGTCCCTTGCCGTGGCCGACCGCCGATTGCATCGTTTTTACCACAACGAAGGCATCACGAAGATGACTTCGCTCAAAGTCCGAAAGATCGGAAGGTGGCAGATAATTGTCTGGTTTCTTGCCCGAGTTGACCAGTTGGACCTGATGTTCCAGCCGGGTTTCGGCGATCAGATCATAGGCGTCCAGTAAGTCGTGTGCGCCCGACGCGCTGAGAACGCCATTGGCCTCAGCCGCTTTCAGGCGGGCGCGGGTATTAGCCTCGGGCAGTTCGCCTTGCAAGGCGTAGATCCGCGCCAGATCCACGACCGGAACAACACCATTGTGTTTCAGATCCAGCGTATTGCGATGTTCGCCCGACCGGATGGTCGCAAAACCACGCAGCAAACCCAGCGGCGGCGTGTGTTTCAACGAGTTCGAGATCATATGTGCGACGAAGATCGAATTGGCCCGAGCTGCGGCCAATGTGTCGGCCTGCAGGTCGGCGAACAGGTCGAACGCGCCGCCAATCGGGCGCAAGTCAAACATGACCGAGGCTAGCATCTGCGCTTCGGGGTTCGGTTTGGCGATCCATCCCTTGAAATAGTCGCGCCAGACACGCACCGGCTGACACCAGCGCGGATTGGTCGCCATCATGTCGCCGGGACAATAGAAATAGCCACAGGTATCCAGCCCGTCCGACACGAACCTGGCCAGCTTTGTAAAGTATTCCATATCCGCATCGGTCACGCCGTCATCCAACATCAGGCAGTTGTCCTGATCCGACACGCCTGTCTGCTCCTGCCGCCCTTGCGAGCCGCAGGCCAGCCACAGATACGGCACAGGGGGCGGGCCCAGTTTCTGTTCGGCAAGGGCCAGAAGGCGCCGGGTAACCGTGTCAGCAATGTCGGTGATCAGGCGCGTGACGATTTCGTGCCGGTTCCCGCCTGCAACCAGTTGCACCAGCAGCTGTGGGATTTCCGCCGTTACCCGCGCCATATCTTTGGCGGTATTTGCCTGCGCGATGCGTCGCACCAGTTCGGCCGAGTTCACGGCCTGATAATGTGTCAGGTCGGTTTGTGTGACAATACCGACCAGCCGACCGCCCTCGGAAATCGGGACGTGGCCGATGCCGCGTTCCATCATGATGTGCAACACGTCTGAACCAATGTCGCCGGGTGACAGGGTGACGGGGTTCGCGGTCATGATCTCGGAAATTGGCGTGGAAGGAGGTAGTCCGTCCGCAACGTATTTGCCCGAGATATCCCGCAGCGTTGCGATGCCCTGCAACGTGTCGCCGTCCGTGATGCACAGCGACGAGATGTGCTTGTCGCGCATGATCTGCGCCGCTTTCTGAACAGGCGTGTCTGCGGGGCAGGTGGCCGGGTTAGGTGCCATAAGAATATCAATGGAGCTGGTCGCAAGGCTTTGCGGGCTGCTGCGGTCGCCGCGTGTCCGGTCGAAGAATTTGGCGACCACATCGTGACCATCGATCAACTCGCGCACCAGATCCGGTGGCAATACTATCAGGACCGACGGAGTGTGCGCACGCGCCTTGGTGGCTGCCTTGCCGTCTTTCAGCAGCCCGCGCTCTCCAAAAGAATTGCGCAAGCCCAGTTGAGAGACAACAGCACCATTTTCATCGGTGATTTCAACCTGTCCTTCATAGATCACGAACACGCCGGGAAGTGCATGGCCAAGTTCATAGACCGAGGTGTCTTCCTCGACTTCCCAGACCTCGATCTGTTTTACGATCTGATCCAGCGCATCAGCCGGTAACGCGTCATAGGGATGAACGGACTTCAGAAACCGGGCGATTTCATCATGGGACAGGGGCATCTGATGTCTCCGATGTTCTGGTGAAAAAATCCCGCCCAGTGGTATGCCGGGCGGGAGTAGTGGATCGAAAGACGCGGTCGAAGGCAAGAGCCAACGACCGCATCATGCTCACTTGTTCTGAGCTGCACCCGCACCACGGGGAATGCGAACGCTTTCGACCAGTTCCTTGATCTCCTGCGGAGTTTCCTTGGTCATGCCAGCCACAACATAGGCGACAGCGAAGTTGACCATGGCACCGACAGCGCCGAACGAGGTCGACTGGATCGGACCCAGCAACGGATCAGCATCGGTGAACGAGTTGGTGTCCGGAATGAACAGCCATCCCTTGTGCAGGAAGATGTAGACCAGTGTAACGACCAGACCTGCCAGCATACCGGCAACAGCACCGGTGTTGTTGATGCGGGTCGAGAAGATCCCCATCATCAGTGCCGGGAAGATCGAGGCTGCCGCCAGACCAAAGGCCAGAGCAACAGTCTGTGCTGCAAAGCCCGGAGGATTCAGACCCAGCCAGGTCGCTACAGCAATCGCCACAGCCATCGCAATCCGTGCCGACAGAAGCTCGCCTTTTTCCGAGATCTGCGGGTTGATTGCGCCCTTGATCAGGTCGTGAGACACGGCCGACGAAATCGCCAGCAGCAGGCCCGCAGCAGTCGACAGAGCAGCCGCAAGACCACCAGCAGCGACCAGACCGATCACCCAACCGGGCAGGTTGGCAATCTCGGGGTTGGCCAGAACCAGGATATCGCGGTTGAACTTGGTCAGTTCGTTACCGACCCAGCCTTTTTGTTCCGCAATCGCCTGCATCGATTCAGACTTGTCATTGTAGTACTGAATCTTGCCGTCGCCGTTCTTGTCTTCCCAATCCAGCAGACCGGTTTTCTGCCATGTGGCCATCCAGTCGTACCGAGCATCATTGTCGATCTGTTCGACTGTAACGGCACCACCTTCGATGCCACCATTGGGCCACATCATGTCGGTGATATTCAGGCGGGCCATTGCGCCAACAGCCGGAGCGGTCAGATACAGCAGCGCGATGAAAACCAACGCCCAGCCAGCCGACCAGCGTGCATCAGCAACTTTGGGAACGGTGAAGAAGCGCATGATAACGTGCGGCAGACCGGCGGTACCGATCATCAGCGACAGGGTGAACAGCACCATGTTCAGCGTGTTCGAGTGATGGGCCGTGTATTCGTTGAAGCCCAGCTCTGTCACGATGCCGTCCAGCTTGGTCAGCAGCGGTACACCGCTTGCAGTGTCGCCAAACAGACCCAGTGCCGGAATCGGAGTGCCGGTCAGCTGTAGCGAGATAAAGATGGCAGGGATGGTGTAGGCGGTGATCAGCACGCAGTACTGAGCGACCTGTGTATAGGTCACGCCCTTCATCCCTCCGAACACCGCGTAGGCAAACACAACGCCTGCACCGATCAACAGCCCGGTGGTGTTCGACACTTCCAAGAAGCGGCCAAAGGCAACCCCAACACCGGTCATCTGACCGATAACGTAGGTCACCGATGCAACAATCAGACAGATCACCGCAACGATGCGTGCTGTCTGGCTGTAGAAGCGGTCGCCGATGAACTCCGATACGGTGAACTTGCCGAACTTCCGCAGGTAAGGCGCAAGCAGCAGGGCCAACAGCACGTAGCCACCCGTCCATCCCATCAGGAAGGTCGAGTTGTCATAGCCGGTAAAGGCAATCAGGCCCGCCATCGAGATGAACGAGGCCGCAGACATCCAGTCTGCCGCTGTCGCCATACCGTTGGTGACCGGGTGCACGCCGCGACCGGCGGCGTAGAACTCTGATGTGGAACCCGCGCGGGCCCAAATCGCAATGCCGATGTACAGCGCGAAGGATGCGCCGACAAACAGCAGGTTGATGGTAAACTGATCCATTATCCCCGCTCTCCCTTACTCTTCATCCACGCCGTGTTCGGCGTCCAGCTTGTTCATGCGCCAGGCGTAGTTGAAGATCAGCACCAGAAAGACCAGGATCGATCCTTGCTGAGCGAACCAAAAGCCCAGATCAGTACCACCGACGGCGATGCCCGACAGCAGCGGACGCAGCAGGATGCCGAATCCAAATGACACCAGCGCCCAGATCACGAGGCTGATGTAGATGAGGCGCAGGTTGGCCTGCCAATAGCCCTTATCGGCTTCGGCTGCCTGCGCGGAGTTTGTAGATTGATCCGCCATTGCGGGTTCCTCCTTCGCTTCCTCGTTTGGCGGCCCGGTGCCCAACTCCTCCAGTGCGTCGGTCCGCTTCTCGACAATGCCCAACACCGTGTGGTGTCAGGCAAAACTCCACCAGTCCGCCAAAGCGGTCTTTTGAAGTATTCTTTTTAGGATCAAAGCCTTGCGGCTTATCTCCTCCCCTTAACTCATCACGTCGCTGACGATCCCTTCGAGATCGCCCGCGATATCCTCGATCCTGCCCATGGCATTGATGCGTTTCAGAACACCGTGACCGTCGTAATAGGTGATCAGCGGCGCGGTCTGCGCATGATAAGCTGCCAGACGCGAAGCCACGGTTTCAGCGTTGTCATCCGCGCGGCGCTTGAATTCGGTGCTGCCGCACTTGTCGCACTTACCGTCTTCGGCAGGCTTCTTAAACTGGTCGTGGTACCCTTCACCGCAGCCCGCGCAGGTGTAGCGGCCCGAGATGCGGATCACCATTTCGGCATCTTCCACTTCCAGGCTGATTGCTGCGTTGATCTTTTGGTCATTGGACGCAAGCAAACCATCAAGCGCCTCGGCCTGAACCGTTGTGCGTGGGAACCCATCCAGAATGACACCCTTGGCGCAATCTGGTTGCGCCATACGGTCGCGCAGGATCGCAATGACGATCTCGTCACTGACCAGATCACCGGCTTCCATCACGGCTTTGGCGGCTTTGCCTGCGTCGGTGCCTGCGGCAACGGCTTCGCGCAGCAGGTCACCCGTGCTGAGTTGAACAAGTCCGAATTTCTCTTCCAGCATCCGGGCCTGCGTGCCCTTCCCGGCGCCCGGAGGGCCGAGAAGGATAAGTACTGCGGGTGTGGTGATCGTAGCAGCGTCCATCACATCCTCACTTGCCCGCGCGGTTTTCGATCAGGTCTTCGACCACCGACGGGTCGGCCAGTGTCGAAGTGTCACCCAGCGAACCGAAATCGTTTTCGGCAATCTTGCGCAGGATGCGACGCATGATCTTGCCCGAGCGTGTTTTGGGCAGGCCCGGGGCCCACTGGATCACATCGGGGCTGGCGATCGGTCCGATCTCGGTCCGGACCCAGGTGCGCAACTCCTTGCGGAGCTCTTCGCTTGGTTCACGGTCATTCATCAAAGTGACATAGCAATAGATGCCTTGCCCCTTGATTTCATGAGGATATCCGACAACAGCGGCTTCTGCGACGGCGGCGTGTGCTACCAGTGCGCTTTCCACCTCGGCCGTTCCCATGCGGTGGCCGGACACGTTGATCACATCGTCCACGCGCCCGGTAATCCAGTAGTCGCCATCCTCATCGCGACGGCAACCATCACCAGTGAAGTAGTAGCCTTTGTAATCCGAGAAATAGGTCTTTTCGAACCGCTCATGATCGCCCCAGACGGTGCGCATCTGGCCGGGCCAGCTGTCTTTGATGCAGAGCACACCCTCGACACCATTGCCTTCGATCTCGACGCCGGACTGCGGATCCAACACCACTGGTTCGATGCCAAAGAACGGCTTCATTGCCGATCCGGGCTTCATTGCATGGGCGCCGGGCAGGGGGGTCATCAGGTGACCGCCGGTTTCCGTCTGCCACCATGTATCCACGATGGGACATTTGCCCTTGCCGACCACTTCGTTGTACCAGTTCCAGGCTTCGGGGTTGATCGGTTCACCCACGGTTCCCAGAGTGCGCAGATCGCTGAGGTCGCATTTCTCGACAAACTCTTTGCCCTGACCCATCAGGGCGCGGATCGCTGTGGGCGCGGTGTAGAACTGGTTCACCTTGTGTTTTTCGCAAACCTGCCAGAAGCGCGACGCGTCGGGGAAAGTTGGAACGCCTTCAAACATCAGCGTGGTCGCACCATTGGCCAGGGGGCCATAGACGATATAGCTGTGGCCGGTCACCCAGCCCACATCCGCAGTACACCAATACACGTCGCCTTCGTGATAATCGAAGGTGATCTCGTGCGTCATTGCGGCGTAAACCAGATAACCGCCGGTTGTGTGAACAACGCCTTTTGGCTGACCTGTCGAGCCGGAGGTGTATAGGATGAACAACGGATCTTCGGCGCTCATTTCGGCAGGCGCGCAGTAGTCGTCCGCCTCAAGGGCCATTTCGTTGTAGTCAAAGTCACGACCGTCGATCCAGGTGGTCTGGCCACCGGTCCGTTTGACGACAAGGCACTTGACCGTATCCTTGCAGTGCAGCAGCGCCGCGTCGGCATTGGATTTCAGCGGCGTTTTCCGACCACCGCGCGGAGCCTCGTCCGCTGTGATCACAACCTTGGCGTCACAGCCATTGATCCGGGCAGCCAGTGCGTCCGGCGAGAAGCCCGCAAAAACAATAGAGTGAATTGCGCCGATCCGCGCACAGGCCAGCATGGCATAAGCGGCCTCGGGGATCATAGGCAGATAAATGACGACGCGATCGCCTTTGCGCACACCCATAGATTCAAGGATGTTGGCCATGCGGCAGGTGCGGCGGTGCAGTTCTGCGTAAGAGATATGCTGAGCCGGGTCATTTGGATCGTCCGGTTCCCAGATGATTGCCGTTTGATCACCGCGGGTTTTCAGGTGGCGATCCAGACAGTTGGCCGAGACATTCAAGGTGCCATCAGCATACCAGTTTATTTTAACCGAACCGAAATCGTAGTTAACGTCTTTGACCTGGGCGAAGGGTTTGATCCAGTCAACGCGCTTGCCTTGCTCGCCCCAGAATGCGTCGGGGTCACTGATCGAAGCGGCGTACATGTCGGCATATTTTTCGGCATCAACATGCGCACGGGCGACGGTTTCTGCGGATGGCGGATAGGTCTTGGCATCTGCCTGGGCAGCGGTGGTCATTTTTGAGGCTCCTCCCTCTGGACTGGATTGCGTTGGGACATTTTTTGCCACTTGGTCCGGCAATGTCGATCCCGTTCCTCCCCGAGTTCGAATATTACCGAGTTCTGAAAATAAATAAATAAATTGCCGGAATCCCTGAATTTATTTGTAAAGAAATTTCTAACTACGACCATATCTAGTAAAGAAAACGCACTAATTCCGTAAAAATCCATTTAAAATACATGGATAGGTGTAACACATGCCCTACTTGCAGTTCCTAACACAAGTAGGTGTCAGTCCACGAATGTCGGGTTTTTCTACATGCGCAATCCAAGCGGGAACTGCTTCTGATACCAGCGGAAAACCAAGGCAGGGTTGGCACAGTAGAATGTTGGCGCTAGCTTGATCCTCAAGCGCCTCGGGAGGAGGCGCATCAATGGGAGATCAAATGATGAAAAAGATGTTGAGCGGCGCCGCTGTCGCCGCCCTGAGCTTTGCCTTTGTCGGTGAAGCTTTTGCTACTGAGTGGAACGCATCGGTCTGGGGCAAGCGTCGTGCCTTCACTGAACATGTTGAAAAACTGGCCGAACTTGTTAGCGAAAAAACCGGTGGTGAATTCACCATCAATGTCAGCTATGGCGGGTTGTCCAAGCCGCGCGAAAATCTGGACGGCATTGAAATCGGCGCCTTCGAGATGGCTCAGTTCTGTGCAGGTTACCACCGCGACAAAAACCGCGCGATTACCGTTCTGGAGCTGCCTTTTCTCGGCGTGAACAACCTGCAGGAGGAGGTGGCGGTCAGTCATGCGGTTTATGACCACCCCGCAGTCAAAGATGAGATGGCGCAATGGAACGCCCGCATCATCATGACCTCACCGATGCCGCAGTATAATCTGGTCGGCACTGGCGAGCCGCGCGATGAACTGGCCGATTTTGACGGAATGCGGGTCCGCGCCACTGGTGGTCTGGGGCAAGCCTTCGAGGCGGTCGGAGGTGTTCCGACATCAGTTCCCGCAACCGAGGCGTTCAATGCCATGGAATCCGGTGTCGTCGACACAGTGGCCTTTGCCCAGCACGCACACCTGTCTTTCGGGACAATCAACGAAGCCGACTGGTGGACGGCAAACCTGAACCCGGGAACGGTAAACTGCCCGGTCGTGGTCAACATTGACGCCTATGAGGCCCTGCCAGCCGCGCATCGCGAGGCGCTGGATAGCTCGATTGATGAGGCGATTGACCACTACCTGACAAATTACGACGGATTGCTCGAGCAATGGGACAGCGTTCTGCAAGAAAAGGGTGTCCAGAAAGTCATGATTGATGATGCCGTGATTGCAGAATTCCGCACCAAAGCAGCCGACCCGATCCGTGAAAAGTGGATCGCGGAAATGACGGAACAGGGGCTGCCAGCGCAGGATCTTTATGATCTCGTGCAGATGACGCTGACGCAACAGCGCGGCGGCAACTGATCCTGAGCCCGGGTGCCTGCCAGGCACCCGGTACACGAATATTGGGGAACACTGGAATGGCAGGACAGGCCACAGTGCTGGTGGACGGAAGCCGTCTGAGCCAGCTGGATCAGCAGTTGTTGAAACTGGAGCGTTTTCTGGCGCTCATCAGCGGTTTGGCAGTATTTGGCTTGATGGTCCTGGCCGTTATCTCGGTCAGTGGGCGCAATGCTCTGAATGCCCCATTGCCGGGATATGTTGACTGGATCGAACAGGCGATGCCACTGATCGCATTTCTGGGCATTTCTTATGTTCAGCGCGATGGCGGCCACATCCGCATGGACATCGTTCTGTCGCGCCTTCACGGCAGAGGGTTGTGGCTGTTCGAACTTGTCTCGGTGGTTTTGATCCTGCTTCTGATGCTTGCACTGGTTTGGGGCAGTTGGTCTCACTTCGACCGCTCCTTTGACTTGGGCGCACCATTGTGGAGCCGCGACAGTTCCATTGATATCGGAATTCCATTGTGGCCGGCGAAACTACTGGCCCCCATCGCGTTTTCCGTACTGTGCCTGCGGCTTGCTTTGCAGGCTTGGGGCTATGGCCGCGCATTATGGCTGGGACTGGAAGCTCCGGTGGCCGTTCCGTTGATACAGGACGCGGCAGCACAAGCAGCGGCTGAGGCCGAACAGTTCGAAGGGCAGGACTGATTTATGGACACGATAGAAATTGGCCTCTGGGTCACGGGCGGGCTTCTGGTCTTTGTCGTGGTCGGCATGCGCGTGGCCTTCGCTGCGGGCTTGGCCGGGCTAATTGGACTTGTTTGGATTTTTTGGGCCAAGTTTGGGTATGATCCGGCGCGGTTCGGTAAAGCGCTGACTGTTGCGGTCAAAACCGCCGGGCAAGTGCCGCATTCCAAAGTTGCCTCTCATACTCTTAGCCTGATCCCGACCTTTATCCTGATCGGGTATCTGGCTTATTATGCAGGTCTCACGCGGGCGTTGTTTGAAGCTGCCAAACGCTGGGTCGCCTGGGTTCCCGGAGGGTTGGCGGTTTCAACCGTATTCGCCACCGCCGGTTTCGCCGCGGTTTCGGGTGCCTCGGTTGCCACCTCTGCCGTCTTCGCCCGCATCGCGATCCCGGAAATGCTGAAGGTCGGCTACAACAAACGCTTTGCTGCCGGTGTGGTGGCCGCCGGAGGAACGCTGGCCTCGTTGATCCCACCATCGGCCATTCTGGTGATCTACGCGATCATCGTCGAGCAGGATGTCGGTAAGCTGCTTTTGGCGGGGTTCATTCCGGGTGCGTTTTCCGCGATCATCTATGCCGTGCTGATTGTCGGGATCGCCGTGATTTTCAAATCCGTCGGTCCCCCGGTCACAGGCTTTACATGGAAACAGCGCTTTTCGGCCCTTCCCGGAGCCATTCCTATTGTCGCCGTCATCCTGATCATCATCTGCTTTGTCTATAACCCATTTGGTGAAAAAGCGTGGGGCACGCCGACGGAAGGCGGCGCAATCGGCGCTTTCATTGTCTTCTGCTTCGCCCTGTTTCACGGGATGCGTTGGAGCGAGTTTAAATCCGCGCTGCTGGAGACGGCCAAGCTTACCGCAATGATCTTTTCGATCATCTGGGGCGTTCTGATCTATGTGCGGTTTCTAGGGTTTGCAGATCTTCCCGGCGCCTTTTCAGACTGGATAACCAGCCTTGAAATGTCACCCATGATGATCCTGATCTGCATTCTGCTGGCTTACGCGGTGCTTGGCATGTTCATGGATGCGATAGGAATGCTTCTTTTGACCTTGCCTGTTGTTTATCCGGCGGTCATGGCGCTGAACGGTGGTGAAACGGTCAGTGCTGCAGACAGTGCGTTTGGCATGTCCGGGCCGATGTGCGCGATTTGGTTTGGAATTCTGGTCGTCAAAATGGCCGAATTCTGCCTGATCACACCGCCCATCGGACTCAACTGCTTTGTCGTCGCCGGGGTGCGACCGGATTTGAGTGTTCAGGATGTTTTCAGGGGTGTGACACCCTTTTTCGTGGCCGACGCGCTGACCATAGCAATGCTCGTGGCTTTCCCTGGTATTGTACTCTACCTGCCATCGCTTGCGGGGTAGGTAGGATGCGAGGCTCTGCCTCGCGCTCCGGGATATTTAAAGCCAGATGAAGAACGGATCCCCTGCTTCATCTGGCCAATAAATATCCCGGGGGAGGCGTCCGGCACGGGCGGCGGGGGCAGAGCCCCCTTAGGCGCGCCTAACCGGCCCGCATCAGCATTCCGAACAGGTCGCGCGGATCGTCCGGGTCGGCCAACATGTCCAGAGGCTCAAAGAACGCAGTGCCTTCGATCACCTGCTTGACATAGCGCAGGGCTGAGAAATCTTCGATCGCGAAGCCAACACTGTCGAACAGGGTGATTTGGCGGTCGTCTGTGCGCCCTTTGACAGCTCCGGTCATAACCTGCCACATCTCGGTCACGGGATGATCAGCATCCAGCGCTTGAATCTCGCCCTCGATCCGGGTTTGCTCGGGGTATTCGACAAAGATGTCCGAGCGCAGCAGGATATCCCGATGCAATTCAGTCTTGCCGGGACAATCGCCACCGATGGCGTTGATGTGGACGCCGGGGCCGACCATGTTGTCGGTGAGGATGGTGGCGTATTTCTTGTCGGCCGTGCAAGTGGTGATGATCTGAGCACCTTCAATAGCGTCTTCCGGCGTCTTGCATGGGATGACCGTCAGGCCTTTGCCTTGCAGGTTTGCGGTGCATTTCGCTGTTGCACCGGGATCGGTATCGTAAAGCCGGACAGTGTCGATCCCGCACATTGCCTTGAAAGCGAGGCATTGGAATTCGGACTGCGCCCCATTGCCGATCATGGCCATGGTCGTGGCATTCTTTGGGGCAAGATAGCGCCCGACCAGAGCGGACGTCGCCGCCGTGCGCAATGCAGTCAGCATCGTCATTTCGGTCAGCAGAGTGGGATACCCGGTGTAAACATCCGCCAGCAATCCGAATGCGGTCACAGTTTGCAGACCCTCGGAGGTGTTTTTGGGATGTCCGTTCACGTATTTGAACCCATATGCCTCCCCATCCGAGGTGGGCATCAGTTCAATCACTCCGTGGGGTGAATGCGCCGGAATGCGCGGGGTCTTGTCAAAGCTTTCCCACCGTTTGAAATCGGATTCGATCTGATCGGCGATCTGTACGATCATCTGTTCGACACCTATGTGGTGAATCAGCCGCATCATGTTGTCGACGGACACGAAAGGCACGAGCGCCTTTTCAGAAGGTTGGGTCATCAGAAACTCCGGGTGGGGCGGTCAAAGATGCGACGGCCCATAAGTGAGGCGGCCAGATCGACCATCAGTTTTGCGGTGCGGCCACGTTCATCCAGGAACGGGTTCAGTTCGACAAGATCCAGAGAACTGACCAGTCCGCTTTCATGCAGCAGTTCCATGACCAGATGAGCCTCGCGTTCGGTCGCACCGCCGGGAACAGTGGTGCCGACGGCAGGGGCAATGGCCGGATCCAGGAAATCAACATCCAACGAGACGTGGAGAAGAGCGTTTTCGGCTTTCACGCGATCCAGGAACGCCAGCAACGGCGCCTTGATCCCATGTTCGTCAATGCTGCGCATGTCGGCCAGCATGGCGCGGTCCTGTTCCAGCGCCAAACGTTCCGCCGGGTCGACAGAGCGCAGGCCAATCATGCCGACTCGGTCCGTTGGCACGACAGCGGGTAAGGGCGGAAGCGCCTCGAATCCCGACCTTCCTGTGAAATAGGCGACGGGTGTGCCATGCAGGTTGCCGCTGTCTGAGCTGTCGGGGGTGTGAAAGTCACTATGGGCATCCAGCCACAGAACGAACAGTGGGCGGTCGACCTTAGCAGCATAGGCGGCCATCCCGGTCACGGTTCCCATGGACAATGCGTGATCGCCGCCCATGAAGATTGGAATGCCCTGTTTAGCTGCTGTCAGTGCGGTCTTGCTCAGCGCTTGCGTCCATCCGACGCATTCGGGCAGCGCGAACAGGTGCGGATGCTCGGGCAGGTCCGTTTTTTCAGGTTGCACGTCGCCCCAATCGCAAACGGAGTGACCAAGATCGGCCAAGGCTTGATCCAGCCCAGCCACGCGATATGCATCAGGACCCATTCGGCAACCCTGACGCCGTTTTCCGGCGTCCATCGGCGCGCCGACTAAAATGATGTTTTTGCGTTCCATGTGGTTCATTTAGGCCGTCACTGTGTCTTGCGTGAAGAGCACAAAATGCTCAAAATGGGTCAGGAAACTCCTTAATGAGAAGGTAGTATGGACGAATTGGATAGTCGTCTGCTGGGCGCATTGCAGCGTGACGCGCGCGCCAGCCTGTCAGAGCTGTCGGAAACGCTTGGTGTGACCCGCACTACGGTGCGCAGCCGTTTGCAACGGCTCAAGCAATCCGGTGAGATTGTCGGTTTTACCGTGTTGACGCGTCGGGACCTGGCGCAAAGTCCGGTACGTGGGCTGATGATGCTGGAAATCGAGGGGCGCGGCACCGAGCGCGTGATGTCCCGGATCGGAGCCATGCGGCAGGTCACGGCGGTCCATTCGACCAACGGCAGTTGGGATTTGATTGCCGAAATCAGTACGGAAACTCTGGCCGAACTGGACGAGGTTCTGTTTCACATTCGCAGGATCGACGGCGTTACACGTTCGGAAACGAACCTGCTGCTGTCAACGCGCAAGGGGCGGCTCTAGTACTTTGAGATAAATGCGAATTGTGCCAGAGTTTGTGAGTAGACAGGGTGCGACTTACCCTTAGGTAGGCCGCTTGCTGATTAAGGGTTCAGTATTTCCGGAAGGCTTGCGGCATGACCACATCTGAAAATGGTGACGAACCTTTGACCGGACAGTGGGCCGAACGACTTGCTGGTCTGCTGGAAAAACCCTGGCTGCGCATCGCGATACCGGTCGTTATTACCGGGATTGCCCTTTCGGTTTTGCACGATCTGTCGGCCCATGTGAAATGGTCGGATGTCCAGACCGATATTTCGGCGACATCATGGAAATTGATGGTTTTTGCGATGTGCTGGACAGCGTTCAGCTTTTTGTCGCTGTCGCTCTATGATGTGTTCGCGGTACAGAGCGTGGCAGATGGCAAGGTGCCGTTACCTGTGGCGGGGATGGCCGGAGCCAGCGGATACGCGGTGTCGAACTGCCTTGGGTTTTCCTACATCACGGGAACCGCGATCCGGTATCGGATATACGCGTCGCTTGGCTTGGACCTTGGCCGGGTGGCTGGCGTAATCGCGACCTCGTGGGTGGCGTTCTGGATGGGTCTGATCCTGATTTTGGGCTTATTGCTGACCCTGCACCCGGATGGAATATCCAAGGTGATGCCCGTCAGCGAAACGGTCGAAACCACCATAGGGTTGTGCTTGCTGGCTGCATTTGTTGCGATGTTCATTTGGCTGTCCAGCGGTGGCCGGCGGTTGGCTGTTGCGGGCGTCGGTTTCGATTTGCCCGGAGGTAAACTGGCGGGCCTGCTGACGTTGGCTGCCATTGGGGACCTGTTTGGCGCATCCATGGTGCTTTACGTACTGATGCCGGATGATCTGGGTGTCGGGTACCCGTATTTCTTCACGATCTATATCGCCGCCATTGCCGTTGGAATCCTGAGCCATGCGCCGGGTGGGATTGGCGTGTTTGAGGCGACATTGATTGCCGGTCTGGGGGCGTCAGGCCGTTCGGATGTGATTGCTGCGTTGCTGCTGTACCGGGTGGTTTACACTTTTCTACCATTTGTAGTCGCCAGCCTTTCCATTGCCGTTGCATCTGCCTTGACCCAAAGACACATGATCGGCGGTGCCGCCATCTGGGTCTATCGCGTGATCCGTCCCATGGTTCCGATGGTCGCGGCCGGGGTTGCCGCGGTGGCCGGGGTAATCTTGCTGGTGTCGGGCGCGCTGCCAGCGGGGGCGCAAAAGCTCAGCACGCTGAAAGATATGTTGCCGCTTTCGTTTGTCGAGGCTTCGCATCTTGCAGGCAGTGTCGTTGGGGTGTTGCTATTGCTGGTGTCGCGCGGGTTGTTCCGCAAGCTCTACCGGGCATGGGTCGTTGCGATGGTGTTGATGGGTGTGGGGTTCTTTGCGTCGCTTGCAAAGGGGCTCGACATCCACGAGGCGTTTTCGATGCTGGGAACGATTGGGCTGCTGGCTATGTTTCGTGGCGCGTTCTACCGGGTCAGTGGTGCGTCGATATTTCGGCTGAACATCCCATGGTTGATCAGTGTCGTGGTTCTGCTGGCAGTGATTTTCTGGATCGGGCTGTTTGCATATTCACATGTCGAATACCAAAACGATCTGTGGTGGCAGTTTGCCTGGAACGGTGACGCCTCGCGCTTTCTGCGGTCCAGCCTTGTTGTGGCCGTGATCGTGGGCATTGTTGCCGTGAATTCTCTGTTCGGGCGGGAGATTCCGACACCACAGCGGGTTGAAATCCCAGAGGTTGTCGAGCGGCTGGTGATGGAGAGTGAGGATACGGAGTCGCAAATCTCGCTCACCGGTGACAAGCAATTCCTGATCTCACCGGATGAGACCGCGTTTATAGCCTACGCAGACACGGGCAATGCGCTGATTTCAAAAGGAGAACCGGTTGGTGACGAGAGGGCCGGGCAGCAACTGATTTGGCAGCTCCGGGAAATGGCGGATCGCGAAGGTAAACTCTGTGCGTTCTACAGCGTCTCGACCAAATATCTGCCGACTTTTCTGGATCTTGGACTGTCGATCCTGAAGATTGGCGAGGTTGCGCGGGTGTCATTGCACGATTTCTCGCTGGACGGAAAGTCGCGCAAGCGGTTCCGGCAGGCCAAGAACCGTGCTGAACGCGAAGGATATGTGTTCGAGATCATTCCGAAGGAAGAACTGGCGCCTCTGTTGTCAGATTTGCGTGGGATTTCAGACCGCTGGCTTGCGCAAAAGGCCGGTGCAGAAAAGGGCTTTGCACTGGGGGGATTTGATGATCAATACCTGTCCTATTTCGATCATGCGATCCTGCGTGATGGCAATACTGGCAAGATCATGGCCTTTGCCAATCTGTTCCAAGGAGGGAACAAGTCCGAGCTGTCACTGGACCTCATGCGTTATGAACCCGATAGCCCAAGTTTCGTCATGGACGCTCTTTTCGCCGACATGATGGATTGGGGGGCGCAGCAGGGGTTTCACTGGTTTTCACTGGGTGCCGCACCGTTCTCAGGGATCGAAAACCGTCAGCTTGCTTCGCTTTGGAACCGCATCGGTGGGTTCGTTTACGAACATGGCGAACAGTTCTACCATTTTGAGGGCCTTCGTGCGTTCAAGCAGAAGTTCGATCCGGAATGGAGCCCGAACTATCTGGCCAGCCCCGGTGGGCTGGCCGCGCCCCGCATCCTCTATGAGGTTAATATTCTGATCTCGGGCGGATTGCGTGGATTAACCAAGTAGCACCTAATTCAGGCTTGCGCGGGTTGGGGTTTTCTGCAGCAGATCGCCCCAATCCGTGCGATAGGCCATCTCGGCCAGAACGGTTTCAGGCAGGAATTCCTGATTTTGACGGATTTGCCATCCGCCGCCCAGACCCTTGTAAACCGCCACCAGGTTGCTGGATACCTGCTGCCGCGCCTCGATCAGATTGGCCTGCGACCGCAATAGTGCGGTCTGGGTGTTCAGCACGCGCGAATAATCGGCAATGCCATCTGTATATTGGCTGACGGCGATTTCGGCAGCTTTGCGTGAGGCTTCGACACTTTGCTGATAGAACCCGACCTGCTTACGTGCCTGCGCATAAGCGACCATGGCACTTTCAACCTCGGAATAAGCGGTCAGCACAGTGTTCTGATAATTCGCAATCAGCGCCTGGTAAGCGGCGTCCTGCGCGCGAACATTGTTCTTGATGCGGCCATAGTTCAGCACATTCCAGACCACACCGGCACTGGCCAGACCGGTGGTGCTGCCACCGCTGAACAGATCGCGCCCGCCGGATGCCTGCAGACCGATTGCGCCTGACAGGATGAATTGGGGATACAGGTCCGCCATCGCGATGCCCACTTGTGCCGATTGCGTGGCTGCCGCCAGTTCAGCCGCGCGTACATCCGGGCGGCGGCGCAGCAATTCAGCGGGAACGCCCACTGCCACATTTGCCCGGGCCGATGGAATGCGGCCGGTATTGCCCAGCAGACCGGTCATGCGTGAAGGTGTCGTGCCCAACAACACCGCAAGCGCGTTCTTGGTCTGTTGCAGGTCGCTTTCCAGTTCGGGTACCAGCGCCTTGGTGTTGTTCAGCAGGGCGGCGGATTCCTGTACGTCCAGTTCCGTGGTGACGCCATTGTTAAACCGCAGCTGAGTCAGGTCTGCCGAGTCCTGCTGCAATTTGATGTTCTCGCGCGCAATTGCCAGCGTCTCTTGCAGCGCCCGGATATTGACGTAAAGCGCGGCGACATCCCCGGTCAGCGTCACCAGCGCGTCGTCGTAGTTTGCTACTTGCAGGGCCAGATTGGATCGCGCGGCCTGAACGCCGCGCCGCTGCGCGCCCCAGACGTCCAACTCCCACTGGGCATCGAAGCCGACTTGCGAGGTCGAGAACTCGGTATCCAGCGGGATGACGCGATTGACATCCGAAATTGGCCCCAGATTGTCGCTGATCTGGCGCCGTTCAAGCGAGCCGCCAATGGCCTGCGACTGCGGGTAAAGCTCGCCAAAGGCGATACCCAGTTGCGCGCGCGCCTGCAAAACCCGCGCACCAGCGACCTGAAGTGTCAGGTTCTGGGCGTAGGCCTCGGCAATCAGTTTGTTAAGGGTCGGATCATTGAATGTCTGCCACCATTTCACGACAGGCGCACTGCGCGACGTCAGCCCGCTTTGACTGGCGCTGGGGTTGTTGACCTCAATCCATTGTTTTACGACAGGTGAATTGGGGCGCACAAAATCCGGTCCAACGGGTGTGCAAGCCGCGAGAGTGGCGGCGCAAATGGCGGTTCCCAACAACCTGCGGAGTGTCATGGCGCGCATCCTCAGATATCCAGGGGTCGGATGAAGTTGGCGAAGGAATAAAGGCGGATGTTGATGCGCCTCAGAAACTCAAAACTTTTGCCCTGGCCTGTATAGATTGCCACAGCGGCATGGCCGCCCGCTGGGAAGATGTGGTCTTCCGGCACATCGACGGTGATCTGAACCGCAATCCGACCGGGCAGTTTGGGCAGCTCGAAACCGGGCAGGCGGCCCGACGGGATGAGTTGCCCTTGACGGGTGGCCCACCAGATCGCTTCGACCTTGCCCGTCAGGATTTCACCGGGATAAAGATCAAGCGCGACTTCGACCTCTTGTCCCGGTTCGACAAATTTCAGGTTCTGCTGGCGGAATGTGGCAAGGATATAAGGGCTTTCATCAGTCACGAAGCTGGCAATCGCACCCAACCGGACGTCACCGACTACCAATCCGGGGCGGGCCTGCTGTGAGACGATCATGCCATTTTCAGGCGCATAGATTGTTGTGTTTTCCAGAAAATACTCGGCTTCGGCCAATTGCGCCTGCGCCTGAAGGATGCCCGTGTTCACGCCGTCAATCTGCGATTCCAGCGCCAGTTGAGCCTTGGTCAGGTTGGCCCCAGCCTGTTTGACGGCGGCCTGATCTTCCGTCACCTGTTCGTTCCATCGATCCAGATCGTCCTGACGGGCGCCTCCGGCCGGAACAAGATTCTCATACCGCGCCTGTTGGGTTTGCGCATAGGCCAATTGCGCATTGGCCCGTTCGACAGCTTCGGTCGACGCAATGACATCCTGTTCAAGGATTTTGGCGTTCTGCTGTGCCGCCACCAACTGGGCCTGCGCATTATCGACCGCCAGCGAAAACACCGTATCATCGAACCGATACAGCGGATCGCCCTTTGCGACCGGTGTATTCGGTTCAACAAGAACCTCGGACAGAATCGTCGGCTGTGTCAGCTTGGGGATGATCTGTATGGTCGAACGTACCACGTGGCTGTCTGCCGAAAACGGCTGAAAGAAGCGCAATGCCACAAGGAAGATCAACAGCAGGTGTGCACCCACCCAGAACGAAACAATGCCCCAGGCAATGTTGAACTTCAGCCATTCCAGCTTGAAAAAAATGAGCCAGACGAAAATGATGTAGAACAGCGTGATGCCGAGGGCGACGAACATAGGAATTAGGGTCCTTCGGTCTTAACTGGGTTGTGTGTCATCTGTGTCCAGACGATCCTGGTATTCGGGTTTGACCTTGCCGCCAAGGCGTTTGATTTCATCGCGAATGGCATCTTTTTCCTCGTCCGGGCCCCGGCGAATATCGACCGTGACGCCATCGTGGAAAGCCCACATGAAGGCGTGAACCCAAGGCACGACAGCCAAAAACCCCATCCATCCCATGATCTTTACGGCTTCGGCATGGGGATGATTACGTTTGATCGCGATCCGCCCCGGAAGGCCCATAATGAACAGGAACAGCGCCATAACTGCTGCAAGCAGCAGGATCAGCGCGACCAATGTCAGATAGTCATAATAGCCCAGCGGCTGGCCCAATAGTCCCATGTGTGTGCCTCCATCAGGGGAAGGTTAGGGTATCCTCAATCATTCGCTTTCAGTTCGTCAATCAACTTGTAGTCCGTAGGTGGGTCATCACAAATGCCCGGTCCGCATTCCAGCAGAGTTGAACCGGCGTTCAGTACGGCAAGTGCCAGCATGACAAAGAAGGCGGTTTTGGCCAGCTTGTTTCCCCCAAAATGTACCTCGCTGGCCGCGCCCGAGTCATATTGGCGATCAAACAGCAGCATGAACGACGTACCCAGCAGGACAAGGAAAAAGGCGATGCCCGCCCAAGTGTAATAATGCAGCCCCAGAACGGGCGATCCGTAATGGCCGGTTCCAGGCACAATGTGCAACAGGATTTGCCGGATCGAAACACTGCCGCCATACAAAGCGGCAATGAGCATGATGGCATAGTGCTGCGGTCGCGCGCCATAAAGCAGGTTCAGGCCCAGCCCGACGCCGACGGCTACAAAGCCGACACGCTGCAACAGGCAAAGCGGACAGGGCAGTTCGTAAAGGACAAGTTGATAGAAGAACGCCAGCGCCAGAACGAGACTGACGGCCAGCATTCCGATCGCGTTTAGTGTACGTGACAGTTCGGGTGTCATGATGAGGCCCTCAAAGCTGAATTGTCAGCTGACTGGTGGCGTGGAATTTCAACCAGTAGATACTCAGGGCAATCGTAAGGAAGAACAGCGCATTGCCTGCCTTTGTCATGTTGAAATAGTTGAGCCCCATCGTGGCAGTAAGTAATGCAAATAAAAGAGCAATCATGGCCCGGTGCTCCCCTCCCGTGCACATATCTTTATGCAAACGATAGTGTCAGGCCGGGTGGCATCTGGCAAGCGGCGCGGTAAATTGGAGACTATTCTTAATGTCCGCTAGCTACACAGGACGATGTCCGTTTGCCATTCCTGACTGCGCAGGTGCAGATCGCCTGGTAACGGCGCATCCGTGTAAATTGCGTCGATTTCTGCCAAAGAAGTGATGCGCGCCGGAGCCGAGCGGTAAAACTTTGAATGGTCGGCAACCAGAAATGTGCGGCGTGCCTGCGCAATGATGGTCTGGCTGACTTGTACCTCCTGAAAGTCGAAGTCCAGAAGATCTCCGTCAGTGTCCAAAGCTGAACAGCCGATTACGGCAAGGTCAAATTTAAATTGCCGAATGGTCGATACGGTCAGATTTCCGATCAACCCGCCGTCGGTGCGCCGCAGAACGCCACCGGCCATGACGACCTCACAATCCGGGTTCTCAATCAGAATGTTTGCGACATTCATGTTGTTGGTCACAACCATCAGATTCTTGTGGTTCAGCAATTGCCGCGCCACGGCCTCGGTCGAGGTTCCGATGTTCATGAAGATCGATGCGCCGTCGGGGATATCGATGGCGCAAGCCTGTGCAATACGGGTCTTGGCGTCGGCGTTCAGGGCACGGCGGTCTTCATATCCTATGTTGGAAACGCCCGAGCGCAGAACCGCGCCGCCATGCACCCGATCCAGTTTACCTGCCTCGGCCAACTCGGTCAGGTCGCGCCGGATCGTCTGGACCGTGACACCAAATCTTTCGGCCAACCCGTCAACGGTGACGCGGCCTTCGGCCCCGGCAATGTCCAGAATGTCAGATTGGCGGAAAGACAGCGACATGGGTGTTTCCAGACTTGAAGTGTTTCTTTCGTTTTTGTTCTTTCTAGCCGGTTTTGCAAGAACGGCATGCGAAAATATAAGGACAGCGTTGCAAAACGAAGAAATTCGAACATAAACATTGACCATACGAAGAATGTTCTGGCAAATGCCTATCATCCATCCTGACAAGGAATCATTGGCATGCAGTCAGCGGACGTTCAGACAACGGACCTTTTTATCATCGGTGGCGGGATCAATGGTTGCGGCATCGCACGGGATGCTGCTGGCCGCGGGCTGTCAGTTGCTTTGGCAGAGATGAATGATCTGGCCTCGGCCACGTCATCAGCCTCGACAAAATTGTTTCATGGCGGGTTACGGTATCTGGAGTATTTCGAGATCCGTCTGGTGCGCGAGGCCCTGATCGAGCGTGAAACCCTGTTGCGTGCGATGCCGCATATCAGCTGGCCGATGCGCTTTGTGCTGCCCTACCACAAGGACATGCGGTTTGACTCGGAAACGCCGACCTCACGGCTGCTCAGCACGGTCATGCCGTGGATGCGGGGGCGGCGTCCGGCCTGGCTGATCCGGTTGGGTTTGTTCATGTATGACAATCTGGGTGGCCGCAAAATTCTGCCGGGCACCACATCACTGAACCTGCGATCGGCTCCGGAAGGCGTCCCGTTACAGGACAAGTTCGAAACGGCTTATGAATACTCTGATTGCTGGATCGAAGATTCACGGTTGGTGGTCCTGAATGCCCGCGACGCCGAGGCGCGCGGTGCGCAGATCATGGTGCGAACCGAGGTGATTTCGGCCGAGCGGGTGGACGACCTTTGGCAGATATCCATTCGTAATCGCAACAGCGGCGAAACCCGTCTTGTCCGGGCCAGAATGCTGATCAACGCGGGTGGCCCTTGGGTCGGTGACATCATCCAGACCAAGATCCGTGTCAACTCACGCGAGGGTGTTCGGCTTGTTCGGGGCAGCCATATTGTGACGCCCCGGCTGTATGACCATGACAAGTGCTATTTTTTTCAAGGCGAAGACGGCCGCATCATTTTCGCCATACCATACGAGCAGGATTTTACCCTGATCGGCACAACGGATCAGGATCACCCAGACCCTGACACGAAACCCGTCTGTACCGAGGCCGAGCAGGAGTATCTGTGCGCTTTCGCATCGAAGTATTTCAAGCGCGCTGTGACCCGCGAAGATGTTGTGTGGACCTATTCCGGTGTGCGGCCGCTTTATGATGACGGCGCCAGCAGTGCCACCGCCGCAACGCGGGATTACACGCTGAAGGTCGATGCGCAGGGTGGGGCGCCTGTATTGAACGTGTTTGGCGGCAAGATCACCACCTATCGACGGCTTGCGGAAAGTGCTCTGGAGAAGGTTGGTGAATTTTTTCCGAATATGCCGGGCCCCTGGACCGCCGGTGTGACGCTTCCGGGCGGTGACTTTCCGGTTGATGCTGTTGAAGCCCTGACTGATCGGCTTTTGGCCAGGTATCCGTTTCTGGGTGCCGCCTGGGCTGCACGCTTGATCAGGGCCTATGGAACCGAAGCAACAGAGGTCCTTGGCGATGCGCAGCAGCCGTCTGATCTGGGCGAGGATTTTGGCGCAACCCTGACCGCGCGGGAAGTCGCGTGGCTGATCGACAAGGAATATGCACGGACCGCCGAAGATGTCGTCTGGCGGCGCAACAAGCTGGGCTTGCGACTGAATGCCGAGCAGATCGCGCGGATCGACGGCTGGATGGCTGAACGGCTGGCCCCCGGCTCGACCTGATCCATCTTTCTATCCTCTTGGCGGGTGATGAGCGTTGTGCTAGCCGTTGGATACGGTCGGCAGACACCGAGGCGTCGCTGCTCTTACCCAGAGTGCTAAACCTGCCAGTGTATGTGAAACTATCGCAACCATCAGGGCGTTGTTTCGTCAAGTCAGCGACCAACGATCGCGCAAAACGCCCGATATGGATTTGTGATGAGCAAAACTCCTGTACCCTTGCACGCCGATGATCTGACCGGATTCGTGCGTATCCTGTCCCAACAACTTGGCGACTCCAGCCCGTCGCACCTGACCCTGATGAATATGGTCGCTCGTGCCGCCGGGTTTCAGAACGTGCAACATATGCGCGCCACCAGTGCCGCTGCCAGGCGGATCGAGGCCCGCCCGAAACAACCGGCTGCTGACATGCGCACGGTTGAGCGCACATTGCACCTGTTCGACGCACAAGGCAGACTTCGGCAATGGCCGTCAAAACGATTGGTGCAGACTTTGTCCTTGTGGGGGCTCTGGTCTGCGGTACCGGCAGCCGCGGTGCTGCAAGAGGGTGAGGTCAACGCGTGCCTCAATGCCGAACATTGTTTTGATGACCCTGCAACCCTGCGCCGGACCATGATTTCCTGTGGGCTGCTGACACGGAACCGGGATGGATCGGATTATCGCCGGGTCGAGCAGGCACCGACACCAGAGGCAAAGGTGGTGATCCACGAACTCTCTGAACGTCGGCGGGGAAGAACAGACTGACGCCAGAAAAAAGCCCCGCTGATGGGCGGGGCTTTGATCGGATCAGGCCGCTTCTTCTGAAGGGCCGGGATCGTTTTTGCTGCCTTTCAGCCACTCACGCATGCTTTGCATCAGGGCGTAGAGGACAGGCACCACGATCACGCCTACCAGCGTCGCGGCCAACATGCCACCGAACACGGCGACACCGATGGCTTTTTGGCTGGCCGCACCCGCACCATTGGCAGCCAGCAGCGGTACGACGCCTAGCAGGAAAGACAGGGCGGTCATCATGACAGCGCGGAACCGCTGATGAGCTGCCTCGACGGCAGCGTCCTTGATCGAAAGACCCTTGGCGCGCTGTTCCATTGCAAACTCGACGATCAGAATGCCGTTCTTCGAAGCAAGGCCCACCAGCATGATCATACCGATCTGCGTATAGAGGTTGATGTCACTGCCAACGATGGCAACCGCGGCCACCGCCCCGAACAGGGCCACGACCACAGACAGCAGGATCGAGACCGGCATAGTCCAGCTTTCATACTGTCCAACCAGAAACAGGTAACCGAATAGGATAGCCAGCCCCAGAATGACGATCACCAAGCTGCCGGACGCCAATTGTTGTTGTGCCGTTCCCGTCCATTCGAACGAGTATCCCGGCGGCAGAGCCGAAGCAGAGACCTCTGTCATCGCTGTGATCGCATCGCCGCTGGACAGGCCCGGCGCTGGCACCGCTGTCACCGTTGCCGACCGGAACAGGTTATGCCGCTTCAGCAGAACCGGCCCCAAAACGTTTTCCACGTCAATCAGGGTACCCAATGGCACCATGTCGCCCTTCTGTGAACGCACATAGAGGCTGGCAATGTCATCGACATTGTCGCGATAGCTGCCTTCCGCCTGGATCATTACGCGATAGACGCGACCAAACAGGTTGAAGTCGTTGACATAATACGACCCCAGCTGGGCCTGCATGGTCTGGAAGATTTCAGCCACCGAGACGTCCAGTGTCTTGGCTTTCTCGCGGTCCAGATCCACGAACAGCTGCGGAACGTTGGCACGGAATGTCGTATAGGCTTGCCCGATCTCGGGTCGTTGGTTGGCCGAATAGACAAACGACCCCACAGCCGATGCCAGATCCTGCGGTGAACCGCCACCGGTTTGCTGCACCTCCATCTCGACCCCGGCCGACATGCCGAGACCCTGAATTGGTGGCGGGTTGAAGGCAACGGTCGAGGCTGCGGTCTCATTATTCGCGATGGCCAGCACCTTAGCCAAAATGGCTTCGGCGCTCAGGTTTTCCTCCTGCCGTTCGCTCCAGTTGTCGAGGTTCACGAAGATCGCAGCGCCGTTGGTGATTGTGCCGTTCAGCAATGAGAAGCCATTGATCAGAACGGTGCTGGACACACCCGGGATCTCGCGTATCTGGTCATCAAGGCGCTTTGTCACGGCCTCGGTCCGTTCCAGCGTCGCGGCGTCAGGCAGTTGCACGTCGACAAAGAGATAGCCATTGTCTTCCAGCGGGATGAACCCGGCGGACGTGTTCGACATGATTGCCCCTGTTCCCATGCCGAGACCAACCACGATGGCCAGCGCGATAGCCGGAAAGACAAGCAGTTTGCGCACAATAGCGACATAGCAGTTACGAACGCCACCAATGAAGTTTTCGAACAGCGCAAGCAGCCCTTTGGGCGGCCCTGAGCGGGCCTTAAGGACCAGCCCGCACAGGGCAGGTGACAGTGTCAGCGCGTTGATGGACGAGATCACAACAGCGGTCGAGATCGTGACAGCGAACTGAGAGTACAACCGCCCTGAGATGCCCGGCATGAATGTCACCGGCACGAAAACCGCCAACAGAACCAGCGTGGTCGCGATGACCGGGCCTGTGATCTGCCCCATTGCCTTACGGGTGGCTTCTGCCGGGGGCAGCCCCTCATCAGCGATGATGCGCTCGACGTTTTCAACCACGACAATGGCGTCATCAACCACGATGCCGATGGCCAAAACCAGTGCGAACAGCGAGATCGTGTTCAAAGACATGCCGAAGGCCAGCAAGAAAGCAAACGTGCCAATCAGTGAGACCGGGATGGCAACCGCCGGAATGATCGTGGCACGCCAACTGCCGAGGAACACAAAAACGACCGAGATCACAAGTGTGAAGGTCAGGATCAGTGTGGAAACAACGTCATTCAACGAGGCTTCGACAAAGTCGGTCGTGTTGAAGGGGACATCATATTCGACATCCGACGGGAATGCGCGGGACAGCCGCTCCAGTTCCGCCTGCACGCGCTCTGAAACGGCGAGGGCGTTTGCGCCGGGGGCTTGATAGATGCCGATCACGGTGGCCGGCACGGACTGAAAATAACCGGACGCCGAGTAGAACTGTGCGCCAAGCTCAACCCGGGCGATGTCCCTTACGCGGACAATTGCGCCGGCATCTCCGGTACGGATCACGATGTCGCCAAATTCTTCGGCTGACGTCAGTCGACCTTTGGATTTGATCGTGTATTGAAAGGTCTGCCCTTCGGGCACAGGCGGTGCACCGATCGACCCGGCAGACACTTCGATATTCTGTTCGCGGATCGCGTTGATTACATCGCCTGGTGTGATGGACAGGGCTGCCATCTTGTCAGGGTCCATCCAGACCCGCATGGCGTATTCAAGGTTGGTCAGAACATCAGCCTTACCCACGCCTTGCACACGCGCCAGCGCATCGCGCAGGTTGATTGAGGCATAGTTGGAAAGAAACACGCTGTCATAGGTGCCATTGGGCGAGGTCAGCGTGACCAGCATCAGCATATTGGTCGACGATTTTTGTGTGACAACGCCCGAAGATGTCACTTCGGCGGGCAACGACGACATTGCCTGCGCCACCCGGTTCTGCACGTTGACCGAGGCGATATCGGGGTCGGTGCCAACTTCGAAGGTTACGTCCAACGAATACGAGCCGTTGTCAGACGATCTGGACGTCATGTAGATCATGTCGTCCACACCGTTGACCTGCGCCTCGATCGGTGCGGCAACGGTGTTTTCCACTGTCTCCGCATTTGCGCCGGTGTATTTGGTGGAGACGTTGACCACGGGCGGGGTAATGTCCGGGAACTGCGCGACCGGCAGCACCAGATAACCGATGCCACCCATGATGGTCAGCACCAGCGAGATGACAAACGCCAGCTTTGGCCGGCTGATGAACAGGGCTGAGAACATCGATTACTCTCCCGGCTGTTCAGAGGCGACGACCGCGTCAACAGCCACGCCGGGGCGGACCCGTTGCAGGCCCTCGACAATCACGCTTTCGCCTTCACGCAAACCTTCGGTAACGATGATGGCGGTACCTTCCGTGTTGCCTGTGGTGATGTATCGCTGCTCCACCATCTGTTTGTCGTTTACTACAAGCACAAAGTCACCGCGCTGGTCGCGTTGCAGCGCAGCTTGCGGCACCAGAACTTGCAAGGTCGGTTGCAACGCTTCGATCTGCACATTCACGAATGCACCGTCCAGGATCAAACGGTCGGCATTTTCGAACTGGGCGCGCATTGTGATCGCGCCGGTCAACGGGTCGATACGATTGTCAACAAATACGATCCTGCCCGTTTCATCCAGCTTTGTTCCATTTGGCAGCGTGATATGCACATTGGGGCTTTGCGGGCTGTCCGCAAGAGAAGCGGAATTTGCGCCAACGGTCTGAAGAACCGAAGTAAAGAGTTTTTCGTTGAGCGAGAAATTCACATAGATCGGCGTCTCGCTTACAATGTTCACCAGCGGCGGGTTGGTCGGGCCGACCACATCACCGACACTGGTGGTGATGCTGCCTATACGTCCATCAAAAGGCGCGTGGATCTGTGTATAGCTGAGGTCCAGTTCGGCCTGCTGGATCGCTGCATTTGCGGCCTTGACCTGAGCCTCGGCGACCAGTTCGTTGGCCCGCGCGATGTCGCGTTCGGATTCAGGTGTCGCGTCGCGCTTGTAAAGCTCTTCCTTACGCGCCAGGTCCACCTTGGCCAACTCAAGATTTGCCTCGGCCCGGTTCAGATCGGCTTTTCGGGCCTCCAATGTCGCCTCGTAAAGGTCAGGTTCGATGGTGAACAACAGGTCGCCTTCCTTGACCGTAGCCCCATCCTCGACATTCCGGCTGTTGAGAAAACCGTTCACGCGGGCCACGATATCGACCTTATTGATCGCCTGAGCGCGCCCTATGAAGGAAGCCTCGTCGGTGATTTCCTCGGTGTAGGCGGCCGCAATCGTAACTTTCGGTGCCGCCCCTTCGTCCTGTGCAGTTGCAGGTTGGGCCAGTCCCAGGGATATCAGCAATAATGCGGTGGCGATTGGATTGCGGACCTGAGTTAGAAAAGGGAAAACTTGGGACATGGCGAAAGCCTCGTGCATTTCAGAAACAATTGGTGTCCATCCCGGCGGTCACAAACGCGCGAGTCGACAAAACTTGTTTGCAGGATGGCTTGTTTGCCACGAATTCTCAAGCGCGATGAATCCCGAGGTGGTTTGCGATGACGCCAAAAATTACAGCAACTAAGCTGGTTTAGGTGTCGGCCCGTTCCGAGGTGCCGAACGAAAACAGGGGCCAACGGCCCCCGTTCGAGCTTTCGAATATCAGGGCGGTCAGCCGCGTTTACCGGCGAATTTTGCCTGCCATTCTTCGCGCTGTTCGTCTGTGATCTTGGCGAACAGAACGTCTGGCACGGTAAAGTCGTGACCCGCGGGTAGCGCGTTCAACGCTGCGGCCACGTCTTCCGGCCAGCTGGTGTCGAGCGTGTTCATGGCGCTTAGCATCTTGGCCGAGGTATCAGGGATGAACGGCGCGCTGAGCACGGCATAGAACCGGATCAGGTTCAGGCCCAGGCGTACTTGTGCAGCGGCCTGTTTGGGGTCTTCCTTGAAGGTTGACCACGGTGCCGCTGCTTGCAGGTATTCGTTGCCAGCCACCCAGATGGCACGCAGTTCCTGAGCCGACTTGCGGACATCCATTGCTTCCATATGCGCCTCGTAAGCGCGGACGCGTTTGGTGAGTTCGTCGATCAGAGCGTTCTCACGCTCGCCAAAGTCACCGCCTTCGGGCACCACCTCACCGAATTTCGAGCGGCAGAACTTGGTGATGCGGCTGACGAAGTTGCCTAGAACATCGGCCAGATCCTTGTTCACCGATTGCTGGAAGTTTTCCCACGTGAACTCGCTGTCGCTGCTTTCCGGCGCATGGCTCAGCAGCCACCACCGCCAGTAGTCGGCTGGAAGAATCTCGAGCGCCTGATCCATAAAAACGCCACGCCCCTGCGAGGTCGAGAACTGGCCGCCGTCGTAATTCAGGTAGTTGAAGGATTTCAGGTGGTCGACCATTTTCCACGGCTCGCCCGATCCCAGAATAGTGGCGGGGAAAGAAAGCGTGTGAAACGGCACATTGTCCTTGCCCATGAACTGGACATAGCGCACATCGTCCGCGCCCTTATCGGTGCGCCACCAGCGTTCCCACTCGGAATCGGGTTTCCCCGTGGAATCCGCCCATTCCTTGGCACAGGCGATGTATTCAATCGGCGCGTCGAACCAGACATAGAAGACCTTGCCTTCCATACCGGGCCAGTCCTGATCGCCTTTCTTGACCGGAACACCCCAGTCCAGATCGCGGGTGATCCCCCGGTCTTGCAACCCGTCGCCATCATGCAGCCATTTCTTGGCAATGGATGTGGTTAGGATCGGCCAGTCGGTTTTGCTGTCAATCCAGGCATCCAGCTGATCCTTCATTGCCGATTGGCGCAGATAGAGGTGCTTGGTCTCGCGCACTTCCAGATCCGTCGAGCCCGAAATGGCCGAGCGCGGCTCGATCAGGTCCGTCGGATCCAACTGCTTGGTGCAGTTTTCACACTGGTCGCCACGTGCGTTCTCGTATCCGCAATTGGGGCAGGTGCCCTCGATATAGCGGTCGGGAAGAAAGCGACCATCCGCGTTGGAGTAAATTTGCTTTTCCGTGACCTCACGGATCAACCCGGCCTCATCCAGCTTTCCGGCAAAATGTTGGGTCAGCTTTTTATTCTGCTCGCTGGATGAGCGGCCAAAGTGATCAAAGCTCATCCCAAAACGCTTGGCGATGTCGGCCTGAATTTCGTACATGTCCGCGCAATACTCGGCCACCGGCTTTCCAGCTTTGGCAGCGGCCAGTTCGGCCGGGGTGCCGTGTTCGTCTGTGGCGCACAGGAACATGACCTCGTTCCCCCGGCCACGCTGGTAGCGTGCATACAAGTCGGCAGGCAGTTGCGAGCCGATCAGATTGCCGAGATGCTTGATCCCATTGATGTAAGGGATCGCCGAAGTGATGAGAATCCGAGCCATATTCCGTTTCCGCATATCTAACTGCGCGTTCGTCTAACCTAAGTCACCGCTCAGCAAAAGCCCGGTTTCGTAGATGACTGGAATAACTCTGATTTGTAACGCGCGCCTGATGGGACGACCAAGCCGCCGATGGCCGTTGTAATACTGTCAGACTGTGGTCAGCCAATACGCAGACTCTGCGCAATGCAGGGCTGCGGGTCCGCTTTTCATTCCTCGCGGGCGCGTTTCAGCAACCTTCCGACCGTAAAGGATGTACGTGGTGCGTAGACGTAATTGGTTCTTTCCGCGGGTGTCGGACGCGACCGCATCCGGGCCAGGCCGAAGCCGATCAGGAATACGTGGCCGACCGCAACAAATGCAAACAGCGCGCTGGGGCCGAAATCCTGGATCAGTGTTGACGTGATATAGGGTGACGCAATAGCCCCCAGCGCGTACCAGAACATCAAGGCGGCAGACAACTCGACCCTTTGTTCGGTTGTCGCAAAATCGTTGGCATGTGCGGATGATACTGAAAAGATCGGGAATGTCGTGAACCCAAAAAGCGCCGCTGCAAGCATGACACCGACGGTTCCCGTGTCGCTTGCCGCCATTGTGACCCCGCAGCTTAGTACCGCCGCGACCGAAAGCCAGATCAAGACCCAGCGCCGGTCGTATTTGTCCGCGAGCCATCCCATCGGATACTGCGCCAGCGCCCCGCCCAGAACGAAAGAGGCGAGGAAGAAGGCGATTTGATCCACTCCCAACCCGACTTCCTGACCGTAGACGGGCCCGACCATTCGGAAAGATGCTGAACTGAGTGCCGAAACAATGACGCCCGCAACGGCCAACGGCGAACTGTGCCATGCCAGTTTCGGGCGCAGGCGCGGGGCGTCGGGCGTCTTCGGCTGACTTGCGCGTGTCAGTGTCAGCGGCAGCAATGAGGCGCAGCAAAGGATCGCCAAGAGGTTATAGGAAACATACGAGGCGGGTGGCAGGACGGCGATGATCAACTGAGCACTCAGCGAGGCACCCATATCGACGATGCGATAGGTGCCCATGGCTCGTCCACGTGTCTCATTGGTCACTTTTGCATTCAGCCAGGCTTCGATGACGGTGTAACTACCTGCCACACATGTGCCCGAGGCGATGCGCAACGCCGCCCATACATAAGGATTGTCTGTCAGGGTGTGCCCGATCAACCCCATCGCGCCCAGCGCTGTGCATACGGCAAATGCGCGGGAATGCCCGACACTGCCCATCAGACGCGGCGCCCACCAGCAACCTATGAAAAAGCCAAGGAAATGCGCTGAACCCAGCATACCGATCTGTTCGGTCGAAAAGCTTAAGGTGATCCCGGAAATGGCATCAAGTGGCCCGACGCCGCCCGTTGAAAGCTGAAGCAGAATGACCGAAAGAAACAGGGCGGCAAATGAAATTATCGTGCGCATGGTTTTCTCAGATAGGCGGCGTCACCGGACAATGCGCGCAACTATTCGACTTTATCCAGTCGTTTTTTGCTTTTTGTCGATTAGGTTGCACGAATGATCTCGGCACGTATGTCCAGTCCGACGTTTTGTCCTACCAGATCGGGATAACCCGAGGCACCGAAATCGTGCCGGTTCAATGTCCCGGTCAAACCTATGGACAGGCGGTTGAGGTCGTTCGCGGCTGTTCCGGGCTGGCGGTATAGGTTGGCATCCAAAGTTATGGGGTGCGTCACATCTCGGATACTCAGTTCCCCCGTGACACGAGCACCATTCGACATGCGCCCATCGGCCCCCAATTGAATGTCAGTCGATACGAATTGAATTGTCGGGTAGGTTTCGGCGCCCAAAACACCGGGGCCGAGCATCGGCATGCGGGCAAAGGGCAAGCGTGTTCTGGCCTTGTTGACATCCAGCACCACCGTGACCCGGCTGTTTTGCAGGCGGTGCATGTCAATCTGTACGTCCGCCTGCCGGATCGGCATTGATCCGGTCTGAGGGATACCTGACAGATCAAAGGTAAAACCAACCACGGTGGCTTTCGTTGACAAAATGTATGGCTGCAACGCGGCTTGCACCGTACGGGCCAAAGGCAGAGCCACCATCCCTGCAAGCACCAAGCGGCGGGTCAGGTGTGTCACGCCATGACCGTGTCCCGTCTGGGGCGGGATCTTTTGATCAACATCAGAACGATGGCAATGTTCAAACCGTTCCAAAGAATTCCGTTGACGAAGGCCAGTTGGTAACTTCCGGTGACATCGTAAATCCAGCCTGACATCCATCCGCCAAGCGCCATGCCAAGGATGGTCATCATCAGGACGAATCCGACCCGCGCCCCGGCGTCCTGCGGCGGCATGTATTCACGGACAACCAAAGCGTAGCTGGGCACGATGCCACCCTGTGCCAGACCGAACAGCAAGCTGATCACATAAAGTGAGACCATCCCGTCATATGGCAGGAACAGGAACAGGGCGATGCACTGCAAGACTGAGCCGATCAAGAGCGTCATGACGCCGCCCAGACGGTCGGCCAACAGGCCCGAGAGAATACGGCTGGCGACGCCACCTAGCAGCATCAGCGATAGCATTTCGGCCCCCACTGCGGGGCCGTATCCCAGCCCGACGCAATACGACACGATATGGACCTGTGGCATGGACATCGCTACGCAGCATCCAATACCAGCCAGGCCAAGGATGTACTGTAACACGCGTGGTGAAACGCCGACAGTGCGCGCGTTGATCCGGGCTGTGGCCGCGGCTGTGCTGTGTGCTTCGACCGGGACCTGACGACGCAACAGCAAGGACAGGGGGATGACAACCAGCAGCGTCAATAGCGCCAATGTCAGGTAGACCTGTTGCCAGCCATCCCGTAACAGAATGCCGGACAGCAGGGTGGGCCAGATTGCGCCAGAGATATAGTTTCCGCTGGCCACCAATGCGACGGCGAACCCACGCCGCTTCATGAACCAGTGCGAGATATCGGCGATCAAGGGACCAAACCCGATCGACGTTCCCAGCCCGACCAGCAGATGCGCCGCAGATAGTAGTGTTATATTCGGGGCCAGCGTTGCCAATAGATAGCTGAAGGCGCTTAATACAGCGGCGCCGATCAGGGCGCGTGTCACGCCCAGCCGGTCCACCAGTTGTCCTAGCCACATATTGCCCAGCGCAAATCCGATCATCGTAAGCGTATATGGCATCGAGGCTTCGGCGCGACTGGCGCCGAATTCTGCTTCGACAGTAGGCATGACCACGATGACCGCCCACATCCCTACATTCGCCACAGTTGCGATGGCGAGCGTGATCAGAAGGCGAATCCAGGAATAGCGGCTGTCATGGATCGGATGGCTCATGCGGCGACGCTAGGGTGCGATCCGGAGTTTGGCGAGTCACATCTTGCGTGATCCTTGCGGCTTCACGTCAGAATGTCCTCTGTTTCAATGCGTTTCAGGTGCAGACCGGTGCGGGCAGCAGTCTGAGTGGCCTGCCAGCTGACCGGGGGCAGGGCGCGGGCGCGGCGGCGGGTCAGGGTCCAGTGTCTGGTATCCCCCTGATGGGCGGCGGCCATGTGCCAGCGTGTCTCAACCCCTTGTGCGCCGCCATCACCGGGCGTCAGCAGCAAGCCAAGCGGGGCTTGGCCCATCGTACCGCCTTGTTCTGCGGCCAGATGCATCCGCCGCACCGGCGTCAGCCCCGGCGCGCCGGGCAGGTCGCCTATGATCAGCGGGATGGCCCCGCTGCGCAGCGCCTCTTCAATACACCATAGCAGATCTTCGGCGCGGGTGGGGTGGACGAACAGAAAACGCGCCGGATCAGCAAAGGCCATCATTCCGTCGGGGTTCAGTTGGGCGGGCTCCCACGCGGGGGAAATCCACAGCACGGGACCCTGTGTCTGACCGGCCAGCCAGATGGCAAAGCTGCGTCGGGCGGGGCCGCAAGCCTCGTGCACGCGACCCGGTTGCAGGGTGATCTGCGAATGGAGATTTATCCCCGGGATCTGACGTGCAGGTTTGGGACCAAGAAGCTGAGCAGACATGCCCGCAAGCTATCATGTTCCACTTTTGTTCTCAAGAGGTGAGGAGCATCAACGGGACAGGATCAGCTTGCCATCCGCAAACTGAATGCTTGAAAAACGGTGCAGATATTCCATCCCCAAAAGAGACTTATCCAGTTCGCCCTCGTTGACCCAGGCCGAAACGTTCTGATCCGTAATGGGTCCTATCGTCAGGGTCTCAAGCCGCACCGGCGCGGTACGCACCTCACCGTTTGCAGTCAAGGCGCGCCCGAAATAGTTCAGCTGATCGGGATCAATGCCTGCCCGTTTGGCATCCCGCGCGTTCAACACGATCTGGCTGGCACCGGTGTCGACAAGAAAGGTGATCAGCTCACCATTCACCAGAACCGGAAGGTAATAATGGCCATCATAAGCGCGGGGAACCTCAACCGAGTTACCGGTGACACTCATCTGCGGCGCGGGAGCGACCGAGGAACGAATATCCTCCCACAGACCGACCAGTGCAATGACCCCGACAAAAATGAACACCCATGCCATGACCTGCTGAAACGTCTTGCCAAGCGACTGCCGATTATGCGTGACAAACCACATCAGCAGCGCCGCCCCCAGCAGGGCCAGATAGATCAGGCGTCCAATATCGAAACTGTCCATGCGGTTCCCGGAAATCCCCTTAACCTTGTTAATATGGGGGCTTAAGATGCGAATCCAAAGGCCTTGAGGCCATCAAGAATAAACTGAACAGATAATGCAGCCAGCAGCATCCCAAGAAGCCGGGTCAACACGTTCAGCCCGGTTTTCCCCAAAAGCCGTGCCACGGCCCCGGATGTAAGATACATCACAAAAACCATTGCCAGAACGACCAGCATAACGCCGATGACAACCGCCAGACCCTGAATGCCGGGATGTTGACCGGCCAGCAGGATCATGGTGGCAATCGCACCGGGTCCTGCAATCAGTGGGATGCCCAGCGGAAACACCGACGGGTCCGGATGTTCTTCTTCTTCGGCACTGTTTTCACGACGTTTGGTCCGGCGTTCAAACAGCATGTCGAGCGCGGTCAGAAACAGAAGAACACCTCCCGCAACGCGAAACGCCTCCATCGAGATGCCGACAAAACCCAGCAACGCTTCGCCAAAGGCCGCGAACATGGCCAGAATGCCGCCTGCCGTCAGGCATGCGCGTATCGCGACAGAGCGGCGCGTGTGCCAATCCATGTTCTGGGTCAGGGCCACAAAAATCGGCGTTTGCGCCGGTGGATCAAGAACCACGAAAAGCGTTGTGAACGCAGTGATCAGAAATGCGGTGTCAATCACTCTTTGCTACTCTGTTGCAGATGTTTCAAAATTTTTAGGGCGTCTTCGGCCCGTCCGGAGGGAACATAAACATGATCGTGGTGATAGCCCGCAACCATGTTCGCCGGAATTCCGGCCTGTGCCAACACCTCTGAGACCGCAGCGGTCAGACCCACGCCTTCGAGCGAGGAGTGCACTTGAAGCGTGATACAACGCATAGCAACCGCCTCTTTTGGTGCGCAATGGAACGGAACGATTAAAGACAGACCTTCGGCCTCGACATAACTGGCGCGTGTCCCGTCGGGCCAGTCCATATCTTCGGGCCAGACCACAAATGCGAATTCGTCGGGTTGAATTTCGGGGTGCATTCCCGCGATCATCGCTTTGGTTTCAACAACGGGATCGCTCATACCGTTTCTGCCTGTTCCAGTCGCTCGGCAGCGGCGATCCAAAGCGCTTCTGCTTTTTGCATGGCCTCGACCACCTCGGCGAATTTGCGGTTCCAGGTTTCCAGATCGTTGATCTTGTCGTCCTCGTATAAAGCCGGGTCGGCCAGTTTTGCCGCGAGCTTGTCGTGCATCTCTGTCAGTTTCTCGACCCGGTCCTCGCATTTGCGCAGGTCCGCCCGCAGTGCCAGCATGGTATCGCGCGAGGTACGTTTGGGCTTCTCTGTTTGCGGCTTTTCTTTCACCGGCTTGTCACGCGCCAGCAAAAGGGCCCGGTAGGATTCAAGGTCACCGTCATAAGATTTGACCGTACCGTCCGAGACCAGCCACAACCGATCGGCAACAAGCGACAGAAGGTGCATGTCGTGGCTGACCAGCACGACAGCGCCGGAATAGGCGGTCAGTGCTTCGACCAGCGCCTCACGGCTTTCGATATCCAGATGGTTCGTCGGTTCATCGAGGATCAGCATATGCGGTGCGTCGATGGTGGCCAGCAGCAGCGACAGGCGTGCTTTTTGCCCACCCGACAGGCGGCCAACCTCGGTTTCCGCCTGAGCTGCGTTCAGGCCGAACCCCGCCAAACGCGAGCGCCACTTGCCAGGCGCCTCGTCCGGGCGCAGGCGGCGCAGGTGGTCCAGTGGCGTTTCGTTCACATAAAGCTCGTCCACCTGATGCTGAGCGAAATACCCGATGCGCAGCTTGTTGCTGCGGGCCATCTTACCCGCCATGAGGGGCAGGCGGTCTGACAACAGTTTGGACAGGGTAGATTTGCCCTGACCGTTCTTGCCCAACAGCGCGATACGGTCATCCTGATCGATGCGCAGGTTCAAGCGGCGCAGTACTTCGATCTCGCCATAGCCGGTGACACCACCTTCGATCTGGATGATCGGCGGCGACAGTTCCTCGGGTTCGGGGAAGGAAAACGCGCGCAGCGCGGCCTCTTGCGGGGTTGAGACCAACTGGATGCGTTCGATCATTTTCAGGCGCGATTGGGCCTGAACGGCCTTGGATGCCTTATATCGAAACCGATCCACGAAGCTCTGCAAATGAGCGATGCGGGCCTTTGCCTTTGCATTCTCTGATTCCGCCTGCGCTAGACGTTCCGCCCGCCGTTCGGCGAACTTGTCATAAGGCACGGCGTAATAGGTGAGTTTGCGATCCTCCAGATGCAGGATCGACCCTACGGCACGGTTCAACAGGCCCCGGTCATGGCTGATGATTATGACCGTGTGCGGATATTTCGCCAGATAGCTTTCCAGCCACAGCGCGCCTTCGAGGTCCAGATAGTTGGTCGGTTCGTCCAACAGCAACAAATCCGGCTGCGAGAACAAAACCGCCGCCAAGGCCACGCGCATCCGCCAACCGCCCGAGAAATCCGAGCAGGGGCGCAACTGGTCTGCGTCGTCAAACCCCAACCCCTTGAGGATCGAGGCCGCGCGGGCCTCGGCCGACCAGGCGTCGATATCGGCCAGCCGCGTCTGGATTTCGGCAATTCGCGTGGGATCCGTTGCGTTGCCAGCCTCGGCCATCAGGGCGTTGCGCTCGGTATCAGCGGCCAGAACAGTGTCGATCAGCGAAACATTGGACGAGGGGACCTCTTGCGCGACCCCGCCAATGCGGGCGCGCTTGGGGACCGAAATATTGCCCGATTCCAGCGCCAGTTCCCCGCGGATCAGGCGAAAAAGCGTGGTCTTTCCCGTGCCATTTCGGCCCACAAGGCCAACCTTGTGACCGTCTGGTATGGTTGCGCTGGCGCCATCAAACAATGGGCGGCCTTCAACGGCATAGGTGATGTCTTCGATCCGTAACATGGGGCGCTCTTAGCAGAGGTGTGATGCCGCCGCCAGCGGCTTGGCGTTTTCAAGCGTCAAGCAATGTGTTAGCGCTGTCTCGTTTGCTTTTTGAAACGGTTTTCCACATGCGCGCGGCCCGGACGCCTCCATCCCTGATCACGTTGATCTTTGCTACGGCGCTGTCTGTACTGACGCTCAACATGTTCCTGCCGTCGCTGGCACATATGAGTGAAGATTTCGCTGTGGATTACGGTCTGATGAACCTGTCGGTCGCGGGGTATCTGGCGGTTTCGGCAGTATTGCAACTGATTATGGGCCCTTTATCGGATCGCTTTGGTCGCAGGCCTATCCTTTTGATTTGTATATCAATATTTGTCCTTGCGTCGATCGGATGCACATTGGCTGGATCGATCTGGGTTTTTCTTGGCTTCCGTCTGCTTCAGGCTGCTGTTGTCGCGGGCTCGGTCCTGTCCAGCGCATCGATCAGAGACCGTTACGCACCGAATGAGGCGGCAAGCAAACTCGGTTACGTCGCGATGGCCATGGCTTTGGCCCCGATGCTTGGGCCGATGTTGGGTGGGGCGCTGGATATGCTTTTCGGTTGGCGCTCGGGGTTTGTCCTGTACTCGTTGCTTGGGGCAGGGTTGCTGGTGCTGCTTTGGTTCGACATGGGCGAGACCAACACCAACCGCTCGTCCACATTTGGTGCCCAACTGCGCGAGTATCCCCATCTGTTCCGTGCCCGCAGGTTCTGGGGCTATGCCTTATGCGCAGCGTTTTCGATTGGAGGGTTCTACAGCTTTATCACCGGTGCGCCGCTGGTTGCTGCAGCGTGGTTCGACCTGAGCCCTGCAATGCTGGGGCTGGGGATTGGCATCATCACCGGCGGGTTCATGGTTGGCAATTTTGTCACCGGTCAGATTGCGGCCCGGACGCGCCTGACGACAATGATCTTGTCAGGGCGGATCGTGGCCTCGACCGGGCCGTTTTGTGGATTGATGCTGTTTCTCGCTGATCTGGGATCGGTCTGGGTCTTCTTCGGCTCGGCAATCTGTGTCGGCTTTGGCAACGGTTTGACCAATGCCAATGCCGCGGCTGGCGTCATGTCAGTCCGCCCCGGACTGGCAGGAAGCGCGGCAGGGCTGTCGGGGGCAATGATCGTGGCTTTGGGCGCTGTTCTGACCTCAATGACCGGCGCGTTCGTTAGCCCCGAAAATGGGCCGTATCTGGTACTGGGCATGATGTGGGCGTGTAGCTTTGCTGGCTTACTGGCGGTGCTTTACGTCCGTCGACTGGACCGCGTCGACCCTTTGCCGGACACAATCTGAATTGCAAAGCCACGGGCAAGGCATCATTACACTTTTCATGGGCCAAAGTCCGTGATACCCGGCGCGCGATGGATTTCGGCGCGGGTCCCGCGTCACATTATAAGGAGAGGCCGACATGGCACTGGAACGCACATTCTCGATCATCAAACCCGATGCAACCCGCCGCAACCTGACCGGCAAGATCAACGCCAAGTTCGAAGAAGCTGGCCTGCGCATTGTGGCGCAAAAGCGCATTCACATGACCAAAGCTCAGGCTGGCAAGTTCTATGACGTTCATGCCGAACGTCCGTTCTATGACGAACTGTGCGAATTCATGTCGTCGGCTCCGGTTGTTGTTCAGGTTCTGGAAGGCGAAGGTGCCATTGCAAAGAACCGTGAAGTCATGGGCGCAACCAACCCTGCGGACGCAGCCCCCGGCACCATTCGCGCCGAGTTCGCGGAATCGGTCGGTGAAAACTCGGTCCACGGTTCGGACGCTCCGGAAACCGCAGCTGTTGAAATCGCATATTTCTTCTCGGGCATTGAGCTGGTCGGCTAAGCCACAGCCATTGCTGACAGATTGGGGCCGCATCCTTGGTTGGGTGCGGCCTCATTCGTTCAGACCTGCTTTAGGTCCTTTGGTGCAACACGAACTCCGATAGCGTCCAGATCTGCAATCATCTGATTTTCCGGAGCAGCCCCGTTACCGGCTTTGATTGCGTCGAACCTTTCGCGCAGAGCTTTTTTCTCGTCGCCCTTGCAGTCGTTCCACGGGCGGCCCTGCAATCCCATCACCAAAACATAGTATCCGATGAAATGTGCCCTGGTGCCGGCGCGCAACAGGCGAGCATAGGCTTCGTCCGGCCCCAGTTCACGCAGCGCCTCGGCCGAGTGAATACCAGCACGGGCGCAGGCCTGTTCAAAGGCGGGGCCAAGGTTTCGGATTGAAGATACTGGTTCGCTCATAGCGGTGTCTTACTTCGGCGCCCGGGGCCTGTCACCCCGTGAATACACTCGGTCGCAGTCATAATGCCTTGATGTCCTTTCGGGTTCCGCCGAGACTGAACAAGAAAACCCTGAATTGCGTTGGGGCAGCCCACCAAACAAAGGGGCGGGCGCGCAAATGACCGTTGAGAAACCCGTAAACGGGTTTCTGAAATTGAACTGGAAAGGCGTATCATGACCAGATCGTCAGGCGATCAGTTCATTTTCCCAGCGAGGATTGACGAAACGGCTCTGGCAAATGCCATTGCCGGGTTTTCCCAAGAAGTTTCACCCGGTAGCCCCGTCAAAGCTTTCGCATTGCTCGATTGTCACGATCAGTCATTGCGCGCCTCGGGTCGTGCTTTGATCGATACCGGCGGGGTGTTGCACCTGCTGCGGAAGGATCACGGACCTTTGTCTCAGCAATACTCGGGGCATCTGCGATTTGTGCGGGACTTGTCAGAAGGGCCGGTTCAAAAGGCGCTGAGCGACTTTCCTGAACTGCGGGCGCTGACGCGGATCGGTGTTGGAGAGATCAGGGTTCAGACCTTTGCCGTACTAGATGACCTGCAAAAGACAAAAGTCAGGGGAACTTTAACGTACATGTCGACGCCATCAGGGCAGGCGACCATTGTACGAATTCAGAAGTTGCGTGGGTACAAGAAGGCTTATCAGTTGGTCTGTTCCTCTATCGCCAGCATTACGGGCAGTGTTCATGATATTGAAACGCTCTATTCCAGCCTGATTCCAGACATGGTTCCCTATCAGGCCAAGCCTGAAATAAAGTTTGGTCAAGCGGATCCTTCCATCGAAGTCGCTGCGAAAATCATTCAAACATATCTGCGGGTTGCGCGGCAAAACGAAGAGGGTGTGATCGCTGACATCGACACCGAGTTTTTGCACGATTACCGAGTATCGTTGCGCAAGATCAGGTCGGTGATCAGCCTGTTCAAGGGCGTGTTGTCCGAGTCTCAGACGACCGAGCTGAAGCGGGTCTTTTCCGACCTCATGACCCGTACCGGACCTCTGCGCGATTTGGATGTCTATCTTCTGGAAAAAGACAAGTATTTCAATCTTATCCCGCCGAACCTTCACGTGGGATTGTCCGAGATGTTTGATCAGTTGCAAACGGAACGTGCACAAGAGCAACTGCGCCTGTCACGCTGGTTGCACAGCGCCGACTACACGACGACCATGACCGACCTGACCGCACTGTTTGCAAGTCCGGACCACTTGGACCTTGGGCCAAACGCGCATCTCGGTGCGTATGACTATGCCTGCGCGCTGATCTGGAAGCGCTATCGCAAGGTGTGCAAACTGGCGCGCGGCATAAGCGACGATAAACCAGACAGGACGGTGCATGACCTTCGTATCGAATGCAAAAAACTAAGATATCTGATGGAATTGTTTGACCCTCTATTCGATTGGAATGGTTTGAGAATGATCCTTAAGCCGTTGAAAAAACTCCAGGATAGTCTTGGCTTGTTCAACGACTATTCTGTTCAGCAAGATGCGTTGCTGACCTTTGTAGCGTCGCGCGCCGATACGCAAGGCCGCGTGGATGCGCAGATCGGTTTGTCCGTGGGCGGGCTAATCGCTGTGCTTGATCAACGCAAGAAGACCGAACGAATGCGTGTTGTCGCAAGTTTTCATCAGTTCGACGGGCAAGACGTACGACACATGTTCCGTAGCCAGTTTCACCACAAAGTGGGATAAGGAATGAGGATCATTGCCTGTTACAGCAACAAGGGCGGTGTCGGAAAAACCGCGACTTCGGTGAACCTTGCCTATGTCTGTGTGCAAACCGGTCGGCAGGTTTTGCTGTGCAATCGCGATTCTGGGGGTGCGTCTGGGGTCTGTTTTCGAGCCGCCGATGAGATCGTTGTTCCCGTCAGTCGCACAACCTTGACCGAGCGGTTATTTGGTCAACCGGTTAGCATTTTCGACAAACACAATATGCATCAGATAAGCTGCGGGCGTTCTTTTCAATGGCGCAGCATCGGGCCTTTGCCAGTACTTACGCAGATCGCGGCGCGGCTGGTACGGCATATCGGGTGCTGTTTGATAAGCTGGAAGATTGAGTGGGGGCGCTCCGATGAGCACAGAAATAGAGCGCAAGTTTCTGGTGGCAAATTTACCGGACTTGAGCCGTGCAGAAAAAGCAGTGGTGCGTCAGGGGTACCTCACCGCGCCGGAGGACTCGACCGAATTGCGTCTGCGGCAAAAGAACGATGTGTTTTTCCTGACCTTAAAAGGAGGCGGTGATCTTGTACGTGTTGAGCGTGAGACAGAGATAACCCGGGACCAGTTTGAAACCTTCTGGCCGGAAACTCGAGGACGCCGGGTCGAGAAGGTACGTTACATGGATCAAATGCCGGACGGCCACCAGTTCGAGCTGGATGTTTTCTCAGGCGGCCTGGAACCCCTGTGTTTGGTTGAAGTTGAATTCCATACCAGTGAAGCCGCAAATGCCTATGTCCCACCGGATTGGTTCGGTGCGGATGTCACCGAGGATAAACGTTATAAAAACATGATATTGGCGGTAAACGGACTGCCGGGTTAACTCTGAATTGCCAGATTGATCGTGGTTTCCAAACCTGGGTTGCAGTTTCGGGCTGCGAATGTCCCGCCATGCATATGAGAAATCGCGGCAACCAGCGCGAGCCCCAATCCCGCATTGCGTTCCGTGCGCGCCGGATCAAGCGTGACGAACGGAAGCTGAAGGCGATCCAACTCTCCGGGCGGAACACCCGGACCACGGTCCCGAACCTGCAATTGGGCAAATCCGTCCTCGGTACCGATTGAGATCGTGATTGTGGTATTTGCCGGTGCGTAGCGCATAGCGTTTTCCAGCAGATTGGAAAGAGCCTGCGAGAGGAGGGGCCGGTGCCCCTGAATTGCGGGGGCAGAGCCTATAACCTCAAGACGGACGTCCTGATCCGCGGCCACCGGATCATAAAGCTCCACGACATCGCCAACCAGTTGCTGCAAGTCAATGTCTTCGAATTGCTCGCGCCCCAGACCGGCCTCGGCCCGCGATATCTCGGTAAGCTGCCCCAAGACCCGCAAAACATGGTCGATTTCTCCCGTTGCCCGCGCAATGTCGATCTCGCGATCCAGATCGCTTTTGCCGGGCTCGGAAAGGGATTCGACCCGTTGGCGAAGGCGGGACAGAGGAGAGCGCAAATCATGTGCGATAGAGTTCGAGGTGGTGCGCAGATTACTGACCAGCTCTTCGATCCTGTCGAGCATGTTGTTCAACGTGCCAGAGACCTGATCGAACTCGTCCCCGGTTCCGCGTAGGGGCATCCTTTTGGAAAGATCGCCAGAAACGATGTTTTCGGCTGTGCTTGCGATGTCTGACAGGCGTGAAAATACCAGGCGTGTGAACAGCCAGCCGGTGATCACGCTCAGAACAAATGCTATCCCTAGCGCCAGTGCCAGAGATCGGAACAATACACGGTCGAATTGTTGACGGGCCGCCGCATCCCGTCCCACAAGAAGGCGTTCGCCACCGGGCAGGCGGATCGATGCCGCCGAGATAGGCACCAGTTGGTCATTGTCAGCCCTGCGCAACTCAAGGTCGACCCAACCGCTTCCGGCGGTCACATTGACCGGCCAGGTTTTCAGGTTACCCACAAGCTTGACGCCTTGCCGATCCGCCAGAAGATACAGCGCGTCTCGGTCGGGCGCGCTTGGAAGACGGCGTTCGATCGCTGTGATCAGCCCGATCAGCCCGCGCCGTTCATATTCATCTGCAAGCCCGGTCAGTTCGGCGGACACGACTGATCGGGTCTCGGATTCGATGCTTCTGTTGGCCGTCACATAGACCAATGCCAGCACGGACGCGGTCAGGAACGTGCTTAGCACCATGCTGGTGGCGACAAGTCTTGTTCGTGAATTATTAAGGGAAAGCCGAAGGTTATCCATCGGACATCATGTAACCTGCTCCGCGAACAGTTTCAATCAAAGGTGTGTCTCCGCCTTCATCCAACTGGCGGCGCAGCTTTGAGATGTGAACATCCACAACGTTGGTGTTCGGGTCGAAATGATAATCCCAGACGCCCTCAAGCAGCATGGTACGCGACACGACACGGTTCTTGCGGCGCAGGAAGAATTCAAGAATCTGGAATTCACGGGGCGTCAGCGTGATCTCATGGCCGTCCCGCGTAACCTTGCGGGTCAGAAGATCCATTTCAAGATCCTTGCAGGTCAGAGTCGGCGTTTCCTCGGATTCTTGCGGACGTCGTAACAGGGCTTCGATCCGTGCATGAAGTTCCTGAAATGAGAAGGGCTTGACCAGATAATCGTCGGCGCCTGACCGCAATCCTTTGACGCGCTCGTCTACTGCGCTCATGGCCGTCAACATCAAGACAGGTGTTTTCAACCCTGCTGCACGCAGGGATTTGATCAGCGACAGCCCGTCCAGACCGGGAAGCATCCTGTCCAGAACAATGGCGTCAAACCCGCCATCCGTGGCGTGGTACAATCCTTCGCGGCCATCAGCAGCCGTTTCGACCACATAGCCCTCTTCGCCAAACCCTTTGGCAATGAAATCCCTGGTGTCAGTGTCATCTTCGACGATCAACAGACGGCGGCTCATGATGTGGTTCCTTTCCCTAAGGATTTAAACACAAAATTCAAACAAAGCATATGGTTTGCTGACGATCTTGCCGGGTGCTGGGCACGCACCCGGCAAGCCCGACGGACAGCGGACAACTCAGGTCCGTCGGGTGAGGCGCGCGCCGGTTCTCCCCATCAAGCGGCGCGCGCATGGTATTGATCAGACCAGTTCGACGGCAACGAAGATCTGGCTGCCAGCCCGGTTGATCAGCACCAGTGCCGGGTCTGTTTTTTCGCTGTCCAGTGCCGCCTTCAGCGCTTCGGGTGTGAACGTGTCCTGATTGCCCAGTTTGACGATCACGTCACCGCGTTGCAGACCCGCCCGAGCCGCAGGGCTGTCCGGTTGCAGGTCTGTGACGACGACACCTTCGACGGCTTTGGCGATACCTGTCTCGGCTCGCATCGTTTCGGTCAGCGGGGCCACGGTGACACCAAGCGACGTGCCCGCCGCTTCGGATTCGACAGGGGTATCGGACTGAGCCGACGCTGCCTGATGCTGGCCAACGGTCAAAGTGACCGTTTCCTGTTTGCCATCGCGCAGAATGGTCAGATTACTTGCGGTGCCGACCTTGGTTGTGCCCACCAGAATGGGCAAGTCACCACTGGAGTCTACGGCTTCGCCGTTGAAGGACAGGATAACATCGCCTTGCTCCAGAACGCCATCTGCAGGGCTGTCGGCGACAACATCTGCCACCAGTGCACCCGAGGAGGCATCAATTCCCAGTGCCGCCGCAAGCTGCGGGCTGATATTCTGGATAGATACACCCAGCCATCCACGGCTGACCTGCCCGTCGTCCTGCAGATCGGCCGCAATATGCTCAACGATGTTCGAGGTTACGGCAAATCCCAGCCCGACAGATCCGCCACTGGGGGAATATATGGCCGAGTTTACACCAATCACGTCGCCGTCCATGTTGAAAAGCGGGCCACCAGAGTTGCCCTTGTTGATGGCGGCGTCCGTTTGAATGAACTCGGCATAAGGCCCGTCCGAGATATTGCGACCTTTAGCCGACACAATGCCGGTAGTGACCGTCGAGCTCAAACCAAACGGGTTGCCGATCGCTACGACATCTTCGCCTACGCGGATTGCATCGCTGTCACCCAGTTCGACAGCTTGCAGACCCGGGCCTGCATCGATCTTCAAGACTGCGATGTCTGTCAGCGGGTCGGTGCCAACTACCTCGGCCTCAAATGTCCGGTCATCACTTAGGCGAACGATTACAGTCGCGGCATTGTCCACCACATGGTGATTGGTGACGATATAACCGGCTTCATCCAGTACAAACCCTGACCCGAGCCCTTGTGCCGGCCCGCGTTGAGGCATGTTGAACCCTTCAGGCCCACCAAAGCGCTTGAAGAATTCCCCAAACGGATGACCGTCGAAATCAAAATTCTGCCCCTGTGCGGGGCTTGGGGCGGCCTTTTGTTCGGCAATGATGGTTACAACCGACGGGGAAACGGTTTCGACAAGATCGGCAAGCGCCTCATCCGCCATCGAAGGTAAAGCGGTTGTGGCCAGCATGGCTGCGCCCAATGCGCTGACCCCCATCCAGTTGGATGTGCGGGGAAGTAAAAGCGAAGATTTTCGGATGCTCATTTCTGTCTCCTGGTTTGATCACGCAATTTCCGTTGCGCGTTGAGACATGAGATGCACTGGCAGGATTGGGGTTTCCTGACTGATCAATTAATAAATCTTAATTTTGCCACAAAGCGGGTGTTTTGTGGCGAAGGACGTTGATCAGGATTCGCTTATTTAACCGGGTAGGTCGAAGGCGAATCGGAGGATTGTTGCCAAAACAGACGTCAAACTTTCAAAAAAGTTGAACTTTCATTGTTTTGTTGACAATGCTTTCACTGAACAGTGGGGAAAAATGCTGCTCTTCCAATGGTTGTGGGCGAGTCCGGGAGTCATCGGACTTGACGCTGTAACTTTGCTGACAGGCAGCTGAATGGGTGCATAAGTTTGCGCTTAATCCCGAATCGTTGAAATGCGCACCGGACTTGGATCGCCTATAGGTTGAACAAGCCCTGGGGCTATGTTGCCTAAAAGCCAAATCGAGGTGCGCGAAATTAACCTATTCTTCCAATTTTACGTTGTTTCTAAGGATCGGATAAGTGAGGATGAAATTGCCCAAGTGAGGGGAAGCCAAAAGCGCTAGGGGGCGCTGGCGGCTAACTCAGTTACCGGAAGTTTTAGCGGCGTGTTAACGAGGGGGTCTTGTTTAGGTTTAGCTGCTAGGGAACCAGAGTGTCTTAAAGACCTATTGGTCAAACTTTTGGAATTGTAGAAAGTGGTAGTCCTGTATTGGGCACCGGCCCGGTCGATATCGACCGGGCCGTGTTTATTCAAGAAGTACACTTTTTGCGCCAGGCGTCCCAATCTTCCGGTGTATCCAGATCTAAAACCGCGTTTTGACCGGGCAGGGGTTGCAGGAATACGCCGCACTGTTGCGAGCGAACCACCGCCTGCGCGCCGTGATCACCGTGTAATGCCGAAAGCTGAGTGAAAAGCGTCCGATCGAAGATCACCGGGTGCCCGGGCTTTCCATCTGCGGTTGTTCCGCGCCAGATTACATTGTCGGGATGCAATTGGCGTGCTTTCACGATCGTTCTCAGATCGGTCTGGGTCAGGTCAGGTAAATCGGCCAGCAATACCATGACTGCGGGTGCATCTGCAGGAAGGTATTCGATGGCGGTGCGCAAACTGGCGTTCATTCCCTCTGCCGCGTCCGGAACCGGAACGGTCTGAACATCCAGTCCCGCAAGTGCATCATATCTTGGGTGTGGACGCGGTGGCAGGGCGACAAGGACAGGCGCCACACCACGCGCAAGGATCGCCGTACGGGTCAGCAGTGGAATGCCGTCGATTTGCTGCAAAAGCTTGTCCAACCCGCCCATACGACTGGATTGACCGGCGGCAAGCAGGATGATTGGGATTTCGGTCACTGAGCCACACTGCCGTCAGTCATGTGTGCTGTCATCCCCTCATGCGTGTGCCATCTGGGTCAAACAAAGGTGTCGAGATAACCTTCGCTTTGCGCATCTGCCCCAGAATCTCGATTTCAACCTCCAGACCATCTTCTATACGCCCGGACGGCAGAAAACCCATGGCGACGGATTTTTGCGCAAAATGAGAGTAGCCGCCCGAGGTACAGAACCCAACAACCGCGCCATCCAACCAGATCGGTTCATAGGCGTTGACGTCTGCATCGTCCGTATCAACCTCGAAGGCTGCCAACTGGCGGGTGGTTCCATTGGCCCGCTCTAATTCCGCTGTATCGTGGCCGATGAAACGGGTGTTTTTGCTGAAAGCAATGAACCGGTCCAACCCCGTTTCTGCGGCGGTGTAATCTGGCGAATATTCCCGCATCCAAGAGCCAAAGAACTTGTCCAGCCGCAGGCTCATCATTGCGCGCATTCCGAACGGAACAATGCCGTGGGGTTGTCCAGCCTCCCACAGCGTCCACCAAAGCTGACGCTGCGCTAAGGGGTCGCAATAGATTTCGTAACCAAGATCACCCGTATAGCTGACACGCTGAACGATACAGTCGGTCATGCCGACAGTCATCCGGCGCACGTTCAGGAAGTTGAAATCGGCCAAGTCGTCTCGGGTGCAGGCTGCCAGAACCTGCGTTGCCTTCGGGCCGGCAATCTGGAAGCCGTTCAACCGGTCGCTGACGTTTTCAATCCTCACGCCGTCCTGAGCGTTTTGCTGGAACCACCGCATGTGGAAGGCCTGACTGCCATAAGACGCCGTAAGCTGGAAGTCGGTGTCAGTCAGGCAGGAAACGGTGAAATCACCGATTAGCTTGCCCTTGTGCGACAGCATCGGGGTCAAAGACAGCCGACCGGGTTTCGGAATGCGGCCAGCCATGATCCGGTCCAGCCAGTTCCGAGCATCGGGTCCGGTGATGCGGTATTTGCCGAAATTGTGGACTTCGTTGATACCCACAGCTTCACGCACCGCCCGCACTTCGCGCCTTGTCGCCGTGAACGCGTTCGAGCGGCGGAAGGATGGCGTTTCAAACCCCGGCTCATCTTCCTGAGCAAAATAGTTTGGGACCTCAAGGCCGTATTGCTGCCCCCAGACCGCGCCCAGCTCGCTGAAGATGTCATACATTGGTGTTGTGCGGTTGGGGCGCGCGGCAGGCAGTTCTTCGTTCGGATAGGCGACGCTGAAGCGTTTCTGATAATTCTCGATGACTTTGGGGCGGGTGTAACCTGGGCTGATCCAGTCTCCGAAGCGGGCAACATCCATGGCAAACACATCGCGCTCGGGCTCGCCTTCGATCATCCACTGCGCCAGCGTCAGGCCAACGCCGCCACCCTGACTGAACCCGGCCATGACACCGCAGGCCGACCAGTAGTTGCGCATTCCGGGTACAGGGCCGACCAGCGGGTTGCCATCAGGGGCAAAGGTAAACGGCCCATGGATCACCGATTTTATCCCAGCCTCAGCCAGCACAGGAAAGCGGCGATACGCGAATTCGATACTGTCGGTGATCTTTTCATAATCATCGGGCAGCAACTCGTGCCCGAAATCCCAAGGGGTGCCGTCTACTGCCCAGGGCTTGCAGGGCTGTTCGTAGAACCCGATGCACAGGCCACGCCCTTCCTGCCTTAAATAGCTTTCACCTGCCGGATCCATGACGTGCGGATGCTCGCCACCCGCATCGATAATTGCTTCGATCTGTGGGATCGCGTCGGTGACAAGATATTGATGCTCCATCGGGTGCAGGGGAAAATAGACACCGGCCATGGCGCCAACTTCACGTGCCCAAAGCCCGCCTGCATTAACAATGTGTTCGGCATGGATTGTGCCCTTGTCGGTGACGACATCCCAGCTTCCATCGGGGCGCTGGTTGGTTTCACGCACCATACAATGGGTTTCAATTGTGGCACCGCCCATTCGCGCGGCCTTGGCATAGGCATGGGTGGTGCCTGAGGGGTCCAAATGTCCATCCAGCGGATCGTAAAGAGCGCCGATAATTCCGTCGATATTTGTAATGGGCGCGATCTTTTTGATTTCTTCCGGGCCGACGATTTCTGTTTCAAGCCCCATGAACCGATGCTTGGCGCGTTCCGCCAGCAGCATATCAAACCGGTCCTGATTGTCGGCAAGTGTCACACCGCCCACGTGGTGCAGGCCACAGGACATGCCGGTGATCTGTTCCAGTTCTTTATACAGCCTGATCGTGTATCCCTGTAGCGCCGCCATGTTGGTGTCGCCGTTGAGGGTGTGAAACCCGCCTGCCGCATGCCAGGTCGATCCGCTGGTCAGTTCGGACCGTTCCAGCAACATGACGTCCGACCACCCGAGCTTGGTCAGGTGATAAAGAACCGAACATCCGACCACACCGCCACCAATGACGACCACCTGGCATGTGTTTTTCATCCGCTCCTCCTTTTCTGGTAGGACGGTGCAGATCAATGGCAAAGCATTCTGTCAAACGAGCGACAGAGCGCGTCGTTTTTGTCTAGCGTCCAAACCCTATAAGGGCCGCACTTTCAGGGCTGTGATACGATTGCCTTCGCGTGCTGTAACCTCGAACCGGAAGCCATGGAACGAGAACACTTGCCCAACAACCGGGATCATCTGGGCTTCGTGGATGACCAGACCAGCAAGAGTGTTGGCTTCTTCATCCGGTAGCGACCAGTCCAGCGCACGATTGACATCGCGAATGGTCATAGCACCTTCGACAAGGAATTGGCCATCATCCGTCCGCACGACCGGCACCTCTTCGGCGATATCGAACTCATCGGCGATTTCGCCCACGATTTCTTCCAGAATATCCTCAAGCGTGATCAGTCCACGCAATGAGCCGTATTCGTCCACCACCAGCGCAAAGTGACCGTGCATTCGCAGAAACTCGCGCATCTGGTCATCCAGAGTTGTGGTCTCCGGAACGAAATAGGGGGCATTTGCGACCTTGCCGATGTCGAAGCTGGCCAGCCGGTCGGTGCCGCCATCGCTGCTGCCAGCCTGTGCATACATCGCGCGGAACAAGTCCTTGGCGTGAACAACGCCAACTATGTTCTCCTGCTCGTCCCTGAAAACAGGCAGACGAGTGTGAGGGCTTTCAAGGCATTGCCTTAGGATAGCTTCGGGTGGGGCGTTCGCATCGATCATTTCGATGTTGGAACGGTGGAGCATGATCTCTTCCACCGTGCGGTCGCCCAGATCCAGTGCGCCGAGGATGCGGTCGCGATCTTCTTTTTCGACAACCCCTTCCGAATGGCCCAGTTGCAGGGCGCCTGCGATTTCTTCGCGCACGGCCAGAATGTTGCTGTCAGGATCGATCTGAACTCCGAACAGGCGCAATACGCCACGCACTAACAAACGTACGGCCGCGACAACAGGCGAAAACACTGTCACGACCACGCTAATGATCGGCGCAACGGCCGCAGCGGCCTTTTCGGAATTGGTGATGGCGTATGTCTTGGGCAGCACTTCGGCAAAGATCAACACCAGAAAGGTCATGACCAGCGTTGCCAATGCCACGCCGCTTTCACCGAAAAGACGTGTGAACAACGCCGTCGCCAGTGACGCGGCCAGAATGTTGACGAGGTTGTTGCCCAGCAGAACCGACCCGATCAGACGTTCGTTGTCGTCGGTTATTTCCAGCGCCTTTTTAGCCCCGCGCGATCCCTTGTCGGCCTGAACGCGTAGTTTCCCCCTTGACGAGGCGGTCAGCGCCGTTTCCGAGCCCGAGAAAAATCCGGACAGGATAAGCAGGAACAGGATAGCGCCGGTCGTAACCCAGAATGCGCCGTCGAACATAGAAGGTGAGGGTTCCATTGGTCCTTGATAGATTTGTGTACTGCATCCGTTATGGGGACGTCGCCCCGCTGAATCAAGGTCTTAGCCCTTGTCCTCATTGCGGTCCTTGCTCAGCGGGTGATGTTGCAACACCAGTTCCGCCAGACGTTCATCCAGAACATGCGTATAGATTTCGGTCGTCGCCACGTCTGCATGGCCCAATAACGTCTGGATCGATCTCAGATCAGCGCCGTTGGCCAGCAGATGCGTGGCGAATGCATGGCGCAGCGTGTGTGGTGTGACTTTTTCAGAAGAAACACCACCCCGTACAGCCAGCTCTTTCACCAGCAAAAAGAACCTGTGCCGTGTCAGATGACCGGACTTTCCGCGTGATGGGAACAGAAAGCGCGAGCGCTGAGCGCCTTTTTCCGCGGCCAAGTCCTCGGCCTCGTCCCGCGCGGTCAGCCACGCGGCCAAAGCATCCCGGGCCGGGGGCGACAGGGGGACCATTCGCTCTTTACCCCCTTTCCCCAGCACCAGCAGCATCCGGGGATCGCCACGGGCCGAAGAGACGGGCAGGGAGACAAGCTCAGTCACCCGCATTCCTGTGGCGTACAAAACTTCCATCAGGCAGGTGTTTCTTAGCCTGTCAGCTTCGGTTCGCCCGGTTTGTCTGGCGGCCTCCAGCAAACGGTCAACTTCGAGCACATCCAGCGTCTTGGGCAACCGTTTCTGCCGGCCGGGACCTTTGATCTGAATGGCAGGATTGGTCGCGCGCCAGCCTTCCTCAAAGGCAAACCGGTACAGCTGTTTTATAGCAGACAAACGCCGCGCGCGGGTCGAACGTGACAAGCCCTGTGCATCGCAGTCGATCAGGTAGGCTTCGATCAGGTCGCGATCTGCCTGATCAAATCCGGATTTCTTGCGGTCCAGCCATTCGGTAAAATCTTTCAGGTCGCGCCCATAGGCCAGCAGCGTATTGGTCGCAGCGCCAAGCTCTGCCGCCTGCGCCTGCAAGAACGTTGAAATCCACAGTGCATCTGACGCCGGAGAGCCCATGATCAACGCTCTTGCAGGATCAAAAGGGACAGGGCCGCACGTCGCGCGGTGTCCTCCAGCCCAACGCGCCGGAATGTTGCAATTGCCGCTGTCATATCCACCAGATTGCCCCGCGCGCCATGTGCAAACAATTGCATGGCTTCAATAATGGCTTCGCCCAATTGACCGTTGGCCAGCAACGCATCAATGTCGCCTGGCACAGGCGCTGCCCATTCAAACCCCTGAGCGACGGCATCAGCCAAAGGGGACGGGGACACCGCGCGCCCGGGGTCGCCTTGTGCCAAAGCGGCAAGAAACTGGGTGTCGTTGGATGTGTCAGGTGTTGACAAGGCGGCCTGTTCGTAAAGCCCGGACAGCATCAGAATACGCCAGCGCAGGCTTTCGGTGGTGGCAACCGGCAATGTGACAGACGACAAGCGCTCGGCGAACAGTTCGGCAAACGGAACCTCAAGCCCGACACCGCGCATCTGTTGCCAGACCGGTTGCAAAGTCTTTCCGATCGCTTCCGCGTTCCCGGTGTCTAACGCGCTTTCAAAACGCTGAACGGCGGCCACCCGATCCCAGACAGCACCTGAGGCTGCCGGATCACGCTCGGTATAAAGGCCCAGCAGCTGATTGGGGGTTAATGCGCCAATACGGGTAAGCCGTTCCGCTGCTTCGATCTGTGCCTTCCAACCCGCGACATCGCGCAGATCCGCATTGGCAAACGCCCGCGGCAGCGGAGCGGAAGGAAGCCGTTCGCCAATTGCCTCAAACAAACGGAACGTCAGGGGATCAGGGTTTTCCGGCTGCGGCAGGTAAGCTGCGCCTTCATACAGTTCCGGGCTGAGGAAACGGTCCAGAACCGCCAGATCCTCTGGTGGAAGGATTTCAAGCGCATGCGCTGCCTCAAGTGTCAGCGCGGCTGAAACCCAATCCCCGCGGCGGGCCTTGCAGAAGATCTGAGCCGCATAGTCCCGCGAAAGATGCGGTTCAGCAATAAGGGCGGTACAGCTACGATCCTCATCCCCGGTCAAGAGCGTCGCATCGAACCAGCGCTTGAAACGGTCCTGCGTGTCAGTGGGCCCGGCCAATTGAACAAGCGACTGCGCCGGATCAGCAGCGCCCAGTTGCATCAATCGGTCCAGCCGTGCAAGCAAAAGGATTTCTTCGGCCAGAGGCCCTGACGGCGCGCGGGTTTCAGACAAGAGCAGCGTGAACAACAATCGCTGCATGGCCGGGTTGTCACGCACGTGGACGTCGGCGATCAGTTCGGCCAGGCGATCCGCATCGCTGCCCTGCCAAAGGTCGACGGGCAGACCGGTGACAGAGGACGAAACAAGGCCCAGCGGCTGCGACAGTGCCTCAAGCGAAGTCACCTCAATTTCCGGCAATGCGCCATCTTGCGTAACCGGTGGTTCCAGCAGAACGGTTCCCGGCAGGTTTTCCGGCGGGTCTGTCAGCCATTCGATGGCGGATAAAGGTTCCTGCGCATGTGCCGACCCGGCCAGTGTGATTGCCAAAAGCAGTTGCTTAGTTGACATCCAGTGCAACCGGCTCGCGAATTTCACTTTGAGGCGCAGAGAAATCCGCACCAAAGAATGGACCGACATAGGCATAGGCGACCAGCCCGATGAATGCCAGGCACAGAACATATATCAGGAATTTGATCAGACGGCTCATGGCGTCACGCTGCCTCAATTTTTGATTTTGACCAAGTTATAACTGGCATTTTTCCCAAGATCACGTCATTCACGGTGAAATGAGCGAAATTAAGCATAACACGCATTCAGCGGACGCGCAGACCCGATTTGATCTGCACAAAACCGTGGTTCTGGTGGGCATGATGGGGGCCGGTAAGACGGCCGTGGGCCGCGCTTTGGCCGCGCGTCTGGGTGTTCCCTTTCTGGATAGTGATGCTGAAATCGAATCAGCCGCCAACATGACCATCCCCGAAATCTTTGAGCGGGACGGGGAGCCGTTTTTTCGCACCAAGGAAACACAGGTCATCAGCCGCCTGCTGGACGAAAAAAAAGGCATCCTTTCAACGGGTGGCGGGGCGTTTCTTCAGCCTGACAACCGGCGTTTGATCACCTTGCGTGGGGCGTCTGTCTGGTTGCGGGCAGACCTGAAAGTTTTGTGGAGCCGAGTTCGCCACAAGGACACGCGCCCGCTGCTTCGTACCGCTGATCCTTTTGCGACTTTGAAAGCCCTCTACGAGGCGCGTGTTCCGGTTTACGCCGAGGCGGATCTGATCGTGGATTCAGATGGCGAAACGTCGATCGAGAATATGGTGGACCGCGTTGTCGACGCCTTGTTGGCGCGCCCTGATGTTTTGGAAGTCAGATAATGCATCAAACAGTACATGTGGAACTGGGTGACCGGTCGTATGACGTTGAGATCGGTCCGGATCTTCTGGCGCGCGCGGGTGATTGGATTGCACCGCTATTGGCGCGCCCCAAGGTGGCCGTCCTGACAGATGAGAACGTTGCTGACCTACATCTGGACGCGCTGTGTGCGGGTCTGAAAGTCGCCGGGGTCGAAATGTCCGCGCTGGCCTTGCCCGCCGGCGAAGCGACCAAAAGCTGGCCTCATTTCGAACGCGCGGTTGAGTGGCTGTTGGCAGAAAAGGTTGAACGCAGGGACGTTGTTGTGGCCCTTGGTGGCGGGGTAATTGGTGATCTTGCTGGCTTTGCCTCGGCCGTCCTGCGCCGAGGCGTTCGGTTCGTGCAAATCCCCACGTCTTTGCTGGCGCAAGTAGACAGCTCCGTCGGGGGGAAAACAGGGATCAACGCCCCTCAGGGGAAGAACCTGATCGGCGCTTTTCATCAGCCATCGCTGGTTCTGGCAGATACATCTGTGTTGCAGACCATGACCCAGAGGGACTTTCTTTCAGGGTATGGCGAGGTGGTGAAATACGGCTTGCTTGGGGATGCGGAATTCTTTGAGTGGCTTGAGGTGAACGGGCAAAGCGTCTCCTCGGGCGACATGGCCGCACGTGTGCGTGCGGTAACCCGCTCGGTTCAGATGAAAGCCGATATCGTGGCCCGGGATGAAACCGAACAAGGTGACCGCGCCCTGCTGAATCTGGGGCACACCTTCTGCCATGCCTTGGAGGCCGCCACAGGTTATTCCGACCGTCTTTTGCATGGCGAGGGCGTGGCCATCGGCTGTGCACTTGCGTTCGAGCTTTCGTCCCGCCTTGGCCTGTGTTCGCAAGAAGACCCAAGCCGGGTTCGCGCGCATCTGCGGGCGATGGGCATGAAAACGGACCTGGCTGATATTCCCGGTGACTTGCCAAGTGCCGAGGCGCTGGTGGATCTGATGGGGCAGGACAAAAAGGTCGTGGACGGCCAGCTGCGGTTTATCCTGGCCCGCGGAATTGGTCAGGCTTTTGTGACCTCGGATGTGCCGAAGGATACGGTATTGTCGGTTCTGTCGGACGCGCTGGCCCCGGTGTGACGCAGGGGATTAACGGCCCTGAATAACCATCAGCTCGCCAATGTTTTCGCGGGTTATGTAACCAATCATGTGACCGCCATGGGTCAGAACTGCAATGGCTGGCGCCCCATTGTGCAGGTGTTCCAGCACGTCCTCAAGGCCGGTTGTCAGCAAGACTGCGGGAACGTTGGCATCCATGATCGAGGTCGCGGGCGCAGTTCTGGGCTGGTCGCTTGCCAGGGCAGTGAACAGGCGATCGCGTGTCACAAAACCCAGCAAAGTATGATTTGAGTCCAGTACCGGAAACTCGTGCTGAGTGGTGTGAATGACGGCTTGTGCCGCTGTGCTCAGCGTATCACTGGGAGAAAGTGCGTGAAACTCAGTGATCATCGCGTCACGGGCCAGAACACGACGAACCGCAGATCGCAAAGCGACTTCCTGGCTTTCTGCATTGGCTGCAAAGAACACAAATACGGCGATCAATACCAGAATTGGATTGCCGGAGCTCAGCCCTAGAAATCCAAACCCGATGGCGACAACCTGGCCACCAACGGCTGCAATTCGGGTGGCTTTGACACGATTCATGCGTAAACACAGAAGGGCGCGAAAGACGCGGCCTCCGTCCATTGGGAATGCCGGGATCAAGTTGAAGATGGCCAAAAGCAGATTGATATAGGCCAGCTTGTCCACAATCCTCACATTTGGTGACTCCAATTGCGCGAGGGTCTCAAGCGGCATCCCTGCGCCAAGCACGGCAAGGCCAATGAAGATAGCGATATTCACTGCCGGGCCCGCAAGCGCCACCAGAACCTCTTGCATCGGTTTTTCCGGCATTCTCTCAAGCCGGGCCAGGCCGCCGATGGGCAGAAGGGTGATGTCGGGGGTTTTGATGCCATAGCGCCGCGCCATAAGGGCGTGACCGAACTCATGCGCGACAACGCAGGCAAACAGCGCCAGAACAAAGAGAAGGTTCTCTATCGCGGCTGGCATTCCACCGGCTGAGAAAGCGGCAAAACCGACCCAAGCGAGCAGCAGAAAAAAGGTGACATGGACCCTCAGTTCGGACCCGAGCAATCGGCCGAGAGAGAAGGACCATGTCATGTTGTTTCTCCGTTTTACTTAGAACGGAATCTCGTCGTCGTCGATTCCGCCCGATGCGGGCGCCGGAGAGCTGGATGGACCGCCATAGGGGTCACCGTAACCGCCACCGGCCTGGCCGCCACCATAACCGCCGCCGCTGCCGCCACCGCCTTCACTACGACCGTCCAACAGGGTCAGTTCCCCGCGATAGGGGCGCAAGACAACCTCGGTCGTATAACGATCCTGACCGGACTGATCCTGCCATTTGCGGGTTTCCAGCTGGCCTTCGATATAAACCTTGCTGCCCTTGCGCAGATATTGCTCGGCGATGCGGGCCAGCGGTTCCGAGAAGATGGCAACCGAATGCCACTCTGTCCGTTCACGACGTTCACCCGTGTTGCGGTCTTTCCAGTTTTCCGAGGTGGCAATGCGCAGGTTGCACACTTTGCCACCGTTCTGGAACGACCGGACTTCGGGGTCGCGGCCAAGATTTCCCACCAGAATGACCTTGTTGACTGAACCCGCCATGTAAATCCTCGTTCTGTTCTGCGTAAATGCGCCGAATCTGGCGCAATGAGTTTCGTGAGACCCTATACGGCCTGCATCATGGTTGAAAACAGTTGATACAACACTGTCGAACAAGAGTCTTACTGTACTATTTACCAAGCTTTCATTTTTTGCGGGAATACCTATACTCCCACTGGTTTTGATCGAGCAGGATAAGCAAAGATGCGTTCTTGGGTTGCTGGGTTTTCCGTTGCCTGCCTTGTATTGGCCGTTGCGCCGGTGCAGGCACAAACATTGTCCAGCAAAAGCCGCAAGGATATTTTCCTGAAACAGGCGAAGGTTCTGGATTCTCGTGCGGCAACCCAGTACCGCGACTCGGCCCGGCTGAAACCCAAAACAACGCGCGATCAGGTCAGCAAACGATATTCAGGAAAATATCGCGGAGAGTATCTGGAAATCGCGCGGCGTGTTGCCCGCCTTCACAACATCCCTGAAGATCTGTTCTTGCGTCTCGTGCAGCAGGAAAGTGGATGGAACCCTCAGGCGAAGTCACATAAAGGTGCGTTGGGATTGGCGCAACTTATGCCACAAACGGCTGAGCTTTTGGGCGTAAACCCGCATGATCCCAAGCAGAACCTCGAAGGCGGTGCTAGATATCTGTCCTGGCAGTACCGCAAGTTCAAATCGTGGCCTTTAGCGCTGGCGGCCTATAACGCGGGGCCTGATGCGGTTGAAAAGCATGGTGGTATCCCGCCGTACAAGGAAACCCAGAACTACGTAAAGATTATCTGGGGCGGCTGAAACCGATGCTGCGCCGCAGAGTGTCGTATTCTTGATTCAGTGTAACGCCTCCAACTAACCTGACAGGGTATCGCCCAATAACTGGTGAGGCCCCTTATGCCTGCTGATCACCCGCAGATTCCCAAAGAAACGCTGGCAAACTGGCAGCAACTTGTTGATCTGGTCGCAGAACTGGCCGACGTGCCCGCAAGCCTGATCATGAAAACCGACGCGCCGGATCATGCGGTTTTGATCACATCCGATCACCCCGAGAATCCATATCCGGTCGGTCTGAGTTTCCAGTTGAACCCCAAGCTATATTGCCAGGGTGTTCTGGAGCGTGACGGAGAATTGGTGGTCGAGGACGCCAAATGTGATCCGGTTTGGGCGGACAACGACGACCTGGAACACGGAATGACCTTTTACATCGGCTTACCGCTGAAATGGCCCGATGGCTCGGTGTTTGGCACAATCTGTGTTCTGGACCGTAAACAGAACCGGCGGGCCTTGTTGTTCCGAGAGGGGCTGGCGCAGTTCGCGCGCATGGTCGAGTCGGATTTGGCTTTGTTGCAAGAGGTTTATCTGAGACGCGCGTTGGAGGAGAAACTGAACGAAACACTTGCCCAGCTTGAAACGCGTGTTTCGGATCGAACCCGAGAGTTGCAGGAGACGAACACAGCGTTGCGCGTATTGCTCTCAAGTCTCGACGATGACCGCAAGAACCGGGATCACGAAATCGTCGAGCAGGTTCGAAGCAGAGTTTTGCCGTATCTTGAAAAGGTTCGGGCGCAGCTTTCCGGCGACGAGGCGCAATTTGTCTATCTTGAGCTGGCCGAAAAGAACCTGAACGAGATCACATCTTCGCTGTCTGACAAGTTGACGGATGCCTTCGCGGCAATGACCCCGACCGAAATGGAAATTGCACAGATGGTCATGTTTGGGAAAACCACAAAGGACATTGCCAAGGCCCTGTCCCGAGAGACGTCGACAATCGATTTTCACCGCAACAACATTCGTCGAAAACTAGGACTTGAGGGACGGGATCAAAACCTGCGCAGTCATTTGCTCTCGATTTCGTGAATGCCGAATATGGGGATTGCCCCCATATTTCACCCCCATTTTTTCGGTCTGAGCCGATGTGCTTTGGCTTGTTACCCTCTGGGTTGAGGTGCGGAAAAACGGCGCACGTCCAACAGAGAGGTACAAAGATATGGATCGCAAGGATCTGAAACCGACCATCCTGAAAGGGGACAGGGATCATCTGGCACCGGGGCTGTCTCGGCGGTCATTTTTCATGGCGGCAGGTGCTGCCGGTGTTGGCGCGACAGCTTCAGTGCTGGGGGCAAAACCGGCCGAGGCGCAATCGCAAGCCTGGTTGCAGCCAGGAAACAATAACCACGTGATCGACCTGCAGGGATCGACGGGTCAGGCCAGTGCCGGAGTTGTCGGTATCGACTATTATGGCCATTGCGCCATAAAGATCACCTCGCCCAACGGCGCAACGGTCCTGTTCGACCCCTGGCGTGATGACCCGTCGGGCGCGTGGGGGCTTTGGTTCCGCAATGAATTCCCCCAGATCCCGGTGGACATTACCTTGTCGACACATGCGCATTTCGATCACGACGCGATCGAACGACCAAGCTCGACCATGGTGCTGGACAGGATGGTGGGCAATTTCGAGTTCGCCGATATCAAGATCACCGGTTTTGCAGATAAACATGCCTGCGTGGCGCCGGGGTGGTACAACTGGACCAATGCACTGGCCGAGTTTGGGGTCGAAGCCTGCCCACCGAACAATGTGGGTCATATGGATATGGTGGTCTATCTGGTGGAAACAGGCGGCATTCGTACGCTGATCTGGGGTGATAATCGCCACAATCCGCCTCAGGAGTTTTGGGACGCCGTCGGACAGGTCGATGTTCTGACCCTTCCGGTAGACGGGTCGCAACATATCCTGAGTTTCGATCAGGGTAATGACATCGTGGCCAAGCTAAAGCCCAAGATCATTATCCCAACTCATTACCTGAACGAAGTCACGTCTTATACGCTGACCACGCTGCAATCAGCAGACGAGTGGGTAAAGGGACAGCAAAGCTATCAGATGCTTGACAGTGCCAGCCTGAAACTGGAGGCCGGAGAGATTGCTGGTATGAACCAGGAGTTCATGCATTTCGGCAACAATGTCATGACCGGCTGAGAGTCTTACAGGGAACCACCACTCACAGGCGCCGCCAGTTTCCTCGTGAAACGCGGCGCTCACAGAAAGGGCCGGTCAACGACCGGCCCTTTCCAGTGAAGATCCGCAAACCTACTCGGCCGCGACTTTGATCACGGGTTGCATCCGTGCCAGCACCTCTTCGGACAAGTGGCACTTCACCTGATGACCCTCGGCCAATGTCTGCACCGGTGGCACATGTGACTCGCAGCGGCCGTCAGGCACTTCGGATTTCCAGCGACACCGTGTCTGGAACGGGCATCCCGGTGGCGGGTTCATGGCTGAAGGAATATCACCTTCCAGTACGATGTGCTGCTTTTCGACCGATGTATCGGCGATGGGAACAGCACTCAGAAGCGCTTCGGTATAAGGGTGGTAGGGGGGGGCAAAAACCTGATCAGTTGTGCCCAGCTCGACCACGTGGCCCAGATACATCACCATCACTCGGTCGCTGAGGTATCGCACGATGGAAAGGTCATGGCTGATGAACAGCAACGTGGTTTTGTGCTCGCGCTGAATTTCCATCAGCAGGTCGGTCACCGCAGCTTGCACCGAAACGTCCAGTGCCGATACGGGCTCGTCGGCTACCACAATGCGCGCATCGCCGGCAAAGGCGCGCGCGATACCTACGCGCTGCTTCTGGCCACCCGACAGCTGACGCGGCATTCTGTCGGCAAAGGCGCGCGGCAGTTTTACCAGATCCAGCAGCTCCAGCATCCGCTTCTTGCGCTCGGCCTCGGAATTGCCAACACCGAAGATTTCCAATGCCCGGATGATCTGGCGCCCAACGGTCATCGACGGGTTCAGCGTGTCGAACGGGTTCTGAAACACCATCTGAACTTCACCAACGGTCTTTGCGTCGCGCTCTTCTATGGGCACCTGTTCGATATTGCGGTTGTCCAGAAGAATCTGCCCGTCCGTGGCCGTCTCAAGACCCATGAGAACTTTGGCAAAGGTGGACTTGCCGCAACCGGATTCGCCCACAATGGCCAATGTCTCGGATTCATGCGCCTCGAAACTGAGCGTTTCGTTTGCCTTCACAACCTTCTTTTCGCCACCGCCGAACAGGGCATTTGCTGCAACCTCATAGTATTTCTTGAGGTTGTCCATCTTCAGAACGACCCTGCCGATCTCACCTTTCTCTTTCTGTTCACCCACCGTGATTGGTGCGTTCCAGTCAATCTCTTTGAATTTAAGGCAACGGGTATGGTGCCGGTCATTTCCGGGCACCGCCTCCATCAGGATGTCCTTGGCGTCACAGCGACCTTCTTCGAAATAGTCGCAGCGCGGACCGAAGTTACAACCAGGGGGCCGCTCATGGGGTAGGGGAAAGTTCCCCGGTATAGCCACCAGCGGACGCGAATTCTTGTCGGCCCCCGGCAGCGGGATCGACCGGAACAGGGCCTGCGTGTAAGGATGCTGCATCTCGTCAAACACATCCTTGATCGAGCCGCGCTCGACCGCCTCACCCGAATACATCACGCAAAGCCGGTCACAGGTTTCCAGAACCAGCCCGAGGTTGTGCGAAATGAACAGCATCGAGGTGCCGTATTTCTTGCCCAGATCCTTCACCAGCTCGACCACGGCAGCCTCAACCGTCACGTCAAGTGCCGTTGTTGGTTCGTCAAGGATCAGCAGCGCCGGTTTCGACATCAAGGCCATCGCGATCACGATGCGCTGCTGTTGACCGCCTGACAGCTGGTGCGGGAACGAGTTGAGCATTCGCTCGGGGTCCGGCAAGCGCACATCGGTGACAACTTCCAGCGCGCGCGAATACGCTTCTTCCGCGCTGACGCCCTCGTGAATCATGGGCACTTCCATCAGCTGCTTACCGATCTTCATTGCCGGGTTCAGTGAGGCCATCGGCTCCTGATAGATCATCGCGATCTCATTGCCGCGTATGTCGCGCAATTCGTCTGAACTCATTTCCGCCAGATCACGACCCTTGAACTTGATCGTACCACCAACGATGCGACCGTTTTTGCCAAGGTCCTGCATGACACCCAGCGCCACCGTGGATTTGCCGCAACCGGATTCACCGACCAGACCAACAGCTTCACCGGGTTGCACACTGACAGAGAAATCCATCACGGCCGGAATTTCCCGCAGGCGGGTAAAGAAGGAAATCGACAGCTTGTCGATCTCAAGGATCGGGCCGTCATAATCCGCCATCTTGCTCATCTTGTATCTCCTCGCCAGATCGAGGGGATCCTCTTCATCTGGCTAAAAATATCTCGGGGGGTCCGGGGGGGCTGGCCCCCCGGCGCGCTTTCACATCAGTCTTTCAGGCTTTCTTCGCGCAACCCGTCGGCCAGCAGGTTCAGACCCAGAACCAGCGTCAACAAGGCCAGCGCGGGTGGCAGAGCAGGGTGCAGGTAGATCGACAAAAGCTTGCGCCCCTCGTTGATCGTCGACCCCCAGTCCGGGCTTTCGGGCGGCAGACCCAGACCAAAGAAACCTAAGGTTCCCAGAAGAATGGTGGTATAGCCAATGCGCAAACAGAAATCGACGATCAGCGGGCCACGCGCGTTGGGTAGGATTTCCCACAGCATGATGTACCACGGACCCTCGCCACGGGTTTGTGCTGCCGCTACGTAGTCACGGGTTTTGATGTCCAGCGCCAATCCGCGCACGATGCGGAACACGGTGGGCGAATTCACAAAGACCACCGAGACGAAGACCACCAGAATACCACCTGGGATATCGAACAGATCCAGATAGGTCGGCAGACCCCAGATACGATAGGCGTCGGTATTGATGATGTAGCCGCCGGTCGAAATCAGAGACAGGTAGAACCAACCCGCTACTCCCAAAACTCCGATCAGCAGCGGTGTTCGGAAGTTTGGTCTGGTATAGTAGCGTGAGTTCAGCAGCACGCCGAGGAATATGATCGGGAATACGAACAAGACGGCCGCCATATAGTTCGGTACACCGGTCGCAACGATCTCGGGCGTGACCAGCAGATAGAACAGCAGGATCACCGGGAAGGCCAGGATCAGGTTCGCAAGGAACGACAGCAAAGTATCCAGCCGACCACCATAATAGCCTGCCGGCAGACCCAGCGTGATGCCAACCATGAAGGCAAACATCGTGGCAAGCGGGGCGATCTGAACAACAATCCATGCCCCTTTGACCATGCGGCTGAACACATCGCGGGCCAGATTGTCGCCACCCAGCAGATACCAGGCGTATTGACCGTCCTCCAGATTGGACAGTGGCGTACCTGGCACTTTGTTCTTCATGCCCGAAACCTGCGACAGCGGGTCATGCGTGACGATCAAATCCATCGCGCCGAATACCCCGGTGAAAACCCAGAACATCACAAGGCCAAAGCCAATCATGCCGATGGGACTGTCAAACAGTTTGCCGTAGAGGCCAAGCTTGCGTTTGAAAGCGATCGACATGGCATAAAGGATGATCAACGACACCCAGACGGGCAAAAACTGCTGGGACATGGCGCCAATAATCCCGGCGCTGGTGCCCATTAGTACGCCCAGTACGATATAGGCGAGTGCGATTCCGACACTGGCCAAGAAACTGTAGCGCAGTGCAAGTTGTATCAGTGTTCGCAGGCCCGAGCTTGAGCTTAACGTACCGTCCGGGTTCACCGTCATCTGGTCTTCGGGCAGCACGATGCTGGCCAGCATCCAGACGGCAATTGACAAGAGCATTAGCGCAAGGCCAAGGGCAAAAAGCGGGTTCAGGAAGGCGATAGAGCCGGTCCAGGTAAGTGGTTCCATGATCTAACCCTCCTTAAGAAATGCGGATGCGCGGGTTGAGGTAGACATAGCCGATATCCGAAATCAGCTGGGTCACCAGCACCACAAAGACCGACACGACCGAAATCGCCAGCAACAGCTGAATGTCGTTATTGCCCGCGGCCTGAACCAGCGCCCAGCCGAAGCCCTTGTAGTTGAACAGGGTCTCGACGATCACTACACCATTCAGCAGCCAGGGGAACTGCAGCATGATGACGGTGAACGGTGCGATCAGCGCGTTACGCAACGCATGCTTCATGACGATATTCGGGAACGAAACACCCTTCAGGCGCGCGGTGCGGATATATTGCGCCGTCATCACTTCGGTCATCGAGGCGCGGGTCATCCGTGCAATATAGCCCATCCCATAAAGCGCAATGGTCAGGACCGGCAGGAAGAAGTTTTCAAAGGTCGGGTTCTCCATCGCTTGCGTGGCCGTACCCTTGAACCACTTCAATCCAACTGCAGAAGAGGTGAAGATGGCGATAAAGATCACGCCCGAGACGTATTCCGGTGTCGCCGTCGTTGTGATGGCGAAGGTCGACAGCGTCCTGTCAGTGGCAGATCCTTCTTTCATTCCTGCCAAAACACCAAGGATCAACGCAGACGGAACCATCAGCAGCATGACCCAGAGCATCAGACGGCCAGTCAGAGCCAATCTGTTGCCAACAACGGTCGAAACCTCTTCTTTGAAGACAGTCGAATAGCCCCAATACCCTTGCAGGATTCCGCAAAAATTCGGAGATTCTTCGGCGGTTTTGCCCGGCAGGATGCATCTTCCCTGAACGGTTCCGTCTTCATTCGTGTACCGATAAGATGGTAGGACACCCAGCCATTCGCCGTATTTTATCGGAGTGGATTGGAGGTAACCATTTTTGCTCAGGTAGCTCTCAACCTGTTCATCCGACATCCGAAAGTTGCCCTGCGTTTTCGCCAGCTTCTCGAGATTCGGATAGAGGTTGGTCAAGAAGAAAACCAGGAATGTCAGACACAATGCCGTCAACAGCATGATGCCAACGCGCCTTAGAATGAAAAGTCCCATATTTGCCCCTGTGGGTCGGCTAGCGCGGGTTTCATGGAACGCCACGCTTAGCTGTTATTATTTGTTCGTCGCATTCAGGACGAAGAGGCCGCGCCAGGGTGGCGCGGCCTTTTGCGTTTTGGCTCAGGACGTAAAGCCGAACTTATAAAGCTGCGGCAGGTCTGCGATATGCTTTTCGACACCCACCAAATTGTCGCGGTGATGGCGCATCGCTGTCCGCCAATAAGGCTGGATCGTGACACCTTCGTCGATCATGATCCCCTGCAGTTTGGCCATCACTTCACGACGTTTGTCGACATCTGCGATCGAGTTCGCCTCGGCCAGCAACGCATCAAACTCTGCATTGGCAAAACCGGATTCGTTCCACGCGACTCCCGATTTATAGGCCAGTGCCAGAACCTGAGTGCCCAATGGGCGGTGGTTCCAGTTCGTCGACGAGAAGGCGTATTTCGTCCAGTCGTTCCAGAAGGTCGACCCCGGCAGAACTGTATGCTTGGCCTTGATGCCCGCGTCGTTCAGCTGCGCTACAACCGCGGCCGTGGTGTTACGGCGCCAGTCATCGTCGATTGATTGCACTTCGTGCTCAAAATCACCCATACCCGCTTCGTCCATCAGGGCTTTCGCCCCGGCAGGATCATACGGGATACGAGTCACGGCCGAGTCATGTTCAGGGTGCATCGGCCCGACGTGGCAGTTGTCTGCTGGAATGCCGTAGCCTGACATGCCCAGCTCCAGGCACACTTCGTTGTCCACCGCCATGGCCAAAGCCTGACGAACGCGCTTGTCGCCGTAGATCTTGTTGCCGTTTTCGTCTTCGGCCAACTGGTTCGGGCGGATAACGATGGTGAAGCCCGACGGGATTTCCGAGCGCACAAGCCCAATTCCGTCGAAGATGTCGACGAATTCGCCAACAGATTCCCAGTTCATGTCGATCTCTTCGGCCTCATAAGCCGCAAGGAATGCAGCCGGGTCAGTGCCGTAGTCGATGAACTCGATGCGGTCGATATAGCCGCCTTTTCCGGCCTCATATCCCCACCAGTCGAAGCCTTCGTTGCGCACCAGCACGCCTTTAACGCCAACTTCGTGGCTGTCAGGCAGCATGAAACCTGTGCCGACCGGGTTTGAAAGCATGTCGTTCGCATCGAAGCTGCTATGAACGATTGCGGCGGGATAGTCCGCCATGCCCGGGATGATCGTGATGTCAGGCGCGTTGCACTTCAGTTTGACAGTATGGGAGTCGACAACGGTGATTGCGCCGTCCGCAGCTTTCTGAGTGCTTTCGTCGATAAGCGACGCCATACGCGATGCCATCGAGTTGCCTTCCAGACCAGCGTCACACCACCCTTCGATGTTGCGGGCCACGTCTTCGGCTGTGAAGTCATCGCCATTGTTCCACTTTACGCCCTTGCGAACGTTCAATGTGTATTCGGTGGCGTCGGCGTTGGCTTCCCAGCTTTCCAGCAGCATTGGCTTGAACGAGCCGTCGTTGTTGTATTCAACTAGGTACTCCAGCCAGCCTGCTGTGAAAGTGGCAATTTGCGTCCAGTCATAGGTTCGCGGATCTTTGAGCGCGCGCACTTCCATCTGGTAGCGGATGGTACCACCGCGCTGCGGCTCTTGTGCCGCCGCAGGCGATTGCAGACCGATCAAACCATAGGCCGTCGGTACAGCGACACCCAGCGCCGTCGCGCGGACCAGAAATTCCCGGCGGCTAAGCTTGCCGTCACGGTATTCCTGCGCGTGCATCTCGGCCGCCCAGTGCACCTTGTCGTTGGTGATTGCCGTATTGGTCATAAATGTCTCCCTGTGACATTGATTTTGTTGATTTGTTCTTGTTCTAAGCGACGCGGGCTTGTCCGGTCGAAAGAAAGAAGGATTCCGGTTTTTGGACTCTGTGCATCCCCATGCCGCCATTCGGCACCAGAAATCACTCAACGTCAACGTTCGGAATCGACATAAAATGCACAAAAACGACGTTACCGCATTGTTGATATTTCGATAGGGATATACCTATATGACACACCGCAGGGGGAGCCTCTTGCGGAATTTCGATGTCAAATTACTGATAAAAGACGAGAAACTTCTTCTTTATCTGTTGATCAAATTGCTTTCGCTATCAAATCCAGCGGAATGAACAACACCAGATATCACTTTGAGAAATCGACGTGATTCCATGTTTTCATTCTTGCCCGAAACCACGTGCGTTGACGTTTGGCAAATTGCCGGGTCGAGATTGTGGCCCGTTCACGGGCCTGATCCAAAGTCAGTGTTCCATCCAGATAGGCCATAAGCTCTGGCACACCAATGGCTTTGCAGGCGGGAAGAGCGGGGTCGAAACGATCCCGCATGGCGCGTACTTCGTCGATTGCGCCCAGCTCCAGCATCTGATCAAAACGGCGTTCAATCCGATCCAGAAGCCACGTTTTGTCGACGTCAAAAACGATAGGAACCGCATCATCCAGCCGTAAAATTGGCGGTGGCGTATCGGCCTGCCAAGATAACAGGCTGCGACCAGTGGCGCGCTGCACTTCCCAAGCGCGCTGCACGCGCGCGCGGTTCTGCATATCCAGGCCAGACAGTGTCTGTTCGTCGACCCCGGCGACCAGCTCGGCAACGGTCAGCAAGTCTGCTTCGGCCCGCACCTGCGCTGGGGTCGCAGGAATTTCGGCCATGCCTTCGGTCAGGGCCGAGAAATACAATCCTGTCCCGCCGACAATGATTGGCCGCTGGCCCCCGGTTAGCAGTGGCACCACTTCTCGCAGCCAGTGACCGGCAGAATAGTCCTGATCATAGGCGATGTGACCATAGAGCAGATGCGGCACGCGTGTTTCTTCTTCGACAGATGGTCGGGCCGAGATCACTCGCCAGCAGTCATAGACCTGACTTGCGTCTGCATTGACGACGACCCCGCCATGCCGTTCGGCGATCTCCAGCGCCAGTGCTGATTTCCCGGATGCCGTCGGCCCTGCAATCAGGACAGGTTTGTCGTCGGGAATAGGGGGTAATTGCTGAAATATCGCGTCTGTTGATCGCCGGGTCATATGCGGTTGCCTCAATCCTCACCAACCGCATTGAACCTGCGGAGCTTTTGCTTCATTTTGCGCCGGAAATTAACCCCGTGCCAGCCCGGAGCGCAACATGAGCCTTTCCCCGTCTTCTGAAACTGCCGAAACCCCGAAAACCACATACAAACGTGTCATGTTGAAAATTTCAGGAGAGGCATTGATGGGGGATCAGGGCTTTGGCCTGCACCCGCCGACAGTTCAACGCATCGCGCAAGAGGTGAAATCGGTTCACGATCTGGGCGTTGAGATCTGCATGGTTATCGGTGGCGGAAACATTTTCCGGGGCCTGAGTGGATCTGCTCAGGGTATGGAGCGGACGACAGCAGACTATATGGGGATGTTGGCCACGGTGATGAACGCACTGGGTATGCAATCTGCCCTGGAAGAGATTGGGGTGTTCACCAGGGTCATTTCGGCCATTCGCATGGATGAAGTGTGCGAGCCGTATATCCGCCGCCGCGCCGTACGACACCTTGAAAAGAAAAGGGTTTGCATCTTTGCGGCCGGCACCGGCAACCCGTATTTCACCACCGACACCGCGGCGACCTTGCGCGCCAATGAAATGGCGTGTGAGGCGATTTTCATGGGCAAGAACGGTGTCGACGGCGTCTACGACAAGGATCCCAAACAACATGCCGACGCGGTGCGTTATGACACGGTCACCTATGACGACGTTCTAGCCAAGCGGTTGCGGGTCATGGATGCGTCAGCCATCGCGCTGGCGCGTGACAACAACCTGCCTCTGATCGTCTTTGGTCTGGATGAGCCCGGAGGTTTCCGTGGTATTCTTGCAGGCGAGGGGACATATACCAAAGTTCAGGGTTGAGGCCCGAACGAGACCTGCCCCAGAGTGTTAGAAATTCAGCCCCGGCAACCCCGCCGGGCTTTTTCTTTTGCTTCAGCTTGACGGTCGCGGATGGTGCTGTCTAAGTAGCGTTGTCCTTCCGAAGTGAAGGGCTGCCCGGTGTTTCGTCAGCTCATGGCGCAAGCACAGGCTGGGCTGGAAGACCTGCCATGATTTCTGAGATGTCCGGAAACATGAGCGGGCATCTTGTTGATATGACAGCACAACTAAGGAGCAATGAGGCATGAGCTCTCTGGATATCAATTTCGTTCGGGCACAGTTTCCGGCTTTTTCCGAACCCAGCCTGAAAGGACAGGCGTTTTTTGAGAATGCGGGCGGGTCATATACCTGCAAGCCGGTGATCGACCGGTTGACGCGGTTCTATACGCAGCGAAAGGTTCAGCCCTACGCCCCTTATGAGGCCAGCCGTCTTGCAGGTGCCGAGATGGATGAGGCACGCGTGCGCATGGCCGCCATCCTGGGTGTTGAAACCGATGAGCTGAGCTTTGGCCCTTCGACGACACAGAATACCTATGTTTTGGCACAGGCGTTCAGGCAATGGATGAAACCTGGCGAGGCGATTGTCGTGACCAATCAGGATCACGAGGCAAATTCGGGCCCATGGCGTCGTCTGGCCGAGGCAGGGATTGAAGTGCGGGAGTGGCAGATCGATCCTGAAACCGGATCACTGAACCCGCAGGATCTGGAAAATATGCTGGACGAAAAAGTGCGTCTGGTCTGTTTCCCGCATTGTTCCAATGTCGTTGGAGAGATTAACCCGGTCACCGAGATCACTGCGATTGCCCACGCGGCTGGTGCATTTGTCTGCGTGGACGGCGTATCTTACGCCCCGCATGGGTTTCCGAATGTTGGCGATTTGGGGCCGGATATCTATCTGTTTTCAGCCTATAAAACTTTTGGCCCGCATCAAGGCTGCATGGTCATTCGCCGAACACTGGGAGAGTTGCTGCCCAACCAAGCGCACTACTTCAACGCCGACGTTCTTTACAAGCGCTTTACCCCGGCAGGCCCGGATCATGCTCAGATTGCGGCAAGTGCAGGTATGGCCGATTACGTCGAGCTCCTGTGCACGCATCACGGTGGGCCTGACGCCGGTGCAGCAGAGCAGGGTGCCTTTGCCCATGACCTGATGCGCGCGCATGAGGTGTCCTTACTTCAACCGGTTCTGGATGCGGTAAAGGACCGCAACGCGGTACGTCTGATCGGCACTTCAGATGCCACCCGGCGTGCGCCGACGGTAGCGCTGTCGCTGAACCGTCCCGCTGAGTCAGTTGCAGCAGAACTGGCGCAATACGGTGTTATGGCGGGGGGAGGCGACTTTTATGCTGTGCGCCCATTGCAAGCGATGGGCGTGGATCTGGCACAGGGCGTTTTGCGGGTCAGCTTTACACATTATACCTCGCAGCAGGAGATTGATCAGCTTTTGGAGGCGCTTGAACACGTTTTGTGATCCACTCAGCTTGGGGCTTCGTAGAACGAAGAAAACCTCAGGGTGGATATGGAAAACGAGCGGTCTCCGATCATCTTATGGTACCGACGGGATCTGCGCCTGTCGGACCATCCGGCATTGACTGCTGCTGTTGCAAGCGGCCGTCCGATCATACCAGTCTTTGTTCATGACCTTCTTGTGCAACACCTTGGCGCGGCCCCAAAATGGCGGTTGGGGTTGGGTCTGGAGGTCTTTTGCGACGCTCTGACGAGGCTTGGTAGCCGTCTGATCCTGCGGCGTGGCGATGCGCTTGAGCAATTGCGGACACTTGTCAAAGAGACGGGCGCAAAGGCTGTCTATTGGTCGCGGGCCTATGATCCAGCGTCGATCAGACGCGATACACAGATCAAAACGGCGCTGACCGAACTGGGTGTAAGCGCAAAGTCCTTTCCTGGTCATTTGCTTTTTGAGCCCTGGACGGTCGCAACAAAGCAGGGCCAGCCGTTTCGTGTCTACACTCCTATGTGGCGCGCGGTTCAGCGGCGGGACGTGCCAGCGCCGGATGCGTTGGTGTCACGCTTGGCGGGGCCTGCAACCTGGCCTTCCAGTGATAAACTGAGTACCTGGCATATGGGTGCGGACATGTACCGAGGCGCTGCAATCGTGCGCCCCTATGTCCAACCCGGAGAGAAGGCCGCCCGCGATCGACTTGAGCACTTTCTCGACCAGGTCCCCCGTTATTCCAATGACCGTGACCGGTTGGATCTGGACGGAACATCAAACCTGTCAGAATACCTTTCATTGGGCGAGATCGGGCCACGTACTGTCTGGCACAGGGTTCAACAGGCTGCGATGACGGGAACCCCCGGCGCCGAGGCATTTCTGCGGCAGTTGGTCTGGCGTGAGTTTGCCTATCACCTGATGTATCACTCACCGCATCTGCTGACTGATAACTGGAAAGCGGAATGGGATGATTTCCCGTGGAATATCGATCCGCACCACCCTGAAGTTGCCGCCTGGAGGCAGGCCCGAACCGGAATTCCTGTCGTCGATGCTGGCCTGCGGCAGATGTATGTGACAGGCCGTATGCATAACCGGGCCCGGATGATTGTTGCCAGTTACCTGACCAAACATCTGATGACACACTGGAAAATCGGGATGAGTTGGTTCGAGGATTGCCTGATTGACTGGGACCCAGCCTGTAACGCCATGGGCTGGCAGTGGGTTGCGGGTTCAGGCCCCGACGCGTCGCCCTTCTTTCGTATATTCAATCCTGAAACGCAGGCCGAAAAGTTTGATCCGCAGGGGTCTTACCTGCGGCGCTGGATCGCCGAAGGCCAGACGAAACCCAGTGACGTTGCACTTTCCTATTTCGCTGCGGTTCCCCAGTCATGGAACCTGTGTCCGCAGGCGGATTATCCCGAACCTGTCGTGAAACTGACGGATGGACGAAACCGCGCCTTACGTGCGTATGAAAGCCGAAAATCTCACTAAGGAACTGAAAACTTGCCAGAAACAGAATCGCGGCCTAGCCTGAGACCTGTGCCGCAGAGGGGAGAGCGGATGGTGCTGACGACGACAGAGGGGCAGTCGGATCTGCCCAGGTATTTCGCCCAGGTCTTCAAGATGCTGACCAGAATGGAGTCGGGGCGACTAGACATAACATTGCCAGATGGTCGCATCTTTCGCGCAGAGGGACCCAAGGCAGGGCCTGTTGCTCAGATCGATATCCACGACGGAGATGTTTTTGCCCGTCTGATCCGCGAAGGCGAGCTGGGGTTTTCTGATGCCTACCTTGAAGGACATTGGAGCACGCCTGATCTGCGCTCATTCATGGATCTTGTCCATCTGGGGTCCGAGACCGTCTATGACGGGTTTACTGGGAAGTTCCTTGTTCAGGCCTATGAACGGCTGCGGTTCTGGCTTCATCGCAATAACCGGACGCAGGCGAAAAAGAATATCTCGTACCACTATGATCTGGGCAATGACTTCTACGGTTTGTGGCTGGATGACACGATGACTTATTCCAGCGCCATTTTTGAGACCGGGCAAGAAAGTCTTGAGAAGGCACAAACTGCGAAATACGCCAGCCTTGTCGATGAAATGGGGGCCAAACCCGGCGACCACATACTGGAAATCGGATGCGGTTGGGGCGGTTTTGCCGAATATGCCGCGAAAGAGCGGGGTTTGCATGTAACCGGCCTTACGATTAGTGAGGAGCAGTTCAAGTTTGCAAATGAACGTATTGAAAAAGCGGGACTTTCTGATCAAGTGAAGTTCAAGTTGCAAGACTATCGCGACGAGCGTGGGCAATATGATGGCATCGCCTCTATCGAGATGTTCGAGGCGGTGGGCCAAAAATACTGGCCGGTTTATTTTGAAACCGTTCGTGAGAGGCTGAAGCCAGGGGCGCAAGCGACCTTGCAAATCATAACCGTAGGTGACCACCGCTGGGATTATTACAAGAACGGTGTTGATTTCATTCAGAAATACATATTTCCAGGTGGAATGCTTCCGTCGCCTACGATCTTGCGGCAGCAGATCAATCAGGCCGGTCTGAATGTGGTGAAGTCGAAAGAATTCGGCAAAAGTTACGACCTGACGCTGCGGCGGTGGTATGAAACGTTCAATGCAAAATGGGAACAGATCGCAGACCTGGGCTTTGATGAGCGTTTTCGCCGCATGTGGAATTATTATTTGACAGCGTGTGGCGCAGCCTTTGACACGCGCAATTGCGATGTGACACAGATCACCGTAGCAAAGCAAGTTAACTGACGGACCGAAACATGCCCACTGCCTCGCGTCTTGTAGCCGCCGTTTGCCTCATCGTGCTGGCATTCATTGTCTCTGGCATGATTATCGAGAACGGCGAAGAAGGTAAGGATTATGGGTACTTTACCCTGGTTAACATGGGCCTTGGCGCGGTTTGCGGGTGGGGCATCATGGGCAAGCGCGTAGGGCGCGGCTGGACAGCTGGGATCAATAACGGTCTGACTGGTGTCGCCTCGCTGATATTCTGGGCGTTGTTCGTGCAGGGCTGTTACGAAATGTTCCGACTTGCCATGCGCAACCGTTACGGTGGCCCATTTGAGGCCATACTGGCCATTTTCAAGATCGGGATTGAGTACGGTAAGCTTCTGATTTACCCGGAAATCCTGATTGCATTCCTAATTGGGGCTGTTGTCTCGGGGCTGGCCACAGAACAGGCCAGCCGGTCGTGGCGCTGATCCGTTACTGACAAGAGAGATCGAATTTGTCTGATTTGTTCTTTTATGGAACGCTGCGACACTTGCCGTTGTTGGAACGCGTTCTTGGCCATCCTCTGAGCGAAACCAAAGCGCGGCCCGCCCAACTTCGAGGCCATGCTGTCCATTCTGTTCAGGGGCAGGATTTCCCAATGATCGTGGAATTGGAAGGCGCCAGTGCCGAAGGTTTACTGGTGCAGGAATTGTCGTCTGTGGATCTGGCTAGGCTGGATTATTACGAAGGGTCTTTCGACTATGATCTGAAGTCTCTGAAGGTCGAATTGGAAGACGGGACCGAGGCCGAAGCGCAGGTCTTTTTTCCTGCCCCCGATGCTTGGAGACCGGGTGATTTGTGGTCGCTTCAGGACTGGGCGGACAGATTGGGCGAACTTACAACGCTCGCCGCTGAGGAAGAGATGGCCTATTTCGGGAAGGTCGATCCCCGGGTCATGGCCCGCAGTGTTCGCGCCACGCAAACGCGCGCCTGGTCAAAGATCATGGCCGGGCAGCGGCGAACCGGTGATCCGCGGGACATTGCAAAAGACGTGATCGTGCATCGCCATGACCGGGTGTATCTTGATTACTTCGGGATGGAGGAAATCGATCTGCAACACCGGCGGCATGACGGCAGCATGGGTCCGGTTCTGCGCCGTGGAAGTTTGTTGCAGGGCAGTGCGGTCGGCGTTCTGCCCTATGATCCGGTCCGCGATACCGTTTTGATCGTGGAACAGTTCAGACCGCCGGTTTTCCTGAACAACGATCCGGAACCCTGGCTTTGGGAAGCGGTAGCTGGGATGATTGATCCGGGTGAAACACCTGAACAGGCCGCGCATCGCGAGGCGATGGAGGAGGCGGGTATTCGTTTTGACAGGCTGGAATATGCTGGCGGTGCCTACACCTCGAGCGGATCTTCCACCGGGTTCATGTATCTTTATGTTGGTCTGGGTGAATTGACGCACACCACAATCACTGGCGGCCTTGACACAGAAGGTGAAGACATCCGCAGTCAAATCTTGCCATTCGGTGAATTCATAGACATGACGGATCGCCATGTTTTCAAGGATCTACAATTGGTGTCTCTGGCTTATTGGCTGGCCCGCCACCGGGACAGATTGCGCGGGTGACTATCCCGCTTGTGGTCGCGGCGGTGCGGCTGTAAATCTTCGATGGTACAAAACGACAAGGGGCCATCATGCGCATTGCACGAGATCTTGCTGACGCAGTAGGAAAAACACCGCTGATCCGGTTGCGCCGCATCAGTGAAGAAACTGGTTGCGAAATTCTCGGCAAAGCCGAATTCATGAACCCCGGTCAATCCGTCAAGGACCGTGCTGCACTCTATATTATCCGTGATGCCATTGCGCGGGGCGATTTGAAGCCCGGTGGCACCATTGTGGAAGGCACCGCCGGCAATACCGGTATTGGTCTGGCGCTGGTGGGGGCGTCAATGGGGTTCAAGACCGTGATTGTGATCCCGGAAACCCAGTCGGAAGAAAAGAAAGACATGCTGCGGCTGGCAGGTGCACAACTGGTTCAAGTTCCGGCCGCACCTTATCGCAACCCCAACAATTTCGTGCATTATTCCCGCCGTCTGGCCGAGGAATTGGCGCTGACGGAACCTAATGGGGCGATCTGGGCCAACCAGTTTGACAACGTGGCGAACCGTCAGGCCCATGTTGAAACCACAGGGCCCGAAATCTGGGAACAAACAGAAGGTAAGGTCGACGGGTTTATCTGTGCTGTCGGGTCGGGCGGTACGTTGGCCGGGGTTGCCGAAGCGTTGCAGCCCAAGGGTGTGAAAATCGGTCTGGTCGATCCTATGGGTGCGGGTCTCTACTCTTACTACACCACCGGTGAAATCGCGATGGAGGGAGGATCGATTGCCGAAGGTATCGGACAGGTTCGGATAACAAAGAACCTGGAAGGGTTCACGCCGGATCATTCCTATCAGATCACTGACACCGAGGCGTTGCCCTATATCTTTGACCTGCTCCGTGACGAGGGGCTGGTCATGGGCGGGTCAACCGCGATCAACATGGCGGGCGCCGTGCGTCTGGCCAAAGAAATGGGGCCGGGCCACACGATTGTGACTGTCCTTTGCGACTATGGCACGCGGTATCAGTCCAAGCTGTTCAACCCGGATTTCCTGCGCGAGAAAGAATTGCCGGTGCCGGATTGGATGACTGAAGCACCGCGCAGCATTCCCGGCGTTTTCGAGGACGTGTGATGCCGAGGCAGGTTCGCCTGTTTCTGACACTGGTATTCCTGTGTCTTGTCGGGCTCGCAGGCGGTGCTGTCGCGCAGCTGACCGACAGGCAAAGTGAGTATTACCGGGGCTGGATAAAAACGGCTGACCGTGCCGAGTCCGTGATTGAAGCGAACCGTGCGTCAAACGCTGCGTTTGAGAATTTACGTTCTGAAATAAACGGTTACCGAGAGGACTTTAACAAGGCACGCAGCGCCAACACAGACCGTATCGCAACGCTGGAAAGCCAGATCAAGGCGCTTGGTCCAAAACCCGAAGGGGACGCGGCCGAACCTGAAGACATCGCTAAATTGCGAACTCATCTTAATGAGCAGCTCAACAGTTTGCGGGTGCCGCGCATCATTTCCGAAGAAGCGTATACCCGCGCAAATGGATTGATCAGTGAAATCGATCGGATCATCCGGACGCGGCAGACAAAACAATTCTTTGAGCGCGGGCCGTCACCGATCAACCCCGTATATTGGGGACCTGCTTGGCAAGACGTAAAAGAGGCGCTTCAGAGCCTGACAAATGAAACAATTACCAACCTGCGTTCGGACGTAGTGAAAGAACGTATCCGTGATCGTGGCTTGGGAATCTTGTTTCTGGTGATCCTGGCCGCGGTTTTACTGATCTTCGGCAAACGTTGGTCCGAACGGGGCGGCGACTATCTGAGGTTGCTGGGCGGAGCGGGCACTGGTGTTTGGTCCTTCATCATTTCTCTGTTGCGGATTCTGTTGCCATGGATCGGTGTCGTTGCCGCCATCGCCGCAATCAGTCTTTCGGGTATTCCGGGTCTGCGAGGCAGTTTGTTGCTGGAAAAAATCCCCTACTGGGCGGCAATTGCCTTCTTCTACGACTGGATTGGCCGACAGATTTACGTGATTGGCGCTTCACAAGGATTCAAGCGCCTGTCTGCTGCTCGGATTACCGAATTGCGGATATACATTGATCTGTTGGCTTTGATGTTGATCCTGCACGAACTGGCGCTTCTGTTTCAGCAGATCGAAAACGTCTCGGATGCGACTCGTGCGGTGATCAGCTTTCCCGTGATTGTTGGAACGGCATTGCTTTTGCTCCGCGTGCGGCAGATCAGAACGAACGACCGCCTGCTGGACCAGACGGCGTCTACCCGGGCCGCCGGATTCAGCCAGTTGTTGGAATTCCTGCGCAAGGCCATGTTCCTGCTGGGGATCGCAACACCCGTACTGGCACTGGCCGGCTATACCAATGCGGCCGAAGCGATCGTGTTTCCGGCGGTAAAAACGCTGGTTCTGATTGCCGCTCTGGCGATTTTCCAACGGTTCGTCAGTCAGATATACGGATGGATCACAGGGCAGGGCGACGCTGCGCGCGACTCTCTTTTTTCGGTCCTGGTGGGCTTTGCACTCGCCATCGTCGCGCTGCCTGTTCTGGCGATATACTGGGGCGCGCGCGAAACGGACCTGCTTGAGGTGTGGTCACGTCTGCTGCTTGGCTTTGACATCGGCGGTGTCATGATCTCGCCCAGCAATTTCCTGACATTTATCGCTGTTTTCGCAATCGGATATACGCTGACACGGTTGTTGCAAAGCGGGTTGCGCAACTCGCTGTTGCCCAAAACCAGCATCGATCCGGGCGGGCAGAATGCGATTGTCGCTGGCTCTGGGTATATCGGGATCTTTCTGGCTGCGTTGGCAGCGATCATGGTCGCGGGGTTTGATCTGTCGTCGCTGGCAATTGTCGCTGGTGCACTGTCTGTCGGTATTGGCTTTGGCCTGCAAACGATTGTGTCTAATTTCGTGTCCGGCATCATCCTTCTGGTCGAACGGCCGATCTCCAAGGGTGACTGGATAGATGTGAACGGGATGATGGGCTACGTGCGTGACATCTCCGTCCGATCGACCCGGATCGAGACGTTCGACAGAACGGATGTGATCATTCCAAACTCGGACCTGATCAGCGGCGTCGTCACCAACTACACACGTGGCAATACCATCGGTAGGGTGATTGTACCGGTCGGCGTCGCATATGGCACTGATACGCGTCTGGTCGAGACCATCCTGAGTGAGGTTGCGAACAACCACCCGATGGTTTTGGCCAACCCGGCACCCAGTGTGGTGTTTCAGGGGTTTGGAGCGGATGCATTGGATTTTGAAATCAGGGCGATCCTGCGGGATGTGAACTGGGTTCTGTCCGTCAAATCCGACATGAACCACGAAATCAACCGACGCTTCCTTGAAGCAGGCATCGAGGTGCCGTTTGCACAGCGTGATATCTGGTTGCGTAATCCCGAAGCTTTGCAGACCTCAAACAAGGTGAAAGCGGCTGGTTCTGCGTCCAAACAGAAGGCAGATGAGTCGACGACAAGAGAGCCAGTTGAACTGACCGAATCTGATCTGGACCCCGACGCTGGCGATGAATTCTGACGACCTGTCCGAAAGCTGAAGGGTAGTCTTTCCGGTGGTTTGACGCACCGGAAAGGCGACCGGATTTAATTGATCCTTTCCGGTGATTTCACCGATTTGGGGCCTTGCAAATCTCATGACATTGGTCCAAACATCGCCGGCACGGAGAGGTGGCCGAGTGGTCGAAGGCGCACGCCTGGAAAGTGTGTAGGCGGGGAACCGTCTCCAGGGTTCGAATCCCTGTCTCTCCGCCATTACCCCCTTAGACAGAAACCCAAACCAGCCCCGGCGTCTTGGCTGTGTACAACTTGGTTTCGTGTACCACGCCGGGTCTTCGAAAGCGCAGGATTTTAAATCCCGGACACTTTTGCTTTTCCTAAAATGAACGCGCGTTAAGCCGGAAAACGAAAAAAATACCATAAACATTAACAAAAATGTCCATTTGATATAGAATTACAGTGTTTTTGTTCGGTAACTCTTGGGTTTTCGTGTGGCGCAAACGCTTTATGATAAATACGGTGGCTTCAAAACAATCAGCCGTGTCGTGATGACCTTCTATGAAATGGCGTTGGATTCGGATGACATCGGCCATTATTTTGAAGATATTGATATGCCGCGGTTGATTGATCATCAGACGAAGTTTGTATCGTCCCTGATTGGCGGACCGGCGTCATTCAGTGATGACAGGATCGAAGCCGTACACAGGCATCTGAGTATTTCACACGACGAATTTGATGTGATGGCTGAGCTGTTTGGCGAAGCGCTGAGCGTGCATGGTATGTCCGATCAGGATATCAAAACCGCGCTGGCTGCAATTGAAGGGAAGCGTTCAATTATCGTCGCCCGAAACGCGGCATGAGCATTCATGCAATAAACGAACAGCTGTTACGCGCCATCGGTGTCGGCATTGCCGTGGTGCGCGCCTCGGATCTTCAGTTCGTTTTTCATAACGGGCCGTTTTCGGAGTGGTTTGGAACCCCCGAGAACGGCAGTACTCTTACGGACATTCTTCCCGCCCTTGATCCCAAAGAATTGGAAGACGTCAAGCAATCGGGCTTGAGATATTCGGTTGAATTGCAAATCAAGCCGAAGCGGCGGACCTTGATCTTTGCAGTCGCAGTTTCGTTGGCCAAAGGGCTGTCCGAGCAGGTTCTGATTGTCGAATGCCAGAACATCACGCGCATTCGCGAGCTGGAAAGCATGATCGACAGCTATTCCACCATGGTCGAACGCAACACGCGAGAGCTGGAGCGCGAGAAAGAGCGGGTTGAACGGCTGCTTCTGAACTTGATGCCACGGGCCGTTTATGAAGAGTTCAAAACCTTCGGTGTTGTCACTCCGCAGCTCTACAAGCAGGTGTCTGTTGTTATGCTGGACTTTGTGGGATTCACTGATTTCGCGGCCAAGACCGACCCGACAGTGACCCTGAGCGAGTTGAACGACATTTTCACAGCGTTTGACAGGATCGTTGAGCAATTCGGGTGTGAAAGGATCAAAACAATAGGTGACGCATATCTTGCGGTCTCAGGCATGCCTGACCCGACACCCGATCACGCGACGGCAGTGGCCCATTGCGCGGTACGTTTCCTGCGTTATCTCGAACGCCGGAACGAAAGCCACCCGCACAAATGGCAGGCCCGGATCGGTTTGGGCATGGGGGCCGCGGTCGGGTCTGTGGTGGGTATTCAGAAATACGTCTACGACGTTTTCGGTCCGGCGGTAAATATCGCGTCCCGACTGCAAATTTTCGCCAATCCTATGAAAATCGTTGCGCCGGAAGAGATGAAATACGCCCTGATTGACGAATTTCAGGTCTCGGACCTGGGACGTGTTGACATAAAGGGAATGGGCGAGATGAATCTGATCAACGTAACGTCCGGGCTGAGCTTACCGCAAAGCAGCAGAACTTTTTGACAGGTGTCAATCGTCCTGCGGGATCAGGCCCAGCCCTCGCAGGTAAATTCCAATGCCGCTTTCCAGCAGGTCTTCCGGGGGGAAGGGTGACGTCGCTCCGGTATTACGCGCGTATAATTCAACCACGCCATGGCTCATCGCCCAGATATGTGCGCTGAACATCGACGCGGGCGGGCGCTTTTCAGGTGGAATATGTTGTGACAGGTCGTCGGCGGCTTTTTCAAGAACCGATTTGGCCCGATTGGCGGCCATTGATAGTTCGGGGGTGCGATTCAACGAAATTCCGCTTTCGAACATGGCGATGTAGTGGCCGGGGTTCTTCCGGGCAAAAGCCAGATAGGCTCGCCCGGTTGCCTCGAAGGCGGCCAGGGCAGAAGGTTGGCCCTTGTCATAAGCGTATTGCATAAGGTCCGCGAACATCTCGAATCCCTGCCGTGCAGCTTCGGCGATAAGGTCTTCGCGCCCTTCAAAGTGGCGATAGACAGCGGCGGGTGTTACGCCAGCGGTTTTGGCGGCTTCAGATAACGTAAAACCCGTTGGCCCCTTTTCTTCGATCAGGGACAAGGCTGCCTCGATCAGGGCTTGCTTTAGGTTTCCGTGATGATAACCGCGTTTCGACATCCCGGCCTCAGGTTCTTTGATTAGGTATTGGAAGACAAGGGGATAGACCAAATACACACGGTCGTCCAACGCTTGCCCTTGAAATCCTTGGCCGGGTAGGATGAAAACGCAACCTAGGCTTCCCAGACATCCGGACCACCGCAGATCAGGGGATCAATGTCGCCAATGCTTTTTGCGTCCTTCTCATCATAGTCCAGCGTGTGCAAAACCGTTTGGATTGCTGCAAGACGGGCGCGTTTCTTGTCGTCCGACCGGACAATTGTCCAAGGAGATACGTCTGAATGTGACCGGGTCAGAGTTTCTGAAATCGATTGTGTGTATTCGTCCCACTTGTCCAACCCAGCCACGTCAATCGGGCTGAGTTTCCATTGCTTTAATGGGTCGGTTTCACGGGCCAGAAAGCGGTTCAGCTGCTCAGCCCGCCCGACATTGAGCCAGAACTTGAAGAGTTTGATGCCATCATTGACCAGACCCGTTTCAAGCGGCAGAACCTGACGAAAGAACCGCTCGCGCTCTTCCTGGGTGCAGAAACCAAAGACGTTCTCGACCACGCCGCGATTGTACCAGCTGCGGTCAAAGAACACGATCTCGCCAGCGGCAGGCAGGTGAGGGATGTAGCGCTGAAAGTACCATTGACTGCGTTCAGTCTCTGAGGGTTTGCTGAGCGCCACATTGCGCGCGCCGCGTGGGTTCAGGTTTTCGCGAAACCGTTTGATCGTTCCGCCCTTACCGGCGGCATCGCGGCCTTCGAAGATGATGGCGATCCGTTGCGCCGTGTCCTTGACCCAAGATTGCATTTTGACCAGCTCGATCTGGAGCAGTTCCATCTGCTCTTCATAGTCTTTGGTCTTCATCTTCTCGCTATACGGGTAGGTCGGGTTCAGGATTTCGCCTTTCTTCGAATTTTCGATCTCATCCCGCACAGCTTTGGGCGCGCTTTCCTGAAAATACTTCTCGATAGAACCTTTTTCGGTCCGGGCCATATGTCACCTCGCGATAAAACCCATATCCGACTATGGATTAGAGCTTGGATTAACGCAAACCTGCACGCCGCGCTGCACGATCAATTGCGGTGGCAACCTCGGGCGCTGCGACAACCTGCGGCATGTGACCGATCCCCGGTAACGCGACCAGTTCGGCCTGCGGGATTTGCTGGATCAGACGTTGGGAATGCCATTCAAGGCCGACAGTGTCGTCGGCGGTGCCGTGAACGATTTCGGTTGGCACTGAAATCTCACCGTATTTCGGCTGCAATTGGGTTATCTCATCCAATAGATTGGCCCGTTGCTTGGCATTAGCATGCATGGAACTGCGCCGGATGGTAAGGCCGGGTCCGAAATGTTCGGCGTATCCAGCGGGGGCCGATTGGGGCGCAAATACAGTGTCCAATGCCCGTGTCACGTACCAATCGGGCACGAAAGAAGAGATCAGGGGCAGGGCGAGCGCGTTGCCGACCGTGGTAGATGCCAATTGGTTAAACCCATCCAGCGGCGTTTCCCACGGAATGGCAGCAGGTGCGATCAAAACAAGCGCCGAGAGATCCTCGGGCCTTGTGACCGCCCATGCAAGCGCCACTGAACCGCCATAGCTTTGGCCCGCAACGACAGGCTTTTCCGCCCCAAGTTGGGCAGCAGCTTTTTGCAGGATATCCGCTTGTTCCGTGATCGTTTCACCGTCTGGGTTGAAACTTTCTGAAAACCCCAGGCCGGGCCGGTCAAAAACGATGACGCGGTAGTTTTCCGCCAGAATGGGTGCCAGCGCAAAGGTCATGTCGCGGGTGTTGCCGCTTGAGCCGTGAAGAAGGACCACATCTGGCCCTTTCCCCATGACAACCGCATGAACGGCGATCCCGTCGACATCAAGAATCTGGCCTTCGGGTGGGAAAGCCGCTTCTGCATGTGCTTCATTCCGGGCGCTGCGCCACGCAGTCACAGCGACAAGGCCCAGAATGATGAGGCTAAAGGATATCAAGGTTTTAGTGGCCAATTTTGCTCATATCAAAAGGCGTCGTCTGATAGATTTCGTTTATCCAGTTTCCGTAAAGAAGATGCGCGTGGCTGCGCCAACGGTTTTGAGGTGTCTTGGATGGGTCATCATCCGGATAATAGTTGATCGGCACGTTGATGGGCGTGTCATTGGCGACGTCGCGGTCATACTCCTGTTTCAGCGTGTCGCTGTCATACTCAAAATGATTGAAGATATACAGTGCGCGGTGGCTGGGATCTTCGACCAGACAGGGACCCACATCATCACTGCCCAGCAGGGTCGTCAAACCCTGCGCGGCGTCGATCTCATCTTGTTTCATTTCCGTCCAGCGGCTGACCGGTATAACGCAATCGTCTGAGAACCCACGCAAAAAAGGTGATGCAGGGTTCAGGTTGCGGTGACGGAAACAGCCAAAGGCCTTGGCATCCAGCATGTGTTTTCGGACACCATGAAAATGGTTGATCATCGCCATCCCGCCCCAACAAACTCCAAAGGTTGAATGTACGTTTGTCTGAGTCCAGTCAAAGATTTCGCTGATTTCATCCCAATAGGTGACGTCACCAAATTCCAGATGCTCGATTGGCGCGCCAGTAATGATCAGGCCATCAAATTTATGGTCCTTGACCTCCTGAAAAGGCTGATAGAACTCGGACATATGCTCGGCGGCGGTGGTTTTTGTCTGGTGTTCCGTCATACGGATCAAAGACAGTTCGATCTGCAACGGGGTTGCGCCGATCAGGCGCGCAAACTGGTTTTCCGTCTGAATCTTCTTCGGCATCAGATTCAGCAACCCGATGCGCAGGGGGCGAATATCCTGACGCATTGCCTGATCCTCGGACATGACCATAACGCCCTCTTTGTTCAGGACGTCGAAAGCGGGCAGATCTGAGGGGATTTTGATGGGCATGTGTCTGACTTCGAAGAGATTAGGGAAAACTGGTAGTTAGGCGTTATTGCGTCTGGCCTCAAGGGTACGTTCGATCAACTCATCGAAATCGGCCGCATCGCGGATCTTGCCGATGTCATTGGCATCAATCGTCACGCCCCAGTTCTTTGCCATCGCCTCGTACCGGGGCTGACGATGGGCCAGGGCTTGTGCATAGGTCCAGCGGACAAAATCATCGGGGTTGACCTCGGTCTCTGCACAGCCGTGTTGATCCAGATACTCTGTCCAGGAACGGGTCAGGAAATCGGCCTGATAGGACATGGGTTTTGGGGCCTTGTCGAAACGGCGCACAAGATCGGCCGTATGACCCTCGTCACCCTTCAGCCAGATCATGAGGGTGTGCCGCGCGAGTTCGGACAAAACCTGATCCCTTGGGTCTTTGGGATCCACCCACTCGCAGATGGATCCGCCCGTATCGCAGATAAAGTGAGGATATTTGTACAGACGCTCGGCGCGGTCGATGAAGTATTCGGTGTCCAGCAGCGCATGAATTTCGGCCAAGCGAAACTGTTCCTGCCTGCGGCGGTATTCCGGCATGTCCAAGCCGCCCAGATCGGGGTTTCCCGGCTTGCCCAGATAAGCAGCAACAGGTGTCAGATTGGCGAATGAAATATTCGAACCGATATAGATCGAATCCGACAACAGCAGTTCACGCAAGAACGGAACTTTCATGGCCTCGGCCTTGGCATTGTCGGTGATGTACTCGCCCATATAGCGCGTTCCGATCCGGTAATCGATCGAGTAGTGGAACCAGTTCCCGGAATCTCTGAGGATGTTGGATACGTAGGTCTTGCCTAATCCTGACATGCCAAAGAACAGCACTTTCTTGCGGCTTGCGGTGCGCCAGTCATTGGCTGAGGTGTAGATCATTTTGCGCTGTCCTTTTTGCCCTAGCTAAATCGGGCAGCGCACGGCGTCAATTGGGCCGGGACGAACGATTCAGAACCAAAAGGCCAATCGCCAGAACGGCAAAGCCCAGAAAGGCGTTTGGGGACAGGGACTCTTCGCGCAGCAATGCGCCCAGAACAATAGCGACCGGGGGTATGACAAGCGTCACCAGCATCAGATTGCCACTGCCGGCCATTGCCAAAACCCGATAGTAAAGCAGATATGCGCCGGCCGTTGCGACTATCGCATAATACCCGATGGCCGCCCAGGTTATCGCGGGTAACGCCAAGCTGGGTATTCCATCAACTGCTAGTGTTATTGGTAATACCAGCACTGTCGAAGCCGTCAGCATACCGGCGGCGGCAATCACTGGGGAAAGGTGCGATAACGTTTGCCTCGCCCAAGCCGCGGCACATGCGTAGGAAACTGTTCCGGTCAACACTGCAATCTGAGCGGTGCTTTGCAGGCTGAAATTCAAGAAATTCTGCACTCCGATCGCGATTGAGACACCAAGAAAGCCCAAGCAGACACCCAGTAGCCGGGTCTTTGTCAATCGTTCGTCGCGAAAAAACAGTGCTGCAATCAGAACGCCGAAGATCGCAGTCGCCGCGTTCAGGATCGCCGTCAGACCCGTGTCAATGTACAGCTGCCCCCAAGCCATCAGGCTAAAGGGGATGACGTTGTTCAATAGCCCCATGACCAAAAAAGCGCCCCAGATACCGGGCGAGCGCGGCACCTTGATCCCCTTGATCCAAGTCACCAGCCACAAGACAAGCATGGCCCAGAATGTGCGATGCAAAACCGACGTCATCACGGGAAGCGTGTCCAGAGCGACCCGGATGGAAACAAAGGAGGCGCCCCAGATCAGTCCAAGCAACAAAAGCTCGGCCCAGGCGCGAAGAGAGAGGTGTTTTTGTGCATCCATACGGGCACTGTTTCATTGAAGTTAACCAACGGCGACCCGGTTCATGCGAAAAAGCCCCGCAGAAACTGCGAGGCTTTGTAGGAACATATGATACTCAGATCAGTTCAGAGCGTATGTGATCTGGAAACCAACGCTCCAGGCGCTGTTGCCTGTGAATGTACCACGTGCCGCCGGACCGGCGCCATTCGCGGTGGCATCTCCGATATCCGTGTAACGTACACCACCGGAAATTTTGGCATTCTCAAGAGAATAGGTGCCACCCAGACCGATGCTCCAGAACCCATCTGTCGGGCCGAGGTTCGACACCGGCGTACCTTGGGAAGATTCGTAGCCCAGTGTCACAGCACCAGAAAACTCTTCCGAGAACTGATAGCCCAAACCCAGAGAGTAGGTGAAGGTGGCTTCGTCATAGTCAACCAGGTTCGTGGTCGGCGGATAGTTTGGCGGGTTATACACAAGCTGTGGCCAGTCGACCCAACGGATCGAGCCAAACAACAATGTCTTGGGCGCCACACCGGTCTGGAAATCCAAGTTGATTGACTGCGGTGTTTCAATCTCACTTGTGGTGTTGAACGTTGCCACAGTCCCCGGCGGAATTGGTGGGATAGGAGGCGGATTGAGCGATTCTGTCTGCGAAAGGTCGTGGCTGATCTTGGAGTTATAAGTCAGCGATACACGTGCTGCGATTTCGGGTTTTTCCCAGGCGACACCAACAACATACCCAAATGCGGTATCAGCGCTGGTATCCACCTGATAGCCTGCGGTAATGGGAACAGTTATCGAGGCCTTGACGCGCTGCGCGCGAATACCACCGATCGCACTGAACCCGCCATCGAATTTGTAGCGCAGCAGCGCTGTGATGGCATCTGTATCCGCTGTCGCCCTCAGGCTGTCGGTTCGACCGCCGGGAATTGGGTTGATAGACAAGGGATACGTGCTCGCGTACTGAATATCGGCACCGAAGGGCTGATCATACATGATGGCGAAATCAAGCTTTTCTGTAAGCGCCGTTTTGTACCCCAAGTGCGGTGTAAAAAAGTCGTTCGCAACTTCACCTGAATCAACGGGTTGGCCACCATTTGTGCCAAAAACGTCTGGCATCGTACCGGTCACGCTTGGGTCGGTATACCCCAACCGAAACTGAACTGCAGAGCCTTCTTCAAAGATCAGGTTGATACCCTGACCGCTGCGGTCCAGGCCGCCTGCAAAACCAGCCGTTGCTCCAACGCACAAAGCGCACGTTGCGAGTAGTGTTGTTTTCATTCTGTCCTCCCGAACTTTTTCGAGTATTTGCCTGGCGAAGAATTGAGTGAGTCCAGCGCCTACTCGTGTGTAATGCGCGATACTTTCTTTTCAGTTAGTTTAAGGTCAACTGGTGACGGTGCGTTACTTGTTGCCACTACAGTTCTGAACTGTTGCTAAACTGTTACGATTTTCGGACCAGATGTTCAGGAAAATGCCTGCAAAGATGATAGCGGCGCCGATCAGCACCCAATGGTCGATGGGCTCGTGATAGAGGATCATTCCGATCACCGCGATTGTCGGAAGGCGTGCAAAATCAAAGGGAATGACGACGGTTGCCGGGGCGATAGACAGGGCATTGGTAATGCAAAAATGCGCCAGCAAACCCGCCAACCCAACCAGAATCAAGTAGGGCGCGGTTTGCATTGTCGGAAGCACAATCTGACCGTCGATGCCAGCGGCTGTGGCCCCAAGGACCGTTTGCATTGCAGTCAGCCAGAAAACGATACACCCAATGCTGGCAAAACGCGTGAGCTTCTTAGTGGTAATCGTTGTAAAAGCAAAGAATACCGCGGATGCCGCCGCTGTTATTAAGCCGGGGCTCAACGGGGCAGCGCCTGGGCGCGTGACGATCAGAACCCCTGAAAACCCAATTAGCGCCGCTATCAACCGGAGCGGGGTCAACCGTTCGTTCAGAAACAGCGGCGAGAGCAGGATCACCCAAAGCGGCTGAGTGAACTCCAGCGCGAAAACCTGTGCCAAAGGAGCCACTGCAACGGCGTAGAACCAGAGATTTTGCCCTGTAAAATGTAAAGTGTTTCGTAGGGCGTGCAACCCCAGCCGTTCGGCTGAAACCTGATGCCAGTTGCGAGTTAAAGTCAGGACTGTTGCAACAACGACGAACCCCACGATGCTGCGATACATCATGATTTCAAAGGTATCATGCGCAGAACTCAGCTCACGCCCTGCAACCGCCATGGATGAAAATGAGGCGATCGCACCCGTCATCCAAAGACCGGCCTTCAACACGTCTTTCTGCGCATGGCTCATTTCGGGCGTCCCTCAGGTTCGTCGCGTAGCCGCGCGGCCAAAAGACCGCAAGGCCAAGAGCTTATGATAAGCAGGCTAGGTTTGCCCGGCCATTCAAACGTCGAAGGTGCACCAGATTCAAGGTCGTATAGATGACTGCCCTGAACAATAGCTTGAATGAGAAGGACGTTTTGCAGCTCAATCAGTTAAGTTTTACGCAGATACCCACCGGTTATTCCCACTCGATGGTGCCGGGTGGTTTCGATGTGATGTCATAGGTGCACCGGTTGATGCCTTTGACTTCGTTGATGATCCGCGTTGCCGTTTCGCCCAAGAAATCATGGCTGAACGGGTAGTAGTCCGCGGTCATGCCATCGACAGATGTTACGGCCCGCAGGGCACAGGCATAGTCATAGGTGCGTCCATCACCCATGACGCCTACGGTGCGCACTGGCAAGATGGCGACAAAAGCCTGCCAGATGTCATCATAGAGGCCGTGTTTACGGATCTGGTCGATATAAATTGCATCGGCTTCCCGCAAAATACCCAGCTTTTCACGTGTGATTTCACCAGGGCAGCGGATTGCCAGACCGGGGCCGGGGAAGGGGTGACGCCCGATGAAACTCTGCGGAAGGCCAAGTTCACGGCCAAGCGCGCGAACCTCATCCTTGAACAGCTCTCGCAGGGGTTCGACCAGTTTCAGGCCCATCTTTTCCGGCAAGCCACCGACATTGTGGTGCGATTTGATGGTTACAGAAGGACCGCCCGAAAATGACACCGATTCGATTACATCCGGATAAAGCGTTCCCTGGGCCAGGAACTCGGCCCCTTGAATGGTATCGGCGTGTTTCTGGAACACGTCGATGAACAGTTTGCCGATGATCTTGCGTTTGGTCTCCGGGTCGCTTTGCCCTTCAAGCTCGCCAAGGAACAGTTCGGATTCGTCCGCGTGGATCAGTTGGATATTGTAGTTGTCGCGGAACATGCCGACGACTTCTGTCGCCTCGTTCTTGCGCAACAGCCCGTGGTCAACGAAGACGCAGGTCAACTGGTCTCCAATCGCCTCGTGGATCAGGATCGCCGCGACCGAGCTGTCAACGCCGCCCGACAAACCGCAGATGACCTTCTTGTCACCAACCTGCTCGCGGATCTTGCGGATCATCTCCTCGCGATAGGCCCCCATGGTCCAGTCGCCCTTGAAACCGGCCAGCTTGACGAAGTTCTCGTACAGATTCGCGCCCTTGGGCGTGTGGTGCACCTCGGGGTGGAACTGCACGGCATAGAAATGGCGCGCTGGATCGGCTGTGATCGCAAAGGGCGCGTTAGGCGATGTGCCAAAGACCTGAAATCCCGGCGCGATTTCACTGACGTGGTCACCGTGGCTCATCCAGACCTGTTCATCCCCGTCGTCAAACCAGCCCTTCAGAATTTCCAGTTCGTCTTTTGGCGTGACAAAAGCCCGACCGAACTCGGCGGTGCCATGGCCACTTTCGACCTTGCCGCCAAGCTGGTGCATCATCACTTGCTGGCCATAACAGATGCCCAGAATCGGCACGCCGTAGTCAAAAATCTCTTGCGGAGCACGGGGCGACCCTTCGCGCGTCACACTGTCCGGCCCGCCCGAGAAGATCACGGCGCGCGGGGCCATTTCCCGCACGAAATCCATCGTGACATTCTGGTAAGGGTGAATTTCGCAATAGACATTCAGTTCGCGCAGGCGGCGGGCAATAAGCTGCGTAACCTGGCTGCCGAAGTCGATGATCAGAAGGCGGTCGTGGGATGTCTGGGTCATGTCAGCGCCTTAGGGCAAGCCTGCACATTTCGCAAGAGCGAGGTCCGATTCCGGCGCGGGATTCGATGAAGATCGCCACACAGGCCTTCGGCACTCGTGTTTCCCGCCGTTCGTGATCCGAAGTAGACAGGTGCGGTAACAATTGGGCCGCACTTTCCAAAATCCGATTATCCCCAATGGCAGCCCGTTGGCGGGATTGCAGAACGGCAATGTCGCTTTTTCCCCCAACGTGCCGCAATCCCTATGCTTGCGTTCCGGCAAACCTGTATCAAACGCTCAATCTAACCAACAACACGGGATCTTCTCATGACCGAGGCAAACACCCGGCGCAGGGCGAGAGGTGGCGGTGGCGCTGCCCGCCGTGCCGAGCGGACTGCAGTTCGTATCGAGACCGCGAAATACATCGAACGCAACATTCCGAACTTCGAAATCCTCAACGAAGAGGCACTGGAGATCATTGAAAACAACGCGGAAACCGTGTTGGAAGAGATCGGTGTTAACTTTGTTGATAACCCTGCCGCTCTGGAACGCTGGCGCGACGCGGGTGCGGATATCGACGGTGAACGCGTGCGCATTCCGCGCGGCCTTGCTCGTGAGCTGATTAAAACAGCGCCCAGCGAGTTCACCCAACATGCCCGCAACCCCGAGAAGTCGGTCGTGATTGGTGGCCGGAACATGGTTCTGGCCCCGGTTTACGGCCCTCCTTTCGTGCGCGATGCACAAGGCGGCCGTCGTTACGCGACGATGGACGACTTCAACAAGTTCGTGAAACTTGCCTATATGTCCAAGTGGCTGCACCATTCGGGCGGTACGGTGTGTGAACCGACCGACATTCCGGTGAACAAGCGCCATCTGGATATGCTGAAGGCGCACATGACCCTGTCGGACAAGCCTTTCATGGGCTCGGTGACCGATCCCAGCCGGGCGCAGGATTCGGTTGAAATGTGCGAAATCCTGTTCGGTAAGGAATTCGTCCAGCAAAACACGGTGATGACGTCGCTGACCAACATCAACTCGCCGATGACATTCGACGATGTGATGATGGGCTCGCTGGAAGTCTATGCCCGCAACAATCAGGCCTGCATCATCTCGCCCTTTATTGTGGGCGGTGCGATGGCGCCGGTCTCGGTGGCCGGTACTTTGACCCAGGTTCTGGCCGAGGTTCTTGCCGGTGTGGCGTACAGCCAGATCGTCCGTCCTGGTGCTCCCGCGATCTTTGGGGCATTCGTGACCTCGATCGACATGAATTCTGGCGCGCCGACCTTCGGAACACCAGAAGCTGCGCATATCACCTATGGCGCGGGTCAGCTGGCGCGGCGTCTGAACTTGCCCTATCGGTCCGCAGGGTCGTTCTGCGGCTCGAAACTTCCGGATGCGCAGGCGGCTTATGAGACAGCGAACTCGCTGAACATGGGTCTGTTGGCTGGCGTGAACTTCATGCTGCATGCCTGCGGCTGGCTGGAAGGTGGCCTGGTGGCCGACTTCGAGAAATTTGTTATGGATGCCGACCAGTTGGGCGTTTTGCATTCGCTGGCCAAGGGCGTGGCCTATGATGACAACGCGCAGGCCATGGATGCGATCCGGGAAGTTGGCCCCGGCGGGCACTATCTAGGATGCGCCCACACGCAGGCGAACTTCAAGGAATCGTTCTGGAAGTCCGATCTGCTGGACTACAAGCCATATGAAACCTGGCAGGAAGAAGGTGCGCGTGATACGCGGGCTCTAGCCTCTGTGCGGGTTGAACACCTGCTGGCGAATTATCAGCAACCGCATATGGAGCCGGATACAGCCGCAGCGCTGGAAGCCTATATCGCCGAGAAAAAGGCCTCCTTGCCGGATGCGTTCTCCTGATTATTGAATGACCGGGGCGCGGTTGGCCTGATACAGCCGCGCCTCACCCAACAGCGCGATAAGAATGTCGAGATGCCGGACCAGAGAGTATGCGGCATCATCTTCTTTGCGCAGTTCATTCACCTCTTTTTCCATCTCCATCAATCGCAGCAGGGCCTGACCTGAACCCGGCAATGACCCGTATCCCAGAATACGTTGCAGATGCCTGTCCCGGTTGTACTCTCTCGCTCCGAAATTGGCGGCTCTTGCCAACATGCGTGGGCGGTGAAGCATTGAGATCATTGTCATCAGGTCCTGCATCTTATGTGTCCTGTGTCTGAAGGTTTACCGGACTATTTAATGCACAACCTAAGCGGGTGTTGCCTGCGTGACAGCCTCTCCGAACGATGGTTTCACGACTGTTTATCTTTTTGAATCAAATCTGGTTCGTGCCTTGTGCGGTTAACGAACGAGTAACGAATGGACCTCTAGTTAGATTTGGTTAACCCGCTATCCGAGGGCGAAAAGTGACATTTTGTTTTGTCGACGAGGGCAAATAATCATGGAAAACAACATGGCTTTCACCATTCCGGCATGGGTTCCAGAGGGGGCGCAAAGATACCTTGCTCATACCGAAACCGGACGCTCGATCCGCGATATCGCGAGATCGGCAGGTTGCCATGCGTCAACCATCCTCCGGCAAATCCGGCGTATCGAGATGCGCCGTGACGATCCTTTGGTGGATGCGGCGTTGCAGTCGCTGGCAGAAACACATTTTTCCATGCCCGACGACGCAGGCGACGCGGTCGTGATCGCGGATGAAGCTGCCCAGGAAGAGGCGTTCGAAAGAGAGGCATTGCGCATTTTGCGCCGCCTGAGTGAGACAGGTTCGGTTCTTGCCGTGGCTGAAGAAATGGAAAAAGCGGTAGTCGTTCGTGACACCGGCAACGCCGGAGCGACCAGAACCGCGGTCGTCGATTGCGAGATTGCTCAGGCTCTGGCCTTAAAGGACTGGATTTCCTGCGATAATCCCGGTCGTATTTCACGGTACAGGATCTCTGCGGCTGGCCGAACGGCCCTAAGCCACCTGATAGCAAAAGCGGAAAACAAGGCGCGGGTGGGGACCGAAGTCGGATTTGCCGAAGCTCAGTCGTTGTTTCAGGCAAAAGCATCGGGTGGGGCGACTGACCGGATCAGGCGCATTCGCTATAGCGCCACCGAAAGCCCGTTGGTTGCCCTTGCACGCAGGCGTGACCGCGATGGCAAGCCTTTTCTGGATGAATCGCTTGTCAGCGCCGGAGAGCGGTTGCGCGAAGATTTCGAATTGGCGCAGATTGGCCCACAGGTTTCACAGAACTGGGACCGGTTTCTAACGGCTGGTGGCCGCAGCAGTTATGACAGTGAAAGCCACGGAGGAAAGGGGTCATCGGATGCGCGGGACCGCGTGGCGCGGGCCTTGTCTGAACTTGGCCCGGGGTTAAGTGATGTTGCCCTGCGGTGTTGTTGCTATCTCGAAGGGTTGGAACTGGCGGAAAAACGTATGGGTTGGTCGGCACGATCCGGAAAGATTGTTCTGCGGATCGCGTTACAACGGCTGAAACGCCACTATCAGGATCAGGCTGAACGCGACCGCATGATTGGCTGAAGATACAATAAAGGCCCGTTAAAACGGGCCTTTATTCGTCTTGTGAATACTCAAGCCAGTTCGGGCTCTGCCATCGCCTGAAGATGTTTCATCAGGTTTTCGGGCGAAGACACCCCATAGGGATCTTCGGGGCAGTTATCCATCAGGCCAGGTTCTTCGAACCAAGCTTCGACAACGCCGTCGTTTACGATGGCCGCATAGCGCCATGACCGCATGCCAAAGCCCAGATTATCCTTGTCAACCAGCATACCCATTTTGCGGGTGAACTCGCCCGATCCATCCGGAATGACCTTTACGTTGGTCAGGCCCTGATCTTGCGCCCATTTGTTCATCACAAAGCTGTCGTTGACAGACATGCAGTAGATTTCATCGACGCCCCGGGCAATGAAATCGCTATAACCGTTTTCAAAGCCGGGCAGTTGATATGTCGAGCAGGTGGGCGTGAACGCACCGGGCAACGAGAACAGGATCACGCGTTTTCCTGCAAAATAGTCAGCGGTGGACTTGTCTTCCCAACGGAATGGGTTTGGTCCTTCGATTGAGTCATCACGGACACGGGTGTGAAAGGTCACGTTGGGCAGAATTGCGCCGGATTTCATGGTCAAGCTCCTGTGATTCACTTGTGATTTTGTTGTGACTTAAAACAGTTCCAAACTACCTTCAATCGACGAAACGCCGCATTTTGAACTAATAATCTCTTCTCATTAGGCATTGAAAACATGCGGTAAAACGGGAATTTGCAATCGTGCTCTTGCTTATGCACGGCGGCGTTGCATAGCGGCTATGCGCCGCTGGTGTAACACTGCGCATCTGTCTATGTTATGAGCGACAGGATTGACCCAAAGTCAGGAAAATTGCCCGTGCGAGATCTGAAGGTCCCCGAACAGCGCCATCCGGAAAAAGCGCACCGCCCGGATAATGCGCAGCCCAAGAAACCGAACTGGATCAGGGTCAAGGCACCCGGCGGCAAAGGTTATGCAGATACGCGCCGGATCATGCGCGACAACAATCTGGTCACCGTCTGCGAAGAGGCAGGATGCCCCAATGTCGGCGAATGCTGGAGCCAGGGTCACGCCACCATGATGATCATGGGCGAGATTTGTACCCGTGGCTGCACATTCTGCAATATCGCTACCGGTCGCCCAGACGACCTTGACGCCTTTGAACCCGGCCGGGTGGCACATGCAGTCGAAAAACTTGGCCTGAACCATGTGGTTATCACCTCTGTCGACCGGGATGATCTGAGCGATGGAGGAGCCGAGCATTTTGCGCAGACCATCCGCGCGGTGCGGCACCGCTCTCCCAAAACCACGATCGAGATTCTGACACCCGATTTTCTGAAATGCGATGCGGATGTTCTGGAAATTGTGGTTCAGGCGAAGCCGGATGTCTTCAATCACAATCTGGAAACCGTACCGGGTTTGTACCCCGAGGTTCGCCCCGGTGCGCGGTACTTCCATTCCCTGCGTCTTTTGCAGCGGGTGAAAGAACTTGATCCGTCGATCTTTACCAAGTCTGGCATCATGGTTGGGCTTGGCGAAAACGAACAGCAGGTGCGCCAGGTCATGGATGATATGCGCGCGGCGGATATCGATTTTTTGACGATTGGCCAGTATCTGCAACCAACGCCGAAACACCACGGCGTTGATCGTTTCGTTACACCCGACGAGTTCGCGTCATACGAAAAGGCGGCATACGGCAAAGGCTTTCTGATGGTATCTGCGACACCTTTGACCCGGTCTTCTTATCACGCTGGTGACGATTTCACCCGACTGCGCGCGGCGCGTCTAGAAAAGCTACAAAAAGCGTGACACCGGATAAGATCGCGCGACTGACTCGTCTGCGCCACGAGCTGCATCAACACCCCGAACTTTCGGGACAAGAAAAGAAAACCGCGGCGCGGGTGGCTGAATTTCTGCGCGACGCTGGTGCTGACCATGTTATGACCGGAATAGGTCGGCACGGGATCGCTGCTGTTTTCGAAAGTGGCCAACCCGGTCCCACGCTGGGCATTCGCTGCGAAATGGATGGGCTGCCGATCCAGGAGTTGGCGAACCATTCCCATGTATCACAGGTCGCGGGCAAAGGGCATTTGTGCGGCCACGACGGGCATATGACAATGGTTCTGGGCGTGGCAGACGTGTTGAATCATCAACGCCCCAAGAAGGGCCGCGTCGTATTGATCTTCCAGCCAGCCGAAGAGACCGGCCATGGTGCAATCGCTTTCCGAGCTGATCCCCAATACGCCGAGGTTGCGCCCGACCTGGTGTTGTCTTTGCACAACTTACCGGGATTGGAGTTGGGGGCGGTCGAAATTTGCAGCGGTTCTGCCAATTGTGCCTCACGCGGGATGCAGATTGTTCTGACCGGAAAGACGTCACATGCTGCCGCTCCGCAAGATGGGGTGTCACCTGCCGGTGCGCTGGCACGCCTGATGCCGGCTTTGACCGTGTTAGGGGACGGCGGGGATCTGAATGACGGCTACGCGTTGACGACCGTCACACATGCCACGTTGGGTGAGCGCACGGTCGGAGTAGCACCGGGGCGGGCCGAGCTGTGGGTGACGCTTCGCACCGTCACGGACGCGAGAATGGCGCAACTGATCAGCGACGCTGAGTCGCTGGTCCGCGAAACGGCCAAAGCCGACGGGCTGGCGGTCGAAATCAGTTATGACGAAGTGTTTGAGGCTTGTGCCAATCACCCGGAAGCAGTTTCGATCCTGTCCAAAGCCTGCACGGAGCAGGGCGTTTCTTGCAGGTTGACCGATCAGCCACAGCGTTTTTCAGAAGATTTCGGCCAGTTTGGAAAAAGCGCGAAAACCGCCATGTTCTGGTTGGGGTCGGGGAGCGACCATCCCCAGTTGCACAACCCGGACTATGATTTCCCGGATGCGCTTATTCCGATTGGGACCGGGATATTTTTGAAGGCCATCGACGCTGTGTTAGGCCGCGACTGCTAGGACCGAGGCTTTCAGTTCATCAGATCGCCAACGATTCCAACAGCTTCTATTACAGTCTTCGTATCATCCGATATCGAGATTATTTCGTCGTCGACCCGAATATACCGTTGCCCTGGCTTCAGCGGTTTGAGCTTCCAGTTGTCGAGCTCGTCAATATAATCAAAACGCAGGTCGTTCGGCAATTTCTGACCTCGGGTGTATCGTTTGATTTGACCGGGCGGAACAGCTTTGCCGTTTGACTTAATGGATTTCTCTACTTTGGTTTTGTTGGCACCTTGCCCTTTGCCCTTGTTGTCTTTTGCATAAGACGCACCTGCAAGGGACACGATCGCCAAAAAGACGCCCGCTATCGCGAAAAACCGCTTCATTATCAATACTCCTGCTATTTCCTGAAAGGTAAAGCGACGAGGCGATGGTTGTCCATTGATATTCTAAATAATGAATTTTTAATCGGGTCTGAGGACGAGGCCGGAAAAGGCCCGCTCAGCTATTCGTCTGTAAAGCGGACTTTGCCAATATAGGGCAGGTTGCGATTGCGTTGGGCGTAGTCAATTCCATATCCCACGACAAATTCGTCTGGTATCTCAAAACCGATCCAGTCTGATCGGAAATCCACTTCGCGGCGGCTCGGCTTGTCCAGCAGGGCAATGGATTTCAGGCGCGCGGGGTTACGGCTTTGCAGCAACTTGGTGACATGGTTCAACGTATGGCCGGTGTCAACGATATCCTCGACAACCAGCACGTCACGCCCTTCAATTGCGCCGCGCAAGTCTTTGAGAATACGAACTTCCCGGCTGCTCTCCATCGCGTCTCCGTAAGAAGAAGCTTCAAGGAAATCCACCTCGATCGGAAGGTCAAGTTCGCGCACAAGGTCGGCGATGAATACAAAGCTGCCGCGCAGCAGACCCACGACCACCAGCTTATCGGTGTCTTTGAACTCTGCCGAAATGTCGCGACACAGCTCCTCGATTCGAGCAGCGATGGCCTTTGCCGAGATCATCTCATCTATCACATATGCGCGGTCAGTCATCGCAGCCCCCTTGATCTTTGGCGCGCAACATACGACATGACGCGCCATTGTCACCTGCAAATACCGGACGTCATGCCTATCCATTCGGAAACCCGCCACCTGCCGTATACAGCCCAGCAGATGTACGACTTGGTTGCCGACGTGGCCAAGTACCCCCAATTTCTGCCGTGGTGCGCTGCTGCCCGCATTCGCAAGACCTATGCGCTGGAAGAGGCTGAGGTGATGGAGGCCGATCTGGTCATCTCGTTCAAGGTTTTCCGGGAACGTTTTGGCAGCAAAGTAACCCTGTTTGCGGATCAAAAGAAAATCGACACCGAATACCTGGACGGCCCCTTCAAATACATGAAATCCGACTGGCAGTTCGAGGACGCGCCTGATGGGGGTTGCAACGTCTCGTTCCATGTGGACTTCGAATTCAAGAATGCCATCCTGCAAGGGATTATCGGCGTGGTATTCAACGAAGCCATGCATCGGATCGTGCGCGCGTTTGAGGCGCGCGCGCAACAACTCTACAGCTAGGTCTTTACCCTTGTCAGGCGCACGCTAGACTACGCGCATGACGGAATTTACAGTATCATTGGCCGCTTTTGCGGCAGGGCCGATTTCTACGTCGTCTCAGGCGCGAATCGTCACATCGCTATCTGTTCTTGACTGGGTCGCTGTGGGCCGGGCAGGCGCGCGCGAACCCGTCTCAACCACGGTTCGCGACATGATACTTTCCGAGGGCGGGAACCCTCAGGCGCATCTCTTTGGCGGCGGCCCGGCGCCGCTACGTGGTGCGGCGTTGGTGAATGGCACGGTGTCTCACGCGCTGGATTACGATGACACGCATTTCGCCCATATCGGGCATCCTTCCGTCGCCATTTTGCCCGCAGCCCTTGCGGTGGCCGAATGGGATGACCGTATTCTTGTCGACTTTCTCGAAGCCGCTTTGGTGGGTATGGAAACCTCAATCCGAATTGGCTTGTGGCTGGGGCGCGGTCACTATCAGGCAGGGTTTCACCAGACGGCGACATCCGGTGCCTTTGGGGCGGCAGTCGCTGTTGGCCGTTTGCTGGGTTTTGACGCAAACCAGATGCGAATGGTTCTGGGTCTGACGGCGACGCGTGCGGCGGGGCTGAAGGCGCAGTTCGGAACCATGGGCAAGCCGTATAACGCCGGACTTGCCGCTTCAGCAGGGGTCGAGACGGCCTTGCTGGTACAGCGCGGTTTTCAGGCCAACGCCGACGCGCTGGAGGGTCCTTATGGATTTGGGGCAACGCATCAAGGTGCAGCGGATCAAACTGCTCTGGATGGGTTGGGCGATGAATGGCTGTTTGAAACGGTCAGCCACAAGTTTCACGCCTGTTGCCACGGTCTTCACGCCGCGCTGGAAGCCGCGCGGGAGTTGGACATAGCGGAGCCAGAGGTCGCCGAGATCCAGATAAAGACTCATCCGCGCTGGATGAGTGTGTGCAATCAACTGTCACCGACAACCGGACTGGGGGCCAAGTTTTCCTATCGGACAGTGATCGCGATGCAGGCGCTGGGATATGATACGGCTTTGCCAGATAGTTTCACCGACAAGGTCTGCGTCGACCCGCGTATAACGTCTTTGCGCGACCGCATCACGGTCGAGGCAGATGACAGCCTGTCAGAAACGCAGGCGCATCTGTCTCTGCTGCGTCGCGATGGCATTCGCCGCGAAGCGACGCATGATCTGCTGAACCCAATGTCGTTGTCGGACCGTGAGGATCGCGTGCGCGACAAAGCGACCAAGCTGATCGGTGCGGATGAGGCGGACACGATCTGGTCGATGCTGCGCACCGGGGGACGTGCCCGCGATCTGGCCGAACGTATGGCGGGTTAAGCCACGCACCAGTGCAACGGAAAGCCCGGGTCAAATACAGTGACTGGTCCATCGCCTGTGTCAATCTTTGAGGGATACGAAACGGGCTCACCCTTGGTCAGGGTAATCATATCCTGGTTCACCGGTAAGCGATAGAAACCCGGCCCGTTGAGCGACACGAAGCCTTCCAGCTTTTCCAATGCACCTTCCCGGTCAAACATTTCAGCCACCAGAGACATGGTGTTGGTCGCCGTAAAACAGCCCGCACAGCCACAAGCCATTTCCTTGTTTGCATCCGTGTGCGGGGCGCTGTCTGTACCCAGAAAAAACCGCGCATCGCCCGATGTTGCAGCGGATAGCAGGGTCAGACGGTGTTCTTCGCGCTTGGCAACGGGAAGGCAGTAGTAATGCGGTTTGATGCCACCAACCAGGATGTGGTTGCGGTTGATAATCAGGTGATGCGCCGTGATCGTTGCACCCAGATCAATCGCGTTGGCTTTGACATAATCCACACCATTGGACGTGGTGATATGTTCCATCACCACACGCAAGCCTGGTGTCGATCTGCGGATCGGATCAAGAACCCGGTCGATGAACACGGCTTCGCGGTCAAATATATCGATCTCGGGATCCGTCACCTCGCCATGTACGCACATGGGCAAGCCGATTTCGGCCATCTTCTCAAGCACCGGGCGCACTTTGTCGAAATCGCGCACACCCGAGGCAGAGTTGGTCGTAGCCCCGGCAGGGTACAGCTTGACGGCTTTGATCACACCGCTGGCATGGGCCGCTGCGACATCTGCGGCATCTGTATTTTCGGTCAGATACAGGGTCATCAGCGGCTCGAACGTCATACCGTCGGGAAGGGCCGCCAGAATGCGGTCTCGATAGGCGACAGCTTGGTCGCCACGCACAACCGGCGGCACTAGGTTCGGCATAATGATCGCACGGGCGAAATGGCGCGCGGTTTCGGGCAGAACGGCTTGTAGCATCGCGCCATCGCGCAGATGCAGGTGCCAGTCGTCGGGGCGGTGGAGCGTAAGGGTGTCGGTCATGGCCTTCCGCTAACACAGCTGTTGCGAAAGACCAACTGCGTCCGCGCAAGCCACAAAGAAAATCTTGTCAACCGACCTGAACGTCGTAGCTCTGAGAAAGGTTGAGGCCTTGACGGCCAGACGGTTGCATGACCTGTTTATCCCTAAAGCAGAAAGGGGTTCCATGACACAGCCAGTTTCCATCGATGCCGTGCAGCAGATGCTGGGTCGTCAGGGCTATGTCTGTGGTCGCGCCCTTGCGACGGTTGTGTTCCTGTCGCTGAAGCTTGGACGCCCGTTGTTTCTGGAAGGCGAGGCAGGGGTGGGAAAGACCGAGATCGCCAAGGCTCTGGCATCCGGGTTGAACCGGCGCCTGATCCGTCTGCAATGCTACGAAGGTCTGGATGCGTCTTCTGCCGTTTACGAATGGAACTTTCCGGCGCAGATGGTCGCGATCCGAACGGCCGAGGCCGCAGGTGGGGCCGACCGGGGCGCGTTGCAGGCGGAACTGTTTTCGGATGAATACCTGATCGAACGCCCCTTGTTGCAGGCAATGCGCCCGGACGAAAATGGAGCGCCGGTTCTTCTGATCGACGAACTGGACCGGACCGATGAACCGTTCGAAGCCTTTCTACTGGAAGCTCTGAGTGATTTTCAGGTCACGATTCCTGAACTGGGCACTGTTGTAGCACCCGAACCACCGATTGTAATTGTCACGTCGAACCGGACCCGCGAAGTGCACGATGCCCTCAAGCGTCGCTGCCTGTATCACTGGGTTGATTATCCTGATTTCGAACGTGAGATCGAAATTCTGCATGCGCGCGCGCCTGAAGCTGCGGAAGGGCTTAGTCGCGAGGTTGTAGCCTTCGTTCAACGTTTGCGCACCGAGGATTTGTTCAAGAAACCCGGTGTGGCCGAGACCATCGACTGGGCGAAATGCCTGTTGGCGCTGGATGTGTTGAACCTCAGCCCCGAGGTGATCGGCGACACGCTGGGTGCGATCCTGAAATATCAGGACGACATTCAAAAACTTCAGGGGTCCGAGGCCAAACGCATCCTCGACGAGGCCAAGGCCACGCTCGAACCGGTCTGATGTTTCATCTTTTTCCAAATACTCCGGGGGTATGGGGGCAGAGCCCCCATAACGTCTGATGGCCGAACAACTTCCGCTGGATATCCCAGACAACCCAAAGCTGGCGCACAACATCACCCATTTTGCCCGCGCACTCAGAAAGGCTGGGCTGCCAATCGGACCCGGTCGTGTGATCGACGCAATTCGTGCGGTGCAGGCGGCAGGTTTTTCCGAGAAACAGGATTTCTATTGGACCTTACACGCCTGTTTCGTGAACCGCCCGGAACACCGCGTGGTTTTTGCGCAAGTCTTCCGAATGTACTGGCGAGATCCGCGTTACATGGAACACATGATGGCTATGATGCTTCCTGCAATTCGCGGCGTTCAGGAAGAACGCAAGGCCGATGCCGGTGAAAAGCGCGCAGCTGAGGCGCTGCTGGACGGGGTTGAGCGTGATTTGCCGGACGCTGCAGGACAAGGGGAAGACGAAACCGAGATCGAAATCGACGCAACCCAGACTGCATCGTCCGAGGAGCGGCTGCGCAATCTGGACTTCGAGCAGATGAGCACGGCCGAAATCGCGCAGGCCAAGCGCGTATTGGCGCGGATGACACTGCCAGTAAAGCCAATTGAATCACGCCGCGGGCAGACCAGCCATCTGGGGCACCGCATCGACCGTGCCCGCACCTTGCGCGCGGCCATGCGGCAAGGGGGTGAGTTGCGCGATATTGCCAGACTACAACCCAAACCGCGCTGGCCAAATCTTGTCGCACTTTGCGATATTTCCGGCTCGATGAGCCAGTACAGTCGGATCATCCTGCATTTCCTGCACACGGTATCGAACACCAAGGGAGCGGGTTGGGCCAAGGTCCATGCCTTCACATTCGGCACACGCCTGACCAACATAACGCGCCACCTGCACCAACGAGATGTAGACGCGGCACTTGCCGCCGCAGGTGCCGAGGCACAGGATTGGGAGGGCGGCACTCGTATCGGCGAGTGCCTGCATCAATTCAATCGGGACTGGTCACGCCGGGTGATGGGGCAAGGGGTGGTTGTTCTGCTGATCACCGACGGGCTCGAGCGAGGTGATCCCGAGCTCCTTAGGAAAGAGATTGAGCGTCTGCACCTGTCCTCAAAACGCCTGATCTGGCTGAATCCCTTGTTGCGTTGGGACGGGTTCGCGCCCAGGGCGCAAGGGGTTGCCGCGATGCTGCCGCATGTTGACAGTTTTCGCGCAGGGCATTCGATTGCCTCACTCGAAGACTTGGCCACAGCGATTTCACAACCCGACGATCATGGGCAGAAAGCGCGGCTGATGGCCGCGCTTTCCGACTAGCAGCTTACGACAGCTGTTCTTCATTGCACTTGCGGGCCATCTCCATGGCTTTGTAAGTGCCTGTCAGATCGACTGTGAAGGCATATGTTGTCTCAGGGAAAACGATCATGACCTTTTTCTTGGCCAGATCATCCGCGAACTGAGGGCTGTCCGACAGGACATATCCACCGGAATAGCCTTTGGTGATGTTACCTTTCATGCCGGTCGCTTCACCCAGATAGATGTTGTCGCCCAGCAGGATAGCAACTTCTTGCGTCTCGCCACGTTTGATATCGGTTTCAGCCTTGGTGAACACGCCGACATATCCGACACCGCGATCTTCGGTCAGTCCCATCTGAACGACGTTTTCCGCATCATCGACGGCCTCGATCAGGCAGGATTTCTTTTCATTGTCGATGAAGACTTTCCAGCCTTCAACCTCTCCAAAGCGTTGGAATGTGTCAGCCCACGCTGCGGTTGAAGTCAAAAGACCAACTGCCGCGCCCAGTGCAAGAATACGTTTCAACTGCATGTCTCCGATCTATGAATTGTTTGGTATGCAAGCCAGACCCGATGCCGGTTGCCTGTACAGGCTAGAACTCGGGTCACAAACAATCAATGCTATGATTTGTTGAATATCTTTCAGGCCGTGGCGTTGCCTTATGGGGTTCAATATAGACCTTTTGGTAAGCCTGATGCGCTTTTCATCCCGCAAATCCCGCTTATGTTGGTGTCATAGGTCATCCGGAGGTTCCGATGGAGCGATTCGACAACAGTCCTGAAACGGCGCTTGACTGGCACCGCAGCGGGCGCGGCGCGGCGCTCGCTACGGTTGTCGAAACCTGGGGCAGTGCACCGCGGCGGGTGGGATCCCAATTGGTGATTGGCGGCGATGGTCGGATAGAAGGCTCTGTTTCTGGTGGATGTGTCGAAGGTGCTGTTATCGTCGAGGCGCTTGAAGCCATTGATGAAGGCGAAGCGCGTTTGCTTGAATTCGGGGTCAGTGACGACGATGCCTTCGCGGTTGGTTTGGCCTGTGGGGGGACCATACGCATTCTTGTCGAACCCATAGGAAAAGTCCTGCCAGAATCTATGTTGGCGGAACTGGTTGCCGCTCGGGCCGCTCGAACGCCCGTTGCCTACGAAGTCAACATCGAGACCGGGCGCAGGGCGCTGCGCCGCAACGCTTATGCCGACAGGCTGCGTATGGATCGGTCAGGGTTCGAAGAGGATGGCCAGACCTTTGTCGCAGTACATAACCCACCGCTGAGGTTGCTGGTTGTTGGGGCGGTTCACATTGCGCAGGCTCTGGTGCCGATGGCGCGGATTGCGGGCTATGATCCAACAATTATCGACCCGCGTGACGCCTTCGCGTCCAGTGCGCGTTTTCCCGGTGAAACGATCCTGACGGATTGGCCGGATGAAGCCGTTGCGAATCTTGGACTGGACGCGCGGACCGCTATTGTCCTGCTGACACATGACCCAAAACTCGATGATCCGGCGCTACAAGCCGCGTTGGACGCCGATGTGTTCTATATCGGTGCATTGGGGTCAACACGCACCCATGCCAAGCGCATTGAGCGTATGAAAGCGGCCGGTTTCACCGATGCGCAAATCTCTGGCATTCATGGTCCCATTGGCCTGGATATCGGGGCCGCCGGTCCTTCGGAAATCGCGGTTGCGATACTGGCACAGATAACGGCCGTTCTGCGAGGGAAAGCATGAAATTTGGGCCTGTGCCGGTGTCCCAGGCAGAGGGGGCCATTCTGGCGCATTCGGTTACAGCGGATGGGCGAAAGTTTCGCAAAGGGCTTGAATTGCGCTCGGAACATTTGGCGCAACTGGAAAAGGCTGGTCTAAGCGAGGTCATTGTTGCCCGGCTGGATACCGGTGATTGCCATGAAGATCAGGCGGCACGCAAACTGGCGTCTGCGCTGGCACCTGATCCAGCTTCAGCCAACTTGCGGGTAACCGAGGCATTTACCGGGCGGGTAAATCTTTTGTCCGATGGGCCCGGGGTTGCCGTGCTTGATGTTCACGCACTTGAAATGTTCAATCTGGTCAATCCGATGATTACCGTTGCGACCGTTCCACAGTACCAGCAAATGGGGGCGAAGGGCATGGTGGCGACCATTAAGGTCATCTCATATGCCGTGCCAGAGGCTGATGTTCAGCGCGCCGCCGGGCTGGCACAAGGAGCTGTGCGTTTGGCGCGGCCAGTTCATCGGACAGCCGGTCTTGTTGTCTCAGAGATACCCGGTGGGCCACCGAACGAAAAGGGGATTGCCGCCATTCGGGGACGGGTCGAGGCATTGGGAATGGAGCTTTCGGATGTGCAGATTGTTCCGCATCGAACAGATTCCTTGACCAGCGCGATTTCTAAGGGGAAGGGTGATCTGCTAATGATATTGACGGGTTCGGCCACCTCGGACCCAAACGATGTCGCACCGTCGGCCGTTCGGCAGGCCGGTGGGACGATTGATCGCTTTGGTATGCCGGTTGATCCGGGAAACCTGCTGTTTCTGGGAGACCTGCAAGGCCGACCTGTGATCGGTTTGCCGGGATGCGCCCGCTCTCCGGCGTTGAATGGGGCGGATTGGGTGCTGTCGCGTGTCGCATGCGGGATTGAAACAACAGGCGCAGATATTGCCGGAATGGGTGTTGGCGGATTGCTGAAGGAAATCCCAACCAGACCCCAGCCGCGGGCGAAACGAAACGACTGACCGCCGCCAAGGTCCGCTATATTGCGTATGTACTATTCATATTCTAGGGTTTTCTCATCCTTGGCAACACGCCGGGCCGCCAATACGCGCCGGTGTCCTCCCGCGCCTTTTGAAACTGTTCGACCCTGTCCCGTGCAGCGTCTCCTCCTGCATCAAAGAGATGACCGAGCAGGCATTCCAGAACCGCCATCGCGCCGGAAAAGCTTGAAAACGGATGTAATGTGCGGGTGCTGACGGGCAGAACCACATCCGGGTTGACGCCGGGGGCAATCACCTCGCTATCCGAAAGCAGTACAATCTTCATAGACCGATCGCGGGCAAAGCGCATCGACTGGATCGTATCTGCGGAGTAGGGATGGACCGTGATCGCAAACAAACAATCCGCAGACGTGGCCTCGACAAGGTCATCGATGGCCGAGCCCATGTGCCGAGGTATCAGCTGTAACCCGGGATGGGCCATGCGGCCGGCGTAGTGAAAATAATAGGCCAGCGCATGGCTGGCCCTTGTGGCGGTCACATAACAGTGACGTGCAGACACCATGTATTCAACGGCACGCTTGGCCAAATTCGGCTCCATCAGACGCAGAGAGCGGGACACAACATTCATCTCATTGCGCGCGAATCTGGCCTGTGCGCCGTGGAAAGGGTCTTGTCCGGGTGATGTGGTTAGCCACCCATGACCTATCCTGTCTTCGCTGTCTGTTGTGAGGGCAAGGCGAAATGGGTGGCGGAAGGCGTCAAAACTGTCGAAACCCATACGCTGTGCCAGTCGAACAAGAACACTGGTGCTGATGCCGATCCGGTCAGCGGTCACCCGGACCGGGTTCAGGCCGAAATCACCGGGATGGTCGATGATATATTTCGCCGCGACTTGCATCTGCGCAGGCATCTCGTCGATCTCGCGCCGAATTTGGCTGGTCAAGGCTGCAAGGGTGGGTGCCATACCAAAAAGAAACATATGTTTTCTTTAGTGTAAATTGAAAACGTCATCCAGCGAATCTAACTGAAGGCAAAGACTTGGGTGGTGCTATGACATCAAAAACAACTGACAGCTTGGACAGGCCCTACATTCTGGTTGCGCCAAACGGCGCCCGGCGGAGCGCGTTGGATCATCCCGCCTTACCGCTCAGGATTGATCAGATCGTCACGTCAGCACGGGATTGTCTTGCTGCGGGTGCGGACGGGTTGCATCTGCATATTCGAGATGCAGACGGACGGCATTCACTGGACGCCGGATTGTACCGGGAAACGCTCGCGGAATTGCAGCGCGAGGTTCCAGAAATGAAGCTACAGATCACGACTGAAGCCGCCGGGCAGTTCGACGTAGCATCGCAACTGGACTGTCTGCGAAAGGTGCGACCTGAATGGGCCTCAATCTCGGTGCGTGAAATCGCCCGCGACCTTAACCTTGCACCCAGGGTCTATGCACAATGCGCGGATCAGGGCACACGGGTTCAGCACATTTTGTATGATGCAGAGGACGCACGATTACTGGACCATTGGCGCGCTCAGGGCATCGTACAGGCGAACCAGACAGACCGTTTGCTTGTTCTGGGGCGATACAGCGATGGACAGCAATCTATGCCAGCCGATCTCGAGGCTTTTCCAAAAAGCCCGGCTCGTTGGATGGTGTGCGCCTTTGGTGCGCAAGAACATGCCTGTCTGGCCGAGGCTGCACGACGCGGTGGTGACGTGCGGGTTGGGTTTGAAAACAGTCTGACGGGGCCGGATGGCAGACCTTGGGCAGATAACGCGGCTTCGGTCGCAGCATTAGTTGAATTGCTTGGAAGGGCAAAGAAATGAGTCATGTTTTCCCACGTCACACGAAATCGGACCTCCCCGTCGCGGTTGGCGGCGATGGCTGTTATCTGATTGATGCAGAGGGCAAGCGATACCTGGATTGCGGTGATGCCGCGGTATCATGTCTGGGTCATTCGAATCAGGCCGTGATCCAAGCGGTACAGCAACAGGTGGAACAGATCGCTTTTGCACATACCGGGTTCATGACATCGGAACCGGCCGAGGCTTTGGCCGAATTGTTGATCCGGCATGCACCGGGGGATCTGGACCGTGTGTATTTTGTTTCGGGCGGGTCGGAGGCGACCGAAGCGGCGATCAAACTGGCGCGCCAATATTTTCTAGAAATCGGACAACCTGAACGCCGTCACGTTATCGCGCGAAAGCAAAGCTATCACGGCAACACTTTGGGGGCTTTGTCCGCAGGGGGTAACGCATGGAGACGGGCACAATTCGCTCCGATGCTGATCGAGATGACCCATATCTCTGCCTGCTACGAATATGCTGAAAAACCGGAAGACGAGAGCAGTTTTGACTACGGCCAGCGTGTGGCGAATGAATTGGAAACTGAAATCCTGCGGCTGGGTCCCGATACGGTCATGGCATTTATGGCCGAACCAGTGGTCGGGGCCACCCTTGGCGCAGTTCCTGCGGTTGAAGGATATTTCAAGCGTATTCGCGAGATTTGCGACCACTATGGTGTGTTGCTGATCTTGGATGAGGTGATGTGCGGTATGGGCCGAACCGGTCACATGTTTGCCTGCGATCATGACGGTATCGAACCGGATATTCTTTGTATTGCCAAGGGGTTGGGGGCTGGATATCAACCAATCGGAGCCATGCTGTGCACCGGTAAAATCTATGACGCGATCCGCGATGGATCAGGGTTTTTCCAGCATGGGCACACCTATGTCGGTCATCCGGTCGCCACAGCCGCCGCATTGGCGGTGGTCCGTGAGTTGACCGAACGGGATTTACCTGCGCGTGCCGGGGTCATGGGCAACAAGCTGCAATCTGCCCTTGAGGCAGCATTCGGACAGCACCCGAACGTGGGAGATATCCGTGGTCGTGGGTTGTTCCGAGGTGTTGAACTGGTCGTTGACCGTGACACCAAGGAACCTTTTGATCCATCACGCGGCATCGCAGGTAAGGTGAAAAAGGCAGCACTGGCTGAAGGGTTGATTTGCTATCCCATGGCAGGCACGCGGGATGGCCGGAACGGCGATCACGTCCTGCTGGCGCCGCCTTTTATCATCGAAGAGGAACAGATAGGCGAACTCGTCAGCAAACTGGAACGCGCCATTTCCGCCGTGCTTTGACATTACCGTGAGCGCACTGTTCGCCCGCAGGTTATTTGTTAGTGTCGCGGGAGAAGTATCTGAAAAGGCGAAATCAATGGCGCTGGATATTTGGCGCAGTTTCCGCGCGCTTCCCCTTTGGGTGCAGATCTGGGTGGCCGTAATATTGGTGCCGGTTAATTTGGTTCCGCTTGCTTTCCTGGATCAGCCGCAGGGGATGCTCATCGCTGTTCTGGCGATTACCGATATGGCGCTGAACATACCCATCATGGCGGTTGCGCGCGGGATGAGCGGTGCGATGGCTTTGCCGCACATTCTGTGCTGGGTTCCACTGGTTGTCATCGTAACGCTTTTGTTGTTTTCCGATGCGACCCTGAGCATTGCCTTTATCAAGTTTCTTTGGGTGCTTCTGATCGTTGACATAATTTCCTTGCTTTTCGACTTCAGAGATGCGGTCAACTGGTTACGAAGCAGACGCGCGACCTGAACAAAAAAGCCCCTTCGGCAGCGAAGGGGCTTTGATCGTTTCTGTCTTTTAAGCAGATTACTTATGCGGAAGCGGGCCGATCATCATGACCATCTGACGGCCTTCCATCTTCGGCATGTTTTCGATCTTGCCGACCTCTTTGATGTCTTCGGCCACACGTTCCAGCAATTCGCGACCCAGGTTCTGGTGTGCCATTTCACGGCCACGAAAGCGCAGGGTGACTTTGACCTTGTCGCCCTTTTCCAGAAACTTAAAGACGTTCTTCATTTTGACGTCATAGTCATGCGTATCGGTGTTCGGTCGGAACTTGACCTCTTTCACTTCGATGACTTTTTGTTTTTTGCGCGCTTCGTTTTCGCGTTTTTGCGTTTCGTACTTGTACTTGCCGAAATCCATGATCTTGCAGACCGGTGGGTTCGCATTGGGCGAGATTTCGACCAGATCAAGACCTGCATCTGCGGCCATCTGCATGGCTTTGGCGGGATGAACCACCCCGACGTTTTCACCTTCGGCGCCAATCAGGCGAATTTCGGGGGCACGGATCTTATCATTGACGCGCGGGCCGGTGTCTCTCTGTGGCGGCGCGTTGTGAGGTCTGCGAGCTATGGGTTCATTCCTTTGATGATTGCAGAATTTCGAGCCCGGAATTTAAACCGGGCAGAGCCGCACTTCAAGCGGCATAAATACAGGGTAATGCGAAAAAACTTGTTTTCTGCCGGTGTTTTTCGCGTTCAGGGTGGCAAAGCCCTGAACGCAGGGTTGCTTTAGCCGACAAAGGCTTTTTCGATCACGAACTCCTTGGGTTCTGAGTTTGCACCTTCACGCAATCCAAACCCTTCGAGGATTTCCTTGATATCCAGGTTGAAAGCCAACGAACCGCAAACCATTGCACGGTCGGTTTCGGGCTTGATGCCACCGTCAATACCCAAGTCGGAAAACACGGTGCCGTCCTGAAGCAAAGTGGTGATGCGACCCATCTTTGGGCTCTCTTCCCGTGTGGTGGTCGGGTAATAGCGGATCTTGTCGGCAAATCCTTCACCGATCAGTTCGGCCAACAGTTCGTCCTGACGGATGCTGTCGATCAGCTGACGGCCATATTCCAGCTCTGCCACTTCGCGGCAGGTGTGGGTGATGATGACCTCGTCATAGTCCTCATAGGTCTGCGGTTCACGCAGCAGCGAGGCAAAAGGCGCAAAGCCGGTGCCGGTCGCAAAAAACCACAGGCGCTTGCCGGGCAGCAGGGCGTCATGCACCAATGTGCCAACCGGTTTGGGACGCAGGATAATCTGGTCACCCGGTTTGATATGTTGCAATTTCGAGGTCAGCGGGCCGTTCTGAACCTTGATCGAATAAAACTCCAGCTCTTCATCCCACGAGGGCGAGGCGATGGAATAGGCGCGCAGCAACGGCTTGCCGTTGTCGCCCAGAAGACCAATCATCACAAACTCGCCCGAGCGGAAACGCAGCGAGGCCGGGCGCGACACCTTGAATGAAAACAGGCTGTCGGTCCAGTGTTTGACTTCGGTTACAGTTTGCGCATCCGGAAGGACGGGGACTTTTACGGCGGTTGCTTCGCTCACGGGCTTCATCTCTGTCATCGTTTACCTGCCGGTCTGCTAAACCGACATCTCCGTTTAATCTTTGATCCAAGTCAGGAAAAGGGGACAGATTGCCCCCTTTGCGTCACAGGCTGGCAATCGCGGGATCAGCCGCGCAGGCGGGCCTGATAGTTATTCTCTTTCCAGTTCGCGCGGGCCAGCCACTGATCCTCGGGTTGGCGGTCTGCCAGTTCTCCGTCGATCTCGACCTCGTCAAAGCCGCTGCGGCGCGCCATGGCGTATTGATCGGCAAGCACATGCCCTTTGGCGCGCAGCCGACCTTTGTAGCCCTTCAGGCGCAATGTGCGAGCGATGGTAAATCCGCGACCATCTGCGAAAGACGGGAAGTCTACCCGAACCAGCCTCGTGCCGCCCAACCGGTCAAACAGTTCGTCCGGGTCTGTCTCCGAGCTCACGTCTAGCGCGATTACGTCATTGGCGGCATCATCCAGAGTGACAAAGCCGTCGGTCCAGTCATCAGGCGAAAAGCCCTCATCCGTTACGATTACGTTCATGTTTTCTCTCCGACGCGCATCATCTTGCCATCGACAAAATGGATGCCGCATTCTTCCTTGTTCTGATCGCGCCACCGTCCGGCGCGGGGGTCTTCGCCCTCTTTGACAGGCGAAGTGCAGGGCGCACAGCCGATCGAAGGGTATCCTTTGGCCACCAGCGGATGCCGGGGCAGGTTGTTTTCTTCCATATAGGCCCGCACATCCTCGGGCGCCCAATGGGCGAGCGGGTTGACCTTGATCCGGCCTGTACCATCTTCGACCTCGAAGAATTCCAGCGCAGCGCGCGTGCCTGCCTGAAACCGCTTGCGTCCGGTTATCCAGCCATCGAACCCCACCAGCGCTCTTTGCAGCGGGAAAGTCTTGCGCAGGTTACAACATGCATCGGTGTCGCGCAGGCGCAATGCGCCGTATGGGTCTTCGCGTTCAACCTCTGCATCCTCGGCCCGGATGATGCGAATGTTGGTAAGCCCCAGACGCTCGCTCACCTCCTGCTGGTATTCCAGCGTTTCGGTGAACAGCATTTGCGTGTCCACGAAAAGAACGGGCGTTGCCTTGTTCACCACCGCCGCCATGTGCAACAGAACGACGGATTCCGCACCAAAGCTCGAGACCAGAGCAAGCTCATCGATCTCATCAATCGCTCCATGCATGACATCATGGGCGCTGTGGTGCCGGAACCGGGCATTCAGGTCTTCGACACGTTCAGTCAGTTCGCGTCTGTCCCAGCCCAGTTCCGTCTGGATCAGGTCAAGCGGCATTTGCGCGGGCCTCGGGGTAGAGGGCGTCTTTGAACGGCGCCATGCCCACCCGGCGATATGTTTCCAGGAATGTCTCCTCTGCGCTTGCACGCTGGTTCAGATAGGTGTCGACAATGCGCTCGACGGCAGGAACGATTTCGTCATAGGCAAAGCCCGGACCGGTGCGATCACCAATTGCCGCAGTTTCGGTCGCATCGCCACCCAGAGTGATCTGGTAATTTTCCACGCCTGCGCGGTCCAGACCCAGAATGCCGATATGGCCGACATGGTGATGACCACAGGCGTTGATGCAGCCTGAGATCTTGATCTTCAGGTGGCCGATGTCATGCTCGAGCTTCAGGTCCTCGAACCGCGTTGCAATTTCCTGAGCAACCGGGATCGAACGCGCCGTTGCCAGCGCACAATAATCCATGCCGGGGCAGGCGATGATATCGCTGATCAGACCGATATTGGCGGTTGCCAGCTCGTATTCCTTCAGCTTGGCGTGAATTGCAGGCAAGTCCGATTTGTGGACATGCGGCAGGATTACGTTCTGTTCATGGCTGATGCGCAGCTCGTCATAGGCGAACTCTTCGGCCAGATCGGCCATCACGCGCATCTGCTCAGCCGTCGCATCGCCCGGCGTCTGGCCGTGCTTCTTGATCGAGATCGTTACAATCGCGTGGTCCGCATTCTTGTGCGGCGCGATGTTGGTGTCGACCCACGAGCGGAAGACCGGATCGTTGGTATAGGCGCTTTCAAACGACGCAACCGAAGCCTGGCGGAAGGCAGGCGGTGCAAAGTGGCCCTTGATCTCTTCCAGCAGGTTCATATCCGCGCCTTTGAACTGCGGGCGGACCTTCAGGAAGCGTTCGTTGACCTTGGCGCGGATAGCGTCGATGCCATGCTCGTGCACGGTGATCTTGATACGTGCCTTGTACTTGTTGTCACGGCGACCAATCTGGTTCCAAACTGAAACGGTTGCTTCCAGATAAGCCAGCAGGTCGTCAAAGGCGACGAATTCGGACAATTCCTTGCCGATCATGGGCGTACGGCCAAGGCCACCGCCAACAATGACGCGCGCGCCAAGAACGCCGTCACGCTCAACCAGTTGCAGGCCGATGTCATGCGCCTTGATCACGGCGCGGTCGTTTTCACTGCCAGTGATGGCGATCTTGAATTTGCGCGGCATGAACTGGAATTCCGGGTGGTCGGTCGACCACTGGCGCAGCAATTCGGCGTAAGGGCGGGGATCAGCGACCTCATCCGCAGCGGCACCGGCAAAGTGGTCGGCGGTCACGTTGCGAATGGTGTTGCCCGAAGTCTGGATGGCGTGCATGCCAACCTCGGCCAGCGCGTCCAGCATATCCGGCACGTCGCTTAGCTTTGGCCAGTTGTACTGGATGTTCTGACGGGTGGTGAAATGGCCATAGCCTTTGTCCCACTTCTCGGCCAGCAACGCCAGTTGACGCATCTGTGCACTGTTCAGCGTGCCATAGGGAATGGCGACACGCAGCATGTAGGCGTGCAGCTGCAGATACAGCCCATTCATCAGGCGCAGCGGCTTGAATTCGTCTTCGGTCAACGAGCCGTCAATGCGGCGTTCCACCTGGGCGCGGAACTGCGCGTTACGTTCTGCCAAAAATGCTGTGTCGAACTCGGAGTAGCGATACATGTCTAGCTGTCCTTGTTTGCAGCCCCGAACCTAGGGGCCTTGAAGGGGAGAGAGATGGCCAGAGGTCAGGCCCGGGGCTGCGGGGAAGTTTCCTGTTTGCCGTGGGCATAGTTGGACGGACCAGTCCGGCGAAAATCTTCCCGAAAATGGGTGGGCTCGGGGCCGTTCTTGCCCGCAACGGCATCGGCCAGATAAGCGCCCACGACTTTATTTGCCTGACGCGCCGCATCCAGCAGACGCACCTGTGCATGTGCTTCGTCAGTGATCAGTTCCGCTTGCGACAGATCACGCGTCCAACTGTCATCTTCGGTCTGGTAAATGACGTCACCTATCAGCAAATCATTTGCGGTGACGACTTTGGGGGTAAAAGCGCGGGCCATCAGGCAAGCTCCTTGTTGAATTCGGTTACGGCCTGCGTTGCTTCGCGCGGGGCAAGGCCATAGAATGTCAGGGCTGGTCCGTCCATTTCGGCGGCGGCCAGATCGGCGGGCAGTTGATCCAGTGTGGTGGCCAGAATCCGCTGGTTCGGACGCGAGGCGTTTTCGACCAGTGTGACTGGAGTGGCGCGATCGGCACCGTGCATGATCAGGCGACCCTGGATAAAGCGGGCAGATTTCTTGCCCATATAGATCGCAGCAACCGAACCGGCCCGTGCCAGGGCATTCCAGTCATGATCGGCAAAACCTTTCATGTCATGCCCGGTCAGGAACCGCACCGAGGAATTCCGGCCGCGTTGAGTCAGGCTTTGGCCGATACCAGCCACCGCGGCAGAGGCCGCCGTGATACCGGGAATGATCTGCCACGTGATTCCAGCCGCCTCGACGGCCTCAATCTCTTCATCCAGACGACCAAAGACAGTGGGATCGCCGGACTTCAGGCGGACCACGCGGTTACCTTTCAGGGCATATTCGACCAAAAGAGCGTCGATATCACTTTGCTTCCAGGATGGGCCGAACCCGACTTTGCCGACATCAACCAAAGCGGCGCTTTGACCGGCTATGTCCAGAACGGGTTTACTGATAAGGCGGTCGTGCAGCACAACATCAGCCTGCTCAAACGCAGTCAGCGCCTTGAGTGTCAGCAACTCGGGGTCGCCCGGACCTGCGCCGACAAAGTCGACATGTCCTTTGGTGCCTGTTGTGCGAACGTCCTGCATCGGATCATCTCGGGTGTGGTTTGACTTGACCCTCAATATAGGAAATATTCCCACCAAAGCGCCATATGGGCGCTCAAAAAAGGACAGACGTTCCATAGAAACAAAATTTTGGAACGAAAGCTTCGATGTGGAAGGAATATTGGAATGTCGGTGCGGATAGATGATACGGATCGGAAAATTCTGGCCGAGCTGCAACGTGATGCAGGGCAGTCACTGGACGAAATTGCGGCTCGGGTCGGCAGTTCAAAGACGCCTGTTTGGAATCGTATTCGTAAGCTCAAGAGTGCGGGAATCATTGGTCAGCAAACGGTTTTGCTGGATGCCGAAGCGCTTGGGTTTGAGGCGACTTTCTTTGTTTTGATCCGCACGTCGGAACACGAGGCTGAATGGCAGCGCAAGTTCCTTAAGGCATTGCGCGAACATCCCGAAGTGCAGGAGGCGCATCGGCTGGCAGGCGACATTGATTATATTCTCAAGGTTCGGGTCAAGAACGCGCGCGCCTATGATCAATTCTACCAGTCGCTGATTTCGGAGGTACGGGTGCACAACGTGACCGCGCTTTTGTCGATGGAAGAAATCAAGTCCACAACGATGCTTCCCCTCAGCGCGTTGGCTGAAGGGGTATAGAAGGCAGGTGCTGCCAGCGCCGGATCGAGCGGCGCCTTATACAGGTCAGACCTGAACCATTAACCGTTCCAGACCATGGAAGTGATAGCTGTCTGAATAGGTTGGCGTTACGGCGAGCCGCAGGTTCGGGCAGCTGTTGAACAGAATGGGCAGAGCTATGCGCATTTCCAACCTTGCCAAAGGTGCGCCGACGCAAAAATGGATGCCTCCACCAAAACTTGTGTTGACCTCAATCGCGCGACTCGGAACAAACCTGTCGGGTTCATCCCAGACGGCAGGGTCGCGGTTTGCAGCGCCAAGCAAAAGTGCGACCTGATCACCGCGCCTGAACGAATGACCAAACATATCAACGTCTTCATACGCATACCGTGTGAACATGTGTAGGGGCGGGTCATAGCGCAGGATTTCTTCAATCGTTGCGTCGATCTGGTCGGGTGCCAGAACGTCGGGGCTGGTATGTGTTTGCAACAGGGTTTTCACACCGTTCGCAAGCGAATGCACCGTTGCTTCGTGACCTGCATTCAACAGCAAGATGCATGTTGCGACCAGTTCGTCGATGGACAGCTTTTCGCCTTCCTCCTCGGCGCTGATAAGCCGGGTGATCAAATCGTCACGCGGATCGTTGCGTCGCTGGTTAATGTATCCCAACAGGAAATCCGTGAACTCCTGAGACGACTTGGCGGCCTTATCCTCGGTCGCCTGTGTCCGGTTGGCCTGATACATCGCGACCATGTCATGCGACCACTGCAACAGGTTGGGCGCCATGTCTTCGGGAACGCCCAACAGTCGGCAGATGGTTACCACCGGGACCTGAGTGCAATAAGCACTCAGCAGATCGAAAGGTGTATTCGGAAACGCCTCGACAAGACTGTGGCATAGCGATTCAATGGAAGGCTGCAATGCAGAAATTTCCCGCGACGTGAAAGCGCGCATAACAAGCGCCCTCAGGCGGGTATGTCGCGGGGGTTCAGCTTCAAGCAGCGAATGGGCTTCGATAGCCAGCCAGGGGGCCAAATGGGCAGGGCCCTGTGTCGCGCATTCAGGCGGAACTTCCCGCCCAAACCGGCGGTCGCGAAGAAGTGCCCGCACGGCACGGCGGGACACCGCAGCAACCATGTCGTAGTCGCGCCAATAGAACAGATCACCAGCAGTGCGGGCCTGATCATAGAAAGGGTAGGGGTTCTGAACGAAACCCGGGTCTGTCGGGGATTGCGAGAATGACTTCATGCGACGCACACTTGCCACGAGCCGCGTTGAATGCAAGACCCTGTCTATGCAGAGAGTTTGGATCATTGTCGGTTTTTTGTCCGCTGTCGGGCTGCTGTCAGGTTTTGTTTGGTCTTATGGCTATCGTCAGGCGCTGTCTCAGCTAAGTGACAAGGCCGAAGCAGACCTTGAACTGGCGGCGGATCGGCTCAGCACCCAGATGCAGGTCTACCAGGAACTGGCGGTTCTGATGGCGACACATCCCGCCTTGCACGCGTTGGATACACCGACACAAATACATGACGCGCAAGCGATGTTGCTGGACGTTGCCGACAAGACAGCGGCCGTCAACATGATGTACTTGGATCGCAGCGGTCGGGTTATGGTCGCCGCACAGCCAGTGGCACAGCGAGACATGTCCGCACATCCAGCGTTCAGGCGCGCCATGCAGGGTGCGGTGGGCACCGCGCATGAAGTGGTTCCAGACAGTGGCGACCGGATATATTCCTATGCCGCTCCGACTTTTGCCGCCTCCGGGCAAGTCGAAGGTGCAGTGATGGTGGTTGCCGATGTCCAGGACATTGAACAAACTTGGCGGGGCAGTACCGAAGCCGTTTTCTTTGTTGATTCTGACGGTGTCGTCTTCATCTCGAATCGGTCGGACTTGCTGTTCTGGAGCCGCGAGGTTGGCCAGTCCGGGCTGACACCGCCAGAGGGTGCGTCGGTGGATTTTGCCGCGACGCGGGTCGGCCAGCATGAGTTGTGGCGGCTGAGTTGGGGGCGGTATTTGCCACGCGATGCGTTGCACCTAACGCTTGAGTTGCCTGTGATCGATATGACCGCCGAGGTTTTGGTGGACGTGGCCCCGGCCCGGCGACTTGCCGGGTTGCAGGCGGCGGCGGTCGCCGCGATCTGTCTGGCGTTTGGTGCGATGCTGTATCTTGCGATGGAACGGCGACGGACGCTGGCGAATGCCAACACGGTTCTGGAAAGCCGGGTGGCGCAGCGTACCCGTGCTTTGACCCAAGCAAACACCGCATTGCGCCGCGAAGTTGCAGAACGTCAGGAGGCCGAAGCAGCACTGAAAAAAGCGCAGGCAGAGCTGGTGCAGGCAGGTAAGCTCAGCGCGTTGGGGCAGATGTCGGCGGGGATCAGCCACGAACTCAACCAACCGTTGATGGCGATCCAGCAATTCGCCGACAATGGTACGGCCTTTCTTGAACGCGGCAAAGGTGACAGGGCCAGTGAAAACCTTGGGCGTATTTCGGAAATGGCCGCCCGCATGGCCCGGATCATCAAGAACCTGCGCGCGTTCGCTCGCAATGAAAGCGAACCGATGGGTCGGGTCGATCTGGTGCAGGTTCTGAAAACTGCCGTCGAATTGACCGAAACCCGTTTGCGTGACGATGATGTGACGCTGGAATGGGAACCGGGACAGGCTGCGGTTTATGTTTGGGGGGGGGAAGTCCGCTTGGTGCAGGTCTTTGTTAATCTGATCAATAACGCGGCGGATGCGATGCTGGGGAGACCCAAGCGGTACATTTCGATTGTGATGCACGAAGAAGACCGGTTGCGCGTTTCTGTGCAGGATACCGGACCGGGGATCGAAGACCCCGACCGGGTGTTCGAGCCGTTTTATTCGACCAAAAGCGTAGGATCCTCTGAAGGTCTGGGGCTTGGTCTTTCAATATCATATGGTCTTGTTCAAAGCTTTGGGGGTGAAATCCGTGGAGCAAACACGGCTGATGGCGCAGTGTTTACTGTCGAGTTGGAGCCCTATGGAAAAGAAGAGGCAGCATGATGCGCAGGGTTCTCTTGGTCGATGATGACGCGGCTGTTCGCGAGGCATTGGCGCAAACCATTGAACTGGCGGATTACGCACCGACAACAGCCGGTTCTTTTGTGGCGGCCAAGGATCATATTCGGCGGGATTTCCCCGGTGTGATTATTTCGGACATTCGAATGCCCGGGCGGGATGGCTTCCACTTGTTGGCGTATGCTCGGGACATCGACCCCGAGCTTCCGGTGATCCTTTTGACCGGAGAAGGTGATATCCCAATGGCCGTAGAAGCCATGGGAAAAGGAGCGTTCGATTTTCTCGAAAAACCCTGCGCTGCGTCTGACCTGATGGATGTTCTTGAACGCGCATTCGCAGCCCGCACCCAAGTGTTGGAACAGCGCGCCCTGAAATCCGAACTTGAAAGGGGGGACCCGGCCGCACGTTTGCTGTTTGGCCTGTCTCCGCAAGCTGAGGCGCTGCGGGATCGCGTGCGGACCGTCGCACCGACAGGGGCCGAAGTTCTTGTTACCGGCCCGCCGGGCAGCGGCATATCCAAAGTAGCCGAAGTGGTCCACCTGATGTCGCCCGCTGGTCAGGGGCCTTTTGTCAAACGTCCGGCTTCAAGTCTAAGCCCCGATGACCTTGCCCAAAGCTGTGGCGATGCCGTGGGTGGTTCCCTGTTTCTGGACGAAGTGTCCGCCATGCCCCAAGCCACGCAGTTTGCGGCGTTGGAGATCATCGAGCGCGGTCCGGGGGGGCGTATTATTGCAGGAACAACCGCCGACCTATCCGCGTTAAGTTCGGAAGGGCGGTTCAACGCTGATCTGTTTTATCGTTTGGATGTGATGCGGGTGCGTGTTCCTTCATTGGCGGAACGCCCCGACGACATTCCGGTGATTTTTCGCCACTATGTGGCGCAAGCGGCCGAACAGGCTGGCATCGCAATTCCCGAGATTTCGTCCGAACATCTGGCGGCCTTGATGGCCAGCGACTGGCCGGGCAACGCCCGTTCGCTGATGTCAGCAGCAATGCGGTTTGTTCTTGGAATGCCCGAGGAGGTTACGCAGGCTACGGATCTGGGGTTGAGCGAACAGATGGCGCGGGTTGAACGATCTTTGTTGATTGCAGCTTTGGGCCGCCACAATGGAAAAGCGTCAGATGCGGCCAAGGCGCTGAAGCTGCCGCGTAAGACCTTTTACGACAAGCTGGCGCGCTACCAGATTCGTCCCGAGGATTACCGCAGATAAGCAGGAACCGGATTGGCGCATCTGATTCGAAGAAGTGATTCGGAAATTGTGCGGAAATCCGCACAAGCCGCTCTGAGGATGTGCGAGTTTTCGCACGGCTCGGACCTGTGAAGCGCAGAACCTGAACCAGCAACGACGTAACACTTTGGTATTAAACAGGTAATCAGACACGTTCCGCAATCGCAGTCAAAAGTTGTGTGCTTTACCCTGAGTCGCTTCACTGCACGCCATACGGCGCTTACCCGGCGTCGACTGCAAGTTTCAAGGAACTCTGGGAGGATATCAGATGAAGCTTCTGACAACGGCAGCAACTGCGCTTGCTCTGACAGTAACCGCAACGGCTGGTATGGCTGCATGCGACGAAGGTGAAATCGTCGTCAAGTTCGCGCATGTGACGAACACCGACAAACACCCCAAAGGTATCGCGGCATCGCTGCTGGAGCAGCGGGTCAACGACGAAATGAACGGCACGATGTGTGTCGAGGTCTATCCGAACTCGACGCTCTACAACGATGACAAAGTTCTCGAAGCGATGTTGCAGGGTGACGTGCAACTGGCCGCGCCCTCGCTGTCGAAGTTCGAGAAGTTCACCAAACAGTTCCGCCTGTTTGACCTGCCGTTCATGTTCAAGAATGTCGACGCTGTAGACGCGTTCCAGGCCTCGGCCGAGGGGCAGGCGATGAAAGACAGCATGCAGCGTCGTGGCCTGCAAGGTCTGGCGTTCTGGCACAATGGCATGAAGCAGATGTCGGCCAACAAGGCTTTGGTTGATCCGTCGGATGCAAACGGTCTGAAGTTCCGCGTGCAGTCGTCAGATGTGCTGGTGGCACAGATGGAAGCCATCGGTGGTAGCCCGCAGAAAATGGCGTTCTCGGAAGTGTATGGCGCGCTGCAACAGGGCGTTGTGGACGGGCAGGAGAACACCTGGTCGAACATCTACGGCAAGAAGTTCTTTGAGGTGCAGGACGGTATCACCGAAACCAACCACGGCATCATCGACTATCTGGTCGTGACATCGGTGGATTGGCTGGACAGTCTTGATCCGGCGGTGCGGGATCAGTTCCTGACTATTCTGGCCGAAGTTACCGAGACCCGGAACAAAGAAGCCTTTGCTGTGAACGAAGCGGCCAAAGCGTCGATCATCGATGCAGGCGGCGTCATCCGTGAACTGACCCCTGAACAGCGTCAGGCCTGGGTCGACGCAATGAAACCGGTTTGGGACAAATTCGCCGGTGACGTGGGTCAGGACAAGATCGACGCGGCACAGGCCATCAACGCCGGGTTCTGATCCGGTCAAAGACCGCGCGTCCGGGGACTGGGGAGTATTCGACGCGCAGGCCGGGCGGGCTGAAATGGCCCGCCCCATTCTCAACTCTCTCTTCAATAAAATGCGGGGACTGAAAGATGTCTGGTGCGAACTCCGGCCAGGGCGGGCTGATCGACCATATCGAAGAAACCCTGATCGCGTTGCTTTTGGGCCTTATGACGGTCGTTACATTTGCCAACGTGATCGCGCGGTTTGTTTTTAATTCCAATATCCTATGGGCACTTGAGTTGACAGTGTTCACGTTTGGCTGGCTGGTGCTGCTGGGCGCGTCTTACGCAGTCAAGAAACATGCTCATCTGGGCGTGGATGCAATCCTGAACATGCTGGCGCCAGCACCGAGGCGCCTAATGGCGTTGGTCTCGGTTGGATGCTGTCTGGTGTTTTCTCTGCTGATGCTCAAAGGGGCATATGATTATTGGGCCGTCTTTGCAGATCTGCCGCCAACATCGGGCCGCTGGTTCCCTACCGGGTTTGATTTCGGCGCACGCAGCCAGAGTTTCTACGAGGTAGACGACATCCCCATGGTCGCTCCGCTGCGCTTTCTGGAAGACCTGATCAACTATGGCGAGGGGTATGAAAAACTGCCCAAGGTCGTACCTTATCTGGTTCTGCCGGTGTCCATGCTGCTGCTGGTGATCCGGTTTACGCAGGTCGCCGTTCAAATTTGGCGTGGTGAGACCGATCGCCTTGTCGCCAGCCACGAAGTCGAGGACGAGATTGAAGAAGTCCGCGCACAACAAGGGGTGCATGACTGATGGACGTTATCCTTCTTTTCTCGATGGTCATCGGCCTGCTGCTGATCGGGGTTCCGATTGCGGTTGCACTTGGCCTCAGCTCGACCCTGTTCCTGCTGATCTATTCCGACAGTTCGCTGGCTTCAGTTGCAGGCACGCTGTTTGAGGCGTTCGAGGGGCATTTCACCCTGTTGGCGATCCCGTTCTTCATTCTGGCCTCGTCCTTTATGACGACAGGTGGTGTAGCGCGTCGGATCATCCGTTTCTCGATTGCTTGCGTGGGGCATCTGCCCGGCGGTCTGGCGATTGCGGGCGTGTTTGCCTGTATGCTGTTTGCCGCGCTGTCAGGATCGTCCCCGGCCACGGTTGTGGCGATCGGGTCGATTGTCATCGCAGGTATGCGCCAGGTTGGGTATTCCAAAGAGTTTGCCGCTGGTGTGATCTGTAACGCGGGTACGCTGGGCATCCTGATCCCTCCGTCCATCGTGATGGTTGTGTATGCTGCCGCCGTCGAAGTTTCAGTTGGGCGCATGTTTCTGGCTGGCGTTATTCCCGGTCTGATGGCTGGCTTCATGCTGATGGTCACCATCTATGTCATAGCAAAGGTCAAGAACCTGCCCAAGGGTGAATGGAAGGGGTGGGGTGAGGTCTTTACCTCGGCCCGCGAGGCCGGTTGGGGCCTGTTCCTGATCGTTATCATTCTGGGTGGCATTTATGGGGGTATCTTTACCCCGACCGAGGCTGCCGCGGTTGCTGCCGTCTATGCCTTTTTCATCGCCAGTTTCGTCTACAAGGACATGGGTCCGCTGAGTACGGAAGGGGACGCACAGAACCTGCCGCTGCTGAAAAAGCCTTACGCGTTGGTCGCGGCGTTCTTTCACCCGGATACCAAGCATACACTGTTCGAGGCGGGCAAGCTGACGGTGACGTTGTTGTTCGTGATCGCCAACGCGCTGATCCTTAAGCATGTTCTGACGGACGAACAGGTGCCGCAGCATATCGCCGAGGCGATGCTGACCGCAGGGCTAGGGCCGGTGGCGTTCCTGATCGTTGTGAACGTGATCCTTCTGATCGGTGGACAGTTTATGGAGCCGTCGGGCCTGTTGGTGATCGTCGCACCGCTGGTGTTCCCGATTGCCATCGAGCTGGGCATCGATCCGATCCATCTGGGCATCATTATGGTGGTGAACATGGAAATCGGAATGATCACGCCTCCGGTTGGTCTAAACCTGTTCGTAACCTCGGGCGTTGCAGGTATGCCGATGATGAGCGTTGTTAGGGCAGCGCTGCCGTTCCTCGCTGTTCTCTTCGTCTTCCTGATTATGGTGACGTATATTCCGTGGATCTCGACATTCCTGCCCAACACCTTCATGGGCCCGGAAATCATAACCAATTAGGTGGTTTGACGATGCACGTAGCCGGGCGGTTTCGACTGCCCGGCTTTTTCGTATCTTGAACCCCGGCATCAAGTGCTTAACTAGGGTTCAGAGGACGACCTCCCCATAATGGGACATCTTTCGGGACGACCCGAACGAATACGAGGTTGTCATATGCCCTGGATCTTTCTTCTTTTTGCTGGCCTGTTGGAAATCGTCTGGGCTGTAGCGATGAAGCAATCGGCTGGTTTCACCCGATTGTGGCCTACGGCCTTGATGGCTCTTTCGATGATCGGCTCTTTCGGCCTGTTGGCGCTGGCGATGCGCGACCTGCCATTAGGCACGGCTTACACCATCTGGACGGGTATTGGGGCAGTGGGGGCGTTCTGTGTCGGTATCCTGTTTCTGGGCGAAGCCCTAAGCCCTGCGCGGATTCTCGCGGCCCTTCTGATCGTGTCGGGTCTTATCCTGATGAAGCTGGCATGAGCCCTTTATTGACCAAGCTATTGCGCTTGGGCAGGGTTCAGGAAACACGGGAAATGGAGACCGGAATGCTGACCGAGACCGACAAGCGCCTGCTGCGCGTTGCTTATGACGAGGCCAAAGCCGGGTTTGACGAAGGTGGATGCCCGATCGGGTCAGTTCTGGCGCGGGGTGGCGATATTGTTTCACAAGGGCGTAATCAACGTGTGCAGGGCGGGGATCCGATCGCACATGGCGAAATGGATGCCTTGCGCAAAGCGGGACGTCAGAAAACCTATCGGGATACGGTTCTTTACACGTCGTTGTCACCTTGCATGATGTGCTCGGGCACTATCGTTCAGTTTGGTATCCCGCGTGTGGTGATCGGCGATACCCAGAACTTTGGTGGCAACGAAGACTTCCTGCGCGAACGCGGTGTCGAGGTGGTGATAGCCAACGATCCTGACTGCATCGCACTGATGCAGCGGTTCATCGAAGAAAAGCCAGAGCTTTGGGCCGAAGATATTGCCGAGTAAAGGCGAATCCTAGACGCTCTCCAGCGCCTGAATAATGCCCGTGAAATCCCCGGCCTTCAGGCTGGCGCCACCCACAAGCGCACCATCGACATTTGAAACCGCAAAGATCTCCGCCGCGTTGGAGGGTTTGACCGACCCACCATACAGAAGACGGACAGAGCGGCCCACACCTTCGCCAAAGCGGCGCTCTAGCCGGGCGCGGATGAAGTCGTGAACTTCCCCAATCTCATCAAGCGTCGGAACCTTGCCGGTGCCGATGGCCCAGATCGGCTCATAAGCAATGATCAGGTTCTCGCCGGTTGCCTGATCCGGGATCGACCCCGACATCTGACCGCCGATTATGTCGAGCGTGTTGGCCGCCTCGCGTTGTTCCAGACTTTCGCCTACGCAAATGATCGCTTTTAACCCCGCGTCCATCGCTGCACGGGCCTTGGCGCGTATATCCTCGTCATGCTCTTCATGGTCTACGCGACGTTCGGAATGACCCAGGATGACTGACGTCGCGCCCGCGTCCAGCAGCATCTCGGCGCTGATATCGCCTGTATGCGCGCCCGCGCTTGCCGCGTGACAATCCTGCCCGCCAACGGTAACCGCTGACCCGCGTACGGTGTCTGCGGCACGGCTGAGCAATGTTGCCGGAGGGCAGATGAGTATATCGACCGAAGCGTCTGGGTGAGACTTGCACAGTGCTTCAAGCTCGCTCAGCGCAGCACCGGTTCCGTTCATTTTCCAGTTTCCTGCCGCAAGCCTGCGCCGCATACCCGTATCTCCCTGATCATTCGATGATTTAGGATGCGGATATCATTGTCGACGCGATCTTACAATTCCACGGATCGGGTGGGTTCAAGCGCTATGATCGACAATACGGCGTTCGGTCGGGCCCGTGTCACGGGATTATCCGGCGCAAACTAGGATTGCTGCGTGATGCTTTCATCGAATTTGATGGATTCACCGCAACCGCAGGCGTCGACAACATTCGGATTCTTGAACTTGAAACCTGATTCCAGCAACGACACCTCGTAATCGATTTCAGTCCCGAACAGGAACATCTGCGCCATTGGCGCGATCATGACGCGTGCTCCATCCTGTTCGACAACTTCATCATGCGGATCAGCCTGATCGACATATTCCATGGTGTATTCCATGCCTGCACAGCCGCCTTTCTTGACGCCAATGCGCAAGCCAGCGTGGCCACCCGAGTTCATCAGGCGGGTGATTTGTTCTGCGGCTTTAGGTGTCATGGTCACAGCCTGTTTGCCGGGAATGCCGAACATGTAAGTCTCCGTTGTCGCGCGTTGCGTTTAATTTAGGGCTCAGGAGGTCAAGGCTCAAGACGGTGTGTTATAAAGAGTTTTATCCGGATGAAACAACCCGGCATTCAGAATGGGTTCGCTGAAGATATCCAACTGTGAGACCGTGGAACTGAATGGGTTCAAGTTGGTCAGCCGTTAATTCGGTTTGCTTTGATATACTATCGGAAAGGATATTATTGTGAATGATTTACAGGCGATTGTTAATTCGATCTTGATGCGCGCGGTGCTTACCATTGCAGTTCTTCTGTTTGTTCCGGATGATGCGGCGGCCACCAATGATGGAGAGAGGCATCCGGTAAACTGCGCGACCGCCGAGGGCGATTTGCGCGCCATCGCGGCCGAGAAAAAGCACGCGCAGGACCAACAGTTGGAAAGTGTTGCCGCCATTACTCCTGCCGGGGCACTTTTGGGGCTGGTCACAGGAACGGAACACAAACGGCTGCAAATGCTATCGGGGGACTACATCAATCAACTTGACGCCAGATCTGCGGAGATCAAAAAGACTTGCAATTTGAACTGATTACCCGACGTTTGGTGGTTTGGATAAGAAAAAGGACCGTTCTCGGGCAAGAACGGTCCGTGTTTCGGGGCCGGAACTCGGGGGGGGCGGTCAAATCATGTCTGGCCCGAGGCGCGACACTGATTGGTGCCGTCCGCAGGTCTTTTCCCGCATCATTGTGACAGGGACAGCACGAGCAGGTAACAAAAACGCCAATGTTTTGTGACAAATACCCGGGAAACTGTGGCAGGTGCCTACATAAATCCTAGTTCCAGACGCGCTTCGTCTGACATCATTTCCATACCCCAGGGCGGCTCCCAGGTCAGTTCCACGTCAACCTCTTTGACGCCTGCAACAGGCTCGATCGCTTCCATGATCCATCCGGGCATGTCGCCGGCAACAGGGCAACCGGGTGCTGTCAGTGTCATGATCACCTTCACGGCGTTGTCCGTGGAAATGTCGATCGTGTAGATCAGGCCGAGGTCATAGATGTTCACCGGGATTTCCGGATCGTAGACCGTGCGACACGCTTCGACCACGGGCTCGTACAGGGGGTGCTCAATGGTTGACGGCGCAATCAGCGGTGTGCCTTCAAACTGTTCGCTCGGATGAGTCATCTTTGCCTCGGGTCAGTTGCCTGAGCGATTATATAGGGAATAGGAGCAACAGGGTCCAGTAGGTCAGCGGCGCCGATTGGGGCGCCGCGGCAATTTAGTCGTTGATGTCGTGGTTGAAAGTTTTGACCTGACCGTTCGGCAACGCAAACAGTTTCCGCAAAACAAGCCATGCAATCAGTGACATCACTGCAAAGATCAGCGCCAATACATTCAAAGACAGAGCCATTCCGGGTACGGCAAGGATAAGCCCCGTGACTGCGGCTCCGATTGCAAAGCCCAGAAAGATGAAACCGGGCAGGAAAATCTCAAGGATACCCAGCGCCAATGCGGCGGCCAGCCAGATCCACCAGGTCAACCAGAAGGGGTCAGCCATCACTTTCCTCCTTTTAACATTTTGAACGCGTCACCAAAGGCTTCCAGTGCGTTGGCAGGCACAACAATGGTTTGCTTGCCAGTACCGTTTCCAAGCGCGTTCAGGGCTTCAACCTGTTTCAAGGCAACCTGATACTGAGCAGCTTCGATGCCGTTATCCTGAATGGCCTTGGCGACCACACCTGTGGCATAAGCTTCGGCTTCGGCCTGAATGCGCCGCGCCTTGGCGGTTTGTTCCGCCGCATAAAGCTCGGCGTCGGCATGCAGCTCGACTGCGCGCTTCTTGCCCTCGGCTTCTGTCACCTGTGCGCGGCGGGCTCGTTCGGCGTTCAGCTGTTGCAGCATGGCGTCACGGGTGGCCTGATCCAGATTTACGTCCAGAATCTCGGCGCGGGTGACTTCGATACCCCAGTCATCGACAGCTGTTTCAACGCTTTCCTGAATACGCGTGATCAGTTGGGACCGGTTCGACTGAACCTCATCCAGATCCATCTTACCAATCTCGGCGCGAACGATCCCGGCGACAGTGGTGGCAATCGCGCCATCTACGTCGCGAATTCGGTAGACCGTCTTTTCAGGTTCGAGAATACGGTAGAAGACCGATGTATCGATCTGCACCAGAACGTTGTCCTTGGTGATTGCGTCCTGCGTCGCGTTTGGCAGCTGGCGTTCCAGGATCGAGATCTTGTGACGCGCAATGTCCAGTAGCGGAACAATAAAGTTGATGCCGGGGCCAAGCACGGAATGCAGGCGCCCAAACCGTTCAACTACGTATTTTTCGGACTGAGGCACAATCTTGATGCCTTTGAAAATGATAACAATTACCAGCACCGCAGCCAGCAGGTAAATGATGTTTGACGAAAGCAATCCGATGATTTGGTCTTCGGTCATACTGTCCTCTTGTTTTTGTGTACTATAGTATACATGTGGCGATTGAGTCGCCCGATTTCAACTCTGGTATGAGTGGAAAGCAGCCCCATGCAAATGCTCCAATAGTAAAACGCTGTATCGAAAAATAGTGCTGTGACCGCTTTGCATCCCTAATTGTTTGCGGTATCGGGCTTGGATGAAACTGATAATCGATACAGATCCTGGCATCGATGATGCCATGGCAATCGCCTATGCCGCCGCAGCGCCCGAGATCGAGCTGATCGGCCTGACCACCGTGTTCGGAAACACGCATGTTCACCAATCCAGCCGCAATGCCCGGTTCCTGCTTGATAAGCTGGGTCTGGATCTGCCTGTCGCGGAAGGGGCTGCGGTTGCCTTGGGTGCCGATACGCATTCGCCCTCCGAACATGTGCATGGTCCCGAAGGATTCGGTGACCTGACTGAAATTCCCGAAATTGGAAGCAACCACGCCCTGCCGGCTGCTGAATTTCTGGTTGATATGGCGCGAACCCACAAGAAAGAGCTGGTGGTGTGCGCCGTGGGCCCCCTGACCAACATCGCCAACGCCATTCGTCTGGATCCGGAATTCGCCGACAATCTGGGGCGTTTGGTGATTATGGGCGGGGCGGTGTACTGCCCTGGTAATATTACAGTACATGCCGAGGCCAACATCTATCATGATGCGATTGCCGCTGAAGAGGTCTTTGCCACACCGCCGGAAACCGTACTGGTCGGCTTGGATGTCACGCTGAAAACGCTCTACGAGACTGCAGATTTCGAAAGCCTGGCAATGCGATCACCTGACATGGGGTCCTTTCTGCGAGATATCTCTCGCTTTTACCTGAAGTTCTACAAGGACGTCGGTGGTCTGGAGGGCTGCGGCCTGCACGATTCGACGGCTGTGATTGCTTGTTCTCATGGTGCTATGTTTGACATGGTCGAAACGGGTCTGCGGGTTGTCACCGAAGGCGACCAGAAGGGTGCGACGCGACCTGATCCGGAACGTCCCGCAGTTCGGGTCTGCCGCGACGTGGATGGGGCAGGGGTTGTTCAACTGTTTACAGACCGTGTTGCCTCGCTACCCTGACGGGTTGCAAAGACCGACCGGATCGGGCAAAGCCTGCCCGGTTCGGCGACCCGAGGCGATGACATGACCCAACAGTTTTCTTTTGATCTGAAAGCCACAGACGGCAAAGCCCGGACCGGTGTGATCAGCACACCACGCGGCGACGTGAGAACGCCTGCCTTTATGCCGGTTGGCACTGCGGCAACGGTCAAGGCGATGATGCCGGAAAGCGTTCGCGCGACGGGGGCAGACATCCTGCTGGGGAACACCTATCACCTGATGCTGCGTCCGACCGCTGAGCGTATTGATCGACTGGGTGGACTGCACAAATTCATGAACTGGGAACGGCCCATTCTGACAGATTCCGGCGGATTTCAGGTCATGTCGCTGGCCGGTTTGCGCAAGCTGACTGAAAAGGGCGTGACTTTCAAATCCCATATTGACGGGTCAAAGCACGAATTGACACCGGAACGGTCGATGAAGATCCAGCGCCTGTTGGGCTCGGACATTGTCATGTGTTTCGATGAATGCCCTGCGTTGCCAGCTGATCGTGATCGCATTGCCGAGTCGATGCGCCTGTCGATGCGTTGGGCCGAACGGTCGCGTGATGCGTTCGGCGATCGTCCGGGGCATGCGCTTTTTGGCATCATGCAAGGTGGGTTAGAAAAAGACCTGCGCGAAGAAAGCGCCGAGGCGCTGAAATCTATCGGTTTCGAGGGCTATGCAGTTGGTGGCCTAGCCGTCGGCGAAGGGCAGGAGGCCATGTTCTCTTGCCTCGATTTTGCCCCCGATTTCCTGCCATCGGACAAGCCGCGCTATCTGATGGGCGTCGGCAAGCCCGACGATATCGTCGGTGCCGTTGCCCGCGGGATCGACATGATGGACTGCGTGTTGCCCTCGCGGTCCGGGCGTACAGGGCAGGTTTTCACCCGCTACGGCGTGGTGAACATCAAAAATGCCCGTCACGCAGATGATCCGCGCCCGCTGGACGCGCAGTGCACTTGCCCGGCCTGTTCGAATTACTCTCGCGCTTATTTGCACCACGTGTTCCGCGCGAATGAGATGATCTCCGGCATGTTGCTGACATGGCATAACCTGCATTATTTTCAGGAGATCATGGCCGGCATGCGCGACGCGATTGCGGAGGGTGCGTTCGAAGCCTGGCAGGCCGATTTCCACGCGCAGCGCGCGCAGGGGGATATCGAACCGCTGTGAAATTTTGCCCCCTCCAAGGCGAAAACGGCCAGTTCTGCGCGGTCGGGCTGTTTTCCGGCGACTGATCGCGCAAGAGCGGGGTGTATTCTACTATTTTGGTGGATATGTTCCCGGCACGCCTTGCAGTCCGCCAAACCTCGGTTCATTCTGATTGGTGATACATGGCGATAAGGTTGAAAATGGGCGATGAGGCCCCACCTTTATCGTCCAAGACAGGAGACGGTCAAATGTTGCCTCGATGAGGGACAAGTACCGTCTTGCCAACGATAAGGATAGAGCATGCAAGAGCCTCTGAATTCCTCCTACCCCGTCCTGCCGCTGCGCGATATTGTGGTGTTCCCACATATGATCGTGCCGCTTTTCGTAGGCCGTGACAAATCGGTCCGCGCGCTGGAAGAGGTGATGCAGGATGACAAGCAAATTCTATTGTCCAGCCAGATCGATCCCGGCGTTGACGATCCGGATGAAGAAGGCATCTACCGCACCGGCGTTCTGGCAAATGTGCTGCAACTGCTGAAGCTGCCCGATGGCACGGTAAAAGTGCTGGTCGAAGGGCAGGCGCGCGTTCAGATCACCGAGTTTCTGGAGAACGAAGAGTTCTTCGAAGCCCGCGCGGAATACCTGACCGAAATTCCCGGCGACGTCACCACGACCGAAGCACTGTTGCGCACTGTCGCGGACGAGTTCGAGCGTTACGCCAAAGTGCGCAAGAACATCCCCGAAGAGGCACTGACCGCAGTGGGCGATACAACCGAGCCTGCGAAGCTGGCTGACCTTGTGTCGGGGCATCTGGGCATCGAAGTCGAACAAAAGCAGGAGCTTCTGGAAACTCTCAGCGTCAGCGAGCGGCTTGAGAAAGTCTATGGCCTGATGCAGGGCGAGATGTCTGTTCTGCAGGTCGAGAAGAAGATCAAGACCCGCGTCAAATCCCAGATGGAGAAGACGCAGCGTGAATATTATCTGAATGAGCAGATGAAGGCCATTCAGAAGGAACTTGGCGATGGTGAGGACGGCAGCAACGAAGTTGCTGAACTGGAAGCCAAAATCGCCGAGACCAAGCTGTCGAAAGAAGCGCGGGAAAAGGCCGAGGGTGAGCTTAAGAAGCTCAAGAACATGTCGCCCATGTCGGCCGAAGCCACAGTTGTGCGCAACTATCTGGATTGGATTCTTGCTCTGCCTTGGGGCACCAAGTCCCGTGTCAAAAAGGATCTGGGCCGCGCGCAGGAGATTCTGGACGCCGACCATTATGGGCTTGAGAAGGTCAAGGAACGGATCGTTGAATACCTTGCGGTTCAACAGCGCTCGAAAAAGCTGAAAGGGCCGATTCTGTGCCTTGTCGGTCCTCCGGGCGTGGGTAAGACTTCGCTGGGTAAGTCGGTTGCGAAGGCAACCGGGCGCGAGTTCATTCGCATCTCATTGGGTGGTGTTCGCGACGAATCCGAGATCCGGGGCCATCGTCGGACTTATATTGGCTCGATGCCCGGCAAGATCATTCAGGCGTTGAAGAAAGCGAAGACCACGAACCCGCTGATTTTGTTGGATGAAATCGACAAGATGGGACAGGATTTTCGGGGTGACCCTGCATCAGCGATGCTTGAGGTGCTGGACCCCGAACAGAACAACACGTTCATGGACCATTATCTTGAGGTTGAATATGACCTGTCCAACGTGATGTTTCTGACCACGTCGAACAGCTACAACATGCCCGGGCCCCTGCTTGACCGGATGGAGATCATCCCGTTGGCCGGTTACACCGAGGACGAAAAGCGTGAGATCGCCAAGCAGCACCTGATCAGCAAACAGGTCAAGAACCATGGTTTGAAAGCCAAGGAATTCGAACTGACCGATGAGGCGCTGCAAAAGATCATCCGCACCTATACCCGTGAGGCGGGCGTACGGAACCTTGAACGTGAAATCGCCAAGGTTGCGCGCAAGTCGCTGACCAAGATCATCAAGAAGGACGCGGAAACCGTTAAGGTCACACCCGAAAACCTGCAAGATTTCCTGGGTGTGCCGAAATTCCGTTATGGCCTGGCCGAGCAGGACGATCAGGTTGGTGTTGTCACCGGTCTTGCCTGGACGTCAGTGGGTGGCGACCTGTTGCATATCGAAGCGTTGAAACTGCCCGGCAAAGGGCGGATGAAGACGACCGGTAAGCTGGGCGATGTGATGAAGGAATCCATCGACGCCGCTTCGTCCTATGTGCGTTCGATTTCACCTCAGATCGGGGTAAAGCCGCCGCAGTTTGACAAGATCGACATTCACGTTCACGTGCCGGATGGCGCGACACCCAAGGATGGCCCATCGGCTGGTCTGGCCATGGTCACGTCGATTGTCTCGGTTCTGACCGGTATTCCGGTTCGGAAAGACATTGCTATGACCGGCGAAGTCTCACTGCGCGGGAATGCGATGCCGATTGGTGGATTGAAAGAAAAACTGCTGGCCGCGCTGCGTGGTGGGATAAAGACCGTTTTGATCCCGGAAGAGAATGAAAAGGATCTCGCGGATATCCCGGACAACGTCAAAGAAGGGCTGAAGATCATCCCGGTCAAACATGTCTCGGAAGTTCTGGAACATGCTTTGGTGCGTAAACCGGAACCGATCGAATGGGACGAAGCCGCGGAAGAGGCCGCAGCAGCGGCGGCCGCGTCGCCCGGTAATACCGGACCTTCCGCGACCGCGCATTAAGTCTTTGGTAAATCAAAAAAAGGCGAAGCAATAGCTTCGCCTTTTTTGTTGAGGGATGTAGTGAAGACCGCACCATGCAGCGCCAAGACGCTGCATGAAACCAGCGTTTCATTTTGGGCATCGGTGTGATCTGGAAAATGGTGGGTGATAACGGATTTGAACCGCTGACATCTTCGATGTGAACGAAGCGCTCTACCACTGAGCTAATCACCCATGGGACCGGGTGATATCTTTCCCGAAGGTTGGCTGCAAGGGAAATAGAACCCGTGGCATCCGCAAAAAATCGCGCCGTATACAAAATTCTGGAATCTGGCAAAAAACTTGAAAACGCCGCTTGACGCTGCCCGAGCGTAGCCATAATACACCCAAACGTTCAGCAATGAACATGCAGCGGGCGGTTGTAGCTCAGTTGGTTAGAGTACCGGCCTGTCACGCCGGGGGTCGCGGGTTCGAGCCCCGTCAACCGCGCCACCGCTGCCAACCTTGGTCCAGGCAAAAGGCCACGAAAATAGATGCGCGGTTGTAGCTCAGTTGGTTAGAGTACCGGCCTGTCACGCCGGGGGTCGCGGGTTCGAGCCCCGTCAACCGCGCCATTTTCCTCCTCAAACAGATCAACGGTTGCGCCTTTACGGGCACCTTTTCCCAATCCATTGATCATTGAAGGTTCTAATCGGCGAAATTTCGACTGTTCACTAAATGTTCTAACTTTTCTGTTGGAGTCTTGGTCTGGCTCGCCTATCTCTTAACCACTTGTTTGTTGGGGGCCGCATATGGCTGAGCTGAAGAATATCGAGGTGCGCGGCGCGCGCGAACATAACCTCAAAGGTATAGACGTTGATATCCCTCGGGATCAGTTGGTGGTCATCACCGGACTGTCGGGTTCGGGGAAGTCCTCATTAGCGTTTGATACCATCTATGCCGAAGGCCAGCGCCGGTATGTCGAAAGCCTTTCGGCATATGCCCGGCAATTCCTGGATATGATGGAAAAGCCAGATGTCGACCATATAAGCGGCCTGTCTCCGGCGATTTCGATTGAACAAAAGACGACGTCCAAGAACCCGCGTTCAACTGTGGGCACGGTAACTGAAATCTATGACTATCTGCGTCTGCTGTTTGCCCGCGCCGGAACGCCCTACAGCCCAGCCACCGGGCAACCGATTGAGGCGCAGCAAGTGCAGGACATGGTCGACCGGATCATGGCAATGGAAGACGGCACACGCGGCTATCTTCTGGCCCCCATCGTGCGCGACCGGAAGGGTGAGTACAAAAAAGAATTCCTGGAGCTGCGCAAACAGGGTTTCCAACGCGTCAAGGTGGACGGAGAGTTCTACGAACTGGATCAACCGCCTGTATTGGATAAGAAATTCCGTCACGATATCGATGTGGTTGTTGATAGACTGGTTGTACGGGAAGGAATGGAAACGCGCCTGGCCGACAGCCTGCGCACCGCTCTGGACTTGGCGGACGGGATTGCCATTTTGGAAACTGCCCCGCGTGAAGGTGATCCGGAACGCATCACATTCAGCGAGAATTTTGCCTGCCCGGTCAGCGGTTTCACCATTCCCGAAATCGAACCACGCCTGTTTTCGTTCAACGCGCCATTCGGTGCCTGCCCGGATTGTGACGGTCTTGGGGTCGAGTTGTTTTTCGATGAACGCTTGGTGGTGCCGGACCAGACGCTGAAACTCTACGATGGTGCTTTGGCCCCGTGGCGCAAGGGCAAATCACCATATTTCCTGCAAACCATCGAGGCCATCGCGCGCCATTACGAATTTGACAAGAACACGCCCTGGAAAGACCTGCCTAAAAATGTGCAGGAGGTCTTTCTGCGAGGGTCCGGGGATGATGAAATTCTGTTCCGGTACGACGAAGGCGGGCGCGTCTATCAAGTGACCCGCAGTTTTGAAGGCGTGATCCCGAATATGGAACGGCGGTACCGCGAAACTGACAGCGCGTGGATTCGTGAGGAATTTGAACGATATCAAAACAATCGCCCCTGCGGCGCCTGCGAAGGCTACAGGCTGCGGGCCGAAGCGCTGGCGGTAAAGATCGCCGGGCTGCATGTGGGGCAGGTGGTGCAGATGTCGATCCGTGAGGCTCTGGCGTGGATCGAAGATGCGCCCAACCACCTGAGCGCCCAGAAAAACGAAATTGCCCGCGCCATCCTCAAGGAAATTCGCGAGCGACTTGGTTTCCTGAATAACGTTGGTTTGGAATACCTTACGCTGTCCCGTTCAAGCGGAACACTGTCGGGTGGCGAAAGCCAGCGTATTCGTCTGGCCAGTCAGATCGGCTCGGGGCTGACCGGGGTTCTCTATGTGCTGGATGAGCCCTCGATCGGACTGCATCAGCGTGACAATGACAGGCTTCTGGATACGCTCAAGAACCTGAGGGATCAGGGCAATACGGTGATCGTTGTAGAACATGACGAGGAAGCCATCCGTGAAGCTGACTATGTTTTCGACATCGGTCCGGGGGCAGGCGTACATGGCGGGCAGGTGGTCAGTCACGGAACGCCTGCGGAAATCGCGGCAGATGCGGCCTCTATTACCGGGCAGTACCTTGCGGGAACGCGTGAAATCGCGGTTCCGGTGCAGCGCCGTAAAGGCAAAAAGCAGAAAGTCACGGTGGTCAAAGCCACGGGCAACAACTTGAAGAATGTCACAGCCGACTTCCCCTTGGGCAAATTCGTTTGTGTCACCGGTGTGTCGGGCGGGGGTAAATCCACCCTCACGATCGAGACATTGTTCAAAACCGCGTCAATGCGGCTGAACGGGGCGCGTCAGACACCAGCACCCTGTGAAACCATCAAGGGGCTGGAACACCTCGATAAGGTCATCGACATCGACCAGCGCCCCATTGGGCGAACGCCGCGTTCAAACCCGGCGACTTACACCGGGGCCTTCACCCCGATCCGAGATTGGTTTGCCGGCCTGCCTGAGGCTAAGGCACGCGGGTACAAACCCGGTCGCTTCAGCTTTAACGTCAAAGGCGGGCGGTGTGAGGCATGTCAGGGTGACGGTGTCATCAAGATCGAGATGCACTTTCTGCCTGACGTCTACGTGACTTGCGAAACTTGCAAGGGGGCGCGGTATAACCGCGAGACGCTTGAGATCAAGTTCAAGGGCAAATCCATCGCGGATGTGCTTGATATGACAGTGGAAGATGCGCAGGAGTTCTTCAAGGCCGTGCCCTCAATCCGGGACAAGATGGACGCCCTTGCGCGTGTGGGTCTTGGCTATATCAAGGTGGGTCAACAAGCCACGACTTTGTCAGGTGGCGAGGCGCAGCGGGTAAAGCTGTCAAAGGAACTGTCAAAGCGTTCAACCGGACGAACGCTCTATATTCTCGACGAACCGACAACAGGTCTGCATTTCGAAGATGTTCGCAAGCTGTTGGAAGTGCTGCACGAACTTGTCGATCAAGGCAATACGGTCGTGGTGATTGAACATAATCTGGACGTGGTTAAAACCGCGGATCATATCATCGACATTGGACCTGAAGGTGGTGATGGCGGTGGCGAAATTGTCGCCACCGGAACACCGGAAGACATAGCCGACGTTGAACGCAGCCACACCGGGCGATACCTGAAACCGATGCTGAAAGGGGCGCGCGTCGCGGCAGAATAAGTGCCCAGACGCGGCCTCAGTTCAGGATATCTGCGATCGCACCAATCAGGTTCAATACTTTGCGTGTCTCGGGGTCGACCCGGTACACGTAGTCACCTGCACGGACATATGAGTAGTTTCGGTTCAACCCATAGCGATAGGGGTCATTGATCCAGCGGTAATCGTTGGTAATGAAGTCACCATCGCGATAGATTTTCTTTGCCTGACCCGGCGGCACACAGGGAACGGATTTCTTGGCCAGACCCGGAGGGCAATGCCCGGCCTTGTTCTTTGCAACCGCGGCAACCGGGGAAAGGGCCAAAGCCGCCAGAGTTGCCGTCGTCACCAAAAATCTCGTCATGTCGCCTTCCTTTGCGATTTGGCCAGCCGGGGCCTTTTGTTCATGACTGCCTAGATGGTCGCTTGCCCAACATCTGTCAAATCGTTGGGCAAGATGCCGCCAGTTGTCTTAGTCACGTCTGCGCTTTTCGAACCGTGGCAGCATGGCACTGAAATCGCGTCCCTTGCCATCTTCGTTCTCGACAAATTGCTCATAAAGCGCGGTGGCAACCTGACCCATTGGCGTATCTGCATCTGCACTCTCTGCCGCCTGCTGGCTGAGGCGCAGGTCCTTCAGCATCAGCTCGGCCGCGAAACCGGGGGCGTACCCATTGTCCGCAGGGCTTTGCGGGCCGACACCGGGGGCAGGGCAATAGGCGTTCATCGTCCAGCTGTATCCGGACGACGTACTTACCACGTCAAACATCTTTTGCCGGTCCAGACCCAGCTTGTCGGCCAATGCGAAGGCTTCACAGGTTGCAATCATGGTGACACCAAGGATCATGTTATTGCAGATCTTGGCAGCCTGACCGGAACCGGCCTCACCACAGTGAACAGCTTTCTGCCCCATGATGTCGAACAGAGGGGATGCCTTGGCAAACGCGGCTTCTGATCCGCCAGCCATAAAGGTCAGCGTGCCAGCCGCAGCACCACCGATGCCGCCTGAAACCGGCGCGTCTACGGACAACAGTCCGGCGTTGATGGCCTGATCGGCAACTGCACGAGCGCTTTCCACATCAACTGTCGAGCAATCGATCAGCACAGCACCTTGTGCCATTGCGGGAATGATCTGATCGGCAACGGCCCTCAGAATCGCACCGTTTGGCAGCATCGTGATGACAGCATCGGCCGTTGCAACAGCTTCCGAAGCGGTTGCGGCCTGAGTTACCCCTTCAACCGTCACGCCTGCTGTGTCAAAGCCAATAACCTGATGACCGGCTTTTGCAAGATTGGCCGCCATTGGCGCGCCCATGTTTCCCAGTCCGATGAAACCGATTTGCATCTCTTAATCCTCTTCGAAAGTCAGGGCGTCCGCACCCAGTGGCTGCAGCATTTTCGACACGGCCACCAGAGGGACGTTCATGTCAGGAAACTGCCAGTTCGGATTGCGATCCTTGTCGATGATCTGTGCGCGGATGCCTTCCAGAAAATCGCCATGCTCCATCGCGCGGTGGGTGAAACGATACTCCATCTCCAGAGCTCGGCGTATGGTCAGAGAAGGGGAGCGCAGGCGATGAAGAACCTCGATTGTGCAAGCCACGGAAAGCGGTGCGTTTTTCCTCAGCATGCCCAGAGATTTCGCTGAAAACTCACTGTCGTCGCTGCGCAGACTGTTCAGAACGTCGCCAAGGGTTTCACCGGAAAAATGCTGATCGATTTGCGCCTGCAAGTTCGCCAATTCACCATCAGTCGGTGTATCGGCGTGGTCAGCCAACAGTTCAGCGTTTCCAGAGGCTTCGAGCAACTCGATCAGATCGGACCATTGTGATTGCGGGATGAAAAGGTCGGCAAACCCTGCATAGATCGCATCCGCAGGCCCCATCCGATAGCCCGTTGTTCCCAGAAACTCACCCGCGCGTCCAGGTGCAAGGGCCAGCATCAACGAGCCGCCGACATCCGGCACCAGTCCGATGGAGCATTCTGGCATGGCAATCTTTGCGCTTTCTCCCACAACTCGATGGCTGCCATGGCATCCGATGCCAACACCGCCGCCCATCGCGAATCCCTGAAGAAAGCTGATGACCGGTTTTGGATATTCGAAGATCAGGGCATTCAGACGGTATTCGTCACGCCAGAATATCTGACCGTAAGAAAAATCGCCCTTGGTTCCAGTTTCATAAAGTTCAGCAATATCACCGCCCGCGCAGAAGGCCTTTTCCCCTTCGGCGTCCAGGATGATCAGGTCAATCTCATCGTCCTCGCGCCAGTTGCGCAGCGCTGTGTCGATAGCCATGCACATGTCATATGTCATCGCGTTCAGCGCATGAGGACGGGTCAGGGTGATACGCCCGGCACGGCCTGTGGTGCGGATATCGATATCTGACATGGGTGCCTCAGCGATTGGCAAGCAATTGGCGTGATACAATCACACGCATGATCTCGTTCGTGCCTTCCAATATCTGGTGCACACGAAGATCACGCACAAGCTTTTCGATGCCGTAATCCGCAAGATAGCCATAACCGCCATGCAATTGCAGGCACTGGTCCACAACTTTCGATCCAGTCTCGGTAACGAACTTCTTGGCCATGGCGCAGAACTTCGTGGCATCCGGCGCGCCCTGATCCAGCTTCCAGGCTGCCTGCCGAAGGAACGTACGCGCGGCCTGCAATTCGATCTCCATATCCGCCAGACGGAATTGAAGGGCCTGAAACTGGTCGATGGACTGGCCAAAAGCCTTGCGTTCGGACATGTATTGCAGCGTCATATCCAGCCCGGCCTGAGCGGCCCCAAGCGAGCAGGCAGAAATGTTAAGCCGTCCGCCATCCAACCCCATCATCGCATATTTGAATCCGTCACCTTCCGTGCCCACAAGGTTTCCGGCCGGTATCTTGCAATCGTCGAACTGAACTTGCGCGGTGGGTTGGCTTTTCCAGCCCATCTTCTGCTCGAGCGCGCCAAAGCTGAGGCCGGGCGTGCCGTCTTCAACGTAAACGGTCGAAATTCCTTTGGGCCCGTCCTGGCCGGTACGCACCATACAGACGTAAGCGTCGGAATATCCGCCGCCTGAAATGAAGGCCTTTGTTCCGTTCAGCGTATAGCCTTCGTTGGTCCGTTCGGCGCGTGTTTTCAGCGCTGCCGCATCCGATCCAGAACCGGGCTCGGTCAGGCAATAACTCAACACAGTTTTCAAGCTCAGAACATCGGGCATGATGCGCGCCTTGAGGTCATCGTCTGCAAAGTTGTCGAGCATCTTGGCGCACATATTATGGATCGACAGGAACGCCGCGACCGACGGGCAGGCCATCGATAGGGCCTCAAAAACCAGAGTTGCATCCAGACGGGTCAGGTTTGACCCACCGCTGGCCTCGGACACGTAAAGGGCGCCGAAGCCAAGCTCTCCGATTTGGGGCCATAAGGTTTTGGGGATCGTTCCATCAGCCTCCCATTGCCGGGCAAAAGGGGCGATATGTTCCTGACCAAAGGCATGTGCCATGTCGAAAATGGCTGTTTGTTCCTCGCTGAGTGCGAAATCCATGGCGCTCCCTCCCATCGGCAATGAATTGAACAGTTGTTTATTTCTGAATTCTTACAGAAATTTTGCAGGCTCAACAATGGCTCTGGGCAGGGGACTGTTGTCGCCAGTGTCTAAAGATCCGCGTGGAACTCTTCGATCAGGTGGCGCACGACGGCCTTGCCAGGATCTTCCCCGCGCGCGGAAGCCTCGGCATGAACGCGGCGCTGGCGTGTGGCCGAGGTGCCGTTTTCGGCGATCTGCCGCAGGCGGGCCAGTTCCGACATTGTGCCCAGTGCCTCGGCGTCTTCGGCCAGCAATCCCATCAGATCACCGATCAAGTCGGACATGGGTTTGATCGAGCGATCGCCGAAATCGATCAATCCTTCGCCCACACCATATCGCTGCGCGCGCCAGCGGTTTTCACCTATCAGAAAGCGATCATATTGCCGCCAGCGCAAGTTGCGATCTTTCAAGCGGCACAACATTCTGGTCAACGCCTGAACAAGGGCGGCCAGTGAAAGCGTGTGTTCCAACCTTGGCTGGACATCCATAATCCGCGTTTCAAGCGTTGGAAAGCGATGCGAGGGGCGCAGGTCCCACCAGATCTTAGTGGTATCTTCGATGACCCCAAGTTCAATCAAAATACCCGTGGTGCGCTCATATTCGCCCCAGCTTGCAAAGACCGGTGGCAGACCGGTACGTGGCAGATTGTCAAAGACGGTCAGACGGTACGACGACAGGCCCGTATCCTCGCCGTTCCAGAAAGGCGAGGACGTTGACAACGCCAGAAGATGCGGCAGGAAGTAAGACAATTGCGGCATCAGATCAGAACGCAAGGCTCGGTCTTCGACCCCGACATGAACATGCATGCCGCAGATCAACATCCGGCGGGCCACGCCCCCAAGCGCGTGTTGCAGCGCATCATAGCGTTCCTTTCGGGTGTGATGCTGATCCTTCCAGTTCGCAAAAGGGTGGCACGACACGGCTATTGGTGACAGGTTATATTCCGCAGCCCGTTCCGATACACAGGAGCGCAGGCGTTTCAGGTCCTCGCGCGCCGAAGCAACGGTTGCATGCGGGCGGGTGCCGACTTCTATCTGACATTGCAGGAATTCGGGGCTGACCTGTCCTTCGAAATCATTCTGACAGGCTTCCATCAGCGCTTCGGGAGCTTCGGACAATTGGAGGCTGTCGCGGTCTACAAGAAGGTATTCTTCTTCGATCCCGATCGTGAATTCCTGCTGCATGGCGGCCCTCGCGGTAGTTATTTTGATCAGTGAATACGGAAATTTTCTTTTTGCCAAGGGTTTGCCCGGCTTGTCCTTGCAGAGGAACGACCACCAAAGGTATGGAATAACGCAGCAAAGACCACGGAGCCAGCGACTTGAAACCCAGAAAATTCCCGCAGATCAACGCCGCCCTGGATGAGCTGGGTGTGAAACTGGTCGACAAGGTCACCGAACAGGATGAGCGCGCGCGGCTGGAAGCTTTTGAGGCTGCCGGAGGTCTGACGCGCCCCGTCTATGCTTTGTCGCCGGGAATGGATGGGTTTGATATTTCGCAACTGGTCAGTGAATACGCCGCGCATAAGCATGCGCTGGACGCGCTGAAGGATCCTGAGCGCAATCAGACCGGCTATCGTGCTGGAAACGGCTATTACGACAGCCCCGACGCGGATGCCTTGTATCTGATGATCCGACGCTTTCAACCCCGGCGGGTTATTGAGGTTGGATGCGGAAACTCGACCAGAGTAACCCGGCAGGCGGTCATCGATGGCGGGTTTGACACCAACATTACGGCAATTGATCCGTATCCCCGCGCTGACATCGCCCAAGTTGTTGATCGGTTCGAACAAAAACGGCTGGAGGATGCCGATCCGGCGCTGTTTTCAGAGCTGGAAGCCGGCGACATCCTGTTTATTGATTCCAGCCACGTCGTGCGGATGAGCAACGACGTCGCTCATCTTTTTTGCCGCATCATTCCAACACTGAAGCCCGGAGTGGTGATCCATGTGCACGATGTTTTTCTGCCCTACGAATACCCCAAGCGGTTCTTCTATGACTGCCCGGGTTGGGGTGAGCAATACATGCTGCACGCTTTGCTGCAATCTGGCGCGTATTCAATGCTTTGGCCGGGATATTACCTGCAACAGGATCGACCCGATGCCGTCGCCGATTTGCCCTTTTTGGCTGAAGGGCGCGCGCAAAGCATCTGGGTGCAGCTAAAAGAAAAATGATCTCAGACTGATCCGGCGTGACGAAAGCCCCGTATCCCTTTCCATAACAAGCTGGAGAGGAGAAGACAGCCATGTTTCGTCGTACTTTTATGGGTGCCGTCGCCGCATTTGCATTTGCCATGCCGCTCAAAGCGCAGGCTGCAGATATCGTTGATACCGCTGTAGCAGCCGGATCGTTCAACACGTTGGTGGCCGCAGTTCAAGCCGCAGGTTTGGTAGATACCTTGAAAGGAAAAGGTCCATTCACCGTCTTTGCCCCGACAGACGAAGCCTTTGCCGCACTACCCGAAGGCACGGTGGAAACGTTGTTGTTGCCGGAGAACAAAGATCAACTCGTGTCAATCCTTACGTACCATGTTGTACCAGCCAAGGTGATGTCCGGCGACATAGCTGGCAAGCGCGCGAAGGTTCTGACTGTACAGGGTGATCGGCTGAGCGTGAATGCCAAAAACGGCGTCAAAGTGAATGACGCCAAGGTCATACAGGCGGATATCGAAGCCAGCAATGGCGTGATCCACGTGGTTGACGCTGTTATCCTGCCGGAATGATGCTCTGCTCCTCAAGAAATCAAAGCCCCGGCGTATGACCGGGGCTTTTGCTTTTCTAAGCTGGTAAATTAGACCAAACGAACCTGTGTGCCGACCTTAACCAGTGGATACAATTCTTCAACGTGTTGGTTATACAGGCCAATGCATCCTGACGAGCTCTGCCGACCGATCTTGCGCGTGTCGTGCGTGCCGTGGACGAGATAAGCAGGCCAGTCCAGATACATGGCGCGCGTTCCCAGCGGGTTGCCTGGATCGCCACCTTCCATCCGAATAGGCAGGTTGGGGTCACGCTCGCGCATCGAGGCGGTCGGTGTCCAGCTTGGAAATTCGGTCTTGCGTACAACTTTTGTGTAGCCGCGTTTTGTAAGCTCTTCGCTCATGGGCACAGAGCTGGGGTACAGCTTATAGGTGCCATCCGGCGCCCAATAGTGAACCGCGCGGCTGGTAATGTCGGCCAACAGGCAGCCAACGCCCAGCTCATCAAAGTGATCCTGCCAGTTTTGTTGCGCGAAGGATGATACATTGCGCCGTACCGGTAACTGTGTGCTGATCGCGTCTTCTGTCTCCGGAAACGCGTCCGTGCTTTGGGCCCGAACAAGGGCGGGGGTCGCCATCAGGGATGCAACGCCCAGCAGGGCGGAACGACGGGTTATTCGGGAGTGGGACAAGGGTGCCTCCGGTAAATTCACTGCTCAATGTGTATTTGGCGGCAAGATATTTCCATTGGTCGCAATTTTCCAGAGTGACGCACCTGAATTTCTTGTGAACGTGGGGAATTTGAACGCTGCTCGGCGGAAAAATGCAAAAACCCGGCCCTGAATAGGGCCGGGTTCCATAGTCATGCAGGCTGAAATCAGTCCATGGCTTTGAAGTTGAACTCGCCACCTTCCTTGATGCCCGACGGCCAGCGTGCGGTTACTGTTTTGGTGCGGGTGTAGAACTTGAAGCTGTCCGGGCCATGCTGGTTCAGATCGCCAAACATGGATTTTTTCCAACCACCAAAAGTGTGATAAGCCAGCGGAACGGGGATCGGAACGTTGATACCCACCATGCCGATATTGATCCGGCTGGCAAAATCGCGCGCTGTGTCACCGTCGCGGGTAAAGATCGCTGTGCCGTTTCCGTATTCGTGGTCCATCGCCAGACCGATCGCCTCTTCGTAGGAACCTGCACGGACAGTCGACAGAACCGGGCCAAAGATCTCCTGTTTGTAGATGTCCATGTCCGGAGTGACGTGGTCAAACAGGTGCGGGCCGACAAAGAAGCCGTCCTCATAACCTTGCAGGCTGAAATCACGGTTATCGACGACCAGCTTTGCGCCTTGCTCGACACCCGAATTGATCAGACCAAGGATACGCTCTTTCGCGGCGGCGGTTACTACAGGGCCCATGTCGACATCGTCACCAGCGGTGTAGGGGCCCACTTTCAGCTTTTCGACGCGCGGGATCAGCTTTTCGATCAGCTTGTCCGCGGTTTCTTCACCAACCGGAACCGCAACAGAGATTGCCATGCAGCGTTCGCCTGCTGCGCCAAACCCGGCACCGACCAGCGCGTCGGCGGCCTGATCCAGATCGGCGTCGGGCATGACGATCATGTGGTTCTTGGCACCACCAAAACACTGGGCGCGTTTGCCGTTTGCGGTGGCACGGCTGTAGATATACTGAGCGATCGGGGTAGATCCTACAAAGCTGACACCCTGAATGATCTCGCTGTCGAGGATCGTATCAACGGCCTCTTTGTCACCATTCACGACCTGGAACACACCCTTGGGCAGGCCGGCTTCGACAAACAGTTCGGCCAGCATCAGCGGAACCGAGGGGTCACGCTCGGACGGTTTCAGAACAACGGCGTTACCGCAGGCCAGTGCAGGACCGACATGCCACAGGGGCATCATCGCAGGGAAGTTAAAGGGCATGATCGAACCCACGACACCCAGCGGCTGGCGCATGGAATACATGTCGATGCCGGGGCCTGCGCTGTCGGTGAACTCGCCTTTCAGCATCTGAGGCGCACCGATGCAGTATTCGATCACTTCCAGACCACGCTGCAAGTCGCCTTTGGCATCGGGAATGGTCTTGCCGTGCTCGCGGCTTAGTGCCTCGGCCAGTTTGTCCATGTCGCGGTTCATCAGGCCGACCATTGCCATCATGACACGTGCACGTTTCTGAGGGTTGGTTGCGCCCCATTCGGGCTGGGCAGCGGCTGCGGCCTCAATCGCCGCCGTGGTTTCCGCAGCACTTGCCATCGGGCACTTGTATTGAACCTCGCCCGTTGCCGGGTTGTAGACGTTGTCGAAACGACCGGATGTACCGGCGACCATTTCGCCGTTCAGGAAATGGGTCAGATCTTGCATCAATAACTCCTCCGATAGATTTGTGCGCACAATAGGCTTGCAGAAATCCCGCGAACAGAGGCAATGTCTCAAAAGAGTTTTGCAAAAATGCAAAAGGAAACGGTGTGACTCCAAACTGGGACGATATGCGGATCTTTCTGGCCGTGGCGCGCGAGGAAAGTCTTTCCTCCGCTGGTCGTATCCTGAAAATCGATCCCGCCACCGTGGGGCGACGTGTTGCGCGATTGGAAACGACGCTGGATTCTGCGTTGTTCACCAAGTCGCAGCAGGGCTATGTCCTGACACCGGCAGGGCAGCGCCTGTTGGAGCATGGGTTGCATGCAGAAGAGGCGATGCGCGCAGCGGCCGGAGCCGTGGCGGGATCCACGAAATCACTCAGCGGGCAAATCCGGATCGGCGCGCCAGATGGCAGCGCAAATTACCTGTTGCCCCAGGTCTGCGCCAGGATCAGTGATTCAAACCCGGAACTGGATATTCAGATTCTGGCTCTGCCGAGGGTGATCAACCTGTCCCGTCGCGAGGCCGATATGGCCGTGACTGTCAGCGCGCCAACCGCAGGGCAGCTTTTGGTCAAAAAAGTCAGTGATTACAAATTGCACATGGTCGCGACCGATGAATATCTGAAACGTCACGATCCAATCCACTCGGTCGCTGACCTCAAGGGGCACCGATTGATCGGTTACATTCCCGACATGATCTTTGACCGGGAACTGGATTACCTGAACGATATTGGGGTTGACCGTGTCGCGCTTGCATCGAACTCGGTCTCGGTGCAATTGCGGCAGGTCAGTTTGGGAACTGGCGTTTGCGTGGCACATGACTTTACGTTGCCTTTCCATCAGGGGCTTCGGAAAATCCTGACGGATCAAGTGAGTCTGACGCGCAGTTTCTATCTGGTCCGGCATGAAGGAGATCAGCGCAACGAACGGTTGAACCGCTTTGCCGATGCCCTGACGCGCGGTATTCGCGAGGAAGTGCTTCGATTGGAAGCAGATGCCGGTGCTTGACAGGTCGCCACAATCGCGCAACGCTTTGGAATAAGTGTTATTATTCCGGAGGAATTCTTCATGTTGGTACAGGCTATCCTGACGTCCAAAGCGACAGACGGCGTTGTAACGGTGGCGCCAATGGCGACGGTTTCAGAAGCCTCGAAGATTCTTGCGGAAAAGCGGATCGGGACGGTTGTTGTTTCTGACGATGGCGGAGAAACCGCGATTGGAATTCTGTCTGAACGCGACATCGTCCGCGAGCTTGCCGCCAGCGGTAGTGGCTGTCTCGACCAGCCTGTAAAATCCTACATGACGCAGGACCTGATCACGACGACGCGTCAGGCCTCGGTTCAGGATATCATGGCCCGCATGACAGAAGGGCGCTTTCGCCATATGCCGGTTGTCGAAGACGGTAAACTGATCGGCATCGTCACACTTGGTGACGTGGTAAAGGCCCAGCTGGCCGAACTGGCGATGGAAAAAGATGCCCTGGAAGGCATGATAATGGGGCACTAACAGCAAGGGGTGCCAAAGCAATCACTTGCACCTGCAGCAAAGTTGTGTTTGCTTGCGCAGAAATTTTATTGCGCAGGAGGGCGTGATGCGGGTTGGTTTGTATCCGGGAACCTTTGACCCTATCACCATAGGGCACATCGATATCATTCGCCGGGCGGCTGCATTGGTGGATAAACTTGTCATTGGCGTCGCCATCAACCGGGACAAAGGCCCGTTGTTCTCGCTGGAAGAGCGCGTCGCGATGATCGAGGCCGAATGCGCCGAACTGACCGAACAAACCGGCACTGAAATTATCGCTCATCCCTTCGAAAATCTATTGATCGATTGCGCAAGGGATGTCGGTGCGCAGATCATCGTCCGCGGTTTGCGCGCTGTCGCGGATTTCGAGTATGAATTCCAGATGGTTGGTATGAACCGCGCACTGGACGACTCGATCGAGACTGTTTTTTTGATGGCCGAGGCACGCCATCAGGCGATTGCTTCAAAACTGGTGAAAGAAATTGCCCGTTTGAACGGAGACGTGTCGAAATTCGTCACGCCCCGTGTCAATGCGGCACTGCGTGAGCGGTTAGGCTAGGGCGCCCATCGCGGCGGCCGTATCCAGCATCCGGTTCGAAAAGCCCCATTCGTTGTCATACCAGGCCAACACGCGAACCAGCGTACCGTCGGTGACTTTGGTTTCTGCCAGTGACACCGTCGAGCTGTGCGAGTCGTGGTTGAAATCGACCGAGACCAGAGGACGGCTTTCCGCCGCCAGAACACCGGGAATCTTTGCTGCGGCATCAATGAACAGTTGATTGACCTCATCTTCGGTCGTTGGGCGCGAAACCTCGGCAACCAGATCAACGACTGAAACATTCGGGGTTGGTACCCGGATGGCCTGACCCGTCAATTTGCCCTTGAGTTGCGGCAGTACCAGCCCCACAGCGGCGGCTGCACCGGTTGTGGTAGGGATCATCGACAGGGCTGCGGCGCGCGACAGGTAGGGGTCTTTTCCAACCGTGTCATGCACAGGCTGGCTGGCGGTGTAAGCGTGAACGGTGGTCATGTTGCCATGTTTGATACCAAGACCTGCGTCCAGAGCAGCGGCAACGGGAGAAAGACAATTCGTGGTGCAGGATGCGTTCGAAACGACCAGATCTTCGGCCGTCAACTCGCTGTCGTTGACGCCAAAGACGATGGTTTTCACAACGCCGTCACCCCGTGCAGGGGCTGAGATCAGGACTTTCTGTGATCCGTTCTTGAAGTGACGTTCAGCCGCTTCGCGTGTGCGGAAAACCCCGGTGCATTCCAGAACAACGTCGATATCAGACCAGGGCAAGTCTTCGGGATTACGCTCACTGCTCAGGCGGATCGGGCCGCGCCCCACATCCAGGCCGGCGTCTGTAAGCGTGACAGGGTTGGGATAACGGCCATGAACGCTGTCAAACTCGAACAGATGCGCGTTCATGTCGGGCTTGCCTAAGTCGTTGATCGCGACGATCTCAACGTCTGTACGCCCGCTTTCCATCACCGCGCGCAGAACCCCGCGCCCGATCCGTCCAAATCCGTTGATCGCTAGTTTCAGGGTCATGGTTCGCTCCGTACAAATATCTCAGCCATATGAGTTAGCGCTAACAATTACAGATCAAGCGAAATGTCAAGAAAAACCTCTGTCATCGCCAAAAAGCGAGCCAGTCCAGAAAGTCGTATAGCTTCTTACCGAGGAACAACATGTGCTCGGTTCCATACAAGGCTACGTCCAGCATCATGCCCCCAAGCAACAGGACGCCAAGCCAGATAGCGATTTGATTGTTCATGTCGGTTCCGAACGAAAATGCCCGCCCAGATAACCTGAGCGGGCACCAACGTACAAGCGAAGTCCGAAGGGTCAGTTAAGGCGGCCCATGGCGACGGCTACGTCTGCCATGCGAACCGAGAAACCCCACTCGTTGTCATACCAGGCCAGCACGCGCACCATGCGATCATCGACGACACGGGTCTGGTCGGGTGCGAAGATCGAGCTTTCTTCGGTGTGGTTGAAATCGGTTGATACCAGCGGTGCGGGCTCATATCCCAGAACGCGCTGCATCGGGCCCTTGGCTGCTTCTTCGACGATTGCGTTGATCTCGGCCACCGAGGTGTCACGCGACGCGCGGAAGGTCAGGTCAACCGCTGAAACGTTCGGGGTAGGGACCCGGATGGCAGACCCGTCCAGACGGCCTTTCAGGTTTGGAAGAACTTCACCCAAAGCTTTGGCAGCACCGGTTGAGGTCGGAATCATCGACATCGCGGCAGCGCGGGCGCGATAGAGGTCGCTGTGGCGACGGTCCAGCGTGGGCTGGTCGCCGGTATAGGCGTGAATGGTGGTCATGATACCGTGTTCAATGCCGACGCCCTCGTCCAGCACCTTGGCCAGCGGGGCCAGGCAGTTGGTGGTGCAGGAGCCGTTCGACACCATGTTGTCGTTCGCGGTCAGGGTGTTGTGGTTTACACCAAAAACGATGGTTTTGTTCACGTTCTTGCCGGGGGCGGACAGCAGCACCTTACCTGCACCGCGATCCAGATGTGTTTTGGCCTTGTTGCCGTCATTGAATTTACCGGTGCACTCCAGAACGACGTCACAGCCCTCCCAGTCCAGTTCATTCATATCGTAGGTCGAAAACATCTGCATCGGGCCACGGCCCAGATCCATTGTGTTGCCTTCGATCGAAACTTCGCGCGGGAACCGCCCGTGAACGCTGTCATATTTTAGCAGATGCGCAGAGGTTTCCAATGGGCCGGTTGCGTTGACTTTGATCACTTCGATGTCGTTACGCCCCGACGCGGCGATGTGCGACAGGGTGCAGCGGCCAATACGGCCAAAACCATTGATACCGACCTTGATGGTCATGTGACGTCTCCTGATGCGCTTGCGTTGAGGGCCATATAGCGGCGAAATGGGAATCTCAAAAGGGCAAAAACGGCATATTTTTAAGGTGTTAGCGCAAACCTGCGACGGTTGCGCTAACGCTTGCGCTAGCCGTTGGATCAGGTAGGGTCCAGATGCGGCAGTGATTGGGAAAGGAAACGCAATGAGTGGTCTTTTGGCCTTGTTGGACGATGTGGCCGGGATCGCCAAGGTTGCGGCGACATCGGTGGACGATGTCGTGGCCGCGGCGGGCAAGGCAGGGGCCAAGACGGCCGGTGTGATCATTGACGACGCTGCGGTAACACCAAAATACGTTCAAGGCTTTGCCCCGGCGCGCGAATTGCCGATCATCTGGCGTATCGCGCGCGGTTCGGTTTTCAACAAAATCATACTCCTGTTGCCGGTGGCCTTGTTGCTGGCCAATTTCGCCCCGTGGCTGATCACCCCACTGTTGATGCTGGGTGGATCATATTTGTGTTTTGAAGGCGCCGAAAAGATTTTTCACGTTCTGTTTCCTCATGGAAGTCACGTCATAGAGGAAGACATGAAAAACCGGGATCCGGGCCACCTGGAAGAGCAGAAGGTCAAGGGCGCGATCAAAACTGATTTTATCCTCTCAGCCGAGATTATGACCATTGCACTGGCGGCGATCGAAGCGCCAAATCTTTGGATGCAAGCCGCAACTTTGGCCGTTGTGGGGATTGGCGTGACGGTGGCGGTTTATGGCTCGGTGGCGTTGATCGTGAAGATGGATGATGTTGGGCTTTATCTGGCGAGTAACGCTCCAACGCCTGTTGGTCGTGGCTTGGGTCGCGGTCTGGTCAAGGCAATGCCGGCTGTGATGAAAACCTTGTCGGTCGTCGGAACTGCGGCGATGCTTTGGGTCGGTGGCTCGATTGTCATCCACGGTCTGGAAGTGCTTGGTTTTGGTTGGCTGCAGCATCAGATCTATGACTGGGCCAAAGCGATTGCGTATTCAGCGCCCGAGGACTGGGCCGCTGCGGTGAAATGGCTGGCCAAAGCGACAATGGACGGAGTTCTGGGCCTAGCCTGGGGACTGGTTTTGATCCCAATGGCCACCAAGGTGATCATGCCTTTGTTCGGCAAGTCCAAAGCGCACTGAAAAGAAACGGAAAAGGGCGGCTGAAGCCGCCCTTTGGTTGATTGTTCTGGTATAAGCTTACAGCCCCAACAATTCCTTGACCTTGGCCACGGTTGCTTCGGCGGAGATGCTGAAATGCTTGTATAGCTCACCTGCAGGGGCCGAGGCACCAAAGCTCGACATGCCGATGAACCCGGCTTTGGCTTCGCGGCCACGTTCACCCAGCAACCAACGATCCCAGCCGCCAGCACGAACCGCGGCTTCGATACCAACGCGGACCGGACCTGCCGGAAGGACGCGCTTGCGGTAGGCTTCGTCCTGCTCTGCGAACAGCTCCATGCAGGGCATCGAAACAACACGCGTGCCGATACCTTCGGCCTCGAGCATCGCTTTGGCTTCCATCGCTAGCGACACTTCGGAACCCGTGGCAATCAGGATCGCCTGACGCTTGCCTTCTGCTTCGGCCAGAACGTAAGCACCTTGTGCGGTCAGGTTCTTGGTCTTGTGCTCGGTACGTACCGTTGGAACACCCTGACGGGTCAGCGACAGGACCGAGGGGCTTTCCTTGAAGGTCAGTGCCAGTTCCCATGCCTCGGCGGTTTCAATGGTGTCAGCGGGGCGGAACACAAAAGTGTTGGGGGTTGCACGCGAGATCGCCAGATGTTCAACCGGCTGGTGGGTCGGGCCATCTTCGCCCAGACCGATCGAGTCATGGGTCATCACAAAGACGCTGGGGATCTTCATCAGCGCGGCCAGACGCATGGACGGGCGGGCATAATCTGTGAAGGCCATGAACGTGCCGCCATAGGGACGGATACCACCATGCAGCGCCATACCGTTCATCGCCGCCGCCATGCCGTGTTCACGGATACCGTAATGGATGTAGCGACCCTTGCGATTTTCCGGCAGGAATACACCCATATCGGCCGATTTGGTGTTGTTCGATCCGGTCAGATCCGCTGAACCACCAACGGTTTCGCTCATGATCGGGTTCACAACGTTCAGGACTTTCTCCGACGACGAACGGGTGGCCAGTTTCGGCTGGTCTTCGGACATCTGCTTTTTGAAGGCACGAATGGCGCCAGCCAGTCGCTTGGGGGCCTCGAACGCATAGGCGCGAGTGAACTCAGCCTGCTTGCGCTCGGACAGTTGTGCAAAACGCGCTTCCCATTCCGCACGCTCGGCAGCGCCACGCGATCCGATGGCTTCCCATGCGGATTTGACATTGGCAGGCACGTCAAACGCATCATGCGCCCAGCCATAGGCCTTTTTGGCGTCCTTCAGCTGATCCGCATCGGTCAGCGCGCCGTGCCCCTTTGACGTGTCCTGCGCCGCGTGGCCCAAAGCAATGTGGGTTTTACACGCAATCATGGTCGGCTTGTTCGACTTCTTCGCCTGAACGATGGCCGCGTCGATGGCCTTGGGATCATGACCATCGATTTCGATCACATGCCAGCCCGAGGCCGCAAAGCGACGAACCTGATCGGTGCGGTCCGCGATATCGACGGTGCCGTCGATGGTGATGTTGTTGTTATCCCAGAAGACGATCAGCTTGCTCAGCTCGTGACGACCGGCCAGCGTGATTGCCTCCTGGCTTACGCCTTCCATAAGGCAACCGTCGCCTGCGATGACATAGGTATAGTGGTCAACAACCTTCTTGCCATAATGTGCACGCTGGATTTCTTCGGCCATCGCAAAGCCCACGGCGTTCGAGATACCCTGACCCAGCGGGCCGGTCGTGGTCTCAACACCAGCGACCAGAAAGTTTTCGGGGTGGCCTGCGGTTTTTGCGCCCAGCTGACGGAAATTCTTGATCTCCTCCAGTGTCACATCTGCATATCCCGTCAGGTACAGCAACGAATAAACCAGCATCGAACCATGGCCTGCGGACAGGATGAAGCGATCGCGATCCGGCCAGTTCGGGGCCGAGGCGTCAAACTTCAGGTGCTTTTCGAACAGGACGGTCGCGACATCCGCCATGCCCATGGGCATACCGGAATGTCCGGAGTTTGCAGCGGCGACGGCATCAAGGGTCAATGTGCGGATGGCCGCAGCTTTGTCCCAGTGTTCGGGGTTGGCTTTGCGCAGCGCAGTCAGGTCCACGGGCGTTGTTCCTTTGGATAAAAAGCAGATTGCGGGCTCAATACCACTCAGCACTCAAAGTGCAAGCAGAACCGGGGTTTATCCGCTTGGATTGCTTGAAGTGCGCGGCCCAAGTGGTTGAAAGCAAACAGTGGGTATTTTCTGTCGCATTCCGTTAGACTGGCGGCAGGCGGGATTCGATTTTGATTCGGATCGCTTCGCGACAGAATGAACCTTGATAAAGAGGTGACAGGGGCATGAGCCAACTTGAGGAATTACAGCACCGCATAATTGCGGCGATGGACCGTATCGGAGCGGGCGTCGACGCATTGGGCGGCGCGACCGCAGACGCCCAGCCAGATGAAGGCGTCAAGGCGGCACTTGAAGATGAGAGAGTTGCGAACGCGCAGCTTCAGGAACGGCTGAAATCCCTGAAGGAGCAGCACGAACAGGAAGTGGACGGGTTGCGTGCCGATCTTGAGGAGCTGCGTACAGCGTCTACCGATACAGCCGAAGTGGACGCCCTGCGATCCGAGTTGGAAGAAGCCCGTGCGAAAATCGCGTCGGTCGAAGCCGCGCGCGCTGAATTGGCCGAAGCCAAGGCCGCATTGGACAACAGCACCGAGCTGGAGGCGCTGAAGGCAGAAAACAGCCGTCTAAAGGAAGAACTGTCAGACACTGTCCGCGTCGACGACCTGAGCGCCGAGCTTGAGATGCTGCGCGCTGAACGGACCAGTCACGGCGCTGCAATGTCGCGGCTGGACGACGATCTGCAACGGATGCGCAAGGCAAACGAGCAGTTGCGCACTGCGATAGACGAATTGCGCGCCGCCGCGGCCGAAGGTGTCGCAGATGCCGAACTGCTGAACCGGGCCACCGTCGCGGAACTGGAGGCAACGCGTGCGGCGCAGGCGTCAGACGCCGCCGAAGCGCAGGCCGTTCTTGCAAGGTTGGAACCTCTGCTATCTCAGGCGAAACTTGTTGAAGGTGAGGTAGAGTAATGCCCGAAGTGACCATTCATATCGGCGGGCGCGGTTTTGACGTGTCCTGTCGGGACGGGGAAGAGCCCTTTCTGCACGCTGCCGCCAAAGTGTTGGACGACGAGGCGCAGGTGCTGTCCGATCAGATCGGTCGTATGCCGGAATCCCGCATGTTGCTGATGGCCGGATTGATGCTGGCCGACAAGACTGCGGCGACAGAGGACAAGGTCAAATCGCTCGAAGGGAAACTGGCCGAAGCCGAAGCCGAGCTTCAGGCGCTGCGAAACGCCCCGGCGCCCGAACCTGAGCGCATTGAGGTGGCTGTGGTTCCACCATCCGTTACAGATACGCTGGCCGAACTGGCCGCACGGGCCGAAGCGCTGGCCGCAGTAGTTGAGGAGAAAAAGGCACGATGAAGTTCCTGAGCAAATTCATCTGTGCGGCGGCGCTGGTTACGCCCGCGACAACGGCACTGGCCGAGATCGATATTCTGTCTGTCACTTTCACCTGCGAGAACGGAATACCGCTGCCTGTCACCTATTTCAACGCGCCGGACAGTACGGGTGCAGCGGCAACCTTGGTGGACAACTCACTTGTTGTGATGCGCCAAGTCGAAAGCGGGTCTGGTATCCGCTACGAATCCATTGGTGATGGTGGAACCTACATCCTGCGCTCGAAAGGGTGGGACGCGTCCGTAAGCTATTTGGCGGCAGGCGCCGCCGTTGAGCAGGATATCTACCGGGGTTGTTCCAGCCGTTAGGCTGGATTACGCGTTCGCTTCGCGGATTTTGTCGGCTGCTTCCTTGTTGTAGCCGACGTTGTTTTCGTCGAACAACGCGTCCAGTTCGCCCGAAAGGGTCATCTCGGTGATGATATCGCAGCCGCCAACAAACTCGCCTTTGACATAAAGCTGGGGCACGGTCGGCCAATCGGAATAATCCTTGATCCCCTGACGCACTTCTTCGTCGGCCAGAACGTTCACATCCGTGTATTCAACGCCCATGTAGTTCAACACCCCGGCCACGCGCGAGGAGAACCCGCATTGCGGCATTTCCTTGGTGCCTTTCATATACAGCACCACATCGTTGGCTTTGACGGTTTCGTCGATCTGGGTCTTAACGTCGGTCATCTTATTTTCCCTTTTCATCCGCATCTGCGGGGATTGTTCCATCACTGGGCAAACTGGGTGCCCATCCTTCGGTTTCAAGCCGCCGGTGTTCGGCCTGCGCCATTTTCACCGGATCAAGCCCGTATCTCTCAAGGCCGCCCACTTTGCTGAGTTCACCCGGATCTGGACGCATGTCGGCGAGGTTGCGTTTTCTGTTCCGCTTCACATAGGCTTCGATCAGCGCGGCGGCAACTATCAAAGCTGCGATTGCTGATATCCAAACCTGCCATGAACTCATTTTTTGGGAACCATCGCTTTGGCGTAGGCCTGTGGGTCTCTGGTGACCCGAGACACGGTTACATGACCACCGCCGCCTCCCAACACGGTTCCGTGGTCTATCAATTGGTCTCCGTGACCAGGTTTCACGCCCCGAATTTTGTCGGAGCGCGTATTTTTTATTGCCGATCTGACAATAAAGGCGCTGCCGGCAAAGGCAATCAGTCCACAAATGCCGTATATCCAGACGGTTGCACTCACTCAGGTACTTTCGTCGTCAGCGCCAGCGCGTGCAGCTCACCATCTGGGCCATCCATCTTGCCTTTCAGCGCGGCATAAACCGCGCGTTGTTGCTGCACCCGGTTTTTGCCGCGAAAGCTTTCGTCCACCACCATGGCGGACATATGAACACCGTCGTTGCCGCCGACCTGAATATCCGCATCAGGAAAAGCTTCTCGCAGCAGGTGTTCGATTTGATGGGCGCTCATCGGCATGTAGGTAACTCCTGAAGGTCTTTCCAAAGATGTAGAGCGCCTGAACCGGGCGCGCAAGGGCACATGAATGTGCCAAAACGACGAAACCTGCGCTTATTCAGGGCGCAGGTTTCGAGCAAGTTTTATTCAGCCTGATCAGGCGACGGCGTCGGCAAAACTGTTGCGGAAAATGGCCGTCAAGTCTTCCAACGAGGCCTCCGAGCTTCCGATCCTGATCGTTTCGCCGGTGAAACGGCCAACCGAGACCAGCGGCACACCTGCCTGACCCGCCGCGATCATCAACGCCTCGGCCTGATCAAAGTTGCACGCGACCAGATACCGTGCCTGATCTTCCCCGAACAGAAATTCCGTCGGTGCATCATCCAGGCACACGCCAACCCCGGCGGCCTCGGCAAGTTCGAAGGCCGCCAGCGCAAGGCCGCCATCACTCAGGTCAGTGCAGGCCTTGATCATTCCACGATTGGCGCGAATGAAATCACCGTTGCGTTTTTCAGCGTCCAGATTCACATGTGGCGCGTCGCCATCTTCTCGGTTGAAGACTTCGGCCAGAAGGGCTGACTGACCCAAATGGCCTTTGGTTTCACCGATCACCAAAGCCACGTGACCCTCGCGCACCTCGTTGCCGATGATTTCATCGCTGTGGTTCAGCAGCCCGACAGCGCCGATTGTGGGGGTGGGCAGGATCGCCTGGCCGTCGGTTTCATTATACAGCGACACGTTGCCGGACACGATCGGCATATCCAGCGCGCCGACTGCGGCGCCGATTCCCTGAATGGCGCCAACAAACTGGCCCATGATTTCGGGCTTTTCCGGGTTGCCGAAGTTCAGGTTGTCGGTGGTAGCCAACGGTTTCGCCCCAACAGCCGTCAGGTTGCGGTAGGCTTCGGCCACCGCCTGTTTGCCGCCTTCAACCGGGTTGGCGCGGACGTAGCGCGGGGTCACGTCAGAGGTAAACGCCAGCACCTTGTCGGTGCCGTGGACGCGCACCATACCCGCGCCCAGGCCCGGTGTCCGGTTTGTATCCGCCATCACCATCGTGTCGTATTGCTCATAAACCCACTGCTTGCCCGCGTAGTTGGGCGACGAAAGTAAGGCGCGCAGGCCGTCAATCGGGTCGATCTGAGGCACTTCGGCCAGTTCCTCGGCTTCGGGCGTCGGCACCCAAGGGCGATCATATTCGGGCGCGGTCGAAGACAGTTTGGACAGGACGAGATCGGCCTTGACCTCACCGTTGTGCATGATCAGGAAGCGGTCTTCGGCAATGGTTTCGCCAACGATTGCGAAATCGAGATCCCATTTTTCGAACACGGCGCGGGCTTCGGCCTCAAGTTCGGGTTTGAGAACCATCAGCATGCGTTCCTGAGATTCGGACAGCATCATTTCATAAGCTGTCATGTTCTCTTCGCGCTGGGGGACGTTTTCCAGATCCAGACGTACGCCCAGACCGCCCTTGTCGCCCATCTCAACCGCGGAACAGGTCAGGCCCGCAGCACCCATGTCTTGAATCGAGATCACGGCACCGGTCTGCATCAGCTCAAGCGTTGCTTCCATCAGGCGTTTCTCGGTGAAGGGATCACCCACCTGAACAGTAGGGCGTTTTTCCTCGATGGTGTCGTCAAACTCGGCCGAGGCCATCGTCGCGCCGCCAACACCGTCGCGTCCGGTCTTGGCACCCAGATAAACCACAGGCATTCCCACGCCCGACGCGGCAGAGTAGAAAATCTTGTCGCTGTCGGCCAAACCGGCGGCAAAGGCGTTCACAAGGCAGTTGCCGTTGTAAGCCGGGTGAAAGCGGACCTCGCCCCCAACGCAAGGCACACCGAAACAGTTGCCATAGCCGCCAATGCCTTCGACCACGCCGTTGACCAGCTGGCGGGTTTTGTGGTGGCCGGGTTCACCGAAGGACAGCGCGTTCATCGAAGCGATCGGGCGGGCACCCATGGTGAACACGTCCCGAAGGATGCCGCCGACACCCGTTGCCGCGCCTTGATAGGGCTCGATGTAAGACGGGTGATTGTGACTTTCCATCTTGAAAACAACGGCCTGACCGTCGCCGATATCCACGACACCGGCATTCTCGCCCGGTCCGCAAATGACCTGAGGCCCTGAGGTCGGAAGAGTGCGCAACCACTTCTTCGACGACTTGTAAGAACAATGTTCGTTCCACATAGCCGAGAAAATGCCAAGCTCGGTAAAGGTCGGTTCACGCCCGATGATCTCGAGGATCATGTCATATTCCTCGGGCTTGAGCCCATGTGCGGCAATCAGATCGGGTGTGATGGCGGGCTCTTGCATCTTCTGTCCTGTGTCCAAGTGGGCCGAGATTGCGCGCCTTGTAGGGCAAGCACGCGCGTGTGGAAAGGGTCAAGTCGGCGCAGGTCGCGTCTTTCAAAGAAAAACGGAACCGGCATCACAGCCGGTTCCGAATAACCGTACAGCAGTCCTGCTGCAAATCGCCGACGTAAACCCCGAAGGTTACGCCGATCCCTGGTCTTTGTTGACCTCGGCAGCAGCTGCGGCGCCAACAGCAGTCTTCTGTTCGGGCGTCAGATGCTCGACCTCTTCCAGCCCGGGAATTGCAACGCGCACCTCGCGGCGGGCAAAGTCGATGCCGTTGGCCTTGAACTCGGCCTTGACCTTGTTGAAGATTTCCTTGCGCAAGGTGAACTGCTTGCCCGGTTTGGCCATGAATTTACCGCGAATGATCATGCCCACATCGTCGAAGTCGAACACACCCTGAGACTTGAAGGGTTGCAGGAAGCCTTCTTTGTGGGTTTCGTCCTCCATCATCTCGGCCCCGATCTTCTTGAAGATTTTCTTGACCTTGTTGGGATCGGTATCGAAGGGCACGGTGAACTTCAGCTTCATAATCACCCAGTCACGGCTGTAATTCGTCAGCTTCTGGATTTCACCATAAGGGATTGTGTGCACAGGCCCCCTGTGATGACGCAGTTGCATTGAACGGATCGAGATTTTTTCGACCGTTCCGGTGGTTCCGCCCACATCGACATATTCGCCGACGCGGAAGGCATCATCGACCAGAAAGAAAACACCACCGACGATATCCGCCACCAGTTTCTGAGCACCAAAGCCGATGGCCAGACCCAGAACACCGGCACCGGCCAGAAGCGGTGTGATGTTGATACCCAGCGCACCCAAGGCCAGCAGGCCAAAGATTACCGAAATTGTGACTTGGGCCGTAATCCGCATCAGCGGCAGAACCGTCGCCAGACGAGAGCCCCCGGCACCGCCGCCTTCACCGCTTGCTTCCTCGTCGACTGCTTCAGCTGCGGTCTGTTCCTTGGCCAGCCTGCGGTTGATCCATAGTGAAACAACCTCGTTCAGGATGTAGCCGACCGCAATGATCAGAAGGAATTCAATGACAGCGCCGCCAACTTCGGCACTGACACCGGCCGAGGCGACATTGCGCAGGTCAAGATGCCACGTGCGGGCGATCATGAAAACCACGACCAAACCCGCAATAACCCGCCCAATCCGGATATAGCTGCGCTTGGCCGCGCGATGAGCGCGTTCGGCCAGCGGGCCTTCTCCTGACATTGGCGGCTGCAAGTGGCGCACCAGCCCGCGGATCAAAGTGTCGAGGGCAGGGGCAATCAGCAACCAGAACATGGTTGTGAAATGCGCACCACCTCCAAGCAATCTGAGCGTCGACGGATCGCGTTGCGCGACCAGGAATTCGACCAGCAGCCAGATTGTCACCGAAACGCCAATGGCGAAGTAGGGATAATAATGCGCAACTTCTTCATCGAATTTTGTGCGGTCCGGGTCTGTTCCCAGCATCATCTGAGACAACCCTTCGCGCGCGGTCCAAGCGATGACGGCGATATAGACATGGATTGCCGCATTCAGCCAGAAGGCGATGCGTGTGTCGTCCCCTGTGATACCATTTAGGGCGTTGAATCGCACAACAAACAGTGTGAACCCGATCAGGATCAACAGCCCGATCAGATTGCGATGCAGATATTTTGCCCAATGGTCGTCAATACTCACCAGCCGATATTTTGGCTTCTCCGGTGCCAGAACAAAACGTGAGGCCGCAGCCCCCAGGCGTGGAATCCAGATCAGATAGAAAACAAACGGAGCGGCATAAGTGATCTGTTCGGGTGTCAGAAGCCCGCGACCAATCGCGCGAATGACAACATAGAACACGATCAGCCCGGCAATTTCGCGGCAGAACCTGCGGAACAGGTAACTGATGGCGCCCCTGAGATCGGCCTCATCCCCAACTTCGGTCGCTTCATGCCAGCGACGGGTCAGGAAAATGAACAGTTTCTCGGCTATGAAACCCGCAATCAACACAGAAAGAATAAGCCCAAACAGGGTAAGGACGCCGGACGTTCCAAACGTGTCGCTGAAATTGCCAAACGCAGTTATCTGTGCCGTGACAATATTGGGAAGCGTGGTCAGAACATGTGTCCAGGACGAGACCATCTCGGCCCATATCTCACTGATTTCGGTCAGCGGGTCTTCCACGTTCGCCTTCTCGGCAGCCTGCTTTTCGGCGACCGCATCAAGGCGCTCTAACAGAATGGCGCGCACCTGGTCATCTGACATGCGGGCAACCAGACCATCGACCTGCTCAGGTGTTAGATCGTCCGGAATGGTCACTGAAGAAGTTGAGCCGGTATCTTGCGCATAAAGCGGAACCGCCAAAAATAGAGTGCAGACAATCGCCAACATAAGGCGGAATGGGTGGAACATGATTCTCCCTCGAACACGAAATTATCTCGTTTTTTTGGGATCATATGCCTATGCGTGTATTTTTCCCAGAGCTTTCGCTGACTTGATGCAATGCCTAGAGCAAAAAAAAGGCCGAGCAATAAGCTCGGCCGTAGTCCAACAGGGAGGTATGAAGATGATGAGCGTTTCAGCATCACCGCCTTCGAGTGCTCATTTAGGGGTCAGTTTGTAAACGTTCAAGGAATTTAACCCTGAAATGTCCTCATGCCCGCTATGCTATTTGTGCATAGCTAAAGTTTTCCCATCTTTTTCAGTTGTTTGCGCTGTGCGATGATCTCGTCCTGCACAAAGTCGCGGAACGCCCCGACACGTTTGGAGTGTCGGAGTTCTTCGGGATAAGCCAGATAGACCGGCACGTCAGCGGTTTCGACATCCGACAGAACTGGCACAAGATGCGGGAAATCCTGTGTGACGTAATCTGGCAGAACCCCAATGCCGAGATTGTGCAACACTCCCTGAAGGACGCCGAAGTAGTTGTTTACCGTCAACAGGGATGCGGGATTGTAGGTCATAAGATGGCGTACCATGGCCGCGCTGGCGCCCACCTGGGGTGCCGCGGGTGTTTGACAGATCAGCCGGTGATTTTGGATATCCTCCAGAGATTTCAGCATTCCACCATGGGCTTCGATGTAGTTGTGCGTCGCGTAAAGCGCCATCTGAACCGTCATCAGGCGTTTTCGCACAAGATCTGCCTGGCTGGGTTCCTTCATGCGAATGGCGACATCCGCTTCTCGCATGGGAAGGTCCAGAACTCGTTCTTCCAGCATCAGGTCGATGTTCAGATCAGGATATTGTTCATAAAGCTTGGGCAGGCGAGGGGCGAGCCACAGTGTGCCGAACCCAAAGGTCGTCGTGACCCGAAGAACGCCAAAGACCTCTTCTTCACTGTCGCGAATGCGTGCGGCAGCTGCGTCCAGCCGTTTTGACATGGCGGATGTGGCGTCGAACAACAATTCACCCTGTTCGGTGAGAATCAGCCCCCGGGCGTGACGGTGAAAAAGGGTGGCATCCAACGACTCTTCCAGCGCACGGATCTGTCTGCTCACGGCGGATTGAGACAAATTGAGCTTGTCCCCGGCATGTGTGAGGCTGCCCGCATCGGCCACCGCGTGAAATATTCTAAGCTTGTCCCAATCCATCGCCGCAACTTTCGTTATCTTTTCGAACGCCTATATGAAACAGGTAACAAGTTCTACAATCAAAGGCCGAAATCGTTACAGTTCAGTGCATAAAACCTATACAGGTCAGAAATTATGACCTAAAATGCGCTGAGTACATGCACACTGATCTGGCGAGGGGAGACGTCTGATGAGTCAGCCACAGATTACGTTAAACGACAGGTTCGATCTTGAGAAAAGCCCCGTTCTTCTGAACGGAACACAGGCACTTGTCCGGTTGATGCTGATGCAAAAGGCCAGAGACCGGCAGGCGGGACTGAACACTGCGGGGCTGGTGACTGGATATCGTGGCTCGCCACTTGGCGCTGTTGATCAGCAGATGATGCGGGCGCAAAGGCAGTTGTCCCAAAGCGATGTTACGTTTCAATTCGGATTGAACGAAGATCTGGCGGCAACGGCGCTGTGGGGCAGCCAACAGGCCGGCTTGCGCGGCGACGGCAAGTTCGATGGGGTTTTTGGGCTTTGGTACGGCAAGGGGCCGGGCGTAGACCGGTCCGGTGATGTCATGCGCCACGCGAATATGGCCGGAACCGCCAAGCATGGCGGTGTGCTTATGGCGATGGGTGATGACCATACCGGCGAAAGCTCGACCGTGTTGCATCAGTCCGAATGGTCACTGGTAGATATGTATATGCCTGTCGTCAGCCCGGCGGGTGTGCAGGAAATCCTCGACTACGGAATTTACGGCTTTGCGCTCAGCCGTTTTGCTGGGGTTTGGGTTGGGCTAAAGACCATGAAGGACACAATCGAGGTTACCTCGGTTGTGGATGGTCGCCCCGACCGAATGCAGGTCGTCGTACCTGATTTCGATATGCCGGAAGGCGGTTTGAATATCCGCCTTGGGGACACGCCGCACCTGCAAGAAACGCGTGTCATCGACTACAAAAGGTTTGCAGCCGAGACGTTTTCGCATGCCAACAAGCTGGACAGGCGGATATGGGGCAAACCGGGTGCAAAGATCGGGTTTGTTGCGGCGGGCAAGAACTGGCTGGACCTGACCCATGCGCTGTCGCTTTTGAATATCAATGAATCCGAAGCCGAACGGCTGGGGATCACGACCTACAAGGTGGGGCAGACCTTCCCGCTGGACATGGTCGGGTTCCACGACTGGGCCGAAGGGCTGGACCTGATCGTGATTGTCGAGGAAAAGCGCAAGCTGATCGAGGTTCAAGTCAAAGAGGCTATCTTTGACGACCGTCGCGGCCGCCGGGTTTATGGGTGGTACAAGGGCGGTGCCGGTACGTTGCACCGCGACGAACTGTTTCCGACCCGTGGCGCGCTCGACCCGATCATGATTGCTGAAAAGCTGGGTGAAATCCTGATCGAAGAAGGGCGTGAAACCGATGGTATTCGGGCCGGGCTGGCCTCTTTGTCCGAGGCGCGCCGGGCCGACAACGCACAGGAAATCGCAACAAGGCTTCCGTATTTCTGCTCGGGCTGTCCGCACAACAGTTCGACCAAAGTCCCGGATGGCAGCCGTGCCTATGCAGGGATCGGTTGTCATTACATGGTTCAGTGGATGGACCGGAATACCACCGGCTTTACCCAGATGGGCGGTGAAGGCGCGAACTGGATCGGTGAGGCCCCGTTTTCGACCACCAAACACGTGTTCCAGAACCTTGGCGATGGCACCTATAACCACTCGGGCGTTCAGGCGATCCGTGCGGCGTTGTCTGCGGGCACGAACATCACCTTTAAGATCCTGTTTAACGATGCCGTCGCCATGACGGGCGGGCAGGAGAATGAAGGCGATCTGACTGCAGAACGGATCGTTGCCGAAGTCAAAGCCATGGGTGTCCGTGAGGTTGCTCTGGTCTATGACGAAAAAGAAGACGTAAACTTCAAGGCTCTGCCGTCGAGTGTTCAGACATTCGAGCGTGCGGAACTGATGCAAGTGCAGGAAAAGTTCCGCGAGATCGAGGGTGTTTCGGTCATCGTTTATGTTCAGACCTGTGCGGCCGAGAAGCGCCGCCGCCGCAAACGCGGCACGTTCCCGGACCCGGACAAGCGTGTGTTTATCAATACCGATGTTTGCGAGGGTTGCGGCGATTGCGGGGTGCAATCGAACTGTGTGTCGATCGTTCCCAAGGAAACAGAACTCGGGCGCAAGCGCGCCATCGATCAGTCAAGCTGCAACAAGGATTATTCCTGCCTGAACGGTTTTTGCCCGTCCTTCGTTACGCTTGAGGGGGCGAAGATCCGCAAAGAGGCAACAACCGAAATCGACTTGCCCGACCTGCCGATGCCGGTGCTGCCCAAGATCAGCGGTACGCATAACGTGGTGATCACGGGTGTCGGGGGAACCGGTGTTGTCACGCTGGGCGCAATTCTTGCACAGGCTGCCCAGATTGACGGCAAAGGCGCGGGCATGATGGAAATGGCGGGCCTGGCGCAGAAAGGCGGCGCGGTACACATCCATTGCCGTCTGGCCAATGCACCCGAAGACATCAGCGCCATCCGTGTCGCAACCGGCGAAGCTCATGCACTGATCGGCGGTGATCTGGTGGTATCCGCCGGAGCCAAAACATTGGGCCTGACGCGCACTGGCCGTACAGGCGCCGTTGTGAACAGCCATGAGACGGTAACAGGCGACTTTACGCGCAATACCGAGTTCCGCATTCCTGCCGACCAGCTGGAACTGGCCCTCCAGGCTCGGTTGAAAGAAGATGTCTCGCTGTTTGACGCGACCGAGTTGGCACGCGCCGTGATGGGCGACTCGATCTATTCCAACATGATGATCTTTGGCGCGGCCTGGCAGCGCGGGTTGTTGCCCGTCAGCCATCAGGCGATCTTTGATGCCATCGAATTGAACGGAACTACGATTGAACGGAACAAGCGTGCGTTTGATATCGGGCGTTGGGCGGTTCTTCATCCGGCAGAGGTACAGTCCATTCTGTCCCCGACCGTGACCGAGATTCCCAAATCGCTGGATCAGAAGATCGAATTCCGCGCAAGCCATCTGACCGACTACCAAGGTGCGCGGCTGGCCAAGCGGTATCGCAAGCTGGTCGACAGTGTTGAGGATGCGGATATCCGCGAAGCGGTGGCAAAAGGCTATCACAAGCTGTTGTCCTACAAGGATGAATACGAAGTCGCGCGCCTTCTTCTGACAAGCCGTGACAAAGCGGCTGCCGAGTTCGATGGCGATTTCAAGATGACATTCCATCTGGCCCCGCCCTTTTTGGGGGGATCGGGCAGCAACGGCAGACCGCGCAAACGTGCTTTCGGGGAGTCGGTCATTGGCCCATTGAAGCTTTTGACCCGGTTGAAGGCGCTGCGCGGTACGCCGCTGGATATATTTGGCTATTCGTCGGAACGCAGGATGGAGCGTGCGTTGATCCGTCAATATGAAAAGGACATGCGCGAAGTTCTGCCGCTTGTGTCGCAGACCACGCGCGATGCGATTGCCGCCCTGGCCCGTTTGCCGCTGGATATCCGTGGATTTGGCCCGGTATTGCGCGAGAACGAGGCCAAAGCAGCCAAGCGGCGCGAGGAGTTGCTGGCCGTCATTCGCGGCGGGGGGGCAGGGTTGCAGACTGCAGCGGAATAAAACGTCACAAGCGTGTCACGATAGCTAGGCAAAATTGTTACTTGCACCTATTTTGCAGGCAACAAACCGGAGACCCATATGCCTTCTCGTCGTCATGCCGTTCGCGACATTTCCTACGCGCATTCCGCCGATACTAAAGGCGGGCGGATGGTTATCAAGCTGATGGAGAACACCACAGGCCGTATGCGCCTGATCAAACGTGCGGACGGGTACGAGAAAGACGTTGCCAATGGGCGCGACTTTTGGGCCGTGATGGTTGAACGTTATGGGCTGACACTGGACGTGGCAGGGGGATCGCTTTCGAATGTTCCGAAAGACGGTCCTCTGATCCTGATTGCCAATCATCCCTACGGAATTCTGGATGGCCTGATGATGGGACATATCCTGTCCGAGACACGGGGTGATTTCCGCATTCTGGCCCATCGGGTGTTTCGCAAGGCCGAAGACCTGAATCGCATCATTCTGCCAATTTCGTTTGATGAAACGAAAGAGGCGATGCAGCTGAACCTTGAGACCCGCAAAACCGCGCTCAGCTATCTGGGCGAAGGCGGGGCGATCGGCATTTTTCCCGGCGGGACGGTCAGCACCGGGGTTAAGCCGTTTTCCCACCCCATGGATCCGGGTTGGCGCGGGTTTACCGCGCGGATGGTGGCCAAATCGAATGCCACAGTTGTCCCGGTTTTCTTTGATGGCCACACGTCTCGTCTGTTTCAGATCGCCAGCCATCTGCACAGTACTTTGCGGATGGGCCTGCTGATCAAAGAGTTCAAGAAACGCGTTGATACACCGGTGAAAGTCGTGATCGGAGAGCCGATACGCCGTGACATTCTGGACCCGCTCAGCAAGGATACGCGCAAGATGATGGATTTCCTGCGCAAAGCCACGTATGAGCTGTCTCCAACGCCGTTGAAGTCTTATGACTACGGCTATGAGTTTGAGGAACGGCATCGCGCCTGAAGGATCTAATGGCAGTAGGTATCTTCGATTCCGGTTTGGGCGGTCTGACCGTCCTGAGTGCCGCGCAGCAACGTCTGCCGGACGTTGATTTCCTGTATTTTGCAGATAGTGCACACGCGCCATACGGTGTGCGTGATGCCGAGGATATCTATCAACTGACCCGCAAGGCGGTTCAGGATCTGTGGTCGCGTGGCTGCAATCTGGTGATTCTGGCCTGCAACACGGCCAGCGCCGCAGCGTTGCGGCGCATGCAGGAAGAGGGCGTGCCCAGCGGCAAACGCGTTCTTGGCGTTTTTGTCCCGTTGATCGAAGCGCTGACCGAACGGCAATGGGGCGACAATTCTCCGCCGCGCGAAGTGGCCGTCAAACATGTGGCATTGTTTGCAACGCCTGCCACGGTATCCAGTCGGGCCTTTCAGCGTGAATTGGCCTTTCGGGCCATCGGTGTGGATGTCGAGGCACAGGCCTGTGGCGGCGTTGTGGATGCCATAGAAGACGGCGACATGATCCTGGCCGAAGCCTTGGTGCGCAGCCATGTGGATGCGCTCAAGCGCAAGATGCCGGAACCTCAGGCCGCTATTCTGGGCTGCACGCATTACCCGTTGATGGCCGAAGCATTCCAGGCTGCGTTGGGTGAAGATGTGCAGGTTTACAGCCAGGGTGCGCTTGTTGCTGACAGTCTGGCAGATTACCTGCAACGTCATCCCACCATGTTGGGCGAGGGCCCAAGTGGTTTTCTGACAACGGGCAAACCCAATGTTGTCAGCGACCGGGCGACGCAGTTCCTCCGACGACAAATCACGTTCCAGGCTGCCTGACTTAGGTCAAGGACGCAGCCGCTCTGCTTCCCTTATTTCAAGGCCGTCGCATCGGCGGTCGAAACATGTGACACTCAAGTGAAAGAGGTCTGAAATGACCCATAAAATCGCAATTCTGGGCGCTTCGGGCTATACCGGCGCTGAACTGGTGCGGCTGATCGCCGAGCACCCGAACATGGATATCGTCGCGTTGGCCGCCGAACGTAAGGCTGGCATGACAATGGCGCAGGTCTTCCCGCATCTGCGCCACTTGGATCTGCCGGACTTGTGCAAAATCTCCGAGATCGACTTTGCGCAGGTCGACCTGTGTTTTTGCGCCTTGCCGCACAAAACCAGTCAGGAAGTGATCCGGGACTTGCCGAAAGGCCTGAAAATCATTGACCTGTCCGCAGACTTCCGGCTGGCAGACCCCGACGAGTACGAAAAATGGTACGGTAATCCGCATACCGCGCTAAAACAGCAGGAAGAGGCGATCTATGGTCTGACCGAGTTCTACCGCGAAGACATCAAGAGGGCACGGCTTGTTGCGGGTACCGGGTGCAATGCGGCGACCGGGCAATATGTTCTGCGGCCACTGATATCCGCCGGGGTCATTGATCTGGACGATATCGTTCTTGATCTGAAATGCGCCGTATCAGGGGCAGGGCGGTCACTGAAGGAAAACCTGCTGCACGCTGAACTGAGCGAAGGCAGCAATGCCTATTCCGTCGGAGGGACACACAGGCATCTTGGCGAGTTCGATCAGGAGTTTTCGAAACTTGCCGGTCGGGCTGTGCATGTGCAGTTCACGCCTCACCTTATTCCTGCAAACAGGGGTATTCTGGCCACAACCTATGTGAAGGGTGACCCGCACAGCATCTACGAAACGCTTGCCAAAGCCTATGCGGATGAGCCGTTCATCCAGATGCTGCCGATGGGTGAGACCCCTTCGACCCACCATGTGCGGGGGTCGAATTTCTGTCACGTCGGTGTTGTGGCCGATCGGATTGAGCGGCGCGCAATTGTGATTGCGGCGCTGGATAACCTGACAAAAGGTAGCAGTGGGCAAGCCTTGCAGAACGCGAACCTGATGTTAGGTGAAGATGAAACTCTGGGCCTGATGATGGCCCCGCTTTTCCCGTGAGGATGGTATGAAAACGCTCAAGAAACGTCGGCGCGTACAAGTCATTCTGGTGGCAGTTGTTGCCTTGGTGGCGGCAACTGCGTTGATTGGTTGGGCATTGCAGGACGGGATCAACTTTTTCCGCTCGCCCAGCGAGGTGATTGCAGAGCCGCCGAAACCGACCGAAGTGTTTCGGATTGGCGGCTTGGTTGAAGAAGGCTCGATCATCCGCGGACAGGGCGAAACCATCCGTTTTGTTGTAACGGATGGCGGCGAAAGCGTTCCGGTCTCGTTCACAGGTGTTCTGCCTGACCTTTTCTCGGAAAATCAGGGAATGATCGGCACGGGAAGTTACGTGAACGGCGTCTTTGAAGCGACTGAAATTCTTGCCAAACATGATGAGACCTACATGCCGAAAGAGGTCATGGACGCTCTGAAAGAGCAAGGTGTCTACAAAGGCGCGGAAGAAAGCTGAAGCCGTTTGACTCTGTTACGGAGCGTTGCGTGCATGGTGCATGCAGCGCTCCGTTTCGTTTTAAATCATTAATTTCTGTCGGAAACGGTGTGGCCACCTAACGTTACGAGGGTGGTATGCAAACGGTTCGGCAAATTGCCAAAGAGATTGTGGCCCGTGAAGGGGGCTTTGTTGATGACCCCGACGATCCGGGCGGGGCAACCAAGTTCGGGGTCACGATTCACACCCTGCGCAGGCTGGGTTTGGATCTGACTGGCGACGGTCGGGTTGACGAGGCGGATGTGCGCGCAGTGTCCGCTCGACAAGCGGTCGACATCTTTGTGCAGCACTATTTCGACAAGCCGCACATTGCGGAGCTTCCCGAAACCCTGCATGCTTCGGTTTTCGACATGTATGTGAATGCCGGTGCGCAGGCGGTGAAGATCCTTCAGCGGCTGCTACAGGAAATGGGGTTTAACGTCACCGCCGACGGCGTGATAGGCCCGCAAACCGTGGCGGCCTGCCAAAGCGCGGCGCAGCCAGAGCCCGATGTCCTGCGCGACGCCTACGGGATTGCGCGGCGAAACTACTATTTTCGCCTTGCTGATCAGCGGCCTGCATCCAGAAAATACGCGCGTAGCCGATCAGGCGGCAAAGGTGGCTGGATAAAACGGGCCGAAGAATTTCTTTCGCCGCGTTATCATCTTTCGGACAGCGAATTTACCAGAAGGATCGCGGCATGGGGCTGATTTCAGGTGTGCTGGCGCTTTTGTTTGGTAACGGGCGCAACGTCTTACAGGAAACCGCAGAACTCTATCGTGAAAACACCGAAGCAGGCGCAGTACGCGCCAATGAGATTCAAACTCAGGCCATGGTGCAGTTCGGTAGCGAATTTCAGGCACCTCAGAAGGGTCTTTTTGACCGTGTCATGGACGGCGTGAACAGGTTACCGCGCCCGGCGCTGGCATTGGGAACGCTTGGCTTGTTTGTTGCCGCCATGGTCGACCCAATATGGTTTGCCGCACGGATGCAGGGCATAGCCTTGGTCCCAGAGCCGCTGTGGTGGTTGCTGGGCGTGATCGTATCGTTTTACTTTGGCGCGCGTCACCAAAGTAAAATGCAGGATTTTCAGCGGGATATCCGCTCAACCATGACGCAACTGCCAACGGTCATGAGCAATATCGAGGCCTGGCGCACGATGCAGAGCGACAGCCCGGGAGTTGCTGATCCCGGTCCGGATGCTGTGCTGAACAGCGATGTCATACGTCCCGAGGAAAACCAGGCGCTGAACGATTGGCGAAAGCTTCGCGGTATCTGACCCGCGACACTTTGTGCGTGCAGAACAAGCTAAAGGTCATGGCCCCCGGTTCCGCACCGGCGTATATTCCGGGGCATGATTACAGAGCTTGGCCACTTCACCCTGATCCTCGCGTTCTTTGTCGCAATTGTGCAAAGCGTTGTTCCCCTGATCGGCGCCTCAAAACGCTGGGCCGGCTGGATGGGCTTTGCAGAGCCCGCCGCGATCGTCCAGTTCCTGCTGACAGCGTTTGCATTTGGTGCATTGATCTGGGCGTTTGTAACGTCTGACTTCTCCCTCAGGATTGTGGTCGAGAATAGCCACACAGCAAAGCCGATGCTGTACAAGATCAGTGGAACATGGGGCAACCACGAAGGATCTATGCTGCTGTGGGTGCTGATTGTCACCCTGTTTGGTGCGATGGCGGCCTTCTTTGGTGGCGGCTTGCCACCGACACTTAAAGCCCGTGTTCTGGCCGTTCAATCGGCTATTGCCGTGGCGTTTTTCGGTTTTATCCTGTTCACGTCGAACCCGTTTGACCGGCTTGCCATCGCTCCGTTTGACGGGCGCGACCTGAACCCGCTGCTGCAAGACCCCGGGCTGGCCTTCCACCCGCCGTTTCTGTACCTCGGCTACGTCGGCTTGAGCATGGCATTCAGCTTTGCGATTGCTGCCCTGATCGAAGGGCGCATTGATGCGGCCTGGGGCCGGTGGGTACGCCCCTGGACGCTGGCGGCCTGGGTTTTCCTGACCATCGGTATCGCGCTGGGATCCTGGTGGGCCTATTACGAGCTGGGCTGGGGCGGCTTCTGGTTCTGGGACCCGGTCGAAAACGCGTCCTTCATGCCCTGGCTGCTGGCGGCGGCGCTGTTGCACTCGGCAATTGTTGTGGAAAAGCGCGAAGCATTGAAAAGTTGGACCATTCTGCTGGCAATCATCGCGTTTGGATTTTCCCTCATCGGTACGTTTATCGTACGATCAGGGCTGCTGACCTCGGTTCACGCCTTTGCCAATGATCCGGAACGCGGTGTGTTCATCCTTATCATTCTGGTCTTCTTCATCGGCGGCGCGCTTACCTTGTTTGCCGCGCGCGCGCAGGCGATGGAGGCCAAGGGCGTTTTTGGCATGGTCAGCCGCGAAAGCGCGCTGATCGTGAACAATGTCCTTCTGGCGGTCAGTTGCTTCGTCGTTTTTGTTGGGACGATGTGGCCGATGGTGGCCGAGATGATGTTTGACCGCAAACTTTCGGTTGGGGCACCGTTTTTCAACGCGGCGTTTTCTCCATTCATGGTTTTGCTGGGGCTGATCCTGCCAATCGGGGCGATGCTGCCGTGGAAACGCGGTCGGCTGGGCAAAACGGCCTGGTCCCTGCGCTATGCCCTTGGTCTGGCGCTGGCGATTGCGCTGTTGGTTTGGGCGATGCAGACCGGTCGCAGCGCGTTAGGACCCGTAGGCTTGTTCCTGGGGGCTTGGATTACATTCGGCGCCGCCATTGATTTGTGGAGCCGGACAGGCCGCAATGGCAGCTTCAAACGTCTGATCCGACTTCCGGGAGCCGATTGGGGTAAGGCAGTTGCCCATACCGGTCTTGGGGTCACGATCTTTGCGATTGCCGGTCTGACCGCGTGGGAGGCGGAAGATATCCGTGTGGCGCAACTGAACCAGCCGTTCGAAGTGGGTCAGTTTACACTGACATTGCAGGACGTGCGACGGGTTCAGGGGCCGAACTATTTTTCAACCACGGCTGATGTTCTGGTCGAAAAGGGCGGTCGCGTCATCGGAACGCTGCATCCCGAGAAACGGGATTATCCCGTTGCACGCATGCCGACGACCGAGGCCGCGATTGACTATCGTTTTCTTGGTGATCTTTACGTCGTCATCGGGGATCAGCAGGCAGATGGCGGCTGGGTCATGCGCACCTATATCAAGCCTTTGGCGAACTGGATCTGGGGTGGATGTATCCTGATGGCGCTCGGCGGTGTCCTTAGCCTGAGCGACAGGCGGTTCCGTGTCGCCGCAGGTGCGCGCAAATCCCCCGCTGGCGGAGTACCCGCAGAATGAAACGCCTTGTATTGATCCTGCTGCTGCTGGCAGCGCCGGTGTTTGCGGTACAACCTGACGAAGTTCTGGACGACCCTGTTCTGGAGCAGCGGGCGCGCGACCTGAGTGTCGGGTTGCGATGCCTGGTGTGTCGCAATGAAAGCATTGACGAAAGCAACGCTGAACTGGCACGCGATCTGCGCTTGCTTTTGCGTGAACGCCTGGTTGCGGGTGACAGCGACGAAGAGGCCGTCGCGTTTATCGTTGACCGCTACGGCGAATATGTCTTGCTCAAGCCCACCACCAGCGGTTCGAATCTGCTGTTGTGGCTTGCCGGGCCAATCATGTTGCTGATCGCTGCCGCAGTCGGGTTGAACTTTCTTCGCACACGCGCCAGGGCGCAGGTTTCAGGTGAAACCGAAGCTCTAAGCGCAGAAGAACAGGAACGCCTTCGCCAAATTCTTGAAGACTGACGTTTGGTTCTGCTTTTCCCAACCAGCCCGGACAAGTAAATGTGCTTAAACACGTGGCGCGAGGGAAAAAGTCTTCATGAATTACGAAACGGTTCTATTGGACATATCGGACGGTCTGGCGGTTCTGACCCTGAACAGACCGGACAAGATGAACGCGCTGACCACACGGATGCGGGCAGAGATTACCCACGCGATGAAAGACGCCGCGGTTAAAGCGCGTTGTATCGTTATCACCGGGGCAGGTCCGGCGTTTTGTTCCGGGCAGGATCTGGGCGATGCATCATCGACCGGTAAGATCGATCTGGAACGATCATTGCGCGACGAATACGAGCCGATGCTGGAAACCATCCACAGCTGTCCGGTTCCGACGATCGCTGCTGTAAACGGACCTGCTGCGGGGGCAGGGGCCAACCTTGCGCTGTGTGCGGATGTGGTTATTGCAACGGAAAGTGCGTATTTCCTACAGGCGTTTGCACGTATCGGCTTGCTGCCCGATGCCGGGGGCACCTGGTTCATGCCGCGCCAGATGGGCTTGGCCAAAGCGATGGGGGCGGCCTTGTTTGCTGACAAGATCAGCGCCCGGCAGGCCGAAGAATGGGGCATGATCTGGGAAGCTGTGCCCGATGATACGTTTGCCGCACATTGGCACAAAAGGGCAGAATATCTGGCCAAAGGTCCAACGGCGGCCTATGGCGCGATCAAACGTGCCATTCGCGGGACGTACGAAAACACATTGCAGCAGCAGCTTGCGACCGAGGCGCATCTTCAAGGTGAATGTGGCCGGTCGCGGGATTTTGCTGAAGGTGTAGTGGCGTTCATGGAAAAACGCCCTCCGAAATTCGAAGGGCGTTGATAAGCGTCAGGCGCGGCGGCGGCGACGCGTACGGCGTTCGGGGCCCGCGTCGTCCTCGGTTCCGTCGGAAGCCGACGAAAACGGCCCCAATGCCTCGGTGATCTGATCCAGTGTCGGGCGCTCGCCGCGCGAAGTGGTATCCAGCGCTTCGCGCATTTTGCGCAGATGATCGGGCATGGTGCCGCAGCACCCGCCAATGATTGTGGCGCCCGAATCCCGCGCCATGGCAGCATACCGACCCATCAGTTCGGGTGTCCCGTCATAGTGGATATGGCCATCCACGTATTTCGGAATGCCCGCATTGCCCTTTGAGATCAGCGGGCGCTCGGTGCCTTGCGCAGCAAAACCCAGAACCGTGCGCAGGATATCCGACGCGCCGGTACCACAATTGGCCCCAAAAGCGATCGGTGGGTTTGGCAAGGTTTCAACCAAAAGCGCAAGATCGGCCGAGGTGACACCCATCATTGTGCGCCCGGCCGTGTCAAAGCTCATCGTGCCGCACCAGGGCATGTCGGCCAGTGCAAAGGCCTCGGCTGCCGCGCGGAACTCCTCGGGCGCGCTGATGGTTTCTACCCAAAGAACGTCAACCCCGCCCGCTTTCAAAGCCTCGGCCTGTTCATGAAACATTTCAACCGCTTCGGAATGCGACAGGCTGCCGACCGGCTCCATAATCTCGCCGGTGGGTCCAACCGATCCGGCCACGACAACAGGGCGCCCGGCTTTGTCTGCGACTTCACGTCCAAGTTCTGCGCCGATACGGTTCAGCTCGCCCACGCGGTTCTGCGCATCATGCAGTTTCAGACGCGCCGCAGTGCCTCCAAACGTATTGGTCAGAAACAGGTCGCTGCCCGCATCGACTGACCCCTGATACAGCGCCCTGATCTTGTCCGGAGCATCCACGTTCCACAGCTCAGGTGCATCACCTGATTGCAGACCCATGTTAAATAAGTTGGTCCCCGTTGCACCGTCCGCAAGGATGGCGTCTTTGGTGTCCAGAAGTTTGCTCAGCGCGTTTGTCATAGGGTTATTCCAGAAAAAGCGTATAAACGCTGCAAAAAAACAGAGACGCCCCATGTCTCATGACCAGGGCGTCAAATCAAATTCATAAAACTCATGAAGATCATGAGTTTTGCATTTCAGGCAATCAATGCTCGCCTTCCGCCATCACCTGTTCTTTGGCCTCAACCAGAAGCTCGGCCATTTTCGAACGGATCGTGGCTTCATCTGCAAGATCACCCAAGTAGGCTTTGACTGCCTCGACAACATCGTCCTCGCCGACATGCTGCAGGTCGGTATGAACCAGTTCCTGTCCGTATTTCCGTGCCTGTTCAACAGTTTCGCCCTTCAGCGCAGACGCCCAGACAGCCATAAAGCGGTTGCGGCGCATCCGTGCGATAAACTGCATCTTTTCGTCATGGGCGAATTTGCTTTCAAACGCGGCTTCACGTTCGTCGAATGTGGTCATTGGTTGGGGACCCCTTGGATTACCGTTTCTCACTGATGATATGACAATAGGACACTCTGGGTGCAAGGTATTTGCGCTGCGTCAAAGGCCCTCGGGGCAGCGAACTTGCGGGAACGCAGGGCTTGCACTATGAGGACGCCAACGTGAAGGGACTCATTCCCTTTCGCCAGTCTGGAAAGGTCGCTTATGGCGCGTCGCAAGAAAATCTACGAAGGCAAGGCCAAAATTCTGTATGAAGGCCCCGAGCCGGGCACCATCGTACAGTATTTCAAGGATGACGCCACCGCATTCAACGCCGAGAAGAAGGACGTGATTGACGGCAAAGGCGTGCTGAACAACCGTTTATCCGAGTTCTTTATGACCGGGCTGACCCAGATTGGCATTCCGAACCACTTCATCCGGCGCCTGAACATGCGTGAACAACTGGTGCGCAATTGCGAGATCATTCCGCTGGAAGTGATCGTGCGCAATTACGCGGCCGGTTCGATGTCGAAACGTCTTGGCATTGCCGAAGGGACGCAATTGCCACGTCCGATCGTTGAATATTGCTTCAAGGATGATGCCTTGGGCGATCCTCTTGTCACCGAGGAACACATCGCCGCGTTTGGCTGGGCCAGCCAGCAGGACATGGACGACATCCTCAGCCTTGCGCTGCGCGTGAACGATTTCCTGAGCGGCGTGATGCTGGCGGTGGGTATTCGTCTGGTTGACTTCAAGATCGAAATCGGGCGCGTGTTTGAAGGCGACTATCAGCGGCTGGTCGTTGCGGATGAAATCAGCCCGGACAGCTGCCGCCTGTGGGATATCAAGACCGGTCAGAAACTGGACAAGGATGTATTCCGCCGCGATCTGGGCAGCCTGACAGATGCCTATTCTGAGGTCGCCCGAAGGCTGGGTGTGCTGCCTGCCAGCAATGTCACCAAGCCGACGCTGATCAACTAAACACTCCTTCTTAGCAGCGCCGCCCCCTCAGGGCGGCGTTTTGCCTTTGCCAAGTTATTGGCAGAGCAGGGTGTTTGCGTGTGGCCGGGCCGTTTGATCAGATGACTATTCCGAAGTTTCCAGCCGCCGTGCCAGCACAACTACTTGGGTCCATCTGACGGCGCAGGATCGTCACCCGCCTGCGGCAAACTGCGTTTGAAACAGGGTTGTCGAAACCCATCAGGCGCGCTATCCCCCGCGCAACGAAATGGGCCTTGTATGCGGCCCTCAGGTGGAGTTGCCAAAATGAAAGCACGGGTTCATGTGATGCTCAAGAACGGGGTGCTGGACCCGCAGGGCGAAGCAGTACGGCACGCATTGGGTGCGATGGGCTTTGATCAGGTCGAAGGCGTGCGCCAAGGCAAAGTCATCGATCTTGAGCTTGCCGATGGCGCGACCGAGGCAGACGTGACCGAGATGTGCGAGAAGCTTTTGGCCAACACCGTCATCGAACGCTACGAGATCGAACTGGCCTGATTGATGCGGGCCGCGCGTCTGATCACCTATCGTCAACCGCTTGAGGTGTCGACGATCGCCGACCCGGTTCCCACCGAAGACGGTGTTGTGGTGCGGGTGCTGGCCTGCGGCGTGTGCCGGTCCGATTGGCACGCGTGGTCGGGCTCTGACCCGGACGTTGTCCTGCCCATGACACCCGGTCACGAGTTTTGCGGTGAGGTGGTCTCGGTCGGTGCGCGCGTCACACGGTGGCGTGTCGGGGACCGGGTGATTGCGCCCTTTATCCTTGCCTGTGGGCATTGCCCGGACTGCGCGCAGGGTCATCAGACAATCTGTCCGAACCAGGTCGTGCCCGGCTTTGCCTGTGACGGGGCTTTTGCTGAATATGTTGCCGTGGCTCATGCCGATGCCAACCTGACATCCTTGCAAGACAGCATCGCGCCTGAAATCGCCGCCGCATTGGGGTGTCGCGTAACCACGGCCTGGCAGGCGCTTGTTGGCCGGGCGCAGGTGCAGGGTGGTGAGTGGATTGCTGTCTTTGGCGGCGGCGGTGTCGGAATATCAACGCTTCTTCTGGGCAAGGCGCTTGGCGCGCGTGTAATCGTTGTCGATATCGCCGAAGACAAGCTGGCCTATGCCAAAACTCTGGGCGCCGATGCGGTGGTCAACGCCGCAACATGTGATGCCCCACAGGCGGTGAAAGACATCACCGGTGGCGGTGCCCATGTTGCGATCGAGGCGCTTGGCGTCGAAGCCACGACCGTTTCCGCCATGCGATCCCTGCGTAAAATGGGCCGCATGGTGCAAATCGGAATGCCCGCGGGGGACCATGTGCAGATGTCGCTGCCGATGGATGTGCTCTATTCTGGTCAGCTCTCCGTGTTTGGCACCCGTGGGATGCCAAGCTGGCGCTATCCGTCGCTGTTGTCGCTGATCGCGGGTCAAGGGGTCGACCTGAGCCCGCTGGTGACCCGGAAAATAACCCTGAACCAGGTAAGCGCCGAGCTTGCCGCTTTTGACCATCCAACGCCTCCGGGTGTTGCGGTTGTCACAGATTTTGTCTCGTAGGAGGGCCCGCCATGCGCGCAGCCGTAATCGTATTCCCCGGATCCAACTGTGACCGAGATCTTGCCGTCGCCTTTGAGCAGGCCGGTTTTCAGGTCGATATGGTCTGGCACAAAGACGCGGCTTTGCCCGAAGGTATTGATATCGTGGGTGTGCCGGGCGGGTTCTCTTACGGAGACTACCTGCGGTGCGGCGCAATCGCTGCGCAATCGCCGATTTGCAAGGCCGTCGTCGAACACACGCAGCGCGGCGGTTATACCGTCGGAATTTGCAACGGTTTTCAGGTTCTGACGGAAACCGGCATTTTGCCGGGCGCCTTGCTGCGCAATGCCGGGCTGAAATACATCTGCAAGACCGTTGGCCTAAGGGTTGAAACCAGCGACAGCGCGTTTACCAGCGGTTACAACGCAGGCGATGTGATCGGTATTCCGATTGCGCACCACGATGGCAACTATTTTGCGGATGACACGACACTGGCCGCTTTGAAAGATCAGGACCGGATCGCGTTCACCTATGCCGAAAACCCGAACGGCTCGGTCGGGGATATCGCCGGGATCCTGTCGGAAAACCGCCGCGTGCTTGGAATGATGCCGCACCCCGAACGCGCAGCAGATCAGGGCCATGGCGGCACAGATGGGGTGGCGTTGTTCCGCGCATTGTCAGGTGTGTTTGAAGCGGCGTGACTTGAGGTCTCGCCCGCCGGGGCGTAACCTTTCGCCATGAACCCCGAAGTTCGATCTGGCTGGTCAAATATGTTGAAACCGTTTCGTGGTGCACCGCTGGGCTGGCGGTTGCGGCTGGCGGTTCTTGTTCTGCTGGTCGCGACAATTGCAACGGTGTGGGTCACGAACCGGCTGTTGACCGACAGGTTCACCGAATCCACGCGCAACCGGGCGGAACTGCGGCTGACGCTGTATTCGGGCAACTTGCTGAGTGAACTGCGCCGCAACTCGATTGTTCCGCAATTGCTTGCCCGCGACCCGACGTTGATTTCGGCATTGCAGTCAGGCGATTACACCCTGTCGACACAGCGCCTTATTTCATTCGTAGAAGAGATCGGCGCGGCCTCACTGGTATTGCTGGACAGCGACGGGCGCACAGTTGCCGCGACCGACCGGAACAGGTTGGGCGAGGGGCACCGGAACACGCCCTATTTTGTGGATGCGATCCGCTCGAACGCGACGATCTTCTCTGTTATTCCCAAGGACGCAGGCGGATACAGCTTTGTGTATTCGCGCCGGTTGGAGAACGGCGCCGAGTTTCTGGGGGTAATCGTCGTCGAGGTTGACCTGCAAAAGTTCGAACGCGCTTGGGCAGGTATCTCGGATGCGGTGATGGTTACCGACAGCACCGGCAACATCATTTTGTCCACGGAACCCCGCTGGCGCGGGCTGGATGAGAACACGGCGATGCTGCGCCAACCGCCACAAGGGGCGATCCAGCGCGCGATCCGGGCAACAACCGATTGGACCGCGCTGCCGCCTGATGCCTATCTTCAGGGCGAAGCGGTGATGCGGATCGAGACGCGCATTCCTTTCCGCGGCTGGCAGATGACCTCGTTCACGACCTATGCCTCGATCCGGGAAAAGGTGAACAGTGTTCTGGCGCTGGAAATCATGGGGTTTGCGATTCTTCTGGCGCTTGCGTTCTATGCGTTGAGCCGCCGTGCCACGTTGCGCATGACCTTGTTCCAGCGCGAGTCGGCAGAGCTTCGCGCATTGAACGCACGGTTACAGCGGGAAATCGCTGAACGTGAACGGGTTGAAAAGACGCTGGATTTGGCGGAACAGACGCTTGCGCAAAGCTCGAAACTGGCCGCCCTTGGCGAGATGTCGGCCGCGGTCAGTCATGAGTTGAACCAGCCACTGGCGGCAATGAAAACCTATCTGGCCGGGGCCCGCCTGTTGCTGCGCCGCAACCGCCCGGAAGAGGCCCTTGCCAGCTTTGGCCGCATCGATGGTCTGATCGAACGGATGGGGGCAATTACCCGGCAGCTCAAGTCTTATGCGCGCAAGGGTGCGGATGCGTTTTCACCAGTAAATCTTGGTGAAGCGCTGGCCTCGTCCCTGTCGATGATGGAGCCGCAATTGCGTCAGCGACACGTGAAGATCACACAGATCGTACCAGAGGAACCCGTGATCGTGATGGGGGACCGAATGCGCATCGAGCAGGTCATGGTCAACCTCTTGCGAAACGCGCTGGACGCCACCAAATCAGTGGCGGAGCCAGATGTGGAAATCATCCTGGCAGCTGGTGACACGGCTGTGCTGACCGTACGCGACAACGGGCACGGAATCGAGGATATCGAAAACCTGTTCGAGCCGTTCTACACAACCAAACAGCCCGGAGACGGTGTTGGTCTGGGGCTTGCCATCTCGTCGGGGATCGTGAACGACCATGGGGGACGGCTGACTGCACGCAACGGCCAATATGGCGGTGCGGTGTTTGAAATGCAGTTGCCTGCACTGGGAAGCGACGGCCTTGAAGCCGCGGAATAACGAGGAATGACTATGGCACAAGCCATGAAAATTGCCATTGTTGACGATGAACAGGACATGCGCCAATCGATCAGCCAGTGGCTCGCTTTGTCCGGCTATGACACGGAAACCTTCGCCAGCGCGGAAGATGCGCTCAAGGTGTTGGGTCCGGATTATCCGGGGATAGTGATTTCGGACATCAAGATGCCCGGAATGGACGGCATTCAGCTTCTCAAAAAGCTGATGGGCGCTGACAGCACCTTGCCCGTGATCATGATCACCGGTCACGGCGATGTTCCGATGGCTGTCGAGGCGATGCGTGTCGGTGCATTCGATTTCCTTGAAAAACCCTTCAACCCCGACCGCATGTCTGAACTGGCCAAACGGGCCAGCAATGCGCGGCGTCTGACGCTGGACAACCGCGCGCTGCGCCGGGAATTGTCCGGCGGCACCCAGATCATGAACAAACTGATCGGTGCCAGCCCGGTTATGGAACGCCTGCGCGAGGATATCCTCGATCTAGGTCAGGCGGATGGCCATGTGCTGATCGACGGAGAGACAGGGACCGGAAAGACGCTTGTCGCACACGCCCTGCATGCGGTTGGAAGCCGTGCCGGCAAGAAATTCGTGCTGGTGTCCTGCGCGGCGCACGAGGAAGACGCGTTGGCCAAACGTCTGTTTGGGCCGATGATGCCTGAAGACGCCCAATTGCCCGCCATCGAAGAGGCGCGGGGCGGAACGCTGGTTCTGGAAGATGTCGAAGCGCTCAACGATTCCCTGCAAGCCAAGCTGCTCAGCGTGATGAACGAGCAGGGCACGCCGGCCGAGACACGCATCGTAGCGATCTCGAACCTGCAAGAGGCGGGAAAAACCTCCGAAGATGTCTTACGGCCGGACCTGTTCTACCGACTGGCCGCCTTGCGCATCACCATGCCGCCCCTGCGCCAGAGGGGCGAGGATATTCTGACCCTGTTTACCCGTCTGAGCGAGCAGTTCGCCGAAGAATACGGCTGCGATGCGCCTCAGGTAAGCGCTCAGGAAGCCGCGCAGCTGTTGCAGGCACCCTGGCCGGGGAACGTGCGCCAGTTGATCAACATTGCCGAACGCGCGGTGCTGCAATCGCGCCGTGGGTCCGGAACGATCGCCTCGCTGTTGATGTCGGATCACGAGGAAATGCAGCCGGTCATGACCACTGAAGGCAAGCCGCTGAAGGAATATGTCGAAGCCTTTGAACGGATGCTGATCGATAACACTATGCGGCGGCACAAAGGCTCAATCGCGTCTGTGATGGATGAGCTGTGCCTGCCGCGCCGGACGCTGAATGAAAAGATGGCCAAATACGGCCTCCAGCGGTCGGACTATCTGTAAACTTTGTGGCGGGGGCTCTGCCCCCGTCGCCTTTGGCGACTCCCCCGGGATATTTTTGGCCAGATGAAGGCGATCCCGCACGCCGTCGCAGGGGCGGTGCAGTTTGCCCATTGTCTTTTCCACAGGACTGCTTTTATTGTGTCCGGACGGGCCGGGCCAGTTTTGTGTCCATAAGCCCCGAATCATTGAGTTTCGCTGCTTTGCTGATGGTGATGACGGATTGTTCGCCGCAAAGCAGACCGATTGTGCCTCATTTGGGGCAATGTAGTACCTGAGTCCGACATGTCGGGCGAAAGGAATAATGGGCAGGCTGCGGCTAACGCGCCTGTCGGAGAAGAACCGCGATGACGCGCGCGCAACGATTGAGTGACCGGGCAGGGGGCCACAGCGCCAGACCCTGCCGCGCGCCGTCCGATATCGCCCTGACAAGACACCTCCCCAAATGTGCCTGTCCACCTGGACGGGTCAGGACAACGCGTTTGGCGCGGTGCACCAAGGACACATGGCTAAGAAAATGCTTATCGATGCCACCCACGCGGAGGAAACCCGCGTCGTGGTGGTCGACGGAAACAAGGTCGAGGAGTTCGATTTTGAATCCGAAAACAAGCGCCAGCTTGCTGGCAACATCTATCTTGCAAAAGTAACACGGGTTGAGCCGTCGCTTCAGGCGGCCTTTGTGGATTATGGCGGGAACCGGCACGGCTTCCTGGCGTTCTCGGAAATTCACCCGGACTATTACCAGATCCCCATCGCCGACCGCGAGGCGTTGATGGAGGAAGAGCGCGCTTATGCCGAGGCCATGAAGGCGCGGGATGAGGCCGACGAGGGCAAGCCGAAAAAGCGACGTTCGCGGTCCCGATCGAAGGCCGCGGATCTGAAGTCGGACGATTTGGTCGAAACGATGGAAGTTTCGACCGAGCCGACCGGTATGGAAACCATCGATTTTGACGACAGTGACGAAGCGGACATGGAGGTGCCCGAGGGGACATCGCCAATGGAAGTCGTCGCTGAAACACCTGTTGAGGAGCCTGAGGACAACGAAGCGCCGGAAGCTGTGTCAGATGACACTGCAGAGGAAGCGGCTTCGGAAGACGAGGCTGAGGTTGAAACAGTTGAGTCTTCACAAGACGACGCAGCAGGGGATTCTGATGACGCGGCGGATGCTTCAAGCGCTGACGATGGCGATGAAGCGTCTGAATTGTCTGAAGATGACCAGGACGCAGATGATGGCGACGCGGATGAAGAACACGCTGACGCTGCCGCGAAAGATGACACGATTGAATCCGTGGCCGAGGAAGACGACAGCGAAGACATCCGCCCTCCGCGCAAGCCACGCCCGCGCCGGTACAAGATTCAGGAAGTGATCAAAGTGCGCCAGGTGTTGCTGGTGCAAGTCGTCAAGGAAGAGCGCGGCAACAAAGGGGCGGCCCTGACGACATATCTGTCGCTGGCCGGTCGCTATTGTGTTCTGATGCCAAACACCGCCCGTGGCGGTGGGATCAGCCGCAAGATCACCAACGCGGTTGACCGCAAGAAACTGAAAGAAATCGCCGCGGATATTGATGTGCCCACGGGGGCGGGTTTGATTATCCGGACTGCGGGCGCCAAGCGCACCAAATCGGAAATCAAGCGCGACTATGAATACCTGCAACGCCTGTGGGAGCAGATCCGGGCATTGACCCTGGAATCCATCGCACCTGCGAAGATCTATGAAGAAGGCGATCTGATCAAACGGTCGATCCGGGACCTTTATAACCGCGATATCGATGAGGTTTTGGTCGAGGGCGAAGGCGGATACCGCATCGCCAAAGACTTCATGAAGATGATCATGCCGTCGCACGCCAAGAATGTGAAACGGTACGAGGACGCGCTGCCGCTGTTTGCACGCTATCAGGTGGAAAGCTACCTGGCGGGGATGTTCAACCCGACTGTTCAGCTGAAATCTGGCGGGTATATCGTGATCGGCGTGACCGAAGCGCTGGTGGCAATCGACGTGAACTCGGGCCGGGCCACGAAAGAAGGCTCGATCGAGGAAACGGCGCTGAAAACCAACCTTGAGGCTGCGGAAGAAGTGGCCCGCCAGTTGCGTCTGCGTGACCTTGCCGGTCTGATTGTCATCGATTTCATCGATATGGACGAGCGCAAGAACAATGCGTCCGTTGAAAAGCGTCTGAAGGACAAACTGAAAACCGACCGTGCCCGCATTCAGGTCGGTCGGATTTCAGGTTTTGGCCTGCTCGAGATGAGCCGTCAGAGGCTGCGCCCCGGTATGATCGAGGCGACCACGCAGCCATGCCCGGCATGCCACGGCACCGGCCTGATCCGTTCGGACGACAACATGGCACTGTCGATCCTGCGTCAGATCGAAGAGGAAGGCACCCGCCGCCGCTCGCGCGAGGTTCTGGTGCGCTGCCCGGTCAGTATCGCGAACTTCCTGATGAACCAGAAGCGCGAGCATATTGCACAGATCGAATCGCGCTATGGCCTGTCTGTACGGATCGAAGGCGATGTGCATCTGGTCAGCCCGGATTTCTCGATGGAGAAATTCAAGACCGCCAGCCGCATTGTTCCCGAAGCGACAGCACCTGTCGTGTCGGTCGATGCCTCGCTGATGGATCTGGTCGATTCTTCGGACGAGGAAGAAACCGAAGAGGATATCGCGCCGACCGAAGATGACACCAAACCCAAGCGCAAGCGCCGCCGTCGTCGTCGCAAGAAGGGCGGGGGCAATGGTGACGCGCCGGAACAGGGCGCGGATGACGGTGAAGGGACAGAGCAGGAGGATGCCGCAGGCGAATCCGCTGAAACCGAGACCGCTGTCGAGGCAACCGAAGCCGAAGCGACGGAAGAGGAAAAACCCGCCAAGCCCAAACGCAAGCGCGCTCCGCGCCGTCGTAAGAAAGATGCGGTGGCAGAAGAGGCTTCGGAACAGACAGAAGCAACTGATGCCGATACCGCGGCTGATGCACCGGTAGTTGAAGAGGCGGCCTCAGACGCTGAATCCGAACCTGCCGAGGCGGTTGTCGCCGAGCAAAGCGAAGCGGCTGAGGCTGCTGAAGCTAAGCCAGAAGCAACAGAGGTGGCCGAGCAGACTGAGGAAGTCGCGCAAGCTGAAGCGATCGTTGCGATGGAAGAACCTGAAGTTCAATCTGCCGATGAGCCGGTCGAAGACGCGCCCGTGGAAGAAACACCCGTGGCAGCAGAACCTGAACCGGTGCTTGAAACTGTGGCAGATGAACCTGAGCCAGAATCCGACAGGCCCAAACGGCGCGGATGGTGGTCGTTGGGCAACTGATGAAAGGGCGGGCAGATTTGCCCGCCTTTTTTATATCATTAAGTCAGTCGGATTTTTGGATCAGATAGACCTGATGTTCGCCATCCAAATCCTGAGACAGCAATGTGTGGCCAGCTTCGGCGCAAAAATGCGGGACATCGATGATGGCTGCCGGGTCATCAGCCAGTACACGCAACACAGAACCTTGCGGCATGGATTTCAGCCGTTTGCGGGCCTTGAGGACGGGCAGGGGGCAAAGAAGGCCCAGCGCATCCAGCGTATCTGTAATCTCTGACATGATTTTCGGGATAGGGCGTAGTTGTAATATTGTCCAGATTCCAAGCACGAGGATGTGACTCATTGGCCCCGTGACGGACCGCCAATCATCACTTATGTGCTTAGACATGTTCGGAATAGAAATCATAGACGCGGGGCTGCTGCCCGCCATGTTTGTTGCCCTGCTGGGTGGCCTGATCAGCTTTCTGTCGCCTTGTGTGCTGCCCATCGTGCCGCCCTATCTGGCATATATGAGCGGCGTCACGATCAACGAAATGCAGGATGAGACCCGCGCCCGGCGCAAGGCAACCATGTCAGCGCTGTTCTTTGTGTTGGGCCTGTCGACAGTTTTTCTGCTGTTGGGTTTCACTGCATCTGCCTTCGGGGCGTTTGTGCTGCAAAATCAGGTACTTTTCGCCAAACTGTCCGGTGCCGTTGTCATTGTCTTTGGTCTGCATTTCCTGAACGTCTTCCGCATCCCCTTTCTGGACCGCGAAGCGCGGATCGAAACCGGTGATTCCGGTGGTTCGGTCTTTGGTGCTTATATTCTTGGATTGGCCTTCGCATTCGGCTGGACGCCCTGTATCGGGCCCCAACTGGGCGCGATCCTGTCCCTTGCGGCGACCGAAGCCTCGGTGGCGCGGGGCACGCTGTTGCTGGGTGTCTATGCGGCTGGATTGGGTATTCCGTTCCTGCTCGCAGCCATGTTCCTAAACCGCTCTATGACGGTGATGAACCGGATCAAGCCCTATATGGGTGTGATCGAAAAGGTCATGGGCGGGCTGCTTCTGTTCGTGGGCATCATGCTGGTGACAGGCTTGTTCACCCGCTTCAGCTGGTGGTTGCTGGAAACCTTCCCGGCACTTGCGAATTTCGGCTGAGCGTCTGCCCCCCTTACCTTGACCTAAAGCCTGCGTTAACCTGCGCGGCAGAAGGTAAAGGCATGAGCAGTCAGAGAAATCAGTCACAGGTGCGCAAACGCCGGGTGTTCTACATCCCCGGTTATGACCCGATGCCGCCGCGACGATATCGCGAGCTTTACCGAACCGAGTCGCAAGCGCAGGCCCGGATTTCGGGATATGAGATCGCCATGGCTCCCAAGTCCGCGGAGGGTCTGTTCGGCTGGTCCGTGACGTCCATTCAGGACGGTGCGTCCGTCGAGACGGAGATCGAAGTTCTGGTCTGGTCAGACATCGTGCGCGACAGCATGTCCGCGTCGATCCCTGCAACCTATGCGCAATTGGCCCACACGGCGTGGATATACATTTCGACCGGCGCTTTATGGCGCCTGATGCGGTTGCGCAAAGGCCCGGTGATTGCGGCGCTCTATCCGGTGGCGATGTTGGTGTCTCAGCTGCTGGTTGCGTGTGCAGTCGTGTGGGCATGTGTGGCGATGGCTGGCAGGTGGGGTCTGTTTCCGGGTATCGCCGTTGGGGTTGCGCTGATGCTGTGGTTCCGCAAGATCGACAACCGGTTGTTTGCCTACTACCTGATGCATGATTACGCCTATTCCGCACAGTTAAAGGGGGAAACTCCGCTAAAACTGAAGGACAGGCTGGCCGCATTCCGCAAAGCGATTGAAGCCGCGCTGATATCCGGTGTGGATGAGGTTCTGGTGGTGGGCCACAGTTCGGGTGCGCATCTGGGGGTGTCTGTACTGGCCGACCTGATCCGCGACAGGGCCGTGCCGCAACAGGGGGCAGAGTTGTCGTTCCTCAGCCTGGGGCAGGTGATGCCTATGGTGTCCTTTCTGCCAAATGCGCATGGCCTTCGGTCCGACCTTCAATTCCTGTCTTCCAGTCCGGACATCACGTGGGTCGATGTCTCGGCCCCCGGGGATGGCTGCGCATTTGCGCTGTGTGATCCGGTGGCCGTTACAGGGGTGGCCGGGCCGGACAAACGCTGGCCCCTTGTCCTGTCGGCGGCCTTTACGCAAACTCTGGCGCCTGAACGTTGGAAAGCCCTGCGCTGGCGGTTCTTCCGGCTGCATTTTCAGTACCTTTGCGTATTCGATACGCCGGGTGTTTACGACTATTTCCGAATTACGGCAGGCCCTTTGACGCTGAAACAGCGGTTCCTTGGGCGCACACCTTCGCGCAGCCGGATTGAGACGCCTGTGTCCAAATACACGTCGGTTCGCCCATGAACCCGCCCAAGCCCCAGCCGCGCGCAGACAAGGTATCCCTATTGCGTTACCTGAAACTGTTTCGTCAGGATCTGCTGTCTGCACAGCCAGCGCGCCTTTATCGCGCGTGGATGGCCGAATTCAGGACACCCTTCTTCCGGTCCTTCCTGGTCAATGAACCGGACCTGATTGACATCGTCCTCAGGAAAAGCCCCGAAGATTTTCCTAAATCGGGCCGGATCAGCGAAGGCCTGCGCCCCTTGCTTGGAAATTCGGTGTTTCTAACCAATGGAGAGACGTGGAAATGTCAGCGACGCATCATTGACCCGGCATTTGAGGGCGGGCGGCTGAAAGACACGTTTCCCGCCATGCTGGCCGCAGCAGACGCTTGTGTTGAGCGGTTGCGCCCCCATGTCGGCAAACAGATCGAAGTCGAAGAACAGACAAGCCACGCCGCAGCAGATGTGATTTTTCGCACCTTGTTTTCGGTGCCGATCGACCACGCCATAGCCAGCAAGGTGTTTGAAAAGTTCCGCAACTACCAGCGCGAACAACCTCTGCTGAACCTTGCAGCTTTCGTTCCGCTGCCCAAATGGATGCCTCGGTTCCACTCCCGGACGACACGGAAAAACGCCGAAGACATTCGTAACCTGATCACTGACCTGACCCATGAGCGGGCAGAGGCGATCAAGGCCGGAACCGCCCCCGATGATCTGGCAACCAAGATCATGACAACCGCTGACCCTGAAACCGGTCAGTTTTTCGGGCCCAAAGAAATGGTTGATCAGGTCGCGATCTTCTTTCTGGCAGGCCATGAAACCAGCGCATCGGCCCTGGCGTGGACATTGTATCTGCTGGCGCTTTATCCCGAATGGCAGGAAAGGATTACTGACGAAGCTGCCGCTCTGGACGACCCGACCTTTGCCTCGGTTTCCAAACTCAAGATCAGCCGCGACGTGTTTCGCGAGGCACTGCGCCTGTACCCACCGGTTCCCATGATGGTGCGAGAGGCCAAGTGCCCACACCAGTTCCGAAACAGAGACGTTCCCAACGGGTCACAAATCGTAATCAGCCCCTGGCACCTGCACCGTCACGAACGGTTATGGGACAATCCCGATGGCTTTGACCCGACCCGCTGGAACAGTGAAAACGGCAAAACATGCCAGCGTAAGGCATATATCCCGTTTTCCGCAGGTCCCCGCGTCTGTACCGGGGCCGGGTTTGCCATGGTCGAAGGGCCGCTGATCCTGTCGATGCTGGTGCGGAATTTCAAATTCGAAACAATCAGCGGCAAAACGCCGGTTCCGGTGGCCCATCTGACCGTTCGATCCAGGGATGGCATATGGTTGCGGCTGGTTGAGCGCTAACAAACTACCATCGGTCCTGACTGTGATGTATGCGGGGGAAGACATCGGAATCATCATTGAACGGGAAAACATTATGGCCAAAGCAGAACAGCGCGCGCAGATGATCAACGGCGCAGGCTTTATCGCGGCATTGGATCAAAGCGGCGGCTCGACCCCGAAAGCTCTGGCGTTGTACGGCGTTGACGCGTCGACCTACGGCTCGGACGCTGAGATGTTCGGCGAAATTCAAAAGATGCGCGCGCGGATCATTCTGGCAAATGACTTCACCAAAGACAAAGTCATCGGTGCGATCCTGTTCGAACGCACCCTTGGTGAAGAGATCGAGGGCCGCAAAGTCGCTGATTACCTCTGGTCGGTCAAAGGAATCGTGCCATTCCTGAAAATCGACAAGGGCCTTGAGGATCAGGCCAACGGTGTTCAGTTGATGAAACCGATCCCCGGTCTGGCCGACACGCTGGCTAAGGCAGAAGGCGTGTTCGGTACCAAAGAACGTTCGGTCATCCACGAGGCCAATGCCGAAGGCATCGCGGCCGTGGTTGCCCAGCAATTCGACGTTGCCCGTGAAGTGACTGACGCCGGAATGGTTCCGATCGTCGAGCCTGAGGTCAACATTCATTCAGAAACCAAGGCTGAGGCCGAGGAGATTCTGAAAGCTGAAATCCTGAAGAACCTCGACCAGCTGGGTGAGGGGCAGGAGGTCATGCTGAAGCTGACGATCCCGACACAGGCAAACCTGTATGACGAACTGGCCGACCATCCTCGCGTTCTGCGCGTTGTCGCGCTGTCAGGCGGGTATTCGACCGAAGAGGCCTGCAACCTGTTGGAACAGAACGGCAAAATGATCGCGTCTTTCTCGCGCGCACTGACCGAAGGTCTCTCGAAACAGCAGTCGGACGCCGAATTCAACGCCGCTTTGGGCGGCAATATCGACAAGATCTTCAAAGCCTCTGTCTGATCCTCAGACAGGTTTCGTGAAAGAGCGGCGCAACTGTGCCGCTTTTATTCTGCTGATACAGCCTTTGGCATGGTCATTGACCAGCCCCATGGCCTGCATGAACGCAAACACCGTCGTGGGGCCAACAAATTTCCAACCCCGTTTCTTGAGGTTCTTCGACATGGCCACCGACTCGGGCGATGTTGATGCCGATTGCGGGGGCGGCGGGGTTTCCGCCTCATACCGCCAGACATAGGCTGCCAGCGATCCTTCTGACGCCACCAGTTCCTGCGCGCGGCGGGCGTTGTTGATCACCGCCTCGATCTTGCCCCGGTGGCGAATGATCCCATCATTTTGCAGCAGACGTTCAACATCGGCTTCAGAGAACTCAGCCATCTTGTTGAAATCAAATCCGTAAAACGCTTCTCGGAAATTCTCGCGCTTGTTCAGGATCGTGCGCCAGCTAAGACCCGATTGAAAACTTTCCAGGCACAGTTTTTCGAACAATCGCTGATCATCCGAGACCGGAAACCCCCATTCGTTGTCATGATAGTCAAAGAATTCCGGCGCTGCCTGGCACCAGGAACACCGAGGTTGACCGTCAGGTCCCAATACCGTGTTACCCATGAATGTACCCCTTTTGTTCCTTGAGGACGTTATACCCAACAGCCAAGATCTGACAAGCGTTAAACCTTGTCTCGGTACCAGTTCAGAATAAACACGCGAATAGCCGAGGCCAATCCGGTTTCCGGGTCGCGGTCAACATCAATTTGCGCGGCCAGTGCATTGATTGGCTGATCTTTTTCTTTCGCAATGTCGCGAAATGCCCGCCAGAACTCATCTTCAAGCGAGACTGATGTCCGGTGTCCTTTGAGGGTCAATGAACGTTTTATCGGTCGACCGCTCATTCATCCAGCTCGTGATTGTCAAGGTCACGCCTCTGCTTGTCCTGCTGAAGCCTGACGATTGTTTTCTCGGACTTGGTGCGCCCAAAGGCGACGGCATTCTGGTCTGCGCGGGCCTTCTTTTCGGCCCGCGCCTTTTCTTTTCGATACCGGTTCAGGTTGACCGGCTTGCCCATCAGTCTTTCGGGCCGATCATCTGTTCGGGGCGCACAACGGCATCAAAGGTTGCCTCGTCCACAAACCCCAGCGCAATGGCTTCTTCCTTGAGGGTTGTGCCGTTCTTATGCGCGGTCTTGGCGACCGTGGTGGCGTTGTCATAGCCGATGGTCGGGGCCAGCGCCGTCACCAGCATCAGCGATTCCTTCATCAGCTTGTCGATGCGCGGCTCATTGGCCTTGATGCCCAGCAACATCCGCTCGGTAAAGCTGTCGGCAGCGTCGCCCAACAACTGGATGGATTGCAACAGGTTGTAGGACATCATCGGATTATAGACGTTCAGCTCGAAATGGCCCTGACTGCCTGCAAAATTCATCGCGGCGTTGTTGCCCATCACATGCGCCGCAACCTGTGTCAGCGCCTCGGCCTGGGTCGGGTTCACCTTGCCGGGCATGATGGACGAGCCGGGCTCGTTCTCGGGCAGGATCAGTTCGCCAAGCCCCGAACGTGGGCCAGAGCCCAGGAAACGGATGTCGTTGGCGATTTTATAGCAGCTGCCCGCGATGGTCGCCAAAGCCCCGGACATAAAGACCATGGCGTCATGGGCGGCCAGCGCTTCGAACTTGTTCGGCGCAGTCACGAAGGGCAAGCCGGTGATCTGCGCCATATGGCCTGCAACCGCTTCGCCCCAACCGTTTTGGGTGTTCAGGCCGGTGCCGACGGCGGTGCCGCCCTGCGCCAGTTCGTAGATGCCGGGCAGCGCTGCGTGAACGCGTGCAATCCCCTGACGGATCTGGTGGGCATAACCGCTGAATTCCTGCCCCAGTGTCAGAGGCGTTGCATCCTGCGTATGAGTCCGGCCGATCTTGATGATGTCCTTGAACTCATCAGCTTTCTGCTCAAGACCAGAGGCCAGCTTTTCAAGCCCGGGCAGAAGGACGTCACGAACACTCATCGCTGTGGCGATGTGCATCGCGGTGGGAAAGGTGTCATTCGACGACTGACCCATGTTGCAGTGATCGTTCGGATGCACGGGGTCTTTTGAACCGATGACACCGCCCAGAATTTCGATGGCGCGGTTCGCGATGACCTCGTTCGAGTTCATGTTCGACTGGGTGCCGGAACCCGTCTGCCAGACGACCAGCGGAAAGTTGTCGTCAAACTTGCCTTCGATCACCTCACCCGCGGCCTGAATGATGGCATCGGCAATCCTGGCATCCAGTTTTCCGGTCGCCTTGTTCTCCATCGCGCAGGCTTGCTTGATCACGCCCAGCGCACGCACAATGGCAATGGGTTGTTTCTCCCAACCGATCGGGAAGTTCATGATCGAACGCTGCGTTTGCGCGCCCCAATACTTGTCGACAGGAACCTCGAGCGGGCCAAAGCTGTCGGATTCGGTGCGGGTCTGAGACATCTGTCACTCCGTCTGGTATGCTGTTGTATGCCGTTTAGCCGCAGCCAAGCTGTGACGCAATCGGCCAGTTGCGCGCACCTTAAACCCAAGGGCGTCAAAGGTATAGGCGCGGGGTGCGTCACTTTTATTGTTATCGTCGGGGAATGTGCCATTGTGCGCGGCCCCCTCTCAGCTACAATAGGTTCGTAGCCGCCTTGGAGGACAAGATGTCGAATTTCCATCGCATTACGCTTGAAAAAGCGATCGTGTTATTTGCTGTCTGTGCTTTGTGGCTGTCTGTTCTGGGCGCATCTGCGCGCGCCGCGGACATTACCCCGTTCCTGGGGGATTATGTGGGCTCGGCAAATGTCGTGGATGCGGACGGAACCTCAACCCCGCGGGATATGAGCGTTTCCATTTTCGAGACCAAAAACGGGTTCAACGTCAGCTGGCAAACCACGACCTACAAGCTGGACGGGCGGGTAAAAGAACAGCAGTTTTCCATCGACTTCGTGCCCTCGGACCGCCCGGATGTATTTTCGGCCGCAATGAAACGCAACGTGTTCGGTCATGAGGTTCCGCTGGATCCGATGAAAGGTGAACCCTTCGTCTGGGGGCGTATCGAAGGCGAAACGCTGACGGTGTTTTCGTTGTTCATTGACGTTGACGGCGGATATGAATTGCAGCAGTTCGACCGAACCCTGGCCGAAGACGGGCTGAACCTGTCATTCTCGCGCTTCATAGACGGTCAGAAATCCCGATCTGTCGAAACATTTCTGATGAAACGCTGAACCCCGCGCAGGGCGGGGCTCAAAGGCTTATTTGCGGAAGCTGTCCAGCGACACGACATCGGCGTCGTGATGCGCCTGTTCTTCCTCTTCGACTTCGATCAAGTCCTCTGCAACATAATCGTCCTCATCTTCGTCGTCCGGGCTTTCGAACCGCAGTCCAAATTCCACCGATGGATCGACAAAGGTCTTGATCGCGCCATAGGGGATGTAAAGCGGTTCCGGCGCGTCTCCGAAATTAAGGGTAATGGCGAATCCGTTCTCTCCGACCTCGAGGTTTTCAAACCAGTGTTGCATGACGATTGTCATTTCTTCCGGATACCGGTCGCGCAGCCAATCGGCGATATCCACGCCATCTTCGCGTGTGTCGAAGGTAATGAAAAAGTGATGCGCTCCGGGCAGACCGGATTTCGATACATCCGTCAGCACAGTCTTGATAAGCCCGCGCATGGCGGTGTGCATCAGGTTGCCATAGTCGATGCCTTGCGACATGTGTCATCCTCAAAAGTGGTTAAGCTCAGCATAGGGGTTTTGTTCGGAAACGAAAGGGCAGGTATGATCGGATTGATCAGATATTATGCGCAACCAGCCCTGCCAGTGACATCAGAACCAACACTGTTCCGATCCCCAATTTTAGTCGAAATATCAATATTCCAGCAATAAAGGTTAACGCAAGCGCCGGGATGTTGAGCGAAGACACTTGGGGCACGGGTATTGCCGCCGGACCCAAATTCATGTCTGGCACCGATTCGAAAAGAACGTTCAGGGCAAACCACACGGAAAGGTTGAGAATCACTCCGACAACAGCGGCGGTAATGCCGTGAAGGGCGGCAGACAGGCGGGGGCGTGTGGCCAGACGGTCAAGGTAAGGGGCCGTCAGGAAAATCCACAGAAAGCAGGGCACAAACGTTGCCCATAGCGCAACAGCGCCCGCAGCAAGCGCCAGTGAGAATCCACCGTTGATCTGTCCCGCCAGCATGGCGACAAACTGTGTAACCAGTATCAATGGCCCAGGGGTGGTTTCTGCCAGCCCCAATCCGTCGATCATCTGGTCTGCACTGATCCAGTGGTACTGATCCACAACCGTTTGCGACATATAGGCCAGAACGGCATAGGCGCCGCCAAAGGTCACAACAGCCAGCCGGGCAAAGAACCATCCCAGATCGCTGAGCAATTGGTGGCCGCTGAGTGTTAACGCGACAAGCGGCCCCAGCCAAAGCGGCAACCAGATCGCTATCGTCCGGGCCGAGCGGGCAAGGTGCGGCGTGTCCTGAGCCGCGGTTTTCCCGATGGGTCCATTATAACGCAAATACCCCCAAAGGGCCGCGATCAAAATGATCAGGGGGAAGGGCAGGTTGAACAGAAAGATCGACAGAAACGACAGACCCGCGATGACACGATGCTCCGTATCCGTCAGCGCCTTACCTGACAGCTTGCGCAGGGCTTGCAGGACGATCACAATGACGGTCGCCTTGATGCCGGTAAATGCGGATTGCACCAGTGGAACGTCGCCGAATGCTGAATAAAGCGCGACCAGAACAGTAATGACAAACGCCCCCGGCAACACGAACAGGCTGCCCGCAATCAGCCCGCCCGCGACGCCGCGCAAACGCCAGCCTGCGTAGGTTGCTAATTGCATTGCCTCGGGACCGGGCAGCAACATGCACAAGGAAAGCGCGCGCAGATAGGTCTGTTCATCCAGCCAGGGCCTGTGCTCGACCAGTTCCTGATGCATCAGCGAGATCTGGGCAGCGGGCCCCCCAAATGACAACAGGCCGATCCGTCCGAATACCTTGAAAAGGTCCAGTGTCGAAGGTTTCATGCGCCATGACCCGATGGCCAGTCATGCTTTTCATCAAACCCGTCGCGTGCCCAGCGGAACAGGGCATCATAAAAGTGCAACCCGGCTTCAAGCTGAGCATGATCATCGCGATACTGGCGGGACAAACCGACCGAGAACGCCAGCAACCCAGCGGCTTCCGGGGCCAGATCATTCTGGTCGGTATCCGCAGCGCGAATGATCCGGGCCATACGCTCAAGCGCCTCGGTTCGCAGGTGAAATGCCCGGATCATCGTGTCAAATGTGCAGCCGCTGTCCCGATGCGTCCAAAATGTATTCGGAACGTCAAAGGGGGTGGCACCAAAGTGATCAACGACTCCCTGAACTTCTTCCGACGCGACGAAAAGGAACCGTGCATTGCGATCGACAAACCGGCGGATCAGCCAGGGGCAGGCGATACGGTCAATTTTGGGCCTTTGACGCGTAACCCACAATGTGCTGCCGTCAATGCGCGCCGGCAGAATCGACTGTGGGACCAACGGCGCCTCGCGCTGTTCGTGCCACCCTTCAAACCCGCCTTCCAGATGTTCGGCGTTTTTGCCCATCCCGCGCAGCCAGGACGCCACCCCTTGGCTGAGCTTTTTGCCCTTGTGGCAGATAATTACACAAGGGTCGTCGCCAATCAGACGACTCATCGCGTCAAGTTCCGTGTGCGGGCAGCGAATTGACCCCGGAATCAGCCGCGGATCGTCGCTGAAATCCGCATCGGTGCGTATATCGATCAGAACCGGCGCCCGAGGCGTTCCGATCAATCGGCTCAATTGGGTTGGTGTGATGGCGTTAAGAGCAGCCATAGCATGTCTCCTTTAGTCATTCGGATCCATGCGAAGCTTGGGCTGACGCCTCACGGGGTGTTCGCAAGCTGACCCCCTGCATCAGTGCTACCGCGCAAGAACGTAGGGGGTCAAGTTTACGGTTTGAACCGTCAGGCCCAGTCGAGCCTCTGACCGGTCATGCACACCGGAAGGGTGTCGGCAGGAAACTGACCCATCTCTTCAAAAAACGAGATGAAATCGAAATGATTATACGCTTCGACCATCTTATTGTTTTTGAACCGGGCCATGACCTGACCGGTGACCTCCAAAGGGGCACCATTATCGGCCCGGCACGTCTGCACATGCAGGATGGCGGATACCCAATCGCCATTCTCGATGATCTTGGGCAAATCCACCTTGATATCCCCCAGGACATGGCGAAATGCCGTGACGAGATCCCGAAAATCGTCTGCACCCACCTGCATTTCGGGGATCAGCCCCTCGGCCATGGTTTCTGGCGCAAAGAACTGATCGATTGCCTCGGTGTTTCCGTTTTCCCAAACCTCAGAATACCAGGATCTGAGTATCTCTGAATTCGTCATCCCAACGCTCCTGTCCAACTGCGAACACGATGGCAAAAAGGAATGAACAAACTCTGAATCTGCGCAAGGGCGGCATAAATATCAGACATATTGGGGGGAAGTGCAGGTTTCTGTTGCCAGGTACCTGCGAACCCCGCCTTACGCGGCTAGGCGCAAGGACTTAAGTTTCGGTCTTGTTACTGCTTACGCAGCAACTGCAACCGGAGCACGATTGTCGTTTGCAATTGTACTGTTTTCGCCGGTAACGGTGGCAGACAGCCGAGACAAAGCTTACCCCTTTAGACGTTCGTCGATCCTGTTTCGGCCCCGTGATCCTCAAACGAAGGATTTTGGTGGAGCCGCCGGGTACCGCCCCCGGGTCCGATCCGCTTATTACGAGCGCGTTTATGTCCATAGTCCCGAAGGACACCTCATATATAGGTGAGGAGAGCTGCGGATGCAAACCCAGAATACACATCTTGGACCGCTTTAATTACAGCACGTTATGCGGCCCTGTTGAAGTTAGCGGCGATCAACCATATCGCCAGCACCAGTTCGATTCCACCAAAGGTTGCTGCCTTCACAAAAGGCGGGTTATCCAGCGCCAGTGACAGGAAGCGGCCCAGTGCGGCCCCGGCATAGACAATGCCCAGCATTGTGTAGGCCATCGGAGCATTCAGCCAGATGACAGCAATGCCCGAGACCACAAACAGCCCTCCGACCGAAGCGCGCAGCTCGCTCAGACCCATGGTGCTGTTGGTAGGCGCAAGATCCAGCGCGTTGGCGGTATGAACTGGCGCCAGAAAGCCGAACAGGCCAAAACCGATTGTCAGCAACGCGGCAATGACATTCAGGGTCGTGATCATCCGGGCCTCATTGAATTGTAATATCAGCACCTGAGGATAGTGTGTTGCGGCCCAAAGGAAAGCGATTAAACCGCCGACCACAGCCCCAAAAGACCAACTAAAACAAGGCTGAGCGCCCAGATGAGTTCCAGGTTGAACCAGCTGCGGGACAGGAAACGCAGCCCCAGCCAACGATAAACAGCGAAGGCCAGAAACCCTCCGCCCAGAACCATGGCGGCGGTATGCAAGGCCGCAACTCCCAGAACCAGCAGACCGTTTGTTGTCATGATTTTGGAGATCGCCTGATGACCGGCATCCAGTTCATCCAACTGGCACAGACCAAGATAGATCGGAACCAGCATAAGGGCGGCCCCGTGGGCAAGCGCCACGAGAAACGACCACAGTGCCAGTTTGCTGGGCGGTATGCGCGACAGAAAACGGGGATGACGGCGAGTGATCGCAATGTATAGCCCCATCGCGATGACAATCAACGCAGCCCCGATGCGGATTTCCCGTTGATTGTCGACCAGAACGGCCATCAGCGCAAAAGGCAGAAGGACACCCAGCATGGCAACAAAATGCCCGCCGGCCAAAGCCGCCAGCGCGCGCCAGAGAGCGGATTGGCGCTGCTCCATCAGGGCCGAGGAAACCGCCAGCGGCCAGCCCATCCCGGGGTTCAGCCCGTGATACGCGCCGCTCAGAACAACGGCCAGCCAAAGGCCAGCCGTTGATGTCATCAGGATTTCCAATTCAGACCGAAGGGTAACAGAAACTGTCGGTTGAACAATCTCCGCCCTCCAGCCGGATTTGGTGGCTGCGATATCCTTTGGGGAAATCGACCCAGAACTTCGGATCCAAAACCAGCCCGCCATTGTCGCCGACATCCGCCTTGACCATGGCCGCACCGCCTTCTTCGGGATAGAACTGATCATCCCACGTGGAATAAAGCGAATTGGTCCAATAGACGCGTTTACCATCGCGGCTGATCTCGACCATTTGCGGGCCATAGCCAAAGGTCTGACCGTTCGGATGTTTGGTCTTTTTGACAATCCCTCCGATTTCGACCTTCCCGGCAAGGGTCGGGTTCATCGGATCGGACACATCATATTGATGCATCTCGCCGGTTCCCCAGCACGCGACATAAAGGTATTTGTCATCCAGGCTCAGGTCGATATCGGTGACCAGTGGCGGTACAGCGGCAAACCCCTTCAGAAGTTCAGGAAGATCATCTGGATCAGCGGGTTGTGGGTCGATGGTGATCGTTTTCTTGGCTTCGAACGTGCCATCTTCATTGCGCCACCACGTAAAGATTGCGCCTTGCAGGTTGGTGGTATCGACGACAACACCACAGAACCCGTATTGTTTGACCGGGTCATGCGCGGGCCGGATTTCCAGCGCCATCTGGTGGTTTTCGCCCAGATCGATGGTTTGGATATTGGTCCGGTTGCGCAGGTTCCAGAAATGGATGCGGTGACCGTATTTGTTCGAAAGCAGATCCTCGGCCACCAGCCCGTTTTCAAATTGCGGGGGAAGGCCCCATTCGGAACTGACCATGTAATCGCGCGGCAGATTCCACCAGAAATCATAGTGCTTGTCCTGCACGCCGCGCTCGATCTCATAGCGCCCGATGATCTCGAAGGTTTCACAATCCATGATGAAAATACCCGGAGGGCCATCCGTGCCGTCCTCACCGCCGCCGCCCAGCGTGCTCACATAGATGCCTTCCGGCCCGCAATGGATCGTGTGTGGTCGTGAATACCCTGTTTTGTCAAAGACTTCCTCGGGTTCGATGATCTTGTGAATCTTCGCCTCAAGCGGGTTCTTTACATCGATGATGTATATCCGGCTGGAACGGATACCGGGGATAATCAGATAGCGACGTTCCAGAAACGCATGACCGCTGAGCGGTGACAGTGACGACGAACAGGCATTCCAACCAAAATGGTGAAACTCGTCGCCTTTTTCGGGCATGATCACCTGATGCACGATTTTCCCGAAATCGGCCGAGGTTGGATCGACATTCACTACTGCCAGCCCGTCGGGTTGTGAAAAATCGGGGCTGAGCATCAGCGTGAAAGCAAGCGTTTCAGCGGGGCCTTCCATCGCCAGCTTGGCCGACGGATAAAAGGTTGGGTCCGGTCTTTTGTTCATAACGTCCTCCCGTAAATCATTGTCATTCAATTCTTATTGAGAGTTCCGGTCTTGATGCCGGATGACATTCTGCCTGCTCGACCTCTGCCTTTAAAGTATGTTTCCGTTTAAGCCTTCAGGCCGGTTTACGTTTGCGTTCGGCCACATCGTGGGCCAGTTGCTGTGTGTAATGCTCCAGATCGACCAGCGCGGCGTCGACGGTATCTGCGTCTCTGGCCTCAAGCGCGTCTGCAATTCTGGTGTGCAATGCGATGATTTCTTCGCGCGAACGTGCCGTGAAGGTAATCATGTTCATCAAAGGCTGCATCGCCTCGACCGCGCCAGCCAGTTGATAGGACAGGACCGGGTTGTCGGCCCCGTCCACCAGGGCCCTGTGGAAGGTGACGTCTGATGCACAAAACGCCTCATCCGTCAGACCGGGCTGAGACTGGCGAAAGATTTCCGCCCGCATCGTGGCAAGCTGATCCGCCGTTCGTCTTTGGGCAGACAGGGGGGCGCAGGCCCGCTCCAGCGCATAGCGGGCCTCGCAGGCCGTATCAAAGCTGACAGCGTTCATAGACAGCAGCAGGGTCGAGGTTGTGATCTGCTGCGAATAGGCATCTTCGAAACTCAGACGGTTTACGAACGCACCTCCGGTTGCGCCACGCTGTGTGCGGATCAGGGATTGCGCCGCCAGTCGTTTCAAAGCCTCACGCACCGTTGGGCGCGAAACTTGAAATTGCTCGGATAGTTCCGCTTCCGAGGGCAGGCGCGCATCCACAATCAACTCGCCCGAAACAATCGCGTCCCGGATGGCTTGTGCAATCTGGGCAGACAGGTCGGCGGTTTTCCGAGGCGCTATTTTCATATTCAGAAGACCCTGAGTAAATTTTTATTTGTCTGACATTTAAAAGTCTGACATTTGAAAAGCAAGAGAGTTGAGTCGGGAGGCCGAAGTGAGTCGTACTTGGCTGCGCAGCGGAATGTGGCTGGGCTTTTATGTCCTGATCCTGTGGGCATGGTGGGTCATGTTCGCGATGGGCCGCGACATGGACTTGGACCTGATCGGTCGTCCGGGGCCTATGGGGCAGGCGATGGCTGCGATGGACCCGCGCATGGACATGTACATGCCCATGGCCGAGTTTGGCACGCTGTTCTGGATGTGGGCGATCATGATGGCCGCCATGATGCTGCCGACGCTTGTGCCAACCCTGCGCAGTTATGACGACCTGATCCGCAGCGCCAATGGCACCCGTGCCGGGTGGCTGGGTGTGCTTGCAGGGTATTCCTTGGTTTGGGTCGGGTTTGCGGCTGTGATCGCGGGAACGCAACTGGCTTTGCTGTTTGGTGACGTGATCGACATGCTAGGCATTGCCAGATCCGGCTGGGTTGCGGGCGGGTTGATGATAGCGGTTGGCGCGTTTCAGTTCTCGCACGTCAAAGAGGTCTGCCATGGCGTGTGCCACGCCCCGATGACCTATTTCCTGGGCCATTGGAAAACCGGATTTGCGGGCGGCGTTCGCATGGGACTGGGCCTTGGTACCTTCTGCGTCGGATGCTGCTGGGGTTTCATGGCGCTGGGTTTTGTAGGCGGCGTCATGAGCCTGTTGTGGATGGGTCTTGCGACCCTGTTCATGGTTTTGGAAAAACTTCCCCAGATCGGGCATGCTGTAACCCGACCGGTGGGAGTTGCATTGATTGCGGGCGGTCTTTTCCTGCTCGTCTACCCTATTAGCTACGGAGGATAAGCCAATGGCTAAGAACAGAAAACCAGATGCCGATCGGTTGCCCGTCAGCCAGCGTATCGACAGCCGGATGCCCAATCCCAAACGTCGCGAGATGAGCCCGACGGACTGGGCCATCAAGGGGGAGTTGATCCTGAACTGCTCGTGCGATGTGTTCTGTCCCTGCGTCGTTTCACTGGGCGCGCACCCTCCGACCGAAGGGCATTGTCATGCCTGGATGGGTATTATCGTTGATGAGGGCCATTACGAGGGCGAGGACCTGTCGGGTCTGAATGTCGGCCTGCTGGTCGATATTCCCGGCCGGATGGGTGAAGGCCAGTGGAAAGTGGCGGCTTACGTAGATGAACGCGCCAGCGGCAAAGCCTATAACGGGCTGCTGCAAATCTTCAGCGGGCAGGCGGGCGGCACCACCGGTCTGTTCACCATGCTCGTCAGTGAAATCATCGGGGCCGAACGGGCGCCGGTTCAGATCGAGCGTGACGGCACCAAACGTCGCATCATGATAGGTCGCAAGATTCAGGGTGAGATCGAGATGCTGGCAGGCAAAGACCCCGAGCATCCCGTGATGGTTTCAAACTCAAAATACTGGATGGGTCCTGACATCATCGTGGCGCGTGGCACCAAGTCGAAAGTGCGCGACTACGGGCGCGTTTGGGATTTTGGCGGCAAGTCGGCTGAAATCTGTCCGATTGATTGGCACGGGCCCAAGTGATGATCACAGGCGCGTTTGCGCAAGATGTGGCGCGCTAGAAACACTGGCAAAACTCGCAGTTGGCCGCGTTTCTGCAATAGTTGTCGCATCAGGAACTGACCTGTTTATCGGGCCAATCACCTGTTGCTTAATCGTAAAAGAGATCGATGTCACAATGCCTTACAAAAACTATGTGATCCATTTCTTCAACCATCAGACCCACCACCGGGGTCAAATGCGCAAGATGCTGACCGAAGTTGGGTCGCAAGCGCCCGTCAGCGATATCGTCTTTATGCCCAAGGAGGTTTGAATGCCGCAGATTTCCGCCTCTCGCCGCTTGCGGCGCACACCGTTTTCAGATGGGGTCGAGGCCGCAGGGGTCAAGGGGTACACGGTTTATAATCGTATGCTGTTGCCCACGGTCTTCGAAAGCGTCGAAGCCGATTACCGGCATCTGAAATCCCATGTGCAGGTCTGGGATGTCGCGTGCGAGCGGCAGATCGAGCTGCGCGGACCGGACGCCGCGCGCCTGATGCAGATGCTGACCCCGCGCGATTTGCGGGGAATGCTGCCGGGGCAATGTTTCTATGTCCCCATCGTGGATGAAACCGGCGGTATGCTGAATGACCCGGTTGCGGTAAAACTGTCCGAAGACCGCTGGTGGATTTCAATCGCTGACAGCGATCTGTTGTTGTGGGTCAAGGGAATCGCCGTTGGATATCGTCTGGATGTGCTGGTGGACGAACCGGATGTGTCACCTCTTGCTGTTCAGGGCCCCAAAGCTGACGATCTGATGGCGCGTGTCTTTGGCGACCGGGTGCGCGACATCCGGTTCTTCAAATTCGATATGTTCCAGTTTGAAGGTCGCGATCTGGCTGTGGCGCGATCCGGTTATTCCAAACAGGGCGGGTTCGAGATTTATGTGGAAGGCAGCGATATCGGCATGCCCCTGTGGAACGCTCTGTTTGCGGCAGGGGAAGATTTGCAGGTGCGCGCCGGATGCCCGAACCTGATCGAACGGATTGAAGGCGGTCTGCTGTCCTATGGCAATGACATGACCGACGACAACACCCCGCATGAGTGCGGTCTGGGCAAGTTCTGCAACACACATACCGCGATTGGCTGTATCGGCAGGGACGCGTTGCTGCGTGTGGCCAAGGAGGGGCCCGTTCAGCAAATCCGCCCCATCGCCATTGCGGGCGATCCGGTGCCTGGCTGCGACCGTCCATGGGACCTTTACGGCGACGGCAAGCGTGTGGGGCAGGTGACCTCGGCCGCGTGGTCACCCGATTTCAACACCAACGTAGCCATTGGCATGGTACGCCTGAGCCATTGGGATGCGGGAACGGAGCTGGACGTGGAAACGCCAGATGGGATGCGCCGCGCGACCGTGCAGTCGCATTTCTGGATTTAAAGGGGGGTTTTGGGGGCGCTGCCCCCGTCGCTGCGCGACTCCCCCGGGATATTTGGGGCCAGGTGAAGCAGCGGGCCGGTTACAGAAACACGAAAGGAATTGAGAGATGTTCAATGCACTTGTGATGGACAAGGACGAAGAAAGCGGTTTGGCGAGCGCGTCGGTCAGGCAGCTTACGCTGGATGATTTGCCGCATGGCGACGTCACGGTCGCGGTTGAATATTCCACAGTGAACTACAAGGATGGTTTGTGTCTGTCCCCCAAAGGGGGCGGTTTGGTGCGGGCGTATCCGCATGTTCCCGGAATTGATTATGCCGGTACCGTCGAGGCATCGACCGATGCGCGTTACAAGCCGGGTGACAAGGTTGTTCTGACCGGGTGGCGGGTAGGCGAGGCGCATTGGGGTGGATATTCGCAGAAAGCCAGTGCCAAGGCGGACTGGCTTGTGCCTCTGCCGGATGGGCTCGATGCCCGGCAGGCGATGGCCGTAGGCACCGCCGGGTTTACCGCGATGCTGGCCGTGATGGCGCTGGAGGATCACGGGCTGACCCCCGATCGCGGCCCGGTTCTGGTAACCGGGGCGGCCGGTGGTGTTGGGTCGGTGGCGACTGCCATTCTGGGCCATCTCGGGTATGAAGTGGCGGCCGTGACCGGGCGACCTGAAACCGGGGATTATCTGGAATCGCTGGGCGCAACGACAATAGTGCCCCGCGATGAGCTGAATGAGACAACCAAGCGCCCGCTGGAAAGTGAAACCTGGGCGGGCTGCGTGGATGCCGTGGGCGGTGCGATGCTGGCGCGTGTGCTTGGGCAAATGAAATACGGCTGTTCGGTCGCGGCCGTGGGTCTGGCGGGTGGCGCGGCGCTGCCTGCAACGGTGATTCCCTTCCTGTTGCGCGGTGTGAACCTTCTTGGCATCGACAGTGTGATGCAGCCTTATGAAAACCGGGTTCGTGCCTGGAAAAGGATTGCCACCGACCTGCCGATGGACAAGCTTGAGTCGATGGTTCAACCAGCGGCCTTGTCCGACCTTCCGCAACTGGGTGCCGATATCCTGAAAGGGCAGGTCAAAGGGCGCGTTGTTGTCGATGTGAATGCCTGAGCGCAGTTGACAGCCTAAACCCGATACGACGCCGTGTCGGGTTTTGCGCAGGCGCGTTTGGTACAAAATGATCGCAACACCTCTGGCCATTGGTACAAAACCGCCTCATGATTGCTATACATCCCAAATGTGATGGCGTAAGACCCATCCAAAGAGTACCTGAATACGGGGAGTGAGCAGCATGTCTGACGACTTCGAACTGGACACCGATGACCTGAAACGCCGTATGGATGGCGCAATGGCCAATCTGAGAACCGAATTTGCCTCGCTGAGAACCGGGCGCGCCTCGGCCTCGATGCTGGAACCTGTCATGGTCGACGCGTATGGCTCGATGACACCGATCAACCAGGTGGGCACCGTCAACGTGCCAGAGCCGCGCATGGTCACTATAAATGTGTGGGATAAGTCATTGGTAGGAAAGGTTGAAAAGGCCATTCGCGAAAGCGGATTGGGCATCAACCCACAGCTGAACGGCACAATCATAATGCTGCCGATTCCCGAGTTGAACGAAGAGCGTCGCCGTGAACTGGGCAAGGTCGCTGGCCAATATGCGGAAAGCGCCCGGATCGCGATCCGCAATGTGCGCCGGGACGGCATGGATCAGATCAAGAAGGCAAAAGCGGATGGTATGTCTGAAGACGACCAGAAGCTTTGGGAAAGCGAAGTGCAGGATCTCACGGATGCGATGATCAAGGCGGTCGATGCGGCGCTTGAAACCAAGCAAACTGAAATCATGCAGGTCTGATCTGGTCTGATGCCGAAAGATCCCCAAACCGATCCGGTCTGCGGCCCGCGCCATGTCGCTATCATCATGGATGGCAATGGCCGTTGGGCGCAGGCGCGTGGTCGCCCCAGGTTGTTTGGGCACCATGCCGGTGCGCGGCGTGTTCGCGAGGTTGTCGAGGCCTGCCCGCATCTGGGGATCAAGTATCTGACAGTGTTTGCATTCTCGACCGAGAACTGGAAACGAACGCAGGTTGAGGTAGCCGGGTTGATGAGCCTGTTTCGGCGCTACATCATCAAGGAGACACGGACCCTGGCGGACAATGGCATCCGGGTTCGGTTCATAGGTGATCGGGTACGGTTGGATTCGAAACTGATCGAATTGATGGATTCACTGGAAGAGGAAACCAAGGACAACGACCTTGTTCATCTGACGGTCGCCCTGAACTATGGCGGTCGGGACGAGGTGGCGCGCGCCACCAAACGTCTCGCGCGGGATGTGGCCGACGGGCGGCTTAAACCCGAGGATGTGGATGAAGAAACGTTACCTAAGTACCTGGACACGCGCGTTCTTCCGGATCCTGACCTTGTCATTCGCACCAGTGGAGAAGCACGGATTTCGAACTTTCTGCTGTGGCAGTCCGCCTATTCCGAGTACGAATTCATAGATACCTTGTGGCCGGATTTCACTGCCGCAGAACTCGAAAGGCTTTGTCGCAACTATGGGGCCAGAGAGCGTCGGTACGGGGCGGTTCTGGCATGAGTGATGGCCGGTGGTCTGATCTGACGAGCCGGGTCCTTTCTGCCGCCGTTCTGGTTGCAATAGGGGCCATCGAAGTCTGGCTTGGCGGTCTCTGGTTCGAGGTCTTCATTGCGGCTGCTTGTGGCCTGATGACCTGGGAACTGGTTCGGATGATTGACCCTGAAAGCCAGGGTGTGGCCGTCCAGTTGGGCGTTCTGACTGCGTTTGCGGTTATCCTCAGCTACCACCTGCCGGCGCTGTACACGCTCCCGGTCGTGCTTGCGCCAGCTTTGGTGGGTATGGGACAGATCAGCCGCTCGAAACCCCTGTACGGAATGTTCGCGGTCTGGATTGTTGCGGCTGGTCTGGGTTTCATTTCCATTCGCGAAAACTCGGGTTTTGGCTGGATGGTCTGGCTGATCGCGGTGGTGGTTGCCACCGATGTGGCGGGCTATTTTGTGGGTAAAATGGTCGGTGGACCCAAGTTCTGGCCAAAGGTCAGCCCCAAGAAAACATGGTCGGGAACGGCAGGCGGATGGGCTGCCGCGGCCTGTGTCGGTATCGTCTTCGCAAGCCACGCGGGTTTCGGGTTTGCCTTTGTTGTTGTTTCCGTTCTCGCATCAATGGCCAGTCAGGCGGGTGACATAATCGAAAGCGCGATCAAACGTAAATTCGGGGTCAAGGACAGTTCAAATCTGATCCCCGGCCATGGCGGCTTTCTGGATCGGTTCGACGGCATGATGGGGGCTGCGGTGTTTGTTCTGATCGCAGGGCTTTTGTACACGCCGGGTGAGATGTAATGCGACGGATTTCCGTTCTTGGGGCCACGGGTTCGATCGGGCAAAACACGCTTGATCTGATTTCGCGTAAACCCGAAGACTATGATGTGGTGGCCCTTACAGGCGGCGCAAATATTCGACAACTTGCCGATGACGCTCGTCGGTTGCGCGCCGATCTAGCTGTCACGGCACACGAAGACAGGCTGGAGGATTTGCGTGCCGCACTGGCCGGAAGTGGGGTCGAAGCGGCGGCCGGGCCGCGTGCGATCGCCGAGGCCGCAGCGCGCCCGGCGGACTGGGTCATGTCAGCCATCGTCGGAGCAGCGGGCCTTGCGCCTGGGATCGAAGCCCTGAAACAAGGAACAACACTGGCCTTGGCCAACAAGGAAACATTGGTCTGCGCAGGATCATTGGTTCTGGACACTGCAAAAAACCATGGCGCGCGTTTGCTTCCTGTCGACAGTGAACATTCGGCGGTGTTTCAGGCATTGGTTGGTGAAGATATCGACGCTGTCGAGAGGGTGATTATCACCGCAAGTGGCGGAGCGTTCCGCGATTGGCCGCTGAAAGATCTGGCAAACGCCACCGTCGAACAAGCGTCCAGCCATCCGAATTGGGATATGGGCCAGCGGATCACGATCGACAGTGCCTCGATGTTCAACAAGGCGTTGGAAGTTATAGAAACAAAAGAATATTTCGGAGTTTCCCCGGATCAGATCGAAGTTTTGGTTCATCCTGAATCCATTGTCCATGCAATGGTCGGGTTTCGGGATGGCGCGATGATGGCACATATGGGCGCCCCCGATATGCGCCACGCCATTGGGTATGCGTTGCACTGGCCCGACAGGCAGGAGCTGCCGGTTCAGCGGCTGGACCTGGCAAAGCTGGGACAGCTGCGTTTTAACGAACCGGATCTGACACGCTATCCAGCCCTGAAACTCGCCTGGGACGTGACGCAGCGTGGTGGGCTGGCTGGCGCAGTATTCAATGCCGCCAAGGAACGCGCGCTGGATCACTTCATTGCGGGCCGGATCGGCTTTCTTGATATGGCGGATACCGTTTCTGCCGTTTTGGACAGGTTTGACGCAACGGGTGGCCTTATTGATGCCCCGATGACACTTGATAACGTGCAGCAAACCGACCATCTGGCACGTCAGTGGGTCGATAACACTGTGATGGAACGAGCAGGATAGAAATTTGGACGTACTTTCGCTGATCCCGCAATTCGGCAATCTGCTGTGGACGATTGTTGCCTTTGTTATTGCGCTGTCGGTCATTGTGGCCGTGCATGAATATGGCCATTACATTGTGGGCCGGTGGTCTGGTATCCATGCCGAAGTCTTTTCGCTCGGGTTTGGGCCGGTGCTCTGGAGCCGCAAGGATAAACGCGGAACCAAGTGGCAGATCGCAGTGTTGCCTTTTGGTGGATACGTGAAATTTCTGGGCGATGCCAATGCGGCCTCGGGCAAGGATGAAGAGGCGATGGAAGACATCGCGACCCAAAATCCTGAGGAGTTGCGCCGCACCATGCACGGCGCCCCGCTATGGGCACGGGCAGCAACTGTCGCGGCTGGCCCGGTCTTTAATTTCGCCATGTCCATTCTGGTTTTTGGCCTGATCTTCTGGTCACAGGGCGTGTCGCGCGAACCCCTGACCGTTGGCGCGTTGCAGCCTTTGCCAGGCACCGTGCAGGAATTGCGCGAAGGCGATGTGATTACGGCTATCGCCGGTCGTCCGACACCGGACTATGACGAAGAAGTCGCATGGAAGGAATTCATCGATCAGCTGCCTGTTCAACCGGTTCTGGATTATTCCGTGATCCGCGATGGCCAACCCCTTGAGGTTCAGGCCCCCTGGATGCTTCCGCCGCTGATCCGTCAGGTTGCTCCGCGTAGCGCGGCTATGGATATCCAACTGAAGCAAGGGGATGTCATCACCTCGGTCAATGGTGAACCGATCTTTGCCTTCGAACAGCTAAAGGATCATGTCGAAGGATCGGACGGCCGCGTCTTGCTGCTTGAAGTCTGGCGGGATGGGTCCGAGTTGGAATTTGCCCTGGCGCCCCGGCGCACGGATGAACCGCAGCCTGATGGTGGTTTTGTCACCCATTGGCGCATCGGAATCGTCGGCGGCATGATGCTTGAGCCTGCAACCGTACCGGCTGGTCTTTTCGATTCCCTAAAGGGCGGTGTCATCCAGACTGGACGCATCATCGAAGGGTCCTTATCCGGCATGTGGCACATGGTGACGGGTGCAATCAGCACCTGCAACATCTCGGGGCCAATCGGAATTGCCGAAACCTCGGGGGCGATGGCCAGCCAGGGGGCACAGAATTTTATCTTCTTCATTGCTGTCCTGTCGACGGCGGTCGGGTTGTTGAACCTGTTTCCCATTCCGGCGCTGGATGGCGGACATCTCGTCTTCTACGCCTACGAGGCCATTGCCGGGAAACCGCCCAGCGACCGGGCGATGCGCATACTCATGGGCATTGGAATTTCGATCATTCTGACCCTGATGCTGTTTTCGGTCAGCAACGACCTGTTCTGCTGAATGTGGCGGCTGGAGCAGATTCCAGCCGCATTACCGCCATATTTCAGCGCTACAATATTCCCGTCTAAAGGGAACAGTCATGTCCAAAACGCTGAAAAAATCGTATCAAAGCTTTAGCTTCCTCTTCATGTTGAATTGGGATGTTATGCTGAGTTTTGCCGTTACAGCGTTGGCGATGGCTGGAGCCGCCTATCTGGCGGGAATGTGATTCTCGGGAAAATCGTAGGTCTGTTGTCGCGTGGTCGTCTGCCTGACTGCTTCGATATCGCCTTTTGACAAGCTCATTCAATCCCGTTACTCAGCATTAAAGTCTCAAAATTCTGGGTAGAGCATAAAATGACTGACAGGCGAGACGCAGGCACATCCTGCGGGGGGCATATGCCGACAAACAATATTTTGTGGCAGGCGCTAACGGTTTTTTTCCTTTTTGTTGCGGTAAGTTTACTGGCGTTTCCGCATGCGGCATCGGCGCAAAACTACACAATCAACTCGTTCGATGTTGAAGGGAACCGCCGGATCGAAACCGGAACAATTATCGCTCGGACCGGAATCGAACCGGGCCAGACTGTAACTGCCGGGCAGCTTAACGATGCCTATCAGCGTTTGCTTGACAGTGGTGTATTTGAGACAGTTGAACTGACGCCGCGCGGCACGACTCTGGTCATTCAGGTCCAGGAATATCCAACGATCAACCAGATCAGCATCGAAGGGAACGCTCGCGTCAAAGACGACGTTCTTCTGGACGTGATCTCGTCGCAACCCCGCCGGGTCTTTACGCCACAGGCGGCCGAAGCAGACGCCGACACCATTGCCGAAGTGTATTCCGCCCAGGGTCGCGTCGCGGCAACCGTTATTCCTCGCATTATCCGTCGCAGCGACAACCGGGTTGATCTGGTCTTTGAAGTGGCAGAAGGCACGACCATTGAGGTCGAGCGCGTCAGCTTTGTCGGCAACCGCGCCTATTCGGACCGCCGGTTGCGCCGGGTTCTGGAAACCAAGCAGGCAACCTTCCTGCGGACATTCTTCCGCAACGACACGTTTATCGGCGACCGCATTGAATTCGACAAACAGGTCATTCGCGATTTCTACCTTTCGCGGGGCTATATCGATTTCCGTGTGAACAGCGCCAACGTCGAATTTACCCGCGAACGGGATGCGTTCTTTCTGGTGATGAACGTCACCGAAGGCCAAAAGTTCTCGTTTGGAAAGATCACGACGGTTAGTGAAATCGCCGGCGTTGATGCAGCGCCTTATCAGGATGTGCTGAAAATCAAACCGGGCGTGACGTATACGCCGACGCTGGTGGAAAACTCGATCGCGCGGCAAGAACGCCTTGGGTTGAAACAGGGTGTCGATTTCCTGCGGGTTGAACCGCGTGTGACGCGCAATGACCGTGATCTTACCCTGGACATTGAATTTGTTCTGACGAAAGGTCCGCGGATTTTTGTTGAACGGATCGATATCGAAGGCAACACCACCACGCTGGACCGTGTGATCCGCCGCCAGTTTGACACTGTAGAAGGTGACCCCTTCAACCCGCGTGAAATCCGTCAGGCCGCGGAACGCATCAATGCGCTTGGGTTCTTTGCAGTTGCGGAGGTCGAGCCTCGGGAAGGATCGTCACCCAGCCAGGTCATTCTGGATGTGGATGTCGAGGAACAGCCTACAGGTTCGCTGAGCCTTGGCGGCAGCTATTCGGTCACAGACGGCTTCGGGATTGCAATCGGCCTGAACGAGGCAAACTTCCTGGGACGCGGTCAGAATCTTGGTGTTTCGATCTCGACAGCACAGGATTCAGAACAGTACACGATTAACTTTACCGAACCCTATTTGCTGGGCCGAAAGCTGCGTTTCGATCTTGGACTGGGACTGTCGGCAACCAATTCCGGCTTTGCCAGCTACGACACGAGCTCGTTGTTCTTCACACCTCAGCTGACCTATGCAATCGGTGAACTGTCCGCTCTTCGTCTGCGCTATGGCTGGGACCGCAGCGAGATGACGCAACAAAGCAATCAGACCAATGGCGCAGTGATCGCATCCGAGATCGCACAAGGCAAACGGACGTCCAGTTCACTGGGACTGTCCTACATTTATGACAGCCGGATTGGTGGTCTGGACCCGAATTCTGGTGTTCTGTTCGAGGTAGGCGTCGACGCGGCAGGCCTTGGCGGTGATAACAAGTATTTCAAAACCACTGCGCGCGGTATCGCTCAAACGCGGGTCTGGAATGAAGAAGTGGTACTACGGGCCACATTGGAGCTGGGTGCGTTGAATTGGAGTGGAAATGACTTCAGCCGCACCGTCGACCGTTTTGTGTTGGGGCCTCGTACTTTCCGCGGTTTTGAGCCTGCGGGTCTTGGCCCGCGTGATTTGTCCAATGGTCAGGACGATGCCATCGGCGGCAACTATTACTGGGTCGCGCGTTTTGAAACCGATTTTCCCTTGGGTCTGCCCGAGGAACTGGGCCTGCGGGGCGGTCTGTTCTATGACGTTGGAAACCTTTACAACATCAACGATGTGAACACCGCAGGGGCAAATATCGTTGGCGCAGACGGGTCCATTCGTCACGTTATCGGTATCTCGGTCTTGTGGGAAACGCCGTTTGGACCTTTGCAGTTCAACTTTTCGAAGGCTCTGAAAAAGGAGACGTTCGACAAGGAACAGAACTTTGACCTGACCATTCAGGCCCGGTTCTGATCTGCGATGACGAACAGGTTCTTTACCTCGATACAGGGCCCGCTTTGGGCCCTGTGTGCATTTATGATGCTGTTTCAGGCCCTTTCGGCTGATGCGCAGCAGCTGGGTGTTCCGCAAGCCAGCGTGGTTACGTTGTCCGGTGAGCAGCTGTTCAAGAATTCCGCATTTGGGCAACGTGTGTTGCGCGAGATCGAAAAAGAAAGCGCAATGCTTGCGGAAGAAAATGAACGGATTGTCGCGGAACTCAGCCGAGAAGAAAAAGACCTGACCGAAAAGCGCACGACCATGCCAGCAGAGGAGTTTCGCCCGCTGGCCGAAGCGTTCGATGTCAAGGTTCAGTCCCATCGAGACGGACAAAGGGCAAAGCTGGACGCGCTGGCACGTCGCAGCGAGGACGCGCAGCAAACGTTTTTTGAAATTGTTCGCCCGATCCTTGTTGATTTGCTACGCGAATTCGGGGCCAGCGTGATCATCGAACGCTCCAATGTCGTTGTAAGCACGTCAGATATCACCGAGGCCGCGATAATCCGTGTGAACACGGCAATTGGCGATGGCAGCGGTTTGCAGAAGGACACAAGCGAATAGGTTCGCTTGCCCTTGCGAGGCTGTATTGCTAACCACGCTGAAAAAGAAACATTCAGAACGGGATACCTGAATCATGACAACGGAACCCAAAAGCGCCGATATTCAGTTGATCCAAAGGATCCTGCCGCATCGTTATCCTTTTTTGCTGGTCGACAAGGTGGTGGACATCTCTGGCTATCAATCAGCCCGAGGTATCAAGAACGTCACCATGAACGAGCCGCATTTCCAAGGGCATTTCCCGGGAACTCCGATCATGCCAGGTGTTACCATCGTTGAGGCGATGGCGCAGACAGCAGGCGTGATGCTGGGCGTGGGTATGGATGTCATCGACACCGAGTTGCTGATCTATTTCATGAGCATCGACAAATGCAAATTCCGCAGGAAAGTTGTTCCTGGCGACGTCCTGGAAATGCATGTCGAAACGGTTCGCGGCAAGAAAGGTGGCAAGCTTTTCAAATTCAACGGCCGCGCAACTGTTGATGGTGAAGTGGCCGCCGAGGCAGAATTCTCGGCCTATGTCGATTGGGATATGGAAAAAACAACATGAGCGGTATCCACCCCAGCGCGATTATCGAAGACGGGGCGCAGATCGGGCAGGATTGCGTCATCGGTCCTTTCAGCTATGTGGGCGCCAATGTAAAACTGGCTGATCGGGTCGAACTGAAGTCTCATGTCGTTGTGACCGGTGACACATCGATTGGTGAAGACACCGTGATCTTTAATTTTTCGGTGATCGGTGAGATTCCGCAGGACCTGAAATTCGGCGGTGAAAACACGCGCCTTGAAATCGGTCAGCGCAACCGCATTCGCGAGCACGTGACGATCAATACCGGGACCGAAGGTGGCGGCGGTGTAACCCGGATCGGGGATGATTGCCTGCTGATGGCAGGTGTTCATGTGGCCCATGACGTGCAGATCGGCAACCGGGTTATCATGGTGAACCACGCAGGGGCAGCTGGTCACTGCATCGTCGAGGATGATGTGATCGTCGGTGGCATTTCGGGCCTGCACCAATGGGTGCGCGTTGGTCGCGGGGCGATCATCGGTGCGCTCACCATGGTGCCCAAAGACGTCATTCCCTACGGTTTGGTACAAGCGTCCCGGGGCGAGCTTGAAGGTCTGAACCTCGTGGGTCTCAAGCGTAAAGGTGTTTCGCGCGAAGACATCTCGGCATTGCGTGCCGCGTTCAAGGAGCTGTCTGAAGGCGATGGAACGTTCATGGATCGCGCCAACCGTCTTGGTCAGGGTAACGACAGCGACTATGTGCAGCGGATCGTTGATTTTGTCACCGGACACAGCGATCGGTCGTTCCTGACACCGAGGAAATAGGAACATGCTTGCGGTGATTGCGGGAACCGGGGCGCTGCCGACCGAATTGGTTGCCCAGCTGGCAGAACGTCCGCTGATCTGCGCGATGGAAGGGTTCCTGCCGGATGATCTGGTCGCAGATATCGTGTTTCCGCTTGAACAGCTTGGCAGTTTTATTGCCGGGCTTCAGGCGAAGGGCGTGACCGAGATTTGTATGGCCGGCGCAGTTCGGCGCCCGCGGGTTGATCCCAAGCGTATTGACGCGGCAACGATGCCGTTGGTTCCGGTGATCCAACAGGCCATGCTGTCGGGTGATGACGGAGCTTTGCGGGCTGTCATTGGCCTGCTGGAAAGCGCAGGTATGCGAGTCCGGGCAGCGCAGGAAATCGCCCCAAGCCTTTTACCGCCTTTGGGCTGTCTGACCGAAGTGCATCCATCCGAAAGTGACATGACAGATGCAGATCGTGCTGCCGGAATTCTGCGGGCCATGGGGGCTGCGGATATTGGTCAGGCCTGTGCTGTCTCAAAAGGGCAGGTGTTGGCAGTCGAGGGCAGCTTTGGAACCGCCTGGATGCTTCAATCCCTGACGCAACGCCCGGACGCGGGGGGTGGCATACTGTTCAAAGGCCCAAAGCCCGATCAAGATCGGCGTGCTGATCTGCCTGCCATCGGGCCCGACACCGTCACGGATGCGGTCGCGGCAGGCTTGTCTGGCATCGTTCTGGAAAAGGGCGGTGTGCTGGTTTTGGAAAAAGAACAGGTCATCGCCGAATGTAACCGTCTTGGGCTGTTCCTGTATATTCGCGAGCGGGCGGTCTGATGCGCGTCTTTCTGGTCGCCGGTGAACCTTCGGGCGACCGGCTGGGCGGCGCGTTGATGGAGGGGCTGAAATCCCTGATCCCCGATATTGAGTTCGACGGGGTGGGCGGACCTTTGATGGCTGCTCAGGGGCTGACCAGCCGGTTTCCGATGTCGGAACTTTCGGTGATGGGTTTGATCGAGGTTCTGCCGAAGTTTTTCCACCTCAAGCGTCGAATCTCGGAGACCGCGCAAGCAGTGTTGGACACGCGGCCGGACGTTCTGATCACCATCGACAGCCCCGATTTCAGCCTGCGTGTCGCCAAAATCGTCAAAGTCGCCAGTGGTATTCGCACCGTGCATTACGTTGCGCCCAGTGTCTGGGCCTGGCGTCCGGGGCGGGCGGATAAAATGGCAAAGGTCATCGACCATGTGCTGGCACTGCTTCCGTTCGAGCCGCCATACATGGAGCGGGCAGGGATGGAGTGCGACTTTGTCGGCCACCCTGTTGCCAGCGAACCGACGGCAACACAGGCCGAGATTGCGGCCTTCCGGAGCAGGTACGACCTAGGGGATGCACCAGTCCTGCTGGCTCTGCCCGGATCGCGACGGGGTGAGATCGAACGTCTGGCAGACACGTTCGGTGAGGCATTGCGGCTGTTTTTGACGGACCATCCCAGTTATCGTGTCGTGGTTCCAACCGTGGGTGCGACAACTGACCTGGTCAACGCTCTGACGCAAAGCTGGCCGGGCGCACCAATAGTGCTCGACCCGCGACAAATGGGGGCCGGGCAAGCCACGGTCGAAAAACGCGCGGCTTTTGGCACGGCATGTATCGCGCTGGCCGCTTCGGGTACGGTTTCTTTGGAACTGGCGGCGCAGAATACACCTATGGTGATCGCCTACAAACTCAATTGGCTGACCCAGAAAATGGCCGAACGCATGGTCAAGCTGGACACTGTTACATTGGTCAATCTGGTATCTGAAACACGCGCCGTGCCTGAATGCCTGCTGAACGATTGCCAGCCGGACAAGATCGCCAAAGCCCTGCATGATGTGACCAATGCCCCTGACGCTCAGCAACTCGCGATGAACCTGACAATGGAACGGTTGGGGCGCGGAGGAGAAGCACCGGGGTTGAGGGCGGCACGAGCTGTGCTGGACAGAATGCAGATTGAGCATGCTTGATCACACGCTGTTCGCCGCTTCAGCCGGGGTTGCCATGATATCCACCAATCTGGACAATCTGGCCGTCCTACTGGGTTTGATATTGGTGATCGAGCAACGCCGCGCCATCATTGGCTTTGCCGTCGCGCAGACAATTGTTCTGACATTGGCCATGACCGTCGCATTGGGTGTTGACCAGAGCGGCGCACCGTTTTGGATCGGGTTTCTGGGTCTTGTACCACTGGCCTTTGGTTTGCGCGGAATCTGGCGGCAGTTTTTCGGGGCCAATTCTGAAGGAACCGAGGCAAAAGGGGCCGTAACATCGGTGGTTACCCTGTTCCTGAGCCTGTCGATTGACAGTTTCGCGGTCATGACACCGCTATTGGCGGATTCTGCCCCTTCATACCGTGTTGCCGCTTTGATCGGCGCAGCATTGGCTGCTTCAGTTCTGGTCTTTACCGCGGCTTGGGGCGCCCCTCGGGCCAAAAGCCTGGGGCCACGCGTTGCCCGTATGGATCGGATCGCCCCATACATCATGGTCTGCGTCGGGCTCTATATCCTCTTCAATTCGCCCACGGATACCCTGTAACAGGCTTGTTCCGGCGTTCCGTCTCGGGTTTGTGATCCGCGAGCGTCTGTTGCTGCGGAGCGGACTTAAGATATCCTCGCGGAAAAGGAGCTTTCATCATGACCCGCATCCCCCCTTTGGCAGATGCCGAGATGGCAGACGAGACACGCGCGTCACATGCGGCTTTGGGTGCTTATGGCCCGTTCGACAATTGGGCCCGGGTTGCCGCACATTGCCCACCGGTTCTGGAACATGTCGCAGGGATGTTGACGGCGTTGCGGGAACAGCAAACCTTGCCGCGTCGTGCGCTGGAACTGGCCATGGTAACGGTTTCCAAATTGAACGCCTGTGACTACTGCGTCTCGCATCATACTCCGCTGTTGACGGTTGCAGGTCTCAGCCCCGAAGGCGCGGCGCGCCTGCCAGATGTCGAAAACCACCCTGAATTGGACGCGTGCGACAAGGCTGTCGTGCGATACGCCGAGGCGGTAACGACACGTTCAGGTCGCATGCGCGACGCCGAAGTTTTCAACCTGCGGGACTGGTTCAGCGATGCCCAAATTGTCGAGTTAACCTGGCGCATCGCATTGTGCGGTGCATTCAACCGGTTCAACGATGCGCTTCAGATCCAGATCGAACCCGAGGTTGAACCCGTTTCAGCCTAGTACCCGCGCCAGATCCAGCCACCGCCAAAGATGCGGCTGCCTTCTGAGGCATAGAAGACGCAGGCCTGACCGGGCGAGATGCCTTCTTCGGGTGTCAGCAATTCCACCTCAGCAGTGGTGTCGGACAGCGGTCGAATAATGGCCTCGCGCGGGGGGCGGGTCGAACGGACCTTGACTGACAGGTGCCATTCTTCGCGCGAAGTGAAGGGTTCATCGCCCAGCCAGTTGATCTCACGCACGGGAACGACACGCGTTGCCAGCATCTCTTTGGGGCCGACAACGACCTGTTTTTTGTCCACGTCCAGCTTGACCACATAAAGCGGCTCGCTCAGGCCGCCGATGCCCAAGCCGCGCCTTTGGCCGATCGTGTAATGGATCACCCCGTTATGCTGTGCCAGAACGCGGCCATCGGCATGAACAATCTCACCCGGTTCCGCAGCACCGGGGCGCAGCTTTTCAATGACGCTGGCATAATTGCCGTCGGGCACAAAGCAGATGTCCTGACTGTCGGGTTTGTCCGCCACAGACAACCCATATTGAGCCGCCATTTCGCGGGTCGCGTCTTTTGAGGGCAGGTGACCAAGCGGGAAGCGCAGAAAATTCAGTTGCTCTGGCGTGGTCGAGAACAGGAAATAGGACTGATCGCGATTGGCGTCTTCGGCGCTGTGCAGTTCCGGTCCGTTGGCGCCCATCTTGCGCTGAATGTAATGGCCGGTGGCCATGCAGTCTGCCTCGAGATCCTTGGCGGTTTCCAGAAGGTCCTTGAATTTTACCCGCTCGTTGCAGCGAATGCAGGGGACGGGTGTTGCGCCTGCCAGATAGCTTTCCGCGAACTCATCGATCACCGCGTCTTTGAAGATGTTCTCGTAGTCCAGAACATAGTGGGGAAACCCACGCTCTTCTGCCACGCGGCGCGCATCGTGGATATCGATCCCGGCACAACACGCCCCTTTCTTGGCCAGAGCCGCGCCATGGTCATAGAGTTGCAGTGTCACCCCCACCACATCATAGCCCTGATCGGCCAAGTAGGCCGCGACGACAGAGCTATCGACGCCCCCTGACATGGCCACAACCACCCGCGTTTCCGACGGCGGTTTGGCAAAGCCAAGCGAGTTCAGCGGGGTCTCGGTGTCGAGGGCCATTGGCGGTTCCTGTCCGGGTTAAGAAAGACCGGCAGAATATAGGAAAATTCTACACACTCTCAAGAGGCGGTTTCATACGACCTTAAGTAGGCTGGCGTCAGCTTTGATGCAGCAAAAAGGGTAAAGCGATGTATTTGCACAAAGTGGAAGGGCCAAGGTCTGTTTCTTTGCCGGATGGGTCCATACTGACGCGCGCCGATCTGCCGCCGACAAGCACAAGGCGGTGGGTGGCCTCACGCAAGATTCTGGTCGTGCGTGGTGTGCTTTACGGGCTGATCAGCCTGTCTGAGGCAAAACAGAAATACGGCATAAGTGACGAAGAGTTCAACGGCTGGGTTTCCCTAGTCGCGGAACACGGTGTCGAGGCTTTGAAAGCCACGGCCTTAAAAAAATATCGACAACCTAAAGGAGAGCGGGAATAAATGATTCAACGGTAACGTCAGATTAACCATTCTTGGTCAGGTTTGATTTTAATTGGAATTATTGACCCGAATTGGAGCAGTGAAAATGCGTATACTTCTTGTCGAGGATGATCCGACCACGTCTAAAAGCATCGAACTGATGCTGACGCATGCGAACCTAAACGTTTATGCAACGGATCTTGGCGAAGAAGGTATCGATCTGGCAAAGCTCTACGATTACGACCTGATCTTGCTGGACCTGAACCTGCCGGACATGAACGGGCATGAAGTGTTGCGCCAGTTGCGGATTTCCCGGGTGGAAACACCGATCCTGATCCTTTCGGGCGCAGATGATACGGACAGCAAGATCAAAGGTTTCGGGTTTGGTGCGGATGACTATCTGACCAAACCCTTCCACCGCGAAGAACTGGTGGCCCGCATTCATGCCATCATCCGCCGGTCGAAAGGGCATTCGCAGTCCATCATCCACACAGGTCGCGTGGCCGTAAATCTGGACGCCAAGACCGTTGAGGTGGACGGAAAAACCGTGCACCTGACAGGAAAAGAGTACCAGATGTTGGAATTGCTCAGCTTGCGTAAGGGTACGACTCTGACCAAGGAAATGTTTCTGAATCACTTATACGGCGGCATGGATGAACCCGAGTTGAAGATCATCGACGTCTTCATCTGCAAACTGCGCAAAAAACTCAGCAACGCAACGGGTGGTGAGAATTATATCGAAACCGTATGGGGCCGGGGTTACGTGTTGCGCGATCCGCAAAGCAACACTCTGGACGAGACGAGAATGGCGGTCGGCCTCTGATTTGAACCGTTTGTGTCGCTGGTAGTCCAGGGCGGCACGTTGCACTCACGGCTCAGCACATCTGGACCTGGCCATGACCTCGCCCTATCACTGAGGTCCAAGAACGCGTGACAGGGCGAGGCCATGACCAATTCCATTCCCATATCAGACCTGACGGATGATGAGGCGCGTGCCGAACTGGCGCGGTTGGCGGACATCCTGTCCCGAGCCAACACGCTGTATCACGCAGAAGATGCGCCCGAGTTGTCGGATGCGGATTATGATGCCCTCAAACGCAGAAACGCCGAGATCGAGGCGCGTTTCCCCCACTTGAAACGTGCTGACAGCCCAACAGAGCAAGTCGGTGCCAAACCGGCGGACGGGTTTTCGAAAGTTACTCATGCCGTCCGAATGATGTCACTGGGCAACGCGTTCGACGATGGGGACATTGCCGATTTCGACACCTCGATTCGCAAATATCTGGGCCTTGATGCAGGCGCGCCGCTGGCTTTCACAGCCGAACCCAAGATTGACGGCCTGTCTTTGTCCTTGCGCTATGAGAGCGGACAGCTGGTTCAGGCCGCAACGCGGGGCGACGGTGAAGTTGGCGAGAACGTAACGGCCAACGCCTGCACCGTCTCTGATATTCCACAGCAGATTGAAAACGCGCCTGACGTTCTTGAGGTTCGGGGTGAGATTTACATGTCCCACTCTGATTTCGAAGCGTTGAATGAGCGGCAGGCTGAACGGGGGGGCAAACCCTTTGCCAACCCGCGCAATGCGGCGGCAGGGTCACTGCGCCAGCTGGATTCGGAAGTTACCCGATCCCGCCCATTGCGCTTCTTCGCCTATGCCTGGGGTGAACTGTCAGAGCCTTTGGCGGATACCCAGATGGGAGCGATTGAGCGTCTTGCGACGCTTGGGTTCCCCACGAATTCCTTGACGCGCCTATGTGCCACGACTGAGGACATGATCGCTCATTACCGGGATATCGAAGCGCAGCGTGCGACTTTGGGGTATGATATCGATGGGGTCGTCTACAAGGTAAACGATCTGTCATTGCAGGCGCGTTTGGGTTTCCGTTCGACGACGCCAAGATGGGCAATCGCACATAAGTTCCCAGCCGAACTGGCCTGGACCAGATTGGAGGCGATTGACATTCAGGTTGGTCGTACAGGGGCGCTCAGCCCTGTGGCACGGTTGCATCCTGTAACGGTTGGCGGGGTGGTCGTCTCCAATGCCACTTTGCACAACGAGGATTATATCGCTGGGCGCGACGCCAAAGGCGGCACGATCCGTGATGGAAAAGATATCCGAGTGGGCGATTGGGTTCAGGTCTATCGCGCGGGCGACGTGATCCCCAAACTGTCGGATGTCGACTTGTCCAAACGCCCCGCCGATGCACGCCCCTTTGCCTTTCCGACACATTGCCCCGAATGCGAGAGCGATGCGATCCGCGAAGAAGGCGACGCGGTTCGACGGTGCACCGGCGGCCTGATCTGTCCTGCGCAGGCCGTTGAAAAGCTGAAACATTTCGTGTCGCGCAAAGCCTTTGATATAGAAGGGCTGGGTGCAAAACAGATTGAAATGTTCTATGGGGATCCAACCCTTCCGATCAATGCGCCAGCTGATATCTTCACGCTGGAACAGCGGGACGCAGCCAGTCTGACGCGGTTGAAAAACCGGGACGGGTGGGGCGAAACATCCGCCAGGAACCTGTTCGAAGCCATTGATGAAAAGCGGAAAATTCCATTTGCACGCTTGTTGTTTGCACTGGGCATTCGACATGTGGGCGAAGTCGGTGCGCGCGATCTGGCACTGTATTATCGTGATTGGGATGCGATGGCGCTCGCGTTGGACACTGCACGCCCGGCTGCACTGGCGCAACGGCGGGCGGATGAGGCGGAAGACGCAGAGCGTGCGGCAGCGCAGCTTGAAGGGCGTCGCGCACGCGTGAAAGAAGTGCGGGACGCAGCCATCGCGGAGGCCAATGTCGCAGCCGATGCCAATGCCGCCTGGACAGAGCTGATCGGCATCGACGGTATTGGCGCAACACTTGGCCTTTCATTGTCGGACGCATTTGCCAATGAAGAGGAAAGACGGGCTTTCGACACGCTGCGCAGCGAATTGACGGTTATCGCCCCCGACGCGCCAGCCTCGGACAGTCCGGTCGCGGGTAAAACCGTAGTGTTCACCGGAACGCTGGAAAAGATGACCCGCGCCGAGGCGAAAGCGCGGGCCGAGGCGTTGGGCGCCAAGGTTTCCGGCTCTGTCAGCAAGAAAACCGATATTCTGGTCGCGGGTCCCGGGGCCGGGTCAAAGGCGAAAAAGGCAGCGGAACTTGGGATCGAAACTTTGGACGAGGATGGCTGGCTTCAGCTGATAGAAGGCGCATGAGCGGACGGCCCGAACAGCTTTTCCCGCTATTTGCGGGGCTGGAAACGTTGGATGGCGTCGGCCCCAAGACCGCACAAGCCATGGCGCAGACCGGGGTGGAATCCCCGCGCGATGTTCTGTTCAGCCTGCCTTATGCCGTGGTGGATCGGCGCAGGCGGGATTCAATACAGGGGGTGGACCTGCCGGCCACTCTGACCGTGGAAGTGACAGTTGGCCCGCACAGACCGCCCCGCAGCAAGGGGGGTGCCTATCGCGTTCATGTCGAAGACAGTCAGGCCGATTTCCAGCTGGTCTTCTTCCACGCACGTGGTGAGTATCTGAAGAAAGTGTTGCCACAAGGATCACGCCGCGTGGTTTCCGGCAAGTTGGAACTGTTCGACGGTATGGCGCAGATGGTGCATCCGGACCACATGCTGCCCGTTGAACAAGCAGGAGATATCCCGGAATTCGAACCGGTTTACCACCTGACGCAAGGGCTGACGCAGAAAACAGCGTTCAAGGCCAGCCGCAGCGCATTGGCACGCGCACCCGAACTTGAGGAATGGATCGATCCGGCGCAGGTGTCGCAGCAAAACTGGCCGAACTGGTCCGCGGCCATTCACGCCGGTCACAATCCGCGCGGCGCGGATGATGTAGCGCCGTTTGCCCCTGCACGTCAGAGGTTGGCGTATGACGAGTTGTTTGCGCATCAGCTGACGCTCGCTCTGGCCCGGCAGCGAGAGCGCAAGTCGCGGGGGATCGTCAGCGTGGGAACCGGGGTACTGCAATCGAAAGTGCTGACAAGCCTTCCATATCGCCCGACTGGCGCACAAACGCGCGCCATTGATGAGATTTCAGCTGATATGGCGTCTGACGCCCGAATGAACCGGCTGTTACAGGGCGACGTCGGCGCCGGTAAGACGCTGGTGGCCTTCATGGCCCTTCTGATCGCGGTTGAGGCAGGCGGGCAGGGCGTGATGATGGCCCCAACCGAAATTCTGGCGCGCCAGCATCTGGAAGGATTGCGCCCCCTGGCCGAACAGGCCGGAGTGGTTCTGGAACTGCTCACCGGGCGTGATAAGGGCGCGGAGCGGCGTGCCAAGCTTGAGGCGCTTAAACAAGGCGATATTCACATTCTGGTTGGCACACATGCAGTGTTTCAAAGCGATGTTGAATTCAAGGCGCTGAGATTGGCCATCGTCGACGAACAGCACCGGTTTGGCGTGCGGCAGAGGATGGAGTTGTCGGAAAAAGGCAAGGGGGCAGATGTTCTGGTAATGACTGCCACCCCCATCCCGCGCAGTCTGGCGCTGGCGCAATATGGCGACATGGATGTTTCGGTGCTGGATGAAAAGCCTCCGGGGCGAAAACCGATCAAAACGGCGATTGTCAACACACAGCGCATGGACGAAGTCATAGCCCACCTGCGGCGTGCGATTGATGAGGGGCGACAGTGTTACTGGGTGTGCCCTCTGGTCGACGAATCCGAAGTTTCGGACCTGACAGCGGCCGAGGAACGCTTCAAACGCCTGCGGGCCATTTTGGGTGAGGGCGTTGTGGGGCTGGTTCATGGTCAGATGCCACCAGCCGACAAAGACGCCGCGATGAGCGCATTTCATAATGGGAAAACAAAGGTCCTTGTTGCCACGACGGTGATCGAGGTCGGCGTGAACGTACCCAACGCAACGATCATGGTCATTGAACGGGCCGAGATCTTTGGGCTGGCGCAATTGCACCAGTTGCGGGGGCGCGTCGGGCGCGGGGATGCGGAATCCACCTGTTTGCTGATGTATCAACCACCGCTCAGCGAGGGAGGGCGCAAGCGGCTGGAGGTTCTGCGCGAGACAGAGGATGGCTTCCGAATCTCGGAAACTGACCTTGAGATGCGAGGCGCGGGCGATCTGATTGGTACTGCGCAATCCGGGTTGCCAAAATTCCATATCGCGGACCTGGAACGTCAGGCAGGATTGATGGCAGTCGCCCAATCCGATGCGCGGGCGTTGCTGACGACCGATCCCAAGCTGACCTCGGACAGGGGACAGGCCGCGCGTGTTCTGCTTTGGCTGATGAAACAGGATCAGGCGATCCGTTTGATTTCAGTGGGTTAGCTGTAACGTTCCCTAAAGTTCACAAATGTTCTCAAAAAGTTCTTTACCTGCGCTTGGAAATATGAGAACAAAAGGTCAACAAAGGATTAAAACTCTGACCGGAGGTGACCCTATGCTGACCCAGATCAAGACCGCTTTCAGCCGCGCGCAATCGACCATCCTGCAGGATGCCGTTGGCGTGTTGTCTTTGGTCGTGATGCTGATGGTGGCCCTTCACCTGCCGGTTGGTTTCTAAGCCTTTCTGCCTGCGATCTCGTGCCGAAAAATCCGCGCTGTCATCCCCATTTCAGTCAAGGGTGACCTGCCTGTCCCAAACCCCTTGAGGGGCCATGCCTCGGCCCCGCGCGGTACAACGGACCCCACACGAGACACGCAATACCTGCCGCCGCCCTTTCGCCCGGAAAGCGCGGCGGCTTTTTTTACAATTGGCCGGTTTTGAAGATCTCCAACAGCGCGGACAGGACTGAGTTGGCAGCAACCGAGGCTAAAATCATCCCCATGACACGGCTGATGATTGCCGCGCCTGAATGACCGATCAGCCGGATGATGGGCTCGGCCAAAAGCATCAGTACAAACGCAACCAGCAATACGGAAAGCATGACAAGCGCTGTGATACCCTGATCCGCGATGCTGTAACGGTGGTTGTCAGTTAGGATAACAATTGCCAGCATTGCGCCGGGGGATGCCAGTGAAGGCACGGCAAGCGGGAAAATCGCCGGGTTCTGCTGGTGATACGCGTCTTCACGATCTTCTTCGGCTTGCCGTTGTTCGACCTCTTGTTTGCTTTCACCAAAGATCATCGTCAGGGCAAACAGAAACAGGATAATGCCGCCAGCGACCTGAAAAGAATTCAACCCGATATCCAGCGCTTCGATCAGCACCTGACCAAATACAAGGAAGAACAGCAATACGGCAGCACTTATCACGGCTGCTAACAGCGCTGTCCGCCGCCGGCCTGCCGCGTCCAATCCCGCAGTAACGGCGATGAAAACGGGAATTGTTCCAATCGGGTCGATAACGACCCAAAGCGTCACGAAATGCTCGAGCAAATTATTCAAACCCATCCCTCCTGAAATCTTGGCAGAGGGTAAACGGGTTTCCGCCAAATAGCTATAATCAGGCGCAGTTTGCCTGTTCAGCCTTCGCCATGGCCTCAGCCGTGGCATCAAGAACCAGCAGGATCGACGCGTGGCGGTTTTTATAATCCCGTGCGGGCATAAGCACCTCAAGGCCGTCAAACGGCGCATCGGGTGCAGGGCCACCAGTCTTGAGCATGGCCGCCAACTGATCGCGCGCAGCTTCGACCTGCGCCCGCGACGCGCCAATTATCGCGTCCCCAACGACCGAGGCGGACGCTTGCCCCAAAGCGCAGGCTTTGACGTCCTGACCAAAGGCACTGATCTGACCATCGCGAACCTTGATGTCCACAGTTACAGTCGATCCGCATAAAGGTGAGCGTTTCTTGACGGTTGCATCGGGATCTTCCAGTCGCTCAAGATGCGGAATATCCGCAGCAAGCGCCAGAATGCGCCCGGAGTACAGCTTAATCAGGTCGTTCTCGCCGCTCATGGCTTTCCCTCGTCGTGTGTTACCCATACATAGTGGCCAGCCCACCGGTTGCAAAAGGTTTTTGAGATGTCTGACCCAGTCGTGTTTGATCCCTCTACTTTGAGATTTAATGAGGCGGGTCTGATCCCGGCGATTGCGCAGGATGAAACATCAGGCGAGGTTCTGATGATGGCCTGGATGAATGTACAGGCGGTTGAAAAGACCCTCGAAACCGGGCGGGTGACCTATTGGTCACGCTCGCGGCAGGCTTTCTGGATCAAGGGCGAAACCTCGGGCCATGTGCAGGAATTGGTGGATTTCCGGATCGATTGCGACCGGGACTGCCTATTGGTTCTTGTCCGTCAAACCGGAGCAGCCTGTCATACCAACCGACGAACCTGTTTTTTTACCGCCGTTCGGGATGGGGACGAAACTGAACTGATGGCGCCAATGGAATAGGGGTCAAAGCCCAACCATTCGGCGTATGTCATTTGGGCTGGCCCCTTCGGCCCGGTACTTTGCAATTGCGCGGGCATCGTCGCGTTTGGCCAGCCGTTTGCCTGCATCATCGCGGATCAGATCATGATGGAAATACTCGGGTGTCGGCAGGTTCAACAACGCCTGCAAAAGAACGTGGATGCGGGTTGCTTCGAACAAGTCCCTCCCTCGAACCACCTGTGTTACGCCCTGAGCAGCATCGTCAAGCACAACGGACAAGTGATACGACGTCCCCATGTCGCGGCGGGACAGAACTACATCACCTATGGTGGTGACCAACTCATCAGGCGTGAAAGTGATAATGCCGGTTTCGCCGCCCGGACCCGATCCCAACTCAAGAAATTGGTACCTGTCCGGGTTGCGGACCGCCTGACACGCCTTGACCACGTCCAATCGCAAGGGGTCCTGAGTTGGACGAGGAAGGTTCGATAAATCTTTGCCAGCAAACCTTTTTCGACAGGTCCCGGGATAAACAAGCCCGTCGGGTCCAAGCATGGGTGCGCCTTCCTGCGGCGCACTGGCTGCTGCTGCGATATCTTTGCGATTACACGTGCACGGATACAAAAGCCCCTGCGCCCATAGCTGGTCCAGCGCCTTATGGTAAACGTACATACGATCCGATTGGCGCATTACGGGTTCAGGCCATGTCAGCCCCAGCCATCTGAGGTCGCTGTATATCTGATCCTCCCATAGCTGTCGTGAGCGGGATCGATCGATATCCTCAATTCGCAGCAAGAACCGGCCGCTTTCAGAAGCGGCCCTATCGCTGGCAACCAACGCAGAATACGCGTGCCCAAGGTGAAGGGGGCCTGTTGGAGATGGCGCAAAGCGCGTTACAAGAGTCACGCTTTTTCTAATACATACACGTCAGAGTTAAGGTTGATACCAGGCAGGTGGGGACCGTGTTCACGAAATAACAAACGTGCTGCCCCCATGTCGACCCAATCCGTCAGACGGCAAGTGAATTTATGGTCCGCCAACGCATGATCGTTCAGCGAAAAGCCAAGCAAACCACCCTTGGGCAGTGCGTGCATCAGCAAATCCAGTGTCTCGGGCGGGGCAGCACCTTTTCCGATCACTCCTATGGCTGTGATCATCGTGTACTCCCCACGCTTCAACGGCGCGGGTTTGGCGATATCGAATCCGGTCAATGCTCGGTAAACGCCTTTGCTGGCGGCTTCCTGAAGCATGTTCTCTGTTGGATCCATCCCATCGATGACCTCAAAGCCAACTGCGCGCAGGGCAAGCCCTGACAACCCGGTGCCGCAGCCGTAGTCCAGAATAGGTGTCTGAGGCTTCGGTGCGAAAGACCACAAAGCCGCTGCTACACGGCCCGGCGTGGCGTAACCGTGTTCACCAACTTCCTTTTCATAGGTCGCAGCCCAGTTCTGATAGTGCGCTTCAGTCGCTTCAGGCGTGCCGAGATTGTATGTGCTGTTCAAAAACGTGTCGTTCATTCCAGCATGCTAGGCCGAGACCGCATTAAGCGTCTAGTCAGCAATGTTCCAACCAGTTACTCCATTCAGCTTTGGCCCGATCGGTATAGGCCTTGTACCGGTCTTTACGACCCCGACGCCCGCCTTTCAGGCCATCCACGGGGCGAAACAGACCGAAATTCACGTTCATCGGCTGAAAGGTCTTGGCCTCGGCACCGCCCGTAATGTGATGGATCAAAGCACCCATTGCGCTGTCTTGCGGAACGGTTGGCAGGTCACGCCCCAAAATCTGAGCGGCGGCAAGCCGACCAGCCAGCAACCCCATCGCGGCGCTTTCTACATAGCCTTCGACGCCCGTGATCTGTCCGGCAAAGCGGATGTTGGGTTTGGATTTCAACCGCATTTGCGAATCCAAAAGCGTGGGAGAGTTGATGAACGTATTGCGGTGAATGCCGCCCAACCGGGCAAAGCTGGCATTTTCCAAGCCAGGGATCATACGGAACACGTCGGTCTGGGCACCATATTTCATCTTGGTCTGAAAACCCACGATGTTGAACAAGGTGCCCAATGCGTTATCGCGGCGCAACTGCACCACTGCATGTGGTTTCACGTCGGGCTCATGCGGGTTGGTCAGCCCGACCGGTTTCATCGGACCATGGCGCAGCGTTTCGCGACCGCGTTCGGCCATAACCTCGATAGGTAGACAGCCGTCGAAGTAACCTGCTGTCTCTCCTTCGTGAAATACGGTTTTATCTGCTGCCAGAAGCGCGTCTATGAAGGCTTCGTACTGGTCCCGGTCCATCGGACAGTTCAGATAGGCTGTGCGTTCTTCTTCGGTCTCGCCCTTGTCGTAGCGTGATTGCATCCACGCTTTGCTCATGTCGATGCTCTCGGCATAGACGATCGGTGCGATGGCGTCGAAAAAGGCAAGTGCGTCAGACCCTGTCTCGGCCTGGATGGAATGACCCAGCGTGGGTGACGTCAGGGGACCGGTCGCAAAGATCCACTGGCCTTCGTCGGGCAGGGTCGTCACTTCTTCGTCGGTTACCGTCACACGCGGGTGGGTGCGAAGTTTTGCGGTCACACTTTCTGCAAACGGGTCACGATCCACAGCCAGCGCGCCACCGGCTGGCAGGCGGTGTTCATCGGCCGTTGTCATGATCAACCCATTGGCGGCGCGCATTTCCCAATGCAGCAGGCCCACGGCATTCTGCTCATCATCATCCGAGCGGAACGAGTTCGAACACACCATTTCCGCCAGATTGCCGGTCTGATGTGCAAAGGTGCCGATGGTCGGACGCATTTCGTGGATCACAACACCCACACCCATTTCAGCAGCTTGCCAGGCCGCTTCTGATCCGGCCATGCCACCGCCTACAATATGCAAAACTTGTGTCATGCGATGCCACATAGGGCAGACCACAATCGGGCGCAACTGAGGCAAAGCGGTTTCGCGAATTTTATGGAAGGGGTCTTGGGGTCGCCGCTGCGGGATTGTCAGCGCTGGTGAGAGAGACCAGCTGGAGGGACCTTCCGCCCACGGCGACCCAAAAGTGTCCTGAGGCCTTGGCCTCGACCCAGCTTTGCCACAGTGTCGCCCTTTTGAAAAGTGCAAAATTCAAAACAGTGGCAAAAAATGTGCAAAACAATTGCATTATTGGGACCAATTTGGGGGACGTTTTTCGATAAAAGCTGAAATGCCTTCTTCTGTATCCCGGTACAGCATGTTTTGCGCCATTACGTCGCCGGTATAGGCATAGGCCTGATCCAGCGGCATCAGAAGCTGTTGATAAAAAGCCTCTTTACCGATTTTGACAGCGACTCCCAGCTTGGAGGCAACCTGTTCTGCAAGCGCATTGGCTTCGTGTTCAAGCCGCGTCTCGGGGACAACGCGGTTGACCAAACCCAAATCGGCAGCACGTTCAGCTGATATGAAGTCTCCTGTTGTCAGCATCTCAAATGCCTGCTTTCTGGGGATATTGCGGCTGAGGGCCACCATTGGGGTGGAGCAGAATAAGCCGATATTAACCCCGTTCACTCCAAACCGCGTGTCTTCGGCGGCGACGGCCATGTCACAGGTGGCCACCAACTGACACCCGGCGGCGGTTGCAATGCCGTGGACCTGTGCGATGACGGGCTGGGGCAGGGACTGGATTGACATCATCACTTTCGCGCAGCGCGAAAACAGGTCATTGAAATAAGCTTTGCCGCCATCTTCGGACTGGCGTCCGGCCGTCATCTGTTTCAGGTCGTGACCGGCGCAAAAAGCCTTGCCCTGACCCGCCAGGATCACTGCCCGGATCGACGTGTCTTCACGCAACGTGTCCAGTTCAGCCTGAAACGCCGACAGCATCTCGTCACTCAGCGCGTTCAGCCGCTCTGGGGCGTTCATTGTAAGCCGCGCAACAGCGCCAGTGTCGTTACGTTCCAGAATTGCCATCTTGCCCTCCGATCCCATGTTGGGCCAACTCTAGGTCGGTATGAGCAGGAGGGAAAGCATGGCTTTGGCATTGAACCGGGACGAACTGTCACAATACCTTAAGCAGGTTTTCCCGCAGGTGCACAAAGACTTTGTCGTCGAGGACCTGACCGAAGATACAATCACCATGCGCCTTGTTGTGCAGGATCAGCATTTGCGGCCGGGGGGCACGGTTTCGGGGCCATCCATGTTTGGGTTGGCCGATGTTTGTGTATACGCAATGGTTCTGGCGCGAAAAGGGCGTCAATCCCTGGCGGTCACAACGAACAGTTCCCTGGATTTTTTGCGCAAACCAGAAGGCAACACGGACATGATCGCCAAATGTCGCCTGCTGAAACTGGGCCGGACTTTGGCCGTCGGTGACGTGCTTATGTATTCCGATGGCGCAGAAGACCCAGTTGCCAGAGCGACGATGACCTATTCCCTGCCACCTGCAGGGTCTGCAGCCGCGAAATTCGGATAAAAAGACCGGGGACAAGCCCCGGCCCAGGAAGAGGTCCCAATAATGGGACTGGGGATCAGTTAAATCTGCCAAAAATGGCGCTTTACTTCGCGGCGCGCATCATGACGGGTCAGACCGACGTCTTTCAGCAAGCGGTCATCCAGATAACTAAGATTGACGCGGCTGCGGCGACGACGCTCCCATTGAGTGACCGCTGCCGCAAACCGCACGGCCAGTGCAGCGGCCAGAGGCAGCCGGGGGCTGTCGGTCAGCAGCAGAAGGGCGGGGGTGTGCATTGTGCGTGTCATCTCGGAATTCCTTTCAAATTGTATTGACACAAATTAGCTGTACTTGGTACACATGACTGATACATTCTAAATTGTGTCAAAAGCAAAGGAAGAATTGTAATGGATACAATTTGGCCAGAGGCGCTGTCAAAATCTAAAGGACCGAAATACACTCTGGTTGCTGACACAATTCGAAAAGCCATAGATAACAAATCTTTGGAAGTCGGTGTCAAACTCCCTCCGGTGCGCGAACTGGCGTATCGTCTGCAAATAACACCTGGTACAGTCGCGCGCGCCTATACAATCCTGACAGATGAGGGGTTGTTACAAGCCGAAGTCGGACGTGGTACATTTGTTGCGCCGCCGAAATCGCCCATTCTTGACGACGTTTGGGCGCGGCAACTGCATCTTCGCGACGACAAGTACAATGCCAATGTAAGCCTGTTCAGCCCAAGGTTGGCGGATATGGGGCAGGTGTCCCTGATCCGTGAATGTCTGAAAAAAGTGTCGCAAGCCGATCCGGGTTTGTTTCTGAATTACCCGACGCGCGATGCGTACCAGCCCGTGCGACAGGCGGTTGTGGACTGGTTGTCAGATCTTCCGCTGGGTGCACTGACCCATGATGATATTGTGTTGACACATGGTGGCCAGAACGGGCTTTGCGTTGTGTTTCAGACGATCCTGCGCGGGCCCAAACCTGTCGTACTGGTCGAGGACCTGTCTTATGCCGGGTTCCGTCGCGCAGGCGAACTGATGCGCGCGGAAGTGGTCGGTGTGAAGATGGACAGATGGGGTGTCGATCCGGCAGCGTTAGAACATGTTCTGCGCCACACGACAGCGCAGGCCGTCTGCGTGTCTCCAGAAGTTCAAAACCCAACGGGCGCACACACACCGTTGGAGCGGAGGAAAGAGATCGTTGAGATTGCCCGTCGCTTTGATTTGCAGATCATTGAAGATGACTGCTATCGCATGGGCGATGCCCGAGAGCCCAGCTTTCGGGCGCTGGCGCCTGAACGGGGATGGCACGTGTCATCAATCTCAAAGATTCTGACACCGGCATTGCGTGTGGGTTTTGCTATCGCCCCCAGAGAAAAAAGTGTGGATCTGCGCCGGTCCGCTGAATACGGATATTTCGGATTGGCCCAACCCTTGGCGGAATTGACCCGCCTTCTGCTGTCCGATCCGCGTACGCGTCAGATCGCCAAGGATGTGCGCACGCGGATGGGGGATTATCTACGCGTTGCCGTCAATACCCTGGGTGGGTTTGATCTGAACTGGGCCCCGGACGTTCCCTTTGTCTGGCTGAGCCTTCCGTCTGGCTGGCGGTCGGCTGCATTCAGTCGCGCGGCCGAGCGGGAAGGGATACAGCTCCGATCCGCCGACGAATTCGCGCTGCGCGATGGGCGCGCGCCGAACGCGGTACGTATTGCCATGAATGGCCATGTGTCGCTGGAACGGTTCGAGGACGCGATGCAACGCCTGCGCGTTCTATTGGACAATCCGCCTGAACAAATCAGCGTTTGAATATGGGGTAAAATAGTACCTATTTTTTAAGCCTTTGTTTTTACGTATATAAATAAGACAAGTGTTGCTTGACCTGCGTGCAGGCACCTCATAAAACCCGTCCATCGAATTCGGGCCGCTCCGCTGGGGCGGTCTTTCACATCAAACAGGACTATCCTGCCATGAAAACCTTTTCTGCAACACCTGCAGACATCGACAAGAAGTGGATCCTGATCGACGCCGAAGGCGTTGTTCTGGGCCGCCTTGCTTCGATCGTCGCCATGCGCCTACGTGGCAAGCACAAAGCGTCGTTCACCCCGAACATGGACATGGGCGACAACGTCATCGTGATCAACGCTGACAAAATCCAGATGACCGGCAAGAAGCGCGAAGAAAACTTCTACTGGCACACTGGCCACCCGGGCGGTATCAAGTCGCGCACCAAACAGCAAATTTTGGAAGGTGCGCACCCCGAGCGCGTGGTCTTCCAGGCCGTCAAGCGCATGCTGCCAGGCAACCGCCTGTCGCGCCAGCAGATGACCAACCTGCGTATCTATGCCGGTGCCGAGCACCCGCACGAGGCCCAGGCCCCCGAAGTTCTGGACGTCAAGTCCATGAACAAGAAAAACACCCGGAGCTAATGACCGATGGTTGATCAGATCAATACTCTCGAAGAGCTGAGCGCCGTCGCAGGCGTTGAAACCGTGGCCGAAGAAGTCATCGTGCGTGAACCCGTACGTGACGAGCTGGGCCGCTCCTATGCCACCGGCAAGCGTAAAGACGCTGTTGCCCGCGTCTGGATCAAGCCGGGTTCCGGCAAGGTCACCGTGAACGGCAAAGATCAGGACGTCTATTTTGCACGCCCCGTTCTGCAGCTGATCCTGCGCCAGCCGTTCCAGGTTGCCGGCGTAGAAGGTGAATTCGACGTTGTTGCAACCGTCAAAGGCGGTGGCCTGACCGGTCAGGCCGGTGCGGTTAAGCACGGCATCTCGAAAGCGCTGCAACTCTATGATCCGAACCTGCGTGGCGCACTGAAAGCCGCTGGCTTCCTGACCCGCGACAGCCGCGTTGTGGAACGTAAGAAATTCGGTAAGCGCAAAGCCCGCCGTTCGTTCCAGTTCTCGAAGCGTTAATTCGCCGGGAATACCAAAAAGAAAGGGCTCGCACTTGCGAGCCCTTTTGCTTTGCGCGGGTCAGGGATTCATTCTTCGTGAACGAGTTTCCACGCACCGTTTTCAACAACGTTGACGAACACAGTATCCGCGCCCTGATGATCCTCAGGACCATAGGTGATGTGGTTGCCAACCAGATCGTCCTGATAATCCAGCGTTTCCATCGCTGCGATGAAACTGTCCTGCGTCAGATCGGGGCCTGCGGCTTCTAACGCCTTGACCATCATCTCAGCCGCCGAATAACCCAGCATGGCAAATCCGACCGGATCTTCGCCCGTGGCTGCCTTGTATTCCTCGATAAATGCGGCCGGGGCAGGTTGATCCGCACGCGCCCAAAGATCCTGCCACGAAGCTGCCGCGTAGAATCCATCAGTCACGCCACCAGGCACCTGCGCCACGACCGTTAGGAAACTGGCCGAGGTGCCGAGAAATTTCATATCAGTCAGGCCCATTTTCTTTGCGGTGCCCACGACGGTGATCGCCTGCCGCACCCCAAGCGCCATGGTGACGATATCGCAACCCTCTTCCTTGAGCTTGCTCAGCGATCCGACAAAGTCCGTTTCATCCGGTTTATGGGTGGTTTCTGATCCAAAAGTTATCCCGGCCTCTTCGGCTCCGGCCTTGCTGCCTTCTAGAATTTCCTCACCAAAATCTGTCGGCAGGTACATGGTGCAGACCGTCTTTGATCCAAACTCGCCTGACAGATAGTTCACACCAACACGCGCCTGATCGAAATAGGTCGAGAAGGAGGTGAACTTGTTCCGCATGGGTTCCTGCAACATCTGACGCGCAGCAGTAAGTGGCGCCACGTTGGGAATGCCTTTGGGATCCAACAGCTTGAATCCTGCCATGTTCATCGGCGTTCCAAGCGACTGCAACATGGCAAATACCTTGTCGCGATTCAGCAGTTTGTTATAGCCCTGCATGGCTCGCGGCATCTGATAGCCATTGTCTTCGACCACGTAACGAATTTTGCGCCCGTGCACGCCGCCAGCCGCATTCACCCGATCAAAGACAACATTTGCACCTTTGGTTGCCGGGACACCCACCGCGGCGAAAATCCCGCTCAGGTCGTTGACCGAACCAATGACAATCTCATCATCGGTCACGCCCTGTGTTTGCGCCCAACCAAGTGTTGCCGATGCTGTCAGCAGTGATGCAGCCGCCAGCCTGTTGCGTAATTTCTTCATCTCTTTCCTCCCGTTAATCTTTTGGTCAAGTGTACATGTCTTCGATCAGATGCCCGTGTTTCTTTTCAACCAATCCGCGTTTCAGCTTCATCGTGGCTGTAAGCTCGTCGTCTTCAGCGGTCAGCAGGACATCAATCAGACGGAAATCCTTGATCTGCTCGACCCGCGCAAATTCTGCATTCACAGCGGCAATTTCCGAACTGATCAACTGCCTGATTTCCGGTGCTGCGCATAGCGAGGCAAAATTCGAGAAGGGGATTTTATGGCCCTGCGCGTATTTTTCGACATTTTCCTGATCAATCATGATCAGTGCCGTCAGAAATTTGCGCCTGTCCCCGATGATGATTGCATCCGCGACATAATGACTGAACTTAAGGCGGCTTTCGATCTCGGCTGGGGTGATGTTCTTACCACCTGCGGTGATGATGATATCCTTAAGGCGGCCCGTAATGGTGACATAGCCATCCTTATCTATTGACCCCATATCACCGGTACGCAGCCAGCCGTCGGCGGTAAAGGTTTCTGCGGTTTTCGCGTTGTTGCGCCAATATCCCTGAAAAATGTTCAGGCCCTTCAGTTGGATTTCGCCATCGCCCGAGATACGGATGTCGCAGCCTTCGACGGCTTTGCCTATGGTTCCGATCTTATTGCTGTCTGTGGTGTTGAGCGTGGCAAGGCCCGAAGTTTCGGTCATCCCGAACCCTTCCACCAACGGCACGCCGATGGACCAGTACCATTTCAGCAGATCAGTCGAGATTGGGGCGGCACCTGTTCCGCCTCGTCGCAGTTTGTCCAGACCCAGCATCCGGCGCAGGTTTTTCAAAACCAGCTGATCCCAGAACCAGAATCTGGTGGCGACGCCGGATGGAACTGGTTGGCCTGCGCTCAGATATCCGGCACGGCGCGCACCAGCTTTCAATGCCAAACCGAATGCCAGCCGCCCCAAAGGCGTGGCTTCCTGTGTTAGGATCTGGACATGTGAGTAGATCTTTTCCCAAACCCTTGGCACCGCTGTGAAGGTTGTCGGCGAAATCTCCTGGAGGTTTGCAAAAACAGTTTCAGGGCTTTCGGCAAAATTGACTGTGCAGCGGGCCGCCAATGGAAAATAGACCGAGACATTACGTTCCAGAATGTGACATAGAGGCAGGAAACACAGCTGTTCATCGCTGGGCAGCGCTGGCAGCGCCCGTGCCGCGGATTCGATGGCCGCCAGAATATTTTCATGGCTAAGCATTGCGCCTTTCGGCTGACCGGTTGTGCCCGACGTATAGACCAGCAAGGCAGTGTCCTGCGGTTTGGCCAATGCAATTTCCGCTTCGAAGCGCCCGGGCTCGGCCAACTCGGCCTTGTGGCCCAAGGCGAACAGCTCGTCGATCATCATGCAGCGCGGATGGTTCAGGTCATGCAGCCCTTCGTCCTCGAGGATGATCACCTTGATCAGATCGGGAACCTCGGTCTCAATTCCCAGAAACTTGTCCAGATGCTCTTCGTCCTCGACAATCAGAAACCGGCTGCCGCTGTCGTTGATCAGATACTGCAACTGACTGGCAGAATCCGTCGTGTAGACGCCAGAAGCGATACCGCCAACACCCTGAATACCCATGTCGAGCCAAGCCCATTCCTTGCGATCTTCGGACAGGATTGAAACCACATCGCCGCGTTCCAGTCCCAGCTTGCGCAAGGCCAGCCCGATCCATTTGGCATGCTGCCAGTAATCGGCCCAGGAATAGGATTTCCAGATACCCAGGTCCTTTTCGCGATGCGCCGTTCGGCTGCCCAATTCGGCACATCGGCTTTGGAACAACTCGGCAATGGTGATGCAGCCATCAACTCGTACCGGGCGCTGTCCTGCTGTTGCGTTGAACTGAACGCTGTTTATCACGACCTGAGGGGGTAGGGGCGTGGCGTCCATCCGTTTTACCTCCACGTCTTTTTCCGCTTCCAGCGGCGGCTTTCGCGTGCACCTTCTTCCTGTTTTCCAAGATAGAAGCTTTGAATATCCTCGGATTGCAAAAGCGCGTCCGCGGCACCGTCCATGACGATGCGACCCACCTCCATGACATAGCCGTGATGCGCCAGTTCCAGCGCCGCATTGGCATTCTGTTCAACCAGCAACATCGTCATATTCTGCTCTTCGTTCAAGCGCTTGAGAATGCCGAAGATCTCTTGTACCAGCAGAGGGGACAGGCCCAAAGACGGCTCATCCAGCAACATGATACGAGGTCTGGCCATCAATCCGCGCCCTATGGCCAGCATCTGTTGCTGCCCACCCGAAAGGGTTCCGGCCTCTTGCGACCGACGGCTTTTCAGAACCGGAAAATAACGAAAGACCAGCTCACGATCCTGTTCGATCTGGTCTTTGTCTTTGCGGGTGTAGGCGCCGAGGCTCAGGTTATCATCAACCGTCAGAAGTGGAAAAACTTCGCGCCCTTCCGGGATGTGAACCACCCCGCGCTGGACAACCTTGTGCGGTTCCCAGCCCTGAATGTCACCGCCGTCAAAGGTGATCGTTCCCTTTTCCGGGTCCATCACGCCAGAGATGGTTTTCATCAAGGTGGTCTTGCCCGCGCCGTTTGCGCCAAGGATCGACACGATTTTTCCTTCGTGAACATCCAGCGAAACGCCCCGAATGGCCATGATTGGGCCATAGAAACTTTCGATATTGCGGACTTGCAAGATCGGAGCGTTCATGAGGCTTTCCCCAGATAGGCCTCGATCACGGCCGGGTGCGATTGCACGTCTGCCGGTGGCCCGAGGGCCAGCTTTGCCCCATCTGCCATGGCCAGGACCCGGTCGGACACGCCCGATACCAATCCCATGTCGTGTTCGACCATCAGCACGGTAATGCCCATTTGCCGCCGGATATCGTCGATCCACCAACGCATATCGGTCGTCTCTTCCACTGACAGTCCCGAGGCCGGTTCATCCAGCAGCAGCAACTTGGGATCGGTCGCCAGGGCACGTGCAACTTCGACCACTTTGCGCACGCCGTAAGGCAGCCCGGAAATCAACTTGTCGCGATAGGCCTGCAAGTCGAGGAAATCGATGATTTTTTCAACTTTTTCCCGGTTCTCCAGCTCTTGCCGTCGAACTGCAGGGGTGAACAAAAGTTCCGAAATCAGGTTCGTAGTCCGATGCCTGTGTCGTCCGACCAAAAGGTTTTGCAGGACAGTTGCGTGTTCGAAGAGCTCGATGTTCTGGAAGGTTCTCGCCACACCAAAGGCCGCCACGCCAGACGGTTTGACCTGAAGCAGATCGTGACCATCAAACCTAATCGACCCTGAAAACGGTTCGTAAAAGCGCGAGATCAGGTTGAAGACCGTCGATTTGCCCGCGCCATTCGGCCCGACTATGGCAAAAACTTCGCCCTTCTGAACCTCGAAGGACAAATTGTCCACGGCCGTCAGACCACCAAATTTCAGGGTAACGTTTTCAAATTCCAGCAAGCTCATCTCAGACGCTCCGTCTTGAGATAAGTTTTCTGCCGTTTGAACATGTCCTTGCGATAGAAAGGAAACAGTTCGAACCAGGTGCGGATTTTCAGCCAACGGCCATAGATGCCCATGGGTTCGAAAAGGATGAAGCCGATCAGGATCATGCCAAAGATGCCGAACTCCAGCCCCGGAACGGCAACGGTGTTTCCGCCGATGATCGCGCCGACATATTCCTTTGAAATCGATAGAAACTGCGGCAAAAACCCAATCACAATCGCGCCCAGAAACGCGCCGTGGATCGAACCCAGCCCGCCAATAACGATCATCATCAGCAATTGGATCGAGATCAGGACGCTGAAGGTTTCGTTGTTAAACGCACCGGCAAACAGCCCCATTAACGCGCCGGCCCAACCTGTAACCGCACAGGACAGGGCAAATGAAATCATCTTTGTTCGCGCGATATCGATACCCATTGCCTGCGCCGAAACCTCGGAGTCGCGCACGGCAATGAAGCTGCGTCCCAAAGGGGCACGCAGCAGGTTTACGTAACCCAACGTGACCAGAATGGTGACAGACAGAACCAGCCAGAAAAAAAGATCAGGCGTCCCCCAGCGGTCAACCGTAAGGCCAAAGACCTCGACCCCGCCGATATATTTACCCGCGACACCACCAGTGATCGGCTCGGACAGAACAATGATGTCATCCATCAGGATGGACAGCGCCATGGTAAAGATCGCCAGGTAGATACCGTGAAGCCTCAGGGCAGGGACTGCGACGGTCACACCCGCGATCCCGGTCAGAATTCCGGCCAGCGAAAACGCGACCAGAAATGGCACGCCTGCCTCAATCAGGGCCACGTTGGCGTAACAGCCAAAGGCCAGAAAGGCCGCATGGCCCAAACTGACTTGCCCTGTATGTCCGGTCAGGATCATCAGACCCAGACCAGCGATGGCCCAGATCAGAACGTTTGTCAGTTCACCCAGATAGAAATCGTCGAGCGCGAAAGGCGCGGCCGCGACGACAAACAGAAGAAGCAGGTAGAGGCGCAGGTGGAACCCGTCTTTCCAGGGGCGAATATCCTGCATGTAGTCGGTTTTGAAAACGATCCGCATAGCTCAGACCTTCTTGACCCGGACCTGACTGAACAGCCCGTTTGGTCGGAAGATCAGGACGGCAAGCAGCAAAGCGTATGGCGCGACCTGGCTGTAACCTGCCGCAATGTACCGGCTGGCGAAGGGTTCGATAACACCGACAATCAGCCCTCCGGCCAATGCACCCGGCAAACTGCCGAACCCGCCGATAACGGCGGCGGCAAACGCCTTGATACCCAGCAATCCGGTTGTCGGATCCACAGCACCTTTTGCAGCAAAGAGAATTCCGGCAATTCCCGCAACGCCTCCGGCCAAAGCCCAGACCCATCCTTGAACACGCCTGACGGGAATGCCCATGTAATAAGCTGCCAGCTGGTTTTGCGAGGCGCCCTGCATCGCCAGCCCCAGTTTGGTGCGGCTGAAGAAAACATAGAGCGACCATGTCAGCAGCACCGTGACGATGATTATCGCGACATCTTCCATCCCCAGTACAAGACCGCCCATACGCACTTCTTTGCCCGCAAGCGGGTTTTGCAGCGTTTGCGGCTCGTGCCCCCAGATCAGACCGGCAATGAAACGGATCACAAAGCCCAAAGCAATGGTCAGTATGACAACGGCGGTCTGGCTTTCACCAAACAGGCGGCGAATGATCAGGCGATCCAGAAGATAACCGAGCGCCCCCATGATTCCCAATGAAACAGGCAGAGCGAGCCAGAACGGCAATCCCATATATTCGGTATTTGTCAGGCCAATGGTCACAAATGCGCCCAGCATCATGAAATCGCCCTGCGCAAAGTTCACCGCTTCGGTTGCCTTGTAGATCAATACAAAGCCAAGCGCGATCAGGCCGTAGACACACCCGTTCGCCAGCCCGCTAATCAGCAGCTGCGCATTATCCACACTGTCCTCCCTCCACCGGTTTTCCAGCGTCTTCTTCCGCCCGCGTGTATCCTCCGGCAACGCAGGTGAGTTCTACTATGGGGTGATAATCACCTTTCCGTCACTCTTTTTCAGCGCATCGGCAAGATTCGACACAAGATTTTCGAGTGTAAGGTGTTCGGAAACATCCGTTTTCCAGCGATCATCGGCAAAGCGGGCCTGAACTTCGGCCACAACCCGCATCTGGTCAGCGGGCGGTGTCGACATCATCCATTGCGTCAGCCAGAAACCTTCGATCCGTTTCCCCATGAAGATCAGCTGGCCGGTCTGAGAAAGCGTTGGCGCTTCGGTCGAAAGTTTGCCGTAGCTGACCCAGCGCGCCCGGTTGGGCATGGTGCAGAACAGTTTCTCGGACAGTTGATCCGTCAACGCATCAAGGAAGACCCGAGGTTTCAGCGTGGCGCTTATCGCGGCAAACTTCTCGACGATTTCTGAATCGGACGTCACAAGCACTTCGGCTGCTCCAAGACTTTTCAGCATATCGACTGTCTCGGCCCGACGCACCAGCGCGATGGGTTTCAACCCCAGATCACGCCCGAGGCTGCACATCAGTTTTCCCAGTTGACTGGACGCTGCGGATATCACAAATGCATCGCCGTCTTCCCTTGCCATATCCACCATCGCCATCGCGGTGAGAGGGTTGACGATTTGCGCGGCCCCGTCATCATCTGAAATATCCGGACGCAAGGGAATACACATTTGCATCTGCGTCACGATGTATTCCGCCCAGGCACCGGAACCTGCGGCCACGAAAGCGACACGCTGTCCCTTCAGCGCCTCGGCACCTTTTCCGGTTGCAACGACGTCGCCACAGCCTTCGAAACCGGCCGCGGCACCTTTGACGCGCGGCTGACCGTATTCACCCTTGATGAAGTGGAGGTCGGATGGATTGACCGACGACGCGCGCAGGCGGATCAAAACCTGACCGGGGCCGGGATTGGGAACGGGCAGCTCTGCTGCTTCAAGCCAGTCTGCTGCATCCTCGATAACCGGTCCGGTCGAAGTGGCCGAGTACCCGCCGTGTTTCAGGATGGCAGCTTTCATTGTTTGGGGCAGGTCAGTCATGGGATCATCCTCAAGATGGCTTGTTCAATGCGCACACCCCCTTAAACAGGAGATTGCCAACGGGCGACCTCGGGGTGAGGATGTGTTGTCGGGGCAGCCAATCAAAAGCCGAACACTGGGTCAATTCAGAGAAACGATAACGTAAGGGCACGACTGGAAAATTGGCGTGCGGGGTAGGGGCCGGAAACTGGCAACCGGCCCCTTCTTTGTTACTGCTGCGTCAACAGCGCGGTCAGTTCCTGAATCTTCAAGGCGATGGTTTCAGGCGACTCTTTAATGTCATTTACAATCTTGATCGCCTGTTCTTTCAGATCCGTGGCCAATGTGCTGTCCTGAATCGAGCTCATGATACCTTCATAGTCGAAATTGGTGGGGTCCAGCTTGCCTTCCTGAATCCAGGAGCTCAGCAATTCCTGTCCCTGACCCGCCAGCGCCGCCACCTGATCACCGGCTTGCTGTGCTGCCTCGGATGCTTGTTCCGCAACAGACGAAGCTGCCTCACTGGCTTGGTCGGCAACCGACGATGCGGCTTCCTGCGCCTGTTCGGTCAAGGATGAAGCTGCCTCGCTGGCCTGTTCTGTTGCACCTTCCAGCGCATCAGACGCAGCTTCCTGAGCGGTTGACGCGGCATCAGCCACTGCATCGCCCGCCTCCTGCGTTGCGGATTGCACTTGTTCAGCCGGGGTTTGTTCGGACTGGTTGAGATAGTAGTAACCACCAACACCGACAGCGGCGATGATGAGGAGGATGAGAATACGCGACATGTGTGTCTCCTTTGGAAAATGTGTCGCCGGGATGCGTTAAATGTAGCGGATATACAAAGGGGAATTCCTGTGAATTCTCAGCAGAATACAGGTTTGGGCCGTGCTACGCTGATTGCACCAGATTTCACGGCAAGAACACGCCGGGTGACCCAGGCCACTATAGTTTCTTACAGCGGACCACTTGCAATTTGTTGAGAACCCAAATCAGACCGGAAGACGTTTTCTGACGGCCTTCGATATTGGGAATGTGGCGGAGAGACAGGGATTCGAACCCTGGGTGGGCTTGCACCCACAACGGTTTTCGAGACCGCCCCGTTCGACCACTCCGGCACCTCTCCGCGGGGGTCTGTGAGGGGGGGATTTAGTCAGGAACGAACGGGGGCGCAAGCAGAAAATTCCGGAAATCGTGATTGCCGGGATTTTCCGTTGCCTGCCAGCGCAAAACACCTACTCTGAAAGGTATGACACAGTTTGCACGCCGCATCGCCTTTTGGTTTCTCGCCTCGTTTCTGGCACTCGTTCTGGTTCCTCCTGAGCTTTCCGCAGCGAACCGGGATCGGATTGAGGCTTTTCTGATCACAACGGGCTTTGACGTAGCTCTTGAAAGCATCGCCCTGAGTTCACGGTCCGCGCCGCAGATGTTGGGTGTCGACCCCGAGGGGTTCGGTTCGGACTGGTCTCGTTTGACGGACGAGGTTTTTGAAGTCGGTGCAATGCACGACACCGCGGTGTCCATTTTGGAGCAGACCCTAAGCGACGAGGCCCTTTTACACGCGGTGGAGTTTTACGCGTCTGATCTGGGGCAGCGTCTGGTCGAGGCCGAAAATGCCTCACACATGCAAGAAGACGATGACGTCAAGCAATTGGCAGGCCAAAGGATCATCTCTGACCTGATCAAAAGCGGATCGAAACGGGTCGAAAGTTTTAAACGCATGAACACGGCGATCGATTCCACAGGTACGGCGTTGCGTGCCTTGCAGGAAATTCAGGTGCGCTTCCTGCTGGCGGCCAGCGCATCGGGCGTCATCGAGTTGCAGCTGAACGGAGATGAACTGCGTGAATTGATCAAGCGAAATGAACCGGCAATGCGTCAGTCACTGCAACTTTCTAATCTGGCGGGTGCGGCCTACACCTATCAGGATTTTTCCGACGCTGATGTGGATACTTATGTTGACGCGCTGGAACAGCCGCTGATGCAGGAAGTCTACGAGCTGTTGAACGCCATCCAATATGAGATCATGGCCATGAGGTTCGAGGTTCTGGCGGCGCGGATGGCCGAATTGCACCCGGCACAGGACATTTGATGCAGCGCGCTATTCTGGCATTTGTGGTCGCCTTGTGTTGGGCACTGCCGCTTTATGCCGATGGAAAAGTCGATCGATTGGCAAAAGCCATGCGTCTGACACAGGTGATGGAAATCCTTGTTCACGAGGGGCAGGGCCACCGCGAGACTCTTGACGATACTTTTTTGGACAACAAGGGCGGCGCTTTTTTCGAGTCGCAGGTCAATCGTATCTACGATCCACTTTGGATGCGGCAACACATGACGAACGCCTTCAAAGATGGTTTGTCCGATGTTCAGCTTGATCAGGCCATCTTGTTTTTTGAAAGCGATCTTGGCCAGACCATCGTAACACTGGAAAACTCGGCCCGGCGCGCCCTGTCGGATCAGGCAATCGAAGACATGGCCCGAGAAGCCTACAAATCCGCAGAACGCAGCACCGCTCAGTTTGCTTTGGTCAAGGAATATATCGAGGCAAATGACCTGATCGAAAAGAATGTTCAGGGGGCATTGACGTCTGACTACAGCTTCTTTCAGGGACTTGATATTGATGCGCGGACCGATGATCAGGAACTGCTGGCAGAGCTTTTGTTGCAGAAAGACAGCCGGGCCGAGGACACCGAAGAGTGGCTTTTCTCGTTTCTTCTTATGGCCTACCGCCCGTTGGACGAGGCTCAGATGCGCGAAAATATCGCGTTTTCCAGAACCGAGACGGGACAGGCCCTGAATGACGCCGTGTTTGACGGCTTTGATCGCATGTTCAATGATATTTCCTATCGCCTGGGGCAGGCGGTTGGACAGGCGCTGAGGGCGTCCGATCTTTGACGCCGCTTTGGTGTTGACTTTTACCTGTAATCTATGGATAAGCGCGCATCCCGGCCGGTTTTCCGCGCCGGGCATCGTTATTATTTGGCCCTCATGACGTTGTCAGGGGCCATTCACACAGCCCGAAAAGGGGCGCGCTGTTCGAGGTGGCTTTCAAGTTTCTTGGGGCCAAAACACCCAGCCGGGGACCACAGAACGCGGGTTAGAAAAGGAAAGACGCATGTTTGCGGTCCTCAAGACTGGCGGCAAGCAGTACAAGGTTCAGGCGGGCGATATCCTCCGCGTTGAAAAACTGGCTGCCGACGCAGGTGAAAAAGTTCAATTCAACGATGTTCTGATGCTGGGCGGTGACGCTCCGGTCGTTGGCGCACCTTTCGTTGCAGGCGCAGGCGTTCAGGCCGAAGTGATCGAACAGATCAAAGGTGACAAGGTCATCAAGTTCGTCAAACGCCGTCGTAAGCACAGCTCGAAGCGTACCGTTGGCCACCGTCAGAAACTGACACTGGTCAAAATCACCGACATTCTTGCGTCGGGCGCCGACAAATCGGGCATCAAAGCTGCAACCGGTTCCGCTCCGGCTGGCGAGGCGGCACCCGCTGCAAAGCCTGCCAAGAAAGCCGAAGCCAAGGCTGAAGCACCCGCTGCTGCCGCTGCTGACGATCTGACCCAACTGAACGGTGTCGGCCCTGCCGCCGCCAAGAAGCTGGTTGAGGCCGGTATCGAGAGCTTTGCCGCTCTGGCCGCCTTGTCGGATGAGCAGATTGCTGCTATCGAAACGGTCAAAGTGAAACCCGAATGGGTTGAGCAAGCCAAAGAATTGGCTAAAGGCTAAGGAGAGAGAGAATGGCACATAAAAAAGCTGGCGGTTCCTCCCGTAACGGTCGCGACTCAGCTGGTCGTCGCCTTGGCGTAAAACTGTATGGTGGCCAGGCCGCTATCGCAGGCAACATCATCGTGCGTCAGCGCGGCACCAAGTTCTGGCCGGGTGAAGGCGTAGGCATTGGCAAAGATCACACCATCTTTGCAACTGTCGATGGCGCCGTGAAGTTCCACAAGGGACTTAAAAACCGCACCTTTATTTCGGTCCTGCCAGTGGCGGAGGCCGCAGAGTAAGCCGAGACCCAGAAGGTTTAAGAAAAATTCATGGGGGACCGGCACAAAGTGCCGGTCCCCTTTCTCGTTTTAACGCAGTCGTGACCGAAAGAACCGATGACAGTCGCAACCACCAGTTTCCTGATCTTTGCCGCCTCTCAGGTCGGTACGCCGGGGCCGGCCAACATGGTCCTGCTGGGAACGGGTGCGCGCTATGGGTTTCGTGCCGCATTACCTTTTGTGGCCGGTGTCGTGCTTGGTAAGCAGCTGATTATCTGGCCCGTGGGCTTTGGTTTGCTGCAACTGGCGGAACAGGTTCCGACGGCCTTTGCGGCGCTGAAATATGCTTCGGCTGCATATATTTGCTGGCTGGCGTGGAAGATCGCGAATTTGCGACTGTCGCGCGAAACTGCGGTTGGTGATGTTCCGGGATTCTGGGCGGGGTTGATCGTGCATCCGCTGAATCCAAAAGCCTGGGCCATGATTGTTGCAGGTTTTACGGGCTTTGTCGCGGCGGGGACGTCCAGCTTTGACGCAACGCTCACGATCGCTCTTAGTTTGTTGATCTGCCAGATTTTTTTGCACCCGATCTGGACTTTTGCGGGGGATAGAATCGCGCATGCGGTTGAAGGTCGCCCGGCGGAAAAATATCTGATGTGGACGTTGGCGGGTCTTACGGTCGCGTCCGTACTATTCGTGTTGTTCGGAGGAGGAACACACCAATGAAGCTTGAGACAATAATAAATCAGCCGGTCATTGAAACCGAGCGGTTCGACCTGCGCCCCCTGCGCCGGTCGGATATGGGCCTTATCGAGCATTACGCAGGTGATGAGCGCGTGGCGCGGATGACCACCAGTATTGCACATCCACTGGCCCCCGGTTCGATCGAAGCCTTTGTAACCCGTTCGATGGCTGACAACCGGGACGAGGACGTCTGGGTCATGGATGCCACCAAGGACGGTGGCCCGGAACTGATCGGTGTGATTTCGCTGAAACGGCTTGATCGGAATCAGTCTGAAGTCGGCTATTGGGTCGCGCCGATCTATTGGAACACGGGCATTGCCTCGATGGCTGTGGAAGCGCTTGTTAACGCCAACCCGCTGGAAAACGCGACGATGTTTGCCAGTGTGTTTCAGGATAATCCGGCCTCGGCCCGGGTCCTGACCCATTGCGGGTTCCAGTATCTGGGCGATGCGGAAAGCTATTCGGTGGCGCGCGATGCGAATGTGCCCACCTGGACATACAGTAAAAAACTCTGACTTGTGGCCGATGGGGCCTTTGCAGTAGGGGACACACATGAAATTTCTCGATCTCGCAAAGGTCTACATCCGGTCCGGGGCCGGCGGTAGCGGCTGCGTCAGCTTCAGACGCGAAAAGTTTATCGAATACGGCGGCCCCGATGGCGGGGACGGCGGCAAAGGCGGGTCTGTCTGGGCCGAAGTTGTGGATGGGCTGAACACCCTGATCGACTTCCGCTATCAGCAACACTTCTTCGCCAAAAACGGGCAACCGGGCCGGGGGCAGCAACGCACCGGCAAGGATGGGGACGATATCGTTCTGCGTGTTCCGGTTGGCACTGAAATCCTGGACGAAGACGAAGAAACCGTCATCTGCGACCTGACCGAAGTCGGGCAACGCGTTCTGCTGGCCAAGGGCGGCAATGGCGGCTTTGGCAACCTGCATTTCAAGTCCGCCACCAATCAGGCCCCGCGCCGCGCCAATTCGGGGCAGGCGGGGATTGACCGCACAATCTGGCTGCGGCTCAAGCTGATCGCCGATGTGGGTCTTTTGGGTATGCCGAATGCAGGCAAGTCGACCTTTCTGGCGGCCACGTCGAATGCGCGGCCCAAGATTGCCGACTATCCGTTTACCACGCTGCACCCCAATCTTGGCGTTGTCGGCGTGGACAACGTCGAATTTGTTGTGGCCGATATCCCGGGCCTGATCGAAGGTGCTCATGAAGGCCGTGGCATTGGTGACCGTTTTCTGGGTCACGTGGAACGCTGTGCCGTGTTGTTGCATCTGGTCGACGGCACCTCTGCGACGGTCGCCGATGATTACCGCACGATCATTCACGAGCTAGAAGCCTATGGCGGTGAACTGGCTGAAAAGCCCCGGATCACTGTTCTGAACAAGATCGACGCGCTGGATGACGAAGAACGTGCCCTTGCCGTCGCTGAGCTTGAGGAGGCCGTGGGCGGCACTGTCATGACCATGTCCGGTGTGGCACATCTGGGTGTAACCGAAGTTCTGCGGGCGCTGCGCAGCCAGATTGACGACAACCGTGTGCGTCAGAAACCCGCTGAGGAGGCACAGCCTTGGCAACCCTGACCTCGGCACGCCGTTTGGTGGTAAAAATCGGGTCGGCTTTGCTGGTTGATCGCGACACCGGCCTGCTGCGGTCTGACTGGCTGCTGTCGTTGGCGCAGGATGTTTCCTGGCTCAAGGGGCAGGGGAAAGATGTAATCCTTGTTTCGTCCGGTTCGATTGCACTGGGTCGCGGCGTTCTGGGCCTGCCGATGGCGGCACTGCCCTTGGAACAGTCACAGGCAGCTGCTGCGGTTGGGCAAATCCGGCTTGCACGCGCTTATGAAGAAGCGTTGGCACCCCATGGGATCACCACGGCGCAGGTTCTGGTGACGCTTGAAGACAGCGAAGATCGCCGCAGGTATCTGAACTCACGCGCAACCTTGGAAACTCTGCTTGGGTTGGGCGTCGTTCCGATCGTCAATGAAAACGACACGGTTGCAACGGACGAAATCCGGTATGGCGACAATGACCGTCTGGCCGCGCAAATCGCCGTGACAGTAGGGGCCGACCAACTGATTCTGCTGTCGGATGTGGATGGCTTCTATTCGGGCAATCCTAAGGAAGACACTTCGGCGAAGCGCTTCGAGACAATCGACAGGATCACACCCCAGATTGAAGCCATGGCCGGTGATGCGGGCTCGGGCCTGTCAAAAGGCGGGATGAAAACAAAACTGTTGGCGGCCAAGATGGCAACCGCGGGCGGTTGCGCCATGGCGATTACCGAAGGGTCGGTTCTGAACCCTCTGAAAACGCTTGAAAACGGTGCCAATTCCACATGGTTTACCGCGACATTGGATCCACACGCAGCCCGCAAACGATGGATTTCGGCGATGAAACCTCGGGGTGAGATTACCGTGGACGAGGGGGCGGCCAAGGCACTGGCCAATGGCAAAAGCCTGCTCCCTGCCGGGATTGTGGAAGTGACCGGAGATTTCGGTCGCGGCGATCCTGTCGCCGTCCTTGATCTGGAATCCCGCCGTCTGGCTCAGGGGATAAGCCGGTATACGGCGCAGGAAGCCGATGCGATCAAGGGGCGTAAGTCTTCTGAGATTGAAGCGACGCTGGGCTATCCCGGCCGCGCAGCCCTCATCCACCGGGACGACCTCGCCCTTTAACTTTCAATAAGATGATCTGAAAGGCACGCGATATGAAAGACTTCGACAGCATTCCTGCTCTGATGGAAGATCTTGGGAAACGTGCCAAAGCCGCTTCGCGTGAACTGGCTTTCGCAACAGCTGAACGAAAGCACGCAGCGCTGATTGCAGCCGCAGATGCGGTTTGGGCCAATCGGGCACGGATCATCGAAGCCAATCAAAAAGATCTGGAATTCGGCCGCGACAAGGGTCTGAGCCCCGCAATGATGGATCGCCTGATGCTTGATGAGGCGCGTGTTCAGGGCATGGTGGACGGGCTGAGAACCGTCGCGGAGCAGGCCGACCCGGTGGGTGAGGTTCTGTCTGAGTGGAATATGCCCACGGGCCTTAACATCCAGCGCGTCCGGACACCGTTGGGGGTTATTGGCGTGATCTACGAAAGCCGACCCAACGTGACTGCGGATGCCGGGGCGCTGTGCCTGAAATCGGGCAATGCGGTAATCCTGCGTGGCGGATCCGAAAGCTTTCATTCCTCAACCGCGATCCATGCCTGTCTGGTCGAAGGGCTGAAGGCCGCGAACCTGCCTGAAGACGCCATTCAACTTGTGCCCACACGCGACCGCGCCGCGGTGCAGGAGCTGCTGACGCTGACCGACTATGTCGACGTCATCGTTCCACGCGGAGGCAAGGGACTGGTGGGCCTTGTACAACGAGAGGCCCGTGTGCCGGTCTTTGCCCATCTCGAAGGCATCGTGCACATTTACATCGACAAGGCTGCTGATCCGCAGAAAACGCTGGAAGTGGTACTGAATGCCAAGACTCGCCGCACTGGTATTTGCGGAGCCGCTGAATGCTTGCTGGTTCATCAGGATATCGCCGACACACTGGGGCGTGACGTGGTTGCGGCACTGGTCCAGTCAGGCGTCGAGGTTCACGCCGACGGTGTCCTCGCTGGGGAGGGTACAGTTGCTGCTACGGCGGAAGACTGGGGAAAAGAGTTCCTCGACAGCGTGATCGCGGCGAAGCCCGTTGCCGATATTGATGCCGCGATTGCTCATATTCAGCAATACGGCTCGAACCACACCGATTGCATCATGACCGAGGATGACGCAGCAGCGGCCCGTTTCTTTGAGCGTCTGGACAGCGCAATCCTGATGCACAATGCCTCGACTCAGTTTGCGGATGGTGGCGAGTTTGGCATGGGGGCAGAAATCGGAATCGCGACGGGCAAGATGCACGCGCGCGGACCGGTTGGGGCGGCGCAATTGACCAGTTTCAAATATCTCGTGCGCGGGAACGGAACGATCCGGGCTTAAAACCGAAGTGACACGCGGGTTGCCGAGGTTTCAACGGCAATCCGCCGACCCATCGCAGCTGCCGTTTCAGGCAGCAACGCGAACTGAACGTGCGCGGGCGTGATCTTGGTGGGAAACCGACCTGTCACGACGTTCTTCCAAAGATCACCATCGACATTCAACCGGTCTGCAACCCCGGTCACTATCCAATTGTTGCCCTGATTGACGATTTCGACTGCGCCGCCCAGCGGCATGGCACTTTCGCAGCACATAAGCGCCAGAAAGGCCAGTTTGACCTGATTACGCGGCACTGGCCCGGTCAGGTTCCAGTTGACCCGTATCCGCCCGGCACGCTCGATATCTTTCAGCAGTTCGGTTACTTCGGTCCGACCAAGCGGCTGATCACTGGCCGAGCCAAAGGCAACGCGGAAAAAGCGAATACGTGCCCCGGCACTTCCGACACTGCCCGAGATCAGTTCCATCTCGGGGCCCTGTACGGCGCCCACCATATCCAACAGCTCAAGCCCGTTGGTGATCGCCCCGATCGGGCTGATCAGATCATGGCAAATCCGCGAACCGATCAATTCGGCCAGGTTGACGTTGCTCTCGCCCATGCGTACCTCCGACTGTATCTGCCGCACGTCCCGGAGGCCCCTATGACAGACATGAATGCTATACTTGCACCGGGCATGTTTGTCCGCCACCCGGATTTTCCCGAATGGGGCGTCGGACAGGTTCAGTCCAACATTGCAGGCAAGATCACCGTAAACTTTCGCGAGCAGGGAAAAGTGGTGATCGACGGAACGCGCATCGCCCTGATGCCGGTCTTTGATCTGTGAAAGTGGTTTAGGAAAGGTTAACAACGCTGACCGAAGCGGGGCTTGTTGCCTTTGGCTGAAAAACTGCGGTATCAGCAGCCAAAAGAACACGGATCGCCCCATATGCCGGATACTGGCCCTTCTTTCACTGTAAAACTGGCCGAGACCGAAGCCGACCTGCAAGCAGCTCAACGCCTGCGCTATGATGTCTTCGTGCGTGAGTTGGGGGGCGGCGGAGAGATGGTCGATCACGATGCTGGCCTCGAGAAAGACCGTTTCGACCCGTATTTCGATCATATGTTGGCCTATGATGATCACACCGGCGAAATTATTGGCGTCTACAGGATGTTACCGGACGAACGTGCCGCGGAACTGGGGCAATTCTATTCTGAAGACGAGTATGACCTGACCGTACTCAAGAACAGTGGGCGCAAACTGCTGGAGTTGGGACGGTCGTGCCTGCACCCCGACTACCGTGGGGGTACGGCAATGTACCACCTGTGGAACGGTTTGGCCGCTTATGTAGCGGAACGTGACATTGAGGTGCTGTTCGGCGTTGCGAGTTTTCACGGAACAGACGTGACCACATTGGCACAGCCCTTGTCGATGCTTCACCACAACCATCTGGCTCCGCCAGAGTTGCGCGTACGGGCGCAGCCCGATGTTTTTCAGTCGATGGACCTTGTGAAACCAGAAGCTTTGGACCGCCGCGCCGCCATGGTTCAGGTGCCAGCATTGATCAAAGCCTACCTGCGCTTGGGTGGTTTCGTGGGCGAGGGCGCCTTTATCGACCACACCTTCAACACAACGGATGTTTGCCTGATCCTCGACACGACGCGCATGAATGAACGGCAGCGTCGAATTTATGGCGGGGCGTGACGCTGTGAATGACCCGCTCTGGAATAGTGAAGACGCGCCCGATCCGATCGAGCTGGGCGTTACCGGATGGGTTCTGGTCATTCTGCGCGGAGTCCCGCTGGCGGCCCTTGTCTTTGGTGGCCTGATCATCCTTCTGGCCGTTCGTCTGATCGAGTATCCGATTTTCGGCGTCCGGCGACCTGTGACGCCGTTCATCACGCAGTTTGTCTGCCGCAACGCGTTTCGAATTCTTGGCATCGGGTTCCGCACATCAGGCGCGCTGATGAAAGAGAGGGGGGCGGTGGTGGCAAACCACACGTCCTGGCTGGATATCTTTGCTCTGAACGCGCGCAAGCGGGTCTATTTTGTCTCCAAGGCAGAAGTTGCCAAATGGCCCGGTATCGGCTGGCTGGCCCGTGCGACCGGGACGCTGTTCATCGAACGGGATCGCAAGAAAGCCAAGGAACAAACCAAGCTGTTTGAAACCCGCCTGAAAGTGGGTCACAAACTGTTGTTTTTCCCCGAAGGCACCTCAACCGACGGGCTTCGCATTTTACCTTTCAAAACAACGCTTTTCGCCGCGTTCTTTGCAGATGAGTTGCGTGATTTCATGTATATCCAACCCGTTTCTGTGGTGTTTCACGCGCCCAAAGGCCAGCCAAAACGCTTTTATGGCTGGTGGGGGGATATGGAGTTCGGGCCGCATTTGCTGAAGACCCTTGGCGCACGTCGGCAAGGAACGGTTGAACTAATCTATCATGCGCCAGCGCGGGTCAGCGACTTTGAAAACCGCAAGGCTCTGGCCGCCCATTGTGAAGACGCCGTCAGGCATGCGCACGCATTGGCGCAGCTTGAAAAATAAGGGCGATTGGCCCTTGCGTAGCGCGCAAACCTGCCTTATACGCGCGCCATTCAAACCCGCAGGCGGGGTTTGGCCTTTTTGAGGGAGACATCCTCATCAAGACCGCCGGTTGGAGCGTCCGCTTCTTTCACCCCCGCCCAGGCGTAAACCGGAAAAGGAAAATAGCATGGCTCTTCCCGAGTTCACCATGCGTCAGCTGCTGGAAGCTGGCGTTCACTTTGGTCACCAGACACAGCGTTGGAACCCCCGCATGGGCCCGTTCATCTACGGCTCGCGCAATGGCATCCACATCATGGACCTGACCCAGACCGTTCCGATGCTGGATCAGGCTCTGCAGGCTGTTCGTGACACCGTCGCAAAAGGTGGCCGCATTCTGTTCGTTGGTACCAAGCGCCAGGCCGCTGGCCCGATCGCTGAAGCGGCTGAAAAGTCGGCTCAGTACTACATGAACCACCGCTGGCTGGGCGGCACGCTGACCAACTGGAAAACCGTTTCCCAGTCGATCAACCGTCTGAACCAGATCGACGAAGCCATGGAATCGGGCGCAGAAGGCCTGACCAAGAAAGAGCGTCTGGGCATGGAACGTGACCAGGGCAAACTTCAGGCATCGCTGGGTGGTATCCGCGAAATGGGCGGCGTTCCGGACCTGCTGTTCGTCATCGACGTCAAGAAAGAAGCATTGGCCATCGCAGAAGCCAACAAACTGGGTATCCCGGTTGTGGCTGTTGTTGACACCAACTGCTCGCCCGATGGCGTTGACTACATCATCCCCGGCAACGACGACGCAGCTCGCGCAATCGCTCTGTACTGTGATCTGGCCGCACGCGCCGCTCTGGACGGTATGACCGCGCAGATGGGCGCAGCAGGCGTTGATCTGGGCGCATTCGAAGAAGCTCCGGTTGAAGAAGCTCTTGCGGAAGAAGCCGCAGAAGCCCCTGCCGAAGCGTAAGCTGCCCGTCACGTAAATGACATATGGGGCAGGGTATGACCTGCCCCAATTCCGTTTGAATTGAGGAGAGCCAAAAGATGGCAATCACAGCAGCAATGGTTAAAGAACTGCGCGACTCGACCGGCGCAGGCATGATGGACGCAAAAAAAGCGCTGACCGAAACCGGCGGCAACATGGACGACGCCGTTGACTGGCTGCGTACCAAAGGCCTGGCCAAAGCGGCCAAGAAATCAGGCCGTACCGCAGCAGAAGGTCTGGTTGCTGTTCACGTCAACGGTGGCAACGGTGTTGCTGTCGAAGTGAACTCGGAAACCGATTTCGTTGCGAAAAACGCTGAGTTCCAGGAAATGGTCAGCAAGATTGCAAACGCTGCTGAAGGTGTGGACGACATCGAAGCACTGCTGGCCGCTGATCTGGGCGGAAAAAGCGTTGCCGACACGCTGACCGACAAGATCGCCACCATTGGCGAAAACATGTCGGTGCGCCGCATGGCCAAACTGTCAGGTGAAACAGTTGTGTCTTATGTGCACAACGCTGCGACCAGCGGCATGGGCAAAATCGGTGTGCTGGTTGCACTGTCGGGTGGTGATGAAGCTATCGGCAAGCAGGTTGCGATGCACATCGCCGCTGTGAACCCGGCTGCCCTATCCGAGGCCGACATGGACCCGGCAATTGTCGAGAAGGAAAAGCAGGTTCAGATGGACATCGCCCGCGAATCCGGCAAGCCGGAGCAGGTGATCGAAAAGATGATCGAAGGTCGCATGAAAAAATTCGTCGCCGAATCGACATTGCTGAGCCAGCAATTCGTTGTGAACCCTGATCTGACCGTTGAAGCCGCTGCAAAAGAAGCCGGCGCAACCATCACCGGCTTTGTTCGCCTGGAAGTTGGCGAAGGAATCGTTGTGGAAAAAGAAGACTTCGCTGCCGAAGTCGCAAAAGCTGCTCAGGGCTAAAGAAAGGCTCCGACAGGGGCCTTGCTGAACAAAGTGAAAGGGTTACGCGTCGCGTAGCCCTTTTTTGTTGGTGGCACATCAGAGAATTGGCAAAGAAGTGAAGGATTGGAGGGCCCCGCATGATGGGGATGGTCGAGGCCCCCCAAAATTCCGACACAGGTACGCGGACGAATAGGCGCCCCCTTGTCAGAGTGATTGGAGAGCTTTGAAATCGCAAAGATCCAACCGAATGTTCCCTGGCTAAAGCCACCACTCACGGAACACTCTCACTTTGCAACTTTTAGGTTAGATTTGAAAAGTAGTGATTTCCTTACCTAGGGTAAACTGACGCGGGATGGCGTCATAAAAACACTCCTAAACTTCCATAATGAACATCTGATTATGCAAAGATGCCTTCAAAACAGCCTGAGCCGTCGTTTCAACCGACAACGCCTCACGGGCGAGTCGAAGATGCTTTTCGACAGTTGCCGCTGTCAGGCCCATCAGCAAGGCTATGTCCTGCGTGGTTTTTCCGTCACCAACCCATTGCAACGCCTCGCGCTGACGCTTTGTCAGGGCCCGGTTCGGTGGGTTGAAAGGCAATGTCAGGATCTTCAGATGCGCAACGTTGTTCATCAAAAGAATGTCTTCACCATGCTCTTGCCAGATCGCGTCAATGTCTTCCTGGCTCATCCCTTCCTTGGCGGATAGGGAAATCGCCCCTTTCGAGCGCACAGAGACCGAGTTGAAACTGATGGTGTAACCAGAAACGACGCCCATGGACTTGTTGAACTCGAAAACCTCACGCTCTTTATCGGTCATCGACCCGCGAGAATGCATGTCCAGCAACATTTTCCAGCTGGCGGCACCTTCATTGTCCAGCGCCCATTTCAACATGGGGGCGTGAAAATACAAACCGTCCTTGATGAAGCCATCCACATAGGCACGGTTATGGTTAGTCAGAATGACAAAGTCCTCTGGATCACCCAATGAGGTTGCCGTCCTGTATTGCGTGTGGCCGTAGATAAGACGATCGAACCCGAATTCCGCCATCTGTCGGCAATGCGCATCCCACAGGTCTTCCAGGGTCTTGGCATAGCTGACAAACCGCAGATATTCCCTGAGGGTCATGCCGTGCCACCTGCTTTCAAATGCGCGGCCAGCGCGTCCAGAGCAAGAACATAGCTTTGGGCGCCAAAGCCACAGATCTGCCCCAGAGCAACAGGCGCAATATAGGACTTGTGCCGGAATGCTTCCCTTGCATGGATGTTGGACAGGTGAACTTCGACAACCGGCAGGTCAACTGACGCGATGGCATCCATCAGCGCAACCGACGTGTGTGTGAACGCCCCCGCATTGATCACAAGGCCATCTTGCACACCGCGTGCGCCGTGGATCGCATCAATTAACACACCCTCATGGTTGGATTGCAGATGCGAGACTTCAAGGCCAATGGACGCGCCATGGCGCTGGCACTCCTCCTCGATCATCTTCAGAGTGGTGCTGCCGTAAACCTCGGGCTGCCGTGTGCCAAGCAGGTTGAGGTTTGGGCCGTTCAATACCAAAACGTTGTGCATGTCTTCACGATCCCCATTAATGGTACATAGACGCCTAAAGGTTGGGTTGTCTACCTGCCTTTGCCGGATCGAGTACAGTCGAAAAACCGGTGTACGAAGCGGGTCGCTATTTTGTTAAGGGCTTCAACTTTCCGCCATGGTGACAACGATTTTTCCGAGAACGGATCGCTGCGACAATTGTTCAAGCGCCTCGTGCGCGCGGGCAAGCGGGAACCGGGCGCTAATTCGGGGTTTGATTTTGCCGGCTGTGTACAGATCGAACAGGTTCTTGACGTTGTCAGCATGGCCGATTGGATCGCGGAAAACTGACGCGCCCCAAAACACACCAACGATCTGACATCCTTTCAAAAGGGCCAAATTCAAGGGAATCCGCGGAATGCCCGCTGGAAAACCGACGACAAGGTAACGACCTTTCCAGGCCATGCTGCGCAGGGACGGTTCGGCCAGCGTACCGCCAACAGCGTCGTAGACGATGTCTACGCCTTCAGGACCGGCAAGTTTCTTAACTTCGGCTGAGAAGGCTTTTTGCGCATCCTTGTCCATGTCGCGCGGGTAAATCACCACGTCATCGGCACCAATCTGGCTACAGAATTCGGCCTTTTCAGGTGATGAAACGGCTGCGATCACCCTGGCACCCATGGCTTTGCCCAGTTCAATGGCGGCTGACCCCACACCTCCGGCGGCACCCAGTACCAACAGGGTTTCACCGGGTTGAATCTCCGCCCGATCCTTCAACGCGTGGCAGGACGTGCCGTAGGTGAAAATGAAACAGGCGGCATCTTCATAGGGCATCGCATCAGGAATTCGGATTGCAGTGTCCGCCTTGAGCGTGACATGGGTCGAAAACCCACCATGCCCGGTTAGGGCCAAAACACGGTCGCCTGGCTTCAATCCATTGACGCCTTCGCCCACAGCCAGAACTTCACCCGCAATTTCACCGCCCGGAGCAAAGGGCCGTGGCGGCTTCATCTGGTACAGATCGCGGATAATCAACGTGTCCGGAAAATTCACACCCGCTGCTTTCACACCGATCAAAAGTTGGCCTTTGCCCGGCTGCGGATCTGGTAGGGTCGTAAGCTCCAGGGTTTCGGGACCGCCCGGTGCGACGCTGAGTAATGCTTGCATACCGCCTCTGATCTGCCTGTACTTTGTGTCGAGGAAGTTTTGGTGCAGCATGGTTTTTTGTCAACGCTACGGTCCAACGCCTGCCGCGACGGCAAGAGGAACGCAATTTGTATCACGATGAACTGGTGACAAAGAAACTGAGGAGCACAAAATGACCCCCGACACCCTCTTTTCGCTTCACGGCAAAACCGCTTTGGTAACAGGTGGGGCGACAGGTATTGGCCGCATGGCAGCCGAGGCGCTGGTTCGTGCGGGCGCGCGCGTGCTCATTGCCTCAAGAAAAGGAGACGCCTGTGCCACGGTCGCCGCAGAACTGAACGCGCTGGACGCGCCGGGCAGCGCCGAAGGCTTTGCCGGTGACATTGGCAGCGCAGCCGGTATAGGCAAGCTGGTCTCTGACATTCAGGCGCGTACGGACAAACTAGACATCCTGATGAACAATTCGGGGGTGTCCTGGGGTGCTCCCATGGGGCAGTTTCCCTACGATGCATGGGAAAAGGTCATGTCTGTCAACGTGACAGGGATATTTGAACTGACCCAGCGGCTTTTGCCAATGCTAATGAAATCAGGCACCGCCGAAGACCCGGCGCGCATTGTCAATGTGGGGTCAGTCATGGGTGAAGTCCCAATGGGCGATGGGGCCTACAGCTATTCGGCCTCAAAGGCTGCTGTTTTGCACCTGACCAAGGTCTTGGCCAAGGAACTTTCGCCGCACCACATTACGGTTAACGCACTCGCTCCGGGGCCGTTTGTGTCGCGCATGACTGCCTTTGCGACAGCCGATGAGGATATCAGAGAACGGGTTGGCAAGTCTGTACCTCTGGGTCGCGTCGGACGGGACGAGGATATTGCAGGCTGTATGTTGTTCCTGTGCGGTCGCGGCGGCAGCTATGTGACAGGCGCAGTGATCCCGGTTTCGGGTGGGATCAACGTGGTGACCGCCGGAAACATCTTTGCCGAGGCCCTGTGACGGGAAGACAGCCGATGAAAACCGAAACCAATCTGGATCTGGCGGCGGTAGATGCGTATCTGAGCGCGCATCTTTCCGGCTACAACGGGCCATTGGAGGCGAGGAAATTTGATGTCGGGCAATCCAACCCGACGTTTGAGTTACGCACACCAGAGAAGGAATACGTACTGCGCCGAAAACCCGCCGGCGTATTGCTGAAATCGGCACATGCCGTTGATCGCGAATTTCGGGTTCAAAGCGCCCTTGCCGGGAGCGAGGTTCCGGTGCCCACGATGTATCTGCTGTGTGAAGACGACAGCGTCATCGGCTCGGCCTTCTATGTGATGGAACGCTTGCAGGGCAGGGTGTTTCCGGACCCAACCCTGCCCAAAGAAAGCAACGAAACCCGCGCCGCCATCATTGACGAAATGAACAGGGTTCTTGCCCAATTGCACATGGTGGATATCGATGCCGTTGGCCTGTCTGACTATGGGCCGATTGGCAACTATTACGAGCGTCAGATCGCGCGCTGGACCAAGCAATACCGCGCGTCCGAGACCTCGGCCATTGCGGATATGGATGCGCTGGCTTCAGCGCTAGAGACCTCGGTACCGGCCGATGACGGGCAGCGCACGCTGGTGCATGGGGATTACCGCATCGATAACCTGATGTTTGCGCCGAACCGGGCGGAATGTATCGGAGTGTTGGATTGGGAACTGTCGACGATCGGTCACCCTTATGCAGATCTGGCCGCAGTAATCATGCAATGGCAGTTGCCGCCGGGAAAACAGGGCCGGGGGCTGGCGGGTGTGGATCGAAACAGCCTGGGCCTGCCCAGCGATGAGGCATTCATTGCCCAATACTGCAAACGTCGAGGCCTGGATGGCATAGACAATTTCGGCTTTTATCTGGGCTTCAATTTCTTTCGCATGGCGGGCATTCTACAGGGTGTCTACAAACGCGCGCTGAATGGGAACGCGTCAGACCCCGACCGCGCAAAGGCTTTTGGCGCATATGTTCCTATATTCGCCCAGCACGGCCTGAAAGCTCTTGAGTCCACATTAGAGTGACGACCTATCAAGCTGTTTTTATGTCACTATCTTGCCTTGAAAGTTCAACTTCAAGATTTGGCAGACTGTTCTTTCCAAAAAACAGCTCAGCCCCGGTGAACATGCTGGGAACCCCAAACACACCTCGCCGAACCGACGACTTGGTTATCTCTTTTAGTTTCAGTTTAACGTCTGGGCTCGACATGGCTTCGCGAATTTTGCGAACGGGCAAGTCGTTTTCATGCAGGATATCCGTTAAGACACCGATCTCGTCCGCCTTCTGACCATGCACCCAAATTGCATCAAAAATCGCGTTTATATATTTGACTTCCCAAGGTTTTCCATTGGCAAAGCACGCACCGCGCATGGCAAGTTTGGTATTGATCGGAAAATGCGGGCTCATATGAAAGCTCAGCCCACGACGGCGGGCAAACCTATGCAGATCATGCGTCAAATAGGCCGTTTTCTGGCGGTTTTCGGAGTATGCCTGAAACGGGCTTTGGTTATGCGTCGCCTTGAACACCGCAGGTAGAAGGACAGGCACATATGTAATGCTTGCGTTATGGCGCTCGGCAAGTTGGGGAAGGATCTTATGGGCGAGAAACGCGTTCGGGCTGCAAAAATCGTAAATGAAGTCTATGGTCTGCGTCATAGGGTTCCTCCGTTTCGGTCCCTTGAAATCTTGTTCATTGAACTTCAGGCGAATCTGCGTCGAAATCAGTCTAACATTTCATTGTGAGACACGCTGATGAAGTCTGTTCACGAATTTCTCTGCAACACGCAGCTTTTTGCTGTTATTTCAGGTCACAAGCTTAAACAGTCGCAATTCAGAACCTCACGGAAGCTCGCGAATGTCCCACAGGCAATCCATGTTTGATCAAACCCGGCTGGATCGGCTTAGCCATTGGATGGAGAGCTATGTTGAGCAGCGCAAATATGCTGGATCATCCTTTTTGCTGCGCCAAAAAGGGAATGAGGCCTTTTTTCATGCCTGTGGTCTCAGCAGCCTGGAGACTGGCCGGCCCTTCCAACGGGACACGTTGGTGCGCATTTATTCCATGACCAAACCGGTCACATCGGTCGCGTTGATGACATTGGTCGAACGCGGGCTTGTTCACCTGAACGTGCCTGTGTCTGAGTTTCTGCCTGAATTCAAAGATATGCACGCGCTGGTCCCGGGGGCGGAGAGACTGGATCAGACCGAGGCTGCACCGCCTCCCACTCTGCATCAGTTACTGACGCATACCAGTGGGCTAAGCTATCCGTTCAACTCCGGGCTTTTGCCCCAAGCGATGGATGAACAGGACCTTATTTTCAAACCTAATCAGGGACTTCTGGAACACCTTGTGCGCGATCTGGCAGGGCTGCCACTGGCGTTCCGACCCGGTGCACGCTGGGAATACTCGGTCGGGATTGACGTGCTGGGTCGAGTGATCGAGGTGGTCTCGGGCCAGTCATTGGAGCAGTTCTTTCGAAGCGAAATCCTTGAGCCGCTGGACATGCGCGAAACAGGTTTTTCCGCACCCGCTGGGGCAGGGGATCGTTTCGCATCGCTCTATACCCCATTGGCTGGCGACGCGATGGCGCTGAATTCCGCGGATCACGGTAGCGAAAGCCTGCGACTGTTCGATTCCCACATAGGATCCCCGTTCGAAAACACGACGACCTTTTCCGGCGGTGGCGGTCTGATCTCGACAATCGATGATTATGCCAAATTTGCGGACATGCTTCGAAATCGGGGGGCCGGGAACGGGTGCCGCATACTTGGTCCGAAAACAGTCGATTTCATGATGCGCAATCACCTTCCCGGCGACATTGCGTCAATGGGTCCGCAGAGTTTTGCAGAGCAACCGATGGACGGAATGGGCTTTGGGCTGGCCGGAGCCGTCGTCCTGAACCCCGGTCTGGTAAAAGTTCCCGGCTCAATCGGAGATTTCAGCTGGGGTGGCATGGCCTCGACTTATTTCTGGATTGACTGGCAGAATGACCTGACGGCGATTTTCTTTACCCAACTTTCCCCCTCAAGTTCGTACCCATCCCGCGCCGAACTCAAGGCACTGGTTCATGCGGCCATGATTGAATGATTTCCTCTGTACTGATACCCGGTGCCGGACGACACAACTTGCGAGCAGACGATGACCGAAGCGGAACGTATCTTACTGGATCTTCTGGATATTGAACGTCTTGAGGTCGATCTGTTTCGCGGGACAGGGTCGGGCGGTGAAACGCCCACACGCATCTTTGGCGGACAGGTCATCGCGCAGGCGCTGGCTGCGGCGTATCGGACTGTTGAAGAACGGTTATGCCATTCGCTGCACGCCTATTTCATTCGCCCGGGCGATCCGGAGAAACCCGTTATTTATCAAGTTGATCGAGCCCGAGACGGAGGTTCTTTCACAACCCGCCGCGTGGTTGCGATTCAGCACGGAAAGCAAATCCTGAACATGTCTGCATCGTTTCATGTCCAAGATGAAGGCTGGGACCATCAGCATCCGATGCCCGTCGTGAACGCACCGGAAGCATACCCGTCCCGATCTGAATTGCGTAAAACATACGTTGAACGTGTTCCGGAAAGGTTGAGGGGTGAATTGCTGCGCGAGCGCCCGATCGAGGTCCGTGAAGTCGATCATCTGGACCCATTCACACCGAAAGTCTCTGATGATCGAAACCAGACTTGGTTCCGTATGCCCGCTGCTGCTTCGGTCGACACCAGAACGCAGCACTTACTGCTGGCTTATGCGTCTGATATGAACCTGATGTCCTCTGGATTGCGGCCACACGGGCTGAGCTGGTTTAGCGGAGAGTTCAACGGCGCAAGTCTGGACCACGCGCTATGGTTTCACGCCCCGGTGAGTTTTCAGAATTGGCATCTTTACGTGATGGATTCGCCGTGGACGGGGCAGGGACGCAGCTTTAACCGTGGATCGATCTATTCCGAGGACGGTACCCTTGTTGCATCTGTCGCACAGGAAGGATTGATGCGCAGAGTTCGCGCGCAATCTTAACTGCTGTCGCTAAATCTCTGATTTAACTTCTGCATTCCAACAAGCCACCGATCATAATCAGCCGCTTTGAACTGCAAATAATCAGCAACTTGTGGATGAGGTAGAACCAAAAACCGTTCATTTCGAATAGCTTGCACGCAGGATTCAGCCACGTCGCTCGGCTCGAGCATTCCATCAATCGAAGCTACTGAGATTTCATGGCCTTCGGTCATTTTCGAACGCACAGCCTGCGGACACAGGACCGAAACTTTCAATCCTTCAGCGCCGTATGTCAGCGAAAGCCATTCGGCAAATCCTACAGCGGCGTGTTTGGTAACCCCATATGGGGCTGCACCAGGTTGGTTCAGCAAACCTGCCGCAGAAGCAGTTATCATTATATATCCGCCGCCGCGACGAACCATGCGTGGAACCAGATGGCGGGCGGTCCAGACATGGGACATGACGTTAATCTTCCAGATCCGATCCCAATCTTCGTCCGCAACATCGAGACCGCCAAGCGTCAGAATTCCGGCATTTGCGCAAAACAGGTCAATTGGACCGACAGTTTCTTCAACAAAATCAATCAGAGCCTTGATCTGCGCTTCGCTGGAAACGTCGCAGGGATACGCCTGACCACCAATTTGCTTTGCGACCAAATTTGCGCCAGCGATATCGACATCCGAGCAGATTACACGTGCACCTTCTTGGGAAAACCGTTCTGCAAGACCACGACCAATACCTTGGGCAGCGCCGGTGACAACGACAGTTTTGTTCTCAAGCTCCATGCGTATTCCGGGCAGGTTCGTTACAGTGTTATCAATGTGTTGGCTTGCGTTCTGTATTACAAGTATTGCATTATTACCATAATACCAATTACACGCTAATAGGAAATAACCGAGATATACTCAGATTCCATTGCAATCAGCCATCAGACCAATGCGATCAACACAGGTCTGATGCGAATTATCCCAACGCGTAACCGGCACCGCGGACTGTGCGAACCGGATCATCCCCGCCATGTTGCGTTAAGGCTTTGCGCAGTCGTCCAATGTGTACATCAACGGTACGCGTATCGACATAGATGTCGCGTCCCCAGACCCTATCCAGCAATTGTTCACGGCTCCAGACCCTGCCCGGCTTTTCCATGAACGTGCTAAGAAGCCGGAATTCGGTTGGACCCAGTTTCAAGGGCTTGCTGTCACGGCTGACCTTGTGGGTTTCCGAATCCAGAATGATGTCATCGTACTCCAGTCGCAAGCCAACAGTTGCCGGTCGGACGCGGCGCAGTTGTGTTCGGACACGCGCCATCAGTTCGACGATCGAATATGGTTTGACCACATAATCGTCGGCACCAGTTTCCAGCCCGCGAACCTTGTCTACCTCTTCTGATCGGGCCGACAGCATGATTATCGGGATCGAGCGTGTGTCCGGACGGCTTTTGAGCCGGCGGCAAACCTCAATCCCGCTTAGGTTGGGCATCATCCAGTCCAGAACAATGATATCCGGGCAGTCTTCGTCGACCAGCAGCATAGCTTCGTCACCGTTGGCCGCCTTTGAGACGCGAAAACCTTCGGCTTCAAGGTTGTAGGCCAGCACCTCGCGTTGGGCCAACTCATCCTCGACCACCAGAACCGTCGGTTGATCTGCGGACATCTCAAGCCTCTCCTACGCTGTTTGCGACGTTATATCGGCCTTGGGCCGAGCCTCGGTCGGGCGGTCGCCTGTAACCAGATACACCACCTGCTCGGCAATCGAGGTTACATGGTCGCCCATACGCTCGATGTTCTTGGCGATGAAATGCAGGTGCATACAGGCCGAAATATTGCGCGGATCTTCAGCCATGAAGGTCAGGAATTCGCGGAACAGGCCGTTATACATCTGGTCGACCTCTTCATCGCGGTTGATGACGTCGGTGGCCAGTTCCGCGTCGCGTTGAATATAGGCGTCCAACGCGTCGCGCAGCATACGTTCAACCTCGCGCGCCATGCGGCGCAAGGCAGCTGCGCTGCCGCTGATCTCGCCTGCATTAGCCAGAACGGTCGTACGCTTGGCGATGTTCTTCGCGTAATCGCCAATCCGCTCGAGATTACCGGATACTTTCAGGACCGAAAGAACCAGTCGTAGGTCACTGGCCGTGGGCGCGCGCAATGCAATCAGACGCGCGGTTTCCTCGTCGATCAGGTCTTCCAACGCGTCGATGGCCTTGTCACCTTGTCGTATTTCCTGGGCCAGCTCAACGTCACGGCTTTCAAGCGAGCGCGCCGCGCCCATGATAGCGGCCTCAACCAGACCGCCCATCTTCATGATATGCGCCTGGATTGTTTCGAGGTCGCGGTCAAAAGCAGATGCAATATGTTGTTCGCTCATTGTTTGATACCTGTGCTTAGCCGATACGGCCTGTAATGTAGCTTTCCGTGCGCGGATCGACCGGATTGGTAAAAATCTGACCGGTTTCACCGAATTCCACCAGATTACCCAGGTGGAAAAAGGCCGTTTTCTGACTGACGCGCGCGGCCTGCTGCATCGAGTGTGTGACGATCACAACCGAATATCGGGAACGCAATTCGTCGATCAACTCTTCGACCTGTGCGGTTGCAATCGGGTCCAGCGCCGAGCACGGCTCGTCCATCAACAGGACCTCCGGTTCGGTTGCCACGGCGCGCGCGATACACAAACGTTGCTGTTGCCCCCCTGACAAACCCGTGCCAGGCGCATCCAGACGGTCCTTGACCTCATCCCAGATTGCGCCTCGACGCAGGGATTTCTCAACGATCTCATCCAGTTCCGCCTTATTCTTGGCCAAGCCGTGGATGCGCGGACCATAGGCCACGTTGTCGTAGATCGACTTGGGGAACGGGTTCGGTTTTTGGAACACCATGCCGACTTTGGCGCGCAACTGAACGGGGTCGACCCGCTTGTCATAAATGTCTTCGCCGTCCAACAGGATATCACCTTCGACACGGCAGATATCGATGGTGTCGTTCATCCGGTTCAGACACCGCAGGAAGGTCGATTTTCCACAACCCGAAGGGCCGATAAAGGCCGTGACGGTCTTGTCTTCGATCTCAACACTCACGTCCTTGATGGCGTGGGTATCACCGTAATAAACCTGAACCTTCTTCGCGTTGATCTTGATGTCTTTGGAGTCCACGGTTCTCTCCACTCGTGTCATGTCGTTCATTATTGCCCCCAATTACCAGCGGCGTTCAAAGCGGCGGCGCAGGATGATAGCGATGATATTCATGGTCAGCAGGAACATCAAAAGGATGATGATTCCGCCCCAGGCCTTTTCGTAGAACCCGACATCAGCGCGTGCGGCCCAAGTGTAAATCTGGGCGGGCATTGCCGAGTTCGGCTCGGTAAAGCCGGCAAGGAACCCGTCGGGATATCCCCGCGCCACAAAGCCTACCATGCCGATCAGCAACAACGGCGCAGTTTCACCCAAGGCTTGTGCCAGACCGATGATGGTGCCGGTCAGAATGCCTGGTGCGGCCAAAGGCAGTACGTGGTGGAACACAGCCTGCATTTTCGAGGCCCCTACCCCCAACGCTGCATCACGGATCGACGGCGGAACCGCTTTCAGCGAGGCGCGGGTCGAGATGATGATCGTCGGCAATGTCATGAGGGTCAGAACCAGACCTCCAACCAGCGGCGCCGATTGTGGCAGGTGCATGAACTGGATGAACACGGCCAGACCCAGAATACCGAACACAATCGACGGCACGGCTGCAAGGTTCGAGATGTTCACTTCAATCAGGTCGGTGAACCTGTTCTGTGGAGCGAATTCTTCAAGATAGATCGACGCTGCCACACCAATGGGCAGCGACAGGCCCAAAACCACCAGCATCATGAAAAACGACCCAATGACCGAGGCGCCGATGCCGGCACCGCCCGGGTTGTCAACGCCAGAATCCGCGCCGGTGATGAACGGCCAGTTGAAAGCCTGCTTGATGATGCCCGCCTGTTCCAGCGCATCAACCAGATCCAGATCGCTTAGCTGTAGAAACCGGCTGTCCTGCAAGGAGTCACGGGACACGCGGCCTTTGAAATACCCGTCGACCCGGCTGGAGGCGGCCAGATCAAACTTGACCGGATCACCCAGCTTGCCGGGGTTATCGGCATAGTAAGTTCGGATTGTACCGCCGATTTTACCAAGAAGACGTTCGATCGCCTCTTCGTCGAAATCAACGCTGATCCCTTGGTCTTCCAGTTCCTTGCTCAGCTGAGCGATGAACAGGTTGGAATAGGCCTTGGTCTTGAACAACGTACCTTCCGCCTCGTCTCGCTGCGCAGCGGACAAGGTGAAATCCACGCTGACAACAGTGCGCTGAAAGGCCGGAATACCCTGCGACAGGATTGAGGCGAACAGAACGATCAGGAAGAACAGGCCCGTTGCAATAGCGACAATCCCGTAGGCCCGAAATCGTTTCTCTGCATTTGCGCGTTTTTTGGTATGTGCATCCGCTACAGTCAGCGAGACAGAGCGATGACCTGTTTCAGGACTTTGCATACTGGCGTCGGTCATTCGTATTGCTCCCGATACTTACGCACGATGTAGAGGGCAAAGATGTTCAGCCCAAGCGTGAGGGTGAAAAGGGTCATGCCCAGTGCAAAGGCCACAAGCGCCTCGGGCGATGCGAAATCCGCGTCTCCGGTTAGCTGGCTCACGATTTTTGCGGTTACCGTCGTCATGGCTTCAAACGGGTTCAGGCTCAGCCGTGCTGCCGCCCCTGCCCCAAGGACCACGATCATAGTCTCACCGATGGCGCGCGATGCGGCCAGCAGGATCGCCCCCACGATACCCGGAAGCGCAGCTGGCAGAACGACCTGACGGATGGTTTCCGATTGCGTTGCGCCCAATCCGTAAGAACCGTCACGCATGGCCTGCGGCACCGCATTGATGATGTCATCGGACAAAGAGGACACAAACGGGATCAGCATGATGCCCATGACCAACCCAGCGGTCATGACTGCCGTGCCAGCTTTCATCCAGCCAAGCCCCTCATCCCCGAACAGGCCAAGCAAAAGCGGACCAACGGTCAGCAGCGCAAAAAGGCCGTAAACGATGGTCGGGATACCGGCCAGAATCTCGAGCAGCGGTTTTGCTACGGCGCGGACACGGGGGGAGGCGTATTCGCTGAGGTAAATCGCGGCGAACAACCCGATCGGGACGGCCACCAGCAGCGCAACGATAGAGATATAGAATGTCCCCCACAACAAGGGAATAATACCAAGCTCAGACGACCCGCCGCGTCCCGAAAAACTGGGGGCCCATGTCGTGCCGAAAAAGAAATCGGTAGCAGGGTAGAGCTTGAAGAATTCCCAAGTATTGAAAACCAGAGACAGGACGATCCCGACAGTGGTCAGAATTGCGATGGATGCGGCCGCCAGCAACAGAAAACGCACGCCCTGCTCGACCACATTACGCGCGCGGTATTCTGCGTGAGTTTGAAACCAGCTGGCTGCAGCACCGGCGAGTGCCGTCAGTATGACGGCGACAGTCATGACCGAATAGCCGGTCGCATTCATGATCCGATAACTTTGCGCCGCGCGCAGCACAGGTTGCGTGATATCCGACGTCACCACCTGCCCGGCATCCTTCAGACGCTGGGTCATGTCGATTACATCCGCGCGCGCGTTGCGCGCCAGTTCCTCGGGTATCTGCCCGGCGGCAACCGCGTTATCCAGACCGTACGCGGTGCGACGGACCTCGGCCATGACCAGATTTAGGGACGAGCCGTCTTGGATGGCAGAACCCGAGATCGTTTCAGAAACCTGAGAGTTCACGTAAAGCGGTTGTACCAGCAACCAGAGGATCATAAGGCCGAATGCGGGTACGATCGTCTTGAGAGCGACATTTGCGCCATAATACGACGGCAGCGAGTGCAAAGCCCGGATATCTCCTGTGGCGCTTTGCAGGGCGCGTGAGCGCCCCAACACGTAACCGACTGAAGCAATCGCTAGCACGATCAGAACGAGCCATACTATCGGCATGAAACCCCCATTTGGTCTTGGCCGGGAAAGCTGAAAAATGTGGGGGCGACAGAAATGCCGCCCCCGGTATTTCGAACCAAAGGCGGGATTAGCTGCCCGAACCCATGGTTACTTCGTTGGCGATTGCATCCTGAGTTTTTGCCAGCTCAGGGTCCGCAACCAGACCATAGTTTGCCAGAGGACCCGAAGCGCCTGCGATTTCGTCGTGGGTAAAGAACTGGGCATATTCTTTCAGGCCGGGGATCACGCCGATATGGGCTTTCTTCACGTAGAAGAACAGCGGGCGCGAAACCGGATATTCACCGGTCGAGATGGTTTCGGTCGAAGGAGCGATACCCGACATGGTTGCCACTTTCAGCTTATCGGTGTTGTTCTCGTAGAACGCCAGGCCGAAGATGCCGATGCCATTGGGGTTGGTGTCGATACGCGCCAGCGTTTCGGTGTAGTCACCATCAATGTCGACCGCTTTCCCGTCGGTACGAACGGCCAGACATGCATCTTCTGCGTCGTCTTCGCTCATACCGCCAGCAATCATGGCTTCCATCGCGCCGGTCGCTTCACAACCGATCAGCAGAACTTTTTCTTCGAACACTTCACGGGTGCCGTGTTTGGTGCCCGGAATAAAGCCAGCGATTTCTACATCAGGCAGTTCAGGGTTGAATTCGGCCCAAGTAGTGTAAGGATTATCAACCACTTCACCGTCTTTCAGAACTTTTGCGCCCAAAGCGTTAAAGATGTCGGCAGGTTCAAAAGCGGTGAAGGCAGGACCGGTCTGCTGGCTTGCAAAAACGATACCATCATAACCGATGCGGACTTCCATGATGTCAGTCACACCGTTTTCGGCGCAGGCTTTGATTTCTTTTTCACGGATCGCGCGCGATGCGTTTGCAATGTCGATGGTGTTTTCACCAACACCTTCACAGAAACGCTTCAGACCAGCTGACGAACCGCCCGATTCAACAACCGGGGTCGGGAAATCGGTGTTCTCACCAAACAGTTCCGCAACGATCGAGGCATATGGCAGAACGGTCGACGAACCGGCAACCTGAACGTTGTCACGGGCAGCAGCGGTGGTTGCCGAGACGGCGGCGATTGCCAGCGCAGAAGCCGACAGTTTCACAAAGGACATTTCAGTCTCCTTGAAAAGGTATGATTGATCACCCCCATGATGATCCTGCGTGCACCCCTAGGGGTCGTGCGTAAGCCTTTTGTGACAAGTGTGTAACGCTTTTATGACAACTCTCGAATATCCTGAGATTTCGAGTCAGAAAATCGTAACGAGGCAGATTTCGTAGGGTGGTAATGCGGGAAGGGCTACCGTGGTAAGATGACCGTAAACACGGAACCTTTTCCCAACTCACTTTCCACGCGCAACCGTCCGCGGTGGCGATTGACGATGTGCTTGACGATGGCCAGCCCCAGCCCCGTTCCACCCAACTGGCGGGACCTGTGGTTGTCGGCGCGATAGAATCGCTCGGTCAGACGTGGCAGATGCACGGAATCAATTCCTGGCCCCTTGTCGATGACCTTCACCCGCACCCCAGGCCCACGCATGGCCGAGTCACGCTCTGATGACAGAACGCTGACTGTGACGCTACCACCGCTGGCACCGTATTTTATTCCGTTTTCGATCAGGTTGGTGAATACCTGCCGTAACTGATCGCTGTCTCCGGTCACGGAAAGCGGGCCGTCCTGTGCGTCAAGCGTCAGCGTCACGCCCGCCTCTTCCGCCAGGGGGCGCAACGAGTTCAGGGTGGATTGCAGCAGCCCTGTCAGCTCCAGCTGTTGATTTGGTCGAACTCTTTCTTCGCTTTCCACGCGGTTCAGGGACAAAAGATCGCCAACCAGCCGGTTCATCCTGTTGGCTTCATCGGCCATGATTTGCAAGAACCGGTCACGTGCAGCCGGATCGTTGCGCGCAGGGCCACGCAAGGTTTCAATGAAGCCCATCAGTGCCGTCAAAGGCGTCCGCAATTCGTGACTGACATTGGCAACAAAGTCGCGGCGCATCTGACTTGCCTGTTCCAGATGCGTGACATCTTGAAAAGTGGCCAGAACGGCCCCGCCCGACACGGCTCCGACCCCGTTCATATACCGGCATTGCACATCAAATGTCGTGTCCTGTGCACCATCATTGGAAAGATGACGTGCCGTCTTGGTTCCCTTCGATTGAAGGCTTTGTTCAATTGCTTCAAGAACCTGTGGCTGCCGCAGGATGGTCGCAAAATGCCGCCCCACGATATTCTGCCCCAAAAGGGTTTTCGCATCCGTATTGGCGGCAACGATCCGTTCGGTCTGATCCACCATCAGCGCGGGCATAGGGATGGCCTGGACAAATCCATCAAGAAGGTCATCTGACATGCTTCAAACCCCGATCAATCCACGCGCCTTATTGAGCAGCTCTCAGGGTGTCACGAAACCTGCGCATGTTTTCCTGATAGTGCAGCGCGCTTAGGGTAATCCGTTTTGCTGCGACCTCGTCCAGCTGGCGCACCACTTTGCCCGGAGCCCCCATCACAAGGGAATTATCCGGAATCTCCTTGCCTTCCGTGATCAGGGCCCCTGCCCCGATCAGGCAATTCCGGCCGATCCGGGCACCATTCAGAACAATCGCGCCCATTCCGATCAGAGTATTTTCTCCGATCGTACACCCGTGCAGCATCACTTTGTGTCCGATGGTGCAATTCGGACCAATCGACAAAGGATACCCGGCATCGATATGCATGACGCAGTTTTCCTGAACGTTGCTGCCTGCACCGACGCGGATTTCCTCGTGATCTGCGCGTATCGTGCAGCCGAACCAAACCGAGGCGCCCTGTTCCAGCACGACCTTGCCGATCAGGTTGGCATCGGGCGCAACCCACGTGTCCTCGTGAATTTCGGGCATGTGCTCACCTAAAGCGTAGATCGTCATGACAGCCCCTCGAATTCGTTTTGAAGCTTGCGCACGTGTTGTTGCAGATTTGGCTGTTGAATACGGCGCATCCGTTCGGCGCTGACAATGGTCTTCAGCTTCTTTTCGGTCGCCTCAAGATCGTCATTGATCAGGACATAATCGTAATAGCCCCAATGGCTGATCTCATCCCAGCTTTTGAGCATCCGCCGTGCGATAACTTCATCGCTATCTTGCCCACGTGATTCCAGACGGCGGCGCAGTTCGGGGATCGAAGGCGGCAGGATGAAGATCGACAACGCATGCTTACCCAGATCCGAGTTGCGGATCTGAACCTCGCCTTGCCAGTCCACGTCGAACAGCACGTCCTTGCCTGCGTGGATCGAACTGCGAACGGGATCAGCGGGTGAGCCGTAGAAGTTACCGAAGACATGCGCATGTTCCAGCATCTGGCCATCGGCGACCTTCTGCTTGAACTCGTCTTCAGAAAGAAAATAGTAGTCCCGCCCATCTTCTTCCCCCGGACGCGGGGCACGGGTTGTGGCCGAAACCGAAAACTCAAGGTCCTTGTCCCAGTCCATCAACCGCTTTGCCAGGGTGGATTTGCCTGCCCCGGACGGGGAAGACAGGATGATTAAAAGGCCTCGGCGATCCGCCATATCATTCGTTCCCATCTTTATTCTACGTTTTGCACTTGTTCGCGCATCTGATCGATCACCGCCTTCAGTTCCAGCCCGACAGCCGTCAGCTCCGTACTCTGAGCCTTGGAGCATAGCGTGTTGGTTTCGCGGTTGAACTCTTGCATCAGGAAATCAAGCTTGCGTCCGACAGCCCCTTCCTGCCCAAGCAGCTCTCTTGCTGCGGCCACATGTGCAGACAGGCGGTCGATCTCTTCGGTAATGTCGGCTTTGACCGCGATCAAAGCCAGTTCCTGCGCAACGCGATCCGGGTCCGCGCCCTGCGCGTTGTCCAGTACCTGTGTCAGATTGTCCCGCAGTGTCGCGGCCATCTTGTCCTTACGATGCAAGGCCAGATCGGCTGCCTGTTCTGTCAGCGCCGCAACCTGATCCAGCTGAGTGTTCAGCACGGCAGCCAACGCTTCGCCCTCGGCCTGGCGCATATCGACAAAAGCGGCCAACAGGTCTTTGAAATCTTCGGTCAGGCACGCCACCAGTGGCGCTGGATCATCCGCATCTGCGGTTGCATCCAACATGCCTTTGAGTGCCAAAAGGTCCGAGGCGCGCGCCGGTTCCAGAGCAATACCGCGCGCAGCTGCCATCTTGTGTGTTTGTTCCAAAGCGCTCAGGGCAGCGGCCATAGCGACCTCGTTCAATGCCAGTTCCGAGGCAGAGTCCTCGCGGGTCAGACGCATTGACAGGGTCACATTCCCACGGCTCAGGGATTTTGACAGCGCGGCCCGAAGGGCCACCTCAAGCCCGGTCAGCCAATCAGGGACGCGCAGGCGCATATCAAGGCCTTTGCCGTTAACACTGCGCAACTCCCACGTCCAGCTGTGCGGTCCGTATTCCCCCTTCCCCGAGGCAAACCCGGTCATGGATCTGATCATGACTGTCCTTTCCTGTGACCTTACCCATTTGGATGTGTGCTGCACCTAATGCGATTGGCCGGTGCAGAGCAAGAGTTTGCTGAGGCCGCATTTGTTTGGCGTAAGTTAACCATTCGTTAAAGAATTGCTCCAAAATTGAATAAACCCGAGTCAAACTACCCCTGGTAATGGCTTGCAGGCCACAAATGCTCCGGTTGTGTTGCATTTTATGAAAATGGCGGCCAATTGACGTAAGGGTGAAGAAAATGAAAACCTTTTTCGGGACTGGTTCCGGGTCAGAATTTGGAAAGATCGTCGCAATGGATCGCTTTGACAGTGGGCGCAGCCTTACGCCGATCCGCCAGGCCGAGGCGTATTGGACTGCATTGCTGAGCGGTGACGGTGTTCCGATGCGGTCTCAGGTCGACCCGCGTGGACTGGAAAACATACTTGAATATACTTTCATTCTTGAACGGATCGCGCCCGGCCTGGCCCGGTTTCGCCTTGCCGGAAGCCACTTGAACGCGCTTGCGGGGATGGAGGTTCGCGGCATGCCTGTGACGGCCTTTTTTCAACCTGATGACCGCGCCAGTCTTAAGGACGTTCTGGAGCAGGTTTTCGCAGCACCCGCCGTTGCCGAACTGGGGTTGGATTCGAGCGGGATACTGGGACGTACCCGGATGCAGGCCTGCATGATCCTTTTGCCGCTCAAAAGCGATCTGGGCGACGTCAGCCGGGTTCTGGGCGTCATGGTCGCGGATGGTGCGATTGGTAAAACCCCACGCCGATTTTCGATTTCTGATACGCGGATCAAGTCATTTTCGGAAATTCAGATACCAACTCCTGCTGTGCCTCAATCCGTTGACGGTTTTGCCGAAGACCAAACGGATTTCAAACGCGCGGCCAAGCACCTTCGTCTGGTCGTGTCGCGCGATGACTGAACCAGTCTGAACAACCGGAACAAAAAACAGCGGACCGGTGGCCCGCTGTTTTTCTTTCTTTTCGAACGCTTAACTTGCGGCGCGTTTTGATCCGTTGCGGCGCAGGTTGGTCAGTTCTTCCGCCACCAGGAACGCCAGTTCCAGCGACTGAGACGCGTTCAGGCGCGGGTCGCAAGCTGTGTGGTAGCGATCTGACAGATCCTCTTCTGTCACGGCCCGCACACCACCGGTGCATTCGGTAACGTCGAGACCGGTCATCTCGAAATGGACACCGCCAGGGATCGTGCCCTCGGATTGATGCACACCAAAGAAATCGCGCACCTCACGCAGGACAGAATCGAACGGGCGGGTTTTGTAGCCCGTGGCCGATTTGATCGTATTGCCGTGCATCGGGTCGCACACCCAAGTAACCTTGGCGCCTTCTTCCTTCACGGCCTTGACCAGACGCGGAAGGTGTTCACCCGCCTTGCCTGCACCAAAGCGCGCGATCAGGGTCAGACGGCCCTCTTCATTTTCAGGGTTCAGCTTCGACATGAGAACCTTGAGATCTTCTGCCGTCGTCGTCGGACCACATTTCAATCCGATCGGGTTCAGAACGCCACGACAGAACTCGACATGTGCGCCGTCAGGTTGGCGTGTACGGTCGCCGATCCAGATCATGTGGCCAGACCCGGCCAGCCAGTTGCCCGAGGTCGAATCCAGACGGGTCAGCGCCTCTTCATATTCCAGTAACAGACCTTCGTGACTGGTGTAGAATTCAACGGTCGAGAATTCGTGCGTCGTGTCTGCCGTGATACCAGCCGCTTCCATGAAGTCGATGGTGTCCTGAATGCGGTCCGCAACTTCGGAATACTTCTGAACGTCCTGTTCGTCGGTAAAGCCCAGCGTCCACGAATGAACACGGCTCATGTCGGCGAAGCCACCGGTTGAGAAGGCACGCAGCAGGTTCAACGTGGCCGCCGCCTGCGTGTAGGCCTGCAACATCTTTCCGGGATTCGGAATCCGCGCTTCGGGCGTGAACGCCAGTTCGTTGATGATGTCACCCCGGTAGCTGGGCAGTTCTACACCATTCACAACCTCTGTCGGGGCGCTGCGCGGCTTTGCAAATTGACCGGCCATGCGACCGACCTTTACCACGGGCACCTTGGCACCGTAGGTCAGAACCATCGCCATTTGCAGCATCACCTTGAAGGTGTCACGGATCGCATCGGCGCTGAATTGTTCAAAGCTTTCAGCACAATCCCCGCCCTGAAGCAGGAAGGCCTCGCCGCGACCGGCGGCACCAAGATGTTGCTTGAGGCGCCGCGCTTCACCGGCAAAGACCAGCGGGGGATACTGCGAAAGCTGGGCCTCGACCTTGGCCAATGCGGCCGCGTCGGTATAGTCTGGCATCTGAACCCGGGGCTTGTTGCGCCAGTTCGACTTTTGCCATTCGGTCATAGCTTTGATCTCCGCTGAAGTGTTCAGGTCGCCTCTATACAAAAAGCAATGAAGAGTGACCATATCCCATTTGCGCCTCTTGACGCCGCAAACAAGCTTTGATCATGGTGACTGCCAAATACGTCGCCGGATACCAGGTTTTCCCGCGCAGAATTAAGGACATTTTGTCATGCAAGTGCAACGCCAAGCAGTCACGGTGGAAAATGCTGGGGCCATGCCCCGTCATTTCGTTTTTGTCCTTTTGGACAAGTTTTCGCTGCTGTCTTTTGCGTCGGCGCTCGACAGCCTGCGCATCGCAAACCGCATGGCCGACAAACAACTTTATACATGGACGCTTTCAGGTGAAGGTGGAGATTCGATTTCATGTTCAGCCGGAACCGAATTCAAACTGGATCGTGACCTGGACGAACTGCAACGCGACGATGTCGTTCTGATTTGCGGGGGCGTTGACGTTCAAGCCGCGACCACCAAACGCATTTTGAACTGGTTGCGGCGCGAGGCACGGCGCGGATTACGGATCGGCGGTCTGTGCACGGCTGCTTATACATTGGCCAAGGCCGGCCTGCTGGACAACAAGCGCGCAACGATACATTGGGAAAACTCAGACAGTTTCATCGAAGAATTCGATGAGGTCGAGTTGACGAAAGCAGTCTTTCAGATTGACGGCAGTCGTATGACGACGGCTGGAGGGACCTCGTCTATCGATCTGATGCTCAAGTTGATTGCGGACGATTTCGGCGAAGACCTGGCAAATGCGGTGGCGGATCAGATGATCTATTCGTCTATCCGGACAGATCAGGACACGCAGCGCCTATCTACTCCGACACGGATTGGCGTACGTCACCCCAAGCTGAGTCAGGTCATACTGATGATGGAAAAGAACATAGAAGAGCCGATCTCACCTTCGATTCTGGCCAAGGAAGTCGGCATGTCGACCCGCCAGCTTGAGCGTCTGTTCCGGCGCTACCTCAGCCGCTCGCCCAAGCGGTACTATATGGAGCTTCGCTTGCACAAGGCACGGAACCTGCTGATGCAAACGGATATGAGCGTCATCAACGTAGCCCTGGCATGCGGCTTTGCCTCGCCTAGCCATTTCTCAAAATGCTACCGCGCGCATTACAACACCACGCCCTATCGCGAACGCGGAGCGCAAAGCGGGCGGCTATCGGTGTAAGGTCACTCCGCCGGAGATATTCTGTAAACTGCCCCCTTTCCAACCGAAATAAACCAGATCGACCCGTCTGGCGCTTCGACGATATCGCGGACGCGCTCGGTTTCAGGGCTTCTGATCTGTTCGGCTTCATGCAATGGATCGCCCTGAAGTCGGGCGATATAGTCAAATTTCAAAGATCCTACGAAAACATCACCTGCCCATTGCGGCCAGAGCTTGCCGGAATAAACCAGCAGGCCGGACGGCGCGATGGAAGGATCCCAGTAGTGAGCTGGCTGTTCCAGCCCCTCTTTGGCTGTACCTTCACCGATTTTTTCACCTGAATAATGCGTGCCATAGGAGATGACGGGCCAACCATAATTCCGGCCTGCGCGGGGTTGGTTGATTTCATCTCCACCCCGCGCCCCGTGTTCCGAGGTCCAAAGTCGGCCAAGCGCGTCCAAGTCCGCGCCCTGCGGATTTCGATGGCCGTAAGACCATATTTCGGGTTCGATATTCGATTGCCCGACAAAGGGGTTATCCGCCGGAACTGTCCCATCGCGATTGATGCGAATGACCGAGCCCATGGGATTGGACCGATCCTGTGCATTCTCCGCCTGTCCCCGTTCGCCCAAGGTCACGAACAATGTACCGTCCGGCGCTTCGACCACACGGCTGCCAAAATGCCGACCACCCGTACCACCTGGCGATGCCTCGAAAATTACTCGGAAGTTCTGAAGGTTTTTGCCAGTCTCGGACAGGTGCGCAACCGCAACCGCAGTCCCTGCACCGTCGCCCTGAGGTTTTGCGAAGGTCAGAAAGACCTCTCGGCTTTGATTGAAATTGCGCGAAATCGTGACGTCCAGCAATCCGCCCTGCCCCAGAGCCGCAACCTTTGGAACGCCTGAAACATCCCCAACTTGTCCATTTCGCACATACAGCAACCTTCCATCCCGTTCCGTGACGAGGAAGCTTTCATCGGGCAAAATGCCAACCGCCCATGGGGTCTCCAGCCCGCCGACCATTTCTTCAAGCTGGACCATCCCGGCTGAAACCGACAACGTTTGGGCCGCGGCATTCAAGGCGCAGAGTGAGAAAGACAGAATCATCGCCGTTCTAAGCATTCTGGTCCCTTTCGGTGACAATCAGGGGTGAGTCCCACCAAAACAGATAGGATTTCAAACGAAAAAGACAGGTTTGCGTTAGGACTTTTCTTTTCCGAACAGCTTGCCTAGGGTCGTCGCCAGAACGAATACGTTCACAACTGGGAGTAACCATATGAAAAAGCTGCTTACTGCAACTGCAGCAACTGCATTGCTGGCCGGCGCAGCCATGGCCGAAGATGTCAAACTGGGGATTTTGATCGGCTTTACCGGCCCGATTGAATCGCTGGCCCCTGCCATGGGATCGGGCGCGGAACTGGCAATCGCCGAAGTCAACGAATCCGGTAAGTTCATGAACGGTGCCAGCGTGGCTGGTGTACGTGCTGATACCGGCTGTATCGACAATGGTCTGTCCACCTCGAACGGCGAGCGTATGATCGCTGACGGCGTTGCAGGCATCATCGGCGGCGACTGTTCGGGTGTTACCGGCGCGATCCTGCAAAACGTTGCCATTCCAAACGGCATGGTCATGATCTCGCCTTCGGCGACCTCGCCCGGCCTGTCGACCATGGAGGACAACGGCCTGTTCTTCCGCACCGCGCCGTCGGATGCTCGCGAAGGTCAGGTTATGGCTGATATCCTCAAGGATCGTGGCATCAACTCGATCGCGCTGACCTATACCAACAACGACTATGGCAAAGGTCTGGCCGATGCGATCCAGACGTCCTTCGAAGCGGTTGGCGGCGAAGTGACCATCGTTACGGCGCATGAAGACGGCAAGGCCGACTATTCGGCTGAAGTTGGCGCGCTGGCCTCGGCCGGTGGCGACATTCTGGTTGTCGCGGGTTATCTGGACCAGGGTGGTCTGGGCATCATCCAGTCGTCGCTGGACAGCGGTGCGTTTGACACCTTTGGTCTGCCCGGTGGCATGATTGGCGACTCGCTGCCCGCAAATGTCGGCCCCGACCTGAACGGCTCGTTCGGTCAGATCGCCGGGTCGGGTGGTGAAGGTGCAGAAAAGTACTTTGCACTGGCTGAAGCAGCCGGGTTTGACGGGTCGTCGCCCTATTCGCCCGAATCCTATGACGCGGCAGCGCTGTTCATGTTCGCCATGCAAGCCGCCGGTTCGACCAACCCGGCAGATTACGCGGGCAAAGTTATGGACGTCGCCAATGCGCCGGGTGAAAAGATCTATCCGGGTGAACTGGCCAAAGGTCTGGAACTGCTGGCCGCCGGTCAGGACATCGACTATGTCGGCGCGTCCGGTGTCGAGTTGATCGGCCCCGGCGAAAGCGCAGGGTCGTACCGCGAGATCGAAGTGACCGACGGCGAAAACAAGACCGTCAACTTCCGTTGATCCCGCATATCAAGCTATAAAATCAGACAGCCCGGGCCTTGTGTCCGGGCTGTTTCAATGACAAAAGGCTGCACCTCGTTTCACGGGGACAAGGCAAGGGGATACCATGATCGTCGTCGAGGACGTGCATAAGCATTTCGGCGGGTTTCACGCGGTGGACGGGGCGTCGCTGGAAATCCAAAAAGGGTCGATCACCGGCCTGATCGGGCCCAACGGGGCCGGAAAAACCACTCTGTTCAACGTGATCGCCGGTGTTTTGCCTCCGACCAGCGGAAAGGTGGTTATGGATGGTGAAGATATCACTGGCCTGCCTCCGCATGAGCTGTTTCACAAAGGTTTGCTGCGCACGTTCCAGATCGCGCATGAATTCTCGTCGATGACCTGCCGCGAAAACCTGATGATGGTGCCCGGTGCGCAATCGGGTGAGGCGCTGTGGAATACCTGGTTCGGACGCAAGCGCATCGCTGATGAAGAGCGCGCGTTGAAAGCCAAGGCAGACGAGGTGCTGGAGTTTTTGACCATCGAACATCTGGCCGATCACAAGGCCGGTCAGGTTTCGGGCGGTCAAAAGAAACTGCTGGAACTTGGTCGTACCATGATGGTGGACGCCAAGATCGTATTTCTGGACGAGGTCGGAGCAGGCGTGAACCGCACCCTGCTGATGACCATCGCTGATACGATCCTGCGCCTGAACAAAGAGCGTGGTTATACGTTTGTTGTCATCGAGCACGACATGGATTTCATCGGCAAGATCTGCGACCCGGTCATCTGCATGGCCGAGGGTAAGGTTTTGGCCGAGGGTACTCTGGATGAGATCAAGGCAAACGAGCACGTGATCGAAGCCTATCTTGGCACCGGCCTCAAAAACAAAGACAAGCTGGAGGCCCAGACATGACCGCTGGCATGAGCGACAACCCCTATCAGGACGACAAGGGCAACAAGGACGCATCGATTACCAACACGCAAGGTATCGGAACAATGACGCCTGCCCATCGTAAAAGCGGGACGACTCATCGCGTTGAAGGCGGCCCGTTTCTGATCGGCGACACCATGACCGGCGGTTATGGCAAAGGCCCGGATATCCTGCATGACTGCACCATTGCCGTGGACAAGGGTGAGATCGCCGTTATCGTCGGCCCCAACGGTGCGGGCAAGTCAACGGCGATGAAGGCCGTGTTTGGGATGCTGGATGTGCGCGCCGGCTCTGTACGTCTAGACGGCGAGGATATCACCAGCCTCACCCCACAAGATCGCGTGATCCGCGGTATGGGCTTTGTTCCTCAGACATCGAACATTTTCACCTCGATGACTGTCGAGGAAAATCTGGAAATGGGTGCCTTTATCCGTCACGACGATTTCTCGGACACGATGGAGCAGGTCTATGATCTGTTCCCAATTCTGCGTGACAAACGCAACCAACCTGCCGGCGAACTGTCTGGCGGTCAGCGCCAACAGGTTGCCGTGGGTCGCGCGCTGATGACGCAACCCAAGGTCCTGATGCTGGACGAGCCCACCGCAGGTGTCTCACCCATCGTGATGGATGAGCTTTTTGACCGCATCATCGAGGTCGCACGCACCGGCCTGCCGATCCTGATGGTTGAACAAAACGCCCGCCAGGCACTGGAGATTGCCGATAAGGGATATGTGCTGGTTCAGGGGCGAAACGCCTATACCGGTACGGGCAAGGAATTGCTGGCTGATCCGGAAGTGAGAAAGAGTTTCTTGGGCGGTTGAGGATGAGACGGCGCACAAACTCCCATTTGGTGCGCACCGTCCTCCTCATTCTAGCAGTGGGTTCGCAGAAACACGTTGCTTCAAGGAAAACAGTGTAGAAAATCACTGCATAACTAAGTGCAACCGCCTTCCTAATTCTCACCCCGCCGGATTGCTACAATATCCGGAGTCATTCGCGGCATGTGGACCTTTGACCGACATGTCATAGTGCAGGTTATCGAAATCCACCACAAAGGTCACCACGTCCTGATCCATGATATGCAGGAAGGTGAGCGAGTTCAGACCGGGAATAATCTGCGCCTCGCCCTTGATGTTTTCGGCCACGATGAACCCCTTGTCCGTCTCACCCGACCGCGCCAGAGTCACCGATCCCCCGTTTTTGTCGGAGAGGCAATTGACGACAAAATCCGCGCCATTCAGCGGGTCGTCGATTGCAGCTTGTACGAATGTGGGCATCAACAGGCCAGCCGTGATCAGCGCGGTAAATCTCATGAGTTTCTTCCTTCGGTTACTTATGCCTGCCCTCGCGCGCTATTACGCTCGCGAGATTAGCCTTATATTTCGGTACTGGCTGCGCTCGACAATCACATCTTCCGCAGCTCAACGAAGTGAACTTAGGAAAAACCCTTTCGTATCATAGACCTGAACCAGCTATTTCACCGGAACTTGAGGCCAGGTGAGGTGGTGTGCGCTCAGCTTGAGACAAAAACAATCTGGGGCCCTAGATTGGCAGACAAAACGGCCCGGCGCGGGTCACTTTGAACCTGAATCGCTCAACCCATGTCTGATTGTGTTTTCAATATGTCAGGATAATGGTGCGTTAAATTTGAGGACGTTAAACATGACTATTATTTATTTGTTTTAATGGCTCTTTCACGAGACCAAATCGGTTATTTTCACGCGTGATTCAAAGGGCAAAAAACACGCTTAAGTTCAATTTGTGACATAATGGAGCTTTAGGCGGGCCATCCACGCCGGTCGGGCCATATTACTGAACCAATGGCTCGACAGTTCGAAGGCGAATGCAAAATCGAAGACAAGGACCCGCAGACTATGAAACTCTGGATCGCTTTGCCGCTTGCCCTATTTTCGGCCACTCAGGCAGTAGCCGAAGAACGCCACCTATTGTGCACCTCCGACCGCGACGGCAGCGAAATCCGCCTTAGCCGTGCCGCGGACGGTGACAAAGGTAACATTGAAACCCCAATAGCCGCAGGCGATGCTGTGATCCTCAAAGGCGTGGGAAGCATGACGTTCATGTATATCGAAGGTCAGAACGTGATGACGCTGGTGGTTCAACTTGACGACATGTCCTATGATCTGTCTGTCAAAGGTCCCCATGCCGACGAAGATTTCGGCAAATGCCAAGACGTTCAGGCGTGACTTTGCATCCAAGCAATACTGCCGGGTGGCCACGCTGACCTCAAAAGTCGCGCGGCTTCACCTGCGCGTTTGGTTCTCGGAAACTCACAAGCCTTGCTGGTTCCGCGTTACCCTGGCAAAAAACGTTCGCCCAATTCGTTGAAAACCATAGCCGTGTGTTGAATTACCAATGGTACACATGCCATAAAGCCGCACCCGGACAGTGAGAAGAATTCATGGATTTACTGAACGCGTTGGTCACACTGGCCAACTTTGTCATCGTGCCTGCGATTGCCTATGGCAGCCAGCTGGCATTGGGAGCGCTTGGCGTGACCCTGATCTACGGCATCCTGCGGTTTTCGAACTTTGCCCATGGTGACACCATGGCCTTTGGGGCGATGATCGCTGTGCTTGTCACTTGGGGCTTACAGGCCGCTGGTGTCAGCTTTGGGCCGTTGCCGACTGCCCTGCTCGCCCTGCCCTTTGCCATCCTTGGCTGCATCCTGCTGGTGTTGGTCACGGACAGGCTGGTCTACCGCTTTTACCGCGAACAAAAGGCCAAGCCGGTTATCCTTGTGATCGTATCAATGGGTGTAATGTTCATCATGAACGGTTTGGTGCGCTTTATCATCGGGCCGGATGACCAAAAGTTTTCGGACGGTGCAAGATTCCTGATATCCGCGCGGGACTTCAAATCCATGACAGGCCTACAAGAGGGGCTGGCTATCAAGACCTCGCAAGGGATTACACTGATAGTGGCCGTTATTGCCGTGGCCTTGTTGTTCTGGTTCCTCAATAAAACACGAACCGGGAAATCGATGCGCGCCTATTCCGACAACGAGGATCTGGCGCTTTTGTCCGGCATCAACCCTGAACGTGTTGTGATGATCACCTGGATCATCGTGGCCGCCTTGGCGACCACAGCGGGTGTTCTTTACGGGTTGGACAAGAGCTTTAAACCCTTCGTCTATTTCCAGCTTCTGCTGCCGATATTCGCTTCGGCCATCGTGGGTGGCCTTGGTAACCCACTGGGCGCAATTGCCGGCGGGTTCATCATCGCGTTTTCCGAGGTGACGATCACCTATGCCTGGAAAAAAGTACTGACCTATGTGGCCCCCGAAAACCTGGAGCCGTCCGGATTGGTCCAGCTCCTGTCCACCGATTACAAATTCGCTGTCAGCTTTGTCATCCTGCTGATCGTGCTTCTGTTTAAGCCCACGGGCCTGTTCAAGGGAAAAGCAGTATGACCGAATCTGTCAAAAACACTCTGCTTTTCATAGCTGTTGGCAGTCTGATTCTGCTGACCGGTTTCACGCAAAGTTGGAACACTGCCGTTCTGATCCTGAACATGGGGCTGATCTCGGCCATCATGGCGATCGGTGTGAACCTGCAGTGGGGCTTTGCGGGCCTGTTTAACGTAGGGGTTATGGGCTTCGTCGCGCTGGGTGGTCTGGCCGTGGTTCTGGTTTCGACAGAGCCTACTCCGGGCGCCTGGGGCGCAGGCGGTTATGGTATCGTTCTGTCCTTGCTACTGGGGGCTGCCACCGTTGTTGCAGCCGTACTGGTGGCAACAAGAATACCCAAAGGCCGGGTGCAAACGCTCACAATAATCACTGTCCTTATCGTCGGCTTCTTCCTCTACCGGGCCGTGTTCGACCCCAATGTTGCCGCGGTCGAGGCCATTGACCCGGCGATTGCCGGTAACATCGGTGGACTGAACCTGCCCGTTCTGCTGGCCTGGCCTGCCGGAGGTCTGCTGGCTGCCGGGGCGGCGTGGCTGATTGGCAAAACCGCGCTAGGGCTGCGGTCAGATTATCTGGCAATTGCCACACTGGGTATCGCCGAGATTATCATCGCCGTCATGAAGAACGAGGACTGGTTGGCCCGCGGCGTGAAGAACGTCTATGGCATCCCGCGTCCCTCCCCGGTTGTCGGGTATGAAGTTGACTTGCAGCAAGATCCGGCTTTTCTTGCCCGCGCCGAATGGCTGGGGCTGGATCCGGTCACTGCATCCACCCTCTCGGTGAAACTTGGGTATTCGCTGCTGTTCATGCTGGTTCTTCTGGTGCTGCTCTGGATGGCGCAAATGGCGCTGAAAAGCCCGTGGGGCCGAATGATGCGCGCAATCCGCGACAATGAAATTGCAGCCGAAGCGATGGGCAAGGACGTCACCCGTCGCCACTTGCAGATTTTCGTATTAGGGTCGGCCATTTGCGGCATCGCAGGCGCGATGATGACCACTCTGGACGGACAGCTGACGCCGGGCACTTACAATCCGCTGCGCTTTACCTTCCTGGTTTGGGTCATGGTGATCGTTGGCGGTTCGGGCAACAACTTCGGGGCCGTTTTGGGTGCGTTCCTGATATGGTTCTTGTGGGTTCAGGTCGAACCGATTGGCTTGTGGTTGATGAGTGTTATCACTGCAGGCTTGCCGGATGGCAGCGCGCTGAAGGCACATCTTATTGATAGTGCCGCACATATGCGCCTGTTCACGATGGGCCTGATCCTGTTGATTGTTCTCAGATTCAGCCCAAGGGGTCTGATCCCCGAGAAATAGGTCCGCGCCACGTTCCAATGCGCAAAACCGCGCCACTTATCTGGCGCGGTTTCTTGATTCTTAAGGTTTTTCTGAATAAACGAACCCACCACAGTGTTTTCGATTTGCGGCAGGTTGCTGGCACTCACCCTCGCCTATGCCGTTTCAATCGATCAACAAGACGAGTAGACAAGAGTAGAAAATGAAAGCACCACATCTGAAATCACTCATTCTGTTTCCGGCTATTGCGGTTGCGGTATCCGCTTGTGTCCCCAGCCCCGAAGATCTTGAGACGACGCCCGTCAAGGTTCAGACACCTAAAGGTGTCGTGACCTGTCAGTTGTATCGTCAGGATCGCGTGACCTGGGACCGTGCAATCGACTTCCCAGCCACGAAGATGTCTGTTCCCGAGGCTGACGCCTATTGTCGCCAGGAAGGCCAACGCCGACTGAAGTAAACGCTGTAGCGCCCACCAAGGACGCTACGTTTTTACCTGTTGCGAAACAATCCGCCGAGGATACCGCGCACGATCCGGCGCCCGGTTGTGCCCTTAAGCTCTTTGATCACCGCTTCGGTCATTGCCGTGGCAAACGTGTCCTGCTTGCGCTCAACCCGGGAGGAGGACCGGCCGACCCGGCTGCCCGAATATCTGCGGGCCGAAGAATATTCGCGTTCGATCGGCGATTGCGCTTCAAGAACTTCGTCGGATTCGGCCAGTTCTGCGGCATTGGCCGCAGCTTGGGCCCGCGCCTGAAGAATCTCGAAGGCAGATTTTCGATCTACGCTCTTGTCGTATTTTCCTGCCATCGCCGAGGCGGCAAGGATATCCCGGCGTTCGGCATCTGAAATTGGCCCCAGCTGAGATCCCGGCGGACGAATAAGCGTACGCTCGACCACGCCCGGAACACCTTTCTTTTGCAGCATTGAGGTGACGGCCTCCCCCACACCGACTTCGCGAATTGCCGTTTCCGTGTTAAAAGTCGGGTTCTCGCGATAGGTTTCAGCGGCCAGCCGCAGGTTCTTTCGGTCCCGCGCCGTGAATGCCCTTAATGCGTGCTGTATACGGTTGCCCAGCTGTCCAAGAATATCTTCCGGGATATCGGCGGGGCTCTGAGTAATGAAGTATACACCCACACCCTTTGAACGGATCAGGCGGGCGACCTGTTCGACCTTGTCCACCAGAACCTTTGGCGCATCGTCGAACAACAGATGGGCTTCGTCAAAAAAGAACACCAGCTTTGGTTTTTCGGGGTCTCCGACCTCTGGCAGCTCTTCGAACAGTTCACTCAACAGCCACAACAGAAACGTTGCATATAGCCGTGGGGCTGCCATCAGCTGGTCTGATGCCAGAATGTTCACCATTCCGTGCCCGTTTTCGTCAGTTCGCATCAGATCGGCCAAATCCAGCGCCGGTTCGCCAAACAGTTTTGTTCCGCCCTGATTCTCGAGAACCAACAGACGTCGCTGGATCGCCCCAATCGAGGACGTGGATACATTGCCGTATCGCAATGACAGTTGCGCCCGATTCTCTCCGATCCAGACCAGCAGCGCCTGTAGATCCTTGAGGTCCAGCAACGGCATCCCTTCTTCGTCGGCCACGCGGAATGCGATATTCAGGATACCTTCCTGCGCCTCGCTCAACTCCAGTAACCGCGACAGCAACAGCGGACCCATTTCCGTCACCGTCGTGCGCACTGGATGGCCCTGTTCACCGAACAAATCCCAGAATGTCACCGGGCAGGCAGAATAGGCAAAATCCTCGAACCCGATCCGACTGGCCCGGTCCTGAAAGGCCTGATGCAGTTTGTGGGCCTCGCTTCCGGGAAGGGCCAGACCAGACAGATCCCCTTTCACATCCGAGAGGAATACCGGGACACCCGCCTGAGAAAAACCTTCTGCAAGAATCTGCAATGTCACGGTTTTGCCGGTACCGGTTGCCCCGGCAATCAACCCGTGGCGGTTGGCATATTTCAACGCCAGTTCCTGCGGCTGGCCATAGTTTTCACCGCCACCGCCCAAAAAGATATTCGTGCCCATTAACATTGCCTTATTGTTCACCGATCTGCCGCCAGCATACAAAGTTAACCTTTGACTGCGATAGTCTATTTGCCTTGCATTGCGGGGCAGACTTCCTCCCTGTCGACTGGCCGTGCCTGCTGGCACGGCCTTTTTGGTTTGGCCATCGAATTATTATTCTGGCGCATAGATTAAAAAACGAGGATAGCTGTTGACCCGTGTGCGCCCCTTCCGTAGGGTTTGCGCATAAATAAGTCGGCCAGTCCGACGGGGAGAAACTTATGGGGAAGGGAGCTGGTCGAACAGCTCCCTTTTTCTAATCTCCGAAGGTGCGGTTCCAGGCCTCAGGCAAGAATCCGTTCACGTTCGCAAAGGCTGTTCTGTTAGTGCCTGACACTGGTTCAGAAGAGTGTTAAACGAAGCAAAAAGATCAATCATCAACCCGAGGCATTCATGTTCAAGAAAATCCTCTCGTTCAACACGGTCGCCGCTGTTCTGCTATCCGGCGCAGCGTATGCACAAGACACAACCACAACCGCGCCAGACGCCGGTCTGGACCTTGGTCAGGAAGGCCCCCGGGTCGGAGAACAGTTCGTAAAGGAAGAATTCGGCGATTGGGACGTATCCTGTATTAAGGCACAGGAAGGCGAGGATCCTTGCGCCATCGTTCAGGTTCTGGAGGGCAAAAATGGTGATCCGATCGCGGAAGTATCGATCGGGAAACTGCCGGAAGGTGGTGCCGCCGTTGCTTGGGCAAATGTGATCGTACCCCTCGAAACTTTGCTGCAAGCGCAACTGGCCCTGTCAATCGATGGCGCGCCGCGTAAATTGTACAACTATCACCAATGCGTTCCCGTGGGCTGCATCGCGCAACTGGGTCTTAGCCAAGGGGATATCGACGCGATGAAAGCTGGTACCAAAGCGACGTTTTCACTGGTTCCCGCCCGTTTCCCGGATCAGGTTCTTGAAATGGACATGTCGCTCTCCGGCTTCACATCGGGCTTTGACGCTCTGAACGTCAACACAAACTAAGAAATAACATCCGTGGAAGCCGCCGTATTATCAACGGCGGCTTTTTAACTAAACCCGCTTCAGGGCCAGTACGGCATTCAACCCACCAAAGGCGAATGCGTTGCTAAGCGCGACGTTGACCTTTGCTTCGCGTGCTTCGTTCGGGACCACGTCCAACGCGCATTCCGGGTCCGGTTCCTCATATCCAATCGTCGGTGCAATGACACCGTCCCGCAGTGCCATGATGCAGGCCAGCAGCTCAACAGCTCCGGTCCCGCCTATCAGGTGGCCGTGCATGGACTTCGTGGACGATATCATCAGATCGTCTGCGTGCGGCCCAAACACGTCGGCCACCGCTGCGCATTCGGTTTTGTCATTTGCAGCCGTTCCGGTGCCATGCGCGTTGATATAACCCACATCTTTTGCGTTCAGCTTCGCATCGGCCAAGGCACCGGCCATGGCACGCGCGGCCCCTTGTTTGCTGGGCATCACAATGTCCGAGGCATCCGATGACATGGCAAAGCCGACAACTTCGCACAGTATTTCGGCCCCTCGGGCGCGGGCGTGTTCGTATTCCTCAAAGACAAAGACGCCAGCCCCTTCGCCCTGCACCATTCCGTTGCGGTTGGCACTGAACGGGCGGCACGCGTCTTTCGACATCACGCGCAGCCCTTCCCAGGCTTTTACACCGCCGAAACACAACATCGATTCGGACCCGCCCGTAACCATGACCGGAGCCGCGCCGCTGCGCACCATCTGAAAAGCCTGAGCCATCGCATGGTTTGATGACGCACACGCCGTCGACACGGTGAAACTGGGGCCTTTTAGGTTATGTTCCATTGAAACATGACTGGCGGCGGCATTGTTCATGAGCTTTGGAACGACAAAGGGGTGTACCCTGTTCTTCCCGTCCTCATAAACGGAACGGTAATTGTCATCCCAGGTCGAAACACCACCGCCCGCGGTCCCCAGAACGACGCCTGATCTGGCCGCGAGTTCGCCGTGAAATTCGATGCCCGACTGTTCAATCGCCTCTTTGGCTGCTGTCAGGGTGAATTGCGTGAAGCGGTCGTACAGCGACATCTGCTGTCGGTTGAACCGCCCTTCCGCCTCGAAACCCCGGACCTGTCCGCCGATCTTGATGGCCAACCGATCAACATCCCGGAATTCAAGTTCCGAAATACCACAACGACCTTCGCGCATTGCTTCCAGCGTGTCAGGGACCGAATGGCCCAGCGAATTGATCGTACCTGCTCCGGTAATGACAACGCGTTTCATGAGCGTGTGTCAGACCTTTTCCGACACAAGCTTTTCGATCCCAGAGATGATCGCGGCCACATTGGAGATATCGAAGTCATTGGCCTCGGGCTCGTTGGCATTGAAAGGAATCGAAATGTCGAACTCTTCCTCGATGGCAAATATGCTTTCGACCAGCCCGAGGCTGTCGATACCCAGATCTTCCAGCGTGCTTTCGGGCGTTACATCCGATGGCTCCAGAACGGCCTGCTCTGCAATGATCGCGATGACGCGGTCGCTGATGCTCATGTCGATCCCCTGATTATCAGTTTGAGGTTGATTTAATCGCTCGGGGTCTGTTTGAAAACAGCCTTTTTCAATGCCTCGACGTCGCGTGCCATACGGGGCAAACGCCGTTGTGCCTTGTAGATGTCCGTATGCGTTTCCATTTTGACTCCGGGATACCCCATGATCACGCGACCAGCGGGTACGTTGGACAGTATCTTAGTGCCGCCACCGGCAATAACCCCATCCCCGATGAATATGTTGTCGACAACGCCGGTCTGACCGCCCAGAACCACGTTGTTTCCGATCTCAACCGAACCCGACACACCAGTCTGACCGCACAACAGGCAGTCCTGACCGACTCGGGTGTTGTGCCCGACATGGACCAGGTTATCCAACTTGGAACCGTGGCCAATATACGTATTTCGGATCGTGCCATTGTCGATTGTGCAATTCGCGCCAATTTCGACATCGTCACCGATTTCCACAGCACCCAGCGAGTGAATGCGCAGCCAGCTCTGAGCTTTGGCCTCACCCTGATCGCCCATTGTCTTGCGTACATTTTCGACGCCCGAGACTTCGGGGGTAACAAAACTGAACCCGTCCCCTCCGATCCGGGCACCGGGTTGCGCAATAAAACGATCTCCGATCTGCGCCCGTGCGCCAATGCTGACCATTTCGCGCAACACTGCCTGGTCGCCCAATATGGCGTCCATTCCCACGGTGCAATGTGCCCCTATGACAGAGCCTGCGCCGATCCGGGCGCGCGCTCCTACAACAACCAACGGTCCAATCGCCACGTCAGAACTGATTTCAGCTGTTGGATCGATCACGGCCGAGGGGTGAATCCCCGGCTCAACTCCTTGCCCACGGTCCAGCATGGAAGTGATGCCAGCCATCGCCATACGGGGACGTTTTACAAAAATCGCCGCACGCAATCCCATCGCCTGCCAGTCGGCGCCCTCCCAAAGGACGGCCGCACGAGCGGCTCCGTTGGTAAGCGCCTCGGCGTACTTCGGAGACATAGCCATCGCCAGATCTGTCGGGCCTGCATCGCCCGGTTCGGCGGCGCGCACAATCGTCAGGCCGCCATCGCCCTGACATTCGGCACCCAGAGACTCGGCAATCTGTTGTACGGTAAACTGCATGGCGGGCTTCCTTTTGGCAGGATTTGCCCTGTGCTTACCCCTGAACGTCCGGCAGGGCCACCCCTGCCTTTTGTAGGGCATCCCAAATCTTGCCGTCCCGCCCATAGACATCGCGACGATACTGCACTTCGCCTTTGGGCCCGATATAGGCCGTGCGGTAAATCAGATGCACCGGAACTTTCTGTTCCAAATTGACTTTGGTCTCTTTTCCGGTGTTCAGAACGCGATGGAAGAATGCCTTTGGATCTTCCTCTTGTTTGGCCAGCAAGGCGTAAGCAAATTCAAATGGCTGGGCCAAGCGGATACACCCATGTGAAAAGGCCCGAACTTCGCGCGAGAACAGGTTTTTCTGTGGAGTATCATGCAGATAGATGTTGTGCTTATTGGGGAACATGAACTTCACCAGACCCAGCGCATTGCTTTGGCTGGGCGGTTGACGCATTGCGAAGGGAAAATTGCTGGTCGTAAACTGGGTAAAGTCCACCGCACCCCGATCGACCTGCCTGCCGCTTCTGTCAGTTATCAGAATATGTCCCACGGAATTCGGGTTTGATTGCAGTTTCGGAAGGTATTCCTTGGTCACGATCGAGCGGGGAACATGCCAGCTTGGGTTGATCACCATATGCTCCATCTCATCCGAAAATTCCGGACTTCTTCGATCATGCACATTTTTACCGATGACTGCGCGGGTTTCAAAAGTGACTTGCCCTTCGTCCACGATCTTGGCCGTGAAGTCGGCTTGGTTCACAAGGATATGACGCGTGCCGCGTTCCCGAGGCAGCCAGCGTTCGCGTTCCAACGCAACGTAAACGGCTTTCAACCGGTCTGTGGCTGGACGGTTAATTTCGGCAATCGTCCCCTTGCCCGCCACACCATCGGTTTCAAGCCCATGCGCGGATTGAAAGGCACGAACGCCTTCAAGCAACGCGCTGTCGAAAGACGGGCTGGCGGACGGTTTCATGTAACCCATCACCACCAGACGGTCGCGCAGCTTGACAACATTCGGTCCCGTGTCGCCGTATTCCAGTTTGCTTTCGGGAACTGTTGGCCCCCATCCCCCTTGAAATACCAGCTTTTCCAAGGACAGCTTCTGCTTCATCAATGCGCGGTATTGATGTGATTGCGGCGCCAAGACTGTAAAGTAGGCCGCGCCCAGAGTGCTTATTCCCTGCAAATGCTCAACAGTGCTGCGTCGTTCTACGGACCGAACCAGCCCATCATCCACACTGCCGGGCCGGATTGCGCCCGCATAAAGCGCGTCGGCATATTCGACAAAGATACGGCTAAGTTCTGCTTCAACCGCACCGAGATCGCGCACCGAACGGGCCTTTTCCATCTTCTCCATCACGGCGGCAACAGTCGGCTCGGCCTGTGGAAGGCCGTGCAGATGCGCATTCGTAAGCGCATTGATCAGCGCCGCCCGGCGTTGAGTGTGTTCAGGCGTATCGCCGACCCAAAGCGGCAAAAACCCGTTTGCCCGGTAGAACTCAACCAGTTGCGGCGCCTGCTGAGTATGTTCAGCCATCGCCATCTGAAACGCAGTTCCTGGCGCAGCTTCGGACGACACATTGGCGACGGATGCGGTAGCCACGAAACACGCGGCAAACAGGATGCTGGTACTGGTGCGGAGAACAGAAAACATAGGATGGCCTTGGAATTCAATAGTTTGAACTGGTGATTTATACGTCGATCAACTATGCAGTCGTGCCAGAACGCTTGTCCACTCACGATATCCTTACCAAATCGCTTCTTCGTGGGCCTGATGCGCGTTTGCATCGGCTGCGCGGCCCAAAGCCCACAACTGCGAAATATTTGTGATGCTCTGTGGCAATTGCGCAAAAAACTGCCGAAAATTCCCCCTTGAAAAGGTAAAAATGAAACACTTCTTGGCCGTCGATTCCGATTGTGCCATAAATCCCGCATCTGGGATGGGAATAATTAAGACAGTGCACGTAACATCGTGTGCAGGCAGGAACAGTACGGGACAAAACCAAAATGACAGAGAGCAGTTCCTCGGGCTTGACCCGGCGTGCCCTATTGGGAGCGTTTGCAGCAACGGCAATCGCAGCAGCACCCACCTACTCCAACGCAGCAGGCTTTTTACGCGGTGGCGGCGATATTCGTCGCATTCGTATGTATTCCGGTCGCACTGGCGAACGGTTGGATATGATCTATTGGGTCGATGGTAAGTATATCAAGGACGCTGTCAAAGAAGTGAACAACTTCATGCGTGATTGGCGCACAGATCAGGTAAAATCCATCGATTTACGCACGATTGATATCATGGCGGCATCACACAGCTTGCTGGATGTCAACGAACCCTACATGCTGTTGTCCGGATATCGCTCACCTCAGACCAACGCAATGCTGCGTTCCCGATCCCGCCGTGTGGCGCGCAACTCGCTTCACATGGAAGGGCAAGCAGCTGATTTGCGCCTTGCCTCCCGCTCGGTATCGCAGATGGCCAAGGCGGCGATGTCGTGCCGCGCAGGCGGTGTTGGTCAGTATTATGGATCGAACTTCGTACACATGGATTGCGGCGTGGTTCGCACCTGGCGCGGGTAAAACCTGAACACATCGGTTCTGTTTGGAACTTTTGACTGACTGAGTTTCCCACTCGGTTTTCTAACATTTGTGGCGATTGGCGGCAGAGCCGCCAAATCAACTACTACAATAACTCCCGATACCCGACAGCGAATCCCTCCCTCAAATACTGCAACTCAGCAGTATTTTTGCACTCATGGGCCGTTGTGATGACTGCACGATCAACGCATTAAGCAATCCAATCGACAAGTCCGCTGCTCAGGGCTTCCGATTTCAATCCGACGTTGAATATTGGGTGGCGCACCTGAGAGGATTCGAACCTCTGGCCTCTGCCTTCGGAGGGCAGCGCTCTATCCAGCTGAGCTACAGGTGCCTTGGCCGTTAGCTAACCTTGTTCCAATCCGGGTGCAACTGCAAATCGCGATTGCCGCACCCTTATCAAGACCAAAATCAGGCAAACAGATCATGCGCCAATTCAAGCGCTTCGATCAGCGTATCTACTTCATCGGTAGTGTTATAGAGACCAAAACTGGCGCGGCATGTTGCCGTCACCCCCAGGTGGTCCATCAGCGGCCCTGCACAGTGGTGACCGGCACGAACCGCAACACCTTTCTTGTCGAGAATGGTAGAAACGTCGTGTGCATGGCCAGCACCGTCCAGCGTAAAGCTGAAAATCGCTGCCTTGTCCGGGCGAGTGCCCTGAACCTGCAACCAGTTCAGTCCGGTCAGACGTTGCATCGCGTAATCGCGCAAGCTGGATTCATGGGCAGCGATGTTTTCCATCCCCAGGTCCATCATATACTCCAGCGCCACGCCAAGACCGATGGTCTGTACGATCCCCGGCGTGCCGGCCTCGAACTTCATTGGCGGGTCATTATAGATGACCTGATCCTTGCTGACCTCTTTGATCATGTCGCCGCCACCGATGAAGGGGCGCATCTCGGCCATGCGTTCGGATTTGATGAAAATCGCACCCGACCCTGACGGACCATAAAGCTTGTGGCCTGTGATTGCGTAGAAATCGCACCCGATCTCTTCAACATTTACTGGCATGTGAACGGCACCCTGACTGCCATCAACCAGAACCGGAACGCCCTTGGCATGTGCGCCGTTAGTTATGGCTTTCACATCCACGACCGTACCCAGCACGTTCGAGCAGTGTGTCACAGCAACCAGCTTGGTTTTCGGCCCGATTGCATCGATTACCGCCTGAGGGTCAAGCCCGCCTTCTGCGTCGACATCGACCCATTTCAACACGACACCCTGTCGTTCGCGTAGGAAATGCCAGGGTACGATGTTTGCATGGTGCTCCATCACACTCAGAACGATCTCATCCCCCGCTTCTAGTCGCGGCATAGCCCAGCCATAGGCGATCAGGTTTATCCCTTCGGTGGTACCAGAGTTCAGGACGATCTCATTCTCGTTCGATGCCCCCAGAAAACGTGCGATCGTTCCACGAACGGCCTCGTATTTCTCTGTCGCAAGGTTGGACAGGAAATGCAGGCCACGATGGACATTCGAATACTCCTCGGCATATGCCCGCGTCACCGCGTCAATGACCACCTGAGGCTTCTGAGCCGAAGCACCATTGTCGAGATACGTCAAGGGCTTGCCATTCACCTGACGCGACAGGATCGGAAAGTCAGAGCGGATTTTCTGCACATCATACATAAGAGTGGTATTCCTAGACGGGCCCGGTTGGGCTTAGAAACAGAACGAAAGGGATGGCGACAAAAGCTGACAACACAATTACCGCAAAGGATTTCCAGAGAGACCCGAACTGATGCGCTTCATTCAGAAAATGAAGCGTGACGTAAAGGCTCAGGATTGCTGTCGCCAACAATGTCATCATCATCAGGAATGGTAGGGTCAGACTCAAGACCAGCGTCACCGCCAACGCGGCTATTTGCAGGAACTGCAGCCAGATCGTCAAAACCATCAGATCATCGAACCTCGCCAGACCTCCCAGCAATCGCCCGACCAGCAGGAATGCGACGATGCTCAGCATCATGGCCCCGGCCGAGCGCACCAAAACGATGGGAATACTCTCGAGCGCCGGAGAGGGTTGACCCGCCGCCATTGTTATCGACAGATCAATTCCCAATTGGACAACGCAGTTCAAAACGACCGCCAGCGCAAATGCCAACCAAAGCACTTCTCGTCCCAGCTTGAGCGCCATCAGCCGTCGCGCCGCTTCGGCCGGGTTCTTGATCGTCAGGACCGCCAGATTTCCCAGAAAACTCGAATTCATGCGACGGACCTTTGCACTTGTCTGAGACCGGATACCCAGAACCAGACAAAAACAGCAACCCAGGCGAGACCTACAAACGTCAAGGTAGGCCCTGGCCCAATGAATCCGGCGACAAGGCCGTTCAGCAGAACCAGCGGCGCAGAGGATAACAGCGCCCAGAACAGTGCCAGGCGCGCACCATAAGCGCTTCCCTGCCCGCCAAACAGGCGTGCCGCCCAATGAGATACCAGTGCCAGCGTGTAAAAAACCAAGGGCAGAATGAACACTGATCCAAGCAGAGCACCACCCAGAAGCATATTCAGCTCAACGTCTTCCAGATGCGCCTTGCGCGCAAGGCCAGGCATCTGGGCGATGAATGCCACCACACAAAACGCCATGACAAAGATCAGCGCCCGGTCTTCTCGTTGACCCATATCCAGAAGCCTGCGCACCACGCGCCCCGGCCCCCAGTACGTTGCCAGGATATCCGACGACAGCGCCATCAGCTTCGGCGCGCCAGCCACCCTTCCAGACGGCTTACGATTTCATCTGCCAAAGCACTGTCTTCGATTTCGTCCACCGCTTCGGCCAGGAACGCCAGCGTCAACATGTTGGTCGCGTCCTTGACCGGAACACCCCGTGACCGAAGATAGAACAGCGCTGTTTCGTCAATCGCCCCCGAGGTTGAGCCGTGGGAACACGCCACGTCATCGGCGTAGATCTCTAGCTCCGGCTTGGCGAGGAATTGGCTGTCATCATCCAAAAGCAGCGATTGGCTGATTTGGTAGCCATCAGTTTTCTGAGCCCCTTCCTTTACAAGGATCTTGCCCTGAAACACTCCGGTCGCACCGTTGCGCAGCACTTTCTTAAAGACCTGACGGCTTTCGCAATTTACCGCGTCATGGGTGATGAACACCGTGTCATCATGGTGGAAATCACCATCCCCAACACAGGCCCCGGCCACATGCGCCACCGCATTGTCCCCGGTCAGTTCAACGACCTGTTCGTTACGGGTCAGCACCCCATTCGCCGTCAAGGTGAAGGACTTGTAGACCGACTCTGCCCCCAAACGCGTGAACATATGGGTCGCGGCGCGACGTTCATGGTCCCTGCCCTGCGCCCGCACATGATGCAGCGTCCCCTTGTCGGCAATTTCAATTTCCATGCATTTGTTGAAACGCGACGCCGCCGGGCCGGATTCAAGAATTGTCACCTCGGCCCCGCTTTCCACGCGAATAACGTGATGCAGGATCGCATCGGATGTCGGCGAGGCATGACGATAAATCAGGTTGATCGGTTTAGAGGGTTTGCCTGTAACGTGAATGGCAACTCCGTCCGACGCAAAGGCCGTGTTCAATGCAGCCAACGGACGTTGAACCGGGGACTGGCCACGCGCTTCCAGAACGCCATACAGGTCTTTTGCCCAATGAATGTCTTTGCAGCAGATGTCTTCAATCCGGTCGATCTTGACACCGTCCAGCAACAGGTCATCGGATTCCTCGGCGCTGAACACCCCGTCTACAAAGACAATTTTCAAACGGTCAAGGTCGTTGAAAAGTACCGGTTCATCATTGATAAACACCGCCGCAGGCAAAGCCTCGGCAGAAATCAGACTGTCGGGCTGAGTGTATTTCCAATACTCATCCCGGCGCCCCGGCAACCCGGATTCCAGAACACGCGCCAAAGCGTCTTCGCGTGCACCACGGGTGCAGCCCGCGTCAGGCATGGTCAGCGCAGCCAGACGCGCCTCGGTTGCGGTTTGTTTCGCTTGCGGCAAAGCCATCAGTTCACCTCGGCCAGAATGTCGGCATAACCGTTGTTTTCAACCTCAAGCGCCAGATCCGGGCCTCCGGTTTTGACAATGCGGCCATCGGCCATGATGTGCACGACGTCAGGTTTGATGTGATCCAGCAGGCGCTGGTAATGGGTGATGACCAGGAACCCACGGCCTTCGTCCCGCAGGGCATTCACACCTTCGGCGACCAGCTTCATCGCATCCACATCAAGGCCCGAGTCGGTTTCGTCCATGATGCACATCTTCGGTTCAAGCATAGCCATCTGCAGGATTTCGTTACGCTTTTTCTCACCGCCCGAAAAACCAACATTGACCGGGCGCTTAAGCATATCCGCGTCGATCTTTAGCGTCTTGGCCTTGGCACGCACTTCTTTCAGGAAGTCTGCGGCAGACAGTTCCTCTTCTCCACGGGCCTTGCGCTGCGCGTTTACTGCGGTGCGCAGGAAGGTCATGTTGCCAACTCCGGGGATTTCAACCGGGTATTGGAAGGCAAGGAAAACACCTGCTGCTGCGCGTTCCTCCGGTTCCATCTCCAGCAGGTCCTGACCGTCCAGAGTGGCCGAACCTTCGGTTACTTCGTACCCGTCGCGGCCCGACAGCACGTAGCTGAGTGTTGACTTGCCTGACCCGTTCGGCCCCATGATCGCGTGTACCTTGCCGGCTTCAACCGTCAGGTCCACACCCTTTAGGATCTGCTTGTCTTCTTCTTCAAGTTTCACGTGCAGATTCTTGATTTCCAGCATTTTTTGTCCTTTTGCGTATCGCAAGGGGCACTGTGACCCCGCATTGTTCTAGCCCAGCAATCTGCGGATCAGTCTGGCGAGAATCCAACCCAGGATTGCCCCGCCACCTACCGCCCAAACCGGGTTGATGAATTCCATGTAATGGGTGTTGACGTAGGCCACGCCAAGCAGACCGCCCAGAACCGGCAATGCGTACCCAAGCCAGGTCAGCACATTATCCTTACGGATGCGGGTTCCGGGTGACCGCGTCATCACCCAACCGAACCTTCAAGTGAGATGGCCACCAACTGCTGTGCTTCCATCGCAAACTCCATCGGAAGCGCCTGAAGCACGTCTTTGCAGAACCCGTTGACCACCAGAGCCACGGCTTCTTCCTCGTCCATGCCGCGCTGACGGCAGTAGAACAGCTGATCGTCATCCACTTTTGACGTCGTCGCCTCGTGCTCAACGCGGCTCGAGTTGTTCTTGACCTCGATATAGGGAACCGTATGTGCGCCGCATTTGTCGCCGATCAGCAGACTGTCACACTGCGTGTAGTTCCGGCTGTCCCTGGCTTTCGGGTGCATCGACACTAGCCCACGATAGGTGTTCTGGGCCTTGCCCGCGCTGATGCCCTTGGACACGATGCGCGACTTGGTGTTCCTGCCCAGATGAATCATCTTGGTGCCGGTGTCGGCCTGTTGATAATTGTTGGCAATCGCGATCGAATAGAATTCACCCTGGCTTTCATTGCCGCGCAGGATGCAGGACGGGTATTTCCATGTCACGGCCGATCCGGTTTCCACCTGCGTCCACATCACCTTGGACCGGTCACCCCGGCAGTCGGCGCGTTTGGTCACGAAGTTATAGATACCGCCCTTGCCGTTTTCGTCCCCCGGAAACCAGTTCTGAACGGTCGAGTATTTCACCTCGGCATCTTCTTCGACGATGATCTCGACCACGGCAGCATGCAGTTGTGCCGTGTCACGCTGGGGTGCAGTGCAGCCTTCCAGATATGAGACGTACGAGCCCTTGTCAGCAATGATCAGGGTGCGTTCGAACTGGCCCGTGTTCTCGGCGTTGATGCGGAAATACGTGCTTAGTTCCATCGGGCAGCGAACGCCCGGCGGGATGTAGACGAATGAGCCATCCGAGAATACAGCTGAATTCAATGTTGCATAGAAATTGTCCGATACGGGAACCACGGTTCCCAAGTACTTCTTGACCAGCTCAGGATGCTCTTTGATCGCCTCAGAGATCGAGCAGAAGATCACGCCTGCCTTTTTCAGTTCGGCCTGAAAAGTCGTGCCCACGGAAACCGAGTCAAACACTGCATCGACTGCCACCTTGCGGCCTTCGGCAGGTGCATCCTCAGCCCCTTCAACACCAGCCAGAATCATCTGTTCTTTCAGAGGGATACCAAGCTTCTCGTAAGTGGCGAGCAGCTTTGGATCAACCTCATCCAAAGATTTGGGTTTCTCTTCCATCGATTTGGGGCGGGCATAGTAATACTGGTTTTGAAAATCGATTGGCGGATAGTGAACCATCGCCCATTTGGGTTCTTCCATTTTGGTCCAACGCTCGAACGCGGCCAGACGCCATTCGGTCATCCACTCGGGCTCATCGTTTTTCCCCGAGATCAGACGGACGATATCCGGGTTCACGCCTTTGGGCGCGTATTCCATCTCGATATCGGTATCCCAGCCATATTTGTATGTGCCGACCTCGCGAACCGCGTCCACGGTTTCCTGATCGACACCTTCTTTTACCTGGGTCTGGTCCAAAGCGGCCATGACTTACCCTCCGTCAGATCACGCAGCCCGCGCGCGATGCTTTTTCTCTTTTTCAAGCCACGTTTCGGCGAAACGCAGCACATCTTCTTCAGTCGTCTCTGGCCCCAGCGATACGCGGATTGCGCATGACGCCACCGTCTCATCAAATCCCATTGCCGTCAGAACCCGACTGGTTTTGACCTTGCCGCTGGAACAGGCGGATCCCGCACTGATGGCAAAGCCAGACAAATCCATCTGCATCACCTGCGTTTCGCCTTTCCAGCCGGGCGTCGCGAAACACAGGGTATTCGGGAGTCGCTCCTGATCTTTCCCGACAAAAATAGTAGATATTGCACCAGCCTCAAGGGCGTTTTCTAGAATATTTCTAAGTTCTCTGACTTTTTCCCATACTCCATCCGCCAGATCGCGCTGAGCAGCCTCGGCAGCCGCGCCAAATCCGGCAATGCCCACCACATTTTCAGTACCAGATCTTCGGCCCATTTCCTGTCCGCCACCGCTGGCCAAAGGTTCGATATCGATACCTTGCCGCAGGATCAAAGCGCCAACACCTTTTGGCCCGCCAATCTTATGCGCCGACAGGATCGCCATATCAGCGCCGCTCCAGGCGAAGGAAAATGGAATGCGTCCGACAACCTGCGTAATATCCAGCAACAGCCAGTCCGCGCGCCGCGCGCCATAGGGCCACTGGTTCTCAACTTTCTGTGGCGGCTGCGTGATGACTCCGGTTTCGGAGTTCGCAAGCCCCATCGCCAATATGTGCCCAGGGCCAAAGGGATGCTCGCTACAATGGGTCAGATCGAAATGCGACCACAGCGCATCGTGGGCAGTGCTGTCGACAAAGACGTCGCAGCCTTCGGGGCGATTTTGCAGAACCCGCGCCGCTTCAGTCGCGCCAGAGGTAAATATGACCTCTTGCGGACGGCAACCGACGGCCTCGGCGACCTGCGCCCGCGCGCGTTCGACCAGCGCTTTTGCGGCACGTCCTTCCGCATGAACAGATGACGGGTTCCCGACCACATCCATCGCCGCGATCATTGCCTCGCGCGCTTCGCGTCGCAGCGGCGTAGTCGCGTTATGATCCAGATAAACACGTTTCATGGATACATCTTTTCCTGCACAGAAGTCATATGCATGTTCGACTTACCCAGCTCATTCATCGACGACGGAAAACAGGCTTGGAACTGCCGGGCAAGGCGCAAGGTCGTTTCTGATCACATCCGACAGGCGCGTCTGGTGCAGGAAGACATAAACATGCGCGCTCAGGCTTTCCCACAAGCGGTTCGTCAGGGATTGCGCCCTGCTACCCGATGACGCACCGGATGCTCCGGCCCCTTTTTGCAGCGCATCAACTGTCTCATCCACAGCGGCCAGAACCTCGACCACGCGAATCTCGGACGCGGGGCGTGCAAGACGATACCCCCCTCCGGGCCCACGGACAGAAGCAACCAGTTCCGCGCGACGCAGCTTGACGAAAAGCTGCTCAAGATACGGCAGAGAAATGTCCTGCCGTTCCGAGATTTCGCCCAGGGTTACCAGCCGGTCTGTTGGCTGAAGCGCAATATCCGCCAAAGCGACCATCGCGTAACGCCCTTTGGTCGAAAGCTTCATGCCCTGCCCCCTTTTAGCCGGATCTGCGCGAAATCATTGACGCCGACGCTGCCAGTGCGTATCTCCGACTGACAGCGCGATTGCGCCACGCAATGTAATTAGAACCGTTCTAAGGTGTCCGACGATTATAGTCAAGTATATCCGGATACCCGCACGAAAATGACAGGACCAAAGCACACATGCCCGAGGTGATTTTTCCCGGACCCGAAGGCCGCCTGGAAGGCCGTTACCACCCGCAAAAGGAAAAAGACGCACCGATCGCTATCGTGCTTCACCCGCATCCTCAGTTCGGCGGGACCATGAACAACAAGGTGGTCTATAACCTGCACTATGCCTTTTACAACATGGGCTTCACAGTGCTGCGCTTTAACTTCCGCGGCGTCGGTCGCAGCCAGGGCGAATATGATCAGGGCGTAGGCGAGCTGAGCGATGCGGCATCTGCGCTGGATTACCTTCAATCCATGAACAACAACTCGAAACACTGTTGGGTTGCGGGCTTTTCGTTTGGGGCGTGGATTGGAATGCAGTTGCTGATGCGCCGCCCCGAAATCACGGGTTTCATCAGCGTGTCGCCGCCTGCCAACATGTATGACTTTTCCTTCCTTGCGCCCTGCCCGTCTTCGGGCTTGATCATCAACGGATCGGCTGACCGTGTGGCACCACCAGCGGATACCACCGCGCTGGTCAACAAGTTGCACGAGCAAAAAGGGATCACGATCACCCATAACGAGGTTGAGGGCGCGGATCATTTCTTCCAGGATCGCCACATGGACACGCTGATCACAGATGTCAGCGACTATGTGAAACGTCGGCTGACTGAGAACACCCGCTAATGTCCGACACCATCACATCGCTCGCGGCCAAACTGGCCGAAGATACGATGAAGGTCATGGACGAAACCGGCGAAGACCGGTTCTTTGTGGAAGTGGGTGAAGTTCTTGGTGCGGCGTCTCAATCTCTGGAAGAGGCTTTCCTGACAGAAATCCGCGTGCGTCTGGCTGAACGCAAGGCCAGACAATTCGTGATCAAGCGCCTCGCTTCGCATCGCGCGAAACTCAAGGCGATTGAAAAGCAATGACCGATCGCCTGGTTGCGCAGGTCGCATTTCTGAAACGGGCCGACAATCTGAAACTGGTCGAGCGGGCAAATGTCCTGCTTGACCAATCAAGGCCGGAAAACTCTGCTGAACACAGCTGGCACTTGGCTTTGTGGGCAATGGTCATGGCACCGCTGGCCGGGCCGGACATCTCGGTCGACCGGGTCATCCGCATGTTGCTGCTGCATGATCTGGTTGAGATCGTGACAGGTGATCACCCGATTCACCTCAACACGGATTGGGACACCGTGGCCGAGGCTGAACAGGCCGCAGCACAAGAATTGTTTGGCCTGTTGCCCGACGAACAGGCGCAGGAATTTCTTTCGCTCTGGCACGAATTCGAGGCGGACCAAACCCCGGATGCCCGGTTTGCCAAGATTCTGGATCGCTGCCAGCCGCTGTTTCAGGTTCTGTGCGCCGCCGACCCACGAGAGGATCATGTGGAGATTGCGCGGTCGAATCTGGCAGACGGTCGCGCAGCGTATCTGGCCCATGCGTTTCCATTGGCCCACCAGCATGCCACAAACCTCTTGACCAACTCGGACCCTCAGGATGACGCCTTCACGAAAAGATTGGCGTTTCTTACAGAAGCGGACCAGTTGAAATCCGTTCTGCGCGCGTCACGCCTGATGGCCAGTGACAGGTTCGAGAATTCGGCGGAACATTCGTGGCATGTCATGCTCTACGCATGGGTATTGTCAGAATACGCGCATTCGGACGTTCAAGTGGACCGAACCCTCCAGATGTTGCTTTTGCACGATGTTGTCGAAATCGACGCGGGCGACCACCCGATCCACGGACATGTCGACCACGCGGAACAGGAAGCCAAGGAACAGGCCGCCGCCAAGCGATTGTTTGGCCTTTTGCCTGACTGTCAACACAGGCCATTTACTGAACTTTGGCACGAGTTTGAGGCGGCTGAGACCGCAGAAGCCAGGTTTGCAAAGGCTGTTGACCGCTTTCAGACACCCATAGCAAATCTGGAAACAGGTGGCGGGTCATGGGTCGAATACAAAGTGAAATTCGACCAGATTGTAACGCGTGTCCGACCAGCTATTGCAGCGGGAGCGCCTCAGCTATGGGACTGGCTGCAACCGCAACTGGTTGCGCATTTCGAAAATGGTAAAACAGCCGATCCTCAAGCATAAAAAAAGGAGCCTGAAGGCTCCTTCTTTCTTGCTTGGTTTCTAGCGGCGTTCAAAAAACACTACTACCATCAAACTGTTGAACCAAGTTGGCTGCATTCACTTCGACGGACCCCCCGTCAGCAAGCCACCCAATCGCCACTATCAGACCCGAAGCAAATATGATTGATTTCGCAAATAACGTCATCGCTCAAAACTCGTTAACAAAATGAAAAAATATGCAGCGAATATTACATTCATTCGACTGAAAAAACAGTCAGGTATACCTGACCCAAGGTAATCTTGTAGACAACATGACGGCCCGCGTATTTCACTCACACAAATCACCCTCAGGCCACCCGACGCACCCTTTTCCGAGGTATTCAAATGCCCCAAGCCTATCTGTATCTGTTGCTGGCTGTGCTGGCTGAAACCATTGGCACAACGGCCCTGCAAGCCAGCCAGCAGTTTACGCGGTTCTGGCCATCCGTGATCGTTATCGTTGGGTACGCGTTTGCATTCTACCTTTTGGCGATGACGTTGAAGGTCATGCCTGTCGGCATTGTTTATGCTATCTGGTCCGGACTAGGCATCTTTCTGATCGCGCTCATCGGTTTTATCGTTTTCGGTCAGCGTTTGGATTGGCCGGCAATACTCGGATTGGCGATGATTCTGGCGGGAATCCTGATCATTCACCTCTTTTCAAAGACTGCCGGGCACTGAAGGCCGGTTAGGGCTGGTATATTTTGCCGCGCCGCGTTATGCGCGCGGCAACTTCCCGTTCAAAGGCTGACCTCTCATGGACCTGCGCAACATCGCAATCATCGCTCACGTGGACCACGGCAAAACGACCCTGGTGGACGAGCTGCTCAAACAATCCGGTGCATTCCGGGAAAATCAGGCCGTCGCGGAACGCGCCATGGACAGTAACGACCTGGAGCGTGAACGCGGCATCACCATCCTGGCCAAGGCCACCTCGGTTGAGTGGAAAGACACGCGCATCAATATTGTCGACACCCCTGGCCACGCCGATTTCGGCGGCGAGGTCGAGCGCATTCTCAGCATGGTCGACGGTGTTGTTCTGTTGGTGGACGCCGCAGAAGGCCCGATGCCCCAGACCAAGTTTGTAACGTCCAAGGCACTGGCGCTGGGCCTACGCCCGATCGTGGTTCTGAACAAGGTCGATAAGCCGGATGCCGAACCTGACCGCGCACTGGACGAATGCTTTGACCTGTTCGCCAATCTCGGCGCGGATGACGACCAGTTGGATTTTCCTTCAATGTACGCCTCGGGCCGTTCGGGCTGGGCGGATATGGAGTTGGACGGTCCCCGCAAAGACTTGAGCGCGCTATTCGACCTGATCGTCGATCATGTCCCTGCCCCGAAGCAGGTCGAACACAAAAATGAACCCTTCCGGATGCTGGCCACGACATTGGGCAGCGATCCCTTCATCGGTCGTATCCTGACCGGTCGTGTGGAAAGTGGCACGCTGAAGGCTGGCGACAACCTCAAGGCGCTCAGCCGCGATGGTTCGGTCATCGAAAACTTCCGCGCCACGAAAATCCTGGCGTTCCGGGGACTGGCCCAGCAGCCCATTGATGTGGCCGAAGCAGGCGACATCGTGACCATCGCTGGCATGAGCAAAGCCACCGTAGCGGATTCGCTGGTTGCCCCTCAGGTCACTGAGGCCCTGCCCGCGCAGCCCATCGATCCACCGACCATTACCGTGACCTTCGGTATTAATGATTCTCCGCTGGCAGGCCGTGACGGCAAAAAAGTTCAATCTCGCGTCATTCGTGACCGGCTGATGAAGGAAGCCGAGTCGAACGTCGCCATCCGTGTCACCGACACCCCCGGCGGTGAGGCGTTCGAGGTTGCGGGCCGCGGCGAGTTGCAAATGGGTGTTCTGATCGAGAATATGCGCCGAGAAGGCTTTGAGCTCAGCATCTCGCGCCCGCAGGTTCTGTTCCGTGAAGAAGACGGGCAGCGGCTTGAGCCTATCGAAGAAGTCACCATCGACGTGGATGACGAATATTCTGGTTCCGTTATTGAAAAGGTTACCGGCGCACGTAAGGGTGAACTGGTCGAGATGCGCCCGGCCGGTACGGGCAAGACGCGGATCATCGCCCATGTCCCGTCCCGCGGTCTGATCGGTTACCACGGCGAATTCCTGACCGACACGCGCGGTACGGGTGTACTTAACCGCGTGTTCCATGACTGGGCGCCACATAAGGGGCAGATTCCGGGCCGTCGCGCAGGCGTTCTGATCTCGATGGAGAAAGGTCAGGCTGTGGCTTATGCGCTGTGGAACCTGGAAGAACGTGGCCGTATGTTTGTTGGTCCGCAAACAGACGTATATCAGGGTATGGTGATCGGCGAACACTCGCGAGACAACGATCTGGAAGTGAACCCGCTCAAAGGCAAGAAGTTGACAAACGTGCGCGCCAGTGGATCCGACGACGCGGTCCGCCTGACGCCGCATATTCAGTTCTCACTGGAAGAGGCAATTGCCTATATCGACGATGATGAACTGGTGGAAGTTACACCAAACGCGGTGCGCCTGCGGAAGCGTTTTCTTGACCCGCACGAGCGTAAGCGGATGGCCAAATCTGCCTAGAACACCCTCAGGTTGCAAACTGACCAAACGGAAACAATGGCAATAGTGTGGCATATTTGCTTCCAATACGACAAAAGACGAAATCAGAAAAACCGGGCTCACTGCCCGGTTTTTATTTGAAAACTAACACCTTTCTCCGCATGGTTGAAAATTTCCGCCCCGGGCCTCACCAACAAGATATTGTAGGCGCCCTCGAATTATGGTCAAAACACGTCAGAAGTGTGACGTCCTTCACAAACACCGATACGGGAATGGTGCATAGAAGGACGTAGTTTAGTTATCGAGTTCCAAGGAGTTCAAAATGGGTAATAGAGCTCGCAAGTTTCCACTGTTTTTTATTGCGACAACTTTTCTGCTTTCACCTGCCGGTGAAACCTTTGCCGCTGGGACATGTACGGTTGCAACAGCACGGCAATCCGCTGCGTCCGCGCAGGTTTTGTGCGAATGCGATGCTGTGACATCCGGCATGATCCGCTACATTCAACGCCGTCATGACTTCGATCAGATTCTGGCGCGCGTCGGTGCAGAATGCGCCCCGCTGGCAGGTCTGCTAAGTGACTTCCCGACCGCATCGATCGGTGTCTCAGACCAGAGATCCGGCGACGGACCTTCCCAGGAAAATGGCACGCCCCCCAATGGTGGCGGCGGTAACCCAACCGGTGGCGAAGAACCTGGTGGCGAAGAACCTGGTGGTGAAGAACCCGGTGGTGAAGAGCCCGGTGGCGAAGAACCCGGTGGTGAAGAACCCGGTGGCGAAGAGCCCGGTGGCGAAGAGCCCGGTGGAGAAGAGCCCGGTGGCGAAGAGCCCGGTAGAGAAGAGCCCGGTGGCGAAGAGCCCGGTGGAGAAGAGCCCGGTGGTGAAGAACCTGGTGGCGAAGAGCCCGGTGGAGAAGAACCCGGTGGGGAAGAACCCGGTGGTGAAGAGCCCGGTGGTGAAGAGCACGAAGAAGACTGATAAAGACGAAACCGAATACCAGCGAACCGGCCCTAGGAACGCGGAGCATATTCGATAGAAAAAACTCTGCTGGTCGAGGCTTCGGGGCTGGAATACGTCGATACGCAAAACGTTCGGATTAATCCGTCCAAGCGTAAGGTCAAAGACTACACTCTTGGGCGCAGACCAAATCTGCGTCCAAGGGTAAGATTTTGGGTAGGTAAATATACCGCTGAGGTCAGCTGCGCCCGTAAACGCCGACCCATTGACTGGGCCGCTTCGGATCTTGCATGCGCAGGAACAAATAGCGCGTAGCTGTCCAGGGTTTGATCCGGTTTGTGAGATTGTCCAAGATCAGGTCGCCCTGCGCCGAGCGGTAGACCAGAACCGCATGAGGCGTCCGGCGTGTGTCCAGAACGGTCGCAATCAAAAGCTTACTTGGATCAACCCCGGCATGGATCAGATCCCTTTTCTTCAACAATGCAAAGTCTTCACAATCACCGCCTCTGGGTGTTGGCAAGGCCCATCGCTCACGCGTTTTGTACTGGGACTGATCCGTAACTTCCCGGGTCGACGCGTTTACGCGGCGATTCACTTGATTTACCACCGTCAGCTCTTGGTGGCTGGACAACGTGACCGAGCGTTTTGCAGTGCAAGCCCAGTTATATTGGTTGCATAGGTTGATTGCGCCTGAGGGCGGAGGTGAAGACGCAACGATTGGGATAAAGACGCCGTCGGATGCCTGCGCGACAGGTGCGGAGGCGATTACGCCGATACACACGGTGCAGATACCCAATGCGCGCGCCGCAACCGATGCAGGCACGGAAACACACCTCTTGGTTAAATTCGCTAATGAAATCATGCGAGTTCCCCGATCCGATGTTCTTCGAATGATTACATGGCCACCTGCACCACATTCTGTTTCTTGAAACTATCTGTGATCAGGTGTTACGCGCAATCTTTTGAGACCTTGCAAAGGAAACAGGGCAGAAATTCGTCCGAGAATCTGACAATTTCACGTAAGAATTTTGTTGGCGGGGCCACAATTCTGCCAGGACCCATTCGACAGAACAGGAGCATCAAAGGGTAAGTGATTGAATTAAAACAATTAAACAAAAAACAGCCCGCTGTCGCGGGCTAATCAGTATCAACCAAACATGACATAAGCCGAATCTTGCTTATTCACTGCCGGTTTTCTTGGAAATATCAGCGCCTTGGACGCAAGGCCCATATGTCACTCGGTGATTTCCACCACAACCAGTTCACGCTCACTTGCGCCGCGCGCGTGATTCAGGGCCTGCTGGTACTCATCCGAGTTATAGCATTCAACCGCAGCCTCCAGCGTTGGGAAGCGCGCCACTACGTTTCGTGGACGTTCCTTACCTTCCAGCTGAACGTACCGTGCAGCACGGGCGATAAACTCGCCCCCGTGCTTGGCGATGGCCGGTCCGGCCAGTTCCGCGTATTTGCCGTAAGCCTCAGTGTTCGTCACCGTGACATGCGCAATCCAAAGAGCAGCCATATTAACCTCCCAAAACCTGTTGTGCGGCCTTGATTGCCGCATCTGCATTTGATGCATCCTTGCCGCCGCCCTGGGCCATATCAGGACGACCGCCGCCGCCTTTTCCGCCCAACTCGATTACCGCAGCTTTGACAAGATCCACCGCCGAAATCTGTCCGGTCAGGTCTTCTGTCACACCAGCCGCAACGGCCGCCTTGCCGCCCGTATCCGCAATCAGCAACACCGCACCCGATCCAAGGCGGCTTTTGTGTTCGTCGATCAACGCAGGGAGGTCCTTGCCTGAAACACCGCTGAGGGCTTGCGCCAGGAATTTCACACCATTTACATCCCGCGCCTCGGCACCACCGCCCTGACCGGCCCCACCAGCCATAGCCAGATCCCGGCGCAACTGAGCCACTTCATTCTGCAAAGCCTTGCGTTCGTCCAGAAGGCTTTTCACGCGCGCCACAACGTCGTCCGGTTGCGCCTTCAGTTCTGATGCGACCTGAGCCAGACGTTGATCCTGTGCCGAAAGATAGCGGAAGGCTTCATCCCCGGTCAGCGCTTCGATCCGGCGCACACCTGCACTGCTGGCGCTGTCACCCAACACAACAAAGGTGCCGATATCTCCTGTCTGGCGCACATGTGTACCGCCACAGAGTTCTATCGACCACGTATCGCCGTCATGGCCTTTGCCTGTTGGTGCCTTGCCCATGGAGACGACACGAACCTCGTCACCATATTTCTCGCCGAACAGGGCCTGCGCGCCCAATGCGCGCGCGTCGTCGGGTGTCATGACCCGGGTTTCAACAGTCGAATTCTGGCGGATGAAATCGTTCACCTCGCGTTCGACTTTTTGGATTTCCTCCAGGCTCAGCGCTTTGGAATGACTGAAGTCGAACCGCAGACGATCCGCCGCGTTCAGCGAACCGCGTTGTGCTACGTGGTCGCCCAGTGTTTCGCGCAATGCTTCATGCAGCAGGTGCGTGGCCGAGTGATTGGCGCGAATGGCGGAACGGCGGGCGTGATCAACCTCAAGCTCTACCGCATCGCCTTTGCGAACAACTCCGCTTTGAACTGCTACCTTATGAGCATAGACCTTGCCGTCGGCAAACTTCCTCGTGTCCTCTACGCGGCTCAGGTGATCGCGATCCTCCAGCCTACGCAACGCGCCAGTATCGCCGACCTGACCGCCGGCCTCCCCGTAGAACGGGGTCTGGTTCACGACGACCCAACCGCTGCTGCCCGCGTCGATCTTGTCAACCAGTGCGCCATCAACAACCAGGGCGACAACCTGCGCTTCGGCTTTCTCGGTATCGTAGCCCAGAAAATCCGTCGCACCGGCGGTATCCAGCACATCAAACCATACAACCTGATCCGCTGCTTCACCTGACCCGGCCCATGCAGCACGTGCCTTGGCCTTCTGTTCAGCCATCGCGGTGTCAAAACCGTCCGTGTCGACGCTCAGGCCCTTTTCACGCAGCGCATCCTGCGTAAGATCCAGTGGGAAGCCATACGTGTCGTAAAGCTTAAAGGCCGCTTCACCTGACAGGGGTGCCCCCTCGGAAAGCCCTGAAACCTCATCATCCAGCAACTTCAGACCACGGTCCAGCGTCTGCTTGAACCGGGTTTCTTCCAGCAGCAGCGTCTCTTCGATAAGCGGTTGCGCCTGTTTCAGTTCAGAATAATGCCCGCCCATCTGCTGCACCAGCGTAGGCACCAGGCGATGCATGACAGGATCCTTGGCGCCCAGCAGGTGCGCATGGCGCATGGCGCGGCGCATGATCCGGCGCAGAACATATCCCCGGCCGTCATTGCTGGGCATCACACCGTCTGCAATCAGGAACGAGGTCGACCGCAAGTGATCCGCGATCACCCTGTGATGCACGTTCTGGTCGCCATAGGGGTCGACACCGGTCGCATCCGCCGAAGCCTCGATCAGGGTTTTGAACAGGTCGGTGTCGTAATTATCATGGCTGCCCTGCAACAGCGCCCCAATCCGTTCGAGCCCCATACCTGTGTCGATCGACTGCATGTCAAGTTCGACCATCGAGCCATCTTCGAACTGCTCGTTTTGCATGAAAACGACGTTCCAGATTTCGATGAATCGGTCGCCATCCTCCTCGGGTGATCCCGGAGGGCCGCCCCAGATGTGATCGCCGTGATCATAGAAGATCTCGGTGCACGGGCCGCAAGGTCCGGTCGGACCCATCTGCCAGAAATTGTCATTGGTGGCGATGCGAATGATCCTGTCCTCGGGCACACCGACCTTTTTCCAGATTTCAAAGGCTTCATCATCGGTATGATAGACGGTGGTCAACAGGCGGGTCTTGTCGATACCGAATTCCCTGGTGATCAGTTCCCAGGCAAAAGGGATCGCTTCATGTTTGAAGTAATCCCCGAATGAAAAGTTTCCCAGCATCTCAAAAAACGTGTGGTGACGCGCCGTATAGCCAACATTGTCAAGATCGTTGTGCTTGCCGCCCGCACGCACACATTTCTGGGCCGTGGTGGCGCGTTTGTAATCGCGGGTTTCCAGACCGGTAAACAGGTTCTTGAACTGCACCATGCCTGAGTTCACGAACATCAGTGTCGGGTCATTGCGCGGCACCAGCGGGCTGGACGCGACGACCTCATGCCCTTGTTTTTCAAAGTAGTTCAGAAAAGTCGATCGGATGTCGTTCAGGGTTGGCATAGGGCTCTCTCGGCGCACGTATATCTTGGTCTCCGTTGGTTTAGCCCCCTGTCAGGTGAGTGTCCACAGCAGAGGCACACAGGAACGAAACAAGGCGACCCGATCAAGCCGCCTTGTTTCAAGTGTTACAGTCTTTGCGCAGATGTCAGGGTTACCCACCTCATGACATCAGGCCTCCAGAATATCGTCATCCTCGGCAACGCCTGGCGACATATCGAATTCCAGCCCATGCGCCGCGCGGATCTTGTCTTCGATGTCCAGCGCCACCCGGCTGTTTTCCCGCAGGTATTGTTTGGCGTTCTCACGCCCCTGCCCGATCCGCTCATCACCATAGCTGAACCAGGACCCGGACTTTTCGACAACACCAGCTTTAACACCCAAATCCAGCAATTCGCCCATCTTCGAGATGCCTTCGCCATACATGATATCGAACTCGACCTGCTTGAACGGCGGTGCGACCTTGTTCTTCACAACTTTGACGCGGGTCTGGTTCCCGACCACTTCATCCCGGTCCTTGATTGCGCCAATCCGGCGGATATCCAGCCGAACCGAGCTGTAGAATTTCAGCGCATTGCCACCGGTTGTGGTTTCCGGGCTGCCGAACATCACGCCGATCTTCATCCGGATCTGGTTGATGAAGATGACCATGCAGTTCGAACGGCTGATCGAGCCTGTCAGTTTGCGCATTGCCTGGCTCATCAGCCGGGCCTGAACACCCACGCTGCTGTCGCCCATGTCCCCTTCGAGTTCCGATTTCGGCGTCAGGGCAGCGACCGAGTCGACAACAACCATATTGACTGCGCCCGAGCGTACCAGAGTATCTGTGATTTCAAGCGCCTGCTCACCGGTGTCAGGCTGGGAGATCAAAAGCTCATCCAGATCAACGCCCAGCTTGCGGGCATATTGCGGGTCCAGAGCGTGTTCCGCATCTACGAACGCGCAAACTCCGCCGCGCTTTTGCTGCTCAGCAATGCAATGAAGGGTCAAAGTGGTTTTACCCGAGCTCTCAGGCCCGTAAATCTCAACGATACGCCCCATCGGCAGCCCGCCGATACCCAGCGCGATATCCAGACCCAGCGACCCGGTCGAGCTCGCCTCGATGTCCTGCCGGGCATCTTCTCCCAGCTTCATGATCGACCCCTTGCCGAACTGCCGTTCGATCTGGGCCAGCGCACTGTCGAGCGCCTTTTGCTTGTCTGCGTTTTTCTTGTCGCTCATTGTCAGAAGATCCGCCATTGTCCTGTCGCCTTCCCTTTTGTCACACCCTTAATCGGGCGGCAATCGCTGCTTTGTTCGCCTCTTGTTCCTTATGAGATCAAAAAGAGAACATTTCAACTAAAACTTACAGAAATCAGTCTTCTGCAATTGTGTTAAAGAGTCGTTTACGACAATCTGCACAAGTAACATGGCAACCTTGGGAACCAATAAATGCTTGTTTTTTATAAAGAACGACTTGCTTTTCTTTCAGTCCCCAAGACCGGAAGCACGGCTTATCACACGGCGTTGCGTGACCGGGCCGATCTCATCGTGACACATCCACCTGAGCTGAAACACGCCCCGGTGCGTCGGTATGACCGGTTTTTCCAGACCATGTTTCGAAAACTGTTTGATACCGAGATGGAAATTATGGCCATTGTGCGCGAACCGTTGGATTGGCTGGGCAGCTGGTACCGGTTTCGCAGTCGTGAAGACTTGATAGGTCAACCGCGCTCGACACGTGACATGAGTTTTGACGCATTCGTGCAAGCCTATTTGCTGGACACACGTCCCGAGTTCGCCAATGTCGGCAGCCAGGCGCAATTCTTCCGTACCCGCAACGACAGTTCTGGCGCTCGTCATATCTTCAAATACGAACATCAAGACAAGGTGTTAGACTTTCTGCAAGCACGTCTGGACATGCAGATCGACCTGAAGCGCGAAAACGTATCGCCTCCGGGAGATTTGCATCTGTCACCTGCTACCGAACAGAAGTTTCGAAATGCCTGCCCGGAAGAATTTGCGCTGCACAAAGCCGCATTGTGATCCATCAGTTAAGTTGTTGAAACACGGCCTCTGTCAGTTGGCTGAGGGAAAACGGTTTGGGCAGAAAGGTTGAGTTGGCAATATTCGGACCGGTATCACCGAAAACGCCTTCGGTATACCCGGACACGAAAATCACACGCGCATCCGGGCGCGTCTCCATGGCCTTGCGCACCCAAGTGGGCCCGTCCATTCCTGGCATGACAACATCTGTGACGAATATATCAACACTTAACGCGGAATCTTCAAGCAGTCGAAGCGCCTCTTCCGCCGAGTCCGCCTCGAGCACGGTGTAACCCTTCAGTCGCAGGGCGCGGGTCGCAAAGGCGCGAACAGGCGCCTCATCCTCGACCAGCAGCACCACGCCTTCGCCCTGCCTGGCGCTCCGGGCTTCGGGCTGGACTGGCGATTCAGTTTCGACCTCGGACGTCGTCGCGCAAACCGGAAGAAAGACAGTGAACTCGGTGCCCCGTCCAATTGCGCTGTCGACAAAGATAAACCCACCGGTTTGCTTTACGATCCCGTAGGCTGTTGACAACCCCAACCCGGTGCCCTCACCAGTTCGTTTCGTGGTGTAGAAGGGTTCGAAAATCTTCTGCAGCTTATCTGCTGGGATACCAACACCGCCATCCACAACCTTGACTGTCACATAGTCGCCCGGTTGTACGGTTGCCCTGTCCCGCATGAGAGGCTGCAAAAGGGTCAACACACTGGTTTCAATGCGAATTTCACCACCGTCCGGCATGGCATCTCGTGCGTTAACGACAAGGTTCATCAGCACCTGCTCAAGTTGACGCTTGTCCGCCCGCACGGGTTTGAGCACCGGATCGTGGCTCAGCGTCAATTGCACCTTCTCGCCAACCAAACGGTTCAGCAGGTGAATAAGGTCCGAGATCGTGTCACGCAGATCCAACACTTCCGGCCTGAGGGTCTGTTTTCGCGAAAACGCCAAAAGCTGACTGACCAGCGCGGCGGCCCGGTTGGCATTCTGATTGATCTGCACCAAATCCCCGTAATCCGGGTCATTCTGGTCATGGCGCAACAGCAGCAGATCGCAGTGACCGGAAATGGCCGTCAGCAGGTTGTTGAAATCATGTGCAACACCTCCGGCCAATTGCCCTACGGCCTGCATCTTCTGGCCCTGAACGAATTGAGCTTCGAGCGTCTTCAGTTCAGTCGCATCGTTCAGAACCGCGATCAGGCATATCTTTCCATCGACAAACACACGGCTCAGGGTGACTTGAACAAAGATTTCCTTGTCGTCCCTAATGAACTGCAAAAACTCTGATCGCTGCGTTTCTTCATGCGCCTCGGTTCGTTTCAACCAATCCAGCACAGGGCCCCCCACGCCCCGCATGATGTCGCTGATGTTACTGCCTTCAAGCTGCTTCTTTCCCAACAGTTTCGCCGCCAGCCGATTACTGTCCAGAATGATGCCGTCCTCGGAAAGTCTGAGGATTGGAACCGGAAGGTCAGAGAAGGACATGACCGCATCCTGTACGGGCATCTGCGTAATCGGTAACAAACAAAGGCTTCGTTCCGACCCGGATTGAGAAAATTCGGACACGGCTGCCAGAACATGACCATCGCGGGTCCTGACTGCGTTAACAGCCCCGATCCGCGGTTCCGCTTCGCTGAAAATATCCTGCGCCCTGGCAGGGTGCGCACCAAACAAACGCTCGGCCGTGGCATTGACACGCAATACGTCACCTGCGCGTCCAAGGGTTACGACCGGCAAGCCAAGGGTTTGCCAGCTATCCTGTTGAACACAGCTAAAGTTCCAGTAGAACAGTCCCGGCCGCAATCGGTGCACGGAAACCGAAATAGTCCGATCGCCACCGGGAAACTCGCTCTGGGCGCTTCCTGTGGATTGCGCCCGCGATTGTAGGCTCAACAAGATCGCCGAAGGGTTAGCAAACCTGGAGCGCAAACAGCGGGCAAGGTTTTCGCCTCGTATGGCCCCCAGCTTTTTGTCCGCCAGGACGTTCGCGGCCAATATGTCACCATACCCGTTTGAGATCACGACCGGAGCATCCTCGCGCTCTGCGAAAGCGGCCAAAAGGGCTGATATCTGTTGCAAATGCCTGTTCGCAATCGCCCCCTTGATCCCAAACAAGAGCGCCACAACCAAAAGGGAAATGCCTGTTGCCAGCAAACCTTTCGTCCAATCCGACGGCAGAAACCCAACCGCAGGTGCCAAGCTGATCAACAGCGCCACAAACATCAACGCCCCGATCCGAAACACCGATGGAGTATTGGCGGCTGAAGGGGCTGGAACAAATTCAGTGATGTCAGGCATAAACGGCTCGGGCACAGGTTTTTGCGGTAATAACAGGTAGAATTGGTTAACACTCGCCTAACGGCGCTAAAAAACAAATCAGCTACCCTGGGTTGTATTTACCGAAAGATCAGCGCGTCAAGTGTGACGTAAAGAACCCGTCGGACCCGCGTGTTACCTGCCATGCCTGCCGGAAGGTTTCACGCCAGCCCGCATGTTGCGCCAGAAACCTGTCGACAACCGCATCGTTCTCGTCGGCAAGAACCGAGCATGTCGCATATGCCAGCACTCCACCTGCTTGGACCAATGGCGTGATATCTGCGAGAATTTCAGCCTGAATGACCGTGAGTTCTTGCAAACGTTCTTCAGTCAACGCCCATTTGCCTGCCGGTGCGCGCCGCCACGAACCGCTGCCAGAACACGGGGCGTCGGCCAAAACGACGTCAAAAGGCCCGTGACCAGCAAGTTCCGCGCTGTTCAGGATGGTTATTCTGGCCCCTGCCCGTTCTGCCCGCGCTGGAATATCCTTCATTCGGCGCGCATTCACATCATGAGCGTAAACCTCGACACCCTTGTAGGCAGCAATCGCAAGCGACTTGCCGCCGCCCCCAGCGCAATAGTCCAAAACGCGCATTCCAGGGCGCAGATCCAAGGAAGCAACAACCGCCTGACTTGCCGCATCCTGAAGCTCGACCAAACCCTGAGCGTATGCCTGGCTTTGCGCGATCCGACGCGCGCCCTCTGTCACCTCCAGAGCGGTTTCACATATCGGCGTTGGACGGGCTGAAATACTGTCGGTCGCCAAAGCATCAATCGCCCGTGTTACATCCGTTTTCAACAAGTTGACCCGCAGAATAACCGGAGCGCGTTCCTGCAATGCCAATGCGTAAGGAACGGCGGCATCGTTCAAGGATGAGACGAGCTTTGGCCACAGCCAGTCAGGAAAATCATATCTCTCGGCTTCGGATTCAAAATCCCTTGATACTTCTTCATTTTGTAGGGCTTCGGGCGCGTGGCGGTCGCCGGTAAACAACTCAACCGGATCTTCACCCGATGCGCGAAAGGCGCCGATCATCAGGCCGCGACCAGTTCCGGAACCACCCAACGCAGCAAACGAGCGTTTGCACCGCAAAGCGTCAAACACATGATCGCGAATAGCTGCCCGATCCTTGGAGCCCGCAAACCTGCTGCGCCGCGCCCAGCCGGTCAGCGCCTTTTCAACCGGGGCCCCGGCGAGAATTTCATCCAGAATTTCAATCGAGGCCTGAACGCGGGCAGCAGGTGTCATCACGGATTACCTTTGCTGAAAAAGGCCGTGACAGGCCAATCCAAAATCACTACGGCACCCCGTGCTAGGGTGCCGTATGTCATGCGCAACGGCTTACATCACCCGGTAGTTCGGGCTTTCACGTGTGATTTGAACATCGTGCACGTGGCTCTCTTTCAGACCTGCGCCCGTGATCTTCACGAATTGGCAGTTTCTGCGCATCTCTTCGACGGTCGCGCAGCCGGTGTATCCCATTGCAGCGCGCAAACCACCAACAAGCTGGTGGATCACTGCACTGGCTGATCCTTTGTAAGGAACCTGCCCTTCGATCCCTTCGGGTACCAGCTTGTCATTTGCCGCGTCCTTCTGGAAATACCGATCCGCCGATCCGCGCGCCATCGCACCAAGACTGCCCATACCGCGATAGGATTTGAACGACCGGCCCTGATACAGAATGACCTCACCCGGGCTTTCGTCTGTGCCCGCGATCATCGAACCCACCATGGCGCACGACGCACCGGCGGCAATTGCCTTGGCAAAATCGCCCGAAAACTTGATGCCACCATCCGCAATGACCGGAACATCCCCCGCCGCGGCGGCACAATCACTGATCGCGGTCAACTGAGGGACACCAACGCCCGCCACCATGCGTGTTGTACAGATCGAACCGGGGCCAATACCCACCTTGATGGCGTCAGCGCCTGCGTCGATCAGCGCCTTGGTCGCCTCGCCTGTAGCAACGTTTCCGGCAATGATCTGAACCTCGTTCGACAGGGTTTTGACCCGTCTCACCGCATCCAGCACGCCCTGAGAGTGACCATGCGCCGTATCGACGACAATGATATCAACGCCCGAAGCCACCAGTTGCTCGGACCGCTCAAAACCCGCGTCTCCAACCGAAGTCGCGGCAGCCACTCGCAGGCGGCCAAGCCGGTCTTTGCACGCTGTTGGGTTCAGAACAGCCTGTTCGGTGTCTTTCAACGTTAGCAGACCTGTAAGTTTTCCCGTGCCATCGACCACAAGCAATTTTTCGATACGACGGGCCCGCATCAGGCTTTTAGCCTCTTCCAGATCGGCGGGTTCTTTCAGCATTGCCAGGTTTTCCGAGGTCATCATCGCCTTGATCGGAGTGTTGTCGGAATTGGCAAAGCGCATATCCCTGTTGGTCACGATACCAACAACGCGGCCATCCGCGTCAACTACCGGGAAACCGGTAAAATTATAGCGCTCGACCAGAGCCTTCGCATCGGCCAGGGTTTGGTCCGCGCGCAAGGTAACAGGGTTGTAGACGATGCCCGACTCGAACCGTTTGACGCGGCGAACTTCGCGAGACTGCTCTTCTACGGAAAGGTTCTTGTGGATGACCCCGATACCGCCTGCCTGTGCCATGGCAATGGCCATGCGCGCCTCGGTCACCGTGTCCATGGCCGAGCTCAGCAGCGGGATGTTCATGGTAATCTCACGCGTGACACGCGTGGTGGTGTCCGCTGTTGCCGGCAGCACTGAAGATGCGGCCGGAACCAGAAGAACGTCGTCAAAGGTGAGTGCCTCACGAATCTGCATCTGAATACCCCATGCAAAAGCCCGTTTGGCGGTGACCCTATTGCATGGATTGAACCAAAGGAAAAGCCCTTGAGGGCAACTCTGTGGCTCTAGTTGACTATACAGCCGAAGAAAACGACGCATGCCGTGCAAATCGTGCCGCTGATAGCCCTTTCCCTTTGCGCTCAAACCCATATCTTGCCGGGAAAACGCGCGAACACAAAAAGGCATGTCACTCATGACCAACGACCCACTTGTCGTCTTTACCCCGTCCGGCAAACGCGGGCATTTTCCTGTCGGCACGCCCATTCTGACCGCAGCCCGCCAATTGGGAGTGGATCTGGATTCGGTCTGCGGGGGCCGCGGTATCTGTTCAAAGTGTCAGATCACCCCAAGCTATGGCGAATTTCCCAAGCACGGCGTCACGGTGGCCCAGGATGCGCTGAGCGAATGGAACGCGGTCGAGCAACGTTATGACGACAAGCGCGGCCTGAAACCCGGTCGTCGTCTGGGCTGTCAGGCCTCGGTTCAGGGCGATATCGTGATCGACGTGCCGCCGGAAAGCCAGGTGCATCGTCAGGTCGTTCGCAAGGCCGCCACGGCACGCGCCATCACCATGGATCCGGCAACGCGTCTATATTTCGTGGTGGTGGAAGAGCCCGACATGCATTCGCCAACCGGCGATCTGGAGCGCCTTGAACGTGCGCTGCGCGAGCAATGGAAAATTGACGCGGCCACGGCGGACCTATCGCTTCTGTCCAAGCTGCAACCGGTTCTGCGCAAAGGCAAATGGGAAGTCACTGTGGCCGTTCACAAAGGCCACAAGGACAGCGTCGCACGCATTGTCGAAATCTGGCCCGGCCTGCACGAAGGCGGGTTGTATGGGCTGGCCATCGACCTAGGCTCAACTACGATTGCGGCTCATCTGACCGACTTGGAAACCGGCGAGGTCAAGGCGTCATCGGGTCTGATGAACCCGCAAATCCGCTTTGGCGAAGATCTGATGAGCCGTGTTTCATATTCCATGATGAACCCCGGCGGGGATCAGGAAATGACAAAAGCCGTGCGCGAGGCGATCAATGATCTGACCACCTCAATCGCTGAAGAAGCTGGGATTGACACCGCGCTGATCGTTGAAACGGTGTTTGTCTGCAACCCGGTCATGCACCATCTGCTGCTGGGTCTGGACCCGGTCGAACTGGGTCAGGCGCCCTTTGCCTTGGCCACGTCCGAGTCGATGTCCCTGCCTGCACGCGAGATGGAACTGACCACAATGAACCCCCGCGCGCAGGTCTACATCCTGCCTTGCATCGCGGGCCACGTAGGCGCGGATTGTGCGGCAGTTGCCCTGTCCGAAGAACCCGGCAAGTCCGAGGATTTGGTTCTGATCGTCGATGTGGGCACCAATGCCGAAATCCTGCTGGGCAACACCAGCCGCGTTCTGGCCTGTTCCTCGCCCACAGGGCCTGCGTTTGAAGGCGCTCAGATCAGTTCTGGCCAGCGCGCAGCACCCGGCGCGATCGAGCGGATCGAAATCGATCCCCTTACCAAGGAACCCCGCTTTCGCATCATCGGGTCCGAGAAGTGGTCGGACGAAGACGGCTTTGACCTTGATGTCGCCACCACTGGTATCACCGGTATCTGCGGCTCGGGCATTATCGAAGCTGTGGCCGAGATGCGTATGGCCGGCCTTCTGGATGAAAGCGGCCTGATCGGATCGGCCGAGCAGACTGGAACGGCCCGCTGCATCCCCGAAGGCCGCACACACGCTTACCTGATTCACGATGCCAGCGCCGAAGGTGGCCCCCGCATCACTGTCACGCAAGGCGACATCCGCGCCATCCAACTGGCCAAATCCGCGCTTTATGCCGGTGCGCGTCTGCTGATGGACGAGATGGAAGTTGACAAGGTGGATCGTGTGGTTCTGGCCGGTGCCTTTGGAGCTCATATTTCGACCAAGCACGCCATGGTTCTGGGCATGATCCCTGATGCACCCCTAGACAAGGTCACCAGCGCGGGTAATGCCGCTGGTACAGGCGCGCGGATTGCGCTGTGCAATATCGGATCACGCGCTGAAATCGAACGCGTCGTGCGCGAGATCACCAAGATCGAAACCGCAATTGAGCCGAAGTTCCAGGATCATTTCGTGGCCGCCAACGCGATCCCGCACAAAACCGATCCATTCCCGGAACTGGCGCAGGTTGTCACGCTGCCCAATCCAAGCTTCAACACGGGCGGAGAAAGCGAAACAGGCGGTGGACGCCGTCGCAGACGTCGCGGTTAAACCAGCATTGGAACGACTCGCAGGTACGCCTCGGGTCGTTCCCCAAACTGGTTTCAGGTTGCGCGTCGCACCTCGCCCAGCGACGAAACGCCCATCTGCGCCATGGCAATACTCATTTCATCACTCAGCACAGACCACAGCTGCTCAAGCCCTTCTTCCCCTTCTGCCGCGATTGCAAATTGCAGGATGCGGCCGAAGAAGGCAAAATCTGCCCCGTTTGCCAACGCTTTCAAAACATCCTCGCCCGAGCGCAAACCGCTGTCGTAAAACAGCGGGTAATCCAGGCCGACGGCGTTCCGAATTTCTGGCAATACGGCAATCGGCGCTGGCGCACTGTCCAACTGGCGCCCACCGTGGCTTGAGACCTGAATGGCATCGACACCTGCCGACCTGAGGCTCAGCGCGTCCTCTGCATCCAGAACGCCCTTGACCACCAGTTTCCCGGCCCACTGGTCGCGCAGACGGGCCAAAGTCTCCCAGGTCGCCCTGGCCCGGCTTTCCCGGCGATCAAAATCATATCCGTCCATCAGGAAATTCGCCATTTCGGGCTTGCCCCGCAGCAGCGTCGACAGCGACCACCGGGGGTGCAGGGCAAAATCAAGCACCTGTTTTGGCCCCATTTTGAATGGCATCCTGAACCCATGGCGCAATTCACGCGGGCGACGTCCCACTTCGGGCACGTCCACCGTCAGCACCAGCGTTTCGTACCCAGCAGCCTTTGCGCGCTCGACCAGCTTGAACGTACCACAGCCATCACCGCTGAAATACAGTTGAAACCAGGCATGTCCTTCTGCCTCGACAATCAGGTCTTCCATCGGGGTTGATGCGACGGTTGAAACCCCAAGCGGCACCTCGTACCGCGCCGCAAGACGTGCCAGCATCAGATCTGCACCGGGGGCCGACAGATTGCACATACCCATCGGTGCGATGCCAAACGGGCGTTGGGTCGACCCGCCAAAGACGGAACAAGCCAGCGACCTTTCACTGACATCTTTCAGAATCCGAGGGCGAAGGATCAGCGCATCCAGTGCAGCCCTGTTTCGGGCTGCGCCAACCTCGGCCCCGGCAGACCCATCGATATAGTCAAACACCATCCACGGCAGACGCCGCCGCGCCAGGCGGCGGGCGTCTTCGGAACTGTGGATAGCGCTGGATAACATCAGGCCTGTACGGCCTTCATGAACCGGTCGCGGATCACCACCGGATCTATAGTGATAACAGGCATCTTGGCGTTTCCGCTTTCGCACTTGGCCACGATGATGGTCATCTGTTTCGAATCCAGCGCTTCTTGCAGCACGCGGCCGGTGTCTTCGGCCTGACATTCGATTACGCGCTCGCATCCCGCGGCTTCCGCCATTTTCGCCAGAGAGGTCTTCTGCCCGGCATAAGTCGGCTGATCCCCAGTGGACCCGTAAGAGCCATTGTCGACGATCAACAGGATATAGTTGTCCGCCACGTTATTGGCGATGGTCGGCAAGGTACCCAGATTGGTCAGGACCGACCCATCCCCATCGATAACGATAACCGGCTTGGGCTGCGACAAGGCTAACCCCAAGCCAATAGATGAGGCCAGCCCCATCGTGCCCAGCATATAGAAATTGGTGGGCTGGTCGTCGATGGCGTGCAGCTCCTGGCTTGGAATGCCAATGTTACAGACAACGAGCTGATCGCGCAGGATCGGAGCGATTTCTTTCAGAATTTCAGAGCGGATCATTGGTCGCCATAGCCTCCCCAGAAACTGGCATCGGTCAGAATGGCGACCGGTTTGTTGCACATAAAGGTGTATTTGAGGATCGCGTCGAGTTCCTCAACATCTGACTGATGGTGGAAGTGATAAGTCGGGATATTCAGCTGAGCCAGCAGCGCTTTGGTATGCACAGCCATTTCAACCTGGCAGGCAACCGGTTCGCGCAGCTCTCCGCGATAGGAAATCAGCATCGGCAATGGCATGCGATAAAACTGGATCAGTGTCGCCAGTGTGTTAATCGTCACACCGATTGCGGTGTTTTGCATGATGATCGCGGGACGCTTGCCGCCCATCCATGCCCCGGCGCACAGGCCCATCCCCTCGTCTTCCTTGTTGGACGGGATGTGATGGATGCCCTCTCGCTGGTCGATTTCAGCGATGACACCCGCCAGTTGCTTGCACGGGACGGTGGTGACGAACGAGATATCGTTGGCCACCAGATCGTCGGTTATCTTCTTGTCTATGTTCATGGTCGGGCTGTTGGTCCTGTTGGGGCGCTTGGCGCGATTAAGGAAATCAGGTTCTGCGGTGCACATGTACAGCGCAGGGGGCATGACGAACAACGCGTGACGCTGTCGATCCCAGAAAGTAGTCGCTCAGGTCCGGTTTGTGCGAACCTATAACAATGCAGTCCACATTGTTGCTGGTCGCGTAGTCAATGATGGTGCGGGCGGTGTGTCCTTTGATAATTTCGGCTTTCACACCATCCAGCCCGTCAACTTTTTGCAACAATGCCCGCCTCGCGCGTTCGAACCCTTCGGCCACTGCGGATTTGTCGAGATAGGCGCTGACTGATCCCTGTGGCATTTCGTAGACATGCAATCCGATGATCTCGGCCCCGTTTTCGGACAAGGCACGCGCGACCTCCAGCGTATGTTGTGATATGCCGTGATCCAAAGCCATCGGGACCAGAATTTTCTTATACATGGTGGCCTCCAGTTCTGTCAGGTTTATCCCCAGGGTCTCAGGATAATCTTTGGTGCGGCTACAGAGCCAGAGCGGATATCGCGAAACGCCTGCGCGCCATCGGCCAGTGCACGCTCATCAACCCAATTCAGTGCGCCAAGACGGCCGTCAAAGATCGCCTGAGCCGTGTCGCGGAAATCCTGCGCGGTGTAGGTGTAGGTTCCGATAAAGGTGATCTCCTGCAAGGTCATGCGACGCACGTCCAGACCTCCGGCATCTTCACCCAATCCGACATGCGCGATCACGCCACCCGGCGCGACCAGAGCCGAAGCGACCGACCGTGTCGCGGCATATCCAACAGCATCAATGACCAACGGGAAAGACCCATTGGGCGCATCCACAAATGCAAAACTTTCGATTTCCGCCAGATAAGTCCGGCGCAACGCGTTTGGTTCCGCGATTGTAACGTCTTCAATACCCTGCGCCCGCAGGGCCAAGGCCGCCGCAAGGCCAATGGCCCCTCCGCCAATCACCAAGGCGCGGCGGTCCATCGCTGAATGCAGAGCCTCGATCCCCAGTCTGACTGCGTGCCAGCTTACGGCCAGAGGTTCAGCCAGCGCAGCCTTGGCGAAAGGGACATCATCGGGCACGTCGACAAGATTTCTGCCTGGCATCGAGACATATTGCGCGAACGCCCCTTCGCGCGGTGGCATCGAGATGATCTGGCGGTCCGGGCACAGATTCTCGCGACCCGCCCGACATTCCGCGCATTGGCCACAGGTTACCAGCGGGTTGATCGTCACCCGGTCACCGGCGCGGATACCATCAGCTATGACACCGGCTGCCTCGTGCCCGAGGATCAGGGGCGCTGGGCGACGTGCATCATGGCCCAGATAGGCGTGCATGTCCGATCCGCAGATGCCAACCGCCTCGACCCGGATCAGGTGTTCCGATGCGCCCGGTTCGGCATTCGGCACATCGTCAAACACCATGTGTTCAACACCTTTGTAAACCAGAGCCTTCATTTGGCAGTAAACCCTCCGTCAACCATCAGAACCTGTCCCGTGACATAGTCAGACGCCCGAGAGCATAAGAACAGGATCGGCCCGTCGATATCCTGCATCCGCCCATTGCGTCCGATACAGGTTTGCGCGGCGTTCCGTTCCGCGCGCTTGGGGTCGTCGAAGACAGCCTGCGTCAGTTCGGTGGGAAAGAACCCCGGTCCGATGGCGTTGGCGTTTATGCCAAAGGGCGACCACGCCTCGGCCATGGCGCGTGTCAACTGCCCGATCCCCGCCTTGGACGCGCCATAGGCGATACCACCTGGAAATGCCCGTGTTGTTTGCAGCGAGGCGAAATTTACAATTCGCCCCCACCCCTTTTCCTTCATTGTCGGCACCATGGCTTGGCTAAGGAAGAACGGCGCGCTCAGGTTCAGGGCAAGCGTGGCATCCCACCCCTCAGGAGTAACATCATCGGCGGCCTCACGCGTGTTCAGCCCAGCCGCATGGACCAGAATGTCGGGGGGGCCAAACTTGGAAGCGACGGCCTGTGTCAACGCATCTGCCCCATCGCGATCTGCAACGTCTGCAACAACCGTTGCAGCGCGCGTGCCAATCTCTGCCTGCATCTGCGCCAATGCCTCGCCGCGCCGGGCCACGCCGACAACACGCGCACCTGCCGCGGCAAGAGTCCGTGCCACTTGCCGCCCAAGTCCCGAGCTGGCACCGGTGATACACGCCACCCGGCCAGTCAGGTCAAACAATGAGCGCGGGTCATCCATCGGCGGTCAAGTCGAACTGCTCGTCCGGGAAATACTTCGCAAGACGCACATCTGCGGCGCGGGCGTGACCTTCCATTCCTTCCAACCGCGATATCCGCGCGGTCGCTTCGGCGATGGGCTTTGACCCTTCGCGGGTGGCCCTCTGCCACGTCACGATCTTCATGTATTTATGGACACTCAGCCCGCCAGTATAGCTGGCCGCGCCCGAGGTTGGCAGAACATGGTTCGTACCGGTCGCCTTATCTCCGTATGACACGGTTGTTTCCTCGCCCAGAAACAGCGATCCGTAACAGGTCAGCCGTTCCAGCCACCAATCCAGATCCTTAGCCTGAACCGTAAGATGCTCAGGTGCGTATTCGTCGGAACAGGCGGCCATCTCTTCGCGGTTGGAACAGACGATAACCTCAGCATAATCGCGCCATGCGGCCGAGGCGTTTTCGCGGTTCAGTTCCGGCAGATCGGCGATGAGCGCAGGTACCAGTTCCATCACCTTTTGCGCAAGGTCGCGATCATCGGTGACCAGCCAGACCGGCGAGTTGTATCCGTGCTCGGCCTGACTGACCAAATCGGTGGCGACGACATGCGCATCGGCAGACTGATCGGCAAGGATCAAACTGTCGGTCGGACCTGCGATCATGTCGATACCAACCTTGCCGTAAAGGATGCGCTTGGCTTCGGCCACGAACTGGTTGCCGGGGCCCACAAGGATGTTAGCGCGCGGCAAACCGAACAGACCGTAAGTCATGGCGGCAACACCCTGCACGCCCCCCATGGCCAGAATGCTGTCGGCCCCGCAGATATGCGCCGCATAAACGATGGCAGGCGCAACCCCTTCGCCAGGGCGCGGAGGCGAGCACGCTGTGATGTGGCGACATCCCGCAACTTTCGCTGTGGTCACTGTCATAATCGCACTGGCGATGTGGCTGTATCGCCCCCCTGGCACGTAACACCCTGCAGCATCCACTGGAATTGCCTTCTGCCCGGCAATGAAGCCCGGAACGATCTCGGTCTGAACGTCAGATACGGTCGCTTTCTGCGTCTCGGCAAAGCGCCGAACATTGTCGTGGGCGAAACGGATGTCGGCTTTCAACTTTTCGGAAACTTTTGCACAGGCGGCCTCAATCTCAGCCGGGGTCAGCAAGACATTCCCTTCGTACTTGTCGAACTTGGCGGCGTATTCTCTTGCCTTTGCATCACCGCCCGCCTCGATATCGGTCAGAATTGTCTTCACCGTATCATGCACCTCTGAGGCGTGTGATTGAGCCGTTAAAGTTGCCTTTTTCAGATATTCACGAGGCATGTTCAGCAGGTCCTATTGGTAGATTTCAGGTAGCAATGTTGTCGACACGGCTGGCACGTAGGCGATCAGGATCACCACGATCAGCATGGTCAATACGAAAGGCACGGCTCGGGCGGCAATCTTCAGAATGGATTCACCGGTAATGCCAGATACGACAAACAGGTTCAGCCCCAGCGGCGGGGTGATAAAACCCACTCCCAGCGCGGTGATCATCATGATGCAGAACTGGATCTCGTTCATGCCGATATTGTCAGCCAGTGGTTTCAGGATCGGTGCCAGGATCACGATATTCGGTGTCGTCTCCATGACGCAGCCCGCTGCGATCAGGATGCCGATCATCAGCAGGATCAGCAGATACGGATCGTCTGTCAGCGAGGTCACCGAAGTTACAAACCCCTGCGGAACACCCATGATCGCCAGCGCCTCGGCCAGCGGAGCTGAAAAGGCGATGATCGGCAGGATCACCCCGTTCACCTTGGCAGAGCTGACCAGCATCGACGGAAAGTCGGCCAGTGTCAGTGTACGCAGGATGAAGCCCATGATGATGGTGACGACAACGGCCGTTGCGCCGGCTTCGGTCGGGGTCAGGCGACCTGAGAAGATGCCGTAGAAAATGATCCCCGGCACGATGAACGCGTACCAGCCCGATTTCAGCGCCTTGCCCAGATTGGCCAACCACTCCCCCATGGTCATCATGCCGCCACCTTCGTAAGCGTAAAGGCGGTTCATGATGATGTTGGTGATCAGGATCGACACCAGGATAGCCAGACCCGGGATCAGAGCGGCCAGAAAAAGCGTTGATGCGGAGATGCCCAGCACAAGGCCGATGATGATATAGGCGATTGAGGGCGGTATCAGGATGCCCGTGCAGGCACCGGCCGCGACCAGAGCACAGGCGTAGGGGCGCGGATACCCGCTTTCCACCAACCGGTTGATGGTCATCCGACCCACCGCAGCAGCCCCCGCAGCATCCGATCCCGAAATTGCCGCAAACATTCCGCAGACCAGCACCGTGGCCGATCCAAAGCCCCCCTTGGCGAAGCATGTCAAAGCCTCGGCAACATCCAGAAACTTGCGTGACAACCCTGTCCGAACCAAAACATCCCCGGTCAGGATAAACAAGGGCACAGCAGTCAGGGCAAAAGCGTCGATGCCAGTAAACAGGCTCTCTCCGACAAGGCTGAGAGGAAGGTCACCGGACATGATCAGCATTACAATCGCTGCTGTCCCAATGGCAGCCCAAACGGGCACGGCCAAGGCAATCAGGCCTACGAACAGGATCACCGGCAGGTAAAAATCCCAGCCCAGTTCAACGGTTTGATTGAGGGAATTCCAAAGCATCCGGTCTCTCCTCAGTCAAACAGCTTGTCGCCTTCGAAGACGGGCGTGCCGTCGCGAAGGCATTTCAGATCGCGTAACAGGGATTGGATCAGCCGCCAGATCATCAGGGCAAACCCGGTCGGCACAGCCATCAGGAACCAAACCTTGGAAATCCGCAAACCGTCCGTAACGGAACCAAACTTGGCCGAAACGTGAACCGCTTCATACGACCAGTAGAGTGCGATGATAGCCACCAGGAACATCACCAGATCGCCGAAGATATACAGCAGTGCCTTGGGGCGCGGCCCGACATAGTGCATGATCACATCGATCCGGATATGGGCGCGCTCTTTCACCGCGGCAGCAGCACCGATCCAGGCAAGGTAGATAAAGGAATACCGTACGATTTCCTCGCCCCAGATCGAGGAATAGGCGAATATCTCGCGCCGCAGCACCTCGATGGCCATGGTGATCACCAGCATCACGTAGAACACCAGCAGCAACCAGCGTTCGGCGTTTCGGTCAATGTTCTGAAGAACGGTCATCTGATCCTCCGGCGATGGAACAGCCAAGTCCGCACCTGCCTTGACGGGCCACTGTCGGCCGCGCAGTACAAGATCGTGGACGCCCGCAAGCGCCCACGGGTTTCACCTTAGGCGTCGTGGACGTAGTATTTGCCCTGCGTACCAGCCGCTTCGACCAGCTTCTCAAAGTTGTCCATCGAACCGGCCAGTTCTGTCTTGAACGGATCCCATTCCGAACGCTGATACCCACCGGCATCCTGCCATTCCGCCAGCTGATCATCGCTGAGCGAATGGAATTCAACACCAGCTTTGTTCAACTCGGCCATGGCATAGGCGCGGGCCGACGGAACTTTGGACAGGTTCTGATGCCCGGTCATCTCAGCACCCCACATGATGCCTTCCTGCACGTCCTCAGGCATCGAGTTGAACCACTCCAGATTACAGGAATAAACCTGACTGTCTGGAACGGCCTGCGTAAAGGTCACATGGCTAAGGATGTCCTTGAAACCGAAAACATAAAGCGCCCCGACCGACGGATCGAGCGCGTCAGCAACACCCTGCTTGATCGCAGAAGGTGTTTCGCCCCATGCCACAGGTGTCGGGTTGGCACCGACCATACGATAGTATTGTTGCAGCATCTTCGATCCGGGAACACGGAACTTGATCCCACTCATGTCGCCCGGGGTTATGACCGCATTGCCACCCTGCCGGACAGCGACAACACGCGGATCGATATTCACGTAGAACAGGGCCTTGAAGCCTGCCGCTTCGACCTTGGGGTGGACTTCGCTTTTCCACGTGTCCGAATGGACAAGGTTGGTGAAGCGCTGGTTCGATCCGCACAGATACGGCATGTTGATCAGGTCGACCGTGGACGCGAAAGGTGCAAAATTCGACAGCGAGTGCTGCGCGGCCTGAATGGTTCCACCTTGTACTTTCTGCACCAGCGCACCGCCCGCGCCTAGCTGGCCACCGGGGGCCAATTTGACATAGACCTTGCCGTTGGTAGCATTCTGGATGTTTTCCTTCAGATCCAGCTGCATGATCGGATAGCTGCGCGACGCACCCAGCACATAGGCTGTGGCCACCGTCATAATGTGGTCTGCGGCCTTTTCGCGCTCACTCTCTTCTTTTGCGGTTTGCGCGGCAGCCTCGGAAGACCACAAAACACCCCCTGCCCCGGCAACCAATGCGGCCGTGAACGCGCCACTCGCGCTCAGCTTCAGAAAGTTGCGACGTTCTGTTGACGCCAGTTCAATCTCGTCGTTGTTCATGAATTGCCCTCCCAAGCAAAAGTTCAGCTGCCGTCTGTTGCGTTTCGGTCAGCTTCCTTTTTCAGAATCGCGACAACGAACAAAATCGACGCCGCGAACAGAACCAACATCTCTCCTACGTCACCAAGAAACGCGCGGCCTGCAAAAGCACCCAAAGCAACGTTGGCGAAATAGATCGCGAAAACGACGACAGATGCAGCAAGGACCATTTCCGGGACTCCCGTTCAGAATCGGCTCAACACCTTTGTAAGCGCTTACATCAATATTGCAAGCGCTTACATTGGTGCTTTCATCATTTGAAAAATGCGATTAACTTAAGCCAACTGGAATTGAGAGTTCGAGAATGTCAAAACATCGGTCTGCTCCGACACTGGATGACGTTGCCAAGGCCGCGGGTGTTTCGACCGCGACAGTGTCCCGGTGTCTGAACAACCCGCAACAAGTTGTTGAAGCAACGCGCAAGCGTGTCCTGTCGACGGTCGAGGAATTGGGGTACACGCCAAATTTCGCGGCCCGCGTGATGGCGGCCAAGCGGTCATTTACCATTGGCGCCATCATCCCCACCATGGAAAACGCGATATTCGCAAGGGGGTTGCAGGCGTTTCAGGAAGAGATACATCAGCGTGGTTACACGCTGCTGGTCTCCAGTTCAGCCTATGAGCCCGAAGCGGAAAAGGATCAGATCCGAACCCTGGTCGCACGGGGTGCGGATGGGCTGTTATTGATCGGTCATGACAGGGACGCAGATATTTACGATTATCTGGACAGACGGAAAGTGCCCGCGCTGGTTGCCTGGTCCTTTCTGCCGGATAAACCTGTGCCGTCAGTTGGGTTCGACAACCGCAAGGCCATGAAAGCGCTGGCAGACCAGATCATCAGACAGGGACATACGCGTCTTGCGACGATATCTGGTATCAGTTCGGGTAATGACCGGGCGCGGCTCAGGATCGCTGGGATAAAAAGCGCCATGGCTGAACACGGCCTGCAGCCGGATGACCTAATGGTGATCGAAACCACATATGAGTTCGAGAATGGCGCGACGGCATTCAGGGATCTCATGGCGACTGACATGCCGCCGACCGCAGTTTTGTGCGGAAACGATGTTCTGGCAGTCGGCGCATTGAGGCAGGCGCAGAAAATGGGGCTCCGAGTGCCCGAAGACGTGTCGATTACAGGCTTTGACGACATCGAAATCGCGCGCATTGTCAGCCCTGCCCTGACAACAGTTCACGTGCCCCACCGTGAAATGGGTCAAAAGGCTGCGCAGGAGTTGATACGAATGATCGAAACGAACTCTGCGGGCCAGTCTTTGGAGCTTTCGACCCATTTGGTCACCCGAGACTCCTTGCTTGACCGCATTCCTTAAGGCTCAGAAAGTTCGGCGATTCATTGCGTGTAAAAGGCGCACCGGTCTACGATTCAGTGTGACGTTCCGCTTTCATTGACCTGAATCAAAGCACGCAATGCGACCACATAGTGAAGTACGAATATATCATCGGGCCCGACGCTCACTTGCCTGACCCCAAGCAAATTTTCCGGTGATCAGTGATTCAGTGGTGTGAAAGTTCGCTCCGTGGGCGCGGCGAACGTGCGGCGCGCTCTCCTGCCGACTACCCTCTGGCTACTCGGCACTTACCGCATGCCAGTAAATGCAAATGATCAAGGCGACGGGACCAAGCACGGAAACGTCGATGCCAACTTAAGACACGCGATGTAATCCAATTGGCGGATAGATGATGTCCATCGTTGAACAAAAGACACCAAAGCTGCGACGGGCGCTGACGACCCCGCTGCTCACGCTCTATGGGCTTGGAGTGACCGTGGGGGCTGGCATTTATGTGCTTGTTGGTGCGACGGCCGGGATAGCGGGCCCGTATGCCGCGGTTTCGTTCCTGATTGCTGCGCTTGTTGTTGCGCTGACCGCCCTGTCATACGCAGAACTGGCAACCCGATATCCTGTGAGTGCGGGTGAGGCCGCCTATGTCGAAGCTGGGTTTCAGAAAAGCTGGATGGCCGTGCTGGTCGGTCTCGCGGTGGCCGCCTCGGGCATCATCTCGGCCTCGGCCGTGGCTATCGGGGCCGCGTCGTACCTTCAAACGCTTACAGGTTTAGGCATTTCAAGTCTGACAATCGGTGTAGTTCTGATCATGGGGCTGATCGCCCTATGGGGGATCACGCAGTCGGTAATGGTGGCGGCAGTCATTACCATCATAGAAATCAGCGGGCTACTTGTCGTTATTGGTTGGGGCCTGTCCCTTCCTGAGCCTCAGGGCTATGCGCTCACCCAGATGGTTCCCGGGCTGGACCCAACCGCCTGGAGAGGGATATTGGCCGCTTCGCTTCTGGCGTTTTTCGCCTTTGTCGGTTTCGAGGACATGGCGAATGTCGCTGAAGAAGTTAAAGACCCCGCCGGAACAATCCCGAAAGCGATCCTGTTGACGCTTATTCTGGCCACGGTCTTGTATCTTGGTACGTCCATGACTGTTCTGTATGTGGTGCCGATCGATGTCCTTTCGACGTCCGCCGCACCGCTGGCCCTGATTTTTACGGACGCGCCCGAGGTTATCCAGCAGGGGTTTTCGACCATTGCCATCGTAGCCACGATCAATGGTGTTCTGATCCAGATGATCATGGCATCCCGCGTGATTTACGGGCTCGCGGATCGGGATCATTTGCCTAAGTTTCTGGCTACGGTATCTCAGGTCACTCAGACGCCAACGGTAGCGACAATCATGGTCACGGCGATAATCCTGTTGCTGACCCAAACGCTTCCAATCGCCATTCTGGCCGAGCGCACGTCGCAAATTGTTCTGGGGGTCTTTGTGCTGGTCAATCTTTCACTGATCCTTTTGAAGACCCGGGCTGAAACCGATGAACCGCAGTTCCGCGTGCCTCTTGTTGTTCCCCTCTTTGGGGTGGTGACCAGTTTGTTGCTTTTTGCGTCCGCGTTTCTGTAAGCCTGTATCATTGGGTCAAGGAAATCCTGCGATGCGATTTACGTGAACATGACCACTGACCAGCCTTCTACAGGAGCGCCGCTTTCTGCATGGTGGCAAAGAACCTTTGTTGATCTGGCGCGACAGATGCGATGGTCCTACCTGCCACCGCTCATGGTCTACTTTGCCGCCGGGGTTTCTGGCCTGACATCGGTCGTCGGCGCTTTTTTTCTTAAGGACTATCTTAACCTATCCGCTTCCTTTGTAGCCGGGTTGGCGTTTTGGGCCGGGCTTCCCTGGATCTTGAAAATGCCACTGGGTCATATCGTTGATCTGTTTTGGCGGTGGAAGTCATTGCTGATCCTATTGGGGGCAACCCTGATCACCTTGTCCCTGCTCACCATGTACGGGCTTGTGGCCTTTCCCGGACATATGGTTGATGTCATACCGCTGGAACACTGGTATATCATTGCCCTGCTCTTGGCGCCTTCCGGCTATGCCATTCAGGATGTCGTCGCCGACGCGATGACGGTCGAGGCCGTTCCAAAGATCAATCCCCACGGGCAGCCGTTTTCGCCCGAGGAAACCCGTGCGCAGCATACAACAATGCAAACACTGGGCAGGATCGCCATTTTCTCGGGATTCGCAGCCGTAGCCGCGGTCAATATCTGGGTGTTCTCGGGAACCGAGGGCATGCAGAAATCAGACCGTCTTGCATTGTATGGCAACGTCTATCTGATCGCGCTTGTCATTCCCCTGTTGTCCGTCAGCGGTGTGGTTTTGCACGGTTTGATACAGCGTCAACATCTTCGCCTAGGTCATCCCCCGCATACTCCTGACGAAACCACCGAGGTCAAATGGCCAATCCTGCTGGGCGGTCTCGCCTTTGTTGTACTGAGTATCGTGTTGGGAACATCGAATTTCCAACTCGCCCAGGAAACTATTTTTGTAGTCTCACTGAGTGTGATCTTGTACCTGATGTCGCGCTTGGTGAAGGAACTGAACCCAAATCAGGCAAAGGCTCTGATTGGTACGGCGATAATCATTTTCGTGTTTCGTGCGGTTCCTTTGCCCGGGCCGGGGCTGACCTGGTTCGAAATCGACGAGTTGGGGTTTGACGAGCAGTTCCTGGCAATCCTGGCGCTTCTGACGTCCCTGCTTGCACTGGTCGGGCTCATCGTTCTGAGACCGTTTATGGCCAACCGCTCGATTGCGCAGGTCGTTATCATTCTGACCATCGCGTCGGGGGTCCTCGCCCTGCCCAACCTTGCGCTGTATTACGGCGTGCATGAATGGACATCTGCGCATACCGGCGGGATCGTAGACGCGAGGTTCATTGCAATCCTCGACACCGCAGTTGAATCCCCGCTGGGTCAAATCGCGATGGTTCCGATGCTGGCCTGGATCGCACGTAATGCTCCTGTGCATCTGAAGGCAACTTTCTTTGCCGTCATGGCGTCATTCACCAACATGGCCTTGTCGGCCAGCAGTTTGGCAACGAAATACATGAACCAGATTTTCGTGGTGTCGCGCGCGGTAACCGACCCGGAAACCGGTGTCGTCACATCGATTGCCGATTACGGCCAACTTGGACACCTGTTGATCGCCGTGGCCCTGATTTCTGTGATCGTTCCGTTGACGGTCGTATTCTTTGTTCAAAAATCGCCTTTCCAGACCAGTGATTGATCACTGGCTGACAGTTTCATTCAGCAAGGTTTTCAGGTGCAAAACCGGAACCCCGATGTTTGAACCCCCGAACTCTGGCAGGATCGCGGCGTTAATCGCGACCACCTCTCCCTTGCGGTTCAGGGCCGGCCCTCCGCTTCCTCCTGACGTTGTTTCTGCGTCGTAAACGACTGCACCCGGGCTTGTCTGCGCCACGATTCCTCGGCTGGCGAGAGGTTGAACCTGGTTTTGCGCAGATAACCGTGCGGCGATCGTCCAGAAATTGACGGACCCGTCTTTCTCGAGCGTTTTCAGAAATTCCGGCCCCGCCTGCGCAATTAACGCTTTCAGGCCAGTAGGATACCCCAGAAGAAAGACTTCGTCACCGCTGCGAGGAAGGTCATCGGCCAGTCGTAATCCCAGCCCCTCGATACGGTTTGGATCAACCGACAAAAGCGCCAGATCAGCGGTCTCACTGAACCGGTCCAAAGTGGCCTCGATCGGGTCGGCCTGACCTGGCAGATAGGCCAGCAACCGCAGCATCTCGGCCTCAAGACCTGCGTTTTTCAGTGCCTGAGCCTTGTCGCCGGATGTCCAGGGCAAGGCAACGTGGCGGTTGGTGGCCAACCGCGGTGTACCCTCCAGCAGAAATCCGGTGCCTGTGAACTGGAACTCTGCGGGCTCACCTGTTGCCTCCGGTTCGATCCAGGGTTGACCGAAGGGTGTTTGCAACTTCTCTCCGTTTGGCCCCAACACATGGCGCAGCAGTTTACCGCTTTCGATATGACGTAATCCGTAGGCGCCCTGAATGAAAGCCACGGATTGAGTAGAGGCGGTGATAACCCGGGTGGACGCCCCCGCGCGCTGTTCAAGGGTACCCAACCGCTGCTCGGTTGATATCAGCTGGTTCTGAAAGGCATCCCTCAACGCCACAAGGTCTTCTGGAGTCAGCACATCTTCCCGCGTCTGGCTAAGCATGGCCGACACCGCTTCGATCTTGCGGGCTTCCTGTTGCAGGCTGTCGGCCAGTCTACGGTCGTTTTGATAAAGCAGGAACAGCAGACCTGCGATCAGCGCAATCGCTGCAACCACCGTAATCCTGAAGAACATAGTGGTTTGAGAAACAAGCCTTCGCCCACTCTCACGCAGCGCACCCGACATTCTTTGGGCAAAGGGCCGGCGACTTGACCGCGCATAAGCATAGGCGTCACTCAGGATATCCTCGACCGTGTGACGAATGGGAAACCTCTGAGTACAAATGCGGTATCGGGAGATCGGGCCCAATTCGCCAAATTCGATCACGTCGCCGTGTTTCAGCGTTGCCGACACAATCTTGTGGCCATTGACCCAGATGTCTTGCCCTGCCAGCGCGTTGAGCACATAGCCCCCCTCGAACCACTGAAGCGTTGCGATGTCTTCGTCATGGGGTGGTGTGTTGTCTTTCAGGCGCAGACCTAGCGCACGGCCTTCGCCAACAGAAACAGTCAATGCGCTGTCAACAAGCCAGGAAACCGTTCCACGGGACGGGCCGGTCAGGCTCTCCAGAAAGGCATGAACATCACCTGCGCAAGGCTCTTGGGGTGTACTCGTGCCGGTCTGATCAATTTCCCGCATAGTTGGGCTCTGCTCAACAGTGATGGGGTCACTCTATCATAAGACGCCCGGAATCCTACCAATCGCGAGAGGGATGCCCAAAACCGGAAATATCCACTGGCACAAGTCAATTTGGTGGAACGTCCCGATACGACCCCCATGCCTGCCGGAGCAGGCCTTCACCGGAAATCGCCGTCTGACCTGAAAGTTCTGGAGCGGGTAGCGGGAATCGAACCCGCGCGTTCAGCTTGGGAAGCTGACAGGCTACCATTACATCATACCCGCCGCACCCCTGAGATATAACCAGAGTTCCCTGACACGCAAGCCGGATCGTTTCAGGTTGCCCGGAAAAAGTCACTCGGTCCGCGCACGAAGACTGTCGATCAGCGAGTCATCTACATCCAAAGCCTGGATGGCCGCCTCAAGCGTGCGGCTGTCCAGATGTTGCGGGTTCAGATCGACCCCGGCTGAAAAGGCTTTGACAATGGCCTTCATGGCGCTGATGCGCGCGTATCTTTTGTTATTGGCCGGTATCACGTGCCACGGTGCCAGATCGGTCGACGTCCGGGCCAGCATTTCATCCACGGCGATCTCGGTATCATCCCATTTCTCGCGATTCCTGAAATCCTCGTATGTCAATTTCCAGCGCTTCAACGGGTTTCTTAGCCGTTCAGTAAACCGCTGCATCTGTTCATCTTCAGAGATGTGGAAGAACAGCTTGACGATCCGGGCACCATCGTCGACCAGCATGCGTTCGAAATCGTTGATTTCCTGATAAGCAGCGCGCCAGATGTTTCCGGGGTCAGGTTCTCGATCCTCTCGACCAACACGCGCCCGTACCAGCTGCGGTCGAAAGCGGATATCGCTCCGGACGGTGGCAAACGTTCCCAAAACCGCAGCAGGTAATGCCGGTTGAGGTAGTAGTTCCGGGGGGCCCCAATTGGCCAGACTTTAAAGCTGCGCGGGTCTAAAGCCTGGCTGATCCTACGAATGGTTCCCCCCTTGCCTGCCGCATCCCAACCCTCGAACACCAGCACACCCTTGAGCCCGTGAAACAGATACGCTTGCTGAATTCTGGCCAGCTTTGCCTGAAGATCATTCAGTTGCTCGAAATACTCCTTTTTACCCAACCGCTTGGTCAGATCCGCTTCTGAGAGGTTCGGGGGGTGATGTTTGCGCATGGTGCCACCTGATCGTTGCGTCCCGGATCAGGATATCCTGAACCCTTGCGTAAAATCGACATTGATCAGGGGCAAACGAAAAAGGCCGGGCACAGTGCCCGGCCTTTGCTGTCTTTGTTGGTGCGATCAGGCGCGGCGACGACGGCCACCACCGCGACGACTACCGGCTGCGCCACCGGCCTCGTCAGGTGATTTGTTGAACCTGATCCACTCCCCACCATGCGGGTCGTTGTTGGTCAGCAGGTTGGCAGCGCGGATGGCCTCCATCTCCTTACCGGCGCGCGGCTTGGTAGAACCCAGGCCGAACATCTGAACGAACGCCTCGTCATCCATGCCTTCGGGCAGGATGATGCCCGCCGCGGCAACGGCTTCTTTTTTCTCGGCAATTTTTGCCTGCGTCACTGGCAGAGCCACCGGGTTCATGATCGCCGAGGTCATGCCGGCACCCATTGCCATCGGCAGGAAGGCATTGTTGATGCCGTGTCGGTTCGGCAGACCGAACGAGATGTTGGACGCGCCACAGGTGGTGTTAACGCCCAGCTCCTCGCGCAGGCGACGGACCAGAGCAAACACCTGCTGACCGGCAGTTGCCATCGCACCGATCGGCATGACCAGCGGATCAACAACGATGTCGTGCGCAGGGATGCCGAAATCAGCGGCACGTTCAACGATCTTTTTGGCCACTTCGAAACGGACATCGGGGTCTTCCGAGATGCCTGTGTCGTCGTTCGAGATTGCCACAACAGGAACATTGTATTTTTTGACCAGCGGCAGAACCAGTTCCAGACGCTCTTCCTCACCTGTGACCGAGTTCAGCAGAGGGCGACCTTCCGCCGCCTCAAGACCCGCTTCCAGAGCACCGGGAACCGACGAGTCGATACACAGCGGAACTTCAACCAGCCCCTGCACCAGCTCAACGATCTTGCGCATAAGCGGCGGTTCGGTCTCGTTCGGGTTTGGGTTCGAGTTGTAGACGACGCCCGCATTGATATCCAGAACGGTTGCGCCCGCCATCACCTGTGCCAGCGCATCTTTCTCGACGGTCGAGAAATCGCCTGCTTCCAGTTCGGCCGCCAGCTTTTTCCGACCGGTCGGGTTGATCCGCTCGCCGATCACGCAGAACGGTTCGTCAAAGCCCAGAACGGCGGTTTTTGTTTTTGATTCTACGACTGTACGGGTCATGTCCGTTCCTTAGGAGTTTGCAGGCTGCGCCGAGGCGCCGCCATTATTGATCGCCCAGTTGGCGTTGGTTTTGATCCCGCCCAGCGGGAAGAAGTGCACGTTGGTGATGTTGAAATCCGGGTTGGCCGCCTTGTGGTTGGCCAATTCAGTCACAACATCATTCGGCTCATAGGGCAGCAGAAGCTTCGACACATCCATGGCGCGCTTTTGCAGAACTTTCAGCGACGGGCCGACGCCGCAGGCAATTGCGAACTTGATCAGGGTCTGCAGTTTGGCCGGACCGGCGATACCGATGTGGATGGGCAGGTCGATACCCGCCTCTTTCAGACTATCTGCCCAGGCGATGATCGGTTTGGCATCGAAGGCAAACTGGGTTGCCAGCGCCATCTCGGCATCCGTGGTCTCGTTGAATTTCTGTTTCCAGCGCAGGGCGTCATCGACATTCTTGGTGGACCCATCGGGATCGATGTCCTTGTTCCCCTCGGGGTGACCGGCAACATGAAGACGTGTGAACCCTGCCTTGTCGAACAGACCGGTTTCCATCAGCTGCATGGAACTGTCGAAATCGCCATGCGGCTTTGTCACGCCACCGGCCAGCAACAGCGCCTGTTCGACGCCCGCCTCGCCCTGGTACATCGAGATCCAGTTTTCCAACGTCGCCGCATCCTTGATGATCCGCGCCGGGAAGTGGGGCATGACAGGATAGCCTTCGGCTGCAATCCGCTTGGCTGTCTTGACCATATCTTCAATCGGGGTGCCTTCGATATGGGCAATGTAGACGCGTGTGCCTTCGGGCAGCAGCGCGCGGAAATCCTCGACCTTTTCGGCGGTCCGCGGCATGACCTCGATCGAATAGCCTTGCAGGAAGGCTTCGACGGTCGGGTTCACAGGGCTGTTTTCGACCACATCACGTTTCTTGAAGTTCAGCAAAGCCATTGAGGCCTCCCATTAAGATCCGGGCTTATGCCCAACCGTCATTTGCGATCAGCGCTTTAATGCGGTCCTGATCGTATTCCTTTTCCAGACGCAGGGCCTCGGCCTCGGCTACTTCTGCCGGGTCGCCATCAACCGCAAAAGGCTCGGCCTTGCGCCATTCGGCCAGATAGGCATCACTGTCCTTGGCGTTTACCTTCATGGCGGCGCGGTCGATGGCTTGCTCGAACCGTTCTTCCAATTGCCGCTTCGCGCCGCGACGGCCTTTGCCGACGATGACCTGAGCGGGAATGTCGCGCCAGTACACGATGGTGACGTCAGGCATTACTGTGATTCCTCCTAACCCGATGGGCCGGTTCTAAACTTCAATGTGGGGATGGGTCGGTCGGTTTTCGACACCCGGCGCTTTTCAAGCGACGTTTTCGCCCACGGTGGCGTGGCGGGGTTTTAACCCGTCTCGCGACGAAAACGCATACCAAAATTCTCATTGTCACTATGAGAGCGCTGCATAATGAACAAAAAGCCCCGGACGGCATGACCCGCCCGAGGCTTGATTCAGCGCGTCTTGCCAGGGTTAACCGACCAGCCCGCCGTCTAGACGAGTAACCGCAATGATGGCTGAACGTGGAACCGAGTTACCACCGTCGGGCCAGTGGCTGTTGCCGTCTTCACCGGGGTGCTGAATACCAACAAACATGGTGCGGCGATCCGGCGACCAGCTGAGCCCAGTGATCTCACACTCGTTCGGTCCAACCAGAAAACGACGGATTTCACCGGTAACCGGGTCGCCTGCCAGCATCTGGTTGTTCCCCTGCCCTTCGAAGTCGCCCTCGTTGCTGTATTTGCCGTCGGTCTGGATCCACAGCAGGCCGTTGCTGTCAAACTTCAGCCCATCGGGCGAGTTGAACATGTTGTCGGCGTTGACATTATCCGAGCCGCCATAAGCATCCTGATGCACGGTCGGGTTTCCGGCCAGTACATACAGGTCCCATTCAAACCCCGATGCGCCATGATCACCGCCTTCAGGACGCCAGCGCACGATCTGACCGTATTTGTTCGCATCGCGCGGGTTCGGCCCGTTGACCGAAGTGTCGTCGCCACCGGCATTCGGTTTCACACCGCGGTTCTTGTTGTTGGTCAGGCAGCAATAGACCTCGGGCGCGTTCGGATTGGCCGCAACCCATTCCGGGCGGTCCATAGTGGTCGCGCCCACGGCCGACGCTGCCTGTCGCGTATGGATGCAGATTTCGGCCTGCGACGTCATACCAGTTGTTTCGGGGGTCAGGTCCAGCCACTCACCAGTCCCGTCGTCGTTGAACTTTGCAACCGACAACGTACCGTTCTCAAGCAGCGCATTCGTATCCACACCAGCGGCATAAACACCTTCCGAGACGAAGCGATACAGGAACTCGCCCCGTTCATCATCGCCCATGTAGACGACGACGCGACCGTCATTGTTCACAATGGCCTCGGCGTTTTCATGCTTGAACCGACCAAGCGCGGTCAGCTTGCGAGGCGTCGAGGCCGGATCGGTTGGGTCGATTTCGACAACATAGCCTGCGCGGTTCGGCTCGTTGGGGTTTTTCGAGACATCGAAACGCTCGTCAATTCCGGCCCATCCGTATCCCCAGTCTTTGGACGAAACGCCATAGCGCTGAAGTTCGGCGCTGACTTCATGGTTTTCGTCTTCAGCCGAGAAGTAGCCGTTGAAATTCTCTTCACAGGCCAAATACGTCCCCCATGGGGTCATGCCGTTGCCACAGTTGTTCCAGGTGCCCTTAGAGGTGGTGCCTGTCGGATCAGCGGCAGTTTTCAACAGATCATGGCCCGCGGCAGGGCCCGTCAGTGACATGTCTGTCTGCGGCGTGATGCGGCGGTTATACGGGCTATCCTTAACAATGCCCCACTTGCCATCGGTAGCTGCAATCTCGACCACCGTCACACCATGCGCCATCATGCCTTTGGCAACATCGTCATCCGAGGCGGCCTTGGCGTCCGGGTTGTTTCCCCAAAGGATATCGCGATTGGTGTATTCGTTGTTTACGACCAGCAGAACGTGACCCTCGTGCAGAAACACATCCTGACCGTCGGTGTTATCACCGAATGCACGTTCCTGACTGGCGGCAGTTCCACGGGTGGCCGGATCGAATTCGGGCGCATCAGACCAAAGCGGATCACCCCAGCGCACCATCACCTCGGCCTGGTAGCCCGGCGGCACGATGACGTCATCGGCAGTTGACGCCGGAATCGCCTCGAACGCAAAGCGATCTGCGGCTGCACGTACACCAGTCGGAAGCAGCGCCCCACCCAACGCCGTGAAACTTCCCATCGCCAATACGCCGCCCAGAAACCCACGACGTGATAAGGCACGCTCAACGACGCGGTCAAACTCACATACCTCTGGGCGCGGATTCACCACTTCATCGAATTCGTCAAAGGTCAGGACACGTTCATCTTTCATGGCAGGCTCCGTCTGCGGCTAATTGCGATCAAGAATCCCTCAACCGGGATCAAAGTTCAAATCGCACCTCAGTATGAACGGCGTGTGACATCCAGACTAAATTCGAAATGGAAATCGCTTGCACGTCGGCGATGCGCCGCCTAGGGTCAAATCAACTCGAAAATCGGAGGGCGTTACGATGGCGCCCAAGCGTCCCAAAGGTGCGGGCGCGTTCCCGCAAGCGGTCGAAAGCCCCGCGCCGGCAAGACCCGATCCGGATGCCCTGTATGCGGCTCTGGATTTGGGAACAAATAGTTGCCGCATGTTGATAGCCCAGCCCAAGGGCAGCGGGTTTCATGTGGTTGACAGCTTCTCCAAGTCCGTGCAGCTGGGCGCGGGTCTGGAACGCACCGGACGTCTGTCGCGGGCGTCGATGGCACGCACCGTTCAAGCGCTGCGAATCTGTCAGCAAAAGCTGAAACGGAACAAAGTGAAACGGATGCGTCTGATCGCAACCGAGGCCTGCCGCCGCGCCAAGAATTCCCGCGAATTCATCCGACAGGTCAAACGCGAAACCGGGCTGACGCTTGAAATCATCCAACCCGAAGAAGAAGCCCGTTTGGCGGTGATTTCCTGCGCCCCGCTGGTGTCCACCAAGACCGAACAGCTGTTGGTTGTCGATATTGGCGGCGGTTCGACCGAGCTGGTCTGGATCGACATTTCGTCTGTCCCTCGCCGTGACCGCCCGGCTGCGATCATGCGTTTGCATAACGGATTTCACACGGTCGACAGCCCTTTTCCGGCTGCAAAAGTCGTGGACTGGATCAGCGTGCCGCTGGGTGTTGCCACGTTGCGGGATCAGTTCAATGACGTCGAAAACGACGCCGCGCGGTTTGCGTTAATGAGCTGGTTTTTCGAAGAAAACCTGGCCGATTTCGCTCCTTACAAAGATGAACAAACCCGTGAAGGTTTTCAGATCGTCGGCACCAGCGGAACTGTCACTACGGTTGCGGCATCGCATCTGGGGCTCAAGCGGTATGACCGGACCAAAGTTGACGGGCTGCGTATGACCAGTGACCAGATTGACAAAGTGATACGCGGGTATTTAGAACTCGGCCCTCATGGGCGCCGCCGGGATCCTCGGATTGGGGAAGACCGGCAGGCCCTGATCATGTCCGGCTCGGCCATTTTGCAGGCATTGTTGCGCTGTTGGCCCACTGATCGCCTTTCCGTGGCAGATCGGGGGCTGCGCGAGGGCCTGCTTTATGCACAGATGAGCGCGGACGGGGTACTGGAAGACGGACCGTTCTGATGGCGAAGACACCAACTGGCAAAAACAACTCGGGGCGCGGGCAACGTGACCTGAAGGTAAAGGTAAAAACCGCTCGTGGTCGCAAGCTGAGTTCGACCCGCTGGCTCGAACGGCAATTGAACGACCCGTATGTCAAGCGCGCCCAGACCGAAGGATACCGTGGGCGGGCCGCGTATAAGATCATGGAACTTGACGACAAGTTCCGCTTTCTCGTACCCGGAGCACGGGTTGTTGATCTGGGATGCGCACCCGGTGGCTGGTGCCAGGTTGCAGTCAAACGGGTAAACGCGCTTGGTGAAAAATCGGGGAAACGGATCGGAACGGTGCTGGGCATCGACTTACAGGAAGTCGAACCGGTTGCGGGTGCCGATACCCATGTGCTGGACTTCATGGAGGATGACGCCGACCAGAAGGTCAAGGACTGGCTGGGTGGCAAGGCGGATGTTGTAATGTCGGACATGGCCGCAGCGTCCTCGGGTCACAAGCAGACCGACCATCTGCGGATCATCGCGCTGTGTGAAACTGCGGCCCATTTCGCCTTTGACGTGCTGGAAGAAGGTGGCACATTTGTAGCCAAGGTTCTTGCTGGCGGCGCCGAGGGCGATTTGCAAAAACTTCTGAAGCAGAAATTTCAGAAAGTGGCGCATGTGAAACCGCCCGCATCCCGTTCGGACAGCTCCGAGAAATTCGTTATAGCAACCGGGTTTCGCGGCTGAACTTAATCTTCCAAACGGATACGGTTTCCGGTCAGACGTTGTTCACGCAACGACGTGGCCGCCATACCCTGCAACATCAGAGTATCCCCGTGCGAAACATATACAGGCTCGCGATTGCGCAGCTCTTCAATGCGCTGCGCCAGCGTAGCAGGGTTCGGCCCGGTTGCTTTCTGTCTTGTTGACTCAGTGGACATGCATCACCTCAATACAACAGTTCTGAAATGCTGTTAGCGTAAAATCTTGCCGTGAAGATGGAACAAATCGGGCAAGCCTGTGCCGGATCAGGGGCCCAGTTGTTGCAACAATTGCAGCAAGGCCGGGTCATCGGGCAACCTGATCAAGGCTTCGCGTAAGGCGATACGTGCGGCTTCCGGGCCGCTGTTGATCTGAGCCAGCTGTACCACCATGGGCCACGCTTCGGCGCGCTGAGGGTCCAGCGCGACAACCTCGCGAAAGGCCCGTTCGGCGGCCGGGGCGTTGCGCAGCGTCAACGCCATGCCCCCCAGAACCAGATGCGTTTCAGGGGCATCCAGCCTGTTCGAGATCGCCGCCTGCCACTCGGCCATACCCTGCCCGGCCAGACCCTGTTGCTGAGGCGTCAGAGCTTGAGGAGGGATACTCAGATACTCCTTGGCGGCGGCAATGCGAACGTTGCGAAAAGGATCAGACAAAAGTGGCTCTAACCTTTGCGCACGATCCGTAGGGCTCGCCTGACGCTGCAAGGCTGCTGCATTTGCGCGTATCAGCGGATCGTCTTCCTGCAACAGTGGCGCTGTGCGCGCGGCAACTTCGGGCGAGCCAAAAGGTTGCAGCAAATACGCCGCTGTTGCGCGCACGATAGCGGGTTGCGAGGGATCCGTTGCGACAGAAATCAAACCCTCTGGCGTATTCAACTGACCATCGGCAGCAGCTTTGAATACCGTACCAAAATGTGCGCCCCGATTGGCTGTGTCAGGAAACCACCCTTTGATCCGGCTGGCAGCCCAGACCTGATCCTTATTCTGGTGGCAATCAGTGCAGGCATCAGCCCCTAATCCCAAATCCGGTCGCGGCACGCGAAAGCTGTGATCCCGGCGACCGTCCACTCCCATATAAGTGCGTTCGATCATGTGGCAGCTTTTGCACTGGGCACCCGCGCTATCCATAACGTGATGATGGTGACTGGGGGTATCGTATTCCTGTTTCGCTAGCGTCGGGAATTCAGGGTTTGCGGCCGTGGAATGACATTGCGTGCAAATACCGTTGCCTTCGGCCTTCAACTGCGCGCTGTGTGGCTCGTGGCAGTTCATACACCCGACCCCTCGGGCATACATTTTGGATTGCAGGAATGAGCCGTAAACGTAGACCTCATCAAGTATTTGCCCGTCCGGATGATACGAACCGGGCCGCAACACAGCCAGGTTATAGGCATCATGATACGGGGTTCCCGGCAAAGGATTTCCGTTGCCGTGCGCCTCGCGCCGCGAATGACATCCGGCGCATTGCTGGATCTCGGCCTCGGTCTGGCCCTTGCCCCAGCTCATCGAAAAGCCTCTATCACTCAGACCCCCGGCAACGCCCTGCCCTTTGGTCCAATCGATATGTGCCGACCCCGGTCCATGGCAAGCTTCGCAGCCAACTCCAATCTCAGCCTGTCGGGAAGAGTATGTTCTGGATTGCGCGTCGTAGTTCTTTTCAAACCCTGTGGCGTGACATTCGGCGCAGCGCGCGTTCCAGTTCTTGTAAGGGCCCGTCCAGTGCAGCCCGTCTTCTGGCGGCAGATCCTGATCGGGGTATAAGTGATACCAGCGCTTCTGCTCGGTATCCCAGACCACATCAAAACTTTGCAACCGCCCCGGTTCGGTTTCAAACAGAAATTGTTGCAGAGGCGTAATCCCAACGACGGAATGCACATCATATGCCGTCGTCGCACCGTCTTTTTCAGTTACACGAGCTGTGAACCTGTCTGCCTGTTTAGTGAATTCAACCGTCATCCCGTTCTGCACGAACCGGGTTCCATCGAAATCGGCGACCAGATGGCCGTCGCCAACTTCCGTCCAGGCCAAGGCATGATGAGACGAAGCCCATGCCTCGGCCTCGCGTTGATGGCAGTCCGAACATTGATCCGACCCGACATATTCCAGTGACTGCGCCTGCCCTTCACTTGCGAGGGTTAAGCAAGCCGCCAGAATGGCAAATCTCATGCCATATCTCCTTCAGCGGCGTTCCGAAGGTCGATTAATGCGCCGTTGTATTCAGCGCCAAGGATCAGCATCGCAGAACACAGATACAGGAAGATCAGCGCAGCCATTGCCCCGGCCAAACCCGCATATGTGGCACTGTAGGTGGCGAACTGGCTGATATAGACTGAAAATGCCCATCCGCCAGCTGCCCACAAAACCAATGTCAGTATGACGCCGGGCAGGATCTGGGTCAGGCTGTGCCTGCGGGTTGGCAGGATTAGATGAGCCAGCAGGACGGTGCCTGCCGGAACGGCCACGGTAAACGTCCACCGCAGGCGATCTACGGACAGCCAGTCCGTTACCGGAGCTTCGGTATGCTCTGCCACCAGTTTCGTGTAGACCGGCAAGACCACCTCGACCGTTGCAATAACAAGGATTGCCGAACCGCCAAGGATAACCAGAACCAGACACAAAAGCCGGGTCTTCCAAAAAGGCCAACTGTCCTGATCGTGATAGGCCTGATTCATCGCAGCGCGAACTGCGGCAACCCCGTTGGAGGCAAAGTAGATCGCAAGTAAGCCACCCAGCGTAATCACACCCGACCCTGCCCCGGCCAGAACGGCACGCAATTCGGCCACGATAGGGTCCGCAACATCCTTGGGCCATGCCCCGAACAGCAGATCAATCAACTCATCAGTGACATAGTCCTGCGACAATGCCCCGGCCAGCGCCACGGTGAACAACACAAAGGGAAACAGGGCCATCATCAGCGACATGGCGACGTGGCTGCTCATGACAGGTCCGTTTTTCCTGACGAACCGGCGAAGTGCCAGCCACAGTGCCTGAAGCGGGCGGCCAAACGGGGGAATCGTGGGCTTTGTCATCCTGCAACCCTAACCTGCCGAAATAAAACACAGAACCCGTCATCGGTATCAAAGTGACAAATGCCGATCTGCAAACGGCTGACTGCATTGCTAAAAACGGATTGCAGGTGCAGGATTGGAAAAAGCGGGGCGATCACCAGCCTGCGTAAGAACAGATAAACAGGATACTGAATGATCCCGGATCAGGAAGATTTCACGGCTCGCCCCAGGCTAAAACTGTCTGTTGTCCGCGACACCTGCATTATCGCGACGCTGATAGTGTTGGGGCTTTATGCGGGGGCGAACTTCCTGATCCCTCTTGCCATGGCGCTGCTGGTCAACGTTCTGATCATTGCGCTGAGCGACCGCGTTACCGCGCTGACCCGTGCTCCGGTCTGGTTGGCCAATATCGCCGGAGTGACCGTGGTTCTGGTGGGATTGTTCATGATCATGTACGTGCTGGGCAGTCAGGCAACGCAGTTTGCTCGGTCCGTCAGCACCTACGAAAACCAGTTCGACGGGGCGGTTGAGCGCATAACCGGTCTTGTCGGCAACGATGTCACCACTTTCATCCGCGACAATCTGGTCAGCATCGACATGACCTATGTCGCACGCCTGTTGCTGGGCAGCGCTACGTCCCTGCTAAACCAGTTCTTTCTGATCAGCCTCTATGTCGCGTTCCTGATGGCCGAGCGTCTGGCCTTTCGCAAGAAAATTCAACTTGCGGCTGGTGACCCCCAAACCGGCGCAGATTTTGCGACCATGCTTGATGCCATATCGATCAGCCTGCAACGATATGTTGGGGTAAAGACGCTGATCAGCCTGATCACAGCGGGCATCAGCTATTTTGTATTCAGGGTTCTTGGCTTGGAATATGCGGAAACCTGGGCCGTTTTGACCTTTGCTCTGAACTTCATACCCTCGATCGGGTCGATCATAGCGGTGTTTTTCCCAGCCATGATCGCGCTTGTTCAGTTTGATACGATCGTTCCGTTTTTGATTATCTTATTTGGGTGCGGCACCCTTCAATTCCTGATCGGTAACTTCCTTGATCCGGCCATGCTGGGACGTTCGCTGAACATGTCGACATTCCTAGTTATTCTGGCATTGACCTTTTGGACAACTGTCTGGGGCCTGATCGGTGCTTTCCTGAGCGTGCCACTGACGGTCTGCATCCTGATCGTGTTCAGCCACATCCCTGCTTTACGCCCGGTCGCAATCATGATGTCTCTGGACGGCCAATTGGGCGAGGAGGACAGTCAGGCGCGTGCGAAAAACTGAACCACGGCGTGGCGTAGGCTTAAGTTCGTCGGGTACCGTACACAGCGGCCAGCCTGTCCGCGTATATTGAACCGCATGCCGGTGTCGCTACCCGAAACCTCAGGTCTGACAACTGGCTATCAATGCGCCCCGATCCAGCAGTCGAACCCGGCCATACCCCAGTTCGATTAACCCCAAATCCACAAGCCGGTGAAGGTTCCTGTGCAAAGTCGGCTGCGATACAGCAATCATCGCTGCCAGATCGTCTTGCGAAACATCAATCCAGCCTTCGGTTTTCGAGGTCCCTTCGTCCAAGTGAAGCAACCTCAAGACCAGCCGCTTCTCCGTTCCCGTCACAGCCAGATTTGCCATGATGCGCAAAGCGGTCCGCATATTCTCATGCGTCAACGCATAGAAATCCCGGATGTAGTCAGGATTGTTCTGAATCAACCGCGAGATGCTCAGGTTAGGGAAAAACAAGGCTTGAGTGGCTTGCGTCGTGACAACACTGACCAGACGCAGTGCACCAGCAAACAACGCAAGATCGCCGATCCAGAACCCAGCGCCATCGCGGTGCAAAACGAACTCCTGACCATCGTCCGCTGGGGCCGTTATCTGCACACCACCGCTGAGAATCGCGTAGATTCCATTTGCCGGATCACCGTAGTGGTACAGCGTCTCTCCCGCCTCTACCGATTTCGGTATGCCAAGGGCTGCCAAATCGGCCTGAAACTCTGACGAGCGTTCACTGAACCATCCGGTGTTTCGTAATAGCTTCAGATTATTCATTTTGTCTCACATTTGTACTTTGCGATATAATCATATGATGAGTTTCCGACGCAAGAAGTAACCTATGCTAATGGTGTTCGATTCCTGCTACCAAAGATTTTCAATATGGGAATCAACACTTTGCTGCCGCGTTGTTCATGCATTTGAACGCCGGGTGATTCATTTCCTTTGGGGTCGCCAAGATCCTCTCAGATCAGGAGCAAACCATGTTACCTCCACGTTCGCTATCCGGCACCTGGCGCAGTAACTTGCGCCGACTTGCCGTGGTAACCGCCACGTTGACACTGGCCATACCCGCCTGGGCGCAGAACCAGAAACCGAATATCCTTGTGATCTGGGGCGACGATGTTGGTCAGTCCAACATCTCGGCCTACACGCGGGGTCTGATGGGGTATCAGACGCCCAATATCGACCGCATCGCCGAAGAAGGCATGATGTTCACGGATTACTACGGTGAGCAGTCGTGCACGGCCGGGCGATCATCTTTCATCATGGGGCAATCCGTTTTCCGCACGGGCCTGTCCAAAGTTGGCCTGCCAGGCGCTAAGGAAGGTATGCAGATCGAAGACCCGACCATTGCGGGACTTCTGAAAGCAGAAGGCTATGCCACAGGTCAGTTCGGAAAAAACCACCTGGGCGACCGAGATGAACATCTGCCGACAAACCACGGTTTTGACGAATTTTTTGGTAATCTCTACCACCTCAATGCCGAGGAAGAGCCGGAAAACATCGACTATCCCAATGATGCTGTTCTGCCCGATGGCAGAACCTTTCGGCAAGCTTTCGGACCGCGCGGTGTAATCAAGTCGACAGCAGGTGGTGAGATCGAGGATACCGGCCCGCTGACCAAGAAGCGTATGGAAACGGTCGACGATGAAACTGCGGCGGCAGCGATTGAATTCATCCGCAAACAAGAGGAAAGCGGTACACCGTGGTTCGTCTGGTGGTCAGGCACCCGGATGCATTTCCGCACGCATGTTTCCGAAGAGAAATGGGCAAAAGCCAATGAAATCGTCGGCAAGCAGGTGGATGAGTACACGGCTGGCATGATTGAACACGATATGCATATCGGTGACTTCCTGACTGCGCTGGACGAGCTGGGCATTGCCGACAAAACCATCGTGTTTTACTCGACTGACAATGGTCCGCACATGAATACGTGGCCAGATGCCGCGATGACACCGTTCTGGGGTGAGAAAAACACCCAATGGGAAGGTGCATGGCGCGTACCTGCCATGGTTCGGTGGCCCGGCAAAATTGCCGAAGGCGCTGTGTCGAACGAGATCGTGCACCATATGGATTGGTTGCCGACATTCTTGGCGGCGGCTGGCAACGAAACCGTGAAAGAAGATCTTCTGGAAGGTGTCACCGTGACCGAAGTTGGCGGCGGGCGTGACTATCGCGTGCACCTGGATGGTTACAACATCTTGCCGTTGCTGACCGGCGAAACAGACGAGAGCCCGCGCAGGGAAATCTTCTATTTCACGGACGATGGTGACCTTGCGGCACTGCGCTTCGGTGATTGGAAAATCACCTTCCTGGAACAGAAGGCATGGGCGACCTTGCGCGCCTGGATGGAGCCGCTGACCCCTCTGCGTGTGCCATTGATCGCCAACTTGCGACGCGACCCGTACGAGCGTGGCTATCGCACATCGAATACCTACTATGACTGGATGCTCGACCGTGCCTACATGCTGGTACCTGCGCAGGCCTATGTCGCGCAGTTCCTTGAAACCTTCAAGGAATACCCACCCCGACAGGAAGCGGCGAGCTTCAGCCTCGACAAGGTGATGGAGAAGCTGACGTCACCTCCGGGCGCACCGTGAACCTGGCCGTTTGATCCAAGACACAGCAAAGCCGGAGTCCCGATACCGGGGCCCGGCGCTTCTCATTGGCGGTTGAAAATTGAGGAATAACCCGTGCGTCTGTTTTTGATATTGTGCAGTGTGATAGGAGCGACGGTCGCCATTGCTGACCCCTTGCCCTCTTGGAACAATCTAGAATCCAAAGAGAAAATCGTTTCGTTTGTTGACGAAGTAACCGACCCTGCCTCTGCTCATTACGTGACGCCGGATGACAGGATCGCCGTATTCGACAATGACGGAACGCTTTGGGCCGAACAGCCTGTGTATTTCCAGTTTGTTTTTGCCATGGACCGACTGGCCGATCTGGCCGAGCAGGACCCGTCGATCCTGACAACGACTGCACTGGAAGCTGCTGCAAAGGGTGATCTTGCGGCAATTCTTGAAGGCGGGCATGAGGCGCTGATCGAAGTTGTCAACGCCTCGCATTCGGGCACCAGCGTCGATGACTTTCAGGCAGGTGTTGCGCAATGGCTGGAAACCGAACGTCACCCGGGCACCAGCCTGCCCTATGATCAAATGACATACCAACCGATGGTCGAGTTGCTGCGTTATCTACGTGACGAAGGTTTCAAGACCTACATCGTATCCGGCGGCGGCATTCATTTCATGCGCGTCTTCGCCGAGGATGCCTATGGTATCCCGCCGGAACAGATATTGGGAAGTTATGCAGACAGCACCTATGAGGTGATCGACGGCAGCCCGACGATCATCAAGGCGCCGGGGTTAGCCTTCATTGACGACAAGGAAGGCAAGCCGATCAACATCGAACGCACGATTGGCAGACGCCCGATTCTGGCCGCAGGCAATTCGGACGGAGATTTCGCTATGCTGGATTGGACAACGTCGGGTGATGGCCCGCGTTTGGGAATTCTGATCCACCACACGGACGCCGAACGCGAATGGGCCTATGACCGCGAAAGCCCAATAGGAAAGCTGGCAGACGGGCTGGATCAGGGTTCTGACAAGGGATGGATCATTGTCGATATGGCGCAAGACTGGTCACGCATCTACACTGGGGCAAACTGAACGGCCCGAAAGATGTAAGACCCCATGTGGACAGCGCTGGTATCTATCTTTGTATTCACGTTGTACGTGGCTGCATTTGTGTTTTCGATCCGAGCAGCACAAACCGCGCGAACACCGCAAGGTGCAGTTGGGTGGGTGGTCTTTCTGGTATCAGCACCTTTCCTGGCGGTGCCGTTGTATCTTTTTCTGGGACACCATCGCTTTCACGGATATCGCATCGCGCGCCAGAAAAGTGAGCGGGTTGTTGAAGGGATCAAAACCTTTGCCGATTACTCAAGGCCCGATCCCTCGTCTATGTCGATCAATCCGCGCCCATTCGAGTTTCTGGCGCATCTTCCTGTGTCCAGCGGAAACGGTGCCCGGCTGCTGGTTGACGGGCACGCCACATTCGACGCCATTTTCGACGCCATCGACAAGGCCAAGAACTATATCCTCATTCAGTTCTACATCATCAGAGACGACGCACTGGGCCGCAAACTGCAATCCAAGCTGATCGAGGCGACGAAACGTGGGGTTCACGTCCGTTTCATGACCGATGCAGTCGGCAGTTATGGTTTGCCGCGCGCGTATCTGGATACCATGCGTGAAGCCGGGATTGATGTCGCCGACCCTCGTCAACAACGCGGCCCGAATTTTCGGTTTCAGCTGAATTACCGAAACCACCGCAAAACCGTCATTATCGATGGCGAGACAGGCTTTATCGGTGGGCACAATGTAGGCGAGGAATATCTGGGCAAACACCCGCATTTCGGCCACTGGCGCGACACTCACATCATGATGTCCGGTCATGTCGTCCGGCAATTGCAGCTTATCTTCACCGAAGACTGGCATTGGGCACATAACGAAGACCTGATCGATGAACTTGACTGGGCGGGCAGTGAATCCGAACAGAACATGAATGCCCTGCTGGTTGCGACCGGGCCCGGAGACGAAACCGAAACTGGCGCCATGATGTTCTTTGCGGCAATCGCCGAGGCAAAAGAACGGTTGTGGATTGCGTCGCCTTACTTCGTACCCGACATCGATGTCATGACAGCCCTGCAACATGCCGCGATGCGCGGTGTGGATGTACGCATCCTTGTTCCTGACATGATCGACCATCGCCTGCCCTGGCTGGCCGCGTTTGCCTATTTCGATGAAATCCGCGACTGCGGCGTACGCGTGTTCCGCTATACCGGTGGGTTCATGCATCAAAAGGCGTTCGTTGTTGACGAGACGCTGGCCGCTGTTGGAACAACAAACCTCGACAACCGATCCTTCCGCCTCAACTTCGAAGCAATGGCGCTGTTCTTTGATGCCCGGGCTGCGCAGGCCGTCGACCAGATGCTACAAGAAGATTTCGAATCTAGCTACGAACTGACCCGCAGGTTGCGTCAACAACCGGCCCACATCCGCTTTGGTGCGCCGCTGGCGCGGTTGTTTGCACCGATCCTTTAGGAAAAGAACTTCTCCTGAAAAACGCGTGTCATCAGTGCGACCAGATACGCGGTCGACAATCCAAACGCCAACAGCCCGGTGACCGAGGCAAACGAGCCGAAGATGCGCAGCCCTTCACCCAAAACGATGTCGCCGTATCCGAGCGTCGTAAACGTCACCAAAGAGAAATAGATGGCCGAGTTCCAGTCCGGCAGCACATTCAGCAATACCCAGACGATAGCCCAGATCCAGACCTGAATGGTATGCGTCGCGATAATGAACCCCAGGGCAACAGAAATCGGCCCCGCCGTTGCCACAAACACCCCGCGTGTGACCCATTTTTTGTCCATCTTGATAATGAATATCGTGCACCAGGTCAGAAAGAGAATCTCGATCAGGATGCAAATACCCAGAAAGGTACTGCCCCAAACGATCTGATGCAGCAACGTCATGTATTCTCACCCTGAATTTCGACCATGGATTGCCCGGGCACAATGACCTTTAGAACCACAAGGCACAACCCCGCCGCCAGATGAAGTAGCCTGCGGCGAAAGGAACCGGAGTAAGGTCTGCACTGGACAGTTGGGAAGTCCGACGCACATCCTGTGCAAAAAGGGCGCTTCATGCTGTTGATCATCGACCGAGTTCAAAAGACTTATCCCGGCGGGCGGCCCGTTCTGCGCGATGTGTCTCTGACACTGGATCAGGGACAAACGCTTGCACTGACCGGTGAAAGCGGCAGCGGAAAAAGCACCTTGTTGAACCTGGCCGCCGCCCTGGACAGTTTCGACGGTGGAGAAATCACGCTGGATGGCACGCCGCTATCCCCTTTAGATGATGCGGGCCGGGCCGAGTTGCGGCGCAGTAAGGTTTCGCTGGTGTTCCAGCAGTTCAACCTGATCCCATCGCTGACCGTGGGGCAAAACCTGTCCTTTCATGCCCGCCTTGCAGGTACAGAGGATGTCAATTGGTCTGGGCAACTGGCCGAACGGCTTGGGCTTTTGGATTTGCTGGACCGCTACCCCGAAAGCTTGTCGGGCGGACAGCAACAGCGGGTGGCCATCGGACGCGCCATGGCAGCGCGCCCGAAACTGTTGCTGGCGGACGAACCGACGGGCAATCTTGACGAAACCGCCAGCGCCAAAGTGCTGGACCTGATGCTGTCACTTGTTTCTGATACTGGCGCAGCTTTGCTGCTGGTGACGCATTCCCCGCAGATCGCGGCCCGACTGGACACGCACCTACGCCTGAGCGGCGGGTGCATCCAATGACATCTGCCGTCGTCCAGGCCCTGCTGTCCCATTGGCGGGTGCATTGGTTGCAACTGGCAACGCTGCTGATCGGTATCGCCCTGGCAACTGGTCTGTGGTCCGCTGTACAGGCCATCAATGCGGAGGCCCGCGCCAGCTATTCCCGTGCCAACGCCCAACTGGCACTTGGGCAGTTTGGCGAATTGCGCGATCCAGCCGGTTTCATCCCCATGTCCCGTTATGTCGACCTGCGTCGCGCAGGATGGCAGGTGGCCGCCGTACTGGAAGGCCCTTATCGGGTCGCTGGACGTACGTTGCGTTTGATGGGCGTGGATATGGTGGCCTATCCCGCCTTGCCCGCAATTACCGAGGCCCAGCAAAGCGGTGCGCCGCCCGACCCGGCGGACATATTGACTGCTCCGGGCCGCCTGCTGGTTTCGACAGAGTTGGAGCACTTGTTGCGCGGTCACGATACTCTGCCCCCGGTTCTCAGTACCTCAGCGCTGCCGCCGGATGTGATCCTGACGGATATCGGCGTTGCCGAACGTCTTCTGAATCAGCCCGGTTCAGTCTCGCGGCTCATTATTCTGCCCGATCAACCCCGCGGGCTTCAGCCCCTGACCACGATCGCGCCAGAGCTGGAACGCATCAGCCCGTCACAAAAGATCGACACTGCTCGGCTGACCGACAGTTTCCACCTGAACCTGTCAGCCTTTGGATTGCTGTCCTTTGCAGTCGGCCTTTTTATCGTGAACGGCACAGTCGGGCTGGCATTTGCCCAACGCAGGGGCATTATCCGCACGCTGCGGGCACTGGGTGTTTCGATGCGATTACTGGTCTGGCTGATCCTTGCCGAGCTGACATTTCTGGCCTTGATCGGTGGGCTCGTCGGGTTGCTTTTGGGCTTCTTTCTGGCCGGAGCACTTCTGCCCGATGTTGCGGCCACGTTGCGTGGCCTTTACGGCGCACCAGTAACAGGGCAACTGACGCTGCAATTGCAGTGGGTTTTGGCAGGGATCGCCATGGCAGTCTTCGGCACATTGCTGGCCAGCGGCCACGCATTATGGCGCCTGTCGCGCATGCCCCTGCTGGCAAGTCCGGGCGTTCAAGCGTGGCGGGGCGACCCCCGCGCGCGCCATCTTGCAGCGACATTGGGATTGGTCATGATCCTGGGTGGCGTTTTGGCTTATGTCAGTTTCGGGGGGCTGATCGCCGGGTTTGCCCTGTTGGCTGGCTTGCTGACCGGTGCGGCGCTGATGCTGCCTGCGCTTTTGTCTGTAATGCTTTCATTCTGCGCCCGCGCAGCGCGGGGGCCTGTCGCCCAATGGGTCTGGGCAGATATGCAGGCACAACTGCCCGGATTGTCACTTGCCCTGATGGCCCTGCTGCTGGCTTTGGCAGCGAATGTCGGCGTAGGCACGATGGTGTCCAGCTTCCGGCTGACATTCGTCGGGTGGCTGGACCAGCGCCTGACGTCAGAGCTCTACCTGACTGCCAGCGACGAAGATCAGGGGCGGGAGATCACCGACTGGCTGCGCCCTCAGGTCGAAGCCATTCTGCCAATCCGAAATGTGGAATTGTCGCACGCGACGGGGCCTCTGTTTCTCTACGGTGTCGTGGATGATCAGGTCTATCGGCAGAACTGGCCAGTGATCACCTCAACGCCGAATGCATGGGATGACGTCATGGCCGGGCGTGCGGTTCTGATCAACGAGCAACTGGCCCGGCGTGCCGATCTCTGGCCCGGCGGTGCTTTGGCCTTATCGCCGGACCACATCCTGACCATCGCCGGGGTCTATTCGGATTATGGGAATCCTACCGGGCAAGCCATCGTCTCGATGGACCAACTGAACCAGATCGCTCCGGGTACGGAGGCCCGCCGTTTTGGCATTCGTCTAAACCCCGAAAACGCAACCGAAATGGCGCAAACCTTGAGGGAACGGTTCAACCTTCCACGTCAGGCTGTCGTACAGCAAGCTGCAATGAAGGCGCAGTCGCTGTCGATATTTGAGAAGACTTTTGTCGTGACCTCGGCCTTGAATGTGCTGACCCTCGGCGTGGCAGGATTTGCCATTCTCACCAGTCTACTGACCCTGTGGACCCAGCGCCTGCCACAGATCGCACCGGTCTGGGCGCTGGGGCTGAACAGGGCGCAACTTGCAGGGCTGGAACTGTTGCGCAGCCTATTGCTGGCTGCGTTGACCGCCTGTCTGGCGTTGCCACTTGGGCTTGTTCTGGCATGGGTTCTGCTGACGGTGATCAACGTTCAGGCTTTTGGTTGGCGCCTGCCGATGTTCGTCTTCCCCTGGGATTGGCTGTGGCTGTTTCTACTGACCCTTCTTGCTGCCCTGCTTGCCGCCGCCCTGCCCGCGCTACGGATGCTGCGCCTGCCACCCGCCGATCTGCTGAGAGTGTTCGCCAATGAACGTTAGGACCCTCCTGTTCCTTCTTATGTGGCTCCACCCGATACCGCTTTGGGCGCAGGGCTACGCAGGTCTCGGCGGGTCGGCCGAAGGCTTTGACGTGCCAGTAGCCGGGTATGAGTTTGATTTCCCAAGGGACCACGGCCCCCACCCGGCCTACCGCATCGAATGGTGGTATCTGACGGCCAATCTCCAAGGGGACGACGGCCTGGACTATGGCATTCAATGGACCCTGTTCCGGTCAGCCCTGAAGCCCTATGACAGCGACGGATGGCAAAGCCCGCAACTTTGGATGGGTCATGCTGCTGTTACGACCCCCAAGGCTCATTTTTTTACCGAGCGATTATCACGCGGGGGGATTGGGCAGGCCGGTGTAACTGCACAACCGTTTGAGGCCTGGATTGATGAATGGCGCATGGCCGGATCGGATTTGGACAGCCTGTCGCTGACGGCAAATGGTAAAGACTTCGGCTATGACCTTTCGCTGACTGCCCAAGGGCCATTGGTTCTTCACGGAGACGCGGGCTATTCGGTCAAATCTTCTGATGGGCAGGCAAGTTACTATTACTCGCAGCCCTTCTATTCTGTCGAAGGCGTGCTGCATTTGCCGGATAGTGAAGTCCGTGTAACCGGTCAGGGCTGGCTGGATCGGGAATGGTCCTCACAACCCTTGGCGGCAGATCAGAGGGGTTGGGATTGGTTCTCGCTCAGTTTTGAGGGCGGCGATAAATTGATGGCTTTTCGCCTGCGCGGGGACCGAGGCGACTTCACTTCGGCCACCTGGATCAATTCAGACGGCAGTACTGAGGCCATCCCCAACGGCTCAATCAGCCTTTTGCCGCTGAGTACCAACGAGGTTGCCGGGCGTGACATCCCGACACACTGGCAAGTCGATCTTGTGGACCGGGGCATAGAAATTCAGGTCTCCGCCCTGACACCTGATGCGTGGATGGGTACCAGTTTCGAATACTGGGAAGGCCCTGTCACCGTAACCGGCAGCCATGAAGGCGTTGGCTATCTTGAGATGACAGGCTACTGAACCCACCCGATATTTGTTCACGACCGGCGACGCGATCTTTTGCGCGCTGGAAAATCAGTCAGCGAACGACATACACCGAGACGTTGGAATGCCGCACAACACGCGCTGCATTCGGGCCAAGCAGGTAGTCCTTAAAATCCGGCTTATGCGCGCCAATCACAATCAGATCGGAACCGGCGCTTTCGGCGGTTTTCAGAATCTCCTGATAGGCTGTGCCTGTCGCAACGACATGGCGGATGCTTTCATTGCGCTCGGCCCCCAATGCCGAAACACACAGCGCCGTCAGTTTGGCCTGCGCCTCGGCCAACGCCTTGTCGTGAAAATCGGATTCAAAGAACCCGGACACCCAGCTTTCCCCGAAATCGGGCAACACAGTCACAACATCCAACTGTGCCCCTTCCAGATCCGCCAAAGCAGCGGCTTTTTGCAGGACCGGAGCATCAATCTCACCATTGCTGATATCAATGGCACACAGAACAGAACGTGTCATGCGGGCACCCCTTGTCTGGCGGCACGGCCGCGTTGCAGGAACGCGATGAGACCCAAAAGGACCATCGCTGGGATATACACCAACTGCTTGGGCAGCTGGTCGGACGGTAAGCTGACCGAGGCCAGGCGTACGGGTTCATCGCCATAGTAGTCGAAGATGCCCAGATCGTCGGCCACCGGCGTGCCGAACAGCGGCTCGTCAAGCTTGACCAACCCGTCCTCGGGGACCAGCAGCAAGCCCATCGCCTCGACTCGCGCGGCCCCTCCTTCTTCGTCGCCCACAGTGACAACAACGGTTGTATCCACCATCTCGAGCGTATCGAAATCGGGGCCTGCGACGACCAGACGTACATCTGTTCCCGGCCGTGTCTGACCAATGGTCTCTTCGAATGCAGCGGGTTCAACCGATTTGAACGGAGGCGAGATGCGATCCATGAAATAGTCCGGTCGGAACAGGGCAAATGCCACCAGAACGAGCGCGACACTTTCATAGATACGGCTGCGGGTCAGGAAATACCCCATCGTACCTGCCGTGAAGACCAGAATCGCTATGGTCGCGAAAACGGCCACCGTGATCCCTTCAAGCCATGTAACGTCGATCAAAAGAAGATCAGTGTTGAAGATGAACACAAAAGGCAGTGCCACGGTGCGCAGGCTGTAGAAAAACGCCGTGAAACCGGTTTTGATCGCATCACCGCCCGACACGGCAGCCGCCGCAAAGCTTGCAAGCCCAACAGGCGGTGTAACATCGGCCATAATCCCGAAGTAAAACACAAACAGGTGCACAGCGATCAACGGTACAATCAGCCCGCTTTGCGCGCCCAGTTCAACGACGACCCCGGCCATCAACGAGCTGACTACGATATAATTCGCAGTGGTCGGCAGACCCATGCCCAGAATCAGGCTGAGCAGCCCAACCATGACCAGCATAAGGATAAGATTGCCGCCTGAAAGGAACTCGACCAGGTCAGCCATTACCTGACCAACACCCGTCAAAGTCACTGTGCCGACGATCACGCCCGCAGTGGCAGTTGCCAGCGCGATACCGATCATGTTCCGTGCACCATCAATCAACCCCTGCCACAGGTCAGCGACGCCATCGACAAAGGTGTTCTTGAGATTGCTCTGCCCCCGGAAAAGAGCCTTGAGCGGTTTCTGCGTCAGCAGGATTACGAACAGCAAAGCGGTCGCCCAGAACGCCGACAGTCCCGGCGATTTCTGTTCGATCATCAGGAAGTAAACCAGAACGATGATCGGCAGCAGGTAATGCAAACCTGCCTTATAAATATCAGCGATAACAGGAAGCGTGACCTCTTTTGCATTCGGATCGTCCGGCTCAAGGTCCGGCACCTGAGCGGCCAGATAGAGCAATCCGACATAAACCGCGCAGACGATCAAACTCAGCACCAGGCCTGCCGCAGACGGTACCCAGCTTGTTACAGCATCGACCGGGAATTGCGAGCCGTAACAAAGCCCTGCAAACACCAGGAAGAAAGCCAACATACCCACAACGGTTCGCGCCAGATGCACGTCACGGTCGCCCAAAGTCGGCATGTTTCGCTTCACAGCTTCCAAATGCACGATATAGACCAGCGCGATGTAAGAAATCGCCGCAGGGAGGAAGGCGTGGGTGATCACCTCGACATATGAGATGCCCACATATTCCACCATCAGGAAGGCAGCCGCGCCCATCACAGGTGGCATGATCTGACCGTTGACCGATGAGGCCACTTCGACCGATCCGGCCTGTTCACTGCTAAAGCCCACTCGCTTCATCAGCGGAATGGTAAATGTTCCGGTTGTCACAACGTTGGCAATCGACGAGCCCGAGATCAGGCCGGTTGCGGCAGAACCAACAACGGCCGCCTTTGCCGGACCACCGCGCAGATGCCCGAGCGCACCAAAGGCCATCTTGATGAAATAGTTCCCTGCCCCAGCCTTATCCAGCAGCGCGCCAAACAGCACGAACAGGAACACGAATTTGGTGGAAACGCCCAATGCGATGCCAAACACGCCTTCTGACGTGATCCACATGTGGCTCATCGCCTTTTTGAGACTCGCACCTTTCCAGCGGATAACTTCCGGCACCCATTCAGATGCGCCAAAGAAGACATAGGCCAAAAAGATCGTCGCGATAATTGCCATGGCCGGGCCAAGCGCGCGTCGCGCGGCCTCGAACAGTAGCACCAAGCCAAGCAACGCGACCCATTTGTCCGTATCGTCGGCCAAACCGCCCGCATTTACGATCTTGTTATAGAAAAAATAGCCATACAGCGCGACGAACGCACCGACCAAGCCCATGATCCAATCCTGAGTCGGGATAAAGCCACGCGGGCTGGACTTTAGTGCCGGATAAGCTGCAAAGGCCAGAAACAGAGCGAAGGCAAGATGGAATTGCCGCGCATTGTTTACCACACTGCCCGGCAACACGTAGTTCGCGAGCGGCGACGCCAGGATAACCTGAAAAATCGACCAGATCGCGGCTACAATCGCCAGGAAGACACCTACATTCCCGACAGGATTACGCCCGCCCGCGTCGGATGATGCGACCAGATCCTGAAGCTCTTCTTCGGAAAGCGGACGATTGGATTGAGTGTCGGAATTCATCAAATGTCTCCCCGTCGCGGCCATTTTTGACCTTCTAACTCACCTGCTTGGTACAGGCGTTGTGCAGGGCGCCCTAAAAAGCGCCCTGCTTCAGGTCTGGTTTACTGAATCCAGCCTTTTTCTTTGTAATACTTCTCGGCCCCCGGATGCAGCGGCGCCGACAGGCCGTCCGCGATCATTTCTTCGGGCTTGAGGTTGGCAAACGCCGGGTGCAGTTTTTTGAAGTCTTCGAAGTTTTCAAAGACCGAGCTGACCACCGCATATACCGCGTCGTCCGACACATCTGCCGAAGTCACAAAAGTCGCACCTACGCCAAATGTCTGGGTGTCGCCGTCAGAACCACGGTACATGCCACCGGGGATGGTTGCAGTACGGTAGAACGAATTGTCGTTGACCAGCTTGTCCACGGCTTCACCGCTGACATTCACCAGAACCGAGTCACAGGCTGTGGTGGCTTCTTGGATCGAACCAGACGGGTGACCAACGGTATAAACCATAGCATCGATCTGGTTGTCGCACAGGGCAGCCGATTGTTCAGCCGCTTTCAGCTCTGTCGCCAGTTCGAAATCATCGGTCGTCCAGCCCATTTCGCCCAGAAGAACTTCCATGGTGCCGCGCTGACCGGAACCGGGGTTCCCGATGTTCACGCGCTTGCCTTTCAGGTCTTCAAAGTTTGTGATGCCTGCATCGGCGCGGGCCACAACGGTAAAGGGCTCGGGGTGGACCGAGAAGACGGCGCGCAGATTTTCGAAAGGACCGGCCTCTTCAAATTTCGAGGTGCCGTTATACGCGTGATACTGCCAGTCGGACTGGGCAACACCGAATTCCAGCTCGCCTTCGCGAATTGTGTTGATGTTGTAGACCGAGCCACCGGTCGATTCGACCGAGCAGCGGACACCGTGTTCTTTCCGGCCTTTGTTCACCAGACGGCAGATCGCGCCACCTGTCGGATAGTAAACACCGGTCACGCCGCCGGTACCGATTGTAATGAACTCTTCGGCATAAGCCGCCGGAGCCAACATGGCTGCGGTTACAAACGCGCCGAGGCTCAATTTGCTGCTGTTTCTCATTTCAATACTCCCACATTTTTGTCTGGCAGTTGGAATTCAAATCGATCATCTGCCCATAAAACTGTGCCGATAACGATGATCGGCCCGCCTTACAGCAGGTGCAACCTGTTGAATTTTCCAGTTTCTCCCAACCCCTTTGAGGGTTCATTCAGATACTTTCAATGTCAAGGCCAGCGCCAGCCTGACTCGCATCAATCCGCATATATGAGCGCAAATTTCGAATTTTCCCCTCTGGCACACAGGAATACCCGCCAGATCGGTCTTCCTGATCTTTGCTCCCAAATTTGTTCAGGTCGGTTCAACAGCGGGTCGTATATGGTGCCATTTCGCAGGGAGAAGTTGATACCAGAGGACTGAAAGGAACCAGGCCAGATCGAAAAGTAAGAATTAAGTGTGCGAACACGCAAGTGGCCCGAAAAGAAAAAACAGGAAGCAGGTTCCCCTAACTCCCTGTTTTTACTTTGGTACCCAAGGCCGGACTCGAACCGGCACGGTATCACTACCGGGGGATTTTGAATCCCCTGCGTCTACCATTCCGCCACTTGGGCCACGGACACTGGATTAGCGCCCATCAAAGGGAAGGTCCAGAGGCAAAAATCATCCAATAATCCATTTGTTTCCACTGCGATGGTTGACGGGCCGTCAGGTGCGTGGTTTGGCTTTCCCGGGTCGAGAACGGGATTTGAGTGCTAAATGTTGCGATCGCTTTATGACTGGACAATTCGTCTGGCGGAACACCCTCATGCGCTGTGGGCGCTGGCCGTAGTGGCTTTTGTCGAAAGCTCGTTCTTTCCAATCCCCCCCGACGTTCTGATGATTCCGATGATCCTTGCGCGCCCGTCGCGCGCCTGGCTGATTGCAACTGTTGCTCTGGTGGCTTCGGTTCTGGGAGGGATGCTGGGCTATGCGATTGGTGCGTTTTTCTATGAAAGTCTGGGGCAGCCCATTCTTGAATCCATGGGCAAGGCCCATGCGATGGAAGAATTCAACACCCGCTTCAACGATTTCGGGTTCTGGGCGGTCCTGGCCGCCGGAGTGACGCCTTTCCCGTACAAGGTCATCACCATCATGTCCGGCTGGACAGGAATGCCGCTTGGGACATTCATCGCAACGTCGATACTGGCACGAGCGCTCAGGTTCTTCCTTGTTGCGGCCTTGCTTTGGCGCTTTGGCGAGCCGATCCGTGAATTTATTGAAAAACGCTTGGGGCTGATGTTCACCTTGTTCATCGTCCTCCTGTTCGGCGGCTTCCTGGTGGTGAAATACCTATGACGAGACGTTCACAACTTATCGCACTGGCAAGTCTTGGGTCCCTGGCCCTTCTGCTGGCAGCTTTCGGCTTTCAATATCTGGGCGGCCTTGCCCCCTGTAAAATGTGTATCTGGCAGCGCTACCCGCATGGGGTCGCAATCGCGATTGGCGTTTTGGCGTTGGCCTTACCAAGGCTAAGTTTCCTGCCCCTCTGTGGCGCAATGGCCGCCGCCGCCACTTCGGGCATCGGGTTCTATCACGCCGGCGTTGAGCAGGGGTGGTGGGAAGGTCCGACCAGTTGCACATCCGGCAGCATCACTGGGATGTCGAATGACGATCTGTTCGATCAGATTATGTCCGCGCCTTTGGTTCGCTGCGACGATATTCCGTGGGAAATGTTCAACATCTCGATGGCTGGGTGGAATGCCATTGCCTCGGCTGTTCTGGTGCTGATCTGGCTCGCGGCGTGGAAGTCAGAGCGGGCCTAGAATTCGTCCAGCTCCGCGTCCCAATACAGAAAATCGATCCAGCTTTCGTGCAAGTGATTGGGGGGGAATTTCCGACCAACATTGCGCAGTGCTTCGGCGTCAGGCTGGCGCGGCGGCTTACGCAGGTTCATTCCTGCCTGACGCAGTGATTTCGACCCTTTGCGCAGGTTGCAAGGGCTGCACGCCGCCACAACGTTCTGCCAACTGGTCACCCCGCCAGCGGCGCGTGGCACCACATGATCAAAGGTAAGATCACCGCGACTGCCACAGTACTGGCATCGGAACTCGTCCCTCAGAAATAAATTAAAGCGCGTGAAGGCCACGCGCTTTCTGGGTTTTACATAGTCTTTCAAAACAACGACCGAAGGTATTCGGATCTGCGTACTCGGGCTGCGAACCACTTCGTCGTATTCGGCCACGATGTCGACCCGATCCAGCCAAGCGGCCTTGATCGCCTCTTGCCAGGGCCACAGGGACAACGGGTAATAAGACAGGGGGCGATAATCGGCGTTCAAAACCAATGCGGGATGATGCTTCAGCGCACCAGGCTCCCTGACAAATTCGGTCCTGAAGTCTCCGTCCATATCAGAATCGCTCCTCGCTCTGCTCTGCCTGTTTTTGACATCAGAGCGGGGAACACCCGCCCCGGCCTTAGTATAACTATATATCGTGTTAATACTCTGACAAGCCCTGATTTTCCACAATATGTCGCAAACTGGGTAATGCGAATCTGTAACAAGCGCATGACAGTTATCCACAGCTTGCGCGGGGTGCACTCTTCGGGGTATGCGCACGTCATGTCCTGGTTCATTCGCTTCAACAAACCTTATGATGTGCTGCCGCAGTTCACCGACCGCGACAATGCGGATACTCCGCGCAGTACACTGTCCGATTTCATCGATCTGCCCGGGGTTTATCCCGCCGGTCGACTGGACCGTGACAGCGAAGGTTTGATGCTGCTGACTGACCACGGCAAGTTACAGGCGCAGATCTCGGACCCCAAGCACAAGATGGCAAAAACCTATTGGGTTCAGGTCGAAGGTATTCCGGACGAAACCGCCCTGAAAGCGCTGCGAAACGGCGTAGAGTTGAAAGACGGCCTGACCCGTCCGGCGAAGGTGCGGCAGATCGACGAGCCGGACGACCTGTGGCCCCGCACCCCGCCAATCCGCGAACGCGAGACTGTACCAGACAGTTGGATAGAACTGTCCATACGCGAGGGCAAAAACCGTCAGGTGCGTCGAATGACGGCCGCCGTGGGCCTGCCGACCCTGCGCTTGATCCGCTGCCGCATCGGTGACTGGACATTGGACGACCTAGCACCGGGCCAGTGGGACAGTCTGCCCATGCCATCCCTGAACACCACACCGCAACGAAAACGCGACCGTAGACCGCGCCGGTGACATACCCTGCACTGATCTGCTAAACTCGGGTCATGAAACTAACTCCCGGAATACCGGCCCCTTCGGCGATTCTGGAAGCGTCGCTTTATGTCGATGATCTGGACGCAGCGGAACAGTTTTACGGCGAAGTACTGGGCCTGGAACGCATTCAGCGTGTCGCCGACCGCCACGTGTTTTACCGAATTGGCGGATCGGTCCTGCTAATCTTTAACCCGGAACAGACGGAACAACCGCCCCTCAACCCGGACATGCCTGTTCCGCCCCACGGCGCCCGTGGTGCAGGACACGTGTGTCTTGTACTGACCCGTGATGAAATCGCAGTGATGCGCAAGCACCTTCTGGACTGGAATGTCCCCGTAGACGCAGAGTTTGACTGGCCCGGAGGCGCGCGTTCCTTGTACGTGCGCGACCCGGCCGGAAACTCAATCGAATTTGCGGAAGCGCATCTTTGGTCTTGAACCCATACAAAACGACCGTGTTCCGCTGAACTGACCTTACTGGCTAAAGGCTCAGCTTGTCGCGCATGAAGGCCAGAGCCACACTCAGCCCGTCCGGGGCGATTCCGTGCCCGGTGCCCTTCATGACATGGGCATAGACCTCTTTGAAACCGGCGGATTGCAGGGCCTCTGCCGCTTCGGGCAAGGATTGCGGCGGGACGACGTCGTCGGCATCGCCATGCACCAGCAATACCGGCATCCGGCTGACGGTTTCGTCTGCCAGAAGGTCCGCCTCTAGCAAACGGCCTGAGAAAGCGACAATTCCGGCCACGGGGTCTTCGCGGCGGGGCGCGACATACAGGCTCATCATCGTGCCCTGGCTGAAACCAAACAGGACAATCTGTTCTGGCAACAGGTCTTCATCCACCATCAGAGCATCCAGAAAGGCGTTGAAATCCTCGACCGCCATTTCCATGCCCCTGCGCGCCTCTTCCTCAGACGACCCGTCAATCCAGGGAATCGGAAACCACTGAAAACCATTGGGCATTCCGGGGATCTGCTCGGGCGCGTCCGGGGCCACGAACAACGTGTCGGGCAGATGTTCACCCAGCGGGTCGGCCAAACCCAGCAGATCGGCACCGTTTGCGCCATAGCCATGTACGAACACCACAACCGAGCGCGTGTCGCCCGAAACAGGCTCTTTCCGGAGCGCATTCAAAACCCGTGTCATCTGATCCCTTCTCTTTGCTTTGCAACCCGGTAATAGGCCCACAGCACCCGCGCCGCAACCGAGCGCCATGGCGACCAGGCCTCGGCCATCTTGCGCAGTTCTTTATCTGTTGGGCGGTTGGGCAGGTCATAAAGGATGCGCGCGGCCTCTTGCAGCGCCAGGTCGCCGGGGGCGATCACATCAGCGCGACCAAGCGAGAACATGGCGTATATCTCCGCGGTCCAGACGCCGATGCCAGACACTTGCGTCAACGTGGCCACAACTTCTGCATCAGGAGCATCACGCAACGCTTTGTAATCTATACGCGCTTCTGCCAGAGCCTTTGCATATCGGATCTTCTGACGGCTTAACCCTACGGCCCGCAGATCGTCATCCGTTGCCCACATGATCTTTCGCGGACCCGTCAATTTGGCATCTTGCAGGCGTTTCCATATTGCATTGGCCGAAGCCACACTGACCTGTTGGCTGACAATGGCACTCAGCAACTGCGCGAACCCGTCGGGACGGCGACGTAACGGCAATGGGCCAGTCTGTTCCATTGCATAGGCCATGCGCGGACAGCTCTGGGCCAGCCAGTCGGCCCCTTCCGCCACACAATCCGGCGTTTCGATGATGCGGCCAACGGGCATCTGTTCTCCCTGCTCGGTTGTCACTGGCACGTTAGGCGCATGTGCCGCAGATGCAACCGGCTTGTGCCGCAAACACTTAGCCGATAACCATTCCGCCATGACCATGATCTCGACCCTTCCCGATGACCGTCAGGCCAAACGTAACGTTGCTGTTTTGGTGGCGGCGCAGGCCATTCTGGGTGCGCAAATGCCAATGATGTTCATCGTCGGAGGGCTGGCGGGTCAGTCGCTGGCGACCAATCCCTGCCTGGCGACATTGCCCATTTCGCTGATTGTTCTGGGATCAATGCTGGCAGCCACGCCAATCTCGGCCATCATGCAAAAATGGGGGCGTCGGGTCGGGTTCCTTGTTGGCGCAACATCCGGTGCGTTGGGCGGGCTGATCGGAGCCTATGGCCTGTTCCTTGGCTCTTTCCCCGTCTTCCTTGTCGGCAGCCTGCTGACCGGCATCTACATGAGCGCGCACGGGTTCTATCGCTTTGCAGCGGCAGACACCGCATCAGACGATTACCGTCCAAAAGCGATTTCCTATGTCATGGCCGGTGGGCTGGCGGCCGCCATAATTGGCCCGCAGATCGTCAAGCTCACATCAGAAGCCTATGTCATCCCGTTTATGGGCACCTATCTGGCCGTCATTGGGATCAATGTTCTGGGGTCCGCCCTGTTCTTCTTTCTTGACATCCCAACGCCTGCAAAACCCACCGACACCGAGCCCAAGGGGCGGTCGCGACTGGAGTTGCTGAAAACACCCCGCATCGCCGTGGCCATCATATGTGCCATGGTATCTTACGCGCTGATGAATCTTGTGATGACCTCAACTCCGTTGGCCGTGGTGGGTTGTGGTTACTCGGCCAATGACGCGGCTGACATCGTCACCAGCCACGTGCTGGCCATGTATGTGCCCAGTTTCTTTACGGGTCACCTGATCGCCCGGTTTGGCATCGAAAGGATCGTGGCGCTGGGTCTGGCGATTCTTGCAGCCGCTGGACTGGTCGCCTTGCAGGGCGTTGATTTAGGGAACTTTTTCGTTGCTCTCATTCTTCTTGGTGTTGGGTGGAACTTTGGCTTTATCGGCGCGACCACGATGCTGGCCGCATCGCATGAACCGCAGGAACGCGGTCGGATGCAGGGTCTTAACGACCTGCTGGTGTTTGGCGGAGTGACTATGGCCTCGCTGGCTTCGGGTGGATTGATGAACTGCTCGGGCGGTTCCCCGGTCGAAGGGTGGACAGCAGTCAATCTTGCTATGATTCCGTTGCTGACATTGGCAGGCGGGGCCCTGTTGTGGCTGGTTCTGCGACCGGCCGACCCGGAACGGGCCTGATCACCAGCGCCCGCTGCCCGCAGTCCACATCAAGGACAGCCGTTGCTGTATTTCTCCCGGAACAAGATCACCGGAGGCAACACGTTCTGGGCTAGCTATTGCTTGCTTCAAAATCCGTTCGGCCAACCACCCGGAAAATAATGCTGGCCGTGCCTCGGCCGAAATCTCAGCCCGATGCGATCTGGCTTTTTGCAGGCGATTTAATGCGGTTCCGGCCAAGGCACGCACCCCTTCAGGGGTACCGTCCAAAAGCGGTATCCGCCCGCGTTGTTCCAGTTCAGGAATAGCCCTGAGCCAGTTCGCCACCCCAACCGCATATCCAAAGTCACGCAACACAGTTTCATCGGCCACCCCCAGCGCCTGGGCTGATGCAACAACCAATGAGCCCGTGCTGTGATCGATGTAGGCGTCAAAGTGCTCCTGATCCTCGAACGGATCACGATATATATCCCAACGCCTTACGGCCACATATTCATCCAAAACACCAGCCAGATGGGGCGAAAGAACCTGTGACAAGGGTGTTACTACCTCGTGCCGCCGTACGGTTGCCCCTTCAGCAATTTCCTGTAGTGCGTCACGCCACCATTGCAGCCGCATCTCGGCGATCATCGGCTCTTGCGTCACCCAGGGCGCGCGGGCAACTTCGACGTTTAACGCGTAAATCGGGAATAGGACTGCACGGTCTGCCACCGGTGCAGCCATCGCAGCGCGGAAACGATCTGGATCAGCCCGTTGCACAAGTTCCGCGCAGGCCTTGACGTCTTGGTCAAAGACCACGCTCACTCGGCTGCTGCCTTTTTCGGATCACAATCGCGCACCAGTTTCCATTGAATCGCATCCAGAAGCGCCTCGAAAGACGCATCGACTATATTCGCGCTGACGCCCACGGTGGACCAGCGCCGCCCCTGCCCGTCTTCGCTGTCGATGATGACACGCGTGACCGCTTCGGTGCCGCCTTGCGTAATCCGCACCTTGAAGTCGACCAGACGCATATCTGACAACACCTGTGAATACTGGCCCAGATCCTTGGCCAAGGCTTTGGCTAGGGCATTCACCGGCCCCCTGTCGCTGCCTGACTCGTCCATGGATTCGCTGACAGACAGCTTCTTTTCACCATCCACTCTTACGACAACAACGGCCTCGGACAGGCTGACCATCTTGTTGTATTTGTTCTTACGCCGTTCAACGGTGACTTTGTAACGCTTGACCTCGAAGAACTCAGGCAATTGACCCAGCTCTTCCCGCGCCAGCAGTTCAAAACTGGCCTGAGCGGTGTCATAGGAATATCCATCCGCCTCGCGGGCCTTTATCTGGTCAAGGATGCGGCCAAGTGCGGGGTCACCTGCCTCAACACGCAAACCAGCCTCGGTCAAACGCTTGCGCAGGTTTGACTGACCAGCTTGGTTCGACATCGGAATGATGCGGGCGTTCCCGACGCTTGCGGGGTCCACATGCTCATATGTCGATGGATCCTTGAGGATCGCGCTGGCGTGCAGTCCGGCCTTATGCGCAAAAGCCGACGCCCCGACATAAGCCGCCTGCTTGCTGGGCACCCGATTCAGGACATCATCCAGCATCCGGCTGATCCGGGTCAAACCAGCCAAAGCCTCACGGCTGACACCAATATCAAACTGCGACGCATAGGGTTCCTTCAACAACAGCGTCGGGATCAAAGCGGTCAGGTTCGCATTGCCGCAACGTTCGCCCAAACCATTCAATGTACCCTGAATTTGCCGTGCACCGGCCTCAACAGCAGCCAGAGAACAGGCAACGGCATTTTCGGTATCGTTATGGGTGTGAATGCCCAGCCGATCACCGGGCAGCCCGGCTGCGATCACCTCGGATACAATCCGCCCGACCTCGGACGGCAAAGCGCCACCATTTGTGTCGCACAGGACAACCCACCGCGCGCCAGCCTCAAGCGCTGCGCGACAAACATCCACGGCATATTCCGGATTGTCCTTGTAGCCGTCAAAGAAATGTTCCGCATCAAACAGCGCTTCTCGCCCCTGCGCGACGATATGCGCGACCGAGGCGCGCACGTTCTCCGTGTTTTCTTCCAGTGAAATGCCAAGCGCGTGGGAGACGTGATAATCATGCGACTTGCCGACCAGACAAACAGCCTGCGTTCCCGCATTCATCACCGCAGCCAGCACATCGTCATTCTCGGCTGATCGTCCTGCGCGTTTGGTCATGCCGAATGCCGTCAACCGGGCCGCGGTTTTCGGAGCCACCTCGAAAAACGCGCTATCGGTCGGGTTGGCACCGGGCCAACCGCCTTCGATGTAGTCCACGCCCAAAGTGTCCAGCGCCTGCGCGATCTGCACTTTTTCTGCGGTCGAAAACTGCACGCCCTGCGTTTGCTGCCCATCGCGCAGGGTTGTGTCGTAGAGGTAGAGGCGTTCCTTAGCCATCAGACCTCCTCCAGCTTGGCAGCATCAAAACCGGCGCCGGGCACCAGTTCGACACTGTCCTTGCTCATTCGAACCTCAAGCCCCGCCGCTACATATGCTGCCTTCAAGCGATCAACTTCTGAGAAGTCCTTGCTTTGCATCGCGATTTCGCGTGCCTTCGCTAAACGGTCCGCATGAGAGGTCAAATCGACAGATGCGGTATCTGCCCAGTCGCTCATCTCAGGTAAAAGCAAACCCAGCAGTTGCGCACTGGCCAGCAGACCTGCGGCGTCACCGTCTGAAGCCAGACGATAAAGCTCGCTCATGGCACCTGCCGTATTCAGATCGTCACTTAGTGCTGCGATGACTTCAGGTGCCGCGCTGGCTGCGGGCTCGATGCCCGCTGTCAGCGCCCGCCACTTGCGCAGCGTCGCCTCGGCCTCACGCGCCTTCTTCTCGGTCCAATCCATTGGCTTGCGATAATGCGTCTGCAGAAAGACGAAGCGGATTACCTCGCCCGGCACACCCTGCTCCAACAGATCATGCACGGTAAAGAAATTGCCCAGCGATTTGGACATCTTCTTGCCCTCAACCTGCAACATCTCGTTGTGCATCCAGACCCGCGCGAACTCCCCATGCGGGTGAGCGCATTTGCTCTGGGCGATCTCGTTTTCATGATGCGGGAACATCAGGTCATTGCCACCACCATGGATATCAAAGCTCTCGCCCAGCAATTCATAGCTCATGGCCGAGCATTCGATGTGCCAGCCCGGACGTCCCCGGCCCCACGGGCTGTCCCAGCCCGGGAGATCATCAGTCGAAGGCTTCCACAACACGAAATCCATCGGGTTTTTCTTGTATGGCGCGACCTCGACCCGCGCGCCCGCAATCATGTCATCGACCGACCGGCCAGACAGTTTGCCATAGCTATCTTTCCAGCTGTCGACCGCGAACAGAACATGACCTTCGGCGGCATAGGCGTGACCCTTGGCAATCAGGTCTTCGATCATCGCGATCATCTGGGCGATATACTGGGTCGCGCGTGGCATCTGGTTGGGTTCCAACGCTCCCAACGCGCCCATGTCGTGCAAGTACCAATCGATGGTCTCGTCCGACCGCTCCTGCACCAATTGCTCAAGCGTGCCTTCTGCGCCCGCCTGTTTGCGCGCCAATGCCGTTGCGTTGATCTTGTCGTCCACGTCGGTGAAGTTGCGCACATAGGTCACGTGCTCTGTGCCATAGACATGGCGCAACACGCGGTAGAGCACATCGAACACAACCACCGGGCGGGCATTACCCAAATGGGCACGATCATAGACCGTTGGGCCACAGACATACATCCGCACGTTTTCAGGATCGATCGGTACGAAGTCTTCCTTCGTCCGCGTCCGTGTGTTGTGCAGCTTGATCGTCGTCATCGGTCGGGCTCCTAAGAAACAGTAAAGGCTTACGCGTTGGCGCGGGCTTAGCAACTTGTCTCAGGGATGAAAACGAAAGAAACCGGCCCGCTTGATAAATCAGCAGGTAATAATGATGCAGGTCACCGGGTTCATGGGACATCGGTTAGCATGGGATCATTCCCAAGCCAAGTGTTGAGTTTGCCATCCCCGTTCGGCACAGTGCCGAACATGGACCGAGATTTCGTCAATTCCATCTGCAAAACGCTGCCCGGCGCTGAACTGTCCGATCCCTGGGGCGGTGGCCATGACGCCTGGAAAATTGGTGGCAAAATGTTCGCCTGTATCGGGATCGCAAATGACGGTGTTTCCGTAAAAACGCCCGATATCGAAACGGCGCAGATGCTGATAGACACCGGGATCGGCGTAAAAGCCCCCTATTTCCACCGCAGCTGGGTGCGTCTTCCGTTTGACACCGGTGCAGACGAAATGCGCCATCGTTTGACTGTGTCCTATGACCTTGTCCGCGCATCATTGACCAAAAAACTTCAGGCCTCGATAGCGCCGCGAAGCTGATTGACAAACGTCCGCCGCTCTGCCCCATTCAGCGCAGAGTAACCGGGGCCCTTGTCATGGAATTGTCCAAGCGCATCACGCAGATCACCGGCGGCAGCGACGGGTGGGAGGTGTTCAATCGGGCCCGACGGATGCTGAATGAAGGGCATGCTGTGACAGAATTGACAATCGGCGAGCATGACGTTCGTACCGACTCGTCGATCCTGCACGCTATGGACCAGTCGGCCCGCAACGGTCACACCGGTTATGCCACGGTGCCCGGAACAGATTTGCTGCGCGATACGGTTGCTACCCGGGTTCAGTCCCGCACAGGTATCCCAACGACGCGCAACAATGTACTGATCACGCCCGGTGGGCAGTCCGCCCTTTTCGCCGCGCATATGGCGGTGTGCGATCCCGGCGACACCGGGCTGTATCTGGACCCGTATTATGCCACCTACCCCGGAACGATTCGCGGTGCCGGGGCCATTGCCCGCGCTGTTCGAACCACCGCAGAAGATGCATTTCAACCGCGCGCAGACTTGATTGATGCGGCGGCGGAAGGCGCGGTTTCGCTGTTGATCAACACACCGAACAACCCGACCGGAGTGGTGTATTCCCGTCAGTCACTTGAAGCCATTGCCGATGTTTGCCAACGCCGTGACCTGTGGCTGATATCAGACGAAGTCTATGACACCCAGATCTGGGAGGGCGAGCACCTGTCCGCCCGCGCGCTGCCCGGAATGGCCGACCGTACCTTAGTGGTTGGATCAATGTCCAAATCACATGCCATGACCGGGTCCCGATGCGGGTGGATCGTTGGTCCGGAATACGTGATCCGCCACCTGATAGATCTGGCTACTCATACAACTTATGGCGTTCCGGGGTTCATTCAGGACGCGGCCAGCTTTGCACTGACCGCAGGACAGGAACTTGAAAACAAGATCGCCGCGCCATTCCGTCGCCGCCGTTCATTGGCGATAGACGTATTGGCGGCACAGAACACAGTGGGGCTCATCCCGGCGCAGGGTTCTATGTATCTGATGCTGGATATACGGGCGACCGGGCTGACGGGCGAAGGGTTTGCGAACGCCCTGCTGGACACTCATGCGATTGCCGTCATGCCGGGCGAAAGCTTTGGCAAAGCCGCAGCGGGGCACATTCGGGTTGCCATGACCGTGGATGATGAGAAATTTGTCAGTGCCTTGAGAACCCTGTGCATGTATTCAGCGCAGCTCGCCAAGCGACACGCGGCTGAATAGCCGCATCTAAAACCGAAATGTCGTACGCAGGTTGAAAACATTGGTGTCCAGACTGCCGCTGGATCGGGTGACATCGTCGAAATTCTGCCGCAGCGCTTCACCGCTGATAACGAAATTCTCGCCAATCGGATAGGCCAATCCGATTCCGTAAACCGCGGCCGTGTCACTGTCGACCGACGTATCAGCCCGCGCCGCGCCTACGACCACGTATCCCAGAGCGTTACCGAATTCATATCCGCCACGCAGTTTCAAGCTGGTCATGCTGTCGAGACTGCCCTGAGACTGGCCAAGGTTCAGGGACAGCCGGTTATATTCCAACTCACCGCCCAGAACGAAGTTCCCAAAGTCCTGATCATAGCCCAGATGCGCACCAAAGGCCGTATCATCGCCATTCGCACCGCCCGGACCGTCGGCATCTGCAAATCCAAAACTGAACCCTGCATACCCGCCAGTCCAATCCTCAGCCGCAACAGGGCTAGCTCCGGCGATCAATATCGCAACAACAAGGACGGAAAAAGGGTTCATAGTCGGGCTCAATGCAACACCGCTCTGGTTTCGATCAGAGGCATGACTTCAATTCAATCTGTGACCTGCTGGTCATAATTCAACTCCGCTCAGCAGACCTTGGAAGTAAGTGAATGCAGTATAACAGATTTCTTCCAAAACGGGTGAAAATCTCGGCGTTTGGTTCTCTGACCCCATAAGCCGTGAGAATTGTCCATATGAATAATCATCAAAGGTCGCAAATAGAACAGATTGTGTCGCCGCGTTTTGGAATTGTCGCGCAAGATGTTGAGGGGCAAAATGGCAGACGACGACTGGAAAATCAGCCTGATCAGCCGCACCATTGGGGCAGATCGCGGCCGTGCCGCACGGGGACGGCCGTAAAGGTGTGCTTGCTGACACCTTAAGACATCACTCAACGACCGGATTCTTGAAATGAACGACCAACCCCGCAATTCATCGCGCAGTGGCGGCCGCGCCGCGCGCCGTGCTGCCCGTGCAACCGCACTGCCCGAGCACCTGCGACCTGTCCGCCCCGGAATGGAAGGCGGCGTCCTGAATGTACTGACACAGGCGCAGATCGAACGCATCCACGAAGCAGCACTGACCGCGCTTGAAACCATTGGCCTGGCGGACGCCCCGCAAAGTGGCATTGACTATCTGGTCGGTGCAGGCTGCACCTTGGGCGACGATGGCCGTATCCGTTTCCCGCGTGCCCTTGTCGAGGACACGATTGCTAAGGCGAACCGCTCGGTCACTTTGTACAGCCGGGATGGAAACACCGATCTGGAATTGTCCGGCACCAAAGTGCACTACGGTACGGCCGGAGCCGCCGTGTCCATGGTTGACGTGCACGGTCGGGAATATCGTCATTCCACCGTGCAAGATCTGCACGATGCCGCACGTATCTGCCAGCAGCTTGATAACATTCACTTTGTGCAACGGCCAATGGTTTGTCGTGACATCGCCGACAACCTCGAAATGGACCTCAACACGATTTACGCCTGCTGTTCGGGGTCCTTCAAACATGTCGGGACATCCTTCACCGAGCCAAGCCACGTCGCTCCGGCGATGGAGATGATCTATATGATTGCGGGCGGTGAAGACAATTTTCGCGAGCGGCCCTTCGTTTCGAATTCGAATTGCTTTGTTGTTCCTCCAATGAAATTCGCGACAGAAAGCTGCGAAGTGATGGAAGCATGCATCAAGGCCGGAATGCCAGTCTTGCTGCTATCTGCCGGTATGGCCGGAGCCACAGCGCCGTCAACCATCGCCGGTGCGATCACGCAAGCAACTGCGGAATGCCTTGCGGGATTGGTTTATGTTAATGCCGTAAGTCCCGGTGCTCCGGCGATTTTTGGCACCTGGCCGTTTGGTCTGGACCTGCGAACCGGTGCCATGTCGATCGGTTCAGGGGAACAGGCCCTTCTGACCGCCGGATGTGCCCAGATGCACCGGTTCTACGACCTTCCAGGCGGCGCTGCGGCTGGCGCATCAGATTCGAAACTGCCCGATATGCAGGCTGGCTGGGAACAGATGTGTTCGAATGTCATGGCAGGTCTGTCCGGTCTGAACATGGTATACGAGGCGGCCGGGATGCATGCCTCGTTGCTGGGGTTCTGCCTGGAAAGTCTGATCCTCAGCGATGATTTGATCGGACAGGCGCAACGCTGTGTACGCGGGATCGAAGTGACGGATGACACGCTGGCACTGGATCAAATGGCGGCGGTATGCATGGGCGGCCCAGGCCACTATCTGGGGACTGACGCAACGCTGAGCCGGATGCAGTCAGATTACGTCTATCCGACATACGGAGATCGCTCCTCACCGAAAGAATGGGTGGAGCTTGGCAAGCCCGATCTGGTGGAAAAAGCCGTAGCAAGGAAAGAGGAAATCCTTTCCACCCCTTCCCCAGCAAGGTTCGACCCGGTTCTGGACGCCGAACTTCGGAAAAAATTCAAAATCCATCTTCCCGCTTAAGGTGATGGAAAAGGCGGCCCGAAAGGGATCGGGCCGCCTGTTCATACAATGCCTACCCGTCGCTGGGCGGCAACAATCCTGCCTCCTGCGCGATCGCGACTTCGTCTGCATCCAGCGCTCCGTCACCATTGGCATCCATGGCCGAGAAGGTGTCTGCGTTGACTTCCGGTACGACTGCCTGAATTTCCTCGATGGTCAGCAGACCATCACCGTTGGTATCGGCTGAGGATTGGGCCGAAGCAACGCCGGGCAAGCCCAGAACGGCCATGGAAAGCCCGATCAAATAATGCGATTTCATTTCAGTGCCTCCTGAAAGGTGTGTTTGTGTTTACGTCCGGACGACGCCCAGAAGCACATGACCCCCCCTGCGCGTCACGCGCTTTGGTAGAGTTTCGTGATTTCACGCCAATCTTTGCGTGTTTGCCCGAGTCGGGTTTGCGGCCCTCCGCCTGAAGAAGCCGGCAAAACCTGTATCGGCGGCTCTTGCCCGACAGGACCACCTCAATCCGGCAATGTAACGCTTATCCGGGACGACTCGGAGGGACAAAAAAGAAAGGGGGCCGAAGCCCCCTGACAGTTTCGCCTTCCAGGCTCATTTCGTTGACCGCCCGGTGTTTTTTTGCCTGCGGCCTGGACTGCGCATGGGGCGAGCGCACCCGCCCCTTGAAAGAGTGGGAGGGAGCAAATATTCCGCCCCACCCTGTTCCCGGCCAACACGGGCATGTCGGCCGAGTGGAGAAAGGTCAGTCGGTAAGTCTCAGACCTGTTCTCCGTATTCGTCGGGGTCGGTTACTTAGGGCAGCGTCCGACCCCTACGCCCCGGGGTGCCGGGGCGTTAAAGTCAGCTACACCCGCTTGTCGCGCCGCAGGTGTTGCACTTCATGCAAGTGCCGTTACGCACCAGCGTGTAGTTTCCGCATTCGCCACAGGGGTCGCCCTCATAGCCCTGCATCTTGGCTTTGGTGCGGGCGTCCATTCCGGTTGCCACTGCCGTTTCGGTGGCAGGCGCTTCGAACACAGTTGCTGTTTCCGACATTCCGGCCACGTCGCCATAACTGCCGTTGAACATCATCAAATCCTGCGGCAGACGCTTGCGCAGATACCCGGTCGAGCTGATTTGTTTCAACACTTCCAATGACTTGGACGCCGCAGTTTCACTGATTTCCGAGACGTTGGAAACGCCTTCCTCTTCTCCGCGGCCAAGATCATCAAAGGTAGCACCCTCGGGTTTCACATGGGCGAGATCGGTACGGTCCAGATAAGACACGGCCAGTTCGCGGAAGATGTAATCCAGGATCGAGGTTGCGTTCTTGATCGAGTCGTTGCCTTGCACCATCCCTGCCGGTTCGAACTTGGTAAAGGTGAAGGCGTCGACAAACTCTTCCAGCGGCACGCCATATTGCAGGCCGACCGACACGGCGATGGCAAAGTTGTTCATCATCGCCCGGAAGCCAGCGCCTTCCTTGTGCATGTCGATGAAAATCTCGCCCAATTGACCGTCTTCAAACTCACCCGTGCGCAAGTACACCTTGTGGCCGCCAACGATTGCCTTCTGAGTATACCCCTTGCGGCGATGCGGCAGTTTCTCGCGATGGCTGCGGATGATTTCCTTGACCACAACCTTCTCGATCACCTTCTCGGCGAGAACGACGGCTTTTTCCTGTGCTGAGCCGCTTTCCAGCACCTCGGCCGCCTCGTCATCATCCTCAACCAGCGCAGCCGCAAGGGGCTGAGACAGTTTCGAGCCGTCTCGGTACAGCGCATTGGCCTTCACACCCAGCGACCAACTGAGTTCATAGGCTTTCTGGCAATCCTCGATGGTCGCGTCATTTGGCATGTTGATCGTTTTGCTGATCGCGCCCGAAATAAAGCTTTGCGCTGCGGCCATCATGGTGATGTGGCTGTCAACCCCAAGGAAACGCTTGCCTTTCTTACCGCACGGGTTGGCGCAGTCGAAGATCGCGTAGTGTTCTTCCTTCAGATGCGGTGCACCTTCCAGAGTCATGGTTCCGCAGACATGATCGTTCGCCGCGTCGATATCCGCCTTGGTAAAGCCCAGATGGCGCAGCAGATCAAACGTTGGGTCATTCAGCTTGGTCGCTGGAATGCCCAGAACACCGGTGCAGAAATCTTCGCCCAGTGTCCACTGGTTGAAGACGAACCGGATGTCGAAGGCGCTTTCCAGCGCGGCATCCACCTTGGCCAACTCGTTCGGGCCAAAGCCATGACCCGTCAGTGAAGTGTGGTTGATCCCCGGCGCGTTGCCGATGGTGCCGTGGCCGACCGCATAGGATACAATCTCTTCGATCTGCGACGAGGAATAGCCAAGCTTTTCCAGCGCAGAAGGTACCGAGCGGTTGATGATCTTGAAGTAACCGCCGCCTGCCAGCTTCTTGAACTTCACCAGCGCAAAATCGGGCTCGATTCCCGTGGTGTCGCAGTCCATCACCAGACCGATGGTGCCGGTGGGGGCAATCACAGTGGCCTGTGCGTTGCGGTAACCGTTCTGCTCGCCAAGGCTCAGCGCCTCATCCCACGCCGACATGGCCAGATCGACCAAACGCTTGTCGGGGCAGTTACCATGGTCCAGAGGCACCGGCTTGACGGCCAGCTTCTCATACCCCTCGGTCACACCCTGCGCCGCGCGGCGATGGTTGCGGATAACGCGCAGCATATGGTCGGCATTGCGCTTGTATCCCTTGAACGGGCCAAGCTCACCGGCAATTTCAGCTGAAGTGGCATATGCCACACCGGTCATGATCGCGGTCAGGGCACCGCAGATCGCCCGCCCCTCGTCCGAGTCATAGCTGTAGCCCATGTTCATCAGCAGGCCGCCAATGTTTGCGTAACCCAGGCCCAGAGTGCGGAAGTCGTACGACAGCTGCGCGATTTCCTTTGACGGGAATTGCGCCATGGTCACCGAGATTTCCAGCGTCAGGGTCCACAGGCGTGAGGCATGCATGTAATCGGCTGCCTGGAACTCACCATCCTTGAGGAAGGTCAGCAGGTTCATCGAGGCCAGGTTACAGGCCGTGTCATCCAGGAACATGTATTCCGAACACGGATTCGATCCGCGAATTTCACCATCTTCGGGGCATGTGTGCCATTCGTTGACCGTGTCGTGGAACTGGATACCTGGATCGGCACAGGCCCATGCAGCGTGACCGACTTTCTCCCACAGGTCCCTCGCCTTGACCGTCTTGGCAACCTTGCCATCGGTGCGGTTGATCAGCTCCCAATCGGCGTCTTTCTCAACAGCGGTCAGAAACGCATTGGTCACGCGGATGGAGTTGTTCGAGTTCTGGCCCGAAACCGAGCTATAGGCTTCTGAGTCCCAGTCCGTGTCATATGTCGGGAATTCGATGCTGTCGTGACCCTGCTTGGCATAATCCAGCACACGTTTGATGTAAGTCTCCGGGATTGCTACCTTTTTCGCCTCGCGGATCGCCTTTTTCAGCGCTTCGTTCTTGTTGGGATCATAGGCATCCTCGGCAGCACCGTCCCAAGAGCGAATGGCCTCGAAAATACCGTTCAGCATCTTCTCGTGCATCTTCGATCCGGCAACGATCGAGGCCACTTTCTGCTCTTCGATTACCTTCCATTCGATGAATTGTTCGATATCGGGGTGATCCGCATCGACAATAACCATCTTTGCTGCCCGACGGGTTGTCCCGCCTGATTTGATCGCGCCGGCGGCGCGGTCGCCGATCTTGAGAAAGCCCATCAGGCCCGAGGATTTGCCGCCACCCGACAGTGCCTCGCCTTCCGCACGCAGATGGCTGAAGTTGGTCCCGGTGCCCGAGCCGTATTTGAACAACCGTGCTTCGCGCACCCACAGATCCATGATGCCGCCTTCGTTCACCAGATCATCATCGACGGACTGGATGAAGCAGGCATGTGGCTGCGGATGTTCGTAGGCGGATTTGGATTTGGTCAGTTTGCCGGTCTTGTAGTCGACATAATGGTGCCCTTGCGCCGGACCGTCGATTCCATAAGCCCAGTGCAGGCCAGTATTGAACCATTGCGGGCTGTTTGGGGCGGCGCGCTGAGTCGCCAGCATGTACCGCATTTCGTCGAAATAGGCGCGTGCATCCTCTTCGGTCGAAAAGTAGCCACCTTTCCACCCCCAGTATGCCCACGCACCGGCCAGCCGGTCAAAGACCTGCTTGGAGGAAATTTCGCCTTCGAATTCAGCATCTTCAGCGGGAACCGACCGCCACAGGAATTCAGGAACGTCTTTTTCCTTAACTTTGGTCAGTTTGGACGGGACACCAGCCTTGCGAAAGTACTTCTGGGCAATCACATCGCTTGCCACCTGCGACCAGGTTGACGGAACTTCGATCCCTTCCAGGCGGAACACAATGGTTCCATCGGGGTTTCGGATTTCAGATGTCGCAGACACAAAATCCAGTTCCGAATAGGCATCCTGATCTGGTTTGGTGAATTTTCTTTCAATCTTCATGTCCGCAGCCCTAGTTAAATTCCGCCTAATTTTCGGTTCACGGCACTACATTTTGAGTTGCGGAGCACCACCCGCAACGCCGACAGAAGCGCACAAAGGTACTGGTCGCTGTTTTGGACAGCGAAAAAGCCGTTACAACGGCTGCACGTTAATAGACTGTGCTTATCCGACCCTCGCCTGTTGCCGTCCCGGCTTGAACACCAGATATTGTGGCAATCTCTTCGGCTCATACAATTTGGCGTATATTGCCATAGAAGGTCAACGCCCTTTTTCAGCCAAATTTGAAATCTTTTTTGTTGACCAGACCCGGACACGAGGGGTGTGAAACTCAAGGTCCGATTCCTCCACAGGCTCGCCTTCGGCAAATTCTCGGTCACAACTCGAAGTCTCAAATCGAATTACCGTTTTTACCAGCATAGTTATCTGTATTTGATCAACCAACGCCGCGCTGGTTAGGCTGTAAAGGAATCATCTTCGCCGGGTCTGTCGAACCCACGCTGAACGACCAAAGGTTCACTTCGGAATGAGAAAGGCCAAATGAATGAAGTTGCTTCGCTTTATCCCCGCGTTGGCCTGTATCGTGGCCTGCACGCCACAAGAAACGCCCACCCCGTCACGTAGCGCGCTGTTCGAAACGCAGCCTCAAAGGTTGTTTGAGGCATTTGAATCCAGTTGTTCTGGACCCGGCAAGGTATTTGAGAAAATCGGCAAACAGGCTTTTGAGTGCAGCGAATACCTGCCCCCAAAAGCGGCAGCCTATTTGATTCTGAACTATGACGGATTTCCGCAGGACCTGCCCCAAAGTGTCATGCGCCTGACATCGTCAAAAACAGGTTCCGGCTATCGCGTCGACGCACGATCGTACTTTAAAGTGCCGCAGAAAACCGGAGCAATCGTTGAGGTTCCACTGGAAAGTGACGCGCTGGATCAGGCGATCAGCTCGTTGTATCTGGCGATGGGCGGAACGCCCACATGAGAATGTGAAGGAAGTGGTCGGGGCGGCAGGATTCGAACCTACGACCCCCTGTACCCAAAACAGGTGCGCTACCAGACTGCGCCACGCCCCGGACCGTGCGCCTTCCTAACGATGACAATCTGATTTGAAAAGCCCTAACAGGGCCAAATCGCAGGACCTTGCGAAAAAATTTCGTGCTGCATCTGAGTGCCGACGCCGATAGAGTAGCGCGCGGACAATCCGGCATTGATTTCCAGCACCGCAAAAACGGCATCCCCACCTTCAATCGGTGTCAGATCGCCGGGAATCGCACGCTCATGCACGTGTGACACTGTGCCCGTACGGTCCAGAAATATCATGTCGAGCGGAATCAGTGTGTTCTTCATCCAGAACGCGACAGGTTGCGGTGGATCGAACACGAACAGCATACCAGATCGATTCGGCAACGACTCGCGAAACATCAACCCCTTTGACCGTTCCTGAGGCGTAACCGCCAATTCCACGTCAAATCGGATTGTCGCGCTGTCGTTTCGGAGAGTGATATGATCAACGCTGCACGCAGCAAACGCCCCCCCTGTCCACAGTGTGATCAGAAGTGTCCAGAATACCAGAAAACGAGTCATCGAAGTGTCAGCCGTCCAGCGCGGCTTCCCAGGCGAGAACCTGCGCCGCCATTCGGCCGCGCTTACCATCAATTACGCGCATCGCAAGCGCCTCTCCGGGCTGGAGGTCAGCAAGCCCCGAGCGCCGCAACACTTCGATATGCAAGAACACGTCTTCACCGCGCCCAAAAACATTTGCGAACCCGAAGCCCTTGCCTTTGTCGAACCACTTCACCCGCGCAGCCTCCAAAGGGGCTTCTGCGATAGCGTCCGGATCCAACTCGGCGAAATCGGCCAACATCATCGACTCGGCGCGCGCTGGCGGGTCGATTGCAACAACCTCAACCGCTTGGACACCTCTGTCCGTGCGATGTGTCATGATTTCGATACCCGCACCGTCCGCGACGGAACTCTGACCGAAATTGCGCAAAACATTCACATGCAACAGGATGTCTGGCCCGCCTTCGTCGGACACAACAAAGCCGTATCCCTTAGCGGGATCGAACCATTTCACGTGTCCACGGACGCGATACATGTTGTTCAGGTCTTCTGGCACGGTTTTCCCATCGCGAATTTTAGCAGTTCGTTAAGGGTCTGTTGTTTATGGGATTGGCGGGCAAATTCAAGCTGAAAAAATCGTTTACTTTCTGCCTGTTGCATTTCACGACACGTGAACGTCATGGATTCAACCTTTCAACATGCCATGCCGATCCCGGCTCAATTCGTTTCCATCTGAACCGGTCATGCAAGCGAAATGCTCCATCAGCCCAGAACTCAATCTCTGTCGGCGTTAATCGGTACCCGCCCCAGAATGGAGGACGAGGTGGATTCGGCCCAAGTTTAGCGGTCACTTTCGCGACCTCTGCCATCAAAGCTGTCCGACTTGAAAGCGGTTGTGACTGCTTTGAAGCCCAGGCACCCAACCGGCTTTTCAATGACCTTGATGCATAATACGCATCAGCCTGGGGCCCGTTTTCACGACATACTGTACCACGAACACGAAGTTGACGCCGCAAAGATTTCCAATGCATTACAAATGCAGCTTTTTCCGACGTATCCAGCTCATTCGCTTTGACGCTTTCGTAGTTTGTATAGAATACAAATGAATCCGCTTCGATTTCTTTCAGCAAAACCATGCGTGCATTTGGCAAACCATCCGGGTCAACGGTTGCAAGCGCAATCGCATTCGGATCATTCAATTCAGTTTCTTCAGCCTCAGCTAACCACCGGGCCGCAATTTTAAACGGATCGGAGCCAGCAAAGATGCCATCACGCTCGGTCATTTCCATCCCCTGGAAAGTATTAATGACGAGCCTAAGGCGAGAACCCGCTGCGAGCAAGAGCGCACGGCCTTGATGCAGCGCTACCAATGGCATAAACCATGCCAATCTAACGCGAAGACAGGCGGAGAACCAAACATGTCAAATCAGTTGATGGCCGGCAAACGTGGCCTCATCATGGGACTGGCCAATGACAAATCAATCGCATGGGGAATCGCCCGCGCCTTGTCCGAAGCCGGAGCTGAACTTGCCTTTTCTTATCAGGGTGACGCTTTAAAAAAACGTGTGGACCCGCTGGCTGCGCAATTGGGCAGCGAAATCGTTCTGCCCTGCGACGTGAGCGATGAGGCTTCAATTGATGGGCTTTTCTCGGCGCTGGAAGAGAAATGGGGCAAGCTGGACTTTATCGTTCACGCCATCGGTTTTTCTGACAAGAACGAATTGCGTGGACGTTATGTGGATACCAGCCGGGCCAATTTCACGCTGACGATGGATGTCTCCGTCTATTCGTTCACCGCGGTTATGCAGCGCGCGGAAAAGATGATGTCCGAAGGCGGCAGTGCCATAACACTGACCTATTACGGAGCCGAGCAGGTGATGCCCCACTATAACGTGATGGGTGTTGCCAAGGCCGCGCTGGAGGCGTCAGTAAAGTATCTGGCCGAGGACCTGGGCAAGGACGGTATTCGCGTGAACGCGATCTCGGCCGGCCCGATCAAAACCCTGGCTGCCAGCGGCATTGGCGATTTTCGCTACATCATGAAATGGAACGAGTACAACTCTCCGCTGCGCCGCAACGTGACCATTGACGATGTCGGCAAGTCGGCCCTGTACCTGTTGTCGGACCTCAGCAGCGGCGTCACCGGAGAGAATCTGCACGTGGATTCGGGTTACCATATTGTCGGAATGAAGGCCGTTGACGCCCCTGATGTGGAAAAAGGTTAAGAACATGAGCGCTAAGGACCGCCTGCCGCACGAAAAAGGATTTCACATCAGCTGGGACCAGATCCACCGCGACTCGCGCGCATTGGCGTGGCGTCTGGACGGGCAAGGCCCCGATGATGGCAGCTGGCGTGCTGTTGTGGCGATCACCCGTGGCGGCATGGCCCCTGCGATGATCGTCAGCCGGGAACTGGATATTCGTACTGTCGATACGGTCAGCGTCAAATCCTACCACCATCAAGCTCAGGGTGAGGCGGAAGTTCTGAAAGCACCCGATGCCAAGTTAATGGGCGACGGAACCGGAATTCTGATCATCGACGATCTTGTGGACAGCGGGAAAACCCTGGAACTGGTTCGAGAGATGTATCCGAACGCGCATTTTGCGACGGTTTATGCCAAGCCCAAGGGACGCCCTATGGTGGATACGTTCATCACCGAAGTCAGTCAGGACACATGGATCTTTTTCCCGTGGGACATGGCCCTTCAATATGTCGAGCCCTATCGCGGCACCGATTGAAATCAGATCAGTAGGCAGCACATGACGCTCAGCCGGACCGCCGCAACATTCGCGCCGCCAGTGATGGAAGCGCGCCGATGGCTCGAGGGCGTTGCGTTCCCACCCGAACGCCCGCTGATCAACGTAAGCCAGGCGGCGCCGGTTGACCCGCCGCCACTGGCCTTGCGCGAGGCTATGGCCGAATTTACCGTGCGCGAAGACCATGCGCATCTTTATGGCCCTGTGCTGGGAAACGACAATCTTCGCGCGGAACTGGCTGCGCAGATCAGCACGCACTACGCAGCAAGGGTTGGGGCACCTCAGGTTGCTATCACCTCAGGCTGCAATCAGGCGTTTTCAGCAGTGATATCGGCCATCACCGGCGAAGGGGATGAGGTCATTCTACCAACCCCGTGGTATTTCAATCATAAAATGTGGCTGGATATGTCGGGTGTCCACGCTGTGGACCTGAAGACCGGCGACGATTTGCTGCCCGATCCTGAGCGCGCACGCGCGCTGATCACGGACAAAACACGCGCCATCACTCTGGTCACGCCCAACAATCCCGGCGGCGTTGAATACCCGGCAGACCTTGTCCGCGCCTTCTTTGAGCTTGCGAGCGAAACCGGGATTCACCTGATCGTCGACGAAACCTACCGTGACTTCGACAGTCGCAGCGGGCCACCACATGACCTGTTCCAGCAACCAGACTGGGATCAGACGCTGATCCACCTTTATTCCTTCTCCAAGGCCTACAGGCTGACGGGCCACAGGGTCGGCGCAATTGCAACGGGCACCGCACTTCTGGCTGAGGTCGAGAAGTTTCTCGACACTGTTGCCATTTGCCCCGGTCAGATCGGACAGTTCGCCGCGCTTTGGGGTATGCAGAACTTGTCGCAATGGCTGGCAGGCGAACGCGACGAAATACTCGACCGTCGCGCTGCCATCCTTGAGAGGATACCCGCACTGGAAGCTAAAGGCTGGCGTCTTTTGGGACTTGGGGCGTATTTCGCCTATCTGGAGCACCCGTTTGACATTCCGTCCGACGAACTTGCCCGGCGTTTGGTGCGTGAAGCCGGTGTTCTGCTATTGCCCGGCACCATGTTCACGCCCGATCACCACCCGGACGGGAAACGGCAAGTGCGCATTGCATTCGCCAACCTCGACCGCACAGGTTTGGGCCAATTGTTCAAACGATTGCAGGGCCTGTCCTTCTAAGCTTGCCCCCCGGCGGTGTGCGTCGTATTCAAGGCGGCAACCGACAGGGCAGAACGCTGCCGAAATAACAAGAGGGCACCATGGCCGCAGGCGCTAAAAGTCTTTCGAAAACCTTTGTCTGGATTCTGATGGGCATGCTGATGCTGGGGCTTGCGGGGTTCGGCGCGGTCAACCTGAGCGGCACAGTCCGTACTGTGGCGCAAGTTGGTGATGAAAGCATCTCGATCGATGATTTTGTCCGCGAGTTGCAGCGCGAGATCCGCGCGGTTGAGGCGCAATCGGGTCAGCCCCTGCAAATGTCGCAGGCACGCGATCTGGGGCTGGACCGAAACGCGCTTGCCCGCCTGACGGCCTTGGCGGCGCTGGACAACGAGGTGAGCCAGCTTGGGATTTCCATAGGGGATGAGAACCTGCAAAAAGAGATCGTGTCAGTTCCGGCCTTTCAGGGCGTAGACGGCAGTTTCGACCGCGAGGCATACCGCTTTCAGCTTGAACAGGTCGGCATGACGGATTCCGAGTTCGAGACGGACCTGCGCAAAGAATCCGCCCGTACGATCGTTCAAGGTGCGATCATGGGGGGTGTGGAAATGCCTGCCACCGTGACAGAAACGATGGCCAACTACATTGGCGCCCGTCGCAGCTTTACCGTTGCGACGGCAGGGGCCGAGGCATTGGAAACCCCCGTGGCCGAACCGACTGACGCGCAGATTCAGACCTTCTATGACGAAAACGCTGAACAGTTCACCCTGCCCCGTACCAAACAGCTGACTTATGCGATTCTGTCTCCGGCCATGTTGGTGGACACGGTTGAGGTTGACGAAGATTCCCTTCGCAAACTTTTTGAAGAGCGGTCGGACGAATATAATCAACCGGAACGCCGTCTGGTCGAGCGCCTGAATTTCCCGGATGAACAAGCAGCCAACGACGCCAAGGCGCAACTTGAGGTCGGCGGAACGACCTTTGAACAACTGGTTCGTGACCGTGATCTGGAACTTTCCGATATCGATCTCGGCGACCTGACACGTGAGGATCTGGGCGAGGCAGCCGACGCCGTGTTCGCGGCAGAGCTTGATGCTGTTGTTGGCCCTCTGCCTTCGGTATTTGGCCCCGCCCTGTTCCGTGTCAACGGATCCCTGGCTGCAAACAGCGTTCCCTTTGAGGAGGCCGAACCGGCCCTGCGCGAAGAACTGGCGACAGAACGCGCCCGCCGCCTGATCGAGTCTCAGTCCGAAGACATAAACGACATGCTGGCTGGCGGTGCGACCCTGGAAGAACTGGCAAGTGAAACCGAAATGGAACTGGGTCAGATCGACTGGACCCGAGACAGCGCCGAGGACATAGCGGCCTATGACGGGTTCCGCGCGGCGGCCGAAGCCGTGCAAGAAGGAGATTTCCCAGAAATCGCATTTCTCGAAGATGGATCGATCTTTGCCTTGCGCCTGAACGACATTCTGCCGCGTCGCCCTGAACCGCTGGAAAGCGCACGCGACCGTGTCGCCGCTGCCTGGGTACAGGCAGAGACCAACAAAGCCTTGCTGGACAAAGCAAACGCCGCACTGAGCCAACTGGCCACTGATGGTGACTTCGCTGCGACTGGCCTGCCCTTCCGCGTTGAAAACGCACTGACGCGTACCGCGTTTCTTGATGACGTCCCCGCCAGTTTCATGAATGAAGTGTTCCAGATGGAACTCGGTGAGTTGCGCGTCATTGGAGGAAATGGTGCAGCCTTGCTGGTGCGTCTGGACGAGGTTCTGCCCCCCGAGGATTCCGACGAACTGCGCCGGTTGCGCGACGCACTGGCAACGCAGATGGATCAGGCGCTGTCGCAGAATATTTTTGACGCATACGTACGGGACGCTCAGACCCGCGCCCGCCCGGTCGTGGATCAGCAGGCGCTAAACGCCGTGCAGGCGAGCTTTTAAGCGAGACCAAGATGGCCCTGACACCCGATTTCGATACCTTCGCACGCGCCTATGAAGAGGGCGAAAACCAGGTGGTTTACACACGTCTCGCCGCCGATCTGGACACACCCGTATCGTTGATGCTCAAACTGACGGGAGCGCAGAAAGATGCGTTCATGCTGGAGTCGGTTACGGGCGGTGAGGTGCGTGGCCGCTATTCGATCATCGGCATGAAACCGGACCTGATCTGGCGCTGTCACGGTGAAACGTGCGAGTTGAACCGCTCGGCGCGGTTCGACGCCGACGCCTTTGCTGCGCAGGACGGCAATCCGATGGACAATCTGCGCGCCTTGCTGGCCGAAAGCCGTATTGAACTGCCAGACGACCTGCCTCAGGCTGCCGCCGGATTGTTTGGATATCTGGGCTATGACATGGTCCGGCTGGTCGAATACCTGCCGAACGTGAACCCCGATCCGCTGGGACTGCCAGATGCGATCATGTTGCGCCCGTCTGTTGTCGCAGTATTGGATGGCGTCAAAGGCGAGGTGACGGTGGTTTCACCCGCCTGGGCCAGCGACGGTCAATCTGCCAAAGCTGCCTATGCGCAGGCGGCCGAGCGTGTGATGGATGCGGTCCGCGATCTGGAACGTGCGATGCCCGCCGAAACCCGTGATCTGGGCGACGCGCGCGAAATTGCGGCGCCGGTGTCGAACTTCACCAAATCCGGCTATTTGGAAGCGGTTGAAAAGGCCAAGGAATACATCCGTGCTGGCGATATCTTCCAGGTAGTTCCAGCGCAGCGTTGGACGCAGGAATTTCCGCTGCCGCCTTTTGCGCTTTATCGTTCGCTGCGGCGCACCAACCCCTCGCCGTTTATGTTCTACTTCAACTTCGGCGGTTTTCAGGTCGTTGGGGCCAGCCCCGAGATTCTGGTGCGGGTGTTCGGCAGCGAAGTCACCATTCGCCCGATTGCAGGCACACGTCCCCGTGGCGCGACCCCCGAGGAAGACAAAGCGAACGAGCTTGACCTGCTGGCCGATAAGAAAGAGCTAGCCGAACATCTCATGCTTCTGGACCTCGGGCGCAATGATACCGGCCGCGTGTCCAAAATCGGCACAGTTCGCCCGACCGAAGAGTTCATCATCGAACGCTACAGCCATGTGATGCACATCGTGTCGAACGTGGTGGGTGAGCTGGCGGAAGACAAAGATGCGCTGGACGCCTTCTTTGCCGGGATGCCTGCGGGCACCGTCTCGGGTGCGCCGAAAGTGCGGGCGATGGAGATCATTGACGAGCTTGAGCCGGAAAAACGCGGCGTCTATGGCGGTGGTGTTGGCTATTTCAGCGCAGGCGGTGACATGGACATGTGCATTGCCCTGCGCACGGCCATCGTGAAGGATCAGAAACTCTATATTCAGGCTGGCGGCGGTGTTGTCTATGACAGCGACCCCGAGGCCGAGTTTATGGAGACTGTCCATAAGTCAAACGCCATTCGGCGCGCGGCGGAAGATGCCGCTCGGTTCACCGGAAACGGCAACAGTTAAAAAAACAAGGGCGGCTGATCAATTGATCACCGCCCTGTTTCAAGCTGTCACTGTACCTGTTTCATCAAGACGGCCGAGATCGGCGCCATCGCTACCCGGCTGCCGCGATCCTCAAGACCCCACAGCAACAGGGCCGAGATTGTCTCGGGCCGTACCCGCCCCAGCATGACAACGGTTCCTTCCTGACCTGCCCGGAACGCGGCCTGATCCAGGAACCGGCGCATGATTCTGGGATCCTGTCGCGCCCCATCGATATCGCGGAACACTACGCTGGACGGAATGCCATTGCGAACCGCCAACTTCTGGACAGTGTTCAGCCCATTGTCCTGTGTGATCAACCCGCGTCCGGTTCCGGCGGCAATCGCCGCGACCTGATCGGCCAGCTTGCGATTTCCTTGAATGCCGCTGTTCACGCCTTCCAGAATACCCACTGTTTCAGGCAAGGTGTCCAGCCACACAGACAAGGAAACTTCGGCATCCTGCGCGCTTGCTGCCTCGGGCAAGTCCGCAAGGGCCAGAACTTCGAACCCGGCCGCGCGGTGCCGTGCCATCTTTTCCGCCGCATCCGGATCAGACGGGTTTACGGCAAAGCTGATCGGGTAAGGGAAATCCTGCAACGCTTCGGCACCGAATGCGCCTTCGTCATCAATCAGAATGATCGACATCAGCGGCTTAGCTTCCGGGTTCTCGAACTTGGCGGCAAAACGTTCAATCGGTTTTTCCGCAGATGGCTGTTCGGAAATCGCCTGTTCTGCAACAGGCTCATCATCTCGTTCCGTCAACGGCAGGATACGTTTTCCGACGATCGAACTGGTACTTTCTTCCTGTTCTCCCCCGATCTGAGGCAGCGCAGCAATGCGCGGAAGCTCGCGGGGCAAGGTGTCTTCATCCCCTTCCACCGCAATCGGACTGCTTTCAAATGAATTATCAGTCGTGGCGTCATTTGTTTGTGGATCAGCCTCGACCTGTGGCAACGGATTTGGTTCGGGCTCAAGAACTGCGACCTCGGTTGTGTCGGACTCGATCGGCGGTGTGGGGGTTTCATCAATTACAACCGGCAACGACTGTTCCTGCTGAACTGCGGGCACCTGGCTAGGCTCGGGCGGCGCAGCGGGGGCTTCGGTCATGACAGACACTTCGGTCGCCACCGTTGCAGTGGGCTCGTTCGGGGCCTCAGCCGCTTTACCAACCTCGGGCTGCGGCTCGGATGACGCTTCCAGCCCGGACAGGTCGGCCAGATCTTCGCTGGCATTATCGGCGGCTTCTGGCGCACGCGGGGCCAGTTCCACCAGATCGGCATCAGAAACGTCCTCGGCAAGTTCACTAGGCGCCTCTGGTGTTTCTGAAATCGTCGGCGCTGGTGCTTCGGTCGCAACAACCGGCGTATTGACCATCGGCGTGTTGAGCGACACGACCGCACCCAAGATCAAAACAACGATCGCCCCTGCGACCATTCCTCCGAAAAATCCGCCCATATTTCCTGCCTTTCGCCTCTTTTCCCTGCCTCGCCCTGCTCTGCGCCATCTGGTGTGGCGCTCGGTCAATTGGAGGCGTCAGAAACCGTATGTCCTCTTGACGCTGCCGCCCAAGCCTGAGCATGTATGTGCGGACATTATACCGTGGCCCGGGGTTGCATCGCCAGCCCGAAATGCCCAAGCGAAGATAAGTGCCCATATGCTGCTGCTGATCGACAACTACGACTCGTTTACCTACAATTTGGTACATTATTTGGGCGAACTTGGTGCCGAAATGGTCATTCGCCGCAATGATGCGCTGGATGTACAGGAAGCAATGGCCATGAACCCGGCTGGCATCTTGCTAAGCCCCGGCCCCTGCGACCCGGATCAGGCGGGCATCTGTCTGGCTCTGACCGAAGCGGCGGCCGAGACCAAAACACCCCTTTTGGGGGTTTGTCTTGGGCATCAGACCATTGGACAGGCGTTCGGTGGCAAGGTGGTTCGGTGCCACGAAATTGTGCACGGCAAAATGGGCATCATGCACCACACCGGAAAAGGCGTCTTTGCTGGCCTTCCATCGCCCTTTGAAGCCACACGCTACCATTCGCTGGTGGTCGAGCGTGAGACGCTGCCCGACTGTCTTGAGATCACAGCCGAGCTGGAAGACGGCACGATCATGGGGCTGCAACACAAGGAACTGCCTATTCACGGTGTTCAGTTCCACCCTGAATCGATTGCTTCCGAGCATGGTCACGCCCTTCTCAAGAACTTCCTGCAAGAACTGAAAGTCCCCGCATGAGCGACGCGCTGAAACCGTTGATCGGAGCAGCCGCCGATCGTCCGCTGACCCGTAAAGAGGCCGAGACCGCCTTTGGCATCCTGTTCAACGGCGAAGCCACGCCAAGCCAGATTGGCGGGCTGTTGATGGCCATGCGTACAAGGGGGGAAACGGTTGATGAATATGCCGCGGCCGCGGCTGTGATGCGCGCCAAGTGCAATGCCGTGCGGGCGCCCGAAGGGGCGATCGACATCGTTGGCACGGGCGGAGACGGGAAAGGCACCCTGAACATCTCGACCGCGACGGCCTTTGTCGTCGCAGGTGCTGGCGTGACAGTCGCAAAACACGGCAACCGCAACCTAAGCTCCAAATCCGGCGCAGCGGATGCACTGGGGCAAATGGGTATCAACGTTATGGTTGGACCACAAGTTGTTGAAAGTGCTCTGAAAGATGTCGGTATCGGTTTCATGATGGCACCGATGCATCACCCGGCTATTGCGCATGTTATGCCCTCGCGGCAGGAACTGGGAACGCGCACGATTTTCAATATCCTGGGCCCGCTGACCAACCCTGCCGGTGTCAAACGGCAACTGACGGGTGCCTTTAGCCGCGAGCTGATCCGCCCCATGGCTGAAACACTAGGCTTGCTGGGGTCAGACCGCGCGTGGCTGGTACACGGATCGGACGGGACAGACGAGTTGACGATCACCGGTATCAGCTGGGTCGCCGCTTTGGAAGATGACGTGATCAAAGAGGTCGAGCTGCACCCCGAGGATGCCGGCCTGCCTGTGCACCCTTTCGAAGACATCCTCGGCGGAACCCCTGAAGAGAACGCCATCGCATTTCGTGCGCTGCTGGACGGCGCCCCGTCCGCGTATCGTGACGCAGTGTTGCTGAACTCTGCCGCGGCATTGGTTGTCGCTGATGCGGCAAGTGATCTGCGCGAAGGTGTGGCCATGGCCGCCGAGAGCATCGACAGCGGTGAAGCCAAAAACAAAATTTCGGCCTTGGCCGCCAAGACTCAGGAGGCCGCATGACCGAAACCGTTCTGGACAAGATCAAAGCCTACAAACTGGAAGAAATCGCAGCAGACAAGGCTCAGAAGTCCTTGGAAACGCTGGAAAGTGAAGCACGTGCCGCTTCGGAAACCCGCGGGTTTGCCGCAGCGCTTCAAGCTGCGTCCCGGCAAGGTTACGGCCTGATCGCTGAGGTCAAGAAAGCCAGTCCCTCCAAGGGTTTGATCCGGCTTGATTTTGATCCGCCTGCCTTGGCTAAGGCATATGAAGAAGGCGGTGCTGCGTGTTTATCCGTGCTCACCGACACGCCCAGCTTTCAGGGTGCCAAGGAATATCTGACACAAGCGCGTAACGCGACATCTCTGCCCGCTTTGCGCAAAGATTTCATTTATGACCCTTATCAGGTGGTTGAGGCACGTGCTTTGGAAGCCGACTGTATTCTGATCATCATGGCATCCGTCAGCGATGATCAGGCAGCCGAGTTGGAACAAACCGCTTTCGATTGGGAGATGGATGTTCTGATTGAGGTGCACGACGAAGCCGAGCTTGAACGCGCAGCCCAACTGAAAAGCCCATTGATTGGCATAAATAACCGCAATCTCAAAACCTTCGAGACCACTCTTGATACAACACGACGCCTGTCCAAACTGGTACCGGCAGACCGTACTATCGTGTGTGAAAGCGGGTTGGGCAACCCGGAAGATTTGCGGGATATTGCGCGCTATGGCGCCCGGTGCTTTTTGATCGGCGAAAGCCTGATGCGCCAGGACGATGTCGAAGCGGCCACCCGCCACATCCTGTCCAATCCGCTTATCCCCGGAGTGATGTGATGCCGCTGACCCATTTCGATGCTCAAGGTCAGGCGCACATGGTCGACGTCTCGGGCAAAGAGGTCACAGATCGCATAGCCGTAGCTGTAGGTCACGTGAAAATGGCGCCGGAAACCTATGGAATCATTTCAGAACAACGCGCAGCAAAGGGCGATGTTTTGGGCGTTGCCCGCCTGGCCGGTATCATGGGTGCAAAGAAGACGCCGGATCTGATCCCGCTCTGCCATCCTTTGCCAGTGACCAAGGTTGCCGTTGAACTGACCCTCGACCCGGATCTGCCGGGTGTTCAGATCGAAGCGACAGTCAAGACGTCAGGTCAAACCGGAGTTGAAATGGAGGCCCTGACCGCCGTTTCCACCGCAGCCTTGACTGTGTACGATATGACCAAAGCCGTCGACAAAGCGATGGAAATTGGCGGCATTCATGTAAGCCTCAAAGACGGCGGAAAATCAGGACGTTACGAGGCGAAATGATTACCGTCGAAGAAGCGCGCGCCCTGCTGTTCGATCTTGTCAGCCCTCTACCTTCGGAACAGGTTCCACTGGCCCAGTCTGCGGGACGTGTTCTGTCACACGAGGTTGTGGCAACGCGCGACCAGCCGCCATTTGCCGCATCATCGATGGATGGCTACGCCGTCAAAGCCGACGAAGTCGAGCTTCATGCCATGTTCAAAGTGGTGGGAGAATCCGCCGCGGGCCGTCGTTTCGACGGCTCAGTAGGCCCCGGTCAGGCCGTACGTATCTTTACCGGCGCTCCGGTTCCCGAGGGCTCAGACTTCGTTGTGATTCAGGAAGATACCGACCGGCGTGGCGATCTGATCACGATCACAGACGACCCCGGCCCCAAAACAAACATCCGCCCTGCCGGTGTGGATTTCATGGCAGGCGCGCCCATCACGGCACCGCGTATGATCCGCGCCGAAGACGTTGCCCTGATGGCTGCGATGAATATCGCGCAGGTCCCGGTTTCTCGAAAACCCGTGATTGCCCTGATCTCGACCGGCGACGAACTTGTCATGCCCGGCGAAGAACCGGGACCGGACCAGATTATCGCGTCGAACACGTTTGGATTGCGGGCATTGCTTGAGGGGCTCGGTGCTGTGGTTCGTGTCCTTCCGATTGCACGGGACACGGTTTCATCGCTTGAGACTGCGTTTGACCTGGCGCGAGGGGCCGATCTCGTCGTGACGATTGGCGGTGCGTCGGTTGGTGACTACGACCTTGTGTCTGATGTATCGCAGGGTTTGGGGATGGACCGGTCTTTCTACAAGATCCGAATGCGCCCCGGAAAACCCCTGATGGCTGGTCGCATGGGTGGCACCGCGATGGTCGGACTTCCTGGGAACCCGGTCAGCGCGATGGTCTGTGGCTATCTGTTCCTTGCCCCGATGGTGCGCCGGATGCTGGGGTTGGAATTGGTTCTGCCGCCCTTTCGGTCTGCCCACTTGACCGAACCACTGACAGAAAACGGCCCGCGCGAGCATTACATGCGCGCGGTTCTGGGCGAAACGGGTATCCGGGCCTGTGCAGATCAGGACAGCTCTCTCCTTAGCGTTCTGGCGCAGGCAAACGCCCTATTGGTCCGTCCCCCGAACGATCCCGCCCGCAAGACCGGGGAAACGGTTCAGTACCTGCCGATCTGAACTTCTCCCAAATTCATTGACACAAAACGTGAACATGCGTAGAACAAAAGAAAACGCATGAGCGACGAGGTGTGAGCAATGCTGACCAAGAAGCAATTGGATTTGTTGAAATTCATCCAAAAACGCGTGCAGGCGGACGGTGTTCCGCCCAGTTTCGATGAAATGAAGGCCGCGCTTGACCTGCGGTCGAAATCCGGCATCCACAGGCTGATCACTGCACTGGAGGAACGTGGCTTTATTCGTCGCCTCGCGCATCGTGCCCGCGCGATTGAAATTGTGAAACTTCCCGAAAGCCTTGGCGGCGAACCAACTGCCGGTTTTTCACCCCGCGTGATCGAGGGTGACAGGCCCAAGGGCCCCCGCCCGACCAATATTGAGCCAGTTGCTGTGGATGCGCTGGAATTGCCGGTGATGGGTCGGATCGCGGCGGGTGTCCCCATTGAGGCGATCAGCCACGTGTCTCATCACGTAGCGGTCCCCGGCCCCATGGTTTCCGGAAAAGGCCAGCACTATGCGCTAGAGGTTCGCGGCGACTCGATGATCGACGCGGGCATCAATGACGGGGATGTGGTCGTCATCCGCGAAACCGCGACTGCTGATAACGGTGATATCGTGGTTGCACTGGTAGAAGATCAGGAAGCGACGCTGAAACGCTTTTTCCGCCGCGGCAACGCTATTGCACTCGAAGCGGCCAACCCGGCTTATGAGACGCGCGTTCTTCCCGAAGAAATGGTCAAGGTTCAGGGTCGCCTAGTCGGTCTGATCCGGACCTATTAATCTTGCTTCAAACGACGGTCCCCGGCGGGCTTCGGGGACCAGAGCCGTTGGCCTGTCAGTTCTGCGCTGGAAGTCAGCTTTCCGTCCGACAATGACAGGCTGCCGGTTTCGCTCAGGTGATCCGGATCGAAGATGGCGCACGCGCCCGCAAGGGGCAGCGCGACCGTCGAAACAATGATCTGGTTGTGTTTGCATTCGTCGAACGCGCGCGCAGCCTTTTTGCCCGAAATATGGATGATTTCCATATCCTGATAAGGGTATCGCTGAACGGTGCTGCTATCCGGCCATCGGCCTGCTGCCGCAATCTGATCAACACCGTCACCGTCATTCTCCAGCCAGACGCTGGCGACAAACCCACTGCCTTTGCTTTTACTCAGGGCCCGACCCTGAGAGGTCATCACGCCGACCAACCCCCCGTTTTCTGCAATCAGAACATCTGGCCTGTGGCCCGAATTCCAAAGCAAAAATGAAAGAATGACGGGCCCGACCCCGTACCAACGCGCGCGCCCTTGCCACAAGGCCAGCCACAAAGCCCCAACAGCAACAAGTGGCAATACATACCAGGGCGGACTGACTACAAAACCCTGAGCACCGCCGAGATGCGACACCCAGTTTGACACCCACAGGATCCAACGCAGAGCCCAGCCCATTACGGTCAGCGGGACAGCCTCCAACCCAAAAGGGGCCGCCAGTGCGGCGGCAACTGCCGCAGGTACAACAACAAGGCCCATCACGGGCACTGACAGCAGATTCGCCAGCAATCCATAGTGAGACATCGTATTGAAATGCGCAGCGCCAATTGGGGCCGTGGCAAGCCCAGCTATCGCCGAGGACATTACCACGCCAGCAATCGGCTTTAACCAATTCGGGCCCGGTAACGGACCCACCTTTTGCAATGCGCCGAAGACGGCGACCAAGGCTGTCGTTGCTGCAAAGGACATCTGAAACCCCGGGCTCAGCAGCGACTCGGGCCAAAGAACCAGAACGATCAGCGCAGCAACAGAAACCGCACGCAACGAGATCGCACGCCTGTCGATCAACACGGCCCCCAGCATGACACTGACCATGACATAGGCGCGTTCGGTTGCAATATTCCCGCCGGATAGCAGTAAATAAAGCGTTGCCGCGATCAGCGCGAACACAGCCGCAACTTTTCGAACAGGTAGCCTCAATGCCACGTAGGGGATCAGTGACAAACCAATGCGACAGGCCACAAAAACAAAACCCGTCAGTAACCCCATGTGAAGCCCGGAAATGGCAAGCAAATGCGCCAGGTTCGACGCGCGCAGGGACAAGAGAGTCTCTTGCCCCATACCACTGCGATCACCTGTGGTGACGGCAGCAGCAAACCCACCGATTTCTCCGGGCAGGATTTGTTTCACTCGCCGCGATATCGCCATTCGGATTGCGGTAATCCGAACACCGCCAATACCGTCTTTGGCTGGCGCAATCGTCAAAACAGGAACGCGGGTATACCCGACTGCACCCAGCCCCTGAAACCAGGCATGGCGACGAAAATCGAACCCGCCAGGTTCAACCGGGCCCTGCGGCGGCGAAAGATGCGCTGTGGTCATGATCCGTTGGCCAGGCGCAAAAGGGTCTGTCGTGCCATGAACAGAAAGACGGATGCGTCGCGGCCTGCGCTCATTCGGTACGTCCCCTACGCGCACCTGATCGAGCGTCAACCGCAACGCATCCGAGGCAGACCGATCCATGGCGACGACCCTCCCCTCGACAGGGCCATAGTACCGCCAGGACAGAACCGGTTCTGCCACCATATGGGCGCGAGTACCTGCCAGTATAACACCGACCGCAATCAGCGCCCCCCCGGTCGCTAACGTTCCCACCCCCGGTGGCAGCCGGCGGCTTAAGGCAAAAAGAGCCAGGAACAAGCAAAACAGACCTGCGTATACCGGCCAGCCGGGCTCGCTCCGGGCACCGAAATAGAGACCGATCCCCGTTGCCAGCATGACTGGCGTCCACGGAAACAGGTACCCTGTCTGGTGCAGCAGCGCGGCCTCGACCCGTGCAAGAACACGCATGGTTGCCCCCGTCCTTCGGGCTCGTTAGACAGGCGTCAAACTATGCCAGATACGGTTACCAAAAGGTTAATCCTCAACATGTCCGAACAGGTCGTCACACGTTTTGCCCCCTCGCCCACAGGTTTTCTGCACATCGGTGGCGCGCGCACCGCATTGTTCAACTGGCTTTACGCCCGCGGACGTGGTGGAAAGTTCCTGCTGCGGATCGAAGACACCGACCGGGAACGCTCGACCCCCGAGGCGACCGCCGCGATCCTTCAGGGCATGGAATGGCTGGGACTGGACCATGATGGCGACGTAATCAGCCAGTTCGAAGGAGCTGCCCGGCATGCTGAAGTCGCGCACCAGCTTCTGGCCGAGGGAAAGGCATATAAATGCTTCTCGACGCAGGACGAAATTGCCGCCTTTCGTGAACAGGCACGGGCGGAGGGCAAGTCGACCCTGTTCCGCAGCCCCTGGCGTGACGCTGATCCTTCAGCACATCCCGACCTGCCATTTGTCGTTCGCATCAAGGCTCCGCAGGACGGCACAACAGTGATCCGCGATCAGGTTCAGGGCAACGTGACCATTCGCAACGACCAACTGGATGACATGGTTTTGCTGCGTTCCGACGGGACACCGGTCTACATGCTGGCGGTGGTGGTCGACGATCATGATATGGGTGTTACCCATGTCATTCGCGGCGACGATCACCTCAATAACGCGGCGCGCCAGATGATGATTTACGAGGCGATGGGCTGGGATGTTCCGGTCTGGGCCCATATTCCGCTGATCCACGGGCCAGACGGTAAGAAACTGTCCAAACGCCATGGCGCGCTTGGCGCGCAGGAATATCAGGCCATGGGCTATCCCGCCGCTGGAATGCGCAACTATCTGGCCCGCCTTGGGTGGAGTCATGGTGACGATGAATTCTTTACGGATGCACAGGCAAAGGACTGGTTTGATCTGAACGGCATCGGCAAAAGCCCTGCCCGGTTTGATCTGAAAAAACTGGAAAACCTGTGTGGTCAACACATCGCCATCTCTGATGATGCTGCACTGCGGCGTGAAATCGAAGCGTACTTGGCCGCAGCCGCTTTACCGCCCCTGACAGATTCACAATCCAGTGATTTGGAACGTGCGATGTATTGCCTCAAGGACCGGGCGCGGACTTTTCCTGAACTCCTTGAAAAGGCTCATTTTGTTCTGACAGAACGCCCGATTGTTCCCGACGAGAAAGCGGCAAAGGCGCTGGCATCTGTATCCGACGGTATACTGGAAGAATTGACGCCGCAGTTGCAAAATGCTAGCTGGTCTCGGAACGAACTGGAGGAGACCCTGAATTCCTTTGCCGAGACAAAGGAGCTCACGTTCGGCAAGCTGGCTGGCCCGCTCAGAGCCGCCTTGGCTGGTCGGGCCGTCACGCCTTCGGTTTTTGACATGATGCTTGTGCTGGGACGGGATGAAACCCTGGCGCGGCTTTCAGAAGCAGCGAAGTAACCCGAATTTCATAAACGGGTAACGCTGCTCCGCTAACACCCGGACTGCGCCAAAGCGCGCAGTCGTTGCCCGCACTGCCCGAGGTTTCTTTGGCGTGCGCATGAATGAAGAAGGGATAACCATGACTGACAGCAACAAAACAGCCACTCTGACCGTTCACGGCAAAGAGTATGAGTTGCCGGTTCATTCCCCGACCGCCGGTCCGGATGTCATTGATATTCGAAAGCTTTACGGTCAGGCAGGTGTATTCACCTATGACCCCGGTTTCACTTCGACAGCAAGCTGCGACAGCACCATAACCTTTATCGATGGTGAAAAAGGCGAGTTGCTGCACCGCGGCTATCCAATCGACCAACTGGCCGAAAAATCGCACTTTCTTGAGGTCTGCTACCTGCTGCTCTACGGAGAGCTGCCGGTCGCAAAAGATCTGGAGAAATTCGAAACCACAATCACACGCCACACCATGCTGCATGAGCAGATGCAGTATTTCTACCGTGGTTTCCGCCGCGACGCGCACCCGATGGCCATCATGGTCGGTGTTGTCGGCGCAATGTCGGCCTTCTATCACGATTCGACCGATATCGCGGACCCGCACCAGCGCGAGGTCGCCTCGCATCGCCTGATCGCCAAAATGCCGACAATCGCAGCATGGGCTTTCAAATACCACACAGGGCAGCCTTTCGTGTATCCGCGCAACGATTTGGATTATGCGTCGAACTTCCTGCGCATGTGTTTCAGCGTTCCCGCCGAAGAATATGAGGTCAACCCGATCCTCAGCCGCGCGATGGACCGTATCTTCACGCTTCACGCGGACCACGAGCAGAATGCGTCAACGTCTACCGTGCGTTTGGCATCGTCATCGGGCGCAAATCCGTTTGCATGTATCGCCGCTGGTATTGCCTGCTTGTGGGGGCCGTCCCACGGCGGCGCCAACCAGGCATGTCTGGAAATGTTGGAAGAGATCGGTACCGTAGATCGCATTCCCGAATTCATCGCCCGTGCCAAAGACAAAAACGACCCGTTCCGCCTGATGGGCTTTGGCCACCGCGTGTACAAAAACTTTGACCCACGCGCAAAGGTGATGAAGCAGTCGGCCGACGAGGTTCTGGATCTCCTGGGCATTGAAGACAACCCGAAACTGCAGGTCGCTAAAGAGCTGGAACGCGAAGCGCTGGAAGACCCGTATTTCGCCGACAAAAAGCTGTTCCCGAACGTTGACTTCTATTCGGGTATCATCCTCGAGGCGATGGGGTTCCCGACCTCAATGTTCACACCAATCTTCGCACTTTCGCGGACTGTTGGCTGGGTAAGCCAGTGGAAAGAAATGATTGAAGATCCACAGAACAAGATCGGCCGTCCGCGTCAGCTGTATCTGGGTGAGACGCTGCGCGACTACGTAGACATCGAAAACCGCTGAGCCGTTTGAGTTCGCAATCAATCCAGAAGGCCCCGGTTAAACCGGGGTCTTTTGCTTTCGTTACTGAAGCAGCGGACGGTTCGGCGTTTGGTTTCAGAACAAGCTCATTTGATCCCCGGGTTGCGGCGGAACTGCAAACAGGTCGCATCGTAACGGAGCGGATTTGATCGAAAGCCCCAGTCTTTTGCAGGTTTTAGCAAACCTCAGGGCGATGAGCTCGGCGTATTCCCCCTCACCCCGCATCCTGTGCCCCCAGCGTGGATCATAGTCGCGCCCGCCATGCATTTCACGCAGCTTGGACATGACCTTTTCTGCACGGGCGGGTTCATGCTCTGCCAGCCAGTCCTGCCAAAGCTGAGATACTTCGCGGGGCAATCGCAACATGATCCAGCTTGCCGCATCTGCGCCCGCCTCTTTTCCAGAGTCCAACAGGTTCTCCAACTCATGATCTGTCAGCCCAGGCACAATAGGCGAGGTCATTACGCGAACCGGAACGCCCGCATCGGTCAACGCTTTGATCGTCTGCAACCGACGCGCCGGAGACGGTGCGCGAGGCTCCATCCGCCGGGACAGACCTGCATCCAGCGTGGTGAGCGATATACCAACCCGCGCCAATCCCCGGCTAGCCATGTCAGCCAGAATATCCAGATCACGCTCAATCAATGCTCCTTTGGTCACGATTGCGACCGGGTGGTTGAATTCTTGCAAGACCTCAAGGCACGACCTTGTAATCAGGCGGTTTTTTTCGATGGGCTGGTAAGGGTCGGTGTTTGTCCCGATCGCGAGCGTGGCGACCTTGTAGGACTTCGCCGACAGTTCCTTGCGCAGAACAACGCTCATGTTGGGGCGCGCAACAAGGCGGGTTTCGAAATCCAGTCCTGCGGACAAGCCCAGATAGGCGTGGCTTGGTCTGGCGAAACAATAGACACAGCCATGCTCACACCCCCGATATGGGTTGATCGAACGATCAAAAGGCAAATCAGGTGAACGGTTAAAGGTGATGGCACTGCGCGCCACCTCTTCCCGCGTCTCGGTTCGCAAGGGCGGCAACTCTTCATCGATGTCCCACCCGTCATCAACAGCCTGCGTTGCAAACCGTTCAAAACGCCCGGTCGTATTGGACGTCACCCCCCTTGCTTTGATGATATGCCCGATGCTCACGGCACATGTGTTCCCTTTTTGTTCCTACCGCACGATAAGCCTGAAACGAATCCTGTGCAAGCCAGCCCCGCGAAGAAACCGGGAAGCATTGATGAAAAATAAACAGGATAATATTGCAGACTTTTCAATCGAGCCGGTGCCATTTTTGGCATATAGGTCGGTCCCGAAACGACCAACGTCGCAATCGTCACAGTCAGAATGCGACGTTTTGGCCAAAACGGAAAAAATGCCACCACGGGCCGATGGCCCGCCCAGCACAGGGAATACCCCATGTCCGACGAAGAAGATATCGTCCTGTCCGAACTGAATGATGACGAACTGGTCGATCAGATGTTCGACGATCTCTATGACGGATTGAAAGAAGAGATCGAAGAAGGCACCAATATCCTGCTGGAACGCGGATGGACGCCGTATGACATCCTGACCAAAGCTCTGGTTGGCGGCATGACCATTGTGGGCCATGACTTCCGCGACGGCATTCTGTTCGTTCCCGAGGTTCTGCTGGCAGCCAACGCGATGAAAGGCGGTATGTCGATCCTCAAGCCGCTGCTGGCCGAAACCGGTGCTCCGCGTGTTGGCAAGATGGTCATCGGCACCGTGAAGGGTGACATCCACGATATCGGCAAGAACCTTGTGTCGATGATGATGGAAGGTGCAGGATTCGAGGTTGTAGATCTGGGAATCAACAACCCGGTCGAGAATTACCTGGAAGCACTGGAAACGGAACAGCCCGACATTCTGGGCATGTCCGCCCTGCTGACCACCACGATGCCCTACATGAAAGTCGTTATCGACACCCTGGTCGAACAGGGCGTGCGCGACGATTACATTGTTCTGGTCGGTGGCGCGCCGCTGAACGAAGAGTTCGGCAAAGCCATCGGTGCAGACGCCTACTGCCGTGACGCTGCGGTTGCAGTGGAAACCGCCAAGGATTTCGTGGGCCGCAAGCACAACCAACTGGCTGGCTAAGACCTTTAAGGTTTTTCTTAAAAGACCGCCCATTTCGGGCGGTCTTTTTCGTTTTAGCGCTCCGCCCCTTCATGAGGTGTATCGTTTATCCGTTTGTAAACGAAAGTGCGGTTAAAAAACCGAAACGTCCAAGTTTCGGGGGTTCCGTGCCGCAGTCTTTCACAGCCATTTCGTTGGGCAAACTTGCCGATATCGATATCGCCGAGGGCAACAATGTCGCCGAAAACGCCTCTGCCCTGGTTGGGCAAACCTTCGGTCACGCGGACGCGCCGTTGGCGCATAACAGCGTGACGTGGAACGTGGTTGGAAACTCCGGCTCTGCCTATGACATGAACAACATATCTGCCAATGATCGGTTTTCGATCGACGGCGGCGCGCCGCAAACCTTTGATGGCACATCAGTGTACCACGCCACCGTCACTTATTTTGACGGCACAAGTGCAAACATTACTGCCGTTGTCGCGCAGGATGTGGATGGCAACACATATTTGGTGCCTGAGTTCTCGGCCAATGCAGATCAAGCCGCTCTGGAAGCGGGGCCTATACATTCGATCACCTTCAACAGCCTTGCTGGCAATCGATATTCAGGCATGGTGTCCAGCCGTGAAGACTGGGACCTGGTCCCCTGCTTTACCTCTGGCACGCTGATCAGAACCCGCAAAGGGGAACGCCCAGTGGAAACGCTGCGCCCCGGCGACTGGGTGGAAACCCTTGATCACGGGTTTCAAACGGTGCGCTGGGTCGGGCAGCGGCGGGTTCAGGCGGTTGGCGTGTTCGCGCCGGTCCTGTTCAAGGCAGGCGCGCTTGGGAACACCTGCGATCTGCTGGTGTCGCAGCAACACAGGATGCTGATCCAGAGCTGGCGCCTGGAACTGCATACCGGCCAAAACGAAGCACTGGCCCCCGCCAAACACCTGATCAACGGACATGACATCATCCTCAAACCCGGCGGGGTCGTAACCTACATTCACATTCTGTTTGATCAGCATGAGCTGCTCTGGTCGGAAGGCTGCCTGAGCGAGAGCTTTCATCCCGGTGCCCAAAGCTGGAACGCCCTTGAACAGTCAGCCCGACAAGAGATCCTGTCCTTGTTCCCCGAGATATCAAAGCAAGGTACTGTCGCCTACGGCCCGCCCGCTCGGCCTCTGTTATCGGCATTCGAAACACGAACGTCGGCAGCCTGACACGAGATGTCGGAAGAAGGCTTGCCTGCAAGCTGTTTTCATTCTCTTGTGCTATGAGCCCATAAGGATGCCGATCCATGCCAAGCGATACGTTACCAGATGATGCAAGCCTGACGACCAAAGGCTATGACGGCGTGGAAAACGCAGGCATCCTGCTGATCGCCTGCGGGGCGCTTGCGCGCGAAATTCTGGATATCAAAACGCGCAACGGCTGGGATCACATGGCGCTGACCTGCCTGCCTGCAATCCTGCATGTTCATCCGGAACGGATCACCCAAGCAGTTGAAGACAGCGTGGCCAAACACCGCGACAGGTTCGAAAAAATCTATGTGGTTTACGCCGATTGCGGAACCGGAGGTCTGCTGCAATCCGCTTGTGAAAAACTGGGCGTCGAGATGGTAAAAGGCCCTCATTGCTATTCGTTCTTCGAAGGCAATCAGGCCTTTCAGGAACGCGGCGAGGACGAAACAACTGCCTTCTACCTGACTGATTTTCTGGCCCGCCAGTTCGACGCATTTGTCTGGAAACCACTGGGTCTGGATCGCCACCCGGAACTGCGGGACATGTATTTCGGCAATTACACCAAACTGATTTATCAGGCCCAGATCGACGATCCGAAACTGACCGAACGCGCACGGGAATGCGCGGACCGCATGGGATTGGCGTTCGAACGGCGTTTCACCGGCTACGGCGATCTGGAAACCACTTTGTCAGACTGGGCAAACCGCCCTGAGTGACCTCAGGCGTTTTCCTGCGCGACCTGGCGGATGCGTTCAATCATGGCCCGCAGACCATTGGACCGCTGCGCTGACAGATGATCGTTCAAGCCCAATCGGGCCAGTTCCGCTGCCGCATCGACCTGCGGCACCTCGGACACCGGCAGACCGTTGTATAGGGACCGAAGCACGGCGATCAGCCCGCGAACGATCAGCGCGTCACTGTCACCATCAAACTTGAACACACCTGCTTCGATCATCGGGTGCAGCCAGACCTGACTGGCGCAGCCGTGAACCTTTGTCGCCGGAACCTTCAACGCGTCATCCAAAGGCTCCATCGCCTTGCCCTGTTCGATGACATGGCGATACCGGTCTTCCCAGTCTTCGAGAAACTCGAAATCCTCGACAATGTCTTCAAAGGCAGGCGTGGCCATGGCGCAGTGATCCTTTCGTTGAAATCACAATGTGACCTATGCCGACGACCACCTGCTGTCCAGCCCCAGCTGTGGCTTTTCAACGCGAAGAATATACGCTAACCCATTGTCTGAATTCGTGTGAAAAGCAGTGGGTCTATGCAAAAGTCTCTGTTCGTTCTTATCATCGCCATGCTGACCCTGACTGCCTGCGGCAGCTGGCGCGACTCGCGGGTGAATCCGTCAAACTGGTTTGGCTCCAGCAAGTCTGTGAAGTCTGAAACACCGCCGGACCCAAATGCCGCCGATGCGTTGGTTCCCAAGGCAAGAGAGGGAAGCGGCCTGTTTTCGCGCCCAGATGCCGAAGACACCAGTGTTCCAATCGCCAAAATCGATGAGCTGCGGATCGAGCCAATACCGTCAGGCGCGATCATTTATTCCTCTGGCACCGCGCTTCGGCAGGGTGCCTATAACGCACGCTTGGTTTCGGTTAATTCAGAAGAAAACAAAGAAAAGGGAATTCTGGAATTTGTATTCCGCGTGAACTACCCCAACTCAGAGACCCCGCAAGGATCTGAACGAACAAGAATGGTGTCGGATGCCATAAATGTTTCGACTCAGGATCTTGAAGGCATTCGCCTGATCCGTGTCGTCGGGCAACAGAACACCTTGGAATCGCGGCGGCGGTAATCGCCGTTAAAGTGAGACGACCTTGACCGCCTGCCCTTTGGCCGCCAGCGCGATTTTCCCCTCGCACAGTTTCAGCGCGTCTTCACCAAAGACTTCGTAACGCCAACCTGACATCGCGGGCAATTCTCGCTCGCCCGCGGCAATCTGGTCCAACTCGGAACTTGTTGCGATCAGCTTGGCCGCAACGCCCGAACTTTCGGTTTTGGATTTCAGCAGAACCCGAAGCAAGTCGGCCAAAGCCGGGTTGACCTTCAGGTTGTCACGGGAATTGTCGATCTTCGGCAGATTTTCCTGCGGACAATTTGTGCCCTTCGTCACCGCAGCAAGAATACCTTCGGCAATCGGTCCTTTTCGCGCCTCGCGCAACAAAAGGCGCGATCCACCGAGATCGGCGATTGTCTTGGGCTTGGTCGACGCCAGTTCGATCAAGGCGTCATCCTTGAAGACCCGGTTGCGCGGTACATTATGTTCCTGCGCATACCTTTCGCGGAACTGCGCCAGCTCGCGCACAACAGCCAAGAACTTGGCCGAGTTGGTTCGCGTTTTGACCCGCTTCCACGCCTCTTCGGGGCGAATGTCATACGTGGCAGGCTGTGTCAGCGTCCGCAGCTCTTCAGCCACCCAGTGGCTGCGCATCGTCTTTTTGAGTTCCGCAGCAAGATATTCGTAGATCTTGCGAAGATGCGTCACATCCGCCAATGCATATGTTTTCTGGGCTTCCGTCAAAGGACGACGGGACCAATCGGTGAACCGCGACGTCTTGTCGACGCCCTGTTTGCAGATTTTCCGCACCAGCGTCTCATAGCCGACCTGCTCGCCAAACCCGCAGACCATTGCGGCGACCTGTGTGTCGAACAACGGGTTGGGAAAAACACCGGCCTCGACCCAGAAAATCTCAAGATCCTGACGCGCGGCGTGAAACACCTTGACCACGTTCTCGTTTCGGAAAAGCTCATACAGCGGTTCGAGAGACAGGCCATCAACCAGCGGATCAACCAGAACCGCGCTGTCTTCATCATCAGAGGGAAGCGCCAGTTGCACGAGGCACAGTTTCGAATAATAGGTCCGCTCGCGCAGAAACTCGGTATCGACTGTGATGTATGGATAGCTTGCGGCCGCCTTGCAGAAATCAGCCAGTTCTTGCGTCGTCGTCAGAGTTTTCATGCGCCGTACTAGTTTTGCTCTTGCTCTTGTGAGTGCCCGTAATTTCCCTCGCCCCCAAGCGATACCGACGACCATAGGACGATTTTCAGGCGAGTGTAAATCACCCTCGGAACCTCACTGCATGAGAACGGGTGACCTGTTGCCTTCGGCAATGCGGCGCAGCACCGCTGGATAAAGTTCATGTTCCCGGATCAGAACTTTTGAAGCCAGAGTTTCCGGGGTATCCGCTGGTTCGATATCCACCCGTGCCTGACCCAGAATTGGGCCATCATCCAGAGCCGCCGTCACCTCATGGACCGAGCAGCCATGCTCCGTATCGCCCGCTTCAATTGCGCGGGCGTGGGTATGTAACCCCTTGTATTTGGGCAGCAATGAGGGGTGGATGTTCAGCATTCGCCCCTGAAAGCGCGTTACGAAATCCGCGGTCAGGACCCGCATGAACCCGGCCAGACAGACAATATCCGGCCGCGCGTCTTCCAAAGGCTTTAGCAACTCAGCCTCAAAGGCTGCGCGATTGCCCTTGAATGGCCGGTGATCGACCACTGCGGTCGGAATGCCACGGTCCGCAGCTTTTTTCAGCCCCCCCGCCTGCGCATCGTTGGACAGGACTAAACAGGGCCGCGCCGGATGATCACCGGTCATGCTGTCGACAAGCGACACCATGTTGGACCCGCCCCCAGAAATCAGGATCGCGACGCGCTTGTGGTTCACAGCAGTTTGCCCGAATAGGCAACTCCGGGCGTTTCGGTGACCGTACCGATCCGCGACACCGTCTCGCCAGCCTCGGCCAGCAAGGTCGAAAGCTGATCGGCCTTATCTGGATCGCACACCATGATCAGACCGATGCCACAGTTGAAGGTCTTGAGCATCTCAGCTTCCGCGATACCGCCAATCTGCGCCATCCAGCTGAAAACAGACGGCAATTGCCAGCTGTCCAGATCAATCTGGGCCCCCAACCCTTCCGGCAGTACGCGCGGCAGGTTCTCGGTCAGACCGCCACCGGTGATATGGGCCAGTGCATGAACTCCACCTTCGCGGATCGCGGACAGGGCCGGTTTGACATAAAGGCGCGTTGGCGTAAGCAGCGCCTCGCCCAGCGAACCTTCACCAAAGGGGCACGGTGCATCCCAGCCCAGACCAGACAGTTCGACGAGTTTACGTACCAGTGAATACCCGTTGGAATGCACTCCGTTCGAGGCCAGACCAAGCAGCACGTCCCCCGCCTGCACTCCGGAAGGCAGGTCAGCGCCGCGTTCCATTGCCCCGACCGAAAAGCCGGCCAGATCGAAATCGCCATCAGGGTACATGCCTGGCATCTCGGCAGTTTCGCCACCAATCAGAGCGCAGCCGGATTGTGCACAGCCTTCGGCAATTCCTTCAATGATCCGCGCGGCTGTATCTGTGTCCAGCTTGCCTGTCGCGAAATAGTCGAGAAAAAACAGGGGCTCGGCCCCCTGACAGATCAGGTCATTGACACACATGGCCACCAGATCGATGCCAACCCCATCCACGACGCCGGTATCGATCGCAATTCGCAGTTTTGTACCAACCCCGTCCGTGGCACCAACCAGAATGGGATCCTGATACCCAGCAGCTTTCAGGTCGAACAGTGCGCCAAAACCGCCCAGACCGCTCATCACACCGGGGCGGTTGGTTCGCTTTGCTGCGGGCTTGATCCGGTCAACCAGAGCATTGCCCGCGTCAATATCCACGCCTGCATCGGCATAGGTGATTCCGTTCTTGCCCGCTGTCATGGCCAGTTCCTTTTGAATGCTTTGCGGGCGGGTTATTCGATTGTGGCGTTTGTTGCAACGGTCAGGCTTGACGCGGCTGTTCACCGTGATACGCAATGCGCCTAGGCGGGCCTGTAGCTCAATTGGTTAGAGCAGAGCGCTCATAACGCTTTGGTTGGGGGTTCGAGTCCCTCCGGGCCTACCAAATCACCGCCACGTTCCTTGAACACACCGCCCATCCTGCTGGTTTTGTTTGTATTTATGACCTCAGGCGTTCGTCACGTCTTGCGTACCCTGTCCACATACGCTTGGAAATCAGAAGAATTTATTCAGTTCATCGATTTTCGCTTTCGGTTTAATCGCCGTGGGATGACAGGTCTTACTAAAAACTCCGAAATCATCTCGCGAGAAATCCAGCGCCTCGGCTCAGAACATCGTCATATTGGCGCAGGTTTGGAGCGGCAAAGGTGCCAGGCGTTTACCGGCCAATAATTATATCCGCGCACAAACCGCCCAGGCGTTCACTTTTGGCCAGTCTCAGAGTTCCACCATGGGCGCGCGCAACGTCCGCCACGATCGCCAACCCCAAACCCACGCCACTGCCCTGATTCTGGTTGCGCGCTGGGTCGAGCCGCGTAAAGGGTTTGACCGCCTCTGTGCGCTGCTCTGCGGGAATTCCAGGGCCATCATCTTCGACACGGATGCGCATCGACTTGGCGTTCAGCGACAGGCTGACCTCAGCACGGCTGCCGTAGCGCACGGCGTTGCCGATCAGGTTTTCAACGGCCCGACGAACAGCCATAGGCCGCAGCATTGCCGTTCCCTCACCCTCGACAGTGACCAACTCGGCCCGATGCCCTGCCCGATTGGCGTCATCCACAATCTGTCGAACAAATTCCGCCGGGTTGATTTCCTCGGGCGATCCTTCGGACGCCCCGCGCGAAAATTCGAGGAATGCATCAACCAAGGATTGCATTTCCGCCACGTCCTGTAGCAAAGGTCGTGCCTCATCCTCAGGTAACATTGCCAGTCCAAGTTTCAGGCGCGTCAGAGGCGTGCGCAGGTCATGACTGACGCCGGACAACATCAGCGTCCGTTGTTCGATCTGACGTTCGATCCGTGACCGCATATCCAAAAACGCATTCCCCGCCGCGCGTACTTCGATGGCACCGCCCGGTGAATATGGTACGCTCCGCCCTCGTCCAAACGCCTGCGCCGCATTGGCCAGCCGTGTGATAGGGCGCAACTGGTTTCGCATGTACAGAAATGAAATCGAGGTCATTATGATCGCGAAAAACAGCATCGTCACGATCAACTGATGCGGCGCCGCTGGCGACAATCTGCGCCGGTCAAAGGTCAGTTCCAGCACCCCCAGATGTGTATCCAGGTACAGACGCGCTTCGCGGCTGCTTGGCAACGCTACAGCACTCAGCTCTGGCAACCTTGCACGAAGCTCGGCCTCGACCTGCGGTGCTATGAAGTCGTACCACCGTGGACGGTCAATTTTGGGAGTTTCGTTGGCGGGCAGAAATCTGGCCTGCATTTCCAGCGCCAGAAGATCCGGGCGCACTTCGGCCAATGCCTGGTGCTGCGTCTCGGCCCCCTCCATCATGGTGGTGATCAGCATCACTTCCCTTGAGGCTGCGCGCGTCATCTGGTCAGTGACATCTTCCAGATGCTTTTGAAGAAAAGCAACTCCAACGACCAGAAGCAGCACGATCACAGGAAGAACCAGAATCAATGCTGCCCGGGCGTAAAGGCTGCGTGGCATATATGGTTTGAGCCAGTGCGTGGACATGCGCTAAACCTAGCGGGCTGCCCGGACAAGAGAAAGAGCACAGAATGCAGGCACCAGACGAATTCAATCCACCCGCTGGTGTTGCGACAGAATTGCAACCGGGTCTTCGGCGCATTCTGGCCCCCAACCCGTCACCGATGACCTATCGCGGCACCAACACCTATCTGCTGGGCGATCGTGACATTGCCGTCATTGATCCCGGCCCCGCAAGCGAAGAGCATTTGAACGCGATCCTGAATGAACTGCGACCTGGCCAGAGAATCAGCCACATACTCGTCACGCACACACATCTGGATCACTCACCCTTGGCAGCACCCCTTGCCGCGCGAACAGGGGCTGCGATCTATGCGTTTGGTGGTCCCGAATCCGGTCGCAGCGCTGTTATGGCGACCCTTGCAGCGCGTGGATTGGCCGGAGGTGGCGAAGGCATCGACACCGCGTTTCGTCCGGATATCGAGGTTGCGGATGGTGAGGTCATCTTTGGCGATGACTGGCAGCTTGAGGTTATTCACACTCCGGGGCATCTGGGAAACCACATTGCCCTGGCATGGCAGGATACCTGTTTCACCGCCGACCATGTGATGGGATGGGCCAGTTCGCTGGTGTCACCACCGGACGGAGACCTGACCGATTTCATGACAGCCTGCCACCGCCTGCGCGCGCGCGACTGGTCGGTTTTTCACGCGGGCCACGGTGCGCCAATTTCAGACCCTGCCGCGCGATTGGACTGGCTGATCCGACACAGGCAAAACCGCGAAGCTCAGATTCTGACTGCCTTGGAGGATGCAGACGGAACGGCGCGGCAATTGGCCAAGCGTATCTACACCGACACACCCGCAACCCTGCTGCCAGCCGCGGAGCGGAACGTTTTTGCCCACCTCGTTGATCTGACTGGAAAAAAACAGGTGTCACCACACGGCGAACTATCTGCCACCGCAATTTTTCGCAGAGATCCTTGACGCCCGAAAAAAAATTTAAGTTCGCGTGCTTAACCTCTGGACGCCGGGAATCCGGATTGCTATACGCCCCTCAGTTCCGGCGTAGCTCAGCGGTAGAGCAGTTGACTGTTAATCAATTGGTCGTAGGTTCGATCCCTACCGCCGGAGCCAAAACTTCCCAATATTCAACCTTTTGTCAGGGTCAGAAACCACATCGGTATTCTGGGGCTTTTTCGTTGAAAAAATAATATCCGCCCTCTGGACGCCGGATACTCCGGTTGCTATACGGCGCGGACCGTTCCGGCGTAGCTCAGCGGTAGAGCAGTTGACTGTTAATCAATTGGTCGTAGGTTCGATCCCTACCGCCGGAGCCAATTTACCCCGCTAGATCACATCTCACCCCGCAAGGGCATCCTTGAAATCTGCACGCAGGTTGCGTTTCAGCACCTTTCCGGTTGCGTTCAGCGGAAGCGCGTCAACAAAGACGACTTTGTCAGGAACCTGCCATTTGGCGATTTTCCCTTCGAAGAAGGCCAGAACCTCTTCTTCGCTTGGATTTTCGCCCTCGGCCCTTACAGCGACCAGCAAGGGGCGTTCGTCCCATTTCGGATGCGGAACACCGACCACGGCGGCAGTTGCCAGTTTCGGATGCGCAACAGCGATATTTTCAAGTTCGACCGAGCTGATCCACTCCCCTCCGGACTTGATGATGTCCTTGGATCGATCCCGGATGGTCATGTAACCATCGGCGTCCAGCGTTGCGACATCGCCTGTGGCGAACCAACCGTCTTGCAACAGATCCTGATCCTGCATCAGGAAATAGCTGTCCAGTACCCAATGCCCTCGCACCATCAGATCGCCCTGCGTTTCACCGTCATGTGGCAGATCTTTGCCGTCATCATCCACGATTTTCAGTTCAACCCCAAACGGTGGCCGACCCTGACTCAGACGGATAAGGTGTTGTTCTTCAAGCGGCAGCACCAGATGTTTGGCCAATGGGTAGTTGGCCGTACCAAGTGGGCTCATCTCGCTCATTCCCCACGCATGTACCGTATCTACGTCATATTTATTCCGGAAAGTCTCCATCATCGAAGGTGGGCAAGCGGCACCTCCAATCACGGTCCGTTTGAGGCTTTTCAAACTCGTCCCGCATTTGGCCGCATGCGCCAACAGTCCCTGCCAGATGGTTGGCACCCCCATGGCCAGCGTCACGCCATAGGTGTCGATCAGATTGACCAGCGCCTCGCCATGCAAATCCGGGCCGGGTAAAACCAGTCGCGATCCGGACATGGCGCAGGCATAAGGCGAGCCCCATGCATTAACGTGGAACATAGGAACGACGGGCATCACGACATCCATCGCCGAAAAGCCGATCACGTCGCGCGTATTCGACGCGAAACTGTGCAGGACCGTCGATCTGTGGGAATAAAGAACCCCCTTGGGATGGCCGGTTGTACCCGACGTGTAACACAGCCCTGACGCGGTGTTTTCATCCAGCTCAGGCCAATCAAAGGCCGCGTCACCGTTTTCGATCAGCTCATCATAAAATTTCAGGTCGGGTATCTTTGCTGCAGCGTCATCATTGCGAGGGCCCATCAGAACAAAATGGCGAACATCCGTCAGCGCACCGTGCAAAGCGGCAACCAGCGGGACGAAGGTTGCATCAAAGAACAACACCCGATCCTGAGCATGGTTGATGATATACGTCAGTTGTTCAGGAAAAAGCCTCGGATTGACCGTGTGACAGACATATCCCGCACCCGAGGTGGCATAATAGATCTCCAGATGGCGACGATTATTCCAGGCCAGCGTCCCGACCCTGTCCTGCGGCTCCAGACCCAGCTGCGTCAGGGCCGACGCCAAACGCCGGGCGTTCACGGCTATCTCGGACCAATTGGTTTCGGTCACAGTTCCATCCGTTTCGACCGAGATGATCTCAGTCTGACCGTGGCAGCGCTGTGCGTGATCAATCAGCGACGAAATCAGCAAAGGCTGCGTCATCATCTGTCCCAGCATGGACATCCTCCCGTCATGGGCGGGACCTTGCCTGGCCCCTGCCTGTTCCGTCTGGCACTGACAGGCAGGGGTGTTCCCCGTCACGTCAGTCCAGCCGTTTCCTAGAAGGAACCCTGCCAATCATTTAATTGTCTGACAATAAGAGAATGCAGCCCACACCGGTAGCGGAATACATCCCGTCGCCTAATCCCGGTGTTTCAGCGCGTAGGCGACCAATGCTGCGGTCGACCCATCCTTGCCCTCGGCGCTTTCTTCGCCATCCACGATGGGGCCAAGCGAATTGGCCAGTTCCTTGCCCAGCTCAACCCCCCACTGGTCGAAAGAGTTGATGCCCAGCAACACGCCTTCGACAAACACCCGGTGTTCATAAAGCGCAATAATCTGACCCAACACAAACGGTGTGAGTTTGGGGTAAATCAATGTTGTCGAGGGACGATTGCCGGGGAAAACCCGGTGCCGGGCCTGCCGGTCCAGTTCATCACCCAGATACCCCTGCTGCGTCATGCGTTGGCGCGCTTCTTCGAACGAACGGCCACGCATCAGGGCCTCGGACTGCGCCAGACAATTGGCCAAAAGCAGACGGTGGTGATGGGTCAGTTCTGGTTCATGCCCCTCGGCCGCAACCATGAATTCGCAGGGAATGGCATCCGTGCCCTGATGTATCAGCTGGTAAAACGCGTGTTGTCCATTGGTGCCCGGCTCACCCCAGACGACAGGTCCTGAAGGCATGGTCAAGGACGACCCATCCATCGCCACGGATTTGCCATTCGATTCCATTTCTAACTGCTGGAAATATGCGGGCAGACGCAAAAGCCGCTGGTCATAAGGCAGCACCGCACGACTGGTATGCCCCAGAACTTGTCGATGCCAGATGCCAACCAAGGCCAGCATCACAGGCATGTTTTCATCCCAGTCAGCCGAGCGGAAGTGCAGGTCCATCGCCTGCCCGCCGCGTAAAAACGCGTCAAATGCGTTTGAACCAACAGCAATCATGACCGGCAAGCCGACCGGCCCCCAAACCGAATAACGCCCACCGACCCAATCGGCGAATCCGAAGACATGCGCCTCGGGAATACCGAAGGCTTTCGTCTTGTCCAAAGCGCTGGAAACGGCGGCAAACTGGCGCGACGGATCGCCCCCGCCTTCGGACATCCACGCGCGGGCGGTGCGTGCATTGGTCATTGTTTCGATTGTGGTGAAGGTTTTTGAGGCGACAATGACCAGCGTGCGCGTCGGGTCGAGCTGCCGCAACGTATCCGCGATATGCGCCCCATCCACGTTCGAGACGTAATGCACCCGTGGTCCATCGTGATAAGGTGCCAGCGCCAATGTGGCCATGACAGGGCCGAGGTCTGACCCGCCGATGCCGATATTGACCACATCGGTAAAGTTGCCCCCCGCTCCAGCGATAGCACCGCCACGCACCTCCTCAGCGAACACGCGCATCCGTTGCAGCGTATCCAGAACCTCGGGCATAACGTCCTGACCGTCCACTTCAACCGGCCCGCCATCAAGGTTGCGCAAGGCCGTGTGCAACACCGCGCGCCCTTCGGTCTCGTTGATCTTCTCGCCCGCGAACATCGCATCACGCCGAGACGCAAGACCAGCCTCTGCACACAATTGAATGAGCGCGGATCGCACCACATCATCGATCTGTGTTTTTGAATAGTCGAATACCACATCCCCGGTTGAGGCTGAAAATACTTCGGCCCGGTTTGCATCTGCCGCAAACAGGTCAAGGATACGACGGTCACTTGTCGTCTGAGCCAGTGTTTTCAAAGCATCCAGATGCATTGCTTTACTCCGCCCAGTGTACGGTCATGCCACCAAGAACTGCGGCGATCGGTGCCTCTTCCGGTGGTAGCGACATGGCTTTTTCAAGAACGGCGCGTTTTGCCTGTCCATAGATGATCAGATGTTTCGACAGCGCCCCGTCCAGGACCGGAGCGGTCAGGGAAATTCGCGCCTCTGGCTGCGTTTCGGTCCGGGCGACGATCAACGTAGGTGCATCACTGCGCAATGCCTCGTCCAGCCCTTCCATTCCCGGAAACAATGAGGCCGTGTGCATGTCTTCGCCCATTCCTAGTACCAGCACCGACAATGGCAATACCGGCGCAATCAGCGACTCGATTTCGGGCAACGCTGCCTCAGGTTCTGAATCAGGGACATAAAGCGGAATGTATTGTGCCACAGAGGCCCGGCTGGTCAGCAACCTTTCGCGGATCAAACGTTCGTTCGAGCGGTCATGATCTGCTGGCACACAGCGTTCATCCGTCGGCAACACACGCACACGATCCCATTCAAGATCAGCGGCACACAGGCTATCAAAAACAGGGCCCGGAGTTGTTCCCCCAGGAACGGCCATTGCAACGGTATCATGGTGCAGCAATGCGGCCTCAAGGTCGCCCGCCAGCACGTTGGCCACGTCGATGGCAAGCATTTCGCGATCAGCATATTCCTGAATTTTCATGGCTTTATCCCTTGCCAGTGACGTCCGTCACGTTTCATCAGAAGTTCGGCGTCGCCCGGCCCCGTGCTGCCGCTGTCATAAGGCTTGGGCACATCCCCACGTGCCAACCATCCGGCGATGATCGGATCGGTCCAGGCCCAGGCGGCCTCGACCTCATCCCCGCGCATGAACAGGGTCTGGTTTCCGCGGATCACGTCCATCACCAGGCGTTCATACGCATCTGGCGGGTCCTGATTTTCGGGGCCCAGGGCTTCGGCAAAGCTCATGTCCAAGGGAACGTCGATCAGTCGCATCCCCCCCTGCCCGGGTTCCTTGATCGTCACCTTCAGCGTGATCCCCTCGTTCGGCTGCAACCGGATCGACAACGTATTTGCATGGCGCCCCGCCTCTTCCCCGAATATCGAATGCGGCGCGTCCTTGAACATCACGTTGATCACCGACGAGCGCGCCACCAGACGCTTACCGGTGCGCAGGTAGAACGGCGTACCTGCCCAACGCCAATTGCTGATATGGGCCTTCAACGCCACATAGCTTTCGGTGGTTGATCGCGGATTGCCAACGCAGTCCCGGTACCCCGGCCCGTCTGGACCGACCGCAAACTGCCCCCGCACGATGTGGTGCGGTTCAACCGGATCAAGCGCCCGGATCACTTTAAGCTTTTCATCCCGAACTGCGTCAGGATCAAACTTGGCCGGAGGTTCCATCGCAATCAGGCAGAGCAGCTGCATCAAGTGGTTCTGCACCATGTCCCGCATCGCACCCGCCCGCTCATAATAGTCTTCGCGCCCTGCGACACCAACAGTTTCCGCAACCGTTATCTGGATATGGTCGACATACTGGCTGTTCCACAGCGGTTCGAACAGCATATTGCCAAACCGGACCGCCATCAGATTCTGGACGGTTTCCTTGCCCAGATAATGGTCGATACGGTAAATCTGATTTTCATCAAAATGCGCGGCCAGTGTTGCATTCAACTCCCGTGCGCTCGCCAAATCATGTCCAAACGGCTTTTCGACCACAATACGGGTTTCTTCTGTCACCAGATCATACGCCCTAACCCGCTGGGCCAATGGTCCGAACAGGCTGGGACCGACTGAGAAATAGAAAGCGCGAACCCGGTCGGGCGATAGTTTTTCACTCAGTACATCCCAACCATCCGTCGTCAGGGCATCCAGCGACACATAGTCGACCCGTTGCAGGAAATGGTTCAGGGCTTGCGAATCCTGCGCCCGTTCCGAAGCGTGCCGATGCAGCGACGCAGCTACCATGTTTCGAAAATCATCCGCCGAATGACCGGCACGCGCGGCTGCTATTATCCGGGCATCCTCGTGCCACTGACCCGCACAATACCGACGGTAAAGCGCAGGCAGGATTTTGCGCTGCGCCAGATCACCGGTGCCGCCGAAAATGATCAGATCAAATGGATCAACAGGGATGACACGTGAAACCATGAGTTGTCCTTACCCTGACACTTCCAGCATGTCCAATGTTAGCGCAACCAAAATTCAATAAATCTCGCTGTTCAAAACTCTGTCAGAACCCCTGTGCCAGACTTACCAAACCCGCGACAAAGGGCTAGATCAGTTCGACAACTTCAACGAACCGGATGTGGGAATGAAAGACAACGCCCCTCAGCTTGCCAATGTCGGCAAGTTTCAGCGTAAACTGGTAACGGCCGACGGCCAGACCCGCGCAAAGGTTTCCCTTACCAACCCTCAGACGCTGTGGTTCAATACCGGCACGCTGTGCAATATTGAATGCGTCAACTGCTATATCGCCAGCAGCCCGACCAATGACGCGCTGGTTTATATCACTGCGGACGAGGTTCGTGACTATCTTGATCAGATCAAAGCCCGCAATTGGCCGGTGCGTGAAATTGGTTTTACGGGCGGCGAGCCCTTCATGAACCCCGAGATGATCGACATGACACGCGACGCGCTGGAGCGTGGGTACGAAGTGCTGATTCTGACCAACGCGATGGCCCCGATGATGCGCCGCAAGATGCGCGACGGGCTGCTGGCATTGCAAAAGACATTCAATGACAAGATGACCCTGCGTGTTTCCGTAGATCATTACCGGGCAGAACTGCACGACCTTGAACGCGGCAAAGGAAGCTTTGAAAAAACCCTGACGGGTATGAAGTGGCTGCGCGATCACGGCTTTAACATGGCTGTCGCCGGACGCACCGTTTGGGATGAGTCTGACACGGAAAGTCGCGCGGGTTACGCCGCATTCTTTTCAGATCATGGCTTTGACATTGACCCGCATAACCCGGCACAGACCGTCCTGTTTCCCGAGATGGACGAAACTGTCGAAGTACCCGAGATTACAACGGCTTGCTGGGGAATACTGAGTAAGTCACCCGATGCATTGATGTGTGCCAGCGCCCGCATGGTGGTGAAACGGAAAGGCGCTGACCGGCCTGCCGTGTTGGCCTGCACCCTGCTGCCCTACGAGTCGGAATTCGAGATGGGTCATTCTCTGGCCGAATCCGAGGCTGACGTTCACCTGAACCACCCCCACTGTGCCAAATTCTGCGTGCTGGGCGGCGCCAGTTGTTCTGGCTGATTGGGTCAGGAAGTTCCTGATTTCATTTCAGACGCATCATCAGACACGCGCCGACCGCTTCGGTTCATTGTTTGAAGAGCATGCACCAACGGAAACTGCGCCTGTCCCTCGCTCAGTTCACACGAAACTCTCCTACCATGTTGCGCCACTCACCCGGTGCGATCATTTTGCGATGGGTGAATTTGACGGAATGCAGCGGGCCTTCGATTTCGCGCTGCCAGAAGTCGATGAATTTGAACAACTTCGGATGATCCGGCGCAAGGTCGTAATCCTGCCAGATGAACGTGTTCAAGACGTGGATATAGTCTGGCATATGATAGAAAAACTCCGCCGTCGTCAGCCCGTACCCCTTGAGCATCAATTCGGTTTCGCGTGGATTCATGCAGACCTCCTGTTTGATACAAGGCCTGCTCAAGATACCACGAAAACCTTCTAATACTTATATAACAATATGTTACTTGAGTATTACCGGGGAATTTCCCCGTAAAGGCGCTGCTTGCTTGCACCTTATGTGCCGGGTCTGATAAGATACACCCACAAGATATAGACCCAGAACAAGACACGGGCAGTTTACGTGAGCGATACGCCAGAAATTCCTGAAAACATGGATGAAACCCCGCCCGAGCGCCCAGTCTATGACGGCCCGACGGTTTCCATCGAATCCGAAATGCGCACGTCCTATCTGGACTATGCCATGTCGGTCATCGTCAGCCGCGCGATCCCTGATTTGCGCGACGGGCTGAAACCGGTGCACCGGCGTATCCTTTATGCAATGCACGAGACGGGGAACACGCACGATAAGGCGTACCGCAAATCGGCACGCCCGGTGGGCGACGTGATGGGTAAGTACCACCCGCATGGTGACAGTGCGATCTATGACGCACTGGTGCGGATGGCGCAGGATTTCTCGATGTCTCTGCCGCTGCTGGATGGTCAGGGCAACTTTGGCTCGATGGACGGCGATAACCCGGCGGCTATGCGGTATACCGAAGTGCGGATGGACAAGCCCGCCGCTTCCCTGTTGGCTGATATCGAAAAAGAAACGGTCGATTTTCAGGACAACTATGACGGCAAGGACCGGGAACCGACAGTTCTGCCGGCCCGTTTCCCGAACATGCTGGTCAATGGTGCCGGAGGTATCGCCGTGGGGATGGCGACAAACATTCCGCCGCACAACCTTGGCGAAGTAGTCGATGCGACTTTGGCGCTGATCGACGATCCCGACCTTACATCAGAACAGTTGATCGAATACGTCCCCGGCCCCGACTTTCCAACCGGCGGTGTGATGCTTGGGCGTTCCGGCGCGCGCAAGGCCTATCTGGAGGGCCGCGGCAGCGTCATCATCCGCGCCAAGACCCGAGTGGAAGAAATCCGCAAGGACCGCTATGCCATCGTTGTCGACGAGATTCCCTATCAGGTGAACAAGGCCGCGATGATCGAAAAGATCGCCGAGGCGGTTCGCGAGAAGCGGATCGAAGGCGTGGCCCATGTACAGGACGAATCCGACCGCAACGGCGTGCGCGTTGTGGTCGAGCTCAAGCGCGATGCAACGCCCGAGGTGGTGCTGAACCAGCTCTACCGCTTTTCGCCGATGCAGACCTCCTTTGGCTGCAATATGCTGGCGCTGAATGGTGGCCGCCCCGAACAGCTGACCCTGCGCCGGTTCCTGACCTCGTTCATCGACTTCCGTGAAGATGTCGTTGCCCGCCGTACGGCCTATGACCTGCGCAAGGCGCGCGAACGCAGCCACATCCTGTGTGGTCTGGCTGTGGCGGTGTCCAATGTCGATGAAGTGGTCGCAACGATCCGGTCGTCTGCTGACGCCGCCGAGGCCCGCGAAAAACTGATGACCCGCCGCTGGCCTGCCTCCGACATCGAAGGCTATTTGCGCCTGATCGATGATCCTCTGTCCAAGATGAATGACGATGGCACCTATAATCTGACCGAGGTTCAGGCCCGTGCCATTCTGGAGTTGCGCTTGCAACGCCTGACCCAACTGGGCGTCAAAGAGGTCACGGACGAGCTGGAAGAACTGGCGGCCAAGATCAAGGAATACCTTGATATTCTGTCCTCACGCGAACGGATCATGGGCATCATCGCTGATGAGCTGCGCAGCGTGCGTGAACAGTTCGCGGTCGACCGCCGCACTGAGATCGTCGACTGGTCCGGTGACATGGAAGACGAAGACCTGATCGAGCGTGAAGACATGGTCGTGACCGTCACTTCGGGCGGGTACATCAAACGCACACCGCTGGCAGATTTCCGCGCCCAGAAACGCGGTGGCAAGGGCCTGTCGGGGATGCAAACCAAGGAAGAGGATGTTGTGACCAACCTCTTCGTTGCGAACACCCATACACAGCTGCTGTTCTTCACGACGGACGGGATGGTCTACAAGCTCAAGACCTGGCGCTTGCCCCAATCCGGACGCACCGGCAAAGGTAAGGCCATCGTCAATATCCTTCCGATCCCAACTGGCGTTTCCATCGCCGCGATCATGCCCGTGGATGTACCGGACGAGGAATGGGAAAACCTCCAGATCGTCTTTGCCACCAGCGCAGGTGACGTGCGTCGTAACCGGTTGTCGGACTTCACCAATGTCCGGCGCAACGGCAAGATTGCCATGAAGCTGCCCGACGGCATTGAACTGGTGAATGCGCGCATCTGTTCGGAAGACGAAGACGTGATGCTGGTCACCAATTCCGGCCGCGCGATCCGCTTCCGGACAACTGACGTGCGTGTCTTCAACTCGCGCGAATCCACAGGTGTCCGGGGGATCAGGCTGACCAACGGTGACCGCGTCGTTTCGATGTCCGTGATCCGTCATTTCGAGGCGACACCCGAAGATCGTGTGGCCTATCTCAAGATGCGGCGTGCGGTTGCGGGGCTTACCGAAGAAGACGCTGGTGAAGACGAGGAAGCCGCAGCAAGCAGCGATTTCAGTCAGGAGAAATACGCCGAGATGTCGGCTGCCGAAAACCTTATCCTCACTATCACCGCTGGTGGTGCAGGCAAGTTGAGTTCAAGCCACGACTACCCCGTGCGCGGACGTGGCGGCATGGGCGTAGCCGCGATGGACAAGGCGATGCGCGGTGGGGATTTGGTTGCATCATTCCCGGTCGAGATCGACGATCAGATCATGCTGGCCACATCGAAAGGCCAATCTATCCGGGTGCCGGTCGATGGCATCTCTTTCCGCTCACGTTCCGCAGGTGGCGTGAAAGTGTTCAATACCGGCAAGGGCGAAGAAGTCGTCAGCGTCGCCTGGATCGCCGACCAAGCCGACGAGGAAGAATGACAGTAACCCCGGGCACCGGTTCGACGGTTCCCGGAGTTCACTTCATGTCAGGTAGGCATTGAAAAAAGCGATGGTCCGGCTCCATGCCAGATATGCCGCAGCTTCGTCATACCTGGGCGTCGTATCGTTGTGAAAACCGTGATTGACGTCCGGATAGAAGTGCACGCTGAATTTCTTTTGATTGGCTTTCAACGCCTCTGAATATGCAGGCCATCCAGCGTTGATACGCTCGTCCAGACCGGCATAGTGAATCATAAGAGGTGCTTCGATGGACGGAACATCTTCGGCTGGTGGTTGCCGACCGTAGAATGGCACCGAGGCAGCAAGGTCCGGATAGGCTACGGCCAACGCGTTGCAAACACCTCCGCCATAGCAGAAGCCGACAGCACCAACTTTGCCTGTCGAAAGTTCATGATCACGAAGGAATTCAAAGGCGGCGAAGAAATCCGCCATCAGTTTTTCCCGGTCCATCGAGCGCTGCATCTCGCGCCCTTCTTCATCAGTACCGGGATAGCCGCCAAGGGGCGACAACCCATCAGGTCCAAAAGCCAGGAAACCGGCCTTGGCCGCGCGGCGCACAACGTCCTCGATATAAGGGTTTAGACCCCGGTTCTCGTGCACGACCAACACCGCAGGCAGTTTACCTTCGGCATTTGCCGGCATCGCCATCAGGCCGCTGGTTTCGCTATGCCCATCCGGGCTGTCATATGCGACCACCATGGTTTGGATCGCGGGATCGTCCGGGGCCACCTGTTGCGCCCAGGCGTAATTGGGTTGCAACTGGTCCAGAATCATTGCGCCTGTCATTCCGGCAGCCGTGTATTTACCGGCTTTTGAGATGAACTCACGCTTGGACATCGTGCCGTGCACATATCCGTCGAATATTTCGAGGATACGCGGATCAAAATCACTGGCTTTCTTGCGGGCGTTTCCGGTCATCGTTGCCTCCCAGGCGATGGTATCGGTGCACCGATTCTAACGCCTGGGCTGCAATTCGGAAACTCACAAATCGTAGAGCGCGCCGAACTTGGTCTCAAGATAGCTTAGTAATGGGTCCGGTCCGGGCTCGATGCCGCTTGCACGGGCTATCACCTCGCGCGGTGCATAAAGGCCGCCATGCTGCTGGACATGCTCACGCAGCCAGCCGGTTGCGCCGGTGGTGTCGCCGCGAGCCAGTTGCGCATCAAGATCGGGCTCTGAACCGCGCAAAGCCTGATAGAGGCACCCAGCATAGACATTGCCCAGCGAGTATGTCGGGAAGTAACCGAACAGGCCAACCGACCAATGCACATCCTGCAAACAACCGTTCGAGGGCTTGTCGACCGCATAACCGAAATCTGCCTTGAACCGATCATTCCAGGCGGCTTCCAGATCGCCGACCTGCAAGTCTCCGGCCATCAGCGCGCGTTCCAGATCAAACCGCAGCATGATGTGCAGATTGTATTGAACCTCATCCGCCTCGGTGCGGATATAGCCGTTATGGACGCGGTTGGCCGTCGCATAAAACGCATCCGGATCGGCAATGCCGAAATCGCCGAACGCCTCTTTCATTTGTTCGAACAACCAACCAGTAAAGGCCCGCGACCGACCCAACTGGTTTTCGTAGATCCGGCTTTGACTTTCATGCACGCCCATCGACACACCAGACCCGAGCGGTGTCAGCAGGTATTTCCTGTCGATCCCCTGTTCATAGGCGGCGTGGCCCACCTCGTGAATGGTGGAATAGAAACAATTGAACGGGTCTGTTTCGCTGGTTCGCGTGGTGATGCGGACGTCAAGACCACTGCCGGAACTGAACGGGTGAACCGCCTTGTCCACGCGGCCATTGTTCAGGTCATAGCCAAAGGCGACCGCCAGTTTTTGTGTCAGACGCATCTGGGTCTGCTCGTCAAAACTGCGGTTCAGGGCAGCGGGCTCGGGCCGCTCCAGCACAGCGGCGCGCAGGGCCACCAGTCGTGGGCGCATCTGGTCGAAGATATCCGCAATCTGTGCGCTGGTCGTGTAAGGCTCGTAATCTTCGACCATGGCGTCGTATACGTCGCCCCCTTGCGCCAGCGCCTCGCCTTCCTGTCGTTTCAGCGACACGACCTCTTCCAGAACCGGAAGAAAGGCCGAGACATCTTCGTCCGCGCGCGCCTGCGCCCACTTTCCCTGCGCAGCGGATGTCACACGGGCAATCGCCGTCGCCAGATCGGCAGGCACCTTCACCGCGCGATCATATGCGCGCCGGATTTCACGCATCTGCGCCTTGCCGACCTCATCCTGAGGCGCGGCCTGATCCAGCCATTCGGCAACACGAGGATCAGAACGACGTGCGTGCAGGACAGATTCGATAGCTGCCATTTCTTCGGCGCGCTGTGGCGCTGCGCCGCGCGGCATGACGGTTTCCTGATCCCAGCCAAGCCGACCGGCGATCTGGCCCAAAGCCGAAGTTTCCCGCTGAAAGGTCATCAGTTCATTGAAAGCGGTCATAATTTTAAACTCCGCGCACAGATGTTGCGATTGGATAAGCCGTGAGGAACCGCGCGCGCAGGATCAGCGTCCAAACGATGACGGCCATAAACTGGTGGAAGATTGCGACCTGCCATGGCGCGCCGTAAACCACGGTCACGATGCCGACGACGACCTGTAACGAAAGCGCGGCGAAAGCAGCGTTGAAGGCAAAACGCGTCTGCGGATGCGCGCTGCCGCTGCCACGTCGCCAGACGACAACGGCGAAGATGAACAGCAGATACCCTGCACACCGGTGGATGAACTGTACCAGACCAGGGCTTTCAAAGAAGTTTCGCCACATCGGCTCCAACATAGTCGCATCCGGTGGAAGCAACTGCCCTCCCATCAGCGGCCAGTCGGTGTAAGACCGCCCGGCGTCGATCCCGGCGACAAGCGCGCCAATGAGTGTTTGTAAAAAGGCGAAGTGCATCAGCCCTGTGGACAATGAAAACAGCCTGACCTCTTTGGCCCGGCGCGCCTGCATCAGGTCACGTTCTTCCCGGCCGAGTTCAAAGATGTACCAGGCCAGCGCTCCCAGGATCACAAAAGCCAGCCCCAAATGCGTTGCCAGACGGTAACTTGCAACAGCCGTCATGCCTTCACCCTGGGTGACGCCCGAGGCCACCATCCACCAACCAACAGCGCCCTGCAGACCGCCAAGAAGACCCGGAACGATCAGCTTTCCCGTCCACCCTGTCGGAATCTTACGGGTGAGTAGAAAGGTCAGAAATCCAGCGGCCCAGACCAGACCGATCATGCGGCCCAACTGACGATGGCCCCATTCCCACCAATAGATGGATTTGAAATCACCCAGTTCCATCCACTGGTTTTGGATGCGCCATTGGTCAATCTGCTTGTACTTGTCGAACTCTGCCTGCCAGTCCGCTTCGGTCATCGGCGGCAAAGCTCCGGTGATCGGGCGCCATTCGGTGATCGAGAGGCCGCTGTCAGTCAGGCGCGTCAAGCCGCCAACCGCGATCATCACAACGACCAGAGCAAACAGGATCATCAGCCAGACGCGGATCGCATTGCGCGCGCCGCCGCGCCCCCGGTCGATCATACCGGGTTGAACCGCCTGTTGTTTTTTGGTGTCCGTGACCTCTTCGAAGATGCTGCGCCTACCGCTCATGCTGTCCTCATGTCCTGATTTTGTCGCAAGCTAGGGCTTGGGTGAAGATAGGTCCAGCCTCAGCCTTTATCCTTCCAGCGGACCATCTGACGCATGATCCCGTGCAACATCTGCACATCGGCCCGTGTCATTCGCATCCGCGACCACAGGTTGCGCAGGTTAACCTTCATCCCTTCGGCCTTTTCGGGAGGGTAGAAGAACCCCGCCTCCTCCAGCCTGTCCTCGTAATGCTCGACAAGTTTTTCGACCTCGACCCCAGTGGCCCAGTCACCTTTGCCCAGATCGGTCGATTCATGCACCACATCCCCGGTCTGGCGCATCCACTCATAGGCGGTCAGCAATACGCATTGACCAAGGTTCAGCGAGGCATATTCCGGGTTTACCGGCACCGAGATGATCGCGTTGGCCTTGGCGATGTCTTCATTCTCTAGCCCCGCGCGTTCAGGGCCGAACAGAACGGTAACCTTCTCGCCCGCAGCAATCTTTTCGGCGGCAATCTTCATTGCGTGTTCGGGGCTGTAGACAGGTTTGGTCAAGCCCCGCTGACGGGCTGTCGTGGCGAAGACAAAAGTGCTGTCGGCCAGCGACCCGGCCAAGTCGTCAAACAGCTGCGCCTCATCCAGCAAGCGCCCTGCGCCGCTGGACATTGCCACCGCTTTGGGGTTCGGCCAGCCGTCACGCGGGGCCACGATACGCATCCGATCCAGCCCAAAGTTCCACATCGCCCGCGCAGCAGCACCGATGTTTTCACCCATTTGCGGGCGCACAAGCACGAAGGAAGGCTGGGGTTTGTCGCTGGGCATGGCTCACCTTAAGAAAACTTGGCCTGCTGTAATTGGCAGGCTCTTGCAGGGCAAGGCGCAGGGGCGTTATTTGCAGGCTCTTGACCATAAAAGTTTGCTTCCCAGCCGCAATCCGCTAAACCGCGCCAAAGACTGAAAGCCGAAGGACGCGCCCATGGACACCCCCGAGCAGCCGCAGATTTACCTGATCACGCCTCCGACTATCGAGTTGAGCACGTTCACGAACAAGCTGGCGACTGTGCTGGACGGGGTCGAGATTGCCTGTGTCCGCCTCGCGTTGGCCGGAAGTGACGAAGATACCATCGCTCGCGCGGCCGACGCTTGCCGTGAAATCGCCCACGCGCGCGACGTGGCCATCGTAATCTCGAACCATGTATTGCTGGCGCAGCGTCTGGGGCTGGACGGGGTGCACCTGGATGATGCTGCACGCTCGGTCCGCACCGCGCGCAAGGAACTGGGCGCCGATGCAATCGTCGGAAGCTTTTGCGGCGCGTCCAGCCATGATGGTATGACTGCTGGTGAAAACGGAGCGGATTATGTGGCCTTCGGTCCTGTCGGCTCGGCCAAACTGAGGGACGGGACCCGCGCCGAAAAGGACCTGTTCCAATGGTGGTCCGAGATGATCGAGGTTCCGGTTGTGGCCGAAGGTGGGTTGACGCCCGAATTGATCCGCGATCTGGCCCCCTGCACCGATTTCTTTGGCATTGGCGATGAGATCTGGGGCAATGACGATCCGCTTGGCGCACTGAAAACGCTGCTGGCCGCGTTGCCTTAACCCTGCACCCAAGGCTCGACTATCCAGTAGACCCCGGCACCTGCAATCAGCATCGAGGCCAGAACCGATACCCGGCCTCGTTTACGGTGTGAGCCGCCAGAAAACAAAAGCGCCAGAGCAAGCCCGGCAAAGGCTACTACAACAAGCGGCAGAATATTCCCGGCGCCAAAGCCCAAGATGGCCGGGGGCAGATGATCTGGCGGCACTCCGATCCCGACCAGGGCCGAGGCAATTACCAGACCTTGAAGACCGCCAATGGCGAGAACCGCCAACAAACGCCAGACCTGCAATCGCCGGGCAACCAGGTTCCACAGCGCCAGAACGATGGTCGAAGCCACCAGAACCGGGGCCTCGCTCACTTTTCCTGCATCCAATACGCCATGCAAACCCAGCCCAAGCCCGATCAGAGCGCCCGCTGACAGGAACACCAGTTGAGATACCACTGGGCGCAATTTCAAAGACAGAAACACTAGCGCCAAAACAAGAATGGATGGCTTAATTGGGTTTCGGAGAAACTGATCGACCCCTTTTGTGAAATATGTCTGCAATGTTTGTTGCGTTGTCAGAGACGCCCCGCCTTGCAAGGGGATCAGCGGGCTGGCTTCACCGGCAGCCAAATACCCGGTGTATGGGGCCGCGACATTTTGCTGTCGCAGAACGATGGGTCCGCTTTCTGACGGCCAGGTCAGACGCAGGTTTGACGCCTGATCGGGCAAAGGAGCAGTCAGCAACAGTTTGGAAACCCGCACTTTCTCCGTTTCTCCTACAACAGGAATACGCACACCTTCATAAGACAAACTCAATCGCTCTGGTGCCTCCACGATAAGATTATGTTTCCAGAGCTGAACGAACTCTCTGATCTGGGGTTCCAGCTCAGAGGAAACCAGTCGCCGCAAGGATTTGTAGTTTGGATCGTCGGAAAACGCAGCGGGCTGCGCGGGATTGTTCCCGGTTAATATGGCCTCGGCATTCCATTTCAACTCTAGAAACAAAGTGTCGGACTTGACCCAGAAATCAACGACGGTCGGCGGGGCGGATTGCGCTCTGCCGGATCCGGGATGCAAAGCTACAAGAACAAAAAAACTCAGGGCACAGGTTTTGAGGGTTCGAAAGATGGCGCGGAAAACAGGGCCATTCATACGAAAAGCTCCAACAGGAAAATCAAATCACCAATCATTGCTATCGATTGTTCCCGCGAAGGCCGCAGATCGCAAGCCCAAAGGGCATATCGGACCTGTGCACCGTAAATCTCTGATTGCGGTAACGTTCTGACTTGCATGGGCATCACCGCTGCGGCATGACGTCCTTTATGACTCAGAACAGTAATATCCTGTGTATCGGTTCGGTCCTGTGGGACGTGATCGGACGATCGGCCAGTGCCATGCGGCAAGGCTCGGACGTGCCTGGCCGGATTACCCGCCTGCCGGGTGGTGTTGCTATGAACATAGCCATGACGCTGGTGCGTTTTGGTATGACGCCAACCCTGCTGACCGCCATTGGCCGCGACCCCGAGGGCGACGAGCTGATTCATGCCTGTTCCCGCCTCGGTATGATCACGGATCACATCTATCGCTCGCAGGACCTGCCGACCGACCGATATATGGCCGTCGAAGGTGCCAACGGGTTGATCGCGGCCATTGCCGACGCGCATTCGCTGGAAGCCGCTGGCGCTAAGATACTGCGTCCGCTGATGCACGGCCCGCTTGGCTATGAAAACACGCCCTTTGAGGGGCCCATTGCGCTTGACGGCAACCTGACCCTGAACCTGCTGGAAGAAATCGCCCAAAGCCCTGCATTTGCCCGTGCCGATCTGCGTGTTGCCCCGGCCTCGCCAGGTAAGGCCGAGCGCCTGTTGCCCTTCCTGAAACATGCCCGCGCCACGCTTTATGTGAACCTCGAAGAAGCAGGAATATTGTGCCAGCGTGAATTCACCGATTCTGAATCTGCCGCAAAGGGCCTTCTGGATCGTGGCGCACTGCGCGTGCTGGTCACCGATGGCGGCAGCTCGGCCACGATCGGCAGTTCGGACGAAATTCTGACCCAAACACCCCCCTCCGTTCTGGTCACCCGTGTGACCGGCGCCGGGGATACCTTCATGGCGGCTCATATCGCCTCAGAATCCGGCGGCGCATCGAGTGATGAGGCTCTGACCCGCGCTCTGCATGCCGCAGCAACCTACGTTTCCGGAGAAACCCCACTGTGATCGACATTCAATATTCAGCCGAGGTCCGCGCTGCCAAGGACGCGGGTCATCCCATCGTTGCGCTGGAAAGCACCATCATCACCCATGGCATGCCCTACCCGCAAAACGTCGAAGTTGCGGCGCAGGTCGAACAGGACATCCGCGATGCGGGGGCGGTTCCGGCGACCATGGCGGTGATTGAAGGCAAATTGCATGTGGGGCTCGAGCCTGGCCAGTTGCAATGGCTGGGTCAGGCGCAAGGCGTTGCCAAAATCTCGCGCGCAGATATGGCGGCCTGCATCTCGACCGGTGGTACCGGAGCCACAACCGTCGCCGCCACCATGATCGCCGCGCATTATGCCGGGATCGAGGTATTTGCCACCGGCGGCATCGGGGGTGTGCATCAGGGCGCTGAAACCACGTTCGACATCTCGGCTGATCTGCACGAACTTGGCCATACACCAGTCACCGTCGTCGCAGCCGGGGCCAAGGCCATCCTTGATCTGGCCAAAACTCTTGAAGTTCTGGAAACGCTGGGGGTGCCTGTCATCGCCCATGGCCAGGATGCGTTTCCTGCCTTCTGGTCTGCAAAATCACCCTATGCTGCCCCCCTGCGCATGGACACTCCTGAGGCTATCGCCAAGGCCCATGCAACGCGTCGCGCGTTGGGCCTGCCCGGCGGGCAGCTTGTGGCGAACCCGATCCCGATCGCGGATCAGATCCCTTCCGAAATACTGGCCCCCATCATCGCCGAGGCACAGGCTGATGCAGATGCGCATCGGATCACCGGAAAAGATGTGACGCCCTATCTGCTGCAACGTATCTTTGAAAAGACCGAAGGACGTTCGCTTACCGCCAACATTGCCCTCGTGCGCAACAATGCGCGCCTTGCTGCGGCGATTGCACGGGCACTGGCAGAACAGGGATAACGCAAGCCTATTGTGCCATGGCTACCGATTGACTACCTAAATCCCGATAACCACTCGGAACCAAGATGAATACACCGTTCGACGAAGAACCGCATCATCGCCGTCCTGGCATGCTGGCACGGCTGCGCGCATCTTTCCTGACCGGCCTCGTTGTCATTGCACCGGTCTGGCTGACGGTTTGGCTGATCTGGTCGGTAGTCGGCTGGATCGACAGTGCCGTTTTGCCACTGGTGCCTCATCAGTTCCAACCGGAACAATACGTTGGTATCAACCTGCGCGGTGTGGGCGTCGTGATCTTCCTGATCTTTACCGTGATTGTAGGGTGGATCGCCAAAGGCATTCTGGGCCGGTCCCTGATCCTGTTCGCCGAAAGCGTGGTAGATCGGATGCCGGTCGTCCGCTCGATCTATTCCGGGATCAAACAAATCTCGGAAACCGTATTTGCCCAAACCGAACGCTCTTTTGAAAAGGCTTGCCTGATCCAGTACCCCCGCCGCGGGATCTGGGCCATTGGGTTCGTCTCGACAACCGCCAGGGGCGAAATCAGCAAACGCGCAGAGACCGGAGGAGAGCTGCTAAGCGTCTTTGTTCCGACCACCCCCAACCCGACCTCGGGCTTTTTGCTGTTTTTCCCGGCGGAAGACGTAATTTTGTTGGACATGACAATTGAGGATGCCGCGAAACTGGTGATCTCGGCCGGGCTCGTTTATCCCAACGAAAAAGACCCTACGCAACCGCCCGAGTGATTAACCGAACATGGTCGGCAGATCGACTGTACTGGTCTGGCCCAGATCACTCTTGTGCTTGGTCAGAAAACGGTCCGCTGCCGCCCGCCCCGCCTGTTTCAGCTTGTGCAAAATAACAGGGTTGGGCACGGTTTTGGTGGCAACAGACAGGCTGCTCATCAACTCGTTATCCGCAATCATATGCACCAGAACGCGGCTCATGTCCCCGGCCTTCAGCTTGCCCTCTTTCAGAAGCCGTTGAACAAAGCTGATTGCCCGCAATTCGCGAAACAGGGATGAGTTGAAGCTGATCTCGTTGATCCGGTTCTGGATCTGCTGCGGTGTGACCGGTACCGCGTCGCGCTCCAACGGGTTGATATTCACGATCACTACGTCATCCGGCAGATCATTGTTGAACAGCGGATAGAGCGCCGGATTACCTGTATAACCGCCATCCCAGTAGGCTTCGACCCGGTTCGTCTTTGGATCAAATATCTCGACTGCCTTGAACAGGGTCGGCAGGCAAGCTGAAGCCAGAATGGCATCTGTCGAGACCTCCTCGCCAGTAAAGACGCGGATTTTCCCACTTCTCACGCAGGTGGCGCACACAAACAGGCGGGGTCCCGCATCGGCGCATACTTCCGCAAAATTGAACCTGTCCACCACCGGCTCCAGCGGATTGCTGTAGAATGGACCATAGGCATAAGGCGACACCATCCGCGACCAGGCATCACCGATTGAAAACGGCACCGAATATTCCATCGCCTGCGCGATTGCGGCCGGTTCCAACCCGCGAAACCAATTGGCTATACGCATGTCTCCAATCGCACCCATACGCCTCCAAAGCCCGTCCAGCTGCGCACGCGCACCCTCACGTCCTGAATGAACCATCCCCGATTTGAACGCCGCACCGTTCAACGCACCGGCGGATGTACCGGTGATCGCGGCAACCTCGATGTCTTCCTCATCCAGCAGTCGGTCAAGCACACCCCAGGTGAACGCCCCATGCGCACCGCCGCCCTGCAAAGCCAGATTGATCCGTACCACCGCCTTCACCCTTCATCTTTTCAGAAATACTCCGGGGGTTTGGGGGCAGCGCCCCCAAGGCCAATCACAAGGCGGTCCAGCCGCCATCGACAGAAATCGTGGTTCCCGTGATCTGCGCCGCTGCGTCCGAGCACAGGAAAATGGTTGTCCCGCCCAGTTGCTCAACCGTGGCGAATTCCTTGGAAGGTTGCCGTTCCAGAAGCACGTTTTTTACAACCTCCTCGCGGCTCATATTGTATTCTTTCATCGTGTTCGGGATTTGGGCCTCAACCAGGGGTGTCAGCACATAGCCCGGGCAAATGGCGTTGCAGGTGATAGGTTCTTGCGCGGTTTCCAACGCAACGGTCTTGGTCATCCCCACCACCCCGTGCTTGGCGGCAACATAGGCTGCCTTGAATGGCGACGCCGTCAGGCCGTGGGCCGAGGCGATATTCACGATACGACCCCAACCCGCCTTGCGCATCATCGGCAGTGCGGCAGCGGTCGTGTGAAAGACCGAGTTCATGTTGATCGCAATAATCGCATCCCATTTTTCCGCCGGAAACTGATCGATCGGGGACACAAACTGAATGCCCGCATTGTTCACAAGTATGTCGCAAGCTCCGGCCTGCTTAATCAGCGCCCGGCACTCTTCGCCTTTTGACATGTCCGCCTTGATGTAACGCGCTTTGGTTCCGGTCTCTTTGGCAATCTCAGCGGCCAGCGCGTGATCTTCGTCTCGGTCCGTAAAGGAATTCAGGACAACATCTGCTCCGGCCTTCGCCAGCTCGCGCGCGACCCCCAGACCGATGCCAGAATTAGACCCCGTGATGATTGCTGTTTTGCCGGAAAGGCTCATGACCGTTCTCCCTGAAGCGATGAATTGGTGCACAATGCCATGCTGCACCTGCAAAGAAAACGGGGAAACACAACTGCCTGAAATCCCAGCCTGACACTTCTCAAGCAGCCAAAAAAAACGCCCGCACGAAGCGGGCGTTAAGTTATTGAGGCAGGTTTCATACAGGCAAGAAACCTATCGAGCAGTGCATCCTTTATAAGCAATTCCACGCCTTCGTCCAAGCTAAAAGTTTGATAATATGAAAAATCATCACTACGGTGAATCCCAACAAAATAAGGCCAGAGCAGGATTGTTTCCAAAATGAGCCCGGATTTTCTCCGACCGTTTCGACCACTTGTGGCGGGAATCGCAAGCATTTTCATGATCTCTGTCGCCCATGCAGAATCGTCTCATGGCATAGCTATGTATGGGGACCCGGCCCTACCACCGGATTTTGTGTCCCTACCCTATGCCAACCCCGATGCGCCCAAAGGCGGTAAAGTCGTTTTCGGAAATACCGGCGGCTATAACAGTCTGAACCCGTTTTTGCAAAAAGGCACCTCGCCCTGGCAATTGCCTTTTTGGACCCATGAAAGCCTGATGGGGCGATCCTGGGACGAACCTTTCACACTTTACGGGCTGTTAGCCGAATCAGTTGAGACGGCTCCGGACCGGTCGTGGGTTGAATTTACCCTGCGGGAAGAGGCCCGGTTTTCTGACGGCACCCCGGTCACGATTGACGACGTGATCTGGTCATACGAGACGCTCGGTACTCAGGGACATCTGCGCTATCGCGGTTTTTGGGACAAGATCGACAGGATCGAACAGACTGGCCCGCGTTCGGTTCGGATTACTTTCAACGTGCCGGATCGCGAACTTGCCCTGCTCGCAGGGATGCGTCCGATCCTGCAAAAGGCGCAGTGGCAGGACAAGGAATTTGCCGACGCCGCTTTGCACGATGTCCCAATCGGCACCGGCCCTTATGTGATCGAAAGCTATGAGGCGGGGCGCTATGTGAACCTTCATCGCAACCCCGAATATTGGGGGCAGGATATCCCGTTCCGTCGCGGCACCATGAATCTGGATGAAATGCGGATCGAGTTCTACGGCGACGGCAGCGTCCTGTTCGAAGCCTTCAAAGCCGGTGAGCTATCAGCGGTGCGTGAGTTCAACGGCGACAAATGGGACACGCAATACAGCTTCCCCGCCGTTCAGCGCGGCGATGTCATCAAGACCGAGATCCCGCATGGCAAACCGTCAGGCATGACCGGGTTCGTGATGAACACCCGCAAGGCCCCGTTCGACGACTGGCGCGTTCGCGAGGCCCTGACGCTGGCCTTCAATTTCGAGTTCATTAACGACACGATCACTGGTGGGGCGCAGCCACGGATTACGTCCTACTTTTCAGGCTCAGAGCTGGCCATGCAGCCCGGACCGGCCCAAGGGCAGGTAAAAGCCCTGCTGGAACCCTTTGCCTCGGATCTGATCCCCGGCACGCTGGAGGGGTACGAACTGCCGAAGGGCGACGGTTCAGCCCGCAACCGCGCAAATATTCGCAAAGCCACCAAACTGTTGACCGAAGCGGGTTGGACCGTTCAGGACGGGGTTCTGCACAACACGAATGGTGATCCGTTCAAAATGACGGTCTTGCTGCAGCAGGGGGATAGCGAGATGGCGTCGGTGGTCGAGATTTATTCCCGCGCGCTTGAACGACTTGGCATTCAGATCACAACGGAACAGGTCGACAACGCGCAGTATGTCGGGCGCACCGGAGAGCTGGATTTTGATGTTACGCCTTTCCGGCGTGCTCTTTCACTGTCTCCCGGCAACGAACAGCGTTTGTATTGGGGAAGCGAGAACGCGGACACACCCGGTACACGCAACCTGATGGGCGTGGCCTCGCCCGCTGTTGATGCTATGATTGACGCCATGCTCGCCTCGGAAACACCTGAAGATTTTACCGCTGCAACCCGCGCGCTTGACCGGGTTCTGACAGCCGGTCGCTATGTCATCCCGATCTGGAGTTTTGATGTCGGGCGGATTGCCCACATACGCGAGCTCAGGTTCCCCGACACTGTGCCAATCTATGGCGATGGACCGCAATACATGCCGGAAGTGTGGTGGTACGACGCCAGGTAGTCACATGAAGATCAGGGCAGCCGGGTTTTGTAAAACACCGGCTGTTCACCGCGGAGTGTTGGCGGACGCCTTGAAATACACGATTCCTTTGCTCTTCCTGCCCGATTGGCCCATGAAAACCACGCCTGTCGGCGGAAATCAGCACATTGCCATCACATTCAGGTATACGTTTGGCGACGACAAATCGCAGCACCACATGCAGGCCATATCGGACGCCGGATGATCCCATGAGACGGGCCTTCGGCCTGCTTTGGCCAACACTAAAAGCTACATTGAATCGAAATATTTAGACGTAGCCCAAAGATCGAGATCGCCTTTACAATCTGCTCGCCGGGATTTCCCGGTGCCGCAACAAACAGGTCTCCTGATCCGCAAGTACTTTGAATAATTTCAAGCCCGCCGCCCTGTTGCGGCAGCTATTGCAGAGGCACAATCTTATAAAAGGAATGCAGTGACATGCTGCGACATTTTGTCATGTCTTCCCTTACGGCACCCATTACGTACCCTAAAGAGGGGGAGAGCAGTCCTAATCGCTACATAAGGAAAGCTCATACATGATGAACTGGACGGATCTGACACAAGACTGGAATGCGGCCTACGCACGTGCAAAGCGGCGTTTTCCGAATTTGCGTGACCAGGACATGATGCGCGTATCAAAAGACCGTAAAGGGTTCGAAGCCTATCTGGCAGAGCGTCACCAGTTGACCATGAACGAAGCTCATGAAGAGGTCGAAGATTTCCTGTTCACCGAAGGTCTGAACAGAGAATTCTGCCGCGCGTCGCTAAGCAAGTGATGTGACCCAAAGGATTGTCGCGTCTTCGTCGCTGACGGAGATCACGTTGTGGCCCATGCTGCCATCGTAATAGGCGCTGTCACCCCTGCGCATTTCAACCGGCTCATAGAATTCGGTATAAAGCCGGACAACACCGGTCAGAACATACATGAACTCTTCGCCATCGTGGCGCACCCAGCCGTCGAATTCGTCCATGGATCGCGCCCGAACCCGCGCACGGTAGGGCAGCATGTGCTTCTTGGTCAGGGTTTCGGCCAGCAACTCATGCTCGTAGGTCGTTGTCGCGTGGGCCGCCCCTTCGCCCATCCGGGTAATCGCCATCCGTCCGATGACCTGGTCCCGCTGCGGCGGTGTGAAAAGCTGAGGCACCGAGATTTCCAACCCAACCGCAAGCTTTTTGAGCGCGTCATAGGTAGGTGACATCTGCCCGTTCTCGATCTTGCTGAGCGTCGAACGGGCCAAACCGGCCTGACTGGCGGCCTGCTCCAGCGTCCATTTCCGCGCTTTTCGCAATTCGCGCACGCGCGCGCCAAGGTCCAGCGGTTCAACTTCGGTGTGATCGCCGGAATCGCGGGCAATTCGGATCAGGGATTTGGGATCTTGGGTGCTCATGCCATTCTCTATAGGCTTGGCCAGCCGCGCTTGCAACGCGCCAGACACCGCGTTAGCCAATGGCCATGTTATCTGTCTTCGATCAGGGGGCGCCCGCGCCCTGCCCCGCACCGTTCAATCTGGCGGCGCATGTCCTTGGCCGTGCCGATCAGGTCCCTGACAAAGTGGCGTTGTCGGTACTAATGCCCCACGGCGCGCAGGACTGGACCTATCGCGACCTGCAATCTGCCGTGTTGGGCACAGGCGCGGGGTTGCTGCAATCAGGTCTGACACCCGGCGATACCGTTCTGATGCGGCTCGGCAATACGGTGGATTTCCCGATTGCCTATCTGGGCGCGATTTCAGTGGGTATCATTCCGGTGCCGACTTCGTCGCAACTGACGGAACCCGAAACCGCCAGAATGATCGACGATCTGTCCCCGGCTGCGGTTCTTCGTGATCCCGCTGTCTCATGCGCGCCTCATCCCAGACAGATCGAGTTGGATGCATTAAAGGCCATGCGCGACATTCCACCCGCCAGCTATGACCTGGGCGACCCCGAGCGCATGGCATATGTCGTCTACACCTCGGGAACCTCGGGCAGTCCGCGTGCCGTGGCCCACGCCCATCGGGCAATCTGGGCGCGGCAGATGATGGTTGATGGTTGGTATGGTCTGCGCGCGTCCGATCGGCTGTGTCACGCCGGAGCGTTCAACTGGACCTATACACTTGGCACCGGTCTGATGGACCCGTGGACCATCGGCGCAACCGCCTTGATCCCGGAACCGGGCACGGACATCTCCGCCCTGCCCGCTCTGCTCCGCCAGCATCGCGCAACGATCTTTGCGGCGGCACCGGGGGTCTTTCGAAAATTGGTGCAAGAGTATGAGCAAATCAACTTACCTGACCTGCGCCACGGTTTATGCGCGGGGGAAAAGCTGTCGCGCGCCCTGCACGAGAAATGGCTAAGCGCCACCGGTACGGAATTGTTCGAAGCCTATGGCATGTCCGAATGCTCGACCTTCATATCCTCCAGCCCGGCACACCCTGCGCGCGGCGACGCATTGGGGCACCCGCAACCGGGCCGTCGCGTGGCCATTCTGGGCCCGGACGGCCCGGTGCCGCAGGGGCAAGAAGGCACCATCGCCATTCATCGGTCTGACCCTGGATTGATGCTGACCTACCTCAATGCACCGGATGAAGTTGAAACCCGGATGCAAGGCGAATGGTTCCTGACCGGAGATCAAGGGGCAATGGCTGTGGACGGCCAGATCAGTTATCTGGGCCGGGACGACGACATGATGAATGCCGGAGGCTACCGCGTATCCCCGGTCGAGGTCGAAGCCGCCCTGTCCCGTTTTCCCGGTATCACGCAGGTCGGCGCGGCCCCGGTCGAGGTCAAACCGGACACATTTGTGATAGCAGCCTTCTATACCGGCCCGGAAAAGCTGGACGATGCGGCCCTGCGCGCCTATGTCGAGGCCAATCTGGCACGTTATAAACAACCGCGCGCCTTCATCCACCTGTCTGCGCTGCCCACCGGCGGCAACGGCAAACTCCTGCGCCGGGCGTTGCCGGCCTATTTCGAGGCACCAGCCACATGACCCAGACCGTCAAGCTCGACATCCTGTCCGATCCGATCTGCCCGTGGTGCTATATCGGCAAAACGCATCTGGACAAAGCATTGGCCAATGTGCCCCAGCACCCTTTTGTCATCGAATGGCATCCGTTTCAGTTGAACCCTGATATGCCGGACGCAGGTATGGATCGTCGCGAATATCTGGAACGCAAGTTCGGTGGCAAGGACGGTGCCGTACGTGCTTATGCGCCCGTGGTTGAACACGCTGAAAACGCCGGTCTGAAGATCGACTTCGAAGGCATGAAACGCACACCTAATACACTGGATGCACATCGCCTGATCCATTGGGCCGGGATCGAAGGCAAACAGAATGCTGTCGTCGATGCGCTGTTCGATGCCTACTTCGTTCAGGCCCGCGATATCGGCGACCCCGAGGTCCTGTCCGACATTGCTGACAGTGCCGGAATGGATGCTGCGGTGGTCATGAAGCTGCTGAAATCCGACGCTGACCGCGAGGATATTCGAAACCGCGATACCCACTCACGCGAAATGGGCGTCAGTTCGGTCCCGACCTACATTGTTGCCAATCAACATGCCGTTCCGGGTGCTCAACCGCCTGAAATGTGGGAAAAAGTGATCGCTGAAATCATGTCTCAACTTGACACTTATCCTGCAGAATAGCACAGAGGTCTGTGCGAATTTCCAGTCTGGTCTAACCTGACCCGCCATGGTAGCGCGAACAGGTTAGGAGTGCTTCATGGCCAACCGCATGTCGAAGGCGGAATTCATTGCGCTGATCGCAATGATGTTCGCCACTATCGCGTTTTCGATCGATTCAATGCTGCCCGCCCTGCCCGAAATCGGCGCGCAGCTCAGCCCTGATGACGTCAATCGCGCCCAACTGATCCTGACGTCCTTCGTTCTGGGAATGGGTATCGGTACATTCTTTACCGGCCCGCTATCGGATGCGCTGGGGCGCAAGCCAGTGATCTTTTGCGGTGCGCTTTTGTACATTGCGGCTTCGGCTGTGGCCTGGGCCAGTTCTTCGCTGGAGCTTGTGCTGATTGCGCGTGTTGTGCAGGGTCTGGGCGCTGCCGGGCCACGTGTCGTGGCGATGGCCATCACGCGTGACTTGTATTCGGGCCGGGAAATGGCACGCATCATCTCGATTGCCATGATGATATTCACTTTGGTACCAGCAGCGGCCCCGATGCTGGGCGCGGGCGTTATAGCCCTCTTCGGCTGGCGCGGGATCTTCGTGTCCTTCATCCTGTTTGCTCTGATCGTCGTATTGTGGATGAGCACACGACTTCCCGAATCTCTGGCTGTCGAGGACCGCCGTCCCTTCCGTCTGCATCTGATGATTGCGGCTGTGAACGAAATGTTTGCGCATCCGACTGTGCGCTTGTCTATCTTCGTGCAAACCTTGTGCATGGGGACCTTGTTCACTATGCTGACTATGGTGCAACCGGTCTATGATGTGATCCATGATCGGGCCGACAGCTTTCCCTTCTGGTTCGGATTTGTCGCCCTGATGTCAGGTTCGGCCAGCCTTTTGAACGCGGCTTTGGTGGTGCGTGTCGGGATGCGCCGGATGGTGACTTTTGCCTTCGGCGCGCAGATTGCCATCACGTCTGTCGTCATCATCCTGAACATGGCGAACCTTTCACCCGATATGTCATTTGCCCTGTTTGTCTTTTGGCAGACGATGGTCTTTTTCATGGCTGGTGTAACCATCGGCAATCTGAATGCCATTGCCATGGAACCCATGGGCCACATCGCGGGCATGGCCGCGTCGGTTGTCGGGTCGATTTCAACCGTACTGGCCGCGGCAATCGCCGCCCCGATCGGGCTTCTGTTCAACGGGTCCATCGCGCCTTTGACAATTGGCATCCTGAGTATGTGCGTTCTGGCGTTTGGCCTGATGATCCACATGGGTCGCATCGAAGAAAGGCTGCCTGCCTGACCTGTGAATTGCGGGTGAATCACGCTATCCTACCCTGAACTTACGGGAGGAACTGCGATGAACGATTACTACGATCTGGGCAGCTATTCCTGCCCAGTTTCCACTTCCAGTCCCGAAGCTCAGCTGTGGTTCGACCGAGGGCTGAACTGGACATACGGCTACAATCACGAAGAAGCGGTTATCTGTTTCCAACGCGCGGCCGAGCATGATCCGAACTGCGCGATGGCCCATTGGGGTTTCGCGTATGCCGCCGGACCAAACTACAACCTCCCCTGGGACCTGCTGGATGAGAGAGGTCGGGAAGAAGCGTTGTCACGGGCTTACGACGCGATGCAGAAAGCCCTTAGCCTGCTCGCAGGATGCACTGCCGTCGAACAGGCCCTGATTCAGGCCTTGCCTGCGCGTTACCCGCAACGCGGTCCGGTTGAGGACATGCACCAATGGGACCACGGTTTTGCCGACGCGATGCGCGCGGCAATTGCGGCGCACCCGGACCACCTTGACTTGCGTACCATCTATGTCGAAGCACTGCTGAACCTGACACCGTGGAAAATGTGGAATCTGGAAACGGGTCAACCCGCCCAGGGCGCGGCAACGAAGGAAGCGCAAGATGCGCTTGAATGGGCCATGGCGAACGATCCGTCTGCGATGTCTCACCCGGGCCTGCTGCACCTCTATGTTCATTTGATGGAGATGTCTCCAACACCAGAAAAAGCCCTGAAAGCAGGGGATATCCTGCGCACATTGGTTCCGGATGCAGGCCACTTGGTACATATGCCGACACATATCGATGTGCTCTGCGGACATTACCACAACGTTGTGCACTGGAACGATAAAGCCTCGGAAGCCGACCTGAAATATTACGAACGCGAAGGCGCGTTCAACATTTACACAGGCTATCGCCAGCACAATTATCACTTTGCCATCTACGGTGCGCTTTTTCTTGGACAGATCGAACCCGCCCTACGTGCAAATCAGGGATTGTGGGATACAACGCCCGAAGAATTGCTGCGCGTCGAAAGTCCCCCGATGGCCGATTACTTCGAAAGCTACATGTCCATGGGCCCTCACATCCTGATCCGGTTTGGCCGCTGGGACGAGGCTAAGGCACTGAAACTGCCCTCAGATCCTGACCTGTTCCGCACTCTGACCGCCACAACGCACTACGCGCGCGCCATCGCTCATGCAGCAACCGGTGATATCGCCAATGCCGAGGCCGAAGAAAATCTGTTCCTTGCTGCCAAGGAATGCGTTCCGGAAACACGCAGGCTGCACAACAACCGTGTGATTGACCTGCTGGAAATTGCGCGGGAAATGCTGCGCGGTGAGATCGAGTACCGCAAGGGCAACTTTGAAATCGCTTTTGCCCATCTGCGCCGCTCGGTCGAGTTGGACGATACCTTGCCCTATGACGAACCCTGGGGATGGATGCAGCCGACCCGCCACGCGCTTGGGGCGCTTCTTTTCGAACAAGGACGGCTGTCCGAAGCTGAAAACGTCTATCGTGAAGATCTGGGTTTGGGCGGCACGCTAAGTCGCGCCTCGATACATCCTGACAACGTATGGAGTTTGAAGGGCCTTTACGATTGCCTCAAGGCACGCAGCGAACAGGTCGAAGTCCTGCAGATCAAACAGCGGCTCGACCAGGCGTTGGCCCGCGCCGACCGAATGGTAGCTGCGTCCTGCTTCTGTGCGCAGGCGGCAATGCGTAGCTAAAATGTCTTGATCGTGCTGACACACGATGCCTCCGGCGGGGATATTTTTAGCCAGATGAAGCAGGGATCCGCTTCTTCATCTGGCCGTAAATATCCCGGGGGAGATGCGCGGAACGCGCAGCGGGGGCAGAGCCCCCTCCCACATCTCAACCTGCTTTAACCTTTTTCTGCGCGGCGACCACTTTTTCAGCAAGATCGCGGGCAATTGCAAAAGCCCCTTTAATCTTGTCGCTGTCTTTTTTCCAGTCCCGGCGCACGACGATCTTGTTGTCTTTGACCTTGGCCATACCGCGTTGATTTTGAATGAACTCAACCAGTCCCTGCGGCGAAGCGAATTTGTCATTGTGAAACTGGATGGTCGCGCCTTTCGGTCCGCCGTCGAGCTTTGCGATCCCTGCGCGTTTACACATGGCCTTGATCCGCACAACCAGCATCAAGGTATTCACCTCCTTCGGCAATTTGCCAAAACGGTCAATCAATTCCGCAGCAAAGCCTTCCAGTTCGACCTTTGTCGACAGCGATGACAGGCGGCGATAGAGCCCCAGGCGCACATCCAGATCTGGCACATAGTTCTCGGGGATCAGAACCGGCACACCCAGATTGATCTGCGGGGCCCATTGATCGTCTGCATCCGACAGCCCCTCCATCTCGCCGGCTTTGATCTTGGCAATCGCCTCTTCCAGCATGGATTGGTAAAGCTCATAGCCGACATCGCGCATCTGGCCGGATTGTTCTTCACCCAACAGGTTGCCCGCACCACGTATGTCCAGATCCTGCGAGGCCAAAGTAAAGCCGGCCCCCAACGTGTCCAGCGAGCCCAGAACACGCAGGCGTTTTTCGGCGGCAGCAGTCAGTTTCTGGCGCGGTTTGGTGGTCAGGTAAGCATAAGCACGGGTTTTCGAGCGCCCAACGCGCCCCCGGATCTGATAGAGCTGGGCAAGGCCAAACATGTCCGCACGGTGCACGACCATCGTGTTTGCGGTCGGGATGTCCAACCCGCTTTCGACGATTGTTGTGGCCAGCAGCACATCGTACTTGCCGTCATAAAACGCGTTCATCCGATCATCGAGCTCACCCGCTGCCATCTGGCCATGGGCAACCACGTAAGTGAGCTCAGGCAGTTGATCTTTCAGAAATTCTTCGATCTCAGGCAGGTCCGAGATGCGCGGTACAACATAGAAACTTTGCCCCCCACGATAGTGTTCACGCAGCAGCGCTTCTCGGATTGTGACTGCATCAAACTCGCTGACATAGGTGCGGATTGCCAGTCGGTCGATTGGAGGTGTTCCGATAATCGACAGGTCGCGCACGCCGGTCAACGACAGTTGCAGCGTTCGCGGGATCGGTGTCGCGGTCAGGGTCAGCACGTGAATGTCTGAGCGCAGCTGTTTCAGCCGTTCCTTATGACCCACGCCAAAATGCTGTTCCTCGTCAATGATCAGAAGCCCCAGATTGTTGAACCGTATGTTCTTGGCCAAAAGCGCGTGCGTTCCGATCACGATGTCCACTGTCCCGCGGGCCAGCCCGTCACGGGTTTTTTGGGCTTCTTTCGCCGAAACAAAGCGTGACAATTGCCGCACCTCCAGCGGGAACCCCCGAAAGCGTTCCCTGAAACTCGCGGCATGCTGGCGGGCCAGCAGGGTGGTGGGCGCTACAACCGCAACCTGAACGCCCGACATGGCTGCGACAAATGCGGCACGCATGGCAACCTCGGTCTTGCCAAAGCCGACGTCACCGCAGATCAGACGATCCATTGGTGCGCCGGAATGGATATCTTCCATTACATCCGAGATCGCCCGCAACTGGTCTTCGGTTTCCTGATACGGGAATCGCGCGCTGAATTCCTCCCACGCATGGGGCGGCGGATCCATGACCGGGGCTTTGCGCAGCGCGCGTTCAGCGGCGATGAGGATCAGCTTATCGGCCATCTCGCGGATGCGCTCTTTCAGCTTGGCCTTCTTTGCCTGCCACGCGCCGCCGCCCAAACGGTCCAGCAGACCTTCGTCATGTCCGTATTTCGACAGCAATTCTATGTTTTCGACCGGCAGGTACAGCTTTGCCCGCTCGGCATATTCCAGCAACAGGCATTCATGGGCAGCACCGGCTGCGGTGACGACCTCCATGCCCATGTAACGACCTATGCCGTGATCCACGTGTACAACCAGATCACCGGGGCTGAGCGATTGGGTTTCGGTCAGAAAGTTCTCGGCCTTGCGGCGTTTTTTGGGCTGACGGATCAGCCTGTCGCCCAGCACATCCTGTTCAGCGATCACCGCTAAATCAGGAGTTTCGAACCCATGCTCCAACGCCCAGACGGCAAGGTGCAAGCCGCGTTTTCCAATGCGGGTGCCATTGGCCACATGTATCGCCTCGGCCAACCCTTCGTCTTCGATCAGGCCGGTCAGGCGTTCCCGCGCGCCATCGGAATATGAGGCGATCAGCACCGGTCCTTTGTCGAGCTTTGCAGTGATGTGACTGGCCAAAGCACCGAACAAGCTGATGCTTTCCTGCTGGCGTTCCGGTGCAAAGTTGCGTCCGATACGTCCGCCCGCGTCTATGACACCGGGGCCAGAGGCTTGCGGCAGCGGGCTGAACTGCAAAACCCGACGATCCGCGACCGCCGCCTCCCAGGCGGTATCGTCAAGATACAACAACCCCGGAGGTGTGGGTTTATAGACCGTGTCCATACGGGATCGGTTTTCCAGCGCCAGTCGCCGGGTTTCGTACTGATCGGCAATCGTATCCCAACGCGCCAGACGCGCGGGCGTCACCTGATCATCGACAGTGATCACCGCATCCGGCAAATAGTCGAATAACGTCTCAAGTTTTTCGTGGAAGAACGGCAGCCAATGTTCGATCCCCTGATGTTTGCGGCCCGCGCTTACGGCCTCATACAATGGGTCATCTGTACCGGCGGCACCAAACTCGATGCGATAGTTCTGACGGAACCGGGTTATGGCGGCCTCGTCCAGGATGACTTCGGACACCGGTGCAAGTTCAACGATGTCCAGCTTTTCGGTTGTTCGCTGGGACGCCGGATCAAAGCGTCGCGCACCGTCCAGAACGTCACCGAACAGGTCCAGCCGAACCGGGCCCGTCTCTCCCGGAGGGAAGATGTCGATAATGCCGCCACGGATGGCGTAATCGCCGGGTTCCATCACCGTTGGACTTTGTGTGAACCCCATACGCACCAGAAAGTTTCGCAGAGCGGTTTCATCTATGCGATGGCCAACTCGGGCAGTAAACGCCGCCTCTCGCAAAACCTCTCGTGCCGGGACGCGTTGGGTCGCGGCGTTCAGCGTGGTCAGCAATACATACTGTTGGGGCATCTGGTGAACCAGCGCCGCCAGTGTGGCGACGCGCGCCGCCGAGATATCCGCATTGGGCGAGACCCGATCATAAGGAAGGCAATCCCAGCCCGGAAACACAAAGACAGGCATCTGAGGCGCAAAGAACGCCAGTGCGGAACGCATCGCTTCCATCCGCTTGTCATCGCGTGCGACATGGGCCACCGGCCCCTTGCTGCGGGCAATCTCGTTCAGCACCAGCTGCGCGTCAAACCCTTCGGGGGCGCCGCCAACTGTCACGTGGTTCGGAGCCTTCATCGCCTCGCCTTTCAGAATCTTCTATCCCAGAACGCCAATCGAAAGGTTCTGATACATGCCCCAGAACGAAGTGACCAGTATCGAGATCATGCCAATGATCTGGGTATACAGTCGGCAGCGGGAAATTGTTTTTGAGACAGTTTCAAGCGTCAATTCCTGCCGCCGAAGACGCCTTGCATGCACGATATTGATCAAAAGCACCAAGGTCATTGGGAACAAAAGCAAAAAAAGGGCCTGCGCGAACTCAACATCATAATAGAACCCAAGCGTGGCCATCCCGGTAAACAGAAAACATCCAAACGCCAGAAGGATGGTTCCAGACATGTCGACAATCAGCAAAATCCGGTTTGTATGGATGCGAACGATGTCGAGCAGATCGGTTTCGACCTGACCTCCGATCCGGCGGGCGCGGACAACCAGATCGTACGGGATGCCCATCACCCAGTGGCTGGCCGACGACCAGAGTACCGCCAGTACGATCCAGAACCACAGATTCGAAAAGCTGCGCATGTCGATGAGTTCAAAGATCGAAGAGTACCAGTCCAAACCCAACCCTTTATTCGCACTACTCAGGGGGGTTCCATCTAGGCGCGCGTCCATTGATACCCTTGAGACCTTTGTGAATTCATGCCACCCAATGCACGAATGTTCAAGGAGAACGCGCCATGAAACCGACCATTGCCCCATTTCCCATGACCCGCTTTCGCCGCGCCCGTCAATCACAGGCAATTCGTGCGCTGGTGCGTGAGAACACGCTGACAACGGATGACCTGATCTGGCCGGTTTTCGTGCGCGATGGCGAAGGTATTGAAGAGCCCGTGCCCTCGATGCCTGGTGTGGTTCGCAGATCGGTTGACCTGATTGCCAAAGCGGCGGTCGAGGCCCAGGCCCTTGGGATTCCTGCGATTTGCATCTTTCCCTACACCGACCCGGCACTGAAAACCGAAGACTGCGCCGAGGCATGGAACCCCGACAACCTGTCAAACCGGGCCATCCGGGCAATCAAGGCAGCGGCTCCGGACATTGCCGTAATGACGGATGTGGCGCTTGACCCGTATAACATCAACGGTCACGACGGATATGTCGTTGACGGCGAAATCGTCAACGACCAGACCGTCGAGGCACTGGTAAAGATGACGCTGGCACAGGCCGACGCCGGTGCGGATATCATCGGCCCGTCGGACATGATGGATGGCCGGATCGGGGAAATGCGTCGCGCGCTGGAAGGTGCAGGCTATCACAACGTGATGATCCTCAGCTATGCCGCAAAATATGCCAGTGCGTTTTACGGACCCTTCCGCGACGCGGTCGGCGCATCGGGGGCCCTGACGGGCGACAAGAAGACATACCAGATGGACCCTGCAAACTCGGACGAGGCTTTGCGCCTGATCGAACGCGATCTGACCGAAGGCGCGGATATGGTGATGATCAAGCCGGGCATGCCTTATCTGGATATCTGCCGCCGCGTGAAAGACAGTTTCGGTGCGCCGACATATGCCTATCAGGTATCGGGCGAATACGCGATGATCCAGGCCGCAGCCCAGAACGGCTGGATCGATGGCGAGAAGGTGATGCTGGAAAGCCTTCTGGCCTTCAAACGCGCCGGTTGCGATGGAATTCTGACCTATTTCTCTCCTCAGGTTGCGCGCATCCTGCAGGGATAAAGCCCGCAAGTTTCGCGATATTTCGCCGATAAGATTGCCCGATCGGGCAGCTTTCCCGTGACACATCGCCCTGATCGGCGTATCCTTGCCGCCAAGACCGGGATCACCCGGCATATCAGGCACAGTTACAGAGATATAAAACCATGAGCAGTTCCAACTCCCCCCGACTGAATCGTCGCGGCTTTGCCTTGGGCATGGCAGGTCTGAGCTTGACCGCCGCCTGCGGCAACGGTGTCGGCAATTCCAACGCAGCAACAATCGACGCCCGTGTCGACGCCACCCTGACCGAGATGTACAGCCGCTATCCCAATACGGTTGAGATTGCGAACAAGGCCAACGGCATGCTGGTCATGCCGCTGATTACCGAAGCCGGTTTCGTGTTCGGTGGCGGTTACGGTCGCGGCGCGCTGCGCATCAACGGTGCAACAGTTGACTTTTACTCGGCCGTCAAGGGCACGGCCGGGCTACAGATCGGTGCGCAGCAATATGCGCATGTTCTGTTTTTCATGACCGAAGACGCCCTGAACGACTTCCGTCGCTCCAGTGGTTGGACAGCCGGAGCGGATATTGGCTATGTGGTCAGCGATCAGGGCGATTCCCTGTCGACAGACACAACGACACTGCGCACGCCCGTTCTGGCTGCCATCTTCGGACAGGCTGGGCTTCAGATCGGTGCGACCGTGGAAGGCACGAAATATACCCGCATTATTCCATAATTCGGGCTTCCCACTTCTTCTGACAAACCCCATCACGGCGGAATGCTGCGGTGGGGTGTTTGTTTTCATCCTTTCCGCACAGGTTCTTGCCGCGTTCCTCTTTCGGTTGGACCCGCCATCCACTAATCTCCGCGCAACCTTCATGTACTAGAATTTGGGGCAGTAATGGGTCTTGTTTTCCGCTGGCTGGTGCGCATCGTGTCGGGTCTGATCATGCTGATCCTCGCCGCAATGGGCCTTGTCTATTTTCTGGCCAGCCAATCCCTGCCGGATTATGACCAGACGCTCGAAGTCAACGGGTTGACCGCTCCGGTCGAGATCGTGCGCGACACCGCCAATGTGCCGCACATTCTGGCCCAAAATGACCCGGATGTGTTTTTCGGTCTTGGATATGCCCACGCGCAGGATCGATTGTGGCAGATGACGGTCATGCGCCGCACCGCGCAGGGCCGCTTGTCCGAGATCTTTGGACCGCGCACCCTGCGCGTTGACAAGCTGCTGCGCCGGCTGGATCTGTACGGCCTTGCCCATCGCTCGGTCGAAGTGCAGGACGACTATACCAAGGCTGCCCTTCGTGCTTATGCGGCCGGGGTCAACGCACGCCTGACCGAGATCAACGACGAGGCCTTGGGGCGCGGCGCGCCTGAGATGTTCCTGTTCAATGCCCCCGTCTCGCCTTGGCAACCGGGCGACAGTATTGCCGTGATCAAGCTTATGGCGCTGCAACTGTCCGGTCACCTGACGGACGAGGTTCTGCGGGCGCGTACGTCTTTGATGCTGAGCAATCCTGACAGACTGGCAGATATTCTGCCCGATGTTCCCGGCCCCGGCATTGCTGCGCTGCCTGAATACGCTTGGCTATTTCCCAACCTTCCGCGCTATACCGCTGGTACGAGTTTTCCCGAAACGCCTCTGTCACCCCTTCCCAAACGCGGGCTGGCGGGCGCATCAAATGCCTGGACCGCTGCGCCTTCGCGCTCGGCAAGCGGTGGGACGTTGCTGGCCAACGACCCACATCTGGGCTTCACAGCACCCAGCGTGTGGTATCTGGCGCATCTTGGTCTGGCAAAGGGAAGCGTCATTGGGGCCTCGATCCCAGGTATTCCCGCAATCATGACCGGCCGCAGTGACCGGTTGGGTTGGGGGGTGACGTCATCCTATCTTGACGATCAGGACATTCATATTGAGCAGCTGAACCCGGAAAACCCCGAAGAATACCTGACCCCGGATGGCTATAAGGAATTCCAGACCCGTCCTTCGATCATTGAAATCAAAGGGGAAGCTCCGGTTACACTGACGCTGCGCTGGACTGAAAACGGGCCAGTGTTGCCCGGTACGGATTACAAGCTGGAAACCATCACACCGCCGGGCCATGTTGCGTCTTTGTCCTGGACGGCGCTCAGCCCGCAAGACACTTCGATGACGGCGTCCATGGCCCTGATGAACGCGGACAACGTGCAGGACGCCGTAACCGTGGCCCGGCAATTCATTGCGCCCTCGCAAAACCTGTCACTGGTCGACAAAACGACAATAGGGATGAAACTGATTGGCGCCATGCCCCGGCGTGATCTGCAAAACCAAAGCCGCGGACGCATTCCGACACCCGGCTGGATCGAAGCAAACCGCTGGCAAGGCCGCCTGCCCTACGCCAACAACCCGGAATTCGTGGCCCCTGCCGGTGGCGTTCTGGGCAACACCAACAACAAGATCATCGACCGCCCGTTCCCGGATCATGTGTCCTACGAGTGGGGTGACACTCAGCGCGTACATCGCTGGGAACGCCTGATGCAATCGCGTGAGGTGCATACCCGCGACAGTTTCATTGAGGCGCAACTGGATACGGTCAGTTTCACCGCGCGCTCTCTGCTGCCGCTGATCGGTGCTGACCTTTGGTACACCGGTGCCTCGGCCCCTGAAGGGACGCCCGAACGACAGCGCCAGATTGCGCTGTCGCTGCTGGCGGACTGGAACGGCGAGATGAACGAGCACCTGCCCGAACCGCTGATCTATGCAGCCTGGGTGCGGGCGCTTCAGATCCGCCTGATTTCGGACGAGCTTGGGCCGCTGGCCAGCGAATTCAAACACGTCGAGCCCCTGTTCATCGAACGGGTCTATCGTGACATTGATGGCGCCGGTGTCTGGTGCGATGTACGACAAAGCGCGCCGGTTGAAACCTGTACTGAAATGGCACGACTTGCGCTGGATGACGCGCTGATCTGGATCACCGAACGCTACGGCAGCGCACTGGAATCCCTGCGCTGGGGTGATGCCCATCAGGCAACCCACGACCACCCGGTTCTGGGGAACGTGCCTATACTTCGGTATTTTGTGAACATTCGCCAATCGACCAGTGGCGGCGACAACACCTTGCTGCGCGGGCGCACGTCGGGCGAAGGGCTCGACCCGTTTCAGAATGTGCACGGGGCCGGGTATCGCGGTGTGTATGACTTTGCCGATCCCAACAGCTCGGTCTTTATTACCGCTACCGGCCAATCGGGCCATTTCCTGTCGCGCTATTACGACGATCAGGCGCAGCTGTGGCGGCGTGGCGAGTATATTCCCATGTCGCTGGACCTTGACCTTGCCCGCGCCGCTGCTGTCGGAGTGACCAATCTGATCCCACGTTAAGCATCAGGGTTTCGGCGACTCCCCGCCCCTTTTTGTCCGGACCGTGGACGCCATGCGGCAGTTTCGCCTACCATCACCGGGCGAACTGTTTCGGACCAGGGGGAAACTATGGCCAGCATTCGGGATACTCTGAACAACCTTGCCCGGGATTACGCAATCGCCTGGAGTTCAGGTGACGCAGATGCCGTTGCCAGTTTTTTCGCGCTGGACGGACGGATTACAATCAACAGAGGTGACCCGATCGAAGGGCGCGCAGCGATTGCCGATATGGCCCGGGGTTTCTACGCCGATTTTCCTGATCTGGAGGTGCGCTGCGACATGATGCGATGGGCCGGATCTCATGCCCTATTTGTCTGGACGCTGGAAGGGCACCACTCACAGACTGGTAATCATGTCGTTGCGCGCGGTTGGGAAGAATGGGAATTGACACTCGACAATCTAGTTCAGTCATCCTTGGGTTGGTTCGACCCTGATGACTATCAGCGACAGATAGACGGGCGATAATCTAGTCCAGACGGTCGCTTGCGGTTTCAATTGTGTAACTCCGCGGTATTCCCTGTGTAATCAGAAACCACTCGGATGCCTTCGTCCGCTGCTGATGCGCATCAAAGGCCTGCTGATTCACAAAAACCTCTGAAACAGTGAACCGTCCGGGTGTGATCTGATCCTCGACAACGTCGAACGACAGGCAACCCTCTTCCGCCTTTGTGAGGGCGATATGAGTGGGCAGAGCGGCGCGGACATCTTCAAGGCGGTCCGCCGGGACATCAATAAATCCGGTCAGGAATACTCTTTGATCCATTGTATCAGCCATCTTCCGCAATTTCACTGTATCTATAGTGTGTCGAATTGGGCGGCCTGCTTATCTGTCCAAAGGACAGTGATACGGAACCCTTCTTCGGTCTGCTCTTCAGATTGTACAACATCCTGCCGGAACAACCACGCCCGCTTGTTCCCTTCCGCAAAGGTCAGGTTCAGAACAACCTCGTGCCGGGCCCCTTGTAGGATTGCTGCAATCTCGGACAGTAAAGGGGTCACGCCTTCGCCGGTAACTGCCGAAATGGCAAATATGGCCGGATCGCGATCCGCCCTCGCCAACGCGGCGTCTTTTTCTTCCGTGCTCAGCAAGTCAGTCTTGTTCCAAACCTCAAGCCGGGGGCGTTCTTCGTCGACACCAAGCGAGGTCAGGATTGCTTCGACATCCTGCGCCTGTGCTTCGGTTTCTTCATGGCTGATATCGCGCACGTGAACAATCAGATCAGCACCCAACACCTCTTCAAGCGTGGCCCGAAAAGACGCCACAAGCTCGGTCGGCAGGTTCGAGATAAAACCCACCGTATCCGACAGGATCACTTCCGGGCCATCGGGCAGTTGCACGCGGCGCATGGTAGGGTCCAGCGTGGCAAACAGCATGTCCTTGGCCAACACTTCGGCCCCGGTCAGCCGATTGAACAGAGTAGATTTCCCGGCATTGGTATATCCAACCAATGCAACGATCGGATAGGGCACCTTGGCGCGCGCGGCACGGTGCAACGTGCGGGTCTTGACCACTTTCTGCAATTGGCGGCGCAAACGCACCAGTTGTTCGTCAATGGCGCGGCGGTCGGCTTCGATCTGGGTCTCGCCGGGTCCGCCGACAAATCCCAAACCGCCACGCTGACGTTCAAGGTGGGTCCAGGCCCGCACCAGCCGTGTCCGCTGATAGCTGAGCGCAGCCATTTCGACCTGCAACACCCCTTCACGGGTACGTGCGCGGTCGCTGAAAATCTCAAGGATCAGCCCGGTCCGGTCGAGGATCTTGACCTTCCATGCCTTTTCCAGATTGCACTGCTGAACCGGTGTTACCGGTCCATCGATCAGAACCAGCTCAACCTCGTTTTCACGAAGCCGCTCACCCAGTTCTTCGATCTTGCCACTGCCAAACAAATAGCCGGGTTGGGCGCGTTGCAGGCGTACGATTTCAGACCCGATCACATCCAGATCGGGCAAAGCGGCGGCCAGCGCAACCGCCTCAGCCAGCGCAGGTTCGGGAACGCGGCGCTGTTCATCTGATTTGATTTCGGGATGCAGCACCCAGGCCCGGGTGCGCGTCCGGTCATGTTCCATCAAGAGGCGTCTTCGCCCTCATACAGGTTGATCGGCTGTGATGGCATGATGGTTGAAATCGCGTGCTTGTACACCAGCTGCGACTGTCCGTCGCGGCGCAACAATACACAGAAATTGTCGAACCAGGTGATCACACCCTGCAATTTCACGCCATTGATCAGGAAAATTGTAACCGGAACCTTAGCTTTCCGTACATTGTTCAGGAAAGCATCCTGAAGATTCTGTCTGTCCGAAGCCATATTATGATAATCTCGCCATTGTTCTTGCTACGCGTTGCGGACCAACGCGCTCCCTCCCGGTGAGTATGGAGTGCCGCGGTAAGATATTCCAGACGAAAAATTAAGCACTAAAGACGACGGGATCCAACCGGTTCAATCCCGCCACAGCGAAGGGGTGATCAGGGCGATGATCGCAAGCGTCTCGAGCCGGCCAATGACCATCGCCGCGCACAGCGTCAGCTTGGCCCCTGCGGACAGGTCGATCAACCGGATTGGAACATCAGTGGCCAATTCAATCAGCGGACCCGTCGTGCTGAGCGTTGCGACGCTGAGCACCATGGCCTGTTCGAACCCAGCCCCCATTGCGGCCAGCAAAAGGTTGAACACCGCCAGTGTCAGCGCAAAGAGCATCAGAAAGATCCAGGCGATAAACGCGCCGTCCCTTTGAATGCGTCGGTTGCCACCTCCAACCCCGCTGACGGATGAGGGATAGATCAACCGGTCGATCTCGCGCGCACCGTTCAAGTACAGGGCAAAAACCCGCAGCAGTTTCACGCCGCCAGCCGTGGTCGCAACCCCTCCACCGATCAGGGCCAGCCCCATCAGCAACAATCCGGGCGTTCCCAGACCAGATAATTGCTGCGCATCATCCCAGTTTGCGCTTTCAAACCCGGCGGTTGTCAGAAAGGCCAGAACGGTGAACAGCATACCCCAAATGACCTGCAATGCCTGTAAAGGCTCGATTTGCCCACCGATTTCCGTAACACCAGCAATAACGCGAAAGAACAATAACGCCGCAACGGCCAGAACAATCATCAGGCCAATGCGAAACTCCGGGTCCGTATCCAGTCGGGAATAACCGGATGTCGCCGTGTCGGTCGAAAATGTCAGGCGCGAAAGGGCAAAGAACAGGAACAAAAACAAGATCGCCTCACCCGTGAAGCCCGCCTGCGCGCCTTCCATGCCGCCCACCGGAGAAATTCCGGACGTCGCCATGACCGACATTGCGTGGCAAACGGCTGTCAGTCCGGTTTCGCCTGCGATCAGAAGAAGGATCCAGATCACAGCCGTCAACCCGGCATAGACCGGGGTCAGTCCCTTTGCCACACGGATCAGTCGACCGCGCGGATCAACGCGTTCGCTTTGCGCAACACCCGATACCGGGCGACCCGGCTGACCGCGGGCCGTGACCTCGAACCCACCCAGCGACAAAGGCGCAAGGATTGCCGCGGCGGCAATCCACATCAGCAAACCGCCCATCCATCCAACCAAGGCGCGCCACAGGTGCAGCGGGGCCGTCAGGCGGTCTGGATCCGGAAACAGATCCGCCCCCGTGGTTGTCAGGGCACTGACCATGTCAAAATAGGCGTTCAGGAATGTGGTCGTTCCCAGCGCATCGTGAAATGGAATCGCAAGAAAGACAGGCAGAATGGTGAAACATGCAAGCATCACCGCCAATTGTCCCAAAGTTCCGCGCCTTGGCACACGGTTGGACGAGGCCAGTGCGACACTGACGACCAGAAACAACCCTATGATACCGGAGTACAAAAACGACCGCGATGTATCGTGATCATCCAGCGCCAGCGCGTAAACTGCCGGAATCCACATGGCCAGTGACGCAATAGCCCAGATCAGAAGAAACAGCGGCAACCGCCGCAATAGCCCGATTTGTTGTATCCCCGCATGCGCCATCAGAAGAAATCGATTGAAACCTGCATCAGGCGTTCGACCTCAGGCACGTCGTTGGCCATGGCAAAGATCGCGACGACATCCTTTTCATCGATCCTGAGGCTGCCCGTCGGTCGCATAACCTCATCTCCTTTGCGCACGGCCCCCACCAGTACGCCCTCGGGAAAATCGATATCGCGCAGCTTTTGACCCGCCATGGGAGAGGTTGAAAGAACCTCAGCCTCGATCACTTCGGCCTCAGCATCTCCGATCGAGTAGACCTGTCGCACCCGGCCATGACGGATGTGGCGCAAGATCGAACTGACGGTGGTTGCCCGCGGATTGATATACGCATCAATCCCCAAAGGTCCCATCAGGGCCACCATACTGGGATCATTGATCAAAGCGATCGCCAGGGCACAACCCTCGGCCTTGGCGCGTACAGCGGCCAGCATGTTCGTGCGGTCGTCATCCGTAACCGCCAGCATTGCATCCGCTCTGTCGATACCGGCTTCGCTCAACAAACTGGCATCAAGGCCATCACCGTGCAGCACAATCGTTCGTTCCAGCGCCTCGGCGGCGATCTCGGCGCATCGGCGATCCCGCTCGACGATTTTGGCGCGCACGCGGCTTTTTTGTTCTTCCAGAGTTCGCGCCACTTCAAGCCCGACATTGCCCCCGCCCACGATCACCACACGATCCTGACGCTTTTGGGTCTTGCCAAACACCTCCATAGTGCGATCCACGTCTTTTACATTGGTAAAGACGTAGCATTCGTCGCCCACAAACAGCTGATCCTCGGATTCTGGTGCAAACAGCGTGCCATCGCGACGCACCCCCACTACGATCGAACTGAGCGTTGAGAACAAATCGGTCAGTTGCCGCAAAGGTGTGTTCACGATCGGGCAGTCTTCATCCACGCGAATACCCAAAAGCTGCGCCTTGCCGTCCATGAAAATCTCGGTGTCAAAGGCGGACGGGGCCGACAGGCGGCGCATCGCAGCAGCGGCAACTTCGCGTTCGGGGCTGATCACCACATCAATCGGCAGATGATCGCGCCGGTAAAGGTCCGAGTGGATCGCCTCAAGATATGATTTCGACCGCAGTCGCGCGATCTTGCGCTGGATCGAAAAGACCGAATGCGCCATCTGGCAGGTGACCATGTTCACCTCATCCGAATGGGTCGCAGCGATGATCATGTCCGCATCGCGCGCGCCTGCCCTTTCAAGCACATCGGGGTAACTTGCAAACCCGGCGATCCCCTGCACATCCAGCGTTTCGGTCGCCCGCCGTACCAGATCGGGATTGTTGTCGACAACGGTGACGTCGTTCAATTCACCCGAAAGGTGCCGCGCAATCTGCCAACCGACCTGACCCGCGCCGCAAATAATGACCTTCATGTTTCTGGCCCTTCTGCCTGAAAGGATTGAATGACAGATGGCCCCAAAGCGGTCAATTGAATTGTCATCGCCGATCAGCTGCGGCAAGATAAGCATATGAAAACGCTGTTTCCTATGCTCGTGCCTCTGATGGTGCTGTCCTCGTGCGGGCCGCTCTCGCTTTACTATCGCGAGGGTGAAACCGTATCACGTCTGCAAAAAGAGACCACCCAGTGCCAGCTTAGGGCGGTCAAAGAGGTGCCAGTTGCCAATCAGATCCGCCAAAGCCCGCCGACATATTGGCCCGGGCGCACGTATTGCGACGGCAGAGGTCGTTGCTATCAATCCCCGGGCTGGTGGCAGCCCGGCAGGGTCTATACCGTCGATGTGAATCAGGGTCTGCGAAACACGGTTGAGGCGCAATGCATGGCCGAAAAGGGATTTCGCCCTGTCAGTTTGCCGCCCTGCAAGCAAAATGTGAAATCGCGGGTACCATTGGCGCGAACAACAACATTGCCGCCCCTCAACAGTGCCTCATGCTTTGTGAAATTCGATGACGGGTCGTTTCAGATCATCACTCCGGGGCAAGCCGGGTAAGCAAAACCACGGTACCGCGCGATTGATCATTCCAGTCCGGTTCAAGCGCGTTTGCGCCGCGCGGCAAGCCACAAATGCAGCGCCATGGCAACAGCATAGAACCCTACCACGGCAATCAACATGCCTGCTTCACTGGTCCGCCACAGTATTGCAAGCAAAACAGGTGTGCCCAATAGGTTACCCGCATTCCCCATCTGCGCCATCGCACCATAGCTCAGCGCCTGGCTTTCGGGTGTCGAGTTCAACTGCGGCACCGCTGCAAAACTGCCGCCCTGAACAAGCCCCAGCACCGCAAAAAGCGCAACGCAGACAACGGGCAACGGGGCACCAAGAAACAGCGCGCCTATCGTAAGGATAGACAGCCCGAAACCGAGGGTAACAACAAAAACAGCAGAACAAACGTTCAGCAACACTGGGACGGTAAGCCAGGAAATCACGATCCCGGCCAACGGCATCAGACCCGCAATCATCGCACTGACATCTTCCGGCAATCTTCCCGGAAGAATGGCCAGCAACGAGACAAAGGTCAGCGTGTAAAAGAACCACCCGAGCGCCGGGGCCGACACAAACGCAGAACGATAGGTCTCTACGTGTATGTCAATCAGTGTTCGAACGTTCCAAGAAGGATTGTTCGCCAAAGCCGACGCACTGTTGGGACGGAAAGACACGATCAAGCCGGCGATCAGAAACATCAGCACACCATGGGTAGCAAAATAAACCGGAAGCCCGACCCGAGAGATCAATGGAAGCCCAAGCCATGCGTTCAGTGCAAAGGCGACACCAAAGAAACTGCTCCACAAAACCATTGCCGCGTTGCGCCATTTTCCAATCGTGATTTGCGCAATCAGTGTTGGTGCTGCGACAACGATAGCCAGATGAGAGACCCCTTCGACAACGCGGCTGACCAGCATCAGGCCCAAACCGGGGATACTGGCCTGAAACAGGGACACCGCCCCGCCAAGGGTCAAGCCAAACATCAGCAACCGGACAGGCCCAACCCGCCCGGCTATCGCGCCGGACAATGCACCAAGAATCGCGCCAATCAGGCTGATGACTGACAAAAGCCAGCCAATCTTGTCCGCGTGCGCAGGATAGAGGGCTGCGACCTGAGCAAAAGGAACCGCAATCTTGGCGAATTGGGTCGCCGCACCTAGCCCGGCAAGCCAAAGCAACAAAACCTGTAACAAGATGCGTAATGGATGGGGCATAAGCCGGTTCTACTGCACCCGACCGCACAGGAATACGCATAAATTATGCGCGTCCCGACCGTGCCCCACTGACCAGCCGGACCGGCGTTCCATCCGACAGGTACAACCGTTCCCAGGTGATCTGTCCGGCACTGATCCGGATACGGTCGTGCCGCGCTTCGGAGGTTACAAACGACTTGGGGTTGGGCGCTTGCAAATCCCACCATCCCTCGTCCTGTAGCTCGGCCTCAGCCTGACGGATTTCGTCCGTCGCAAATTGCCAGAGGGACACGCCAAGCAGTGCCCGTTGGGTGGTTTTCCAGTCCCGCGCCCGCCTGCGGGAATAGGCCAGGCACAGGTGGCTGGCCTCCTCAACCAGATGGATGCAGTCTGCCGAGTTCACGACAAGCCGTCTTAGCGCGTTGTCATCCGCCCTGAAAGGAGCCAGCGCAGCAAACACCGAGTGTTGTTGATCAGGCGTTGGAAGCTGAACCCCGTTCTCCCATCTGGAAACCGTGGTCTGATCGACCTGCAGAACCTCGGCCAGCGCAGCTTGTTTCAATCCGATCGACCGTCGAAGTCGCTTTAACCGCCTGCCAAAAGCCGGGTAGCCTTCGACGAACCGGCCAGACAGATCAGAGTTCACCGTTCTCGCCATCAGTTCCTCACATCCGTCTGCCCGTGAACTATGCCCCCAGACTCACTCTGCCGGTTCGGGTTCGTCGATTTGCGCGACCCGCGCACCAGATTTGTTCGAGGTCACAACACCCAGCGACTTTAACTTGCGATGCAGCGCACTGCGTTCCATGCCGACAAAGCTGGCGGTGCGGCTGATATTGCCGCCAAAGCGGTTGATCTGGGTCAGCAGATACTCTCGCTCGAACGCTTCGCGGGCCTCGCGCAGCGGCAAAGTGGCCAACGCACCCGACAAGACAACGCGGCCCGACTCTTCGGCCTTGTCTTCTTCATTGGGCAGCTCGCGCGCCTCAATCGGGCCGGTGCCGTCGCCCAGAATCAAAACACGTTCGATCAGGTTCTTCAACTGGCGCACGTTACCCGGCCAGGTCATTGTCTGCAGCAAAGCGACCGCCTCGTCCGACAGCTCCCGCATAGGCAACCCTTGGGTTTCGTTGCACATTTCGATGAAGTGCTGGGCCAGTACCGGTATATCCTCGCGCCGGTCCTCGAGTGAGGGAACGGAGATCGGAACCACATTCAGACGGTGATACAGCTCTTCCCGGAAACGCTCGGCGGCGATTTCATCATCCAGATCCTTGTTGGTCGATGAGATCACCCGAAGATCCACGCGCACCTTGTCCGAGCCACCCACGCGCTGGAATTGCTGATCCACCAGCACCCGCAGGATTTTGGACTGTGTGCCCAAAGGCATGTCGGAAACTTCATCAAAATAGACCACGCCGCCATGGGCTTCTTCCAGCAATCCGGATTCCACACCGCGTTCGGCCGATTCCCGGCCAAACAGAACTTCTTCCACACGCTCAGGCTCAATCCCGGCACAGTTGACGGTCACGAACGGAGCGTTCGCACGGTTGGAGTGGGCATGGATATAACGCGCAGCAATTTCCTTGCCCGAACCCGCAGGTCCACGCAGCATGACGCGACCGTTTGATTTGGTCACCTTGTCCAACTGCCCCTGCATGGCCCGGAACGACGCGGATTTGCCGATCATGTCCGAGTTGTTGACCTCTTTCCGCTTCAGCGACGCGTTCTCGCGCCGCAGACGAGACGTCTCCATCGCGCGGCGGATCACCACCATCAACTGGTCAATGTTAAACGGTTTCTCGATAAAGTCGTAAGCACCCTGTTTGATAGCCGCTACAGCGATTTCGATATTGCCGTGGCCCGAAATAATCACCACCGGCACATCCGGGTTATCGCGCTTTACCGTCTTGAGGATATCAATCCCGTCCATGCGGCTGTCTTTCAGCCAGATATCCAGGATCAACAGACCCGGCGGTTCAGAATTGATCGACGCCATGCACTCGTCCGAGTTGGCTGCCAGCCGGGTTGAATAGCCTTCGTCCTCCAGAATGTCGGACACCAGCTCGCGAATATCGCGCTCGTCATCTACGATCAGAATGTCGCTCATCTTTGGCCTGCTTTCAGTTTGTTGGTTCTAATTGCCTGCTTCTGCGGCGCAACGGTTGGGGACATACTTGCCCCAGGCAAACGGATCACAGCCATTGCGCCAAAATGGTCCTGTCCGTCAAATACGGGCGCGTCCTCAAGGGTCAGCGCGCCGCCATGCTCTTCTATGATTTTCTTGACGATCGGAAGACCCAACCCGGTCCCTTCGTCGCGTGTCGTTACATAAGGTTCAAACAAACGCGCCCGGTCTTCCGGCAGACCTATCCCATTGTCTGCAATGGTGATGATTGTACCCGCATCATCGCTTGAAACCGCCACCTTGATCTGCGGCACCAGGTTTTCCGGGGCCCCTTTTTCTTTCAGAGTTGCAATGGCTTCTCCGGCATTCTTAATCAGGTTCGTCAACGCTTGATTAAGCATGGTCGCATCTACATCCGCCATGATCGGCTGCTGCGGCAGGTCGGCATCAATCTGTACGTCCGGCTGTCCCGCCTGTTGCAAAAGTACGGCTTCGCGCACCAGTTCGACAAGGTCTTCCTCCCGTCGAACGGGCTCGGGCATCCGCGCGAACTTGGAAAACTCATCCACGATACGCCGCAGGTCATTGGTTTGCCGCACGATGACGCCGGTCATCGATTCAAGGCTGCCGCTGTCTTCCTCATCCAGTTTGCGGGCGAACTTGCGCTTGATGCGCTCTGCGCTGAGCTGGATCGGCGTCAATGGGTTCTTGATTTCATGTGCAATGCGGCGGGCCACGTCACCCCACGCCGCCATTCGCTGCGCGCTGACCAGATCGGTTACATCGTCAAAGGCAACCACATAACCTTCCAGCCCGCCATCCTCTCCACGACGGATAGCCATGCGAACCAGCAGGTTTTCAAGCTGCCCCTTACGTGTGACCTTAACCTCACCCTGAACAGCTTCTTGCCCGCTGTCCTTGAGGCTCTCAAACAAAGGCAGAAACTCGGGAACCGCAATGCCGATAGCCAGGTGTTCTTCGCCCCGCGACCAGTCCAGCAAGCGTTCAGCCGAACGGTTGACGAAGGTAACGCATCCATCGGGATCCACGCCGACAACACCGGACGTGACCGAACTGAGCACGGAATCAAACAGGCGACGCCTGCTTTCGATTTGCTGGGTGTTTTCCAGCAGCGTGTCCCGCTGCCCCTTGAGTTGTCGGGTCATCTGGTTGAAATATCGGCCCAACATCGCGATTTCGTCGTCGCTGGCCTCTTCGATCACCTGAACGCTCAAGTCTCCGGCGCCGACCCGCTGCGCCGCCGTGGTCAAACGTCCTACCGGGCGCGACAGGCGTTCGGCAAACCACATCCCCAGCGACATCGCAGCCAGGATCAGGATCAGCGCAAAGCCGAGATACAGCAGGCCGAACTCGAACAGTACCCTGCCCCGTTCACTCTCTAATTGTTGATAAAACTGTGCCGTTTCCTTGGTGTCATCCAGCAGTGTCAACAACTGCCCATCCACCTCGCGGCTGACATACAGGTAACGGTCCAGATAAGCGGTAAGCGGCACCAGCGCACGGAATTCATTATTCGGCCAGTCGGCAATGATCAGCAGCCCCTTATCTGCCGCTTCGGTCATCTGTTCCGCTGTAGGCGCCTCGTAGTTGAACAGATAGGATCGATCCCCGCGCGACCGGATTTCGCCCGTGCCGTCGATGACATAGGCCTCGCGCAATCCGCGCTGAATCCGGGCCTGCCCCTGCGCCAGAACCTCGCGGAGTTCGGCATCAGAAATGTAAAATTCCACTGAGCGTGCATTGTTCAGGAACCGCGCTAGGACGGTTGCGTCCTGCGTCAGACCGCTGCGATGTTCCTGCTCATAAGCCTCTGCCGCCGTAAGGGAAGACCCGACAACCTGGCGCACGCGATCCGAAAACCAGCCTTCCAGACCGATATTCACGGTCAGGCCAGCAAAAATGGCGACCGTAACGGTCGGAACCAGCGCAAGCAGCGTAAACGCCCCGATCAGGCGCAAATGCAGACGCGAGCCTGCCGACTTGGCCCGCCTTGCAGCAATCAGGCTGCCCAACTGACTGAGCACCAAAGCTGCCACAACCAGAACATAGACAAGATCAGCCAGCAGAATCAGCCGCAATGTCGGCGCGGTCGCACCTAGGTCAAAAGGACCAATGACGAGGTATGTGGCAAGCGCCAGAACTGGCCCCATGAGGACCAGCCCAAAGGTGCCGAAATTGCGCAGTTTCCGTGATTTACGCCATCGACCAATCGATGGGATCATCCCGCTCTGTGCTCGGGTTGCCACCGTCTGCCCTCATCCTGATGTGCCGCTTGTGCGGCTTACCGCCATATGTCGTGATCTTTTCCCGACAGATGCCGGGATGCCACGGTTTGTGTGGCGATATTACATCAGTTTGCGGCGCCGTGTCACCTGTATATCGAGATCTGTTATCTTTTTTCGCAGCGTATTTCGGTTAATCCCCAGTAAATCAGCACATTTTGCCTGGTTCCCACCAGTTGCATCCAATGCGATTTCGATCAGCGGGGCCTCAACCTCACGCAAAATCCGCTGATAAAGGCCCGGCGGCGGCAATATATTGCCGTGCAGATCGAAATACCGTCGCAGGTGACGCTCGACCGAGGTTGAAAGCTTCTCGCGTTCGCCGCCGCTCAGAACCGGCGCAGCCTCAGGCTGGCTGCCCAACACCATTTCCACCTCGGCCTTCGAAATCTCATCTGCCCGGCTGGTCAGCCCCAAACGGCGAACGGCGTTTTCCAGTTGCCGGACGTTCCCTGGCCATGAATAGCGCCGCACCAACTCAACCGCTTCCGGGCTGAGCCACCGCTTGTTTCCGCTTTCCTTCTCTTCCCGGGCCAGGAAATGTTCGGCCAGCAGTTGAATATCGTCGACCCTTTCACGCAACGAGGGCACGTGGATCGTCGCCCCGCACAAACGATAGTACAAGTCCTGACGGATACGGCCGTTTTCCATTCCATCGGTCAAGTTTGTCTGGCTGGTTGCCATGAAACGCGGAACATGATCGCCGGGCGTGTCCATCATACGCACCACGCGGGCTTGAATTTCATCGCCGATATCCGCGATTTCATCTATCAGCAGCGTACCGCCACGCACCCGCGCCATCACGCGGGCCGGGCCCTCCAGATCGCTTAGGTCGGCTGCGGTGACTGTGACAAAGGGTAATGTACGCCGGTCCGAAAAGTCGTGAATTGCCCGGGCAATCAGCGACTTACCCGTTCCGCTTTCACCCGAGATCATAACCGGCAGGTCGGTGTTCATCACGCGTGCGACCAACCGATACAAAGCCTGCATGACTGGCGTGCGCCCGACCAGAGGCAGCTCATCCGGGCGTTCACCACCTGCCTGTATGGGTTCCGGCTGTGCGCGCTGCTTCTGATCCAGCGCCCGCGCCGTGCGTTTCATCAAATCCGGCAGGTCAAACGGTTTGGGCAGATAGTCATATGCGTCTGCCTCAGCCGCCTGAATTGCGGTCATGATCGTGTTTTGCGCAGAAATCACGATAACCGGCAATCCAGGGCGATCCTTTGCTATCTTCGGCAGCATCTCCAGACCGTTGCCATCGGGCATGACAACGTCCGAGATCACCACGTCGCCTTTGCCTTCGCCGACCCAACGCATCAGGGTGGTCAGCGAAGATGTTGCGTGCACCTTGCATCCGGCCCGCGTCAGCGCCTGAGTCAGAACGGTGCGGATTGTGCGGTCGTCATCCGCAACCAGTACGGTGCCATCCATCAGGTGCTCTCCTTCTTGTGTTCGGTTGCATCTCGCGGCGCGCGGCGCAGCGACAGTTTGAATACGGTGCGGCCAGGCACGGAGTCGGCGGAAATCCAGCCGTCATGGTCGGAAACGATCTTGCTGACCAGCGCCAACCCCAGACCGGTGCCGTTTTCCTTGCCCGACACGAACGGGTCAAAGATATCACCACGGATATCCTCGGGCAGGCCCGGACCGTCATCGATGATCTCGATCTGCAACGGCAGGGAATGACCCGATCCGTCGCTTCGGCGCAGGCGGAAGGAATGCTCGAAATAAGTGCGCAGACGGATCGTACCGCCCTGCGGCCCCGCAGCCTCGGATGCGTTTTTCAGCAGGTTCAGGACCACCTGAAGAAACTGGTCCGGATCGCCATAGGCCAGCGGCAATGAAGGATCGTAATCCTCGATGATTGTCATATCCGCGCCAAATCCCAGCAGCGCGGACCGCCTTGCACGGTCCAGCACATCGTGGATGTTGACCGGCCTGAGGTCCGGTTTCTGCAAATTGCCGAATTGCTCGACCTGCTCCAGAAGCTTCACGATCCTGCGGCTTTCGGCCACAATAAGGTCTGTAAGTTCAAGATCCTGTGACGAAATATTCATGCTCAGCAGTTGCGCTGCACCGGTAATCCCGGCCAGTGGGTTCTTAATTTCATGCGCCAGCATCTCGGCCATGCCAATCGCCGACTGCGCCGCTGACTTGACCGTGTTGCCCAAGGTCATCCGGCCCGCCAGTTCACGAGGCGATATGATCATGATCATCGACCCCGGATGCCCGACCAGAGGCGCGATTTGCAACGCACATTGCAAGGGTGCACGATTCCCAGAACCCGCATCCACATCGTTTACAAACAGTGGCGTGCCTTGCGACCGGGCGCGCAGGAAAGCTTCCTCCAGCGGCGCGTCAACGGCGATCTGGTCCCATACCGGGTGCCCGATTACCGACCGGCGCGAGGCATTCAAAAACCCCTCGCCCGCCGAATTCACATCTGCGATGCGGTCGTTTTCATCAATAATGAAGGCCGGAACCGGCAATGAGTTCCAGATGTTGGCGTTGGAATTCATGCTGCCACCTCGCCCGTTTCGGCAAGTGCGTCCCCAAGCAGACGCAGGACATCATCCGTGTTGCGCGACGTCAGAACCGCCCGCCGCAGCGGCGCAGGGGTTGCGACCTGATCCATGTACCATCCCAGATGCTTGCGGGCGACACGCAGGCCCAGATCGGCTCCGTAGAACCCCAGCATCGCCTGATAATGCGTGCGCACCATGTCGATCAGGTCATTCCCGACCGGAATATCCGGCGCATCCGCCCCGTAAAGGTCGTGACTGATCTGCGCCAGTAGCCAGGGTTTACCCTGTGCGCCACGCCCGACCATGACCCCATCTGCACCAGATTGTTCCAAAGCGGTTCGTGCGGCTGCTGTGTCTACAATATCTCCGTTCGCAATAACCGGAATCGACACAGCCTGTTTCACGGCCCGGATCGCGCTCCAGTCAGCGCGCCCCTTGTAGAACTGGCATCGCGTGCGTCCGTGGATCGTAACCATCTGAACGCCCGCCTCTTGCGCACGGCGCGCAACCTCGGGCGCATTCAGCAGGGTGTCATCCCACCCCAAACGGGTTTTTAAAGTCACCGGAACGTCAACTGCACTGACAACGGCCTCAATCAGCGTCAGTGCGTGGTCCGGTGTTTTCAGCAGGGCCGAACCGGAATACCCATTTGTCACCTTCTTGGCGGGACACCCCATATTGATGTCGATCACCCGCGCGCCCCGATCAGCAACCTGACGGGCGGCCTCGGCCATCCAATGCGCCTCGCGCCCTGCCAGTTGCACAGCTGTGTTTTCCACATCGGCGGACAGTTCGGCGCGTTCCCGCACTCCGGGTTTGGCCTGCACCATCTCCTGACTGGCGACCATTTCGCTGACGACCATGCCGGCGCCAAAGCGCATAACCAGATCCCGAAACGGGCGATCTGTGATTCCGGCCATCGGGGCCAGCAAAACCGGCGATGTTACGAGTTTGTCAGCGAAGCGGAAAGTCAACGTGCTTAATCCTTGGGCAATTGCAGTTCTGATATCGAATTCCACGCATATGAACAACAAAACGACGCGCAACAAGCCCGCAAAACCATCATCTGCCTATTTTTTAATCACCAGACCATAGGTGATTGCCACTGCAATCACCGCCGCCTAAACAAACGCAACAAAATGGAGGGCGCGCGGCATGACCACAGCTGCCATCATAGTCGCCGCAGGCCGCGGCCTGCGCGCAGGGGGCGACGTCCCAAAACAGTGGCGCGGCCTTGCAGGACGCCGCGTGGCAGACTGGACAATCGATCGGTTCCGCGGACAGGTCGCCCATATCGTTCTGGTCTTATCCGACGAAGACACTCTGGTCTGGGAGGAGTTTCGTGATACCGATCTGATCCTCGCCTCGGGCGGCACAGATCGCACGGGTTCTGTACGCAACGGTTTGAAGGCCCTGGCGCACCTCGACGTGAAGCGCGTCCTGATTCATGACGTTGCCAGACCCTGCGTTTCGTCGCGCACCATTCAGGACGTCTTGAACGCATTGGATGCACATCAGGCCGCCGCCCCCGGACTGACGGTGACTGACGCCTTGTGGATAGGACAAGACGGGGCCGTGACTGGCACACAAGACCGCAGCAACCTGTTTGCGGCGCAAACACCGCAAGGCTTTCACTATGACACCATCACCGCCGCCCATGCGGCGCATCCGGGCGGTGCTGCTGATGATGTTGAGGTTGCACGCGCGGCGGGGGTAGATGTCTGCATCGTACCGGGCGATGCGGACAACCTGAAGATCACCCGCCCCGAGGATTTTGCCCGGGCGGAACGTATCATGGGAATGGATATGGATGTAAGACTTGGCAACGGCTATGACGTGCACCGATTTGGCGACGGGGATCATGTGGTCCTTTGCGGTGTGAAGGTTCCCCATGATCGCGGGTTGCAGGGGCATTCGGATGCGGATGTCGGGATGCATGCTGTAACCGACGCGATTTATGGCGCATTGGCGCAAGGGGATATCGGACAGCATTTTCCGCCCTCGGATCCGCAATGGAAAGGGGCCGCCAGCGAGATCTTTCTGCGTCACGCGGTCGAACTGGCTGGACAGATGGGGTATCGCATCTCGAACGTGGATTGTACGCTGGTCTGTGAATACCCGAAGATTGGCCCTCACGCCGCTGTTATGCGCGAAGAAATGTCCAAAATCATGGGCTTGCGTGCCGATCAGGTCTCGATCAAGGCCACCACGTCCGAGCGTCTGGGCTTCACCGGTCGCAGTGAAGGCATCGCATCGATTGCGACGGCCTGTCTGGTGAAATCATGAACGCGGCGCAGTTGATTGGCACCGTTGGCGGCGTCGGATATATACGCCCTGCCCCCGGCACCTGGGGTTCGCTGGCCGCGCTGCCGATGGCTTGGGTCCTGCACACGCTGGGCGGATTCCCATTGCTGGCAATCGCAACGCTCGTGGTGTTCGCAGGCGGCCTGTGGGCCACGCGCGTGATGACCGACGGCCAGGACGATCACGACCCGTCGGAAATCGTCATCGATGAGGTCGCGGGCCAGTTCATTGCCCTCTGGGCGATCTCATATCCGTCCTGGGCGCATGGGATCGACATTACCGCCCTCTGGCCCGGCTGGGTTGCCGGGTTCGCTCTGTTCCGCCTGTTCGACATCACCAAACCCGGCCCCGTCGGTTGGGCAGATCGTCGCGGCGATCCTATGGGAGTGATGCTGGACGACGTGATTGCGGGTATTTTCGCAGCCGTTGGCGTGATGGTTCTGGCTGGCATCACGCACGGGGTTCTGGGCCTATGAACGTGCCCGACCTGCTGAACCGCGCCAAAGCGCAGGGCGTTATGATCGCCACTGCGGAAAGCTGCACCGGCGGTATGGTCGCTGCGGCCCTGACGGATATACCCGGCAGCTCGGCCGTCGTGGATCGGGGTTTTGTTACCTATACCAACGGGGCCAAGCAGGACATGCTGGGTGTGCTGGCAGAAACCCTGCAGGCTTTCGGCGCAGTGTCCGAGCAGGTCGCTCGCGAAATGGCCGAAGGCGCATTGCGCAACTCACAAGCGCAGCTTGCCGTCGCGATTACCGGCATTGCCGGGCCGGGCGGGTCTGAATTCAAACCCGAAGGGCGCGTATGTTTCGGACTGGCCAGAGAAGGCCGGGAAACCCGAACAGAAACGATTGAGTTTGGCGCGCAAGGGCGGGATGCGGTGCGCCGCGCCGCGCGGGATCATGCGCTGGCGTTGCTTCTGACCGGGCTTTCATAACGCGCACCTTTTTTAGGCATTATCTGCCCATAGCCGCCAAAACTGTCATCACTTGAACAAAAGGCGACAAAATAGGCGACCAATTCGGGTATTGCCTCTTTTTTCCTCACCTGCCCTCCGCTTCAAGGCTCTGCACATACACTCACTCGATCCCGGGCGTTGTCAGATGACCTGCCCGGGAAACCATGCAGGGAAAAGGAGAGCGGCCCATGAATGGAGCCGATACAGCCTGGATCATAGTTGCTACAGCACTGGTCCTTTTCATGACATTACCGGGTCTGGCCTTGTTTTACGGCGGGCTTGTACGTGCCCGAAACGTGCTCAGCGTTTTTATGCATTGCTTTGCCATTGCCTGTTTGATGAGCATTCTGTGGCTGGTGGCCGGGTACTCCATCGCCTTTGGACCCGGTGAAAGTGGGCTTTGGGGTGGTTTGGGCAAGGCTTTCCTCAACGGTGTTGATGTGAACAGCCTTGCTGGCACTCTCCCAGAAATCCTGTTCTTTGCCTTTCAGATGACCTTTGCCATCATCACCCCGGCCCTGATCGTGGGCGCATATGTTGAACGGGTGGGCTTTGGCTTTGTGCTCACCTTCTCGGCGCTGTGGATGCTGCTGTGCTATGCGCCGGTGGTTCACTGGATCTGGGGCGGTGGAATGCTGTCCGATGGTGGTATTTTGGGTGACATTGGCGTGCGTGATTTCGCTGGCGGTATCGTGGTGCACGAAACCGCTGGTCTGGCAGCCCTGATCATCGCCGTCATCCTTGGCCCGCGCCGAAACCGAACGACCCCGCCGCATAATCCCGGCTATGTCATGGTCGGCGCCGCGATGCTGTGGGTCGGCTGGTTCGGCTTCAATGGCGGTTCGCAACTGGCCGCGGACGGTGGCGCTGCGATGGCGATGACCGTTACCCACCTGTCCGCCGCAACTGCGTCACTGACATGGGCGCTTTGGGAACGCATCCGCTTTGGCAAAGCCTCGATGGTGGGTCTTGTCACCGGGACAATTGCAGGTCTGGCCTCGATCACGCCCGCTTCGGGTTTTGTGGGTCCGGTTCAGGCCCTCATCATCGGTGCTGTCGCGGGCATTCTGTGTCAGGAAGCCGTCAGTCTGGTGCGCAACAAGCTGAATATCGACGATACATTGGACGTGTTCGCGGTACATGGCGTCGGAGGCATCTTCGGCACCATCATGATCGCCCTGTTCGGCCTTGGCACATGGACCGCACAGTTGGGCGGGCTGGTTATCGTGGGTGTCTTTGCGGCAGCTGTCACGTTTGTGTTGGTCAAACTGGTTGCACTGATCACACCACTTCGCGTAAACGCCGAGACCGAGACAAATGGCCTCGACCTCTCGGTACATGGTGAGCGGGCCTATGACATGAGCAGCTAAGCCCACCTTGGCTGCCTATCGCCCGCAAGGGCAAAAGCGGACCTGTCATGGGTCCGCTTTTCTTGTTTTGGCGCCTTGTCCACCTACGTCACACCCAAAGCACCCTGAACCTTCAGGGCAAATGATCAGCCCGTCGCAGGATGCGCATTGGTTCCCTTCGGAATTACGATCCGGCATTCCAGACCGCCAAGCGAGCTGGATGCACCCAGATCAAGTCGACTGTCATAGGCCTTTAACAAATCAACCGCGATGGCCAGCCCAAGGCCGCTGCCCGAAACAGAGGTATCCAGCCTCCCCCCCGATCGCAGCGCCTCGCGGTGAGCGTCCTGAGGAATTCCCGGACCATCGTCGTCAATCACAATTTCGATCCCGTTCGAGGTTCTCATGGCCGTCACGCGGACCTTATGTTTGCACCATTTGACCGCGTTATCCAGCAGGTTGCCCAAAACTTCTTCGATATCCTGCGCGTCCATACGCACCCAAAGACCCGGGTCGCGTTCGATTTCCAATGACTTTCCTTCGCGCTCGGCCATGGTGGTGAACAGACGCGCCAGTCGATCAATCGAATGAGACAGATCAGCACGAGAATGGGTCAAATCTGCAGTGTTCAGCGCCCGCATTCTGGCCAAAGACCGGCCCAGTTGCGCGTCAATGCGGTCGAGAGCTTCCACAGCGGTTTCCGTAGAACCTCCCGCTTCGGACAACAGCACCAATTCATTGCGCATGATTGCAGTAGGCGTTTTCAGGGCATGGGCCAAATCTGCCGCCTGACGACGTGATCCCGATACGATTTCCCGGTTTCGACGCAAGAGCTGGTTCAGATCCTCGACCAGAGGAGACACCTCTTCTGGATAATCGCCTGGCCTAAGGTCTTCGTCCCGATCCCAACGATGCGCCACATCTGACCGAAGCTTTCTGAGTGGCGTCAGGATGATTGACGTCAGAAGTAGCGACCCAACGACACCGATCAGACCAACCAGCGCAAAAACCGGAAGCAGGCTTTGTTGTGCAGCGCGGCGTTCCGCGACAAGCTGGGCCTGACTTTCGGCAACGCTGACCCCCCAGACCGTTCCATCCTCATAGGTAATTTTCTGAAAGGCTCCTCGTAAAGCTTCGCTTTCCGGACCAGGCGTGTTCCAAAGCGTCGTTACATCAGGGTTCCCCGGCGGTTCGGCAATGACTTCATCAAACAAGGAAGCCGACGTAAAGATCTCACCTTCGCTGTTGCTGACTTGCCAGTATCTGCCGGAATACGGTGTGCCATAGGCTGGATCGAACATCAGATTCCGCAGCGCATCCGGGTCATGGGTCGTAACGCTCAACCCAACGACCAGTTGCGTGTGACGATCAAGTAGTGCGGTATCAAACCTGTCTGAAACGCGGGCATTGATGAACGAGAACACGGCCAGCGTACCAACACCCACTGAAAGGGCACCCGACGCGATCCCCCCCAGTAGAGCCCGTTGACGCAGGGATAACATCAGGCAGAGTCGATCATGTATCCGCGGCCCCGAATCGTTGTGATCAGATCAGGGCCAAGTTTTTTGCGCAGACGGGTTATGAAGACGGCAATGGTGTTCGAGTCCCTGTCTCCATCGTATTCGTAGATATGTTCCGACAACTCGGTCCTTGAGATCATACGCCCAACATTATGGGCCAGATATGTAAGAACAGCCAACTCCTGCGCGGTCAGGTCGATGGGCACGCCATCCGCCGTTACACGCCCGTTGCGGGTATCCAGCACAACATTTCCCATTTCGACGACGGGATTCAACTGACCGCTCTGCCGCCGCAGTATGGCACGGACCCGCGCTGCCAGTTCGGGCATATGGAATGGCTTGGTCATGTAGTCGTCCGCGCCTGCGTCCAATCCGTCGACCCTTTCGCTCCAGCCATCGCGGGCCGTGAGGATCAGCACCGGGGTCTTGATGCCCGCGCTGCGCCATTCCCGCAGAACTGAAATGCCATCGCGTTCCGGCAATCCAATATCGAGGATGATCATGTCATAGGGTTCTGTTGCACCCAGATGCAAAGCTTCCAGGCCGCTGTTCACAATGTCCACGACCCGACCTTCAGCGTTCAACAGTTTCTTGATCTGCTCGCAAAGGTGCGGTTCGTCTTCTGCCAGTAAAACTCTCATACTTGGGAATTATAGGCGTGCGAATGGCAGTTTAACCATTACTTTTTACCACCCCCGTTGCCGCCGCCGTTTCCGCCACCGTTACCACCCGAGTTGCCACCACCGTTACCACCGGAGTTGCCGCCACCGTTACCTCCGGAATTGCCGCCACCATTGCCGCGACCGCCACCGCTGTTCCCACGGTTGCCGCTTTGACCACCATTTGCGTTGGCAGAAGACTTGCCTTGAGATTTCGCATTGGCCGAGTTTCCGGGCGCAGATTTGGCCGCTTCTGAGATTTGTTTGCCGATCTTGGACCTGTTGGAAACGACAACGCCGGTTTTTGCGTTAACAATAACACTGACAATCTTCCCGTTCGGTTTTTTAACCAGCACGCGGTAGTAAACTTTGTCGGCCTGAAAAGCTCGCGCATCAATGGGCGTACCGCCAAAGACCTGTTCGACCCCTTTGATGACTTTCTGCAACCGGATTGCGTTGCCCGAGGTTGTTGCTTTGCGCAGTTCTGCCTGCTTCAGCTCACGAACGGCTGCATTGCCTTCTCCGGGCTGGAGAACGGCAACAAGAAACAAGATGGTTAAGAGCTTTCTCATCTTCAGCACTCTTTACTGCGCAACCACCTTAACAATCTATCGATTTCAACATGAACTGGCGATGAACGAACAGTTCGGCGTGGGTTCAATGATGATGGGTTTAGATAGCACCTGTCAGATATTGATTCCGGCAAGCGTTTTCTGTGTGTGCAAAGCGCGAAACACACTGCCGGCCCAAATGAAACCCGCGTTCGACCTACGAGGACCGCTATGAAAACCAATTTGACCGGCGTGCTGAAGGCCTCCGCTCTCGCAATCGCAATGTTGGGCTCCACCGCAATTGTGGCGGCAGTTGCCCTTCCTGATGTGGCCTATGCCAAAGACGGTAATGGCAACGGTGGGGGCAATGGTGGCGGTAAAGGAAACGGCGGCGGTAAAGGAAACAGCGACGGCGCCGGAAATGGCAAAGGCGGCGGTAATGGGGCGGCTAAAAGTGGTGGTTCAAAATCCGCCGGTAAGTCGGGGCGCACTACCTCTGGCGCAAAGGGTTCGAAGTCAAAATCTTCGAAGGGAAAATCGTTCTCTTTGAAAGAATTGTTTACCGGTAAGAAGTCCAAGAAAACTCAGACCAAGACCGCACCGTCAGCGCACGCGACAAAATCCAAGGTTCAAGTCGAGGAAACGGACCTGACCGATTCCCACAAGAAAGGGAACAAACTGGCTGCCGCGCTGGGCGTCCACCCTTCGGAACTGGGCGCACTGAACGCAGCCAACGCAAGTGAGAAGGCCCTTCAGAACGCTGCTCCGAATTCGCGCGTCGGTCGCATTGCAACCTATCGCGACACGGTTTTGGCTGGCGACAGCATCCGAGCTGAGCTTGCCGAAAAACAAGACCTTCTGGATGATATGACCCCGCCGGAGCGCTCCAGCGCTGAAATCAATGACGACCTTGAGGATGCGCTGGCCGATGTTCAGGAAAAGCAGGACATCGTCGATGATCTCGAACAGCAACTGGCAGATGCGGGAGGCACCAATCCTGATATCGAGGACGCACTTCAGGACGCAAACGATGATCTGCAAGCTTCCAAAGATGCCGCTGACAGCCTGAATGCCGAAAAACAGGCTGCCTTGGAGTACGAGGAAGCCGTGCAAGACGTCGAAGACCTGGCAGACGCCGTTGAGCAGCAGTCACTCGATGAGCGCGCAGCATTGGAAGACGCTGCGAACAAACCCGTCACCGACGAGGTCGAGGCTGCTGTAAAGGCAATGCTCGGATTGGATAGCTAATAGCTTTTGCCTTCATTCTCATGAAGTGGGCAGAAGACCGGGCCAGCTAAGTGATTACCAGCCGTTTGGCTGGCCCGACTTTCTCATTAAGATCCTGACCGCCAGGTTGTATTGCGCTTATGCCCGACGCAAGTTGGCAAAGGTTACTGAGAAAAAATTTAGCCCGCTCCAATTCGGAGCGGGCTTTATCTTTCCCTGATCAAGTTGATCCGGAAATCCATCGGACGTCTGATTTTCAGAAGTCCCGGTTCGCCTCTTCTAGTCGCTTGTTATTTACGATTTCTGTCAGTGCATTTTCGATAGGAGGGAAGCGACTGCTGCTCGAATTTGTATTACTTGAAACTTCGCCGTTCATGACGGGATTATGGGGTTGCATTGTCGCACATGCATACGGCGCAACCTCAATAGCAGTCTTGATCATGCTGTTCCCCTTCCATTCAACCGGACGTGGTTTGCCCGGCCTGTGCGATCAGTATGCCCCGAGCCAGTTGAACACTCAGAGAATACATTGTTCACATTATGTTAATGTTGTCGCGAAATCATGAACAACGACTAAGTAGCTAACAAAACAGGATATTTTTTCGTCAACAGATACAATCAAACTGGAAGAGCATAAAAATCTGACGCGCTCTCCCCACTCCGTAGGGTTGTTTCCTCCCCACGAAAGCGGCAGTTGGTCATGGCGAACGAGTCAGATTCCCTACATTGCTATAGAGAGCAAAATTGCGGCCGAAATTTAGAAACTTACAAGACAGCCGACGAAATTGCGACTAAGTTCAGCAGTTGTTCGACCGTCATGGAACAACAATGGGTAGGACCATGACGACAGATGGATCCTTAAAAGATCAAGAAAAGGTCTTCAGACCGTCCTGATAGCAATCCATTCGGTTCGCTAACCCGCGATCTGAGCAAAACCCCTGTCAGCATCAACGCTTCGGTTCAATAGATGCAAAAGCTCGACCTGGCTCGTCGCCCCTGTTTTGGAAAATATGGAACTTAGGTGCGAGCGAACTGTTGTCGGGCCAATGGACAGAGTCTCCGAAATCGTCTTCACTGTCATTCCCTCTTTCATCATCGCACATACCCGAAACTCGCATCTGCTGAGGTCGGCCGGATTATGTGGATCAAGGATCGGAACAAAGCGATTGTTGCTGTTGAACTTGGACCGGTGACTCCGAAGAACCTCGGAGTTGGCAGCAACTGTTCCAGGCAAGCGTTTGCTCCAGCCAGACGATAATGTTGGAGCCAGCGCACTTATCAGATCAAGTTCGAAGGTCTGCGGGTGAATACTGTAGTGAAGCTCAATGTAATCAACCTGCGCCCCGGTTACGTCCAGCGGAATCAGGATAACCTCCACCAGCCCCTCAGGCCTTTGGGGCCGACAATGGGAGATTGGTGATGCGTCGGATAACACCAAGTCTGATAGTTTCCAGACTGAACCCGGCCTTGCCGTTGATATACATTCTCCAATAACCAACTCTGCCTGCGTTTGCGGCTGTGAAGGCCAGATTTTCCCCTGCTGGACACAACAGCGCGCAATATGCTTTGCCTTCCAATCCTTTTTCTGCATTCTGACAATTAGAACCGCATCAGCATTTGCCAGGCGCATTAAACAATTTACGGATCGAGACACGGAGCCATTACCGCATAGGGCCTGAGTCCACTCCACTACAAAGTCCAGACTTTCCCTCGCCTGAGCGCTCTTTAAAAAACTCACACTCATAACAATTAACCATTCAACTAAACAGACCGACCAAACAAACAGGTTCGGGTTACTACAACAAATTTGTGTTCCTTTCGAAGTCACAGCAACCGGAATTATCGGCTTGTCTGCGCGGGAAGTTTTCAAACAAAGGCTTTTAAGAAACTTTATATATCTATTTTTAATATGCTTTTCTAAGTCTTGTCATCACTGAACCGCACGATGCCAATCCGCAAACGCCAGACCGGTCAGTAAAAATCAACCACCATCCCGCTCACAATTGCGACCCGGCTCAATTCATTGTTTCCGAAAAAGGGCGATTCGCTGAACGTTAATACGTTGTTAACGCAGGGTTAAATGTATTCGCCCAAAAGGGTGATTTTCTTCAATTGATTCACCCAAAAGGTGTATTTCAATTACCTTTGAAGGAAGGCACGCATTTCCCCCGTTCCTATTCTGATTCCCGAGCTAATGCATTTTCGCCTGGCTTGCGCTCAAGAATACGGAGCGCTGATAACGTCTAACCTATTTGGGGGAAATAATGACTAAATTCATGAAGAAGTTTGTTAAGAATGAAAGCGGTGCAGCAATTGTCGAATATGGCCTGGCTCTTTTGGTCGTGGCGTCGATTGCAGTTGGCGCATTCTCGTATCTGGGTACCACTACCAACACAAACGTGACTGGTGCATGCGCTGCTCTGGGTAGCGCGACCTGCTGACCCAAACACACTTACCAAAATACAGAGCTCTGTGCCGCCGCGCCACTGTTGCGGCGCAGAGTTCACCGCCAGGAATTTCGCAAAAACAAGACGACCGAAGTTCCATATTTCAGAACGTAATTGTTGGAGAGAGTGATGCGTATCAGGCCAATCATTTCTACACTGTTTGGAATTGCGATAGCGTCCGGTTCCGTTTACCTGGCGAAAGATCACATTCAGTTTAAGACAAGCACTGCCGGTGTCTCGCCAGATGCCGATCTGGTTGAGATCTACGTGGCCCGATCAGAAATCGCGTTTGGTCAAACGATCGAAGCGCACGACGTCACAATTCACCCCTGGCCGCGCGAGGCGCTCCCGGCCGGAGTTTTCACGGACATTGATGTACTTGTTCCAAACAATCGCCGTCAGCTGCGGCGCGCCAAGGGCCGGTTCTATCCCGGCGAAGTAATGCTTCTTTCCAAGGTTTCGAACTTTGGAGAAAAAGTCACCCTTGTTCAGAAGTTGGGTGAAAACACACGCGCCATGGCGATCGAGGTCGATGCTGTAACAGCCGTGGGCGGTTTTGTTACCCCAGGCGATCACGTTGATATCGTCTTGACCCAAGGTGCCAAGCAGGACCTGCGCGCGGTCACCATCTTGCAGAATATTCGCGTCATTGGCGTGGACCAGCAGTCGGAAGAATTAAGCGATCAGCCGGAGGTCGCCCGCACGATTACGGTGGAAGTGACCCCGCAGCAAGGTCAACGTCTGGCCCTGGCTCAAAAGGCCGGAACCCTGAGCCTGACACTGCGCACCCTGGACAGCGTCGAGGATGAACCCATGGAGATGGTTCGCCTGCGCGATCTGTTGCAGGAGGAAGGACCGGTAGAAAAGGTGGATATTCAACCCACTGTAAAGCTGCGCCGGGGAACCGAGACTGAGGTTGTGACCATCCAGCGGCAACAGGAAGAAGCGGAACAGGCAACAGAAACTGCGCCCGCCGCCGAATTGCAACCTGATACCCAAAAAGATGCGCAGCTTGCGCCGGCGTCCGCGACTCCGCGCGTCAAACCCCGCATTCGCCCAATCAAAGTCAGTCAGACACCCGGTCAATAAGTTCAGCCATGCCAACTCGCGCTATCATATCCGCATTCGCCCAAGAGGAGAACGGCACCGTCGCGATCCTGTGGGGCACTGCTTTGGTCGCATTCCTTGGGTTCTTTGCAATCACACTGGACGTTGGCCGGTTGAATTCGACACATGCAGAGCTTCAGTCATTCGCCGACAACGTAGCTTTGGCCGCAGCGGGAGAGTTGGACGGCCAACCGGACGCGATTACGCGAGCCACAAATGCAGCAGCAAATCTTGTCAGCGACAGCCAGACATTCGCAAACGGGGCGACCACGCTTTCAGGATCTTCGGATTATACCCTCCTGTTTCACTCGGCGCTTCCGGCATCGGATCTGACCCCGCTTGGCGCAGATATTACAACCGATCCACGAAAGGCCAGGTTCGCGCAGATCGTGTTGACACCTAAATCCCTGACGATGAGCCTGGCTTCGGCGCTGGACAAAATGCTTGGTGGGGCTGGGTTTTCTGCTGCCAGCGTTTCAGCCGAGGCAGTGGCCGGATACTCGAAAGCGGCGTGCGATATCTCACCCCTAATGTTCTGCCTGCCCCCGAATTGGGAATCCACTTTGACCGTAGGCGACCAGATATTGCTGCGCAGTGGCGGCAACGGAACGGCTTGGGGTCCGGGCAATTTCGGCTTTATTGATCTGGCGAATTTCCAAGACAGCTCGGGTGTATGTGCCGACGAAGGGGGCAATAAGCTGGCCTGTCTGATCGCGGCGCAAAGCCAGATCACCCAATGTGTTCTGACCAATGGTCTGAACACCGAACCCGGCCAGAAAAACGGCATTACCAACGCTGCATTCAACGTCCGCTTTGACATCTACCGCTCGGTTCTCAACGGTGAGAAGAACAATATCGATTTCGCGCCCGCACCAAATGTGATCAAGGGGATTGAAAGCAACGGTGGCGGCGCTTGCATTCAGGGTAATGAACAGACGACCCCTGATACAACAGGTTTGGGGCGCGACCTGTGCATGACGGCGGGCACCTGCGGTGGAAACAACCGTTTCGGTGACGGCAACTGGGATCGAACCGGGTACCTTAATCGAAACCACGATCTGGCTGATGGGATTGCCGACGGCATAGGCAGCGACACGCATCTGCCCGCGCTGTCCGGGTCGGATACCGTTTTCGCCGGGACGCGTTACGGAATGTATCTGAGGGAAATAGCCTACGGAAATACAAACCCACACGCGCCGCCGAACGCAAACTCCATTCTGGACCCTTCGCTTGCTGAAACCGGCCGCCCGATGTGTTCCAGCCAGATGTCCGAAGACCCGGCGCGGCGCGTTGTTACGGCTGCTGGTGTTGATTGCGCGCAAAACCCGGTATCCGGTTCGACTACCGGAGTTCCAGTCACAAAATTTGTTGCCGTGTTCCTGACTGAACCGGTGGGTGATGACGGCGGCTCGCCCCCCAGTTTCGACATCCACGGAGAGGTCGTCGGTTTCCCCGATGTGACCGGTGTTGGCAGCGGCGGCAACGGGTTCGGCGGCATCTTTCGCGACGTCGTACAGTTGTATCGATAGGGGCAGAGTGTTCATGTGTATTCGCCTCAAATCCCCTTTCAAACGCTTCGCCAAAAACGAAGATGGCGCGATCCTTGTCGAGTTTGGCCTTGTCATGCCGATTATGCTGCTGCTGTTGGCGGTGACACTGGAATCCGCACGCCTCATGTGGTCGTACCAGTCGGTCATTGCCGGGGTCCGGGATGCCAGCCGTTATATGTCGCGCGTCACGCCCTCGGATATCTGTTCGTCTGGCGGAACTGTCGCGGGGCTCAGCACAACTCTGAAAGGGATTGTCGAGCGTGACATTCATGGCAACAGCCTGTTTCCCCCCAGCATAACCGTCAACTCGGTAACACCCAGCCTGTCCTGCGTGTCCGGCACGTATCGCATGAACCCGGCGCCCGTCGGTCAGGTAAGCGCCAATATCACCGTTCAGTTCCCGTTGGGGGGCATACTGAAGCTTTTCGGCAGCGGCGCGTCATCGATAACCACCGACGTCGCTGACACATCGCGGATATTTGGCCAATGACAAGGTTGCGGAATAATCGCGCCATCTGTCGCCAGGTCGCGGACAAGATGCTGCGCGACCAAAATGGTGGGGTTCTTGTTGAGTTTGCCTTGGTTGTGTCCCTGTTTTCCTTCCTGTTCCTGGCATTGCTGGACTTTGGCCGGCTATCATACAGCGGAGTGAACGCGCAAAAAGCCGCACAGTTGGCGGCGCGCATCGCTGTGGTGCGCCCTGCGGCCTGTCCGGGTGTGCCACAAACCCACACGCGGGGAACATCCGCGTTGTCCCCTCGCTTTGGCACCCCATGCAGTGCGTCGGCTGGCGTATGTGCCGACCCCGTAACACCACCTTGTGTGGGTGATACCGCCAACGCCACGGCATCTGAAATCTGGGGGCGCATCAACCCGTTGCTGCCCCCCGGCACGACGATTGACGCCTTGCAGTTTTCCTATGATTTCAATTCCAATCTGGGCTTCCTGGGTGGCCCTTACACGCCCATGGTCACGGTTGAGCTGAACCTGAATGATTTTCAGTTCGTGTCGCCGCTGGCCGCGCTTGCAAATGCCGCGGGCGCGACCAGCAGCACAATTCCTTCAACAGCCGGGTTTTCCAATTTCAGCGTTTCGCTGCCTGCCGAAGACCTGGCATCAGGAGAGTCAGGTTAATGGTTAAGAACGTTTCCAATCTCAATTCACATTCTGTCATGCTTGTATCTGAAAGCGAAACCGTCGCTCAGGTGGTCGCCAATGCCTTTCCCGCCGGTCAAAATAACGAAATCTCAGAGAATGCGGGTTCTTTCAAAGCTTTGAACGGAACAGCACGCAATCTGGCATTCAAGCATGACCTGGTTATTTTCGAAATCGACCCCTGCGACGCGGGCGAGGTTCTGGCTGTCAAAGACCTGCTGACCCATCGACAAGACGACACCTTGTTTGTCGCGCTGACGCAGAATGATGTTTCGATCTCGGTCGCCCGCGAACTGCGGAAAATCGGCATCGACGAGGTTCTGCCCCTGTCCATTGACGAGGATGGGCTGAAAGCTGCAGTAGCAGAAAAAATCTCTTCCCGTTCACTTCCGCAAGGGTTCATTCAAAATGGCCCCTCTGCCCTTGGCACGGTGATCCCGGTTGCAAAATCCCGCGGTGGAATCGGAGCGTCAACGGTCGCAGTCAACCTTGCCTGCTCACTGGTGGGCGGGAAAGGATCCTTCCTGAGGAAAAAGGCGAAAAACCGCGTCGCGCTTCTGGATTTTGATCTGCAATTCGGAAACGCGAACGTGTTTCTGGATCTAGAAGATAACGGGGGATGCCTCCAACTCATCGAAAATCAGGAAGAGCCGGATGATCATTTCCTGACGTCGATCCTTCAGAACCATACGCTCGGCATTGATGTGTTGTGCGCGCCCGTGCCGCTGATTCCGCTTCAATCCATACGACCGGGCTTGATCGAGGGGATGCTCGACCTGCTTCAGCGCCGGTACGACTATGTTGTCATCGACCTGCCCTGTGCCGTTGTGGAATGGGTCGAACCCATCTTTAAACGCGCGAACCAACTTGCACTGGTTACTGACACCACGGTTCCGTGTGTTCGCCAGACCCGGCGCCTGATCGATTTCTATCGCGAGGCGAACGTGGCCCTGCCCGTCGAGGTTGTCGTGAACCGCGAACGGAAGACGCTGATCAAACCCGCACACGTTCGCGAGGCCGAAAAAGTGCTGGAAACGAAACTGAAGCACTGGCTGCCGGACAACCCCAAGATTGCGCGAAACGCGGTCGATCTGGGACGACCGATTGTGGACATGAAGCCGCATTCGGACCTTGGCAAGGCCCTGACGAAACTGGCTGCGTCCATGTCCGAAGGCACCCGGCCAGCCACACAAAAAACTGCATAATGGGAGATCGCCGTGTTTAACGAGTACAAATCACGCCGGGCCGCGTCCAAGTCGAACGTGTTGATTCTGGAACGGCCGATCGAGGTGCCAAAGTCCAAAGCAACACCAGAACCGGTGGACGTTGACCTGCAAGCACATCTGGAGCTTAAAAGCCGCCTGCACAGTGAGCTTCTCGACCGTCTGAACCTGTCTGTGATCGACAAGGTCGAACGGTCCGAACTGAAACGTCAGATCGCCGCGCTGGTCACAGGGCTGATCGAGGCCGAACGCCTTCATTTACGGTCCGAGGCATTTACGGCCCTTGTTGATGAGCTCATTCACGAAGTGATGGGTCTGGGCCCGCTGGAACCCCTTTTGGAAGACCCGACCATCAACGACATTCTCGTCAACTCTTATGATCAGGTCTATGTGGAACGATTTGGCCTGCTGGAGCAATCCTCCGTGCGCTTTCGCGACGAACGCCATCTGCTTCGGATCATTGACAAGATCGTCAGCCGGGTCGGCCGCCGTATTGATGAATCCCAGCCATGGGTCGATGCGCGTCTGGAAGACGGAAGCCGGGTCAACGCGATTATCCGCCCGTGTTCAGTTGATGGGCCGGCGCTGTCGATCCGCAAATTCTCGCGCAATCCTCTGACCATCGACAAGTTGGTCCAGCGGGACAGCATGAACGAACAGGCAGCCAAGCTTCTGGCCGCGCTGGTCGAAGCCAGGCTGAACATTCTGATTTCTGGCGGCACCGGTTCGGGCAAGACAACAATGCTGAACGCCGTTTCATCCTATATCGACGGCAAGCAGCGTATCGTGACAATCGAAGATGCGGCCGAACTTCAGTTGCAGCAAAGCCATGTCGTCCGCTTGGAAACCCGTCCCCCCAACTCGGAAGGTCAAGGGGTGATTACGCAGCGGGATCTGGTGCGCAACGCGCTCAGGATGCGGCCTGACCGCATTATTGTCGGCGAGGTCCGTGGTGCCGAATGCTTTGACATGCTTCAGGCCATGAATACGGGGCATGACGGCTCCATGACGACCGTACATGCGAATTCGGCCCGCGATGCGCTCAGCCGGGTCGAACAGATGGTGACGATGCTGGGGGCGGACCTGCCCGTCAGAACCATCCGGTCTCAAATCGCCTCGGCCATTCAGATCGTCCTGCAACTCAGCCGTCTGAGCGACGGGACACGCAGGGTCGTCAGTATTTCCGAAATCACGGGCATGGAAGACGATACGATCACGATGCAGGACATCTTTGTCTTCAAGCGCCGTGGCAAGTCTGAAAACGGCGACGTTCTGGGAGAGTTCCTGCCAACCGGAATACGGCCAAAATGCTTCGACCAGCTGGTGGCGGCGGGTGTCGATGTGGACACCAACATGTTTATTCATGGGGTGACGACATCATGATTGACCTTCAGCCCAACATACTGAACATCCTGATCTATATTTCGATTTTTCTGGGTATTCTGCTTGCCTACGAAGGCGTTCACCAGCTTCTGGCGCGCAAGGAAACGCATGGCGAAGCCAGAAACCGCCGCATGAAACTGATCCAGAACGGGGCTTCGACGGATCAGGTGTTGCAGCTGCTTCGCGATCCCGCAATGCTGGCTGCTGGTGAAAAAGCCGGGCTGATTACGCGGTTTCGTCGTCTGCTTGTGCAAGCCGGTTTGGCGGTCAACCCGGTTTGGGTGGTTCTCGCCGTCTCCCTTCTGGTTTTGATGATCTTTTTCGGGGCCTCCCGGTTCCTTGCACCGGAACTGGCAGTCATTCTGAGCGCTGTGTTCGGCCTCATCGGCCCGGTTATCGTGCTGGTCGCCATGAAAGACGCCCGCGCGAAGAAACTGACGAAACAACTGCCAGACGCGTTAGACCTGATGGCCCGGGGGCTGAAGGTGGGGCATCCCGTTGCAGTGACGGTTGGAAACGTTGCCTCTGATCTGCCGGATCCGATCGGGTCAGAGTTTGGCATCATCAAAGACCAGATCAACTATGGTGATGACGTCGCGACCGCCTTTCACGACTTTGCGCACCGCGTCGGAACAGAGGATGCAAAATACCTTGCTGTAAGTATCGGCATTCAGCATGGAACTGGCGGCAACCTGTCCCGCGTTCTAAGCATTCTGTCCCAGACCATCCGGGACCGGCACACGATGCAAAAGAAGATCAAGGCAATTTCCGCCGAAGGTCGCCTGAGCAGCCTTATCCTCACGATTTTGCCGGTCATCATTTATCTTTCGATCGAGGTCTCCTCCCCAACATTTTACGGCGACGTACGCAGCGATCCGCTGTTTCCGTATTTCGCCCAGGTGATCATTGGCCTGACAATTGCCCAGGGTTTCATCCTGAAGCGGCTGGTTAAATTCAGATTCTAAGGGGAATTGGGATATGGATATATTTCAGGACATTCTAAACGATCCGCGCATCACACCGCAGTTGATCCTGTTGGTCGGAATTGCCCTTAGTGTTTTCTTTGTCGTCATGGGCCTTTCCGGATTTACGGCAAGTGAAAACACGGCAGCACGCCGTATGCGCGTTGGGTCGGTTTCACAAGGGCATGGGCAGGATTTTGACCTTATCCAGGGTGACAATAGCGACCCGCACGGGCTGCTGAAGGCCTTCGTCCCGTCGTCAAAACGCGAACGCTCCAGGATCGGGAAGCTGTTGAAACAGGCCGGGATTCGGCAAAAGCACGCCATTCGCACCTATTATACCTTTCGGGTCGTCCTAGGATTTGTGTTGCCTGCCGCGTTCGTCGCAACCATGGCATTGCCGATCGAAACGCAAGTTCAGTTAGGGATCGCCGACCTTTTGCAGGGTGTTACCTGGATAAACACAATGCAGATCGTGACGGCACTGATGGTCCTGGGCTTTTATGGCCCGGCACTGTGGTTGCGGCGCCGCATAAAGAAACGCCGCCAGGCCATCGAACACAGCCTGCCTAACGCGCTTGACCTGCTGCAAGTCGCTATCGAGGCCGGGCTGGGCTTTGACGCGGCGATGATCCGGGTCTCGCATGAAATGGCCAAGGCAGCTCCGGAAATCTCGCAGGAGTTTTCGGTTCTTCAACTGGAGTTGCAGGCAGGCAAAGAACGTCAGGCCGCCTTTCTGGACATGGCGAACCGGGTCGGTATCGACGAGATGAACTCGTTCGCGAACGCCTTTTTGCAATCCAACCAGTACGGAACCAGCATATCCGCATCGTTACGCCGCTTCGCCACTGACATGCGGCTTGACCGAGAACTTCGCGCCCAGGAAAAGGCAAACCGTCTGCCTGTGCAGATGTCTGCCGTGATGGCCATGTGCATGATGCCTGTCCTATTGCTGATTTGTCTGGCACCAATGCTGATCCGGTGGGTCAACATGTTCGGGCAAGGGTAACGCAGCGACAATGGTGTTCGCATAGCTGACTACCCGGAAACAGCGGACCTTAGGGGGGTCCGCTTTTCTTTTGTTCCAACAGCTCTCGACTCCGGGCCAAGGGTCGGGCTATCAGCCCGAAACATCATTTCATCGCCGAGGTCCCGCCATGATCCCCAGTTCTTTTCCCGATAGCACTGAAATCGCTCGCCTGACGGCCCGGATGCTGCTGGAGATCAAGGCCATCCACTTCAACGCGCGCGAGCCGTTCACGCTGGCAAGTGGCCTTCCCAGCCCGACCTATATCGATTGCCGCAAGCTGATCTCCTACCCGCGCATTCGTTCCACGCTGATGGATTTTCTGACCGTTACGGTGATGCGGGACGCGGGTTTTGAAGCCTTTGACAACATTGCGGGCGGCGAAACTGCGGGCATCCCCTTTGCCGCGATGGTGGCCGAACGTATGGCATTGCCGATGACCTACGTGCGCAAAAAACCCAAAGGGTACGGGCGCAACGCCCGCATTGAAGGCGCAATGAGCGAAGGTGAACGCGTGTTGCTGGTCGAGGACCTGACTACCGATGGCGGTTCGAAACTGTCCTTCGTCGATGCAATTCGCGAGACTGGTGCCACCTGCGGGCATACGGCTGTGATTTTTTACTACGGTATCTTCCCCGAAACCGAGAAGACGCTGGGCGACCATGGTGTAAAGCTGCATCACCTTTGCACGTGGTGGGACGTTCTGGCCGAGGCCAAGGCGCAAAAAGCCTTTGATCAGGAAACACTTGACGGGGTCGAGGCGTTTCTGAACGACCCGCGAGGCTGGCAGGACGCGCGAAAATCGTGATTTTCAGCCTGTGGATGGCTTGGGGATAGTTGATTTTCGAATCGCATCAAAGCGCGCCTATCTAGTCAAGATATCCAGCCAACACACCAAATGTTGCGATAACGCTGCGCCCGTGTAAAACTAGGGCTAAGTTATCCCCATTGGGGTGGGCAGTTATCCCAAGGCGGGGGGCAGTTATACCAACTTACCCCCATTCATTTGCAGATAGCTTGAACCGGGGTGTGGCGTGTAGAACCTCGGAACGGGCAGCGGGGACATGATGAACGAGATCAGCAGTATCGAGCAGGCAGCGGCGCATATTCAGAACGCCGAAACCATGCCGCATTCCATTGAGGCTGAACAGCAGCTTCTGGGTGCAATTCTGACGAATAACGACCTTTACGACCGGGTCGCTTCGATCATTGGGTCCGAGCATTTCTATGACCCGGTTCATGCCCGCATTTATGAGGTCGCCGCCGCACGCATTGCAAAGAACGCGCTGGCCTCGCCTGTGACGTTGAAATCCTTCATGGCCGAGGATGAGGGCCTGAAGGAATTGGGCGGGCCAGCTTATCTGGTCAAGCTTGCCGGCGCGTCGATCAGCGCCTTTGCGGTACATGACTACGCCCAGATGATATATGACCTCGCCATCCGGCGCGAGTTGATCCGTTTGGGCCGCGACATCTCCGACAAGGCCGCGCGGGTCGATGTAGCCAGCGAACCGAAAGAACAAATCGTCGAGGCCGAACAACAGCTTTATCAGCTTTCCGAGCAGGGCCAGACCGAACAGGGGTTCCAGTCCTTCCTCAAGGCGGTCACAGAAGCCGTCAATGTCACCAACGAAGCCTACCAGCGCGGTGGCGGCATGGCTGGGATCTCGACCGGTCTGGTCGATCTCGACAAACAACTGGGTGGTCTTCACCCCTCGGACCTGATCATTCTCGCAGGTCGTCCGTCGATGGGGAAAACCTCGCTGGCGACCAACGTGGCCTTCAACGTGGCCAAAGCGTACAAACGCGGTCTGAAACCGGATGGTTCCGAAGGCGCGATTGACGGCGGGGTCGTCGGCTTTTTCTCACTTGAGATGAGCGCCGAACAGCTGGCCGGGCGCGTTCTGGCCGAGGCGTCCGAAATCTCCAGCCACAAGATCCGTCAGGGCGACATGACCGAGGCCGAATTCCGCCGTTTCGTGGATGCGGCCAAAGAACTTGAAGCCTGCCCGCTTTTTATCGACGACACGCCCGCCCTTCCGATTTCTCAGCTTGCCGCACGCGCGCGACGGTTGAAACGCACACATGGGCTGGACCTGCTGGTGATCGACTATCTGCAACTCTGCCGCGGCATGTCCGACAATCGGGTTAACGAGATTGCTGAGATTTCAATGGGCATGAAAGCAATCGCCAAAGAACTGAACATTCCGGTGATTGCCCTGTCGCAGCTTTCCCGCCAGGTCGAAAACCGCGACGACAAACGTCCGCAGCTGTCTGACCTGCGGGAATCAGGCTCGATCGAACAGGACGCCGATGTCGTGATGTTCGTGTTCCGCGAAGAATACTACAAAGAACGTGAAAAACCCGGCGATCACGAGCTTGAGAAGATGGAAGAATGGAAGCAGGCCATGGAACGCCTGCACGGCAAGGCCGAGATTATCGTTGGCAAACAGCGCCACGGTCCAATCGGCACGGTCGAGCTGTCATTCGAGGCGCAATTCACCCGGTTTGGCAATCTGGTCAAGCCGTGGCAGCAGGGTGGCGAGATTGAAGGTTATTGATCGCGAAAGGACAGACTTACTTGGGTTTTCCCGACTTTCCTTTGATTGTTGGCAAAGCAAAAAGGTTCTGTGAACCTGTCGCGCGATTCAGGATCTGGTGCGCGAACCAAGAATGAGGTCCGCCCGCCTGTATTCTGACAGATTGAACCCCGCACTCACCAAAGCGTCGGATTGTTCAACGCAGACACGCAGTGCGACGGGCCGCTAAGTGGCGCAAGCGCCTGACCATCCAGCGACTGCCCCAGCCAGCCATGCGGATGGCTCAGCTTTAGCGGCGGTTGTGCAGTGGCCTCAGAAATCTGCTCAAAACCTGTTTTTCGATAGTAAGCGGGATCACCATAGGTGAGTGCCACGTTCACGCCTGATGCCCGCAGGCAATCCAGACCATAGGCAATCAAAGCCTGTCCAACCCCGGCTTTTTGCCTGTCTGTTCGGACAGCCATAGGCGACAGGATAAATACCCGGCGCGCATCCTGTGGAAACAGCATTCGGGAAAAGATGGCGCAGCCAAGCAGCACCTGATCGCGTCGCGCGGTGCACACCATCAGGTCCTGTGGTGGGGTGGTATCGATCATCTCTTGCACGAAAGCTTCGATAATCGCCCCCTCGTCCGGGCCTTCCGACGCCGAAAATACTTCTGCGAAAAACCGGGCTGTTTCGGACGGATCTGGCGTTTGTTCGGTATAAAAATCCATGATTTCCTCGGGATATGCCGCCGCACCGTTTTTTGCCGCGATGGGACGATCTTGTTCACAAGATCACTTTAACACCTATGTGAAGACAATCCCGAAAACGGCCTAGCACAGCAGTAAGTCGCCAAAATGTCTGCTTTTTTGGGTGTTTTCCGCCATACCTGTCGTTTGATGGGCGCAATCTGTCGCGGAAAAAGCCCTTTCCCTCTTGACCTTGGACGGCGCAATGTCATGAACAGTCCCATGAGTACTGCACGTTTAACGATCAATCTTCAGGCCCTCGCCAGAAACTGGCGGACACTCGACGCGAAGACCGGGGTCGAAACCGGTGCCGTTGTCAAGGCAGATGCCTATGGGCTGGGCGCAGGACCTGTCAGCGACACGTTGGCAGAAGAAGGTGTTCGCAAGTTTTTCGTGGCTGCTGCAGAAGAAGGCACAACCGTTCGCGAGGCCGTTGGCCCCGGCCCGATGATTTTCGTTTTTTCGGGACATATGGAAGGCGATGCCGATCTGCTGCGCGGCAACGACCTGATACCGCTGATCAACTCGCCAGAGCAGTTTCAACGCCACACAGAGGCCCTGCCCGACCACCCGTTTGGTATCCAACTGGACAGTGGCATGAACCGGCTTGGTCTTGAACCTGCCGACTGGGCTGAGTTGCGTTCCAAGGCCGAAGCCTTGAACCCGGCGCTCATCATGTCTCATCTGGCCTGCTCGGACGAGCCGGACCACCCGATGAACCAGCAACAACTGAAAACCTTCCGCGACATGACTGATGGGGTCGCCGCGCCGCGTTCTCTGGCGGCGACGGGCGGGATGCTTTTGGGGCCTGAGTTTCATTTTGATTTCTGCCGCCCGGGCATCGGCCTTTACGGCGGCATGCCCTTTGCCGGTGCAAAACCCGTTGTAACCGTCGACCTTCCTGTCATTCAGGTGCGCAAGTTGGCCGTGGGCGAGACCGTGGGTTATGGAAACACCTGGGTGGCGCGCCGGCCGTCCCGGATCGCCACCGTTGCTGCCGGCTATGCAGATGGCCTGCATCGCGCTATTGGCGGCGGCATCGACACATTTGCGGGCGACCAACCCTGCCCGGTTGTTGGACGAATCTCGATGGATCTGATCACCGTGGACGTCACAGACCTGCCGAAAGACCCGGAGCGTCTGCGCATTCTCAACGGTCACCAAACCGTTGATGATCTGGCCGAGGCCGCTGGTACAATTGGCTATGAAATCCTGACATCAATGGGCAATCGCTATTCGCGGGGCTACGTGGAATGAACCCAATCAGCGCGCTGGGGGGGCTGGGCCGTACCGTGCTGGGCCTGCTTGCGGCTTTTGGCCGGGTGGCCCTGTTCGCGCTCGATGCAGCGTCGCATATCCTGCGCCCACCCTTCTATCCGCGTGAATTCGGGATGGCCCTGCTGAATATCGGCTGGCTGTCTCTGCCCGTCGTCGGCCTGACCGCCATTTTCACCGGCGGCGCGCTGGCCTTACAAATCTATGCAGGCGGTGCACGGTTTAACGCCGAGGCTGTCGTGCCCCAGATCGTCGCCATCGGCATGGTGCGCGAACTTGGCCCGGTTCTGGTCGGCCTGATGATCGCCGCGCGCGTGACGTCGTCCATCGCGGCCGAGATCGCCACGATGAAAGTGACCGAACAAATCGACGCTCTGGTCACGCTGTCGACCCATCCGATGAAATACCTTACTGCTCCACGTGTGCTGGCCGCGCTGATCACCGTGCCTGCACTGGTCGCCGTAGGTGACGTTATCGGGATTGCAGGCGGGTACACTGTCGCTACGCAGAATCTGGGCTTCAACCCGGCGGCGTATCTGAAAAACACGGTCGATTTCCTTGAGATGCGCGACATTGTATCGTCTCTGGTCAAAGGCGCGGCCTTTGGCGTGATCGCGGCTATCATGGGTTGCTATTACGGCATGAACTCGGGCCGCGGCGCACAGGGTGTCGGTCGCGCTACCAAAGGGTCGGTCGAGGCCGCAGCTGTGTTGATCCTCGCCGCAAACTTTGTTCTCACAGGGGTGTTCTTCTCGCTATGATCCGGATGGAGAACGTACATAAAGCCTTTGGCGACAACCGTGTGTTGCAAGGCATGAACCTTGAGATTCCCAAAGGCACCTCAATGGTGATCATTGGCGGCTCGGGCACCGGCAAGTCGGTGGCATTGAAGTGCATTCTGGGCTTGATCCACCCTGACAGTGGCGTGATCTACGTGGACGGCAAAGATGCACAATCCGGTGACAGGGATGCGTTTCTGGCCAGGTTTGGAATGTTGTTTCAGGGCGGTGCTCTGTTCGACTCGCTGACCGTCTGGCAGAACGTCGCCTTTCGCCTGCTGCGTGGATCCTTGAAACGTCCAACCGAGGAAGCGCGCGAGATCGCCATCGAAAAACTGCGCCGCGTGGGCCTGAAATCCGACGTGGCCGACCGTTTTCCGGCAGAACTGTCAGGCGGGATGCAAAAACGCGTGGGCCTTGCCCGCGCCATCGCCGCCGAGCCTGAGATTATCTTTTTTGACGAACCCACCACCGGCCTCGATCCGATCATGTCCGGCGTCATCAACGACCTGATCCGCGAGATTGTGACCGAGATGGGCGCCACCGCGATGACCATCACCCACGACATGAGTTCCGTCCGCGCGATTGCCGACAACGTGGCCATGCTGCACGGAGGTGTGATCCAGTGGACCGGCCCTGTCAGCCAGATGGATGCCTCGGGTGATCCCTATGTGGAGCAGTTCATCAGCGGGAGCGCTGAGGGGCCGATTGAGGCGGTGCGGTGATAGCAGTGATGCTGGACAAATAAATCAAAAATCATCGACGGAAATCTGACAGTTTTGCGTTAAACCAGCGCAACGTTAAAGTTTGTCGGAGCTTCCCCATGCCTACTTCGTATTCTCGCGCGCAAATCGCCCTTCACTGGGTCATTTTCTTTCTGATCGCAATTCAATTTCTCTTTCACGAGCCGATGTCTGAAGCCTGGGATCAATTCGAACGCGGATTGCCTGTCTCTTTTCAAGCACCAGTTGCTCTTCATGTATTCGGAGGATTGCTTGTCCTTGCGCTCGCGATCTGGCGGATTGCACTACGTCTGACCCGCGGCGCGCCGCCGCTACCGGAAAAAGAAACAGCCGCGATGAAGCTCGCCGCACATATCACGCACTTCTCACTCTATGCGTTGATGGTGCTGGTGCCCGCCTCAGGTGCCTTGGCCTGGTTTGGTGGGATAGCAGCGTCCGCCGAAGTGCATGAGATCCTGAAAACGCTAATGCTTGTTCTGATTGTCTTGCATTTTCTGGCTGCCTTGTTCCATCAGTTCATTTTCAAAACCAACCTGATGGCTCGTATGAAGCGCGCAGGATAAGCTTTTGAACAAGCATCCTTGAACCCACGATCCAACACCGTAATGTCAGGCGGTCACACTTAATAGCGTTGGCCGCCATGATATTGCGTTTCGCAACACTGTCACTTTTGGTTTTCTACCCCGTCGCGTGGTTCGCCCCGCTGATGCGCGCGGGGTTCCTGCCGATCTTTGGCCTTAGCGAAATCAGCGTCATCACCGGCCTCCAGTCGCTTTGGAAATCCGACATCTTCCTCGCGCTGATCGTCACCATCTTTGCCCTCTTCGCGCCCTACATCAAAACCATCGGCACCGCGCTGATCCAATGGGACCTGCTGGATGCCCGTGTGCAGCCTGCGCTCAACATCCTCGGCAAACTGGCCATGGCAGACATATTCCTGATCGCGCTCTACATCACGCTGGCCAAAGGTATCTCCTACGCCACCGTTGAGACCGCATGGGGTCTTTACCTGTTCACCGCCTGCATCCTTGCCTCCATCGCTTTGGGCATTCTCACCGAACGCCACTGCAAAACCAACGCCCGGACATAGGGCGCTGACGACGAGGAAAGCCCTGCAAGGGCTTGAAGAACCGCCCGTCCTCGGGCACCAAGACGTCATGGCAAAACCAACCTTCTCCTGCTCCGCCTGCGGCGCATCCCATTCCCGCTGGTCGGGCCGCTGCGACGGATGCGGCGAGTGGAACTCGATCATCCAGGACGTACCTCTGTTGGCAGGCCCAGCCAAGAAATCGCTGGGCTCGAAACGCGGGCGGTCGATGACGCTCACCGATCTGTCGACCGAGGAATCCCCGCCACCCCGCACGCTCTGCGGAGTGGAAGAGCTGGACCGGGTGCTTGGCGGCGGGCTTGTTCCCGCATCTGCCCTGTTGGTTGGCGGCGACCCCGGTATCGGTAAATCCACCCTGCTGCTGCAAGCGGCCGCCCGCTTTGCCCGTGCCGGCGTCAAGACAATCTATGTCTCGGGTGAAGAAGCCAGTGCGCAGGTTCGCATGCGGGCGCGCCGCCTTGGGCTGGAGAATGCGCCGGTGCAACTTGCTGCCGAAACCAACCTTCGCGACATTCTCACCACGCTTGAAGCCGAGAAACCCGGTCTGGCGATCATCGACTCGATCCAGACCATGTGGGCCGACAATGTCGACAGCGCGCCGGGGTCCGTGTCGCAAGTCCGGGCGGCTGCTCATGAATTGACCACCTTTGCGAAACGGCACGGCGTGTCGATCATCATGGTCGGACACGTCACCAAGGAAGGCCAGATCGCAGGCCCACGTGTTGTCGAACACATGGTCGATACGGTGCTGTATTTCGAGGGCGAGCGCGGCCATCAGTTTCGTATCCTGCGGGCGGTCAAGAACCGCTTTGGTCCCGCCGACGAAATTGGCGTGTTCGAGATGACAGGCAAAGGGCTGGCGCAGGTCACCAACCCCTCGGCCTTGTTCCTGTCCGAACGCGGTACGCCCAGCCCTGGCTCTGCCGTCTTTGCCGGGATTGAGGGCACACGGCCCGTTCTGGTCGAATTGCAGGCTCTTGTCGCCCCGTCCCCCCATTCGCAACCACGCCGGACTGTGGTGGGCTGGGACAGCGGGCGGCTGGCGATGATCCTTGCCGTGCTCGAAGCGCGTTGCGGCATTCCTTTTGCGGGTCTCGACGTCTATCTGAACGTGGCCGGCGGGTTGAAAGTCAGTGAACCCGCCGCCGATCTGGCCGTTGCTGCTGCACTGCTCAGCGCACGCGAGGACACAGCCCTGCCCTCAGACACTGTCGTTTTCGGGGAAATCTCGCTATCCGGGGCACTTAGACCGGCTCCGCAGACAGAAAACAGGTTGAAAGAAGCACAAAAACTTGGTTTCACAGCGGCAATAGCTCCGGCAGGTGGCAAAACCGGTACTGTGGCAGGTCTGACACTCACCCGCCCCTCAGATTTGGTGGGGTTTGTTGGCGAAACCTTCGGAGCAGGTTAAAGTCGCGCCTTGAGGGGCAGAAAAAGAACAGGCGAGGGCCATGGAAGGTTTTACAATAATCGACGGGGTGGTTGCCCTGATCATCGTGCTGTCAGGCTTGCTGGCCTACTCGCGTGGGTTCATGCGCGAAGTTCTGGCCATCGCGGGTTGGGTTGCGGCGGCCGTTCTGGCGTTCATCTTCGCCCCGCAGGCTGTACCTCTGGTCAAGGAAATCCCGGTCGTCGGAGATTTCCTGCGTGACAGTTGCGAATTGTCCGTGATCACCGGGTTTGCAGCGGTCTTTGCGGTGGCGCTGATCGTGGTCAGTATCTTCACACCGCTGTTTTCATCACTGGTCCAGCGCTCGGCCCTTGGCGGTCTGGATCAGGCTCTGGGGCTGTTCTTCGGCATCGCTCGTGGCATTCTTCTGGTTGCGATCGCATTCTTCGTTTACGACACCGTCATGACTGGCCAGTCTTACACAATTGTTGATGAGAGCCGGTCGGCCAAGGTGTTTGAACAGTTCAGCGGCCAGATTGAGGAACAAAACCCCGAGGCAGCTCTGGGGTGGGTTACAACTCAGTATGAAGAACTGGTCGCCAGTTGCACGGCTGGAAACGATGAACCGGCAACAACTGCGCCTTCCAACGGCTGATAGAGGCCGATCACCAGTTCATGAAAGCCCGGCGCTGCCGGGCTTTTTTGTTGCGGATCAGACAAACCCCTCGCCACCGCACGCGGTGCAGCGGATTGTTTTCAAGCCAAAGCACCCGTCACATCGACTGAAAATCGGTTTTCCAAAGACATCTCTGCTTTTGGCGATCTCACCCGCTCCGTTACAGATCTGGCACGACGCGCGCCCCAATCCTCGGCACCGATGGCACCGCTGCCTGATCCGTTCCTGGTTCTTGTGAGGAGGTTTATGCTGCCACATTCAGGTCCCCCCGAGGTGCTGAGTTTTAGCAGTTAATGTATGCAATCAAATGCATGACAGCACATATGTTTGCGCATGTCACCATCTTCGTTTTTCTACGTCGACATGCGTAAACTTGGCCTGCGGCATTTGGCTATTGTGATCCTTTGATGACAGCCACGCCAATAGGCATTATGTGGGGGCCAACCCGCCACGGAATCGGAGCCACCGATCTTGTCCTTTCTGTATGAATGCGCGCTGATCGCAGTGATGGTCGCCCTAACGGCGTCTTGTTCCTGTGTTGCGAACAGTTCCGCTTTGAAGATGCAGAAAGTCCGGTGCCGAACTGCGGCCAATCCTCGAATGAAATCGTCATAGAAGTTGGAGCCCCTTGAATGTGTGGGATTTTAGGAATCGCAAGCCGGACACATGATGTCTTTGCTGAGATCTATGACGGGCTGCTGATGTTGCAGCACCGGGGTCAGGATGCCTCGGGGATCGTGACCTACAACGGCGAATTCTTCCGGGAAAAGAAAGCCAATGGTCTGGTCAAGGACGTGTTCAACGCCCAGGATGCTGAAACCCTTTTGGGCCATGTCGGCATGGGGCATGTTCGTTATCCCACGGCCGGATCACTCAGCGCGGCTGAAGCGCAACCTTTCTTCGTGAACGCACCCTACGGTATCTATCTTGTTCACAACGGCAACATCACCAACACAGCGGAACAGCGCGAGAAGGTGACCGGGAAATACAGCCGCCACCTGCGCACCACATCGGATTCGGAAATCCTGCTGAACGTGCTGGCCGACAAAGTGGCTGACGCCATCAAGGTGAACGGCAATTCGGACCCGATCCGAAACATCTTTGCCGGTGTGAAGATGACGATGGAGCGGGTTCAGGGCGCCTATTCAGTCATCTGTCTGGTGGCAGGTGTTGGCATGCTGGCGTTCCGCGACCCATTTGGCATTCGGCCCCTTTCGGTCGCAAAACGCAATGTCGACGGTCAGGGGGACGATTATGCCTTTGCTTCGGAAGACGTAGCCTTTGGTATCAACAGTTTTGAAAAGCTGCGCGATCTGCGCCCGGGCGAGGCCATCCTGATCGACCTGAAAGGCAACATGCACGAGTTTCAGGCGGTCGAAGGCAAGCTGACGCCCTGTATCTTCGAGTATGTGTATCTGGCGCGCCCGGATTCACTGCTGGACGGTGTCTCGGTTTATAAAACCCAGATGCGTATGGGACAGACGCTGGCGAAACAAATTCAGGACTCGGGCCTGGAAATCGACCGGATCATTCCCGTACCCGACAGCGCCCGCCCCGTGGCACTGGAAGCGGCAAAAATCACCGGCATCCCCTATCGCGAGGGGTTGGTGAAGAACCGCTATGTCGGGCGTACCTTCATCATGCCGGGTCAGGCCGAGCGACAGAAATCCGTCCGCCGCAAGCTGAACGCCGTTCCGCTGGAATTCGAAGGCCACAGCGTTCTGTTGATCGACGATTCCATCGTGCGCGGCAACACCATCAAAAAGATCGTTCAGATGTGCCGCGACGCCGGGGCCAAGAAGGTTTATGTGGCCAGCGCCTCGCCGCCGGTCAAATACCCCAACGTCTATGGCATAGACATGCCGACCAAGGCCGAGCTGATCGCAAATGGCAAAGAGATCGAAGAGATCCGTGAAGAGCTGGGCGCTGATGCACTGTTCTATCAGCATCTGGAGGACCTGATCTGGGCGGCCCAGGAAGGCAACCCGGACATCCAGGGATTTGATTGTTCCTGCTTTGATGGCAATTACATTACAGGCAGCGTTAGCGCGGATTACCTGGACAGTCTGGAAAACAGCAGCCGTGTCAGCCAGAAACGCGCGGATATGCAGGTTCCGGGCGGGTCTTGGAATGCGGCCAAACTGGCCTCAGGCTGAAGGGCCTCGCCCATTTAGGGCAGGTCCGGTTACTTTTCAGACAGCGAATCAAACCGTTCGGCATCCAGAGAGGATAGCCCTGTTCAGTATAACCCGCATCTATACTGTTCCACCGATGAGTGGAAATCTGCCACAACCCGCCGGCGATTCTTGCACGATCACAGGGACTAACAAATGGGTCGCTACGTCGTGAAGCGTGGAGTCTGTGTGGGTCTTTTGCTCACCTGATCGTTTTGATATCGGGCGGCAACCACTCACTCGAAATAAGGGGTTCGGAACTCATGCCGGGCCACGGACCATGTCAAACACCAATGTCAAAAGCGCGGCCACACAGCAGGGCGCGTTAAACAAGAACTCTGTTTCTGTTCTGGGGGTGTTCGGGCCCAAAACCGAACTGCACGCCTTGGTACGCCTGTCATCGGGCCGCGTGAAAGAGGTTGAACCCGGAAGCCGTGTCGCCTCGGGTACGGTGATAGCAATCGACGAACAGGGCATCATGCTGCGACAAAGCGGCCAGACCAAGCGGATCGCCATTCCCGGAAGCTAATCGCGACTTGACGCCCCTCGCGCAGGGGTTCAAACCGCAGCCATGACCGATCAGACAAAAATCGCCCTTATCACCGGGGCCTCTCGCGGGTTGGGCGCTGCGCTGGCCGAAGCGCTGGCACCTGAATACCATATCGTCGCCGTCGCCCGGACCACCGGCGGGCTGGAAGAGCTGGACGATCGTATCAAGGCGAAGGGCGGGTCAGCCACTCTGGCCCCCATGGACATCACCGATCCAAACGCCATGGCGACCCTGTGTCGTGGCATCCATGACCGTTGGGGCAAGGTTGACCTGTGGATGCACACAGCCATCCACACATCAGCACTGACGCCAGTGCATTTTGTTGACCCCAAGGAATGGGCCAAGGCGATCAACACAAATGCAAACGCGACCTCGGTTCTGATCCCCTATGTCTCACCCCTTCTGGGCGAGAGTGGCCATGCGGTGTTTTTTGACGATCCGAAAGCTGGCGAGAAGTTTTATGGCATCTACGGTGCCACCAAGGCCGCGCAGATGGCTCTGGCCCGCAGTTGGGCCGTCGAAACCGAACGCACCGGTCCTCGGGTTTCGGTTGTCGAACCCGCGCCGATGCCCACGGCCGTCCGTGCGCGTTTTCATCCCGGGGAAGACCGGAGCGTGTTGAACAGCACCAAGGATGAAGCTGCGCGGATTCTGGCACTGCTTTAGGAAATGGCCCTGACGGGCCATGCCTCTGGCGGGGATATTTGCAGCCAGGTGAAGCCTGGATCAGGCGATATGCACGCCGTTGCGCCCAGCCAGATCGACGAAGAATTGCCAGGCGACACGGCCAGAGCGCGACCCGCGCGTGGCTTGCCACTCAATTGCCTCGGCGCGCAAGATCTCTGCATCAACAGAAACGCCATAGGCGGCGCAATAGCGGTCGATCATCGCAAGATACTCGTCCTGATCACAGGGATGGAACCCAAGCCACAGGCCGAAGCGATCCGACAGCGAGACTTTTTCTTCGACCGCCTCGGAAGGATTGATGGCGCTGGAGCGTTCGTTTTCGATCATATCCCGCGGCATCAGATGGCGACGGTTTGAAGTGGCATAGAAGACCACATTCTCTGGCCTGCCTTCAATACCACCATCCAGAACAGCCTTGAGAGATTTGTAGTGCTGGTCATCGTGGCTGAACGACAGGTCATCGCAAAACAGTATGAACCTGTAGGGCGCTGCGCGCAGATGGTTCAGCAACCGCGCCACCGTTCCCATATCCTCGCGCTGCAATTCGACCAGTTTAAGGTCGGCATAATCAGCGCTCAGAGAGCCATGCACGGCCTTTACAAGGCTGGACTTTCCCATCCCCCGCGCCCCCCAGAGCAGCGCGTTATTTGCCTTATACCCTGCTGCAAACCGGCGCGTATTGTCCATCAACGTGTCGCGAGAGCGATTGATGCCGACCAGGAGATCCAGATCGACCCGGTTGACATGTGTAACAGGTTCCAGTCGATCCGGTTCGACATGCCACACAAATGCCGGAGCAACGGCAAAATCAGGCGCCGCCAAAGGAGCCGGTGCCATGCGTTCCAACGCCTCGGCGATACGGTTCAGGGCTTGGTCGTCCATATGGGCCTCCGGTTTTGTCTTGAGGGGTTCAAAGCACGTTCCAATTGGCACAACAAGAGTTTCAAAAGAAAAAGGCGCGCCCACGGATGGCGCGCCCGTTTATTTTCGTCGGCAGATTTACTTGTCGTCTTCGAATTCCTGCATCAGGTCATCATCCGCTTCCGCTTCATCATCGTAATAACCGTCAGCGCGCAACTGGTCCTCGCGTTTTTTTTCTACTCGCGCGACCAGGAAGATCGAAATCTCGTACAGACCGTAGACCACCACAAACAGAATGATTTGTGTGATGACATCCGGTGGTGTGACGACTGCGGCCAGAACCAGAATGCCGACCACCGCATATTTACGAACAGCGCCCAGCCCCTCGGCACTGACCAGTCCTGCCTTCCCCATGAGAGTCAGGAGAACCGGCAGTTGGAAACATAACCCAAAGGCCACGATGAACTTGATCGTCAGGTTCAGATACTCCTGGGCTGAGCCCTGGAACACCACACTCAGCGGTGCCGCATTGACCCCATCGGCCACGGCTTCACCCTCAGCCCCGAATTGCTGGAACCCGAGAAAAAAGTCATAGGCCAGAGGCGTGACGACGTAGAAGGCAAAGCTTGCGCCCAGGAGAAACATAAAGGGCGAAGCCAGCATGAAAGGCAGGAACGCGTTTTTCTCGGACTTGTAGAGGCCCGGTGCTACAAAGCGCCACATCTGCATCCCGATATAGGGAAATGCCAGAATGAACCCACCCAATAAGGAAACCTTGATCGCAACAAAGAACCCTTCCTGTGGCGAGATGAAGATCAGGCCACAATCCTGCCCGCGCTCAGCCAGAACGTCACACAGGGGATTGGTCAGGAAATTGAAGATCGGCGTCGCCACTGAAAAACAGATGATCATACCGACCAGAAACGCCACAACGCTATGGATCAGCCGTGTGCGCAGTTCGGCCAGATGTTCGATCAACGGGGCCGAAGAATCGTCAATCTCGTCGGTTTTGCTCATGTCTTGCTTTCAGTGTTCAGCGCGGCTTCGGCCTCTTCTGCCTTGGCCAGTGCATCGGCTGCTTCCTTGGCCTTGCGCTCGGCGGTGGCACGGGCGGCTGATGCCTGTACCTTTTTGGCCTGCTCGGCCCGCTCGGCCGCCAGTTTACCCGTTTCGCTTTCAGGGTCGAACTTTGTAGGATCGATGCTTTTCGCCATCTCCTGCGCGGCTTGCTTGACACCGTCCATGGCCGATCCCACAGGGTTCACGGCAGCGTTGAGACCTTTCTTGATCTCATTCACCCCGGCCTGATCGGCGGCCTCGTTCATGGCGCTGCTGAACTCGCGCGCCATTCCGCGTGCCTTGCCGACAAAACGTCCGACATTGCGGAACAGCACCGGCAGGTCCTTTGGCCCCACAACGATCAGGGCAACGATGCCGATGACCAGAAGCTCGGTCCAGCCCAGATCAAACATCCGCGCTTACGCCTTGTCTTTCTCGGTTTCAGGCGTGACGTCCTTGGCCAGCTCAGAAGCGTCCTTTTCCAGCTCTTCCGAACCGTCTTTGACGCCCTTCTTGAACGCGGTGATGCCTTTGCCGACTTCGCCCATCAGCGAACTGATCTTGCCGCGTCCGAACAGAACCAGAACCACAACGGCGATCAGCAGCAGGCCAGGAAGGCCAATATTGTTGAGCATGTCTTCTCTCCTTTTTCGTCGGCACGTTTGCGCGCCGGGAACATCAACTGACTCAGTCTTTACGCCTCGATCGCTGGTCTCAAAAGGCATCTGCAACGGGTTGCGGGCAAAAATTTTGGAAAACGCGAGGAATCTAAGGGGTCGCAATTCTCAACTGACAGGTTTATGTCAGTTGTCATCCGTTAGGGATTTGGCATCGAAACAAGGTCAATGGAGAATTAAATGACCCACGTTGCTGAAATCGTCACCTTCACGCTGGCCAATGGCACCACGCCGGAAGAGTTCGTGAAACTCAGTCAGGCTTCTGAGGCCTTTGTGCGCAGCGCGCCGGGCTTCGCCCATCGGCAGCTTAGCCAGGGCGAAGATGGTCGCTGGACCGATTATGTTGTCTGGACCGATTTGAAAGCGGCAGAGGACGCCGCTGCGCAGTTTCCGCAACAGGAATGTGCGGCAGGCATGATGGCGGTCATCAATCCCGATAGTATCCAGATGCGTCACGAGAAAGTCCTATGGAACATGACTGCCTAAACGCAGTCAGAACGGCGTGTCATGCGCCGCACTGACCGACTGTTCGATATCATCCAGATCCTGCGCGATGGCAAACTGCACCGCGCGCAGGACATTGCGGACCGGCTTGAAGTGTCGGTCCGCACCATCTATCGCGACATGGATACGCTTGTTGCCTCGGGCGTTCCGGTCGAGGGAGAGCGCGGTGTCGGCTACATGGTGCGCGAGCAGATCACCCTGCCCCCGTTGAACCTGACCACAGCCGAGCTTGAGGCGTTGAATCTTGGCATGGCCATCGTGGCCGAGGCCGCGGATACTGACCTGAAGGCTGCCGCACAGTCGCTTGCCGACAAGATCGACGCTGTTTTGCCAACGCAGGTCGTGGCCGAGGCGGACAGCTGGAAATTCGCGGTCTACCCGTTTGCCGATGCCGCAAGGGGCCTTGCCCATATGGCCCCGATCCGTGCAGCCATCAAATCACGTCAGAAACTTCACCTGTCCTATCGCCGCATTGACGGCGTTTTGACCGAACGCACCATCCGCCCGCTCCATATGGAATACTGGGGGCGGGTCTGGACCCTTACCGCCTGGTGCGAGCTGCGCAATGGATTTCGTGTCTTTCGCATCGACCTGATCGAAGCAGTTTCACCCCTTCCGGAGATCTTCGCCGACGAACCCGGAAAACGCCTGAGTGATTATGACCCGTACGCCTGACAGGCTTCATCTTTTCAGAAATACTCTCGCCGAAGGCATGGCCCGGTACGGGCCATCCAGCTTCACTTCAGATAGGGCTCGGGGTCCACGGACTCGAACCCTTTGCGGACTTCGAAATGCACATAGGCATTGTCGCCGCCCCGCAGTTGAGCCAGCTTCTGGCCACGGCGTACCTTATCGCCTTTCTTGACAGTGATCTTGTCGACATTTGCATAGACAGTCAGAAGATCGTTGTTGTGCTTGACCACAATGATCGGCACCTGATCCGCGTCCGCTGTGATCGCCGCGACAGTACCAGCCTCGGCAGCTGTGACCGACGTACCCGGAGCGGCAGCGATGTCGATGCCCTCATTCTTGCCCTTGTCATAGCCGCGAATGATAGTGCCGCCAACCGGCAGGGACAGCGCGGAAGTGCGCGTATTGGTTGGCGCTTCGGCGGTCACGTCGGGGGCCTCGGCCAAAGGCGCAACTTTTTCGTCCGGCAAGGGCTGCGTAGCGCTGGGTGGCGTCGGCGTCGGAGAACCCTGCCCCGGTTCCGTCACTTCCGTGGCGGGAACGGGCGCGGCACTAGCCGCATTTTGCCGGGGCGCTGACTGGTTCTTGACCGGAATCAACAAGTACTGACCTTCACGCACGGTAAAATCAGATCCCAGCCCGTTCCATTCCGCCAGAGATTCAACCGGCACCTGGTAGAGGCGCGAGATTGTATAGGCCGTCTCACCCCGCTTGACCTTGTGCCTGACCGGCTCCGGCCCAGCTGACACCAGCGCGGGTGTTGGTGCCGGTTTCGCGGGTTCCAGTGTTGTGGTCTGAACCGAACCCGACGACGGCACCTGATCAATTGCAGACCCGGCAACCGACGCGATGTCCACACCGCTGCCAGCACCAACAGTGCGTGGCAGTGCAAGAACCTCACCCTCTCTTAGCGTGTCCGTTGTCTGAAGGCCGTTGAAACGCGAAAGCTCGCCCTCGGGCAGGCCAACCCGCGCTGCCACGTCCCGCACCGTATCGCCGCGGCGCGCCACGACCACCTGGTAGTTCGGATAGGTAATGACACCCCTGCTGTCTGGTGCCGGGCGGGATGCCGTCGCGGATTGCGCTGCATTGGTGGTCGAAAAGCCACCGATCTGCCCGCGAAGGTCATAATCCAGAGGCCCCTCGCACCCGGCCAGAATGGCCAGAGCGGCCACCCCGGTCGCACAGCGGCGCATTGCTGATTTGGATACTGCTCTCATAATTCTGTCCTCAACGCCTGCCCCTGTTACCCGGAGTTCCGGCGACCAATTCTTTAAGCCTATTACGCCTCGTCCTTCCCTAGCCCCTCCAGAAGGGGCACGAAACGGACAGACGTTAATTCGTCATAGTCCAGACCATCTTCGGTGCGCGTCACTTTGATCAACTGCTGCACCGCGTCCGACTGGCCCACGGGTAAAACCATAATACCCCCGATTTTCAGCTGCGCCAAGAGCGGGCCCGGAGGATCCTCAGCCGCGGCTGTGACAATGATCCGGTCAAAAGGGGCTTGTTCCGGCAGGCCAAATGACCCATCCGACAACATCGAAGTGATATTCGTCAGGCCCAGGTCGGCAAACAGCTTGCTTGTTTCGCTCACCAACCGCCTGTGGCGTTCCACTGTGTAGACCCGGCGGGCCAGTTTGGACAGGATAGCTGCCTGATAACCCGAACCTGTCCCAATCTCGAGCACCGTGTCCCGGGGCCTCACGTTCAGGGCCTGCGTCATCAGACCAACGACCGAGGGTTGACTGATCGTCTGACCGCAGGAAATCGGCAGCGGCATGTCCTCGTAAGCGCGCCCTGCGAACAGGCCGGTGACAAAGCGACCGCGGTCCACCTGCTCCATCGCAGCCAGCACGCGCGCATCCGTGACCCCCCGTTTGCGCAGGGCAAACAGGAATTGCATTACAGTTTCAGGGTCCAGTCCGCTCATTCGACCGCCTTCAATGCCTCCAGCATGTCATGCGCAGTCAGGTCAGCGCGCATCGGCGTGACCGAGATATAGCCTTCCAGATTAACAGCCGCATCCGTTCCGGGTGCGGTCGGATTGTGCTGATAGCCGCCCTTGATCCACAGGAACCGCCGCCCCGAAGGTGAACTGTGTGGTTCGACCGAAAAACGCGTATCGCGCCGAAACCCCTGCGCCGCAATCCGCGTGCCCAGAACATCGTCTGCCGGAACCGGTGGGAAATTCACATTGTAGAACAGCCGGTAATCACCCTGTTCTGCCGGAGTTGCGTCCAGAATCCGGCGCACCAGATCTGCACCATACCGGGCGGCTGCCTCAAACGGGTCGTCTAGGCCCAGGTTGCGAGGGCCGAAATATTGCGACAGGGCAATCGCTGGGACGCCCTGCAATGCCGCTTCCATCGCGCCGCCGATCGTACCGGAATACAACGTGTTTTCGGCCGAGTTATTACCCCTGTTCACGCCGGACAGAACCAGATCGGGAGGGGTATCCAACATGACATCGTGAAGCCCTGCCAATACACAATCGGCAGGCGATCCTTCGGCTGCAAAGCGCCGCTCTCCCAGCTTGGCGACCATCATCGGGTGGGTATAGCTGATGCAGTGCCCGACCCCGGACTGTTCAAACGCGGGCGCGACCACCCAGACTTCTCCATCCGGTCCGGCCAGCTCAGCTGCAATCGCCTCAAGCGTGATCAAGCCCGGCGCATTGATCCCGTCGTCATTGGTCAGAAGAATTCGCATGTGCCCGATTTACCCCCGCGTTTGGCTCTTGATAGACCCGGGCCTGCGTTGCGGCAAGCGACGTGGCCCCGCAATCTGAGGATTTCGCGCACCACTTGGGCGGAAATCGAAGGATCAGCGCCTAGTCTCGGGAAAAACGAAACATCTGTCGCGGCGGATGGTCAGCCACATCACCCGGCCCGGATTGGGGACAAACACGTTCGGAACCGTCGCCCTCAGGATCGAACCATCATAGTCCATGCGGAACTCCACCAGGCTTTCATTGCCCAGAAATCGCGCACGTTCAACGACACCACGGGCTGCCACACCATCTGTTGGTGTCGGCAATGGCCCCTTGCCGTTGCGGTCAAAGTCCAGCTTGATGTGCTGAGGGCGAAAAACGATCTCGACATCCGTACCATTCGGAATGCCCGGCGCCAGGAACTGACCAAAGGGCGTGTCCGCCAATGCGCCATTCACTTGCGCTCGCAAAACGTTGACATCACTGAAAAACGCCACCGCTGCCTTGTCTGCGGGACGCGTATAGACGTTATAGGGAGCGCCCTGTTGCACGATCTTGCCACGCCGCATCAGGGCAATCTCGTCGGCCATGCGCATCGCTTCCTCAGGCTCGTGCGTGACCAGCAGTACGGCGGCATCTTCTTCCTTGAGAATGGCCAGCGTTTCGTCACGGATACCATCACGCAAACGGTTGTCGAGGCCCGAAAACGGCTCGTCCATCAGCATAATGCGCGGGCGCGGCGCCAGGGCACGCGCCAACGCCACGCGTTGCTGCTCGCCACCCGATAGTTGATGCGGAAAACCATCGATGAACCGCATCAGGTCGACCTTCTGCAACAACTCCTCGACCCGGGCGCGTTTTTCGTCCTTGTTGCCCTTAAGGCCGAAGGCCACGTTTTTGGCCACGCTCAGATGTGGGAACAGTGCAAAGTCCTGAAACATCAGTCCGATCTCGCGCCGTTCCGGAGGCACCCGGAACACGGTGTCGCAGATCAGCTTGCCATCAACATAAATCTCACCCGAGTCCTGCATCTCGACCCCGGCGATCATGCGCAACGTGGTGGATTTCCCGCAGCCCGACGGCCCCAGCAAACAGGTCACCTTGCCTGCCTGAACGGTCAGCGAAACATCATCCACAACAACCCGCCCCTCAAACCGACGGATAATGTTGCGAATTTCCAGACGCGGTGGAATTGCGTTACCTGTCACCGATGGACCCCGTTGCCTTTCCCGATCAAATCCATCGGGCTTGAGCGGGGATAGCAACCCCGCCCCTCAGGTGCAAGGGATCAGCAACACCCGCCAGAAGCGACAGATGCACCCACGGCTTCAAAAGGGCTTTCGCCACCACAGCCTTCGAAAATGCCATAATGGGTCGAAAAATCGCCGACAAAGTCAAAGTGACGGGCAAATCGGGTGTCTTTCAGCATCATCCAGGTGTTGCCGCAGACCGGAAACACCTTGCCGGATTCGATAACGTGATGGTCATCCAGAACAAATTCATGCGGTGCGTTCGGCACGGTTCCCTTGTAGATCACGGCTTGCCCATAATCTTCACAAGCCGGTTCCAATGCGGGCAGTTTGAACAGTCGGTATGTCGCGGACAGGAACTTCAACGGCGCAACACGCTCTTCCAATACCGGATTTTCGATCGTCAGCGGACGGTGCGTCACACGGCGCGGGTCGCCGAAACCGGCCGTTCGAGCCATTGACAGGAAATCATTCCAATAAAGCGCGCCGGACAGGCACTCGCCATAAAGTACTTCGTCTTCGGCCATCGCCTGCGGAATACGGCGGTCAGCATAGACATCCGAGAAATACATCTCGCCGCCCTCTTTCAACAACCGATGCGCGCCGCGCAGAACCGCATTCTTATCCGTGGCCAGGTTGATTACGCAGTTCGAGACGATGATATCGAACGATCCGGGTTCCAGATCAAGCTCATCCAGTTTTTCGATATAGCCGTGATGGAACTCCACATTGCTGCGGGCATATCCAAATGCTTCGGCGTGATACTCCTGATGCGCGCGGGCGACGTCCAGTTGTTCGGGCGTCATGTCGACACCCACCACCCGGCCCGTCTCGCCGACCATGGCGGACAAGGCATATACATCCCGCCCGGCCCCACACCCCAGATCAAGGATCGACATGCCTTCCAGATCAAGTGGGGCAATCAGACCGCAACCATAGTAGCGTGTCAGTACGTCGTCATGAATCTTTGAAAGGATCTTTTTGACATGACCGGGCATGTCGTCAGGCGTGCAGCATGCATTGGTCTGCAAGTCAGCACTGCTTTGCAGGACTTCACCATAATAGTTCTGCACCGATTCATGTTTCATCGCGCTTTTCCCTCGCAAATGGTCATGTCCGAGCTAAAGCAGCCGCCGGGTGTTCGCAATCCGGCGAAGGCGCTTTTGACGAAAGCGTGAGTGGTCCTGCGCGGTATTACCCAAGCAGGTCGAAGTCCACGCCCGCGCGAATTTTGCCATTCACCTGAACCTCAAGCCGGTGTGCGCCGGGAACCAACTTGAATGTTGTGGCGTCGCCCTTCAACTTGTGGCGTTTTTCCAACGTCAGTTTCCCGTTCTTCAAAGCCGCCTGCTTCAACTTGTGCACCTTGGCTGAGATTTTCCCGCCAGGTCTTTGAAAATGAATGACATAGTCAACCAGAACTGGCAGATCTCCAAACCCGTTCAAAGTGACCGAAAAGGCCAGAGCGTCCCCAATCCGAGCTTCGGAGGTCAGGTTGACTGCGACCTCGATTTCCGCTTCCGGGTCATAGCCTAACATCTTCATCGCTTCAGGATGCCCCGCTTTCACAAGCCCGCGCAGGGTGTGTGACGTCATCCAGTCCAGCTCGTCCTGATTCTGATGACCCTGGCTGCGCCACGCCGTCAGGCGATCCAATACCAGATCCGGGTCTTTCTTGGTGATGTCATTCAGGTGATTGGATACGGACCGGGTGACATACCGCGTCGAATCCATGTGCAACTTGTCCAGCAACGGCAGCGGGTCCTGCAAACCCAATGCGACCGCCTGCCCCCATGGCAATCGGGGGCGCGTCCCTTCGCTGACCAGCCTGCGCACATGGTAACTGTCATGAGAGCACCAGTCCTGCATCCGCCGCAACACCCGGTCCGGGTCATGGTTCAGGAACGGACGGATTGCCCATTCCATGGAAAACCTCTGTGTCAGTTCCTCCATCACGTCTAAAGCCAGATCAACATGCTCAAGACCTATGGTCGCTACCCACTCACCGACCGGCGCAAAGATGAAATCGCCAAAATCGTCATCCGTTTTCGTCGGATCCAAAGGTGCGGGCAAGGCGCGCAGGATCGTCGGGGCAACAGCAGGCAAGTCACCGGGCACCGCCTGTTGCAGACAAGTGGCGATCCAGATGATCCGATCCTTCAGCTCTAGATCCAGCAATCGCGACATGACCGCAGATCGGAATGCCGGGGCATCAAATTCTGCATGAGACTCGGAAAACAAACCACTGAGATAATTTACTTTCTCAGCGTTGAACATCTGATCTTTCAACGAAAACCCTTGCGCCATGGTCACATCGTCAAATTGGTTGCGCCGCCATCCAGCAGAATGTTCTGACCAACGATGAACCCCGCATGTTGAGAGCACAGGAACGCGCAGGCTGCCCCGAATTCCTGCCGCGTTCCATAGCGTCGCGCGGGAATGGTTGCCGAACGGTTTGCGCGTGCGTCTTCGATCGAGATGCCTTGCTGTGAAGCCACACCGCTGTCCAGCGCATCTGCACGATCCGTCGCGTGAATGCCGGGCAGCAGGTTGTTGATGGTCACGCCATGCGGTGCAACCTGGCGTGAAGTTCCCGCGACATATCCGGTCAAACCCGTGCGGGCTGCATTCGAAAGCCCCAGCACCGCAATTGGCGCGCGCACAGATTGCGAGGTGACGTTCACAACCCGGCCCCAACCTTTGTCCATCATTCCGGGAAGCAGCGCCTTCATGAACGCAATGGGGGTCAACATATTGGCATCCAGCGCCTTGATGAAATCATCACGCCCCCAATCCGACCATAAACCCGGCGGCGGGCCGCCGGCATTTGTCACAAGAATATCAACGCCCTGCGCTGCTTCGATCACCTGCGCCTGCCCTTCCGCAGTCGTCACGTCGCACGCGACTGTTTGTACCTCGACACCTTGCTCTGACCTGAGGCGTGCTGCCTCGCTCTCCAAAGCGTCCGAACCACGCGCATTCATCACAAGATTTACGCCAGCCTCAGCCAAAGCCTCGGCACAGCCCAAACCCAGCCCTTTGCTGCTGGCACAGACCAGCGCGCGCTTTCCTTTTAGTCCAAGGTCCATCGGATCCTCCCTGTCAGTCATTGCCGCATGTCTAGCATCGGCCAGACAGGGAAGACCAGAAACGGCTTGGGATCAGTAGAAGAACTCTTCGCGTACGATCTTGCCATCTGCGACGTGATAGACACCCACTTCACGCATATCAAAGGCTTCGCCGGTTTCCTTTACCTTACCCTGCACTTCGAAAATCACCGCAAAGCGGTCCTCGCCGTGCACAAACGGGTCGCTGACCGAAGCGCCAGAAACCTCGTGGGCTCCTTCCCACCATTCATGTTTGCCACGGATCGCGTCACGCCCCTGTATTTCGCGCCCCATACCTGAGTAATCGACCGCTTCAACAGAAACTGCGTCCGACGCATACAATTTCTCAAGATTTTCCTTGGCGCGGTCCTCACGGCAGCCAGCCACCAATTCATTGGCAATCTCTTTCAAATCCATTGGTCTTCTCCACAATTTGTTCACTATATGTTCTTATAACCACAAGCCTGTGATTCGAACCACCCCCTTTGTCTTGCTTCGGCAGGATTCCCCGCCTATACGCGCGGTCATGCTTGATACCTCGAACCAACCTGCCCTGCCGCCCGAGATTGCCCGTCGCCGGACATTCGCCATCATCTCGCACCCGGATGCGGGCAAGACGACGCTGACTGAAAAGTTCCTGCTTTACGGGGGCGCCATTCAGATGGCTGGTCAGGTGCGCGCCAAGGGCGAGGCCCGGCGGACACGCTCGGACTTCATGCAGATGGAGAAGGATCGCGGAATCTCGGTTTCCGCATCGGCCATGTCGTTCGACTATGGCAATTTCCGGTTCAACCTTGTTGACACGCCCGGCCACAGCGATTTCTCGGAAGATACCTACCGCACGCTGACGGCCGTGGATGCGGCCGTGATGGTGATCGACGGCGCGAAGGGTGTCGAAAGCCAGACGCAAAAGCTGTTCGAGGTCTGCCGCCTGCGTGATCTGCCGATTCTGACCTTCTGTAACAAGATGGACCGCGAAAGCCGCGATACGTTCGAGATCATCGACGAAATTCAAGAGATGCTGGCCATCGACGTCACCCCCGCCGCATGGCCAATTGGCGTAGGTCGTGATTTCATCGGCTGCTACGACATGCTGCGCGACCGGCTGGAGCTGATGGACCGCGCCGACCGCAACAAGGTGGCAGAGAGCATCGAGATTAACGGGCTTGATGACCCGAAACTGTCGGAACATATTCCTGCGCACCTGCTGGAAAAGCTGCTGGAAGAGGTTGAGATGGCGCGCGAGTTGCTGCCCGCGCTGAACCCGCAGGCGGTGCTTGAAGGGCATATGACACCGATCTGGTTCGGCTCGGCCATCAACTCGTTCGGCGTCAAGGAACTGATGGAAGGCATCGGCGCTTATGGCCCACAGCCGCAGGTTCAGTCCGCCGAACCCCGCCAGATATCGCCGGATGAAAAGAAGGTCGCGGGCTTTGTTTTCAAGGTGCAGGCCAATATGGACCCCAAGCACCGCGACAGGGTGGCCTTTGTCCGCATGGCATCAGGCCATTTCAAACGCGGCATGAAACTGACCCATGTGCGGTCAAAGAAACCGATGGCGATTTCAAACCCAGTGCTGTTTCTGGCATCTGACCGGGAACTGGCAGAAGAGGCCTGGGCCGGTGACATCATCGGCATTCCCAACCACGGCCAGTTGCGCATTGGTGACACGCTGACCGAGGGTGAGGCGCTGCGCGTCACCGGCATCCCCTCTTTCGCGCCGGAACTGCTGCAAGGCGTCCGTGCGGGTGATCCGATGAAGGCCAAGCATCTGGAGAAAGCCCTGATGCAGTTCGCCGAGGAAGGCGCGGCCAAGGTGTTCAAACCTTCGATCGGGTCAGGCTTTATCGTGGGTGTCGTCGGCGCGTTGCAATTCGAAGTGCTCGCCAGCCGGATCGAGATGGAATACGGCCTGCCCGTGCGTTTCGAGGCGTCTCAGTTCACCTCGGCCCGCTGGGTCAGCGGTGACAAGGCCGAGGTCGAAAAGTTTGTGAATGCAAACAAGCAGCACATCGCGCACGACCATGACGGCGACATTGTCTATCTGACCCGGCTGCAATGGGACATCGACCGGGTGGTTCGGGACTATCCCGCCCTGAACCTGACCGCCACCAAAGAGATGATGGTGTGATCCAACTCACTGATTGCACAGCCGAGTCTGCCTGTGCAATTCTGCGCGCATGAGCAAGGATGAACTGACTTTCCCCGGCGGTCTGCCCGACATGCTGGACAGGTATGAAAACCGGCGCAGCCCGTTTCAGTTCGGCACCACCTCGTTGCCTGACCTTGACATCGACCTCATTGAACTGGCCGGTCGCACATTGCCCGAAAGTGCGACTGTGCCCCCGCCGAAGCCTAATACAAGCTGGGATCGCAAGCGCGCTCAGATAGCGCGGGAATTTGTCGGAAATTCTGAACTTGCTTTCCTGAATGCCCAGTTGATCTCGAACCTGCGAAAGCGGTCCTTCCCACGCCACGCCCCGCTTCTGTTTTGCCGCCTTTGGGACGAACAGTCGGACCACCTTCTGTCCACGCTTGATCTGCGGTGGCTGGTCTCGTCGGTTCAGACCTTTGCGGACCACGGCCAAACTGCAACCCAGCGCGAGGTTGGTCATGCGTTGCGCATGTTGTTCGGCATGATGAAGCTTTATGAGTTCGAGAGGCGCTTTTCGCAGCTGCCCCCGGAAACACCATTTCCGTATCAAAAATTGAAACACGTCCCGCTGCCCTATCAGATGAAAGGGTTTTCCCTTGGAAGTGGCGGGCTGGACGTCAATCTGATTGCCCCGATCTGGACCAAAGCCCTAAGCGACACCACCATCGCGCCGCTGGTCGATCACTTGATGATCGAGCTCAACAGTGATCCCGGCGGTGTCTTTCGCCGCCTGAAACTCATGCGCGAAGCGCGCGCGCAGCGCACATGACCACATGGGGTGTCGTGTCGATGGTCAGGGGCCCGACCGAAGATGTCCTTCGGTTCGTGGCCTATCACCTCGATCTGGGTGCCGAGACCATCTATATCTATCTGGATGAGCCGAACCAGCGCACGTTCGAGGCGCTGAAGGCGCATCCCAGTGTTTGCGTACAGGTTTGCGATGATGCTTATTGGCAAAAACTAAAACGCACGCGACCGGACAAGCACCAGGTTCGCCAATCGGTCAACGCCACATACGCCTATCGTGACACGCATCTGGATTGGCTGGCCCATATCGATGTTGACGAGTTTTTGTGGTCGCCGACCCCAATCTCGGATGTGTTGCGCGAAGTCCCGGACAAGGTTCACGCCGCCCGTGTCCGCCCGATCGAGGCGCTGGCAGGCGGCGGCGACCTGTACAAGGCGCATGTGCCGCAAAGCCCGGCCCGTACAGAGTTGATTGAGATGCTTTATTCCAACTATGGGGCCTTCGTCCTTGGCGGGTTCCTCAGCCATGTACAGGGCAAGTTGTTTGCGCGCACGGGATTGAAACGTCTGAGTTTTCGTATCCACAACCTGTTTCAGAACGGGAAATTGCTGCCGTGCAAATACGAGCTTGCGCAGGTCGATCTATGCCACCGCCATGCGCCGGACTGGGACCACTGGATCGCACATTATCCGTTCCGCATGGATCGCGGCTCGTATCAGGCAGGTATGGCCCCGAATGCCCCGCGCGAGATGGGGGGGCTGAACAAGAATGAATTGCTCAGTTGGATTGAAAGCGAACACGGCGAGGGTGGGCTGCGCGCGTTCTTCAACGAAATGAGCGGCGCTGACCCAGAAGTCCGCGCCCGGCTGGAGCAGAACGGGCTGATCCGCCATCGCGCATTGAATCTGGACGAGAAACTGGCGAAACACTTTCCCGGAAGCTGCTGAATTGTTGCGCAAAACTCGAACCTGTCTCAATGATACCCGGATGCAGCGGTCTTTATTTGACCCCGACCAACGTTTTTGTTATGTCCGCGTCCAAGCCGAAATGTCGCATCATGCGCATGGCCATCCGGGCCCGGCACATCTTATACGCGCGGGCCAGGTCAAGTGTCCGCATTCAACCGGACTTACATGACAAAGTTTAGCGAACTGAACCTGAACCCGAAGGTCCTCAAAGCCATTGAGGAAGCCGGATACGAAACCCCAACTCCGATCCAGGCAGGTGCGATTCCGCCCGCATTGGAAGGGCGCGATGTTTTGGGCATCGCCCAGACAGGCACAGGTAAAACCGCCAGCTTCACGCTGCCGATGATCACACTGCTGGCCCGTGGCCGCGCGCGTGCGCGTATGCCACGTTCGCTGGTACTGTGCCCGACGCGGGAACTGGCCGCACAGGTGGCCGAGAATTTCGACACCTATACCAAACACCTGAAACTGACCAAAGCGCTGTTGATCGGCGGTGTCAGCTTCAAAGAGCAAGAAGCCCTTATCGACCGCGGTGTCGACGTTCTGATCGCCACGCCGGGCCGTTTGCTGGATCATTTCGAGCGCGGCAAGCTGTTGCTGACCGGCGTGCAGATCATGGTGGTGGATGAGGCGGATCGGATGCTCGACATGGGGTTCATCCCCGATATCGAACGCATCTTCTCACTGACACCTTTCACCCGTCAGACCCTGTTCTTCTCGGCCACCATGGCGTCCGAGATCGAACGGATCACCGACACGTTCCTGTCGGCCCCTGCCCGGATCGAAGTGGCCCGCCAGGCCACCGCGTCCGAGACCATCGAACAGGGCGTCGTCATGTTCAAAAGTGGGCGTCGGGACCGCGAGGCCAGCAACAAACGCAAGGTTCTGCGCGAGCTGATCGATGCCGAAGGTGACAAATGCACCAACGCAATCATCTTCTGTAACCGCAAGACAGATGTCGACATCTGCGCAAAGTCATTGAAAAAACACGGTTACAACGCTGCCGCCATCCATGGTGATCTGGACCAGTCGCAGCGGATGAAAACACTGGATGGTTTCCGTGAGGGATCATTGCGCCTGCTGGTCGCCTCAGACGTTGCTGCGCGTGGCCTGGATGTGCCAGCCGTCAGCCATGTGTTCAATTTCGACGTCCCCGGCCACCCCGAGGATTATGTGCACCGCATTGGCCGCACCGGCCGCGCCGGCCGTGAAGGTAAAGCCATCACAATCTGTTCGGGACGCGACGAAAAAGCACTGGTTGCGATCGAAAAGTTGATCCAGAAAGACATCCCGCGCATAGACAACCCGGTTCAGGACGACCCCAGACCCGAACAGCCAAAGCCTGAGAAAAAGGCCAAAGCCCCCGAGAGCCCGAAAGAAGGCAAAAAGGTTCGCGAACCGAAGGGGCGCAGTCGTGGGCGCAAGGAAGACACCGGCCCGACCGTCGTGGGCATGGGAGATCACCTGCCCAGCTTCATCGCGCTCAGCTTTGACGAACGTCGCGCCAGCTAGATTGCCAGAACAAGCGCTAAAATCGAAAACCCAAGCAACATCATCCCGGCGATTTCGCGCCGGGTGATCGTCTCGCGGAAGAACAGGATCGACGCCATCAGGCTAAAGATCAGCTCAACCTGCCCCAGCGCTTTGACATAAGCCGCATTCTGCAAGGTGAAGGCCCAGAACCAGCAAAACGAGCCGCCGAGGCTGGTCAGGCCGACAAATACCCCGGTCTTTCTCGTTTGCCAGACTGCGCGCAGTTCGGTCCGGTCGCGCCACAGCAGCCATATCCCCATGCTGGCGAACTGGAATGTCACCACTGCGGCCAACGTTACCAGCGCTCGGAACCACGCATCGATATCGCCCAGTTGCAGTGAAGCCCCACGATAGCTGACGGCGGAAAACGCAAACAAAACACCTGATCCAAGCCCCAATTGCGAAGCCCGATTGGTCAGATGGCGCCACCAGGGGCCGTCCCCACCGGGTGTTTTTGACAACAAAAGCACAGCCATCAACCCCAACAGGATCGCGATCAACGCGCCGCGCGAAACACTGTCCCCCAGGATCAGGAAGCCAACTATCGCAGTCTGGATCACTTCGGTTTTCTTGAAGGTAATTCCAACGGCAAAATTGCGTTGTTTGAACAGCGCCACCACGCAGATCGTGGCAAGGATTTGCGCTGTCCCGCCGATGACCGCGTAAAGCCAGAACAAACTGCTGAGCCGGGGCATACTCGCCCCAGTTATCTGCAACGCAGCACATAGCCCGATAACGGCCAAAGGCATGGAATAGGCAAACCGCGCAAAAGTGGCACCTGCGGCGGACAATTTCACGCTGGCCAGCGACTTTTGCAGCATGAAACGCACAGTCTGGAAACTGGCGGCAGCAATTGTGACAGGGATCCAGAGACTCATGCCACCCGTTGTGTCGTCAAATCAAGACTTTGGCCAGAGCGGATGTGGCACAGGGTCTTTTGCGCGAAAGAAATACTGCCGGAAAATCTGTGCATAGGACCGGTAAACATAAGCCTCATTGCAAGCCAAATACCTGTCCTTTCCGTCCCTGTACAACGTTGGCAGGCGATACCATGGTGCAGTCGGATTCATATGATGAACGACGTGCAGGTTATTGTTCAGAAACAGGAAAGCCAAAGGCCCGCGATCTTCGATGATTACCGTGCGGGCGCGGGATTTTTCATGTGCACGATGTTCCAGAAACGTACGGATCTTCAAAAGCGACAACCCCAGATAGGCCGCGATCAGATAGGCCCAAACCGGCATGGCCGATTGCGCAACAACCCACAGCACCACTACCGCGCCGGGCAGATGCACAGCCCATGCCAGCAGGATCGCCCTGTCCCCGCGCATAAATCCGCGCCATTCGTCCCGCATAAACAGAACCTGACCAAGGACGGGTCCCAGCACCATCCGCCCCAACAGCGTGTTGTTCAGGCTCAGGATCCTCTGCGCAAGCCGGGGCAATCCCGACCAGATATGCGGATCCAGATAATTCGATTCCGGGTCGTCATAGGGGTCCGTCAAGGTGGCATCCTGATGATGCGCCAGATGCAGGTCCCGAAAGCGGTTATACGGAATGGCCAATGTCAACGGCAGTGCCATCAACGCCTCATTCAGCCATTTGGCACGAAAAGGGTGCCCGTGCAGGGCCTCATGCGTCAGTGACGAATGCAAAGCCGCAACAACACCCAGAGCAGGGATAGCCAACCACAAGCATGTGTTTGCCATCCAGAACAGACCGGCAAGCCACGCAGCATAACACAAGACGATCAGGAAAAACGTGCCCCATTCGGGCGATTTGGGTGTCGTAGGGTCAGCCATTTCGGCCCCACGAAATGTTTGCCCAAATTCTTTCGTAAATCACGTACATCGTCAGGCCGATGGCCGTGTTCACCAGCGCCAGCGCCCCTCCTACAGCGGCCGAGCCTGTTGCCAACAGGCCCACCATTGTCATGATCGCCAACCCCATCGCATTCCAAACGATCGCTTTCACGACTGATCTTCGCCGCGTTTCCATTCCGAACCCCGTTTTTTTCTTACTCAAAGCGTTACATCCGGACCCCGGCATTGAAAATTCTGAATATGATTAACAAAACTCATCAATTGTGATAAAAATCATGTCATGCAGGAAAATATCGACAAGCGCGACCGTGCCGCGCAATTTCGTCTCCGCCTCGCCCGCGCGATGGAAGAGCGTCATGTCAGCCAAAGTGCCCTTGCGCGCAATATTGGCGTTGACCGCTCGACCGTTTCCCAATTGCTGACAGATCATGGCGCGCGGTTGCCCAACGCACATGTTGTTGGCGGATGTGCAGCGGCGCTCGGCGTTTCGGCCGACTGGTTGCTGAGCCTATCTGACAGGCCGGAAAGCGCGGCTGAGCTTCTGGCTAACTCGCTGACCTTTACCGAGGCCCCACGCGCCCTTGTCGATGAACGTATCTTCGAGTGGCATCAGGAGGCCGCCGGATACAAAATCCGCTATGTCCCGGCCACCCTGCCCGACATGCTCAAGACGCGTTCGATACTGGAATGGGAATACGCCCCGCATCTGGGCCGGACCGCTGACCAAGCCATCGGCGCGTCGGCGGATCGTCTGGCATGGATGCGCAGCGCCCAGTCAGACTATGAGATCGCCATGCCGTTGTTCGAAATCGAAAGCTTTGCAAGCGCCACTGGGTATTATCAGGGTCTCAGCCCCGAGGTTCGGCTGGAACAGATCGATCACCTGTTGGCGCTGTGCGAACAGCTCTATCCGCGGATGCGTATCTATCTGTTTGACGCAAAACGGCTTTATTCCGCACCCGTGACGATTTTCGGCCCGCTGCTTTGTGTATTTTACGCAGGAAGTCACTATATGGCCTTCCGCGACCGGGATCGGATCGAGACATTCTCACGCCATTTCGACACACTGGTACGCGAGGCCGACGTGGCCGCCCGGGACTTTCCAAACCATCTGCGTCGCCTCAGAACGGCGGTTTCCCGCGACTGGTGATGCAGCGCCATCCAACCTGTGCTATTCTACTGTGGCGCGAACCATAAGGCATTCCGAACACAGACGGAGGAGCACAGGAATGGACGCAATTCAAACCGCTCAATACGCACGTGCACTTTTTGCCGCCCATGGAGACCAAGCCGAGGCCGAAGCCGCGCAAAAAATGCGCGACTGCGAAGCTGCCGGAAACCGGCAAGAAGCCCAAGACTGGCAGGCAGTCCGTCAGACCATCCGCCAGATCCGTGGTCCAAACCAGGGCTGAGTTACAATTTCGGGTCCGGGTTGACCGTGTGGCCATCCACCGCAATCACCTGACCTGAAACCAGACGTGCCGCATCTGAGGCAAGGAAGACTGCCATATTGGCGACATCCTGCGCTTCGACGAAGCGCCCCATTGAGGTGCCCGAGGCATAGCCCCGATAGACCTCATCACGGGTCATGCCCTTGGCTGCGGCCTCGCGGGTCAGGACGCCCTCCATCCGAGGGCCTTCAACTGCGCCCGGACAAATGGCATTGGCACGGATGCCATAGGGCCCCAGCTCCATCGCCAGTGTTTTCATCAACCCGATGACCGCCCATTTTGCCGACGCATAGGGCGCCCGGAACGGGTAGCCATACTGCCCGGCTGTCGACGAGGTCAGAATGATGCTGCCCGCCCGCGCCGTTTTCATCAGCGGCGCTGCATATTTTGCCGCCAGAAAAGCACCGTCCAGATTGACCGCGACACAAGAACGCCACGCGTCCAGATCAATATTCTCAATGTCATTTGTCGGGCCGGCAATACCGGCATTGGCGCAGAGCACATCCAACCCGCCTGTCGAACGGACGGCGTCAAATACCGCGCGCATGTCAGCCTCGTCCGCAACATCGGCTCGGTGCCCGGTCCAATGTTCGGGCAAAGTATCCAACGCCGCCTGATCGATATCAGTAACCCGGACGTCATAGCCAACCGCGTCAAACGCCTCGGCCATGGCCCGGCCGACGCCTGACGCGCCAGCCGTCACCAGAACCCGGCGCGTCATGAAGGCTTCCTGATCGCTGCGCCTGCGCCCTCGGGATAAGGCAATCCGGCCTGAGCCTCTGCAACCCGCGCCATAGCCGCTTCGATTTCAGCAGATGGCGCGCTGGGGCGGCGGGTTTCCAGGCTGACATGCAGCAGAAAACTTTCACCCGTGGCCAGCAGCTTGTCGTCCTCATACATGCTGTGGAACACATGCAGCTTCTTGCCCTGCCCCAACAGCATCTGCGTGCGCACGTCGATTTTTGCACCGGCATGAGCTTCATCCAAATAGCGAATGTGGTTCTCCGCTGTGAAATAGCTGCCGCCTGAGGCAATGTAATCCGCATCGCATCCGATGATTTCCATGAACCGATCGGTGGCGGCGGCAAAGGCCTCCAGATATCTCGCTTCGTTCATGTGGCCGTTGTAATCCGTCCAGTCCAGCGGGACGGCCCGCGACAGGGTCAGGATGGGCTGGCTCAAATCCGCCTGATCCAGCGTCGGCAGCGCTCCAGGTTTCAACCGTGCGTCATGTTGGTTCAGCACCGCACCCGCGCCGTAATTCTGCGCCTTGAGGGCCCGCATCATGCCAACAAGATTGTTGTCGCGAATACGCTCCAGCTCTCGGATCGAATGCATCCCGGATTGTGCGTCAGATTGACTGGCGATCAAATCGACCAGTTCGTCAGTGAACTCGGGAACATCCATCAGCTTGGTCCACGGCCATTTCAAGGCAGGTCCGAACTGCGCCATGAAATGCCGCATCCCCGCCTCGCCACCGGCCACGCGGTAGGTTTCGAACAGACCCATCTGCGCCCAGCGGATGCCGAAACCCATACGGATGGCCTCGTCAATCTCTTCGGTCGTCGCAATGCCATCCTTGACCAGCCAAAGCGCCTCGCGCCAGACAGCTTCCAGGAACCGGTCGGCAATATGCGCATCGATCTCTTTCTTGACGTGTAGCGGGAAAAACCCAAGCGATTTCAACAGGTCCTGGGCCTGTTTGATCATCTCGGCCGGGTTCTTGTCCGTTGGTACAAGCTCGATCAAAGGCAGCAGGTAAACCGGGTTGAAGGGGTGAGTCACCACGATCTGCTCGGGGCGCAGCGCTCCGTCCTGAAGTTCGGACGGCTTGAACCCACTGGTCGAGGATCCGATGACCGCGCCCGGATCGCAAGCCTCCTGCAAGCCTTTGTAAACCTTCAGTTTCAAATCCAGACGTTCCGGCACACTCTCCTGTATCCAACGCGCACCCTTAACCGCTTCGGCCATGTCGCTGTGAAAGCTCAGCACACCCTCGGCTGGCAACGGAACGTCACTCAGCCCCGGCAAGGACCGTCTTGCGTTGTCCAGCACCTCGCCAATCTTGCGTTCCGCCTCGGGGTCAGGGTCAAACACCCGCACATCCCAGCCATTGAGCAGGAACCGCGCGGCCCATCCACCACCGATAACTCCGCCCCCAATAATTGCTGCCGTTTTCATGATTTCCCACCTACTGGCTGCGCATGTTTCATCTTTTTAGAAATATTCCGGGGGCTTGGGGGCTGGCCCCCAAAACCCGCGTGTCCATTATTTTGCAACAGGTGCCTGCTTGGTCAGCCCCAGCTTCGCACGGACTTCGTCAGGGCCGATCACGCGCGCGCCCATATTCTCGATGATGGATCCCGCACGTTCCACCAGTTGCCAGTTCTCGGCCATTACGCCCTTGTCCAGCCAAAGGTTGTCCTCAAGCCCCACGCGCACATTGCCGCCCGCGAGAACCGAAGCCGCGACAAACGGCATCTCGTTCCGTCCCAGTGAAAACGCGCTGAAGGTCCAGTCATCCGGCACGTTGTTTACCATCGCCATAAAGGTATTCAGATCATCCGGCGCACCCCACGGTACCCCCATGCACAGCTGGACCAAAGCGTTTGGTGCCAGAATCCCTTCCTTCACCAGTTGCTTTGCAAACCACAGGTGGCCAGTGTCAAAGGCTTCGATCTCGGGCTTGACACCCAGATCGGTCATCATCTTGCCCATGGCGCGCAATGCCCCGGGCGTATTCGTCATAACATAATCTGCCTCAGCAAAGTTCATTGTGCCGCAGTCCAGGGTGCATATCTCGGGCAAACATTCGGCAATATGCGCCACACGTTCGGATGCTCCGACCATGTCCGTGCCCGCGGCCACGGGAAACGGGTTTTCAACACCGCCGAACACGATGTCGCCGCCCATGCCGGCCGTCAGATTCAATACGACGTCCACATCAGCGTCGCGGACGCGGTCTGTCACCTCGCGATACAGATCCAACCGGCGGCTTGGCGCACCGGTCTCGGGGTCGCGCACGTGGCAGTGTACCACTGCCGCCCCGGCCTTGGCGGCAGCGATTGCGCTGTCGGCGATCTGCCGCGGCGACCGCGGCACATGCGGGCTGCGGTCCTGCGTCCCGCCCGAGCCGGTTACGGCGCAGGTAATAAAGACTTCGCGGTTCATTTCCAGAGGCATGGTGTTTTCCCCAAGTTATACCCGGTTCTGCCTTGGGTTTTCCCCAGGCTTTTCCCCGGATTCCGATTTGCGTTCTGACCCGACTCTGGCGCAGCTTTGGGAAAACCACTTGGCAATATGCGAATCAAACTTGATGAAATCCGCAAAAAACATACTGCAACCGGAACACCGCGCCCTGAAAACCGCGGTGCTTGTGCTGGACGAATGCAACACGCTCAGCTTTGCCTCTGCGGTGGACCCGATGCGGGCCGCGAACCGTCTGGCAGACCGCCCGGCCTTTGACTGGGACTATGTGACCGCGACGCCAGAACCCGCAATGCTGACAAGTGCGTTGCAAGTGCCCGGTATTCCACTGGCCCGGCTGCAATCCTGCGACCTGATGATCGTGGTCGCCGGGTTCCAACTGGCCCGCCACGCCACCCCCAGCCTTCTGGCTGGTCTGCGCCGCATCGCCGGCACCGGCGCAACGATGGCAGGCATTGATGGCGGTCCCTGGCTTCTGGCCGAGGCCGGGCTACTGGACGGCCACCTGGCAACAACCCATTGGGAAGACCTCGAAAATTTCGCCACCCGGTTTCCCGAAGTTGATGTGCGCACCGACCGCTTCACCGTTTCGGGCAACCGCCTGACTTCGGGTGGCGCAATTCCGGCTGTCGAGATGATGCTGCACATCATCGCCGCCCGTCACGGCGCGAGTTTCGCCGCGCGTGTTGCGGGCCTGTTCCTTTACGATGGCGCTCCGGACCCTGGAAAACCGCAAAGCCGCACAGGCGTACCCCATCGCCACACAGCACTGACCGCAAAGGCCAACTCAATGATGCAGGCGTCACTGGATGATCCCCTGCCGCTGGCCTATATCGCAGATCGCCTAGGCACCAGCCCGCGGACGCTGCAACAACAGTTCCGCCTGCGCCTGAACACGACGCCGCAGGACCACTATCTGCAACTGCGCCTGGCCGAGGCCCGTCGTCTGGTCACCGACACTGATATGCCATTGATGGATGTGGCGCTCGCCACCGGCTTTGCCTCACAATCCAGCTTTGCCCGCGCTTTCCGCACCGCCCACGGTCAATCGGCCCGCGACCTGAGACACGAACGCGCGCATCCCACCCATCACTGACCGGATCCACCTTCATCTGGCCCAAAATATCCCGGGGGCGTCGCCAAAGGCGACGGGGGCAGAGCCCCTAAAACGGCATCGGGTGCGCCCGATGCGCCCTGCTGATCTCGGCCAACACATCCTTGGGTAATTCAAGATCCACGCCCGCCAGAATATGATCCAGCTGTGCAACGGTCGTGGCCCCGAAGATTGCCGACATCATGAACGGGCGCGTCCGGCACCACGCCAGTGCCATATGCACCGGATCCAGACCATGCCGCGCGGCGATGTCCAGATAAGCTGCAACCGCCTCGAAAACACGACCGGATTTCCGGCCTCCCATCTCGGGCACAAAGGACATACGCGATCCGTCGGGGACGCAGTCATTTTGATACTTCCCGGTCAAAAATCCTGCCGCCAAAGGGGAAAACGCCATCAGCCCAACATCTTCATGCACACTCAACTCACCCAGGTCGGTGTCGAAATGGCGGCACAGCAATGAATATTCGTTCTGCACCGATGCCACGCGCGGCGCCCCCATCTGTTCGGCCAGCCGCAGCCATTGCGCGGTTCCCCAAGCGCTTTCATTCGACAGGCCAAAGGCACGGATATTGCCCTTGTCCACCTGAGCCTGCAATGCCTCAAGGCATTCCTGCATGTTGCTCAGCACTTCGTCCGTGTTTTCGCCAGACGGCGCATAATCCCAATTCTGCCGAAACATATAGCTGCCCCGATTGGGCCAGTGGAACTGGTAGAGGTCGATGTACCCGGTCTGCAATCGTCGCAAAGACCCCTCAATCGCTTCGGGTATGGTGCGGGCGGTGATCGGCGCACCATCACGGACAAAGGACAGCCCCGCGCCGGAATGCTTGGTCGCCAGAACATAATCACCCCGGCGGGTAGGATTGGCGGCATTCCAGTTTCCCAAAATCTCTTCGGTGCGCCCGATCGTTTCCTTCGCGACAGGGTTCACCGGGTACATTTCGGCCGCGTCGACAAAGTTGATCCCCGCGTCCAGCGCCATATCCATCTGCCGGTGCGCATCCGTTTCAGATGTTTGAGAGCCAAATGTCATCGTGCCAAGGCACAGATCGCTCACCATAATTCCGGTACGGCCCAAAGGCTTCTTCTGCATCGTCGTATCTCCTGAAAATTGCGGGCCGGTCAGGCTTCGGCCTTTTTCTCCCACCGCCCGGACTCCTCCGACCAGTATTGTGCGGAACATCCGGCATCCGTCAGCGCTTTCCACTGCCCGCGCGCGTGTTGTACAGCCATGTCGTCATTGCCATCGAACAGGATACAAACCCGTTCCAGCGCGGCGACTTCTTCCGCCTCGACCGGCGCTCCATCCACGGCCATGATGCAGGTCGCGCCATTTCCCGCCACGGCGCTGGTGGTCAGCAGGATCGGCTGGTCCGCGTCATGCGGACCGCCTGCGCGACCATGGGGCAGGAACCCGTCCTCGGGTCCCAGCCAAAGTTTTTCATCCAGCCAGTCCATCCGTGCAGGGTCAGTACCCCGCACGGCTATCCGCCACCCGGCTTGCCGCGCCTTGTCCAGCAGCGCAGGCAAGGTGTGCTCCAGCGGCTGGCGGGTCAGGTGGTAGAAATAGACAGCGCCCATATGCCTACTCGAAATTGTCCTGCACAAACCGGCTCAGTGCGCGTACGCCCCAGCCGGTGGCGCCTTTGGGCGCATAAGATGTCTCGTCGGCAACCGAGGCGACCCCCGCAATATCCAGGTGAATCCACGGCGTTTCCTCTTTCACGAAACGCTGCAGGAATTGCGCGGCGGTGACTGAACCCGCGGGACGACCGCCCACGTTTTTCATGTCGGCAATGCGCGATTTCAGCAATTTGTCATAGGCATCGCCCAATGGCATCCGCCAGGCGCCTTCATCCTCGGCCTTGGCAGATTTCAGGAAGGCATCGCAGAATGTGTCATTGTTCGAAAAGACACCAGCATTCTCATGGCCCAACCCGATAATGATCGCACCGGTCAAAGTTGCCAGATCGATCATGCCGACCGGCTTGAACCGTTCCTGCGCGTACCACATCACGTCACACAGAACCAGACGGCCCTCGGCGTCGGTGTTGATGATCTCGACCGTATCACCTTTCATAGACCTGACCACATCACCCGGACGGGTGGCGTTACCTGATGGCATATTCTCGACCAGACCAACCAGCCCCACGACATTGGCTTTTGCCTTGCGCTTGGCCAGCGCGCGCATGGTGCCCGCAACAACTCCGGCTCCGCCCATGTCCATGGTCATCTCTTCCATGCCAGCAGCTGGTTTGAGCGAGATACCACCCGTGTCGAACACTACGCCTTTTCCGACCAAAGCCAGAGGCGCGTCGTCCTTGGCACCGCCATTCCACTGTATCACCACCACTTTCGAAGGGCTGTCCGAGCCCTGCCCGACGCTTAGCAATGTGCGCATCCCCAACTCGGCCAGCTTGTCTTCGTCCAGCACTTCGACCTCAAGACCCAGCTCCTGCATCTCAACCAGACGGTCCGCGAATTCGGTAGTGGTCAAAACATTTGCCGGTTCATTGGTCAGATCGCGCGTCATCCGAACGCCATCAGCAATTGCATAGAGAGGTGCAAAATCTGCCTCGATCTCTACAGGCTTTGCGTGGCTGATTGTCACTGTGCCAGCCTTCTGGCTTTCCTTGGTTTTATGCGCGTCGAATTCATAGCTGCGCAGAACAATCCCCAGTGCCAGATCCTCGGCCCGCGCCTGATTTCCCACCATCACCAGCATGTCCTTGCCGCCTGCCAGCTTAGCCAGCGCCGCACCTGCCTTACGGGCTTCGGCGGCCTCGGGGCGACGTGGCAGAACCAGAACATCCAGCGCCTCAGCCGCCATCCCTGTGGGCCATGCCATCGAGATGACATCACCTGTCTTGGACTTTCTGAAACTCTCGCTTTCAACAAGCCGCGCCAACCCGCCCTTCGTCAGACGGTTTGCCCGGCGGGCTGCCGGGCTCATCTTACCGTCATCCGGAATGATGATGGCGATGCGCCCTTTGGCCTGCGCCATAGCCTCCAGGTCAAATTCCTGAAAACGGATCGGTATCAGACTGCTCATTGTACACTCCTCGAATTCTGTTCCCCAAGACCTAGCCCGCGGGGCACGCATTGACCAGATAGCAGTTTTCCCCGCCTTTCAATTGCATTAAGGTCCCGAAAAAATGACCGGCAGGCTCGGGGGAGAAAGACGTGGTACGAGAGGGCAGGCATACGCCGTCGCGCACAGCATTGCGCAGGCGCGATATCAGCCCGACGCCCCACACTACAGGCGCAGCGGGGTTGTGCCTATGATCCTGGACCGTTATTTCGCTCGCCGGTTCCTGCAAAGTTTCATGGTCATCGGAGGTATTTTCCTGACCTTGATGATTCTCATCGATCTGATCGAACAGATTCGCCGCTTTGACGATTTCGACCTGTCTTTTGCCCAGTTGCTGCACCTCACACTGCTGAATACACCAGCCGCCATCAGCGAAATGCTGCCTTTGCTGGTCATCCTGTCCACCATCGCGCTGTTCGTTGGGCTGGCACGTACGTCCGAACTTGTGGTGACCCGTGCAACTGGCCGCTCGGGCATCCGCGCTTTGGTCGCCCCTGTCCTGTTGTCGCTGATCATCGGCGCTCTGGCCGTTGCACTTTTGAATCCCATCGCAGCGGCCACATCCGAAGAGTTCCGCCGCTTGTCGGATTCATACCGAAACAACGGCAGTTCGGCCCTTTCGATCAGCAGCGAGGGCCTGTGGCTGCGCCAATCCGCCGAGAATGGGCAGGCCGTTATCCACGCCCGGGCCACATCGAACCAAGACAAGCTGCGGCTGGACGGTGTTACCGTCATCACCTTTGGGCGGGATGGCAAACCAACCCAGCAAATTGTTGCGGATCGGGCAGAGTTGGAAGACGGGAACTGGGTTCTGTATCAGGCAAAAACCTGGGCCTTGCAGGATGGGCAAAACCCTGAATCCAATTCAGTTGTGCACGAGCGTCTGGAGCTGCCGACCTCGCTGACCCGACAGCGGATCATGGATACGTTTGGGCAACAGGATTCGGTTTCTGTTTATGACCTGCCCCAGTTGATCAGCGACCTGCGCGAGGCGGGATTTTCGACCAAACAATATGAGGTTTGGCTGCAGGTACAGCTGGCCCGGCCTTTCTTTCTGATCTCGATGGTTCTGATCGGGGCCGCGTTTACCATGCGCCACGTTCGGTTCGGCGGCACAGGGATCGCCGTCCTGACAGCCGTTCTGCTTGGATTTGCCATCTATTTCGTGCGCAATTTCGCGCAAATCCTCGGGGAAAACGGACAATTGCCCATCTATATCGCTGCCTGGGCACCGCCCTTTGCCGCAATTCTGCTGTCTCTTGGTCTGCTACTGCATGCGGAGGACGGCTGATGCGGCATATCGTTCCTGTATTGCTTACAAGTGCACTGGCTTTGTCCGTCCCGGCGGGAACTGCAGCACAGACATCCCAAGGCCAGCCACAACCACAGGGCACACAAGCGCAGCAAGAGCCCGCCTTGCTGGTGGCCGACAAGGTATTCATCACGCCTGAGCGCAAACTTGTGGCTGAAGGCAATGTCGAAGCCTTTCAGGGCGACACCAAATTGTCCGCCCATCGTATCACATATGACCGCGAGACTGGCGAGCTGACACTGGAAGGCCCCATTCGTATCGATCAGGGTGGTCAAACCACCCTGTTGGCGGATTCAGGGCAACTGGACAGCGGAATTCAGAACGGACTGCTGATCGGTGCACGCATGGTGTTTGAACAGCAGGTACAGATCGCCTCGGTTCAGGCGAAACGGGCCGCAGGACGTTATACGCAATTCAGCAAGGTTTCAGCCACATCCTGTCATGTCTGCACCGACGGCAGGCCGCCTCTGTGGCAGATCAGGGCGCGCAAAGTCACGCATGATCAACTGGAACGGCAACTATATTTCGAAGGCGCGCAGCTTCGGGTCCTGGATTATCCGGTATTCTACTTTCCCTATCTGCGCTTGCCCGACCCAACGCTAGAGAGGGCAACCGGCTTTCTGGTTCCTTCGATCCGCAGCACCTCGCAATTGGGCACTGGCGTTCAGGTTCCGTATTTCTTCAAACTTGGCGATCACAAGGACCTGACACTTACGCCTTACGTCTCAGCCAAGACGACAACCCTGGGATACCGCTATCGTCAGGCCTTTGTGAACGGACGCATTCAGGTGGAAGGCGCTTATACACGGGATGATGTGCAACCCGATCAGGATCGCGGCTACCTGTTTGCCACCGGCTGGTTCAATCTGAAGAACGATTTCCGTCTGACCTTCAATCTGGAAACTACATCCGACGATGCCTATCTGGCCGATTACGGCTTGCCGGATCTGGACCGCTTGCGCAGCGAAATCGCACTGGAGCGGATCAAGCGCGATAGTGCGTTCAAAACCGGCCTGATCTACTACAAAACACTTCGGGACAGCGAAAATCAGGACGAAATCCCGTCCCGCGTCTTCGACCTCAACTATGAAAAACGCTATTTTCCCAGCACGCTAGGGGGCGAGGTTCGGCTGGCATTCATCGGTCATGCGCACGAACGCACCAGCGATACAGATGTTGTTGGTCGCGACATGGCACGGGCCACCTTCGATGCCGAATGGCTACGCAGCTGGACTTTCTCATCGGGGTTGCGGGTCGATACCACGCTTGGGGCGTCGGTTGACACTTTCAACATTCGTCACGACAGCAACTACCCCGACAACGTGACCCGATCTACGCCGCGCGCGGCTTTGACTCTCCGTTATCCAATGACCCGGCGCGAGGAATCGGGGGCTGTTCAGTTCCTCGAACCGATTGCGCAGTTCGGATGGACACATGTATCGGACACCGATGTTCCGAATGATGAAAGCACTTTTCAGGAATTCGATCAGGGTAACCTTCTGTCCCTCTCGCGGTTCCCTGCTGAAGATCAGCGCGAGAACAGTGCCACTGGTGTGGTTGGCCTGAACTGGGCCCGGTATGGCGCGGGTGGCTGGCAGGCCCAAGCGACTGTGGGCCAAGTGTTTCGGGCCGACGCCGATCCAAACTTCACGCTGACATCGGGATTGCAGGGCACATCGTCGGATTTGCTGGTGGCCGGGCAGATCAGCACGGCCAATGGCTGGTCACTTGCCGGACGCGGTCTGATCGACGGGGATTTCAGCTTTGTCAAAGCCGAACTGCGCGGCGCATGGGCATCCGAAAATGCCGGCCTTTCCGGCAGCTATATCTGGCAGGAACCGGACCCGGCGGAAAACATCACCGAAGAAATCTCGGAAATTCTGCTTCTCGGACGCTACCAGGTCGATCAGAACTGGCTGACCAATGCTCTGGCGCGCTACGATCTGGCTGAGTCGGAACCGATCCGGTTGGGTCTGGGTGTGACCTATCAGAACGAATGCGTTCGGGTTAACATGTCCGTAAGTCGGCGCTTTACTTCAACATCCACTATTGAGCCTTCGACAGAATTCGGCTTTACCCTTTCTCTGACAGGGTACGCCCTTGAAGGCGGTGGCAAGACATACAAGAGAACATGCAGTTGATATCAGGTTTCTCCAGGTTTCTCCGTTCCGGTTGGCTTAAACCGGTCACACCGGCACTGGTTGCCGCAGTTTTTGCAATCGCGCCTCTTCAGGGAAGCGCGCAAAGCCTGTTCTCACCCGCGATCCGCGTCAATCAGGATATTGTCACCTGGTACGAGCTTGAACAGCGCCTGCAATTCCTGAATGTTCTGGGTTTGCCCGGTGGTAACGAAGCTGACGTCAGGGATGCCCTGATTGATGAAAAACTGCGCAGGCAGGTCATGCGCAGCGCCGGCGTACAAGCGACGCCCGAGGCCGTTCAGCTGGGCATCGACGAATTCGCCTCGCGCGGACAATTGTCATCCGAACAATTCCTGAAACTTCTCGGCGACGCGGGCGTCGACCCTGAAACGGTCCGGGATTATGTCGCGGATCAACTGGCATGGCGCGACTACATCAGCTCGCGCTATCTGTCGCAGGCGCGCCCGACCGAGGATGAGATTGATCGCGCGCTGGGCCAGACGGGCGGTGGCGGATTGCAGGTCCTGCTGTCCGAAATCATTATCCCGGTAAACCCGCAAACGGTTGCCCAGACCGAGCTGTTGGCCGAAGAAATCTCGCGCCTTGAAGGGCAGGACGCGTTTTCTGCTGCCGCCGCTCAGTATTCCGCAGCCGCAACACGGGGTCAGGGTGGACGTCTGGAGTGGCTGAACATCTCGAACCTGCCCCCGGCGCTTCAACCTGTCATCCTGGGGCTTCAGACCGGTGAGATCACCGACCCGATCACCCTGCCGAACGCGGTTGCCCTGTTTCAGATGCGGGGCTTGCGCGAAGTCGCAACCGGCGCTCCGCGCATTTCAAAGTTGGATTATGCCGCCTATTACCTGCCTGGCGGGCGCAGCGCCGAAACCCTTTCGCGGGCCGCGAAGTTGAAAGAAGAAATCGACACTTGTGATGATCTCTATGGCATTGCCAAGGATCAGCCCGCCGAAGTTCTGGACCGGGTCGAAGCCGCACCTTCCGAGGTGCCCGGTGATATTGCCGTGGAACTGGCCAAGCTGGACCGGAACGAAGCGTCGGCGACTCTGACCCGCAACAATGGTCAGACGCTTGTGTTTCTGATGCTGTGCAACCGCACGCGGGATCTGGGCGAAGACACCTCTCGGGGCGATGTCGCCAACGCGCTGGCGCAGCAACGTCTTCAGGCCTTTGCGGCCAGTCTGGTGGAGCAGCTGCGGGCTGACGCTGTCATTACTCAGGAATGATACGGCCCGTCGCGCTCAGCTGCGGCGAACCGGCCGGTATCGGCCCGGAAATCGCGGCCAAGGCGTGGGCTGAACTGCGCGATGCCTGCCCGTTCTTCTATATCGGGGACGCCAGCCACCTGCCAGCAGGCACACCCGTTGCTAAAATCGAACACCCAAGTCAGGTTGCTGAAGCCTGTGGCCGGGCCCTGCCCGTTCTTCAGATGGATTTTCCCGCCGCGAACGTATTCGGCCAGCCGAATCCGGCCAACGCGCCATCGGTGGTTGATGCCATCGAAACCGGTACCGAACTGGTACAGACCGGTGAGGCCGCAGCGCTTTGCACCGCACCGATCAACAAGAAAGCCCTGATTGACGGCGCAGGGTTCACCTTTCCTGGCCATACCGAGTTTCTGGCAGCCCTTTCCGGAACCCGCCGGGTAGTCATGATGCTGGCCAGCGAGCAGTTGCGCGTCGTTCCCGCGACGATTCACATTCCATTGTCACAAGTTCCCGCGGCACTTACCCCTGATCTTCTGCGCGAAACGATTGAAATCACTGCACGCGGTTTGCGTGATCAGTTCGGTATCGCGCATCCCCGGATCGCAGTTGCAGGCCTGAACCCGCATGCAGGTGAAGGCGGCAAGATGGGCACAGAGGAGCTCGACTGGATTGCTCCGATGCTGGCTGATCTGAACCCCGAGGACGCGACGATTACAGGCCCCCACCCTGCGGATACGCTGTTTCACGCAGCCGCCCGCGCCCGCTATGACGCCGCCATCGCCATGTATCACGATCAGGCCCTGATCCCGATCAAGACGCTGGATTTCGACCGGGGCGTGAATGTCACCCTTGGCCTGCCGTTCATCCGTACCTCACCCGACCACGGAACAGCACTGGACATCGCGGGGAAAGGCATCGCCAACCCCTCCAGCCTTATCGAAGCCCTGAAACTTGCCCAACGCATGGTAAAAAGCTCTTGATCCTTCACCTGGCTGAAAATATCCCCGCCGGAGGCACAAAAATCTCGGGCACAGCCCCTTTCACAGGCGCCAAGGTATTCCGATCATGAGCGCTATAGACACGCTTCCCCCTCTGCGCGAGGTCATCGCAACCCACCAGCTTTCGGCGCGCAAATCGCTGGGGCAGAATTTCCTGTTGGATCTGAACCTGACTGCCAAGATCGCCCGACAAGCCGGCGATTTGTCAGAATGCGATGTGCTTGAAATCGGCCCCGGTCCCGGTGGGTTGACACGAGGCCTGCTGTCCGAAGGCGCGCGCAAGGTCGTGGCCGTCGAAAAAGATACACGGTGCATTGCCGCCCTGAACGACATCGCCGCCGCGTATCCGGGTCGGCTTGAGGTGATCAACGGCGACGCACTGGAGATCAACCCGCTTGAATATCTGACACCGCCAATCCGCGTCGCCGCCAACCTGCCCTACAATGTCGGCACCGAGCTGCTGGTGCGTTGGCTGACACCGCCCGAATGGCCCCCATTCTGGCAGAGCCTGACGCTGATGTTCCAACGCGAAGTGGCCGAGCGTATTGTTGCCCAACCCGGTAGCAAAGCCTATGGACGCCTTGCCATCCTTGCCCAATGGCGGGCAGAGGCACGTATCGCCATGTTGCTTCCCCCCGGGGCCTTCACTCCGCCGCCCAAGGTTTCAAGCGCCGTGGTCCACCTGACCGCATTGCCCGAGCCACGCTATCCCGCCGATGCCGCCACCCTGTCGCGCGTCGTGGCTGCCGCCTTCAACCAACGCCGCAAGATGCTGCGCGCCTCACTCAAAGGCATTGCCCCGGATATCGAAGACCGCCTTCTGGCCGCAGGTATCAAGCCCACGGACCGTGCCGAGCAAGTCCCGCTGGAAGCGTTCTGCGCTTTGGCGCGCGAAGTTAAGAAAACCTGATCAAACGAAAAAGCCCCGAGTTAAACCTCGGGGCTTGGTTCTTTTGACATCGGCTTTATTCTGCCGCCTCCGGTGCGTCCCCCGTGTCGGCAGGAGCATCCTCTTTTGCCTCGGGCGCAGCTTTGGGCTTCCGGGCGCGTGGCTTACGCGCGGGTTTTTCCTTGCGCGGAGCCTCTTCCGGTGTTTCAGCCGCCGGGGTTTCTTTGTTTTCCGGGGTCTCCACCAGACCGCTATCGGGCTCTGAAACTTGCTGAGACAGGTCCATTACATCAGGCTGCGGTGCTTCGGCCGGATCAGCCTGGCGGGTCGCTTCGCGTTCCTGACGTTCGGCACGTTCACGGTCGCGCTCGGCCTGGCGTTCGCGGTTCTGGCGCTCCTGCTCTTCACGGCGCGCGTCAATCTCGCGCTGCGCTTCGCTCAGCATCCGCAGGTAGTGTTCCGCGTGTTGCTGGAAGTTTTCTGCCGCCACGCGGTCATTCGACAGCTGAGCGTCACGTGCCAACTGGTTGTATTTATCAATAATCTGCTGCGGCGTGCCACGGACCTTGCCTTCGGGACCCGAGCTGTCAAAAACCCGGTTTACGACGTTGCCGCCAGAAGGACGATTGCGGTTATTCTTGGCCCGCGAACGGGGTTTGGAAGATCTCATCTTACTTTACGTCAGCCTTATCAATGCGCTGTCGCTCAACCCGTGTTTTGCACTGCTCTAAGGCGTTTGCCGTGACGGGAAGTCGACTTTTTGGGCTTGGCGTCAGGGGTGCGCTGCAACAGCGTCAACCTCGCCGACTAATCCTGAGTAAGCATGTCCTGACGGCGCAGACAAGAGGAATCTCGGATTTTCACCAGCTTTTTTCTACAGGTCGGCGTTTTTTGCCGCAAACCCGCCGCTCATCCCGGCATTCTTGCGCCGACGACACGATCGCGACCGTCAAGATCGGGGATTACCCGGACGTCCACCAACCCAGCGGCATCGAACAAGGCTGACACTTTTGCCGCCTGCGTCGGACCGATTTCGACAAGAATTCGCCCGCCCGCCAACAGAAAATCCGGGGTCGCCGCCGCGATCCGACGATACGCGCCCAACCCGTCCCCCTCATCCGTCAGGGCCATGCGCGGCTCGTGCTCACGCACTTCGGGCGACAGTTCTTCCATCTCACACACTGAGATATACGGAGGGTTGGAAACAATCAGGTCGAATTTGTCTTCAATGTTTTCGAACCAGTTTGATCGAAGGATCTCAATCCGCGTCTCTACCTGATGCTGAACCGCATTGGCACTGGCTTGCAGGCAGGCGGCTTCGCTCAGATCAACACCCACGCCCGTGGCACTGCTGCGTTCGGCCAGAAGGGTTATCAGGATACACCCCGAGCCCAGCCCTAGGTCGAGGACATGATCAAATGGTTCGCTCAACGCTGCTTCGATCAGGGTTTCAGTTTCCGGGCGCGGATCAAGGACATCCCGGCTGACGCGGAACCTGCGGCCGTAAAACTCCCGCTCACCCAACAGATGCGACACCGGAACCCGAATGGCACGCAAGGAGATCAGCTGATCATAACGCTCGGCAATTTCAGGCTGTAATTCTTCTGGGGCAATCAGCGTCACCCGGCTGGCTTCAATCCGTGCAGCGTGGGCCAGCAACAAACGCGCGTCGCGCGCCGGATCGTCCACACCGGCCGCACGCAGGCGCGCTGTCGCCGCCACCATCGCCTGTGCCGCTGTTTGCAGACCTGTCATTGTGCCATCTCAGCCAGGAGCCGGGCCTGATCATCCGCCGTCAGCGCATCAATCACCTCGTCCAGATCGCCCTGCATCACCTGATCCAGCTTATAGAGCGTCAGGTTGATCCGGTGGTCGGTCATGCGCCCTTGCGGGAAGTTATAAGTACGAATGCGTTCCGAGCGATCCCCCGAGCCAACCTGATTGGCACGATCTGCCGAGCGTTCACTGTCAATCCGCTGCCGTTCCAGATCGTACAAGCGCGTCTTCAGAACCTGCATGGCGATTTCGCGGTTGCGGTGCTGAGATTTTTCGGAACTCGTCACCACCAATCCCGTCGGAAGATGCGTGATCCGCACAGCCGAGTCTGTCGTGTTCACGTGCTGTCCCCCGGCACCCGAGCTCCGCATCGTATCGATTCGGATATCAGTGGCGTCGATCTGGATGTCTACATCCTCGGCCTCGGGCAGAACCGCCACTGTCGCCGCCGAGGTGTGAATGCGCCCCCCGCTTTCGGTTTCGGGCACGCGCTGCACCCGATGGACGCCGGATTCATATTTCAAGCGCGCAAAGACATTGTCGCCTTTGATATGGGCGACCACTTCCTTGATGCCGCCCAGATCCGAGGCCTGCTCTTCGATAATCTCGAATTTCCAGCCACGCGCCTCGGCGTATCGCTGATACATGCGCAATAGATCACTCGCGAACAAAGCGGCCTCGTCCCCGCCGGTGCCAGGGCGAATTTCCAGCATCGCCGGACGGGCATCTGCCGCATCCTTTGGCAACAATGCCAGTTGGAGCGCGGTTTCCGCCTTGGGGATGCGAGCCTGCAACTCGGGGATTTCCTCCTCGGCAAGCTCTTTCATGTCCGGGTCGGTCAGCATCGCCTGCGCCTCGGCCAGATCTCCCACCAGCTGTCGCCAGGCCATGATCTGATCGACGACAGGCTTGAGGTCGGAATATTCTTTGGCCAGCGCCGCAATATCACCACCCGACGCGCCATCGGCCATGGCAGCTTCGAGGTACTGAAAACGCTGGGTGATCTGTTCAAGACGTTCTTCGGGGATCATCCCGGCGGTGTCTCTCATCCGGGGGCTTTGGTCAAGGGCAACGTCATGCTAAGCTGGCAGCCATGAAACGGGTTTTTCTTACTCTGCTGGTGACGACCACGCCTGCATTCGCCGATTACATCGGCCCTGACGGCAAGACGCGGGATTGCTATTGCACCGACACATCCGGGTCACGCATCGAACTGGGTGAAATGATCTGCCTTCAGGTCGACGGACGCATGTTCACCGCGCAATGCCAGATGTCCCTGAACGTTCCCATGTGGCGCGAGGTTCAGGAGGGGTGTTTGTCGTCTGGGTTACACTCGGACTGGCCTAATTTGGATACACCACCAGATGGTGACAACTCTCTCTGAGCGCTACAAGTCTTCCCACTTGCTCAAATTGCACGCCCAATGTTGGAACAGCCTGAGTGCGACTGTCAGCAAAGTAAGTGGTACGGCGGCCAACGCTGCAGGGCCAAATATATTGGGAAGGCAAAAGTTCTCGCCAAGAATGACAGTTACCCCGGCCTGAACCGAAGCAACTATCAAGGTCAACAAGACAAACACAGCAACATTGGTTAATGGCGAAGCCCAATACAGAAAGGGTCTTGGTTCAAAGCCAAGGGCTTTCAATCGTTCAAGCTCAGACTCAATTCTTATGTGCTGCTTAACACCGGCCTGCTCAATTTCAGCCAATGCATTATGGAACTTTTTCTCATAGTCATTCATACGTCCAATTTAGGAACTTTCCCCTTGATTTCAATCTATTGAAGTGCAGTCAACCACCCATCGACCCGCGTCCTGTTCACCCCGAAATCCTTGCGACCAAACCGCAAGCGGCCGTGAATGCGCAGGGTGTCTCCGTCCTGCTGAGCCGTGGTGTAGTCGGGAAAGCCGATCCATTTCGTGCGGGTGATATAGGTGATCATGCCCTCGCTGACCGAGCCGGCCAATACTGTAGTGCGCGGCGTGGCTTGGGCAACCTTGTCAAGACGCTGCAACCCGTCGGGGCCGGTTTCAACAACGCGCAACACACCACCCGGCAAGTTCTGGCTTTCGGTCGAAACCAAAGCGACGTGCCACCGCGCAGGGTCTGACGGTGCCAGCCGGACATAGGCGCCCGCCCCAACCACAAGCGCAATCACTGCCCACAAAGCCATCTTTTTCATCCCGCTCCATCCCTTTTGTGAACCCTAAGCGGAACAAAACCGGCGGCAAGACATTCCACCGCGTCTTACCGCGACGTCACACCCGGAAGGATGCACAGCATCTCATAGATCAGATTGGCTGCTGTCAGTGCTGTGTTGCCCGATGGATCATAAGGGGGTGAGACTTCGACCAGATCGCATCCCACCACGTTTACCCCATGCAGGGCATGGATCAGTTGCAGCGCTTGCGGTGTCGAAAGACCCGCGATTTCCGGCGTGCCGGTGCCCGGAGCGTATGCGGGATCAAGGCTGTCGATGTCGTACGAGATGTAAACCGGGTGGTCCCCAATGATCTTGCGAACCTGCGATCCGATCTGGGTCAGGTTCTGCTGCCACAGCTCCCATGCGGGGAACTGGCGGAAGCCCCAGTCCTTGGCCTCGGTAAAATCCGAGGCTGCATAACCCGAGCCGCGAATGCCGATCTGGAACGTCTTGTCGGGAACAATCAGCCCCTCTTCATATGCACGACGGAAAACGGTGCCGTGGGTTTCGCGTTCACCGAACATCTCGTCATTCACATCGGCATGAGCGTCCACATGCACCAGCGCCACGGGCCCGTGTATTGCCTTGATGGCTCGCAGGATCGGCAGGGTGATCGAATGATCGCCCCCCATGGCCATCGGGATCACGCCTTTCGCCAAAATGGCGTCATAGCTTTCCTTGATGATCCTGAGGCTGTCTGCAAGCGAGAAGGTGTTGATCGCCAGATCCCCAATATCGGCTATCTGCAAACTGTCGAACGGGGCCGCTCTGGTGGCCATGTTATAGGGCCGGATCATCGCGCTTTCGCCGCGGATCTGCTTGGGGCCAAAGCGCGTGCCCGACCGCCACGACGTGCCGATATCCATCGGCACCCCCAGCACCGCCACATCCAACCCCTCAAGCGAGGAGGCCTGCGGCAGGCGCATGAATGTGTTCGGCCCGGAAAACCGGGCCAGATCATTCCCGCTAAGTGGTTGGTTGAATTCGGTCATGTGCGTAATGGTCCCGTCCCTGTTCGTCACTTGATCCAGCACATACCTTAAGCATGGCTAACTGTTGGTTAACGTGAACCCTTGCGGGTTTACCCATCTGCTTTATCCAGCTTGTTCCACCCCAACAGGCAAATGATCTGCGTCGCCACATGGGCCCCAGCAATCGCTGTCGCACCTGAGGTGTCAAAGGGCGGCGATACTTCGACAACGTCCCCGCCCTTGATATTGATCCCGGCAATGTCGCGCAGGATGATTTGCGCCTGAATCGAGCTTAATCCACCCCAGACTGGCGTGCCCGTACCAGGGGCAAAAGCCGGGTCAAGACCGTCGATGTCAAAGCTGAGGTAAACGGGGCTGTCACCAAGAATGTTCTTGATCTTCTCTGCCACAGCAGCTGGTCCCGATTCATAAACCTCGCGCGCATCGATGATGTTCACGCCCAGCGTATCCTCGTTCGTCGTGCGAATACCCACCTGGACCGAGCGTTTCGGATCGACAATGCCCGACTTTACCGCCTTGTAGAACATTGTCCCGTGATCCACGCGGGACATGTCGTCGTCGGCCCATGTGTCGGTATGCGCATCGAATTGCAGCAGGGACATTGGCCCGAATTTCTCGGCATAGGCCTTGAGGATCGGAAAGCTGATATAGTGATCGCCACCCAACGCGACCGACGCCACATCAGCAGCCAGAATGGTTCGGATGTGGTCGGTCAGCGTGTCAGGAAAGGCCGGGATATTGGCGTAATCATAAGCCATATCGCCATAATCCACGATCGCCAGTTCACTCAGCGCATCAAAGGGCCAGCCATAAGGCGCATCGGGCGACTGAAGCGCGCTGGCCTCACGGATCGCCCGCGGGCCAAGGCGCGTGCCGGGCCGGTTCGTAACTGCCTGATCAAACGGCACGCCAGTAACGGCGATGTCCACACCCTTCAGGTTCTTGGTGTAAAGCCGCCGCAGAAAAGACGTCGCCCCGCCGAACGTATTTTCATAAGACAACCCTTTGAGGTCCGGATTGGTGAATGCCTCATCCACCTGGTTTCTTGCGTCTTCCAGTGCCATGTCTTCTGTAGTCCCTTTCCCGAACCTTTATCAGCTCAACGGCTGCGCTTTTTCCACGATCCGCGCGAAAAACGACGCGCCCACCGGCGCGATTTCGTCGTTAAAGTTGTATTTCGGATGATGCAGCCCTGCGCCTTCGCCCTGCCCAAGGAACAAATAAGCACCGGGGCGCTTTTGCAGCATGTACGAGAAATCCTCGGCCCCCATCTCGCGCCCGGTATTGCCGGTGACGCGGTCGTCTCCGGATATTTCACGCGCCACCTCGGTCGCAAATCCCGCCTTTTCGGCATCATTGATGGTGGCTGGGTAATCGACATTGTATTCCAATCGCGCCTCGACCCCATAGGATTTGGCCTGCCCCTCGACAATCTCGGCCATGCGCCGCATCACCATCTGCTGGACGTTCGGGTCGAATGTTCGAACGGTACCGTTGATATAGGCCGTATCCGGGATCACGTTGTTGACCGTGCCAGTGTGGATCTGCGTGACCGAGACGACAAGATCATCCAGCGCATAATGGTTGCGGCTGACAATGGTCTGAATGGCCTGCGCAATCCCACAGGCCGCCATAACCGGATCACGAGTTTCATGCGGCATCGCACCGTGACCGCCAACACCCTGAATATGCACTTCGAAAGTATCGACAGCCGCCATGATCGGCCCCGGCGTTGTATAGAATGTCCCTTCGGCAAATCCCGGCGCGTTGTGCAGCGCGTAGACCTGTGAGATGTCGAACCGGTCCATGATGCCTTCTTCGACCATCACGCCAGCACCACCGCCATCTTCCTCGGCGGGTTGAAAGATCAGCGCCACGCGACCGCTGAAATTTCGCGTCTCGGCCAGATAACGTGCCGCGCCCAGTAGCATGGTAGTATGCCCGTCATGGCCGCAGGCATGCATCTTTCCGGGGTTCTGAGAGGCATAGTCAACGCCCGTTTCCTCGGTAATTGGCAACGCATCCATATCGGCGCGCAGGCCAATCGTCGGCCCGTCGCCCTGCCCGTTGATGATCGCGACCATCCCGGTCTTTGCGATCCCCTCATGCAACTCATCAACCCCGAACTCACGCAGACGTTCGGCCACAAAGGCTGCCGTTTCATGGCATTCGAATTCCAACTCGGGGATGGTATGCAGATACTGGCGCCATCTGGTCATGTCGGCAGAGAAATCGGCAATTCGGTTGACGACGGGCATCTGGGGTGGACTCCTGATCGGGACTGCGGAATGGATGCATCTGACACCGGAATGAAAGGGTTCGCAATGGCTGAAAATCCTCTGATCCATGACAGCAATGCAGGTATCGAACGGCTGCTGGAAATCATGCGCCGCCTGCGCGATCCGCAATCCGGCTGCCCGTGGGATATCGAACAGGATTTCGCAACCATCGCCCCCTATACCATCGAAGAGGCCTATGAGGTCGCGGACGCCATCGAACGCGAAGCCTTTGACGAGCTTAAGGGAGAGCTGGGGGATTTGCTTTTTCAATCCGTATTTCACGCCCAAATGGCAGAAGAAGCAGGACATTTCACTTTTCAGGACGTGGTGCGCACCATGTCCGACAAGATGGTCAGCCGCCATCCGCATGTGTTTGGCGATGAATCCCGTGACAAGTCGGCCGACCAGCAAACCAAAGATTGGGAAGCCATCAAAGCCGCCGAGCGGGCGGGCAAAGAACAAAAAGGTGCACTGGACGGTGTGGCCGCAAACCTGCCCGCCCTGTTGCGCGCGCATAAGCTGCAAAAACGTGCCGCTCGGGTGGGGTTCGACTGGCCTGACGCCAGCCATGTGCTGGCCAAGATCACCGAAGAAGCCGCCGAACTGGAAGAGGCGCGCGACAAAATGGATGCCGACGCGCTGGAAGACGAGTTCGGCGATCTGCTGTTCGTGATGGTCAATCTGGGCCGTCATCTTGGCATCGAACCCGAAGCCGCCCTGCGTCGCACCAATGCCAAGTTCACCCGTCGCTTTGAAAAGGTCGAAGCCCGGCTGGCCGAACGGGGCAAGACCCCCACGCAAAGCGATCTGGCCGAGATGGATGCGCTTTGGGACGAGGTCAAAACGGAAGAGCATCGCGCCAACGGCAAACTCCCGCCGGCGGATGCACTGGCGGCGACCAGAAACGGGTAGACAAGCGATCCGACACTTGCGAGTGTCCCACCTTCACGACCCCCGGAGACGCCAATGCCCCCTCGCAAGATCATCATCGACACCGATCCCGGACAGGATGACGCCGTCGCCATACTGTTGGCGCTGGCCAGCCCGGACGAGATCGAGGTTCTGGGTATCACGGCCGTCGCGGGTAACGTCCCACTCGCCCTTACGGCCAAGAACGCCCGAATCGTTTGTGAATTGGCCGGACGTACGGATGTGCCGGTTTATGCGGGCTGCGACAAACCGCTGAACCGCCCGCTTGTAACCGCAGAACATGTGCACGGAAAAACCGGGCTGGATGGCCCGGTCCTGCCGGATCCGCAGATGCCCTTGGCTGAAGGTCACGCTGTGGACTTCATCATCGACACCCTGCGCTCTGAAGAATCTGGGACGGTGACCCTGTGTCCACTGGGGCCGCTGACAAACATCGCGACTGCATTTCGCAAAGCCCCCGATATTATCGACCGCGTGCAGGAAATCGTCTTGATGGGTGGGGCATATTTCGAAGTCGGCAACATCACCCCCACCGCTGAATTCAACATCTATGTCGACCCAGAAGCTGCTGATATCGTTTTTAAATCCGGAAGGCCAATCGTTGTCATGCCATTGGATGTCACACACAAAGCGCTGGTGACCAAATCACGAAACGACGCGTTCCGCGCATTGGACAGCAAGGTTGGACATGCCGTGGCCGAGATGACGGATTTCTTTGAACGCTTCGACAAAGAGAAATACGGCAGCGCAGGCGCCCCCCTGCACGACCCTTGCGTCACCGCCTATCTGATCCGCCCCGAGCTGTTTTCGGGTCGCCACGTGAATGTCGAGATTGAAACAGGGTCCGACCTGACCCTGGGCATGACCGTTGCGGATTGGTGGGGTGTCACCAACCGCGCACCAAATGCGTTGTTCATGGGGGAAATCGACGCTGACGGCTTTTTCACCTTGCTGACAGAAAGGCTGGCCAGATTATGAGCGCCGCCCTCCGCCTTGCGCGCCCCGAAGATCTGGATCGCCTTATGACGCTGGTCACCGCCTTTCATACAGAGGCCGGGCTGACACAGGACGCCGACAAGACACGCAATGCCCTCGCCCCCATGCTGGATGGCATCCCTCATGGCTGTGTCTATCTGATCGGACCCGGGCGCGCGCCTTTGGGATATATCATCCTGACCTTTGGCTGGTCAGTCGAGTTCGGCGGCATGGACGGTTTCGTGGACGAGATCTATATACGCCCCGCCGTTCGGGGCCGCGGCATTGCCACCGAGGTTCTTTTGGACCTGCCCAAAGCTCTTGCCGGGGCAGGCCTGATGGCTCTTCATCTGGAAGTCGACCGAAACAATGAATCTGCCCAAAAGCTCTATCTGCGCACCGGGTTCAGACAACGTGACAGGTATATGCTGATGAGCAAGGTACTTTAGCGCGACTCGCCGCGGAAGATATTTGCCGGATTCATGTCCTGAACCGGGTCATTCGACGAAACCTGTTCTCCGGTTATCGGATACGTTCCCGGACCCGCGCAGGCGGACAATACTGTGATGGACGTTGTGGCGATTATCAGAAGGAATTTGGATACAGACATCGTAGTCTCCTTTCTGCAATGAAGACAAACTACGGCATTCGGTGTGGACGTGATAAGTAACAAGTTCACACATAAGAATAGATAAGCCACATTTTTATTGTCAAAAACCTCCAAAACAGACGGATATATCCCTGAAAACTCTAACTTTTCTCAGGCCCGCGCGTGTCATTCTCAAATAGCGGCATCTCGAAAAAAAGCAGGTGGTCACGTGCGATTTCAGGAGTTTGGTAATAGGCGTCGCGCAGGTGAAAGCCCAAAGACAGGTATAACCGAGTCGCCGCTTCCAGGGGTTTGCCGGTGTCCATTCGAATATAGTCGAACCCAAGATCTCGACACATTTCGATCAGCGAAAGCATGATGGCACAGCCTGCGCCGGTCCCCCTTGCTGCGTCAGTTACAAATACGCGTTTGATTTCAGCCACACCAGGCTCGTACGTGTGAAACATGCCGCAGCCGACCGGTTCCCCATGCAGTAATGCCAGTTTGATCCCACCGTTCGGCGGCGTGTGTTCCGCGTCGATGTTGTCCATTACACGGGTGTATTTTTCGCTTGGGTAGAAGGCCTGAACGATTTGGGCGGTTCTTTCATCCAGTGCCAGCAGGAAATCCCTGTAATCCCAACACAAACGCCGAACCGCTTCAAACTGGTCCGGCGTTTCCGGTTCGATGATGTTCAGCACAATGCGACCCCCGGATTAAACCCAGGGGCCAGCCTAGCACCACGCGCGTTATTTGCGAAGGATCGACGCGCCCGCGTATTCCGCAACCTCGCCCAGTGATTCCTCGATGCGGATCAACTGGTTGTATTTGGCCAACCGGTCCGACCGCGCCAGCGAGCCAGTTTTGATCTGACCGCAATTGGTCGCCACCGCCAGATCAGCAATGGTGGCATCCTCGGTCTCGCCCGAACGGTGCGACATCACGTTTGTGTAACGCGCACGGTGCGCCATATCGACGGCGCGCAGGGTTTCAGTCAGCGATCCGATCTGGTTCACCTTGACCAGCATCGAGTTCGCGCAGCCGCGCTTGATGCCTTCGGCCAAGCGCGCTGGATTGGTCACAAACAGGTCGTCGCCCACCAGCTGCACCTTGTCGCCGATGGCGTCGGTCAAGGCTTTCCAGCCGTCCCAGTCATCCTCGGACATGCCGTCTTCGATCGAGATGATCGGATAGTCATTGACCAGCGCCGCCAGATAGGCTGCGTTTTCTTCGGATGTCAGGGTGATCCCCTCGCCCGCCAGAACGTATTTACCATCCTTGTAATACTCGGTCGCCGCGCAATCCAAGGCCAGGTGGATTTCTTCGCCGGGTTTGTAGCCCGCCTTTTCGATGGATTTCAGGATGAAGTCCAGCGCCTCGCGGGTGCTGGCGATGTTGGGGGCAAATCCGCCCTCATCGCCCACGCCCGTGGCCAGCCCCGCGGAAGACAGTTCTTTCTTCAGCGTATGGAACACTTCGGACCCCATTCGCACGGCCTCGCGGATATTCGCGGCCGAGGTTGGCATGATCATGAATTCCTGAATGTCGATCGGGTTGTCGGCGTGTTCGCCGCCATTGATGATATTCATCATCGGCACCGGCAGTACGCGGGCCGAGGTGCCGCCGACGTAGCGATAAAGGGGCTGCGTGGTGAAATCGGCTGCTGCCTTTGCTGTGGCCAACGAGACGCCCAGAATGGCGTTGGCACCCAGACGGCCTTTGTTATTGGTTCCGTCCAGTTCAATCATCGCCTGATCGATGGCCACTTGTTCTGTCGCGTCAAAGCCCACCAATTCCTCGGCGATCTCACCATTCACGGCGGCCACGGCTTCCAGAACCCCTTTGCCCATATAGCGGGATTTGTCGCCGTCGCGTTTTTCAACGGCTTCATGTGCGCCGGTGGACGCACCGGACGGTACGGCGGCGCGGCCCATGGTGCCGTCCTCCAGAATCACGTCGACCTCGACTGTCGGGTTGCCCCGGCTGTCCAGAATTTCGCGCGCGTGGATGTCAATAATGGTGCTCATGAGGTCTGTCCCTATGGCTGCAGTCGGTTGCACGCGTCATAACAGCAACCGGCCAAAAGTAAACCGGTTCCGTTATCGCTAACACGCATATTTACCGACCTTTAGGGCTAACAGTTTGCTGTTTGCGCCAACAGGTTCACGCCGGGACCAGATTGCGCGCCAAACGTCGCTCGCGGATAAATGTATACAGGCCAGATCCGATGATCAGGCTCGCCCCAGCCATTGTCAGCGCGTCAGGGCGTTCCCCGAACATCAGCATACCGGCAAGGATCGAAAACACCAGACGCGTGTAACGGAATGGCATCATGGCCGAAGCCTCGCCAACCCGCATGGCCGTGACGATGCCGTAATACCCTAGAACACCAAAACCGATCGCCCCCAGATACGGACCTGCCTGGCCGCTTTGTACCGGCACGAAGGGTGTTCCTGAAACAACCATCAACAGCAACCCCGCCAGCGCCACTGCGATATACGCCTGCATCGCCACAACGGATGAAGCCACCCGAACATCCAGCTTGCGCGTTATCAGATCACGCGCCGCAATCGCAAACACGGTCAGCACGACAAACAGCGAGTCCGGCTGAAACCCTTCCAATCCGGGGCGAATGATCATCAGAACACCGACAAAGCCGACACCAATGGCGCTCCAGCGGCGCCAGCCGACCTGCTCTCCCAGAAACAGGGCCGCGCCCATGGTCACGGCAAGCGGCATGGCCTGAAACACGGCGGCGACAGTGGACAGATCGATCAGCGACAGCGCGGTGACAAAGGTCACGGCACCGAATCCTTCTGTCCCTGCGCGCAGCATCGGTAGCAGTTTCCACGCCACGGGATCGAAGATGCGTTTGCGGGTGACCACCGACATCACCGCAAAGACAAGCCCGCAGAACACACCCAGACACACCATGATCTGACCGGTCGGCACAGCGCCCGACAGGAACTTGATGAACATATCCTCAAGCGAAAAGGCCGCCATCGAGCCGATCAGCAAAAGGATGCCGTTTACGTTATTCATGCGCGCGTCCACAGGAAAAGGGTACTTGGGGTGCAGTGTCCGGGCACATGAACCGCAACCGGCGACGTCTGGCAAGCCAATTCCCGAAACGTTCAATGAATTAACGTGGTGGGGCCGTTCGCGATTTGTGATGGATCACTCCTGCTTGAGCGGTACGCCGTACAGTTCCAGCCGATGCCCTTTCAGCTTGTACCCAAGCTTGGCGGCGATCTTTTCCTGCAGGGCTTCGATCTCGGGATCGACAAATTCGATGACCTCGCCCGACTGCATGTCGATCAGGTGATCGTGGTGATCACGCTCGGCATCCTCGTAACGGGCCCGCCCATCGCCGAACTCCAGACGCTCCAGAATACCGGCCTCTTCGAACAGTTTGACCGTACGATACACCGTCGCAATCGAGATGCCTGTGTCGATGGCAGAAGCACGCGCGTACAGTTCTTCGACATCCGGATGGTCGTCGCTTTGTTCCAATACCTGCGCGATGATCCTTCTTTGACCGGTCATGCGCAGACCTTTGGCCTCACAACGTCCAATAATCGTTTCCGACATGATGCCCCTCAGAATTGCTCGGGTGTCTGTCTTAGTATGTCTGCGCACTTTGCGCCACAGGGATTTCTTCTTTTCCGTTGAAGTTAAGCCACGCGCGCCAAATCAGCCCAGACCGGCAAATGATCCGATGCGATATGTGCTGGCCGCGCGTCATGGACACCATGCGCAGTGGCCCTGACGCCCGCGCCCAGCGCGATCCGATCCAGCGCGCCCAGCGGCTGCGCGGCGGGAAAACTTGGCTTGGGGGGCAGGAAACGCATTTCGGGTGCCAGGTGATCCAGAACCGGCTGTCGGGACCATTCGTTGAAATCCCCCGCCCAGACTGTCGGCATCTGCTCCAGCTCTTTATCAAACCGCCTGATATGCGAGATCTGCTGACGTCGCGATGCAGGCAACAGCCCCAAATGCATACCCATCACCCGCAACGGCCCGATATGGGTATCAAATTCGACACGGACCGCGCCGCGCGGTTCAAGCCCGGGCAATTCGTGATGTCCGGTCCGCCGGACCGAAAGGCCCTCGCCACGCCAGATCACCGCGTTGCCATGCCAGCCCAGACTGCCGGCACCGCCCAGATCGACGATCTGCCACCCCGCTTCATCCAGCATGAAATGCGGCAGGGCCGCCGGGCGCGGCGGCAGACGTTTGTCGGCCTCCTGCAACACAACGATATCGGCCTGCATATGTTCGATGACCTGCAAAATGCGCTGCGGCTGGCGCCGGAAATCCAGCCCGAGGCATTTCTGAATGTTATAGCTGGCAATGCGAAGGGTGGAAGATGACTGCATATAGATCTGACCAGTGGGCTTGACCCAAAGTGACACGCCTGCCGCCGGACGCAACCCTTCAGTTTCACTTCGCAGCAACGGCAACCGGGGAAGTCGCCTTGGCATGGTATATCGCTTAAAAACCCGGCACGTGACGCGGCCGGAAACAAATGGGTTTCCCCTCATTTCATCCGGGAGCGGCAGAACGGAAGTGCCGCAGTTTCAGCGCATCCAACACCGATTTAGACCGGACAAAACAATTCGCCCCTCCCCGCGAAACCATACCGCACCGAGCGACTACCAGAGATGTTTGACCGTCACGTACCACAGAACGTGGCGTGCACGACCTCGTTATCGGTCGGGGGCCGTTTCAGGTCCTCCGCATCTGCCTGATCGTCGTAAGGCCGTGCGAGGACGGCGTTCAGCCGATGGAACGGCTGGTAATCCCCCGCCACCGCTGATTGGATCATCTGCTCGACCCGGTGATTGCGCGGAATAAAGGCTGGGTTCGCTGCGGTCATCACGTCATGCGGTAACGCCTCACGTGCCAAGCGTGGACGCCAGCCCTCTGCCCAGCTGTCAAAGGCCTGCGGGTCGATAAACTGATCGCGCGCGGTATCTTTGCCCAGCGCACGGAAGGTGTTGGTGAAATCAGCCTGCCCCTCGGCCATGCGTTTTAGCAGATCGGTGATCAGCGCCTGATCGCCTTCTTCAGCGGTCGTCAGTCCGACCTTTGCCCGGAACCGGGTCAACCAGTTCTGTTGCAGCAGGTCCGGCATGGCATGCACGATCTCGGTCGCCTCCTCAACAGCGGCGTCCTTGTTGTCCATCTGCTGGATCAGTGAGGTTGCCAGCTGCGCCAGATTCCACACTGCAATATCTGGCTGGTTGGCATAGGCATAACGGCCCATCCGATCTATCGAGCTGTAGACCGTATTGGGGTGATAAACGTCCATGAAGGCACAGGGGCCATAATCGATGGTCTCACCCGCGATCGAGCAATTGTCGGTGTTCATGACCCCATGGATAAAGCCCACGCTCATCCACTGCGCGATCAGGCGGGCCTGCGCATCCCGAACGGCCCGCAACAGGCCCATTGGCCCTTGGGCTGCGGGATAGTGGCGCGAGATGGCATAGTCCGTCAGGCGCCGCAGATTGTCCAACTGCCCCCGCGCAGCAAAGACCTGAAAGGTGCCTACCCGCAAATGGCTGGTTGCAACCCGGGTGAGCACCGCACCAGGCATCGGGCCTTCCCGGAACACGGTTTCACCGGTCTCTACCGCCGCCAGTGCGCGTGTTGTGGGGATGCCCAGCGCGTGCATCGCCTCGGACACCACGTATTCGCGCAGAACCGGACCCAGCCAAGCCCTGCCGTCGCCGCGACGCGAAAACGGCGTCGGGCCCGAGCCTTTCAGCTGGACATCCCGCCGCACGCCATCCGTTCCGACAGTTTCACCCAACAGCACCGCGCGCCCGTCCCCAAGCTGCGGGTTGTACTGGCCAAACTGATGCCCGGAATAAAGCTGCGCGATGGGGTCCGCACCATCGGGGATGTGATTACCTGCAAAGGCTTCCGCCATCTCTTGCACGTCGCCCGGATGGACCTGCAACAGCCGTGCCAGATCATCATTGAACGCGATCAGCTTGGGCGCGCGTACAGGCGCCGGTTTCTGTCGCGCAAAAAACGCGTCCGGCAGGCGGGCATATGAGTTATCGAATGGAATGGTCAGTGTCATGCGGCAAACATATTCCCCGTGCGCACGAATACCATAGCGGATCACACCTTGCCGTGCATAATCGCGTCAAACACACGAGGGCCACATGACCGCACAAGAGATCATCGACCGCCTGAACCTGCAACCTCACCCCGAGGGCGGCTGGTACGCGGAAACCTGGCGCGCCGAGAACAAGGGCCGCCCGACCGGCACCTGCATCTACTTCTTGCTGCAGGCGGGGGAAAGCAGCCACTGGCACCGGGTCGACGCGACCGAGATCTGGCTCTACCACGCGGGCGCGCCATTAATCCTGTCCTTGAGCGCAACAGACAAGGGCCCGGCGGTTGACCATGTGCTGTCACCCGATTTGTCTCGGGGCGCACCGCAACTGATTGTTCCCACCGGCCATTGGCAGGCCGCGCGCAGCACCGGTGATTACACGCTGGTCAGTTGTACAGTGTCTCCCGGATTTCAATTCGATGGGTTCCAACTGGCAGAACCTGGGTTTGATATCCCTCGGGGATAGGTTGATCTTGGAATGCTCTGAAAAGGTGAGTTTACAGAAAGTTACGCATTTATCATTCTGTAAACGCAACCGCAGGTATCGGAGCATCGGGTGATTGTGAAACACATCTTTCTGGTCCTTCTGCTTCTGTTCGCAAACACCGGTCTTGCAAACGCCGAGATCGCCTGTGCAGAATCCCCCCTTTCATCCGAATTGGCGCTGCCCGATCTGGAGGAGGAAGTCGCAACCGAACACAAAGAACCTGCCGCGACTGTCGAACCTGCGGTGCTGATCTCGAAACGCCCTGCGCTGCGCCCTTGCAAGTTCCGCCAGTTTGAAGTGGGTCGCCAGCGTATGCGTGACCGCGGGGCGGTCTGTGGTGACTGGACCATCTTGGGCGAAACCCGCGCGTCTTTGGCTGGAAAAGCGCAAGGTTGCGGCATCGCCAACCCGGTCCGGATTTACAGAATTTCGGACATTGCGCTCAGCCAGTTCTCGCTGATGGACTGTCAGACAGCCGTTACGCTGAAAACGTGGATCGAAAACGTCGCCAAACCCGCCTTCGCCGAACTGGGTGGTGGGCTCAAGGGGATGCGCGTTGTTGGCCACTATGCCTGCAAGACGCAGAACAACCAGCCCTATGCGCGCATCTCCGAACATGCGCGAGGTCGGGCCATCGATATCTCGACCTTCGTGTTGCAGGACGGAACGCAGATCACCGTTCAGAACGGATGGAGCGACACCGATCAAAGCACCGTGTTACGAGAGTTGCACAGCGGAGCCTGTGGCCTGTTTGGAACTGTTCTTGGTCCTGATGCTGACCGGTATCACAAAGGGCATTTTCACTTCGACACAGCCCGACGCAGTGGCAAGCCTGTGTGTCGATAACGCGTTAGCCAGTACCTGGATGTAGCCTCAACCCACCGGTTGAACGTTCACTGAACTGACCATGCCACCGCCCACCAGTGCTTTCACCCCGGTTGTTCCGGGGCACGAGGTTGGCAATCCCCGCGCCACGCGCACGGCCAGATAAGCAAAAGCCTGCGCCTCGAGCATGTCACCGTCCAGCCCTACCGCCTCGACCGGTTCGACCGGGCAGTCGAGAGATACACGCAGCATCTCCATCAACACCGGATTGCGCCGACCGCCGCCTGTAACCAGCACGCAAGACGGCGGTTGCGGACAGTGTTCCATCCCCTGCACCACCCCCGCTGCGCACATCCCGGTCAGGGTCGCCACCGCGTCAGCGTCACCCAGTTCTTTCACCAGGTCGATCATCTCAGAGAAATCATTCCGGTCCAGCGACTTGGGCGGCATGCGTGCGAAGAAAGGCTCAGCCAGGAACAGCTCCAGCGCACCCATTTCGACGGTGCCATTGCGCGCAACCGCACCATCCCGGTCCATCGGCTGCCCCAGCCGGGCCTGCATCAGGTCATCGACCGGTGCATTCGCCGGCCCCGTATCAAAGGCAAGCAGCGCCCCCGGCGCCTCGGGACCATCAAAGCTTGGGTCCACATAGGTCAGATTACCAACACCACCCAGGTTCAGAAAGCACAACGGGCGGTCCGCACCAAACCACTTGGCGCAAGCAAAGTGAAAAAACGGCGCCAGCGGAGCACCCTCGCCCCCCATCGCCACGTCGTCGCTCCGGAAGTCCCAAACCACCGGGCGCCCCAAAGCCTGCGCCAGACCAAGACCATCGCCCACCTGCAATGTCCCGCGCCCGCGCGGTTCATGCGCCAGCGTCTGGCCGTGAAAGCCGATCAGGTCTACATCTTCGAACTCGGACAGCGCTTCGGCATGGGCAAAGGTCACCATCTCAGCTGCCGCATCGACTTGCGGGCCGTGCCATTGCCCCAAAGCCGCCCGCAGAATTTCGCGTTCGGCTTCGGTATAGGCGCGATAACCGCTTTTCCCGAATCCAGCGATGGAATGCCCGTCGGTTTCCACTACCGCAGCGTCCACCCCGTCCAGCGACGTACCGGACATCGCGCCCAATGCCCGAACCATTCCGTGTTTCTTGATGGCTTGGCCCACGCCCGCCTCCTGATCTGGCAATGTTTCCGCCGTGCCCGGGGTTTCCGGACTTCACCTCTGGGTTGCAGCTTGGTCAAGGTGCTTTTGTTATGCCGCCTTGGCAAGCCTTCTGATTGGGCGCGTCGGTTTTTTTCCGACGTCGCGCTTCAGGATCAACACCCCGGCCATCAAGGTGCGCGCGCATATCACGGCATGCGCTTTTTAGAATGAAAAGGTGGCTTTTCCTCATCCGCAGCGCCGCCTATACAGTGCCCCGCAACACAAACCCCGAGGGCACGATATGACCTACCACCCCAAATCGGATTTCATCGCCACGATGATCGAGCGCGGCTTCCTCGCCGACTGCACCGATTATCAGGGCCTTGACGACGCGCTGATCAGTGGGTGCAAGCCGGCCTATATCGGCTTTGATGCAACGGCCAAGTCGTTACATGTGGGCAGTCTGATCCAGATCATGATGCTGCGCTGGTTCCAGAAGACTGGTCATCAGCCGATCACCCTTATGGGCGGCGGCACCACCAAGGTGGGCGACCCCTCGTTCCGCGCGGATGAACGCCCCCTGCTGGGTCCCGAACAGATCGACGAAAACATCGCAGGCATCAAGAAGGTGTTCGCGGCCTATATCGATTACGACACTGACGCCGAAAACAAAGCGCTGATGTTGAACAATGCTGAATGGCTGGATGATCTGAACTACCTCGATTTCCTGCGCGACATCGGGCGGCATTTTTCGGTCAACCGGATGCTCAGCTTTGAATCGGTGAAATCCCGGCTGGATCGCGAACAGTCGCTGTCGTTTCTCGAGTTCAACTACATGATCCTGCAAGCCTATGACTTTCTGGAGCTGAACCGCCGCTATGGCTGTGTTCTGCAAATGGGCGGCAGCGACCAGTGGGGCAACATTGTCAACGGTATCGACCTGACCCGCCGGGTGCTGGATCACGAGATCTACGGCCTTACCTCACCCCTGCTGACCACCAGCGACGGCAAGAAGATGGGCAAATCGCAGGATGGCGCGGTCTGGCTGAACGCCGAGATGCGCTCACCCTATGAATTCTGGCAGTTCTGGCGCAACACCACCGATGCGGATGTCGGGCGGTTCCTGAAGCTCTATACCGAATTGCCGGTGGATGAATGTGACCGTCTTGGCGCGCTTGCCGGGTCCGAGATCAATGAGGCCAAAATCCGCCTCGCCAATGAGGTGACAGCCCTTCTCCACGGGGCGCAAGCTGCGGCAACGGCCGAAGCCACGGCCCGTGAAGTGTTCGAAAAAGGTGGCGTTGGAGACGATCTGCCCACCCTGACCCTCAGCGCGGATGAACTGGGCGACGGCATGTCCATCGTCCAGATCATTGTCAAATCAGGCCTGGCCAAATCTGGCAAAGAGGCCAAGCGCCTGATTGCCGAAAACGGGGCCAAACTGGACGACGCTCCGCTGACGGATGCGGGTTTGATGATCGATGCGGGCGCATTGTCATCCCCGATCAAGCTGAGTGCAGGCAAGAAACGCCACGCATTGGTGCAACTGGGCTGACGCCCCTTTCACCTTTGATTGCAAAGCAGGAAACGGCCACCCGATTGGGTGGCCGTATCTATTTTGGAATGGGCAAGGCTACTGACGTCCCTTTCCGCGACTGGGCCGGTCGCTTTCGCCCTCGTCGTCATTGGCGTTGTTTCCGCGACCCGGACTGCTGCCCTCGCCGCCGTTGCCGCCGCCATTGTTACCCTTATCGCCACCTTTGCCGCCGCCGTTATGGCCCTTTCCGCCGCCGTTATTGCCTTTGCCACCGCCGGGTTCACCATCGCCACCGCCGGATTCCCCGCGACCACCGCCGGGCTCTCCACCGCCACCGCCGGGCTCTCCGCCACCGCTGGGTTCACCACCGCCACCACCGGGTTCTTGGCCGCCGTTGTCAGGCTCTCCTCCACCACCAAGACCGTCAGGACCAACCGCGTTCGCAAATCCTGCCCCGCCGGGTTCTGAACTGCGGCTTTCGCCCCGATTTTCTGCCGCGCCGGTCAAGCTTGCCGTTGGCAAATCCGTCAACAACGCGGCCAGCCCCGGGCATTGCGCCCCGGCAATGCTCAGCGTTGTCTCAAAATCCGGTCTCTTCTGAAGTCTGTCCAGAAAGCTGGGGGTCACCTGAACACAATCGCAAAGCCCGGCATAGTCGCCTGCATTCGCAAGATTTCGAGCCGTTTTCCAGTTACAGGTTTCCGGCGCTGCAACAGCACTGCCGGCAACCACAATCCCAAAAACAGGTGCAGCCAGAACCGCGCCCAGTGATCTATTCTTACCATTTACCATATCAGAACCTCCTGACGAAAAAACACGCAATGGCTGTGATTACTTCGTTCACGAACAGACGCGTTTTCGTGAAGCGCGGATTAAGATGCCTTAAAGATGCGTATTGGTCCGGCGGCGGTCAGTCTGCCCCACCCCTTTAGGCGTTCAGGCTCAAAGATGTAGACACCGACCCTGCAATGCAGTTATTGAACATTTGTTCATATCCCAGGGAGGAGTTCCTATGCACTTGTCCACCACAGCCGCTCTTGTCACCGGCGGCGCATCCGGTCTGGGCGAAGCCACCGCCCGTCACTTTGCCGCGCAGGGTGCGCAAGTCACTATTCTGGACCGTGACGCGGACCGTGGCGCTCAAGTCGCCTCCGAAATCGGCGGGTATTTTGCGCTGACGGATGTAACCGACGAAACCTCGGTCGCAGCTGCCGTGCGCCACGGCATGGACAAGATGGGCAAGATCACCGCGACTGTGAACTGCGCGGGTATCGCTTATGGAATCAAGACAGTCGGCAAGGATGGACCCCACCCGCTGGACGCGTTCCAGCGCACGATCGACATCAATCTTGTCGGCACATTCAACGTCTCAAGGCTGGCCGCGGCTGAGATGGCAAAGAACGAACCCGAACCGGACGGGGCGCGCGGTGTGATCATCAACACTGCATCGATTGCTGCATTCGACGGCCAAAAGGGACAGGCGGCGTATGCTGCATCGAAAGGCGGGGTTGTTGGCATGACCCTGCCAATGGCCCGCGATCTGGCCTCGTCCGGGATTCGCGTCATGACCATTGCGCCGGGTATCTTTATGACCCCGATGTTGGCGGGCCTTCCTGAAGACGTGCAGCAACAACTGGCCGCCGACGTCCCGAACCCGGCCCGCCTGGGTGACCCCAAGGAATACGGGCGGCTGGCCGGTTTCATCGTTGAAATGGGCTATCTGAACGGCGAAGTCATCCGCATCGACGGCGCTCTGCGGATGCGGTAAGACGGCCCCATGTCGGAGCGCCAGAAAATGCAGACCGGGCAGTGGTATTGCTGTCTCGATCCTGAATTGGATGATCTGCGCGCGCGGGCACGACGGGCTGTACATGCTCACAACACCTGTCCGCCCGACACACGCGGCGCGATGGCCCCGGAACTGCACGCGCTGCTGGGACATGTCGGCGAGGACTGTTTTCTCGAAGCCCCTTTTCACTGCGCGTATGGAATGAACATCCATCTGGGCAACCGGGTTTATTTCAATGCCGGATGCGTGGTTCTGGACACGGCCCTCGTTCGGGTCGGCGACGACACGATGTTTGGCCCCAATGTTCAGATTTACTGCGCTCATCATGCCAAAGACCCGGCTGATCGGGCACAAGGGTTGGAAATCGGCCTGCCCGTCACCATCGGCAGGCAGGTTTGGGTTGGCGGCGGAGCGATCCTGTTGCCCGGCATTACCATAGGCGACTACGCCACAATCGGCGCAGGCAGCGTCGTCACCAAAGACGTCCCCGCCAGAGAAACCGTGGCAGGTAATCCGGCAAAACGTCTGGCGCGCTAAGCGCTTTCAGCCTTCTCTTCGAGCGTCAGCCATTCCTCTTCAGCGGCCGAGAGTTTCTCCTGCCGCTCAACCAGCGCCTCGGTCGCTTTTTGGAACTTCACCGGTTCGCGCGTGAACAGCCCGGGGTCGGACATCAGCTCTTCCAGCTTGGCAATCTCGGCCTCAAGGCGCGCGATCTCGGCAGGCAGTTTCTCCAGCCGGTGCTTTTCCGAGAAGGATAGGCCGGATTTCGGCTTTTCTTCCTGCTTGATCTTTGGCTTTGAAGCTTTTGCTTTTTCTACGCTTTTTTGGATCACGTCGCCACGCTGCGCGATGTAATCCGACCAGCCGCCAGCATAGACTGCCGCCCGTCCGTTCCCCTCCATCGCGATGGTGGTTGTCGCCACGCGGTCCAGAAAATCCCGGTCATGGCTCACCAGCAGAACGGTGCCGTCATAATCATCCAAAAGCTCTTGCAGCAGGTCCAGCGTCTCGACATCCAGATCGTTGGTCGGTTCGTCCAGCACCAGAAGGTTCGAGGGTTTCGCCATCAGTTTGGCCAGTAACAACCGGGCTTTTTCCCCACCCGACAGGGATTTGACGGCTGCTCGGGCCTGCCGTTCGTCAAACAGAAATTCCTTGAGATACCCTACAACATGTTTGGGCTGCCCGCCCACCATTACCTGATCGGCCTTGCCCGACACCCGCATTTCCGGATCGCCGGTCAGACTGTCCCACAGGCTCATCTCGGGGTCCAGTTGGGCACGGGTCTGATCGAACACCGCGATTTCAAGGTTCGTCCCCAAGGAAACCGAGCCCTCGTCCGACTCCACCTGCCCCAGCAGCATCTTCAGCAACGTTGTTTTGCCAACACCGTTCGGCCCGACAAAGGCCACCCGGTCGCCGCGCTGTACCAGCAGATCAAAGTTCCGAACGATCTGCTTGTCGCCAAACCCTTTGGCCAGCGCCCTGGCCTCAATCACTTTACGGCCTGATTTTGGCCCGGCCTCCAATGCCATTGCAGCCGAACCCTGACGTTTGATCTGCGCCGCCTTTTCGGCCCGCAACGCCTGCAAGGCCCGCACCCGGCCTTGATTACGTTTGCGTCGGGCGCTAATGCCCTCAACCGCCCATTTCGCTTCTGACTTAATCAGGCGGTTCAGCTTGTGGCGTTGCTGGTCTTCTTCCTCCCATACCTTGTCCCGCCAGGCCTCAAAGGCTTCAAAGCCCTGTTCCTGTCGCCGAACAGCCCCCCGGTCGATCCAAAGTGTTGCCCGCGTCAGCGCCCTTAGAAAGGCCCTGTCATGCGAGATCAGCACAAAGGCCGCTCGGGTCGCGCCAAGTTCGCGTTCCAGCCACGCGATGGCTTCGATATCCAGATGGTTGGTCGGCTCGTCCAGCAACATCAGATCCGGTGCTTCGGCCATCAGCTTGGCCAGCGCAGCCCGCCGCCTCTCTCCGCCCGAAGCCGTCTCAACTGCCCGTGAAGGATCGAACTTCAACCCTTCACCGGCCCGTTCAACCTTGTAAAGTTCTCCCGGCTCCAACCCGCTGGACGCGTAATCCCCCAACGTGGCAAAGCCCTCCATCGTCGGATCTTGCTCCATATAGCCAACGGATTTTCCGGGCGGCACGACAATCTCGCCCCGATCCTCCTCGACCAGACCGGCCATCACTTTCATCAGCGTGGATTTTCCGGACCCGTTTCGCCCCACCAGCGCAACACGATCACCGGGCTGAACCACCAGATCCAGTTCGGAAAACACCGGGTCACCCCCGAAAGTCAGGGAAATGCCGGACATCTGCAACAAAGGAATTCTCGCCATGTGCGCCAGCTAAACCGGCTGACACATTGCGTCAACGCCCCGTCTTCACCTTTTGAAAAATACTCAATCTACCCGGCCACCGCCCGCAACAGACGTTTGCGTGCCGGGGGGATCGCACCGATTTCCACCCCTGTGAAAACGTGCAGCGTGTTCATGTGGCGATCCACCACTGCATGATCGCTGACCCAACCGCCCATCATCAGATAGGTCCGCAACAAGGGTGGCATCCGCAGCATTGCCTTTTTCACATCCGGTCTGCGCCGCAGACGCGCGGCAAAACGAAACACATCCGGAGCCTTCACGCGCGGCAACCAACGTTTCGGGCCCAGATGGCGGTGTTTGAGCATCGCAAACGCATCCAGATACTGCTCAGTTGCGGTTCCGGCAAAAGAGGAACATCCAAACAGCATCTCGACGTTGTTCCGGTCAACGTAGGCCGTCATTGCCCCCCATGCTACACGCAGGATGTCGGGGTCGCTGTGATTGGGGTGGATACAAAATCGTCCCATTTCGACCATCCGGCCTTCGAAGCCTTCGAGCGAGGTCAGGTCGTAGAACTGTGCCGAATAACTTTGTCCGATCTCGCCGCCATTATCCATGGTCAGCATCCGAAAGCAGCAGACCAGCCGGTCTGCCGAGCGCATATCCTCGATCAGGATATGGCTACAGCGTGCATCAAACTCGTCGCAGTCCGGTTGCTCTGTGCCAAAAGCCAAGCTCCGCAATGCCTGAGCTGTTCTGATATCCTCGGGCGACTGCGCCAGTCTGGCGCGATAGCGCCCCTTGCTTAACAAAACTGCCGTTGCCACGGTCGCGTCCTCCACGGTTACCGACCCTCAGGCGTCGGTACGACACCGTTAGCACAAGACATGTGACTGCCCTGTGACCACCGCAAGGTTTTGGCGCAAATTAGTTGGCGCCCGGAATGTTGGCCGGATTGAAGTTGCCGATATTGCCCAGCAGCTGACGCAGGAAGCCCTTGTCCTGAACGTTGGAATCGGTAACGCGGCGCTCCAGAGCAATCACATTCCCGTCTTCAAGACCAAAGCGTTCGATGTTTCTGACAACACCGCGCTGATCAAAACTGATGGCAACCAGTTCGCGCGATACCACCTCGGGCCGTTTCGGACCGTAGTGACGCACGCGAGAGCGGACATAGTAATAGCCCGAATCCCGAACCACGCCGGATGCGCCCGGCGCGCCGATGGCCTCTTGCACGCTGTCACGCGTATCTACGCCAACTTTGATTTCCGCCAGTTCCTCGGCCGGTGGCACATAGCCGTGATTCTTGAAGACAGCCGTACAAGCTCCGGTCGCAGCCAGAAAGGCAACAAACACAAGCGATTTCGCAGCTGGTTTCAACTGGTTCACTACCTTCAACATCTGCACCCTCTTGCCTTGGCCTTCTTCGGCTTCTATCCGATTACATAAACCGCTGCCACGGTTCAACACATAGAAAGGCTCACGAATGAGCAACACGACATCATTTCGGGTGTCTGACCTGCCACAGAACGCCCCGACACGGTTTGATCTGCGCCCTGCAACCACCGTGCTTGAGCAAATCAGGCAAGACCTTGGGCTGCTCGGGCTGCGAAAGCTCAGCTTTTCCGGCGAACTGCGGGCACAAGGCAAACGGGACTGGGTATTGAACGGCAAACTCGGCGCAACTGTCACCCAACCTTGCGTGGTGACGCTGGAACCGGTGACGACAAGGATCGACATTCCAGTGCACCGGACATTTCTTGCGGATTGGGCGGACCCTGATGATCCAGAGTTCGAGATCCCGGAAGATGACGAATCTGAACCTTTGGGACCTGAAATCGATCCGGCCCTTGTCATGATCGAGACCCTGTCTCTGGCTCTGCCACAATATCCACGGAAAGACGGCGCGGAACTGGGTCAGGCTGCCTACACAGAACCGGGCAAACAGGCGATGACGGATGACGATGCCAAACCCTTTGCAGGGTTGGCAGGATTGCGCGACGTGCTAAAAAAAGACGAGTGACAGGTGCCGGATTTCCTGTCATAGCAGGCGGTCAGAAAAATCGCTTGAACATGCCGAGAATCGCAGTATTTTCGCGCGCTCATCGGATTTTGGGTTGGACATTGCGGGGCCCGTCGCCTAAACGCGCGTCAAACCACGATAAACGAACTACGAAACCCGGGTCGGCAGCGAATCTGCGGCCCCCAGTCAGACAAAGGTTGAGACCATGGCCGTCCAACAGAACAAAGTTTCCAAGTCGCGTCGCAACAACCGCCGCGCACACGACGCTCTGGTTGCTGCAAACCCGAACGAATGCCCGAACTGCGGCGAGCTGAAACGCCCGCACCACGTTTGTGCATCTTGCGGCCACTATGACGATCGCGAAGTCGTCGCACAGGCCGACGAAATCGATCTGGACGAAGACGCAGCCTAAGCCTGATCGAGCGCAGGCCAAGGCATGAACGATCAGCCCACGCACGCCGGACGGATCACCATCTCGGTTGACGCAATGGGAGGGGACGCAGGTCCCGCTGTCGTCGTTGCAGGTCTGGCGAAATCGGCTGGCAAGAACCCGAATATCGGGTTCCTGCTGCACGGGCCCGAACAGGTATTGCGCAAGCTGGTTGCCAAACGACGTGTCCTTGAAGGGCGCGTCGTTTTTCGTGATTGCCCCGACGTTGTCACGATGGAGGACAAGCCCAGCCAGGTTGTGCGCAACGGCAAGCAGACCTCGATGTGGTCCGCGCTGGAAGCGGTTCGTCAGGGCGAAGCTCATGGCGCGGTGTCCTGCGGGAACACCGGTGCCCTGATGGCCCTGTCGATGATGCGTCTGCGCAAATTGCCGGGTGTGAACCGCCCCGCAATCGCGATCCTGTGGCCTTCGCGCAACCCGCAAGGGTTCAATGTAATGCTGGATGTGGGCGCCGATGTACGCGCCGACGCCAAGGATTTGCTGCAATTCGCCCTGATGGGCGCGTCTTATGCGCGCAACGGCATGGCCCTGAACCGCCCCCGGATTGGGCTGCTGAACGTTGGCACCGAGGAGCATAAGGGCCGCGCGGAACTGAAAGAAGCGCACGCCTTGATCTCGGATTTCGCGGAACAGGCGAATTTCGAATTTGTTGGCTTTGTCGAAGGCAGTGATATTCCCGGTGACAAGGCAGATGTCATTGTTACTGATGGGTTTACGGGCAATGTTGCGATCAAAACGGGCGAAGGCACCGCCAGCCTGATCGGAGAACTTCTGCGTGAGGCGTTCAAATACTCTCCGTTGTCCCGATTGGCTTCGGTCCTGGCCATCACGTCGCTGCAGCGCCTGAAAAAGCGTATTGATCCGCGGCGCGTGAACGGTGGCGTGTTTCTGGGTCTGAACGGGACCGTTATTAAATCCCACGGCGGGGCAGATGCGACCGGAGTGTCGGCGGCGATCAAACTGGCCTTTACTCTGGCACAGTCCGGTTTCGCCGAAAAATTAGCGGCGCGGGTTGCATCCACAGCCCAGCTTGAACAAGATGCCGCGCAAGCAGCGCCGCAGACCGATAAATAACAAAAAAGGCAGTACCCCAAAAATGGCAGGCCGTTCAGTTGTAGTAGGTGTCGGGCATTATTTGCCGGAACGTATTGTTCCCAATTCCGAGTTCGAGAAAACGCTGGACACGACGGATGAGTGGATCAGAACCCGGTCGGGGATCGAACGCCGTCACTTTGCCGCCGATGACGAAACAACGTCGGACCTGGCCACCAAGGCTGCCGAGGCTGCGCTGGCCGATGCGGGCCTGACAGCGGATGATATCGACGCGATCGTCCTGGCGACCTCGACCGCGGACCTGACCTTTCCTTCTGCCGCGACCATGGTTCAGGCCCGGCTGGGCATGACCAAAGGGTTTGCCTTCGACGTACAGGCTGTCTGCGCAGGATTCGTTTTCGCCCTCAGCAACGCAAATGCTTTGATTCTGTCAGGTCAGGCCAAACGCGTGCTGGTCATTGGTGCCGAAACCTTTTCCCGGATTATGGACTGGACCGACCGCTCGACCTGCGTTTTGTTCGGGGATGGCGCCGGCGCATTGGTACTCGAAGCGCAGGACGGCGAAGGCACCGCTGCGGATCGCGGCATACTTGCAACCGATCTGAACTCGGATGGGCGCTACAAGGACCTGCTTTATGTCGATGGGGGTGTTTCGACCCAATCCACCGGGCATCTGCGTATGCAGGGCAATCAGGTCTTCCGACATGCCGTTGAAAAGCTTACCAAAACCGCTGAGACAGCCCTGGGCCGCGCGGGGCTGAGCAACGCTGACGTAGACTGGATTGTTCCTCATCAGGCAAATATTCGCATCATTCAGGGCACGGCCAAAAAGATGGGCCTGCCAATGGAAAACGTAGTTGTGACCGTTCAGGATCACGGCAACACCTCGGCTGCATCCATCCCATTGGCATTGTCGGTTGGTAAACAACGCGGGCAGATCAAACCCGGCGACCTGATCGTGACCGAAGCGATTGGCGGCGGTCTGGCCTGGGGCGCGGTGGTTCTGCGCTGGTAACCGGCGCAATCCAGCTTACACAGCTTCTTGCAATTCATTGATATTGACAGCGAATTTGCCGTACCCGTATGCTTTGACAGCAACAGGGGAAATGACATGGGCGACAATACACTGACTCGAATGGATCTGAGCGAGGCCGTCTTTCGCGAAGTTGGGCTTTCGCGCAACGAAAGTGCGCAGCTGGTCGAAAGCGTTCTGAACCACATGTCCGACGCTCTGGTGCGTGGTGAGCAGGTGAAAATCTCGTCCTTCGGTACGTTCAGTGTTCGCGACAAGACCGCGCGAGTCGGCCGCAACCCCAAAACCGGCGAAGAGGTTCCGATACAGCCCCGCCGTGTACTAACCTTTCGCCCGTCGCATCTTATGAAAGATCGCGTCGCCGTCGGGAATCGCAAGTAAACCCAGGGTCACGCGGATATGAGCAAATCCCGCGACGCGTTTCGCACGATCAGTGAAGTAGCGGATTGGCTTGGTGTCCAGGCCCATGTCTTGCGATTCTGGGAAAGCCGCTTCACTCAGGTCAAACCGGTCAAACGCGCGGGCGGGCGCCGGTATTATCGCCCCAATGACATGCGTCTTCTGGGGGGCATCAAGAAACTGCTTCATGAAGACGGGACCACAATCAAGGGCGTGCAGCGCATCCTGCGCGAGCAAGGCGTCGCACATGTCGCAGCACTGTCTCCGCCTCTGGACGAACCGGGCCCTGCCCTGATTGAACCCGTTCAAGGTACTGTGGTGCCGTTCGAACCCAAACCAGCTGCAGCCACCGAACAAATCCCTATGGATCTGGACGAACCGGCCAAGCAGCCGGTGAATGAAGGTGTGCAGGCCGAAGCACTTCCCGCGGCTGTGTCAGAACAAGAACCAGAGTCTGACCTGAACACAGCGCCCCTGATGGGCGGAATTGCTTCGCTGGCGTGGAAGTGCGCCGACTTTGACGACGAACTTCTGCGCCGGATTGCACCAATTGCAAAAGACCTGCGCCGCTGGCTGGATCGGGTCGAAACACAGGCGACGGGTTAGGAAAAAAGGCAGTGTTTTCCTCTTGCCCCTGCCGGGAAAATCTTTATGAACGGCCCAACGTCGGGCTATGGCGCAGCCTGGTAGCGCGTCCGTCTGGGGGACGGAAGGTCGCAGGTTCGAGTCCTGCTAGCCCGACCAAATCACACCGACGTTTATGGCACAAAGGCCAGATCCCGCTCTGGCACACGAGGGGATCGAGATGACAGGTGTTTGCGCGAACCAGCAAATCGAAGCGATGATCGCGCGCGGAGAGATTGCCGCCAACCCCGATGTTCTGCCAGCGCAAATTCAACCGGCCAGCCTTGATTTGCGTTTAGGAACAGTTGCTTACCGAGTACGTGCCTCGTTTCTCGCGGGCGAAGGACGGACTGTTACGGATCGCTTGGCCGAGTTTGAAATGCACCGCATCGACATCTCGGACGGCGCTGTTCTGGAAAAGGGCTGCGTCTATCTGGTGCCACTGATGGAATCGCTTGCCCTGCCCCGCGACATGACCGCCGTCGCCAATGCCAAAAGCTCGACCGGGCGGCTTGACCTTCTGACCCGTACCATCACCGATGGTGGCACCGAGTTCGATCGCGTGCCCGCAGGCTACAAAGGCCCGCTGTACGCCGAGATCTGTCCACGTTCGTTTTCAGTTCTGGTCCGACCCGGTATGCGTCTAAACCAGATCCGTTTCCGTCAGGGTCAGGCCGTCTTGTCTGACGCCGAACTGACCGCCCTGCACGCCGAATCGCCGTTGGTGGACGGGCCTGCTGTGATTCATGATGGTCTTGGCTTTTCGGTCGATCTGCAACTGCCCGACACCGATCTGGTCGGCTATCGCGCCAAGCCCCATACCGGGGTAATCGATCTGGACCGAATTGGCGAATACGACCCCCAGGACTATTGGGAGGAAGTGCGCACCAAGGACGGTCGCATCATACTTGACCCCGGCGCATTCTATATCCTTGTCAGCCGCGAGGCGGTCCATATCCCGCCGATGTATGCCGCCGAAATGGCACCTTATCTGGCAATGGTTGGTGAATTCCGAGTGCATTATGCCGGGTTCTTCGATCCCGGCTTTGGCCATGCCGCAGCAGGCGGTGCCGGGTCACGCGGTGTGCTTGAGGTGCGATGCCACGAAGCGCCTTTCGTGCTGGAACACGGACAGGTGGTCGGGCGTCTTGTCTATGAGAAAATGGCTGAGATGCCCACGCAGCTATATGGTGCCGGGATTGCATCGAACTATCAGGGGCAAGGCCTGAAACTGTCCAAGCACTTCAAAGCGGTTGGCTAATCCTCAGAATCTCTTGCAACGGTGCTTGTGCTAGATAACCCGCGTTGCCTGTCGTAGGTTCTGCGTCTGACCTGTAGTGACCTGTCAGGGTTATTACTCCTCAAACAGTTCCGACTGGTCCTCGTCCACGTCGTCTTCGCGCGCCTCGCCCAACGGGATCGCCCCCGGCGGAGGTCGGTTTTCCAACAAACCCGCAGCCCTTAGTTCCTTGAGACCCGGCAGGTCGCGGGCGTTCTCCAGACCAAAATGATCCAGAAACTCGGGCGTCACCACAAATGTCACCGGACGACCCGGTGTCATGCGGCGCCGGCCCAACCTGATCCACTCCATCTCAAGCAACTGGTCAATCGTCCCGCGAGAGACTGACACACCGCGAATTTCCTCAATCTCGGCGCGGGTGCAGGGTTGGTGATACGCGACGATGGCCAATGTCTCGATCGCGGCCCGGCTGAGTTTACGGGACTCGACCGTTTCCTTCTGCATCAGAAAGCCCAGATCGGGGGCTGTGCGAATCGCCCATGCCTCCCCCACGCGCACCACGCGCACGCCGCGCCCTTCGTAACGTCTCTGAAGCAATTCAACGGCTTGCGCGGCGTCGCTTCCATGCGGCATCCGCGCCTCAAGATCGGCAATGGTCACCGGATCGGCACTGGCAAACAACACAGCCTCGACCATACGCTCCTGTTCCGCCAGGGGTGGCGCCTCGAACAGGGTACCGGTTTCTTCTGGGGCGTCAGTCACGTGTCTGTGTCCTCTTGCGCAAATGGATCGGCGCGAATGTCTCGCTCTGCTTGATCTCCATATGTCCTTCTTTCACCAGTTCCAGCGAGGCCGCAAAGGTCGCAGCCGTCGCCGACCTGCGGCGCACCGGGTCAGTATCCCAACCATCGGGCAGATAGGTTTCCATATCGGTCCACGTCCCCGCAAAACCGATCAGCGGGCGCATCCGCTCCAGTGCCTGCTCCATCGTGAACACCGCATCGCGGTCCATCACAAAGGGGCGAAATTCGTCACGGGTGCGGATACGGGCATACCCCTGCATCAGGTCCAGCAGCGTGGCAGAATAAGTTACGGTGCGAATGCGGGTGACGTCCTCGCCCTGCCCGCGTTTGAAAAAATCACGCCCCAGTTGGTCGCGGGCCATCAACCGTGCAGCGACGTCACGCATCGCCTGCAGGCGTTCAAGTTGAAACGCCAGATGCGCGGCCAGTTCTTCACCCGATGGCCCGTCGTCATCCGGGTCTGGCGGTAGCAGTAAACGGGACTTGAGAAAGGCCAGCCACGCCGCCATGACCAGATAATCGGCGGCCAGTTCAATGCGCAGCGCACGTGCCTTTTCAACAAAGGCCAGATATTGCTGCGCCAGCGCAAGAACCGAGATCTTGCGCAGATCCACTTTTTGCGTGCGTGACAGGGTCAGCAGAACGTCCAACGGGCCCTCGAACCCGTCGACATCAACAATCAGCGCTTCGGCCGCAAGACGATCCGCGACCGAGACAGGGTCTTCGCTAAAAAGATTATCGTTCATATACCTGCCCGCCCATTAGGGCAGATAGTTCCGCTTCGGCGGCTTGGATGTCAAGTTCCCGCGGGCGTTTGCGCGTCGCCAGCGCCCGTTCTGCGCGGGCTTGTGCCACATCCGACATTTCTCCGGCAGTTTCCATTACAGCGGCACGTTCAGAAAAACTGCCATTGCAATGCAGGACTACATCGCAGCCCGCCTGCAAAGATTGGCGAGTGAGGTCCGTCAACGCCCCACTGAGCGCCTTCATCGAGATATCGTCGGTCATGATCAGGCCGCCAAAGCCGATATTGTCTCGGATCAGGCCCATCATGGCCGCAGAAATGGTGGCTGGCCGGGGATCGATCTGATCAAAGACCAGATGCGCCGTCATCCCCATCGGCAGGTCGTTCAAGGCGCGGAACGGCGCGAAATCGCTGTATTCCAACTCTACCAGCGGCAAATCAACGTGCGGAAGGTCATGGTGACTGTCCAGAGTGGCCCGGCCATGGCCGGGAATGTGCTTGAGAACCGGAAGAACGCCCCCGTCCAACAGGCCCTGTGCCACGGCCCTGCCGACCCTGGAAATCTGTTCGGGGTCAAAGGCATAACAGCGGTTTTTCAGAAACGCATGGGTCTCGGGCCGCGCCACATCGACCATGGGGGCACAGTTGCTGTCGATGCCCAGACCAAACAGCTCATCCGCAATCAGGCGGTACCTGAGGTACATGGCGCGTTCCGCTTGATCACCCGCCCTGATCACATGATCCAGCGGCGGCAGCCATTCGCGAGCCAAGGGTGCGCGCAAACGCTGTACGCGCCCACCTTCCTGATCAATGGTAATGGGACAGTTGCGCCCAACGGCCTCGCGGAAATCATCACACAAGGCCCGCACCTGATCGGCGCTTTCAATATTGCGGGAGAACAGGATGAACCCAAACGGGTTCATCTGGCGAAACAGGTCTCTTTCCTCCTGCGTCAGGCGCAGTCCTTCAGCATCTGTGATCGCTGCTCCGAACTTCACCTCACGGCCACCGGGATACAATCAGCGCCTTGCGCGACCAGAGCAGCGCAGAACTGGCGCGAGTCGCTCAGGTCTTCGAACCCCAGCACACGAAGGCGGTAGAAGGTCCGTCCACCGCTTGAAGTTTTCTGGATAACCCGCTGTTTTCCCGACAAATAATCACCAAATTGACCATTCAAACGGTCCCACTCGGCCTGTGCCACTTGCGTGCTGTCATAAGCACCAAGCTGCGCCAGCCGGGTTCCCTTTGCCAACGTATCCGGATCAACATCCACCCCGACCGCGGCTTTCACCGCTGCATTGATGGCGTCTTCGGAATTCTCACTGGGCGCGACCTGACTGCGGGTAGACCGTGCCGGACGCGTCACAGGGCGCAACGATCGGCGCACACCCGGCAACTCTGCGAAGCTCGGGTCCGGCAAGGCCGCAGCAAAATCTGCCGGGTCAATGGCGGGTTCTTCATCAGGGGTGGTCAGCGATGCCAGTTGCACACCGTCTTCGAATTCTTGCTGCGTTTCTGCCGCCGCACCCGCCAATTCCGCAACCAGCGCATCTACTGCGTTCTGGCGCAAGCGCGCGGCCTCCTGCGTGGTGATCGGTTCTTCGACCACATGCAGCGCAGGGGTCGGCTTCAGTTCTCCGGCGGGCAGATCTTCGTCCGTCAAGGACACCGGGCGCGGCGCAAGGATCAACCGGTCGGCCGGCGCCGCAGCACTGCCTTCGGCGGCGACGGCATTTACGGCAAAGCCCTGATGATCGGCCGGAGTTCCACCCGGACTTTCCGGCTGTACACGCATCGGCCCTTCGGCGGCGCGAACAACCGGCACGCCACTGACATCGCGCATGATCAGTTGATAGCCCCAAACCCCGACACCGGCGACCAGCGCCAAAGATGCAACAGCCCCCAGGAAATTGACCGCCCTGCCCAGACCAAACGAGCCACGCGGCGCGTCATCTTCCTGCATGTCTTCGGGAAAATCATACACATCATCAGAATGCGCTTGATTCGGGTAATGAATCTGCCCGGGGCTTTGGTGCCCCGAGTAATCGTAACTCGCCATGTCCGCCTCACTGCCCGTTTCGCGCCTGGAAATAAGGCCCGCGGGTCATTTCTTGCCTACCTCGTACCGGCGGTTCGGGCGATATTCGTTACCGCATCTCCTGCGCCGGAGTAACGCCAAGAATACCCAAGCCCGCTGAAATCACAACAGAAACGGCCCGGGCCAAAGCGATTTTTGACTGGCTTGTGGCAACATCGCCATCCTGGATGAAACGCAATTGCGTCTCGTCATTGCCCTTGTTCCACAACGCGTGAAAGTCGCCTGCAAGTTCATAGAGATAAAAGGCGACCCTGTGCGGTTCATTGGTTCGGGCCGCAATCTCCACCAGCCGTGGCCATTCTGCCAGCTTCTTCGCAACAACCAGTTCCGAGACATGATCGTTCCTGCTCAGGTCAGCACCCGCAAGGATCGCATCATCAGCCGCAATTCCAGCCTCGGCCGCACGACGCAGCACGCTCATGACACGGGCATGTGCATACTGAACGTAGAACACGGGGTTCTCGCGGCTTTGTTCCAGCACCTTGTCAAAATCGAAATCCAACGGCGCGTCGTTCTTGCGGGTCAGCATAACAAACCGCGTCACATCCGGGCCCACCTGATCGACCACATCGCGCAGCGTGACAAAGTTCCCTGCCCGCTTGGACATCTTGAACGGCTCACCATTCTTCCACAGCTTCACCAGCTGTGTCAGCTTGATATCAAGCGGCACCTTACCGTCGGACAGTGCCGAAACAGCCGCCTTCATCCGTTTGACATAGCCGCCATGGTCGGCGCCAAACACGTCGATCAGTGCGTCAAAACCACGGGTCACCTTGTCATAGTGATAAGCAATATCCGGGGCAAAATAAGTCCAGCTACCATCCGATTTCTTGACAGGGCGGTCGACGTCGTCGCCATGTTCGGTCGATTTGAACAGCGTCTGTTCGCGTGGCTCCCAATCCTCGGGCTTTTTGCCTTTCGGCGGCTCGAGCACGCCTTCGTAAATCAGGCCCTTGTCAGTCAGCGATTGCAATGCGGCCTCAATCCGACCAGTGCCATAGAGAGATTTTTCCGAGAAGAACACATCCATCTCGACGCCCAGCGCTTTCAGGTCAGCGCGGATCAGATCCATCATCGCGTCAGTCGAGAACTCACGCACCTCTTCCAGCCAGTCACTTTCCGGCTTGTCGATCAGGCTGTCGCCGTATTTCTCTTTCAACGCCTCACCGATCGGGATCAGGTAGTCGCCAGGATAAAGACCTTCGGCAATCTCGGGGCTCAGACCATTGGCCTCGCGATAGCGTTCGTAAGCCGAGCGCGCCAGCACATCCACCTGCGCACCGCCGTCGTTGATGTAATACTCACGGGTCACGTCATGGCCGGAATAGGCCAACAGGCTTGCCAGAGCATCCCCGAAAACCGCGCCCCGTGTATGACCCACGTGCAGCGGACCGGTTGGGTTGGCCGAAACATATTCAACGTTGACCTTTTGCCCATGGCCCATAGTCGAGCGGCCATAATCGGTGCCCTTCTCCAGCACGGCCGCCAGCACGCCTTGCCAGACCGACGGTGCCAGCCGCAAATTGAGAAAGCCCGGACCCGCCACATCGGCGCTGGTGATCCGATCATCCGCCACCAGCTTCCCTGCCAATGCCTCGGCAATGTCACGCGGTTTCATCCTGGCCGGTTTTGCCAGCACCATCGCCGCGTTGGTCGCCATGTCGCCATGCGCCGCATCACGCGGCGGTTCGACCGCCACGTTGTCAAAATTCAGCCCCTCGGGCAACGCGCCTTCGGACTGCATCTGTGCCAGCGCGTCCAGTACAAGGCCGCGGATCTCGGAAAACAGGTTCATTTCGGATGTCCTTTTGCTTGCCCGGCGGTTTACCACGCATCACGGCAAGGTCAATGGACGCCTATTGTTTGGACATGGTTTGCGCCCAATGTCTGCCAATGGCGCCCAGATATCCTCTGTCTGAAATTTCAAATACCCTGCGCGCTGTCCGTCGTACGGCTTCTGATCATCGCTTCCCGCCCGCGCAAGGTACTAATCAACCCGCAATAAAGGTCGCAAACATGGACCATTACCCGTGTCATTGCGGCCCAGTCAGCCCGTCAGCCGCGCGTGATCCTGCAAAGCGAAACGGTCGGTCATTCCTGCAATATAGTCCGATACGATCCGGGCCAGAGCAGTCTCGTCCGCCGCAGCTTCAATATCCTCGTGCCAGCGTGCGGGCATCTGTTTCGGATCGTTCAGGTAGATCGGGAACAGGTCTTCGACAACCGTTGCAACCTCGGCCCGCACCTTCATGACGCTGGGCGCGCGATACATCCGGGTGAACAGGAACGCCCTGATTTGTTTCAGATCCGCCCAAGTCCCGACCGAGAATTGGATGACAGGATGCCCAAGATGGCGAATCTCTTCGACCGACTGCGCGCCCGAGGCCGCGATCAAGTCGCGCGACGTTGTGATGACGTCCGCCACCATGACCCCAAAAACCCTCCGCAGTGCTTCATGACGCCGCCGATACGGATCAAGACCGGGGTATTTCGCATCCACATCTGCGTAACACGCCCCCACGATCGGAAGGTGGCGCAGATCATCATCTTCAAACAACCCCGCACGCAACCCATCCAGAAGGTCGTGATTGTTGTAAGCAATGTCATCAGACAAGGCCGCCACCTGCGCCTCGGCACTTGCATGGGTATGAAGTTCAAGGTCAAAGCCCTGGTTGCATTCAGCCAGGGCCCAGGGCAGATCGCCAACAACCGGACCGTTATGCTTGGCGATACCCTCCAGACATTCCCAAGTCAGGTTGCATCCGTCAAACCCGGCATAATGCCGCTCCAGCTTGGTTACGATCCGAATGGCCTGCGCGTTGTGATCAAACCCCCCGTAAGGTGCCATCAGCGCGTGGAGGGCGTCCTCACCCGTATGACCAAAGGGCGTATGACCCAGGTCGTGCGCCAGCGCTACAGCTTCGGTGAGTTCAGCATTCAGGCCCAACGCCCCTGAAATTGTTCGCGCGACCTGAGCAACTTCGATGGAATGGGTCAGCCGTGTTCGATAACTGTCACCTTCATGCTCGACAAAGACTTGCGTCTTGTGCTTGAGCCGCCGAAACGCACTGGCGTGAATGATCCGGTCGCGATCACGCTGAAAGCTTGACCGGAAGCTGCTCTCTTCCTCTGGCACCAGCCGCCCCCTTGCGCGGTCTGGGTCCGAAGCAAAACCCGCTCTGTCCAAAGGCCTTGTCCTTGTCGCCTGTCTTTTGGTTTCATATATTGTAGGACGCTTGGGAAATAAACCTTTGGAGACCGGCATGAATCTGCCCCCATCAGTCACCGAACGCGCCTACGACCGCCTTGCCGAAATCGGTGCCGCGGAACAGGGGCAAGCCCTGCGTGTCGCAGTGGAGGGCGGTGGATGTTCCGGTTTTCAATATGAAATCGCTCTGGACACGCCAAAGGCCGATGATCTCATCCTTGAAGGCAAGGGGCAGAAAGTCATCGTCGACCCGATCTCTCTGCCCTTTCTTGAAAACGCGGTGATAGATTTCACTCAGGAGCTTATTGGTGCGCGGTTTGTGATCGACAACCCCAACGCCACCTCTTCCTGTGGCTGCGGCACGTCGTTTTCGATGTAACCGGTGGGGGCTTTGCCCCCACACCCCCAGGATATTTTCAGCCAGATGAAGCAGGGATCCGCTCTCTGACCAAAACGACCAGAGAGCTTCACCTGGCGCGGTCATCGGCGTCCCCGCCTGTACCGCCCCTTCAAGTATCGAAAAATGGTTAAGGATCCGTTTCTTCATCTGGCTAAAAATATCCCGGAGCGCGAGGCAGAGCCTCGCTAATCCGATCTCCGACTTGCCGCTGGGCCCGTTCTGAGCGATAGGTTGCCACAAGGTTTCGGAGGATCGCGCATGAAAATCGCCACGTACAACATCAATGGCATCAAGGCGCGAACCGAGGCGCTGCCCCGCTGGCTGGACGATGCCCAACCCGACGTTGTTCTTCTTCAGGAAATCAAATCCGTCGACGAAAACTTCCCCCGCGAGATGTTTGAAGATCGCGGGTACAACGTGGAAACACACGGTCAAAAAAGCTTCAATGGTGTTGCGATCCTGTCGAGGCTTCCGCTGGAGGATGTATCACGCGGCCTTCCCGGTGATGACAATGATGAACAGGCGCGGTGGATCGAGGCGACCGTCGTGGGCAAAAAGGCCTTGCGCCTCTGTGGGCTGTATCTGCCCAACGGGAATCCGGCACCCGGACCGAAATACGATTACAAGCTGGCCTGGATGGAACGGCTTTATGAACGCGCAAAGGGTTTGATGGAATCAGAAGAGCTGGCGCTAATGGCGGGCGATTATAACATCATCCCACAGGCCGAGGATGCCAAACGCCCCGATGCCTGGCGGGAAGACGCGTTGTTCCGCCCGGAAAGCCGGGCCGCCTTTCGAAAAATCCTGAACCTTGGCTTTACCGAGGCCTTCCGCGCGACAACGCAGGGTCCCGACCACTATTCCTTCTGGGATTATCAGGCTGGCGCGTGGAACCGGAATGACGGAATTCGGATTGATCATTTCCTGTTGACGCCACAAGCGGCCGACCTCATGCAGGATTGCCAGATTGATGCGGCTGTTCGGGGGCACGAAAAGCCATCCGATCACGTTCCCGTCTGGATTGACCTGGATCTTTGAGGCCCTAGGCAACCGTGACGTCGTGACTGTAGATCCATTCATAGCGTTGGGACAACCGGGCACCAACGACTCTCAGCACACATTGCGCAGCCAATCGGGCTGGGCCGCGCAGATGAAAGTTCCGCGCATTTGATCCGGCCGCCGCGACAACGCGCTGCGCCCTTGGTTTGCGGGTCGTTTCATAGGTTGCCAACGCGCTGGTGATACCCGATCGTTCGTCAAACGCGCGCGTCAGCACCCAGGCGTCCTCGAGCGCCAGACATGCACCCTGTGCCATAAATGGCAATGTTGGATGGGCCGCGTCCCCTAGCAGAACCAACCGACCATTCTGCCAGTTTTGGGCGACAGGCCGAAGAAACAATGCCCACAGATGCACATCCGTGACTTTCGACAGAATGTCGCGCGCGGGGCCACCGAAATCGGCAAATCGCTTACGCAACTCGTCAGGATCGCCCGTCTGACGCCATCCTTCTTCCCGCCAGTCCGAACGCTCCTCGACCGCGACAATGTTCATCAGGCTTTCGTCACGCAACGGATAGGTTACCACATGCCGCCCAGGCCCCATGGTCAGGGACGCCGAAACCGGGTCGCGACCGGGCTGCCAGGGGATGGTGGCGCGCCACGCTACCTGATGCGTGAACTCCGGCGCCTCTGCCCCGTTCAGAGCCGGGCGGAGCACGCTGCGGCCGCCATCGGCCGCAATGGCGCATTCTGCGCGAATTCGCTCGCCTGACGCCAAGACCACCTCTGCCTCGTTGGGGTGCTTTTGCACATGCGAAACTTTGGCACCCAACCGGAGATCCACGCCTGCGTCACAGGCCGCATCATGAAGAAGGTTCAGAAGGTCGGCACGGTGGTAGTAGTAGGTCGGACCAGCTGCGGGGCCTGGCAGCCGACTGACCACGCGCCCTTTTCGGTAATCGCGCAAGACCGTTCCATGGGACTTCTGCCCGACGGAAAGACCCGTGACACCAAGGGCATGAAGAACGCGCATCCCGTTCTCACTGATCTGCAAACCAGCACCGACTTCGGTCAGGGCCGGGGCTTGCTCCAGAAGCGTGACATGCGCCCCACGGTGTTGCAGCGCCAGTGCCGAGGCCAGCCCGCCGATTCCGCCGCCGATTACACAGAATTTCAATCCATCTATCTTCATGGCATCCGCATAACGCAAAAACGCCGGAGCCACAGGCCCCGGCGTTTGGATTTCTTACACATACCCGGCGATTAATCGTCGCGGTGGACCTTTTCGCGACGCTCATGGCGCTCTTGTGCTTCAAGTGTCATGGTTGCAATCGGTCGTGCGTCCAGACGCTTCAGCGAGATCGGATCGCCCGTCATTTCGCAATACCCGTATTCGCCATCATCAATCCGGCGCAGGGCCGAGTCGATCTTTGCGACCAGTTTTCGCTGACGATCACGGGTCCGCAGTTCCAGCGCACGGTCAGTTTCTTCACTGGCGCGATCCGCGACGTCCGGAATGTTACGGGTGTTGTCTTGCAGCCCTTCGATGGTGTCGCGGCTACCAGCCAGTAACTCTGTCTTCCAATCCAGCAGCTTGCGACGAAAATACTCAAGCTGACGATCATTCATGAAAGGCTCATCTTCGGCCGGACGGTAATCTTCCGGCAGAAAAACTTCCTGCTTCATATTTGCTCCCTCGGTTTGGCCAGTGACGTCGTTCGCGGCTGTTTCAGCTGACATTTGGCTCTCCCTTCTGCGCAGCGTTTAGCCGACGGGCGGTGGAATGTCACTACACAAACGTTGCACGACAGTGCACCCCCGCGGATTTGTCTAACTATGAGACAAACATCAACAAAACCTTGTATTTCTATGAAATTTGACAGGCTTTTTTGGGGCGAGAGGCACGGCGCCCGGGATTGGTCTTTACCGGAATCAAGCAAAAGGGCTTGGAGTTGCAGCACAATTCCCGCCGGGCGACGCAGGGACGCGGGTTGTAAAAAACCTTGCCGCTCTGTAACCCGGAAACCACAACCTGCCCGTCCAACACAATATACGTACGAGAGGCCCATGACCGCACGTTTCCAAGGTACAGCCGAATATGTCGCCACCGACGATCTGACTATTGCCGTGAACGCCGCTGTCACGCTGGAACGCCCCCTGCTGGTGAAGGGCGAGCCCGGTACCGGCAAGACCGAATTGGCAAGGCAAGTGGCCGGGGCGCTGGGGCTGAAAATGATCGAGTGGAATGTGAAATCCACCACCCGCGCGCAGCAGGGTCTTTATGAATATGATGCCGTCAGCCGCCTGCGTGACAGCCAACTGGGCGAAGAGCGTGTCCATGACGTGTCGAACTATATCCGCAAGGGAAAGCTGTGGCAGGCCTTCGACGCCGAAAAAAAGGTTGTTCTGCTGATCGACGAAATCGACAAGGCGGATATCGAGTTCCCCAACGACCTGTTGCAGGAGCTCGATAAGATGGAGTTCCACGTCTATGAAACGGGCGAGACAGTCCGGGCCAAGCACCGCCCCATCGTCATCATAACTTCGAACAACGAAAAAGAGCTGCCCGACGCCTTCCTGCGCCGCTGTTTTTTCCACTATATCCGCTTTCCGGACGAGGCGACGATGCGCCGGATCGTTGATGTGCATCACCCCGGCATCAAGGACGCACTTCTGACCGCCGCGCTGACGCAATTCTATGAAATCCGCGAGACGCAAGGGCTCAAGAAAAAGCCCTCGACCTCAGAGGTGCTGGACTGGCTGAAGCTGTTGCTGGCCGAAGACCTGACGGCGGAAGACCTCAGGCGTGACGGGGCCAGCGCGCTGCCGAAGCTGCATGGCGCTTTGCTGAAAAATGAACAGGATGTGCATTTGTTCGAACGTCTTGCATTCATGGCACGTGGCAAACGCTAGCCTGCGTGTGAACAATCTGTGATCACGGCTTGCCATTGGGTATCCCGGGTGTCAGCATCGAAATACCTGACGCAACCGCGTTGCAAAGAAGCAGTATTGGGGTCATCACTTGGCGAACGCTCTGACAATCCGGACCCTGCGGGCCGAGGACAAAGATCAGTGGGCCGAAATGTGGCGGGATTATCTGGCGTTTTATGAAACCACCCTGCCTGAAAACGTGTATGAAACAACCTTTTCCAGATTGGTCGGCGACGACCCGCAGGATTTTTCCTGTTTTGTCGCGGAACAGGATGGTGTTTTGGTCGGACTGACGCATTACCTGTTTCATCGCCACGCCTGGAAAGTGGAAAAGGTCTGTTATCTGCAAGACCTGTTCGCCCGACCTGAAACCCGAGGAACGGGCGTCGGTCGCGCCTTGATTCAGGCGGTTTATGAAGAGGCGGATCGCCAGGGCGCCCCATCCGTTTACTGGCTGACGCAAGAGTTCAACCACACGGCGCGCCACCTTTATGATCGCATCGGCTCCTTGACACCGTTCATCAAGTACGCCCGCCCATGATGCGTTTGGGCGCCCTTTTTCTGGCGCTGGTTATCGCTGGCTGCACGTCTGTCGAGACAATCGAACTCGGGAACGATGTCCCATATGTCGAAGTGGCGTTGCCGCCGGCCAAGTCTTTTGCGGCACCCCGCCCTTCGCCACCGGCACGGTCCAATACGAACATCGCGTCGGATTTCCTGTCCCTGCATTTCGAACTGGAAAGCGGGGCCGCCCTGCCCGTTTTCACCCGGTTCGAAACGCCGATCACCGTTCGCCTGACCGGATCGCCGACACAAAGTATGCAGCAGGATCTGACCCGCCTGCTGAACCGCCTGAAGCGCGAGGCAGGCATCAACATCCGACAAATCAAAGACGGTCAGGCCAATATCACGATCGAAGCGGTCAGCCAGAAGGACATTCTGCAAATTCTGCCAAACGCGGCCTGTTTCGTGGTGCCAAACGCGTCCAGCCTGGCTGAGTATCAGCGCGACCGCCGCAAACCCAAAAGCAGTTGGGTTGAGCTGCGCCAGCGTGAAAGATTGGGGATTTTCATCCCCTACGATGTAAGCCCGCAGGAAATGCGCGATTGTCTTCACGAAGAACTGGCACAGTCCCTTGGTCCTCTGAACGACCTCTATCATCTGCCGGATTCGGTGTTCAACGACGACAATATTCATACGGTCTTGACCGGGTTCGACATGCTGATCCTGCGCGCGGCTTATGCGCCTGAACTGCACACCGGCATGACCCGCGATCAGGTCGCTGCCGTCATCCCCGGAATTCTCAGCCGTCTGAACCCACGCGGCGACCGACTAGCTGCGCAACCCCCCACAAATACCCCCCGAGAGTGGATCAACGCGATCCAGAAATCACTTGGACCGGGGCCGGGTTCCCCCCGACAGATGCGCGCCGCGCAAAAGGCAGCCCGCATCGGGCAGCAACTGGGATGGACAGACCACCGCCGCGCCTATCCCCACTACCTGATGGGCCGGATGGAGCAGTTTCGTGACCCGGCAGAAGCCCAGCGGCAGTTCAAGATCGCGCAACAATTTCTTCGCGCGACGCCCGGAACCGAGGTTCATCAGGCTTATGTCTTAACCCAGACCGCAGCCTTTGCGCTTGCGCAGGATCGCGGGCCCGAGGTCCTGCCCGAACTGGATCAGGCCATCGACGTGATGACCCGCGCGGAAAACGCTTCGCTGCTGGCAACGTTGCTGCTGTTGAAATCCGAGGCCTTGAAACAGGCCGGTCAATTGCAGCAGGCACGTGCCGTCAGGCTGGACAGCCTTGGATGGGCGCGATACGGGTTCGGTTCGGATTTGGTGGCTCAATCTCTGGCTCAAAACAGTAGCCGACGCCCCGCTGACAGCACGAAAGACGGATGAAACGCATATGTTGCTAGTACTGGGAATGGCGATACTGGGTGCAATCCTGGGTGCTTTGACCGCAAAAAAACGCAATGGAAACGGCGCCGACATGGCGCAGTATGCCGCCGGATATGGGATCGCTTTTGCGCTTGTGGGTCTGGTGATCTCGCTGGTTCTGCTTCGCATGGTGGCGTGACGCGATGTTCCTGCCCTTTTTCGAAAACCTCCGCAAAGCGGGCATCCCGGTATCGCTCCGGGAGTATCTGACTTTTCTGGAAGGCATGAAAAAGGGTCTTGTCACCTATGATGTCGAAGCGTTCTACTACCTTGCCCGCGTGTCGATGGTGAAAGACGAGCGCAATATCGACAAGTTCGACCGCGCCTTTGCCGCCAGCTTTGAGGGCTCGGGCGAGATCAGTTTCGATCAGGTGTTGGAAGCTGTCGATATCCCAGCCGATTGGCTCGCCAAGATGGCCGAGAAACACCTGTCGGACGAGGAGAAGGCAGAGATCGAAGCGCTCGGCGGTTTCGACAAGCTGATGGAAACGTTGCGCGAGCGCCTCAAGGAACAACAAGGCCGTCACCAGGGCGGTAACAAATGGATTGGTACCGCAGGAACCTCTCCGTTCGGGGCTTATGGGTACAACCCTGAAGGCGTCCGTATCGGACAGAAAGAAAGCCGCCATCAGCGTGCCGTCAAGGTCTGGGACAAGCGGGAATTCAGGAACCTCGACGACACGGTTGAACTGGGCACCCGCAACATCAAGGTCGCCTTGAAACGCCTGCGCCGCTGGGCGCGGGAGGGAGCAGCTGAAGAGCTGGATCTGGACGGCACCATCCGTGCCACGGCCGAGCATGGCTATCTGGATGTCAAAACCCGGCCCGAGCGCCACAACGCGGTGAAGGTACTGTTGTTTCTGGACGTCGGCGGCTCGATGGACCCTCATATCAAAGTGGTTGAAGAGTTGTTTTCCGCTGCAAGAACCGAGTTCAAGCATCTGGAATATTACTACTTTCACAATTGCCTGTATGAAGGGGTCTGGCGCGACAATCGCCGCCGCTGGAACCAACAGACCCCGACCCACGAAGTGCTGCGCACCTATGGATCCGACTACAAGTGCATCTTTGTCGGCGACGCCTCGATGAGCCCCTATGAAATCGCCTATCCCGGCGGTGCCAATGAACATTGGAACCAGGAAGCCGGGCAAGTCTGGCTGCAACGCGCGCGCGAACAGTGGGCGTCAAACCTGTGGATCAACCCGGTGCCCGAGAAATACTGGGAATATACCCATTCCATCAGCATGATCCGCGACATCTTTGAAGATCGCATGGTGCCCATGACGCTGGCTGGTCTGGAACAGGGAATGCGCGAGCTGACGCGCTGACACACCCCATCAGATACTCCTGCTGATTAATACCTTGACCTCAAGCAGGGTTGAGCTTTCACAGTAACCCGGTTGCCGTTTGAAAACCTGAGGAGCTTACTGTGCATCTGCTGACAATCCTGGATCACCCAAAGCCGAACTCCTTTACGGCCGCCGCTGTCGCGAAACTCTGCGAAGGCGCAAAGGCGGCTGGCCATACTACCGAGATTGCGGATTTGCATGCAGAAGGGTTCGATCCACGCTGGTCAATGGCGGACATAGAAGGCGAAGCAGGCACTGGCGCACCGCAAGACATACTTGCGGAACAAACACGGATTGCGCGCGCCGATGCAATCTGCCTGGCCTTTCCGTTGTTCTGGTGGGGAATGCCTTCGATGATGAAAGGCTGGGTCGACCGCGTGTGGATGTGGGGCTGGGCCTACGATCAGTTGGACGATCCGGAAAAGTCCCTCCAGAGGTCCCGAACTGGGTTATTGTTGGTGCCAGCCGGTGCGCGTTCTGACGAAATGGAAGCCAAAGGATATACCGACGCGCTTGAGACACTCTGGACGAATGGCACGTTTGGGTATTTCGGGTTTTCACCCCGGAAACTCGAGCTGTTGCATGGTGCGACCGGGTCAGCCCTGCGTCGACAGGCGCTTTTGGAACGTTGCTATGAAATTGGACTTACGCTTCCGCAACCTGAAAGCGATCCATGAACACGGTTACATCGACAGCCTCACTTCGAAATGAAACAGAACAGAGAAAAGCTGTTATTTTCCATTTGCTCTTGGGGTGTTGAAAACCCATATCTAACCCATGCTTCGCCTGACCCCTATCCTGCTGGCCATTGCCTATGGAATTGTGATGTACCGGATTTCCGTCTGGCGCACCCATCGGGAACTGGACGCAAAGTCGACCGAGCTTGTTGACCCGGCCCTCAAGCGCATGACCGACCGGTTGGCTGCCGCGCTCGAGATCGAGCGGGTCCCGGTTTATATCTACGAGATCGACCCGGTGAACGGGTTGGCCGCACCGGACGGGCGGATATTCATCACGCGGGGATTTTATCGCAAATTCCGCAACGGCGAGGTTTCGGCTGAGGAAATGGCCAGTGTAATCGCGCATGAGTTGGGCCATGTGGCACTAGGTCACGCGCGGCGGCGGATGATCGATTTTTCAGGGCAGAATGCGATGCGCACGGCGCTGATCATGGTCCTGAACCGGTTCATCCCTTTTGTCGGAGCGATGATTGCCAACGCGTTGACCGCACTGATCGCCTCGCGCCTGTCGCGGGGGGATGAGTATGAAGCGGATGAATATGCGGCCGCCTTGCTGACAAAAGCCGGTATCGGAATCGGTCCGCAGAAATCACTGTTTCATAAGCTGGAAGAGTTGACACAGCAACGCGCCGGGGTGGTCCCGGCATGGCTGATGAGCCATCCCAAGACAGATGAACGTGTTGCGGCGCTGGAAAAGCTTGAACAGCGTTGGGCACAGCAGTGAAGCCTGTGCTGCGAGAGGCCAGCCTCTCGCGCTCTCCGGGATATTTTTGGCCAGATGAAGCTGGATCTCGCTCAGGTGGCGAGTGCCTTGCCCAATCGCGGAAGCCGGGCTTTTTTCATGAGCGCGCGAAGGGTCCATTTTTCGGCTGAGAGGCGATTGGCCTCTGTCAGGACCTGAGTGGCAAGTGTGCTCATGCCTTCTGGATTGGATTGCCAAAAGCCGTACAGCAGGCTGTCGGGATCTTGCCGGTCAAGCCCTTCATCAGTCAGGATATTTCTGGGAAAATCCTTGGCATTAACCGTGACAATCAGATCAGCGGAAGCAGCTATTGCTGTGGCCAGCACGTGGACATCTGCGGCGTCCGGCAGCCACAGGCGGTTTTGAAGACCCTCGTTCGCTGGACGTTCGGCATCCGGCCAAGCCGCTTGCACCAACGCGATCTCGGCGCGCGCCTGCGCCTCACCTGTCGGGCCCAGCTTGCGGGCGGCGCGGGCCCATTCTTCGAGGATGCGGGCGGACCAGAGCGGGGTGAAATGCCCCAATCGCGCGGCACCCAACAGCATCTCGCGCATGACCGTGGGATAGAGGACGCAAGTGTCGAGAACAGCCTTCATAGGCGATAGAACACCGCTTTGAGGTAGCCGCTTTCCGCCAGTTGCGGCAGTTGCGGGTGATCCGGCCCGGCAAATCCGGTGTGGATCAGTTGCGCCTGTCGACCCGCCCGGCCGATCCCGCGGGAGGAGGCGTCGCGGAACCGCCCCAGATCGGCGGCATGAGAACACGAGCACAGCCCCAGATAGCCGCCGGGTTTGACCAGAGGTGCGGCAAGCCGTGCGATACGCTCATAAGCGCGCAACCCCGCGTCCAGCGCTTGTTTTGAGGGGGCAAAGGCAGGTGGGTCACAGATAACCACGTCAAACGCCGCACCCTCGTCCCCCAATTGGGTCAGAACATCGAACGCGTCGCCCTGCCGTGTCTGGAACCTGTCGGCAAGGCCCGATGCCGCAGCGCCTTTGGTGGCCAGTTCCAGCGCGGCAGCAGACCCATCGACGGACAGGGCTTGTCCGGCACCTGCGGCCAGCATTGCCAGACCAAAGCCGCCGACATGGCTGAACACGTCCAACACCTGCGCTCCGGGATGTACCAGCCGTGCGGCAAAGGCATGGTTGGGGCGTTGATCGTAAAACAGGCCGGTTTTCTGACCTCCGGTCAGGTCGGCCATATACGTGGCACCATTCATCGGCACAGGCAGGGGTGCGTCGGGTGCGGTGCCGTGCAAAGTCTGGTTCTCATCGTCCAGCCCTTCCAGCCCGCGCGTACGGCCCGAGGCGTTTTTCAGCACCGTCGTCACGCCTGCGACCTTGACTAGCGTTTCGGTGAGCGTATCCAGATGCACCTCGGCCCAGGCCGCGTTGGGCTGAATGACACAGCTATCGTCAAACCTGTCGATGATCACACCGGGAAAGCCATCGGCCTCGGCATGGACCAGACGGTAGAAAGGCGCATCAAACAAGCGTTCACGCAGTGCAAGGGCGCGGCTAAGGCGGGTTTCGAACCAAGTATTGTCCAATTGTGCGGTGGTATCACGATCCAGCACCCTGCACATGATTTTTGAGTCAGGGTTGACCGCCACCAGCGCAAGCACCGCGCGGTTGTCATCCTCGAGAATCGCCAGTGCGCCCGCGGGGATCTTGCGCGTGCGGCGGTCTGTGACAATGTCATTTGCATAGACCCAGGGGAAGCCATGGCGCAGCCCGCGCGCGTTGGCTTTGGGTTTCAGGCGGATACGGGGGCGGTCGGCAGTTTGGGTCATGGCGCCCTCTTAGTCGCGAATGTGCCGATGGAAAAGCCCTAGCGGTTCCGAGAGCGCCAGCCGCCACGCCGTTTCGGGGTTTGGGCCCCCTGAAGGCCCTCGGACAGAACCTGAGTCATGGGATGATCCGGGCTGTGCAGCGCGTATGCCGCGTGCAATTCGGTCAGCGCCGTGTTCTGGTCACGCTCTTCGGGCAAGCTGAGCGCCCAGTCCAGAAATATGCTGCGGCATTCCGGCAGGGTGATGCCTTCGATGCGATAGGCTTCCTGGATCAGACCTTTGTGGTCATTGGGATCAGTGCTGCGTGCCATTTTCGCCCTCTTGGATCACGCTGCCGATCAGGTCGGCCGCGGTTGTGTAACTCTTCTGCAATGCCCGTTGCAGTGCATCGACCTGTTCAAACCCGGTGGCGCGGCACAGGAAATCCACACCTCCTTCACCGATCTGTTCCGCCTCGATGACCTTGCCCGAAAGAAGCCGGGCCGCACATTGCACCGACCAGCATAGGCTGTAGCAGTCTTTCAGGGATTGCGCCTGCGCGACATCCAGCAATCCGGCAGCGACGGCACCATCGAGGCCCGAGGATACGTCGCGTGCCGTAGTCCCTGCCAGCAAGGCACCGGTTTCGGCCATCAGTTCGATATCCATCAGGCGGCCGGGCCCGTTTTTGGCATCCCAGATCCCGGCGGGTGCCTTGGCTGCGGCCAGACGCGTTCGCATCTCGGCGACTTCGCGCAAAACCTTGTCCCGCTCGCGTGGGCGCGACAGAAACCCGACGCGAAACGCTTCGATATCATTTGCCAAACCGGCATCACCCGCAACGACATGAGCACGGGTCAGGGCCAGATGTTCCCACACCCAGGCCTCATTCTGCTGATAATTGGTAAAGCTGGCCCAACTGGTGGCAACCGGCCCCTGATTGCCGGACGGGCGCAGGCGCATGTCGACCTCATACAACCGCCCCTGTGACATCGGTGCCGAAAGTGCCGTGATCAGCGCCTGCGTGAACCGCGCATAATAGGTGCGCGTGGCCAGAGGACGCGGACCATCGGACATGTCCTGATCCTGCGGGTCATAGATCACAATCATGTCCAGATCGGATTGCGAATTGATCCGTCCTGCGCCCAGCGACCCCATGCCCAACACCGCCGCTCCGCGCCCCGGGGCGGGTCCGTGTTTGCGGGCGAAATTCTCGGCAACATATGGCAGGATGGCGGCAATCACCGATTGTGCAAGTTCTGCATATTGCCGACCTGCCTGTGCCCCGTCGATCAGACCCCGCAAGTGGTGGACACCGACCCGGAAATGCCATTCCTTGCACCAGCGCCGTGCAAGGTCGAGCCGGGTTTCATAGTCAGGCTCTTCCGCCAGCGCACGGGCCAGTTCGATTTGCAATGCCTTCTGCCCCGGCCAATCGGCAAAGAAACTGCCGCCGATCACCGCGTCGAAAACCGAGGCATTGCGCGACAGATGCGAAGCCAGAGCATGAGATGTGCCAACGATATCGACCAGCAGGTCGATCAGTTGCGGATTGGCCTCGAACAAGGAAAACAGCTGAACCCCGGCGGGAAGGCCAGACAGAAACCCATCCAGCGCCATCAACGCCTCATCCGGTTTGGCGGTCTTGGCAAGACGCGACAGCAACTCGGGCCGCAACCGTTCGAATATCCGCGACCCGCGCTGGGACCTTAAGGCCGGATAGGTCGTCCACCGGGCCAGAACACTCTGGTCAAACTCCACATCCTGTGCCGCCACAGGTGCAGGACCGGGTCCAGGCGCAAAAAATCCTTCAGTCAGTTCGTGCACTTCGGTCAGGCGGTTTTTCAGGTCCTGTTTCAGTTCATCGCTGCCGATCCCTATCAAACAGGCGATGCGTTCAATGCCTTCCGGTGATTTCGGCACCTTATGCGTCTGTGCATCATGAACCATCTGAATGCGGTGTTCGACTTCGCGATGTGCCCGGTAATGATCGGTCAATTTATCCGCGACATCCTGCGGCACCCAGCCTTTTGACGCCAACGCCGCCAACCCCGGAACCGTTCCGCGCACCCGTAAATCCGGATCGCGACCACCTGCGATCAGCTGACGGGTCTGGGTGAAGAACTCGATCTCGCGAATACCGCCCTGCCCCAGCTTCATGTCGTGGCCGGGAATCGACAAGGCCCCGCCCGTACCTTTATTTTCGCGAATCCGAAGACGCATATCATGCGCGTCCTGAATGGCGGCAAAATCCAGATGGCGACGCCAGACAAAGGGGCGCAATGTGTCCAGAAACCGCTGCCCCGCAGCCAAGTCTCCGGCACAGGGACGGGCCTTGATATACGCCGCGCGCTCCCACGTGCGGCCGAGGCTTTCGTAGTACCGTTCAGCGGCCTCCATCGCCATGCAGACCGGTGTTACGGCAGGATCTGGCCTCAGCCTCAGATCGGTACGGAAAACATAGCCATCGGCAGTCTTGTCGCTGAGCGTCGCGCAGAAGTTCCGCGTTGCCCGCACCATGCCCTGCCGGGCCTCGTAGAAGTCATCGGGGTCAAACCGCGTCTCATCAAACAGCACAATCAGATCGATATCCGAGCTGTAGTTCAGCTCATGCGCGCCCATCTTGCCCATGGCCAGAATGACCATCCCGGCGGCAGTTTCGATATCGTCCTCGGTCATACCCGGCAGTTTGTTGCGCCGGATCAACGTCGCAATCTCGGCCTTGGCCGCAGTATCCGCGGCCAGTGCCCCGAAATCGGTCAGTGCCGCGGTGACTTTTTCAAGCGGCCAGGCACCTGCAATGTCGGCAAGCGCGGTCAACAGCGCCACCCGCCGCTTGGCCTGCCGCAAGCCGGATTTCAGCTGATCCGTCGGCAGCTTACGCGCATCCGCCATGACTTCAGACAGTGCCTGATCCGGGCGCAATAAGGCATCAGGCAGCCATTCCCTTTCACGCTCGATCAGGCCTTTCAGATATGGGCTGGACCCGGCGGTTCCCGCCACCAGCTCTCCCATCTCCTGCGACAGATCAGGTATCAGAGCGCGGGTTTCATCGCCCAGAGACGGATCAAACGCACGCGGAAGGCGGGTAATGGCAAGAGCGTCAGTCATGCGCGCACCCTGCGCATTGCGGCGCGTAATCGTCAATGGGGCATTCTGATCAGGTTACCTGAACCGGCGTATCCTGACTGAAGCTGTTGATCCAAACGTCGTTTCTTCTTTCCCACAAAGATGAAATCAGCATTGCCTCGCGCCGATCTGCGCCCGGGCGCAGGTAGTCGGCACGGTAGGACAACAAGACGATATCCGGGGTCAGAATGCGTAACCGGGCATCACTCAGATCAAACTCGGCCATCGTTGGCGCATCTGCAAATTGCCCGACGTGATCGTCCCGATTGGCAAACCCCGTGGGATAAACGCCCAGAAAATCCGCGCTCAGCAAGGCGCGGTCGGCGCTTGCATTGCCTTCAACCAGCGCCACCCAGACCTGTGTTTCCAGTTCAAGTATGTCCTTTAGTGCAGGGGCAGCTTTGTTGTCCGTCATATCCATACTCCGACCCTGTGGGCCAGTTCCTGAAACGTCAACCGGATTGCATAATGTAAATCTTTTTCACATTACCCCTTGCACCCATCCAAACGGTACCCCATCTATGCAATGTGAATAGAGTTTACATCAACCCTGGAGAGCTCAAATGACCGCACTGTCCGACCCCGCCGTCCCCGCGAATCCGGGATGGCTTTATCGAACCGAAGCCTGGCTGGATGACAAAGGCAAAGGGGCCTGGATCGCCGCCATGGTTCTTGGTTTCATCTTCTTCTGGCCCGTTGGCCTTGCCCTGCTGGCCTATATGATCTGGAGCAAACGCATGTTCAGCAAATCCTGCAACCGCCGCAAATCCTGGCACAGCCACATGAGTGCAATGAAGCCCTCGGGCAACAGCGCCTTTGACGCCTACAAAGCAGATACACTGGCCCGCCTGGAACGCGAACAACAGGATTTCGAAGCATTCCTGCGCCGCCTGCGTGACGCCAAGGACAAGGCCGAATTCGACCAATTCATGGATGAACGCGCCCGCGAGAACCATGACGAAGACGGCAAGGGCGAGCCCGCCTGATTGACCTTGCCCTGCCCCGGTGTTTCGGGACAGGGTGCCCCTACCCCAGTTTTTCGGACCTATCGAATGAACCATCTGCCCAACCCGGACACCCAACCCGATTTCTATCGTTCCGTGACAACCAAACGCTTTGTCGCCTGGCTGTTCGATATCGCCTTCATTTCGCTGCTTTGCACGGTGGCAATCCTCTTTACTGCGTTTCTGGGTCTGTTTTTCCTGGCCCTGATCTACGCCGTTGTCAGTTTCGTCTACCGGGTGGTGACCATCGCCAACGGCTCAGCCACGCTGGGAATGCGCTTTATGGGGATCGAGCTGCGTGACGCGTTCGGAGAACGAATGGACTTGGGCAAGGCGCTTGCCCACACTGCCGGCTATTTTGTCAGCATGGCCTTTCCCGTGGTCCAGATCATCTCGGTCATCATGATGATGACCAGCGCCCGTGGCCAGGGTCTGACCGACAGTTTTCTGGGCACCGTGATGATCAACCAACGGGCCTGACGCAAGGTTGCGTGAAACACTTGGCGGTCTCGGGAACGGTTGCTATCATCCCTCCCGAGGTTGGATGGGGATTTCATGCGACATACGCTGCCAATTGCGCCACAATTCTATGTCACGGCACCGCAGCCCTGCCCTTATCTTGGCGGCAGGATGGAACGTAAACTGTTCACCGCCCTGCAAGGCGAAGGGGCTGAACAGCTGAACAACTCCCTGTCTCAACAAGGATTTCGCCGGTCTCAGAATGTACTCTACCGTCCTTCGTGTACGGATTGCGCAGCCTGCCTGTCGGCCCGGATCGATGTTTCAGCCTTCAGGCCAACCAAAAGCCAGAAGCGCGCAGCAAGGCGGAATGGTTACCTGGAACGCCGCGCAACCTCGCCATGGGCCACGGATGAGCAATACGAGCTGTTCCGCCGTTATCTTGATACCCGTCACGCCGATGGCGGCATGGCTGACATGGATGTTTTCGAATTCGCCGCGATGATCGAGGAAACACCGATCCGCAGCCGCGTTGTGGAATATGCCGATCCTGAAACGGGCGAGTTGATCGCCGTCAGCCTGACCGATGTGCTCGATGACGGGCTAAGTATGGTCTATTCCTTCTACGACCCGGAACAGCCGCAGAACTCACTCGGCACCTACATGATCCTCGACCATATCGACATCGCACGTGAGGCGGGCCTGCCCTATATCTATCTGGGGTACTGGGTCCCCGGCAGCCCCAAGATGGGCTACAAAGCCAAGTTTTCAGGGCTCGAGGCCTATATTCAGGGGGGCTGGCAAAAAATCAGTGATCCGGATGCCTATACCGGCACATCGCATCACCCCTTGTCGGCGCCGCCAATCGCCGAACAGGTCGCCAATATCCAGCTCCCTGACCGGCACCCGACCAAAGGCTGACCGCGCGATGAAACAAAGCCTGCATGCCGTCACCCTTGTGGTGCCGGATTACGACGACGCCATCTTGTTTTATACAAAGACGCTCAGCTTCCAACTTATCAAGGACATAGACCTCGGCAATGGCAAGCGCTGGGTTCTGGTCGCGCCTCCCGGTTCGGATAGCGGCTGTCTTCTTCTGGCAAAGGCTGACGGACCCGAACAAACCGCCGCCATAGGCAACCAGACCGGCGGGCGCGTTGGGTTCTTCCTGCAAACCGATGACTTTTATCGTGACCACGCAGATATGCGCGCCGGGGATGTCCATTTCGAAGAAGACCCACGCCACGAACCCTATGGCATCGTCGCTGTCTGGCGTGATCCCTTCGGCAATCGCTGGGACCTGATCCAGTTCACCTGATCCGCATCTTCATCTGGCTATAAGTATCCCGGGGATGAATTGGCCGCAGGCCAAGAAGGGGCTGGCCCCTTGCCCGAAATAAACAGAAAAGGGGGCCAGCCGGCCCCCTTTGCAATATTCTCTTCCGGATCGGATCAGTTTGGCATCAGGTCCGGAACGATCGTGACAATCGTCGGGAAGAACCACAAGATCGCGATCCCCATCACCTGGATCAGAACAAACGGAACGATCCCGCGATAAATATGACCTGTTGTGACCTCTTTCGGCGCAACCCCTCGAAGGTAGAACAACGCAAACCCGAAAGGTGGCGTCAGGAACGACGTCTGAAGGTTCACCGCCACCATGATCGTGACCCATTTCGGATCGAACGAGCCGCCATAGATCACCGGGCCCACGATGGGGATCACGATGTAGATGATCTCGAGGAAATCCAGCACGAACCCCAGAATGAACAGCACCAGCATCACGATCAGGAAAACCGTGAACTCGTTGTCAAAGCTCTTCAGGAATTGCTGGATATAATGCTCCCCTCCGAATGAAATCACCACGAGGTTCAGCAACTGCGATCCGATCAGGATGGTGAACACCATCGAGGTCACTTTGGCTGTCTCACGCACCACCGGGGTCAAAACACCGCTGGAATAGAGCACCCAGCATCCGTACAGCAGCCCGAACAGGGCGTACAGATAGGCCGCATAAGCAATGATGAAGGCGATCCAGGTTTCCACCGTCACACTGCCTTGATTGATACGCAGGTCAAAGTTGACCCCCATCAGCAGTGCAATGACAACGGCGAAGGTCGACCAGATGACCACTTTGCCCGAACGGCCCTGATCCTGCAGCTTGCGATAGGCCGCCAGCATGATCGCGCCACCCGCGCCCAGCGCAGCCGCTGGTGTCGGATTGGTGACACCTCCCAGGATCGAGCCCAGCACCGCTATGATCAGAACAAGCGGCGGGAAGACCACGCGGATCAGATCGTTTGTGGCACAGCGGGCCGCAGCCTCTTTGCAACCATACATGGCCAGCGCGAACGGCAGGGCGAGCAGCACGAAAGTCACGCCAGAGGATGTGGTCGGCGATATCATCAGGATATCGACCAGTGCCATCAGCAACAGCCCGATCGCGCCAAGGATCAGCGGCTGCGGTGACCGCGACGGTGCGATACCACGGCCGAGAACCAGGGTCAGACCAAGCAGAACAAGGGTAACCGCCACTCCAGTGCCGATCGGCGCCGCGTCGGCAATCCTTTTTTGTTGTTCAGCAGCCAGTTCCTCTTCTGTCAGGCGATGCGCTTCGGTTGTGCCGCCAGCGGCATCAATGGCCTCCTGCTCGGCAACAGCCTGATCCCAGGCAACTTGCCCGTGCAGATCGATCATCGACGCCTTGCACTCTGCCGAAACGTTGGTCCTCAGCGACGCACCCTCGCCGATATCCGAGAAGGCCGAGACCGAGATATTCTGGCTTCCGATCACACCGACATTGCCCAAAAGGACCGCACCGACGATCAGGGCTACAGGCGCACCCAGCAACCATGTCAGGCCTTCTGACCGCGTAATGGGTTCCCCGGAACCACCGGACACAGCCACAGCGGGCGCTTTGTGTGGATTCAGCAATGCATAACCAAAGGCATAGAGCGCATAGAGCAGCGCCAGCATGATCCCTGGCAACAGCGCAGCCTGGAACAATGTCCCGACCGAGACAACCGCAGGCTCACCCAGATAGGTCAGCGCGTCGGTACAACCGGCTTCAACAGCCCGGGTTTCCTGCGCTGTCGAATACAGATCCCCCGCCAATGTGCCCAGCAGGACGATCACGATCGACGGTGGAATGATTTGCCCCAAGGTGCCCGATGCCGCGATCACACCGGTCGCCAGTTCCGGCGAATAGTTGTTGCGCAACATGGTTGGAAGCGCCAGCAGGCCCATCGTCACAACGGTCGCGCCAACGATACCGGTCGAAGCCGCCAGAAACGCCCCCACAACCACAATTGACACGGCCAGACCACCCGGAAGCGGGCCAAAAACACGTGCCATCGTCGTCAGCAGATCGTTGGCAATCTTTGAACGTTCCAGCGTGATGCCCATCAGGACGAACATGAGCACGGCCAGAAGGGTCTCGATGGATTGCCCGGCCAGCACGCGCTCGTTCATTCGGTTCACGATGAACGACACGTTGCGGTCCAGCGCGGTTTCCCAGCCCGAGGCAAAAACAGGTTCGGCGAGCCTTGGCAAATCCGGGTATCGGAACACGGATATGGTGTCCGGCTTGATCCCGGAGTTCACAAGGTCCCGATAACTTTGCGATCCGACGTCAATCGCCTGGTGGATCAGCAACCCCGCGCTGTCCAGCGCGGCGATGATGCCAAAGGATATTATCCCTGCCCCGCCGATGGCAAAAGCCACCGGAAAGCCGGAAAGAATGCCCCCGAAAAGGCAAAAGAATACGATAATGAGGCCTATCTCGACGCCATCAAGTCCGAATAGCATTGTCTTTGTCTCCGCCCTTAATGCGCGCCTTCATAGGCTTCTTCACCCTCACCAAGGCTGTCCTTGTCGAGGTATTTTCCAACGCTGTCCGGTCCTTCCACGTATTCCAGATACGACCGGTACAAAAACGCGATGGCGTGCAGGAACACCATGGCTGCAAACGCCACCAGCAGGATCTTGAACAGGAAGTAAGCATTGAACCCGTTGGGGCTGAACCCGATGGTTTCCACGTTCCAACGCAGGGCGCGGGATTTGGCAACCAGACGGTCCAACGCATCACTGGCGGAAGGGTTCGGCACGATCAAGTGACGCCACAGGAAGAACCAGCCGTACATCCAGGTCAGCACCGCCATTGGCATCATGAACAGCAACGCGCCGCACATATCGACCACACGCTTGGCGCGGTGGCTGATACCGGCATAGATCAGATCAACGCGCACATGCCCGCCCTGCACAAATGTGTAGGTACAGCACAGGCAGACGACCATGGCGTTATACAGTTTCAGCTCTTCCGCGAACCAGCTGATATCCATCTGGAACGGTATGCCCAGACCGAAGGACATATCAGGACGGGTAAAGACCCGTTGCATGAATACGATGACAATTTGCTGAATCACCATCAGCAGCCCCGCCCAGGCAAAGAACCGCCCGGTGGTGTTAGCAAAACCTTCAAGGCCGCGCACGATGGCCCACATGAAGTTCCGGTAATACAACCCGACGGCTGTCAGAACCAAAAAGAAGGTGAACACCACAAAGAAGAACTCGACCGAACCGCCGTAATACACAAAGCGCATGATCGACGCCTTGTCAGACCAGTCCAGCCAGAGCTGCGGATGCGTGATCGCATATCCGAAATTATAGAAGGCTTCGGCAATGTTCTGAATGAACCAGACCAGTCCATTCCACAGGGCGCCGAAGAACGAGATACCGTTTTCGTCCTGCATGTTGTCCCCAGGTCGTCTCAGTTGCGCGCAGGCCTATTGTGGCTTGCCCAAGTCCTTTCACGCAACGGGAAAGGTTTCCCCGCAAGGTGCGGGGAAACCGTTTTTCCTTTGATCAGGAAGGATTAGCCGCGAACACGGTCACGCTGTGCGGTGTAGACACCCGACGACAGGTTGTTCCATGCCGACGAAGCCGCCATCGACGGCATTGCGCTGTCGTGGATCTTCTTGAACAGCTCATCGCCCATGTTCTCGTCCAGAACTTCCTGGCTGGCCTTGCCGAACGCATCCCAGACACTGTCAGGGAATTCCAGGACCTTGACACCACCGGCCTGCAGGCGCTGCAGCGCTGCACCGTTGTTGGCCAGGAATTGCGCCAGGTTCCACTGGTGTGCTTCTGCGGCAGCAATCTCGATGATCTTCTGCTGGGCCGGTGTCAGTTCATTGAACACGTCGCGGTTGGTTGCCAGCGACAGACCTGCGCCTGGCTCGTGGAAGCCCGCGGTGTAGTAGGTCTTGGTGATTTCCTGGAAGCCCGCCTTTTCGTCGGCCCAGGGTCCGATCCACTCGGTTCCGTCAATCGCGCCGGACGACAGCGCCTGATACACTTCAGAACCGGGGATGTTCTGAACGGACGCGCCCAGTTTGCCCAGTGCTTTACCGCCCAGACCGGGCATACGGAACTTCAGACCATTGAAGTCTTCGGGGCTGTTGATTTCTTTCGAGAACCAGCCGCCCGCCTGCGCACCGGTGTTGCCGGCCAGGAAGGACTTCAGGCCAAAGATTTCGCCCAGCTCATCATGCAACTCCATACCGCCGTCATGATAGTACCAGTTCACCAGTTCCTGTGCGGTCATGCCGAAGGGCACGGCCGTAAAGAACGCATAGCCCGGGTGCTGACCGACAAAGTAATAGTCAGCGGCGTGATACATGTCGGCCTGACCGGACGACACCGCGTCAAACACCTCGAACGCGCCAACCAGTTCGCCTGCCGCTTTGATCTCGACATTCAGGCTGCCATCCGACATCGCGTTGATGCTGTCGGCACAACGCTGCGCGCTGTCAAACACGCCAGCCAGACCACGACCCCACGAGGTCACCATGGTCAGTGTGCGCTGTCCCTGCGCATAGGCCGGAGCCGCCAGAGCGGTTGCTGCAGCTGCCGAGCCGCCCAGCGCGGATTTTTTCAGAAATGAACGACGATCCATATGAGTGTTCCTCCCCTTCATAGTCACGATCCGGCAGTACCGGACCTGTCGCATTCAGTGCGCGTCAGCCTAATGTGAGCGAAGCGAAAGGGAATACCTACTACTGCGTAGAGAACCGATTTCTTTTGGGGATGCGGTGAAATTTCCGAATGAAAACTCCAATAAAAACGGCCCAAATACCGGAATTTCACAGACCAACGCCAATCTTTTTGCATTTTTGCCGCCGCTTGCGTATCGATTCGTCCATGCAAAGACTTCGACATCTGGTCTCGCTGACCTATGCGCAGAAACTGTCGCTGGTGGCCGCAATCCCGCTGGTTGTGGCCGTGGCCGCAATCGCTGTGCTTGTCGCATATGAGGCGCGTGCGACCGCCGAGCGCGAGATCGAAGCTCTGGAGCGCAGCCTGATCGAAGCCAAGAAAGAAGAACTGCGCAACTACGTGACGCAGGCGCGCAATGGTTTTGCCTATATCTATGGCCGCGCTGAACCGGATGACGAGGTATCAAAGAACCTTGTCTCGCAGATACTCTCGGCAATGATCTATGGGCAGGACGGGTTCTTTTTTGTTTACGACTATGATGGCAACAATCTGGTCAGCCCCCGTCAGACACAATTTATCAACCGCAACTGGGAAGGTCTGACCGACAGCGATGGCACGCCCATCGTTGACGAGTTCATTCGCCTCGCCCGTCAAGGGGCCGGGTGGCACAGCTTCATGTGGGAAAAACCCTCGACCGGGGATGAGGCGCAGATGATCGCCTATGTCGTCGGGTTGCAGGACTGGCGCTGGGTCGTGGGTACCGGGGTCTTCATTGACGACATTGTCGCCACGGTCGCCAACGCAAGGGCCGAGGTCGAGGCCCGCGTGCAGCGCACCTTCATGTATATCGGCGCCATTGTTGTTGCTGCCGTTCTGATTGTCTTTGCCTCGGGCATGTTGCTGAACATTCGCGAGCGGCGGTTGGCGGATGCCAAGCTGAAGGAACTGACGCAACGTGTCTTCGACGCGCAGGAAGAAGAACGCGGCCGGGTTGCCCGCGAACTGCATGATGGCATCAGCCAGATCCTTGTGGGTGTACGCTATGCGCTGGACAATGCGCGCCGCCGTCTGTTGCGCGGCGATGATGCGGGTGCGCGCGATCCGCTGGACAAAGGCATCGACCATCTTCGCACCGCCATCACCGAGGTGCGCCGCATCAGCCGCGACCTGCGCCCCGGCGTGCTGGACGACCTTGGTCTCGGACCTGCGTTGAAGGCTCTGACCGACGATTTTCGCGAACGAACCGGGATCGAGACCGAATTTTCCACCGTCGTTTTCCGAAACCGGCTGGATCAGGACAGCAAGATCGCGCTTTATCGCATCGCACAAGAGGCGCTGACAAATATCGAACGCCACGCGGATGCCTCTTATGTTACAATTGACCTGCGTGGCCACAAGAAAGGCGCAACCATGCGGATCACCGACAATGGCCGTGGGTTGCGCGCAGAATCCGGGACCCCGACCACAGGCATCGGCCTGCGCAACATGCAGGAACGAATTGAACAACTTGACGGATCGCTGCGTATTCTGTCATCACGCGGACCGCGCGGCGGAACGGTGATCGAGGCCAGTCTGCCGCTGAGCCACCTGTTGCCACCGCAGGAAGACGCAACTCCGAACCGAAAGGCCGGTACATGAGCGCCAAAAACATCCGAGTTCTTATTGTCGACGATCATCCCATGGTGGCCGAGGGCATTCAGTCGATCCTTGAAAGCTACGACGATATCGAAGTGGTTGGAACACTCGGCAGCGGTCAGGCCGCGGTGGATCAGGCGGTTGGCCTCGCCCCGGATGTCATCCTGATGGACCTGAACATGCCTGGCCTCGGCGGACTCAGCGCCACGGAAATCATTCTGGAACGCCTGCCCGATACGCGCATCCTGATCCTGTCGATGCATGACAGCCCCGAATACATTTCGACCGCGCTCAGCCACGGCGCAAAAGGCTATGTTCTCAAAGATGTCCCAACCGAAGAGATCAAGCAGGCCATCGATGCGGTCATGCGGGGTGAGCAGTATCTGTGCACCGGTGCCAGTGGGTCCCTGAAACCCAAAGGCGACAACGCACGCGAGGCGCTGACAGGGCGCGAGCAAACAATTCTGCTGGAACTGGCGCAGGGCAAATCAAACAAAGAGGTTGCGCAAAAGCTGGATATCTCGGTGCGCACGGTTGAAACGCATCGCAAGAACATCAAGCGCAAACTGGGAATTTCCTCGACTGCCGGGCTGACCCGCTACGCGCTGGAACATGGCATGCTGCAAGGCACCGGGGTCGGCTTCTGATCGATGCGCGGTCGCAGCCCAGTGCTGCCTTACCCAACTAGAGGAGGCTTGCCGCAGGCATAGCGATAACAGGCGGGAGCGTTCACGCCCGGGGTCTGATATCCTGACCAAAGAACACAAGTGTTCCGTCTTCATCCAGAATGTGAAACTCACGCTGCAAATAAGGTTGGTCGAACGGAGGCCGAACGCGCCCCTCGGGCAGATCGGCCAACCCAGCCCGCAAATTTTCATAAAAGCCGTCGATATCGTCTACATCAATATAAAACGACTGGTCGTCGCCCAACGCCTTGCCATCCTCTCGCGGTGGGCATTCCAACAACCGAATGGCGACCGGGCCAAGTGACAAAAATGCGTAATTGTCCTGCTTGAAGCTACAGGTAAATCCTAGTCGCTTACAGTAGAAATCAATCTGGTTCTGCAAGGATGAACACAGCACAAATGGGGTAAGTTGCAAAATCTTGGGCATCTGAAGCTCCGAACAGGAAATAGTTTCAGTTTACCCGTGATGATCTGTTAATCCAGCAACTGATCCTTTCGCAAACCCGCACGCTCGTAATGGTGCGGCAACACGCGTCCATAAAGCTGCTGCGTCCGTTCGATCCCGCCGCACATGCCTTCGGCCTCGACAAATGAAAAGATACCCACATACCGCCGCCGCGTGCCCTTGACCGGTGCGACCCTGTGCAGAGAATAGCGGCCTTTGAATATCTGCAAGTCCCCAGGTCGCAATTCCAGCCGATGAACACGCGCCGTGTTTCCATCCAGAACCGAAGCGACCTGATCGAAATTCTCATCCTCGGCTGAGCGCAGATTGGGCGCGTATTCGAATGCACCGCCCTGCTCGCCATTCTGGATCGCCAGTGTCACGGTGTAGTTGTTGGTGTCGAAATGCCAGGGAAAGCCCTGCCCCTCTTCCACGACATTGATGATCACGTCCGCCAACGGGTCGTCGTAACGAAAGAAGCGGTCCTCAGGCTCATCCAGCGCATCCCGAATGAAGGGAAGAAATCCGCTAAACTCGTAAATCCTGCGCAAAGGACCGGACTGCGCAAAATTGTCGGCAGGAACAAACGCGTTCGAACGGTCATAGAACCGTCTGATCGGATGGGCGGCGTCGAACCGTGGGTCGTCTTTGGTGAAATAGGCATTTGTACGATTGAAAGACCGGTGTGCATTGGGCGCCACCTCGTCTGCCTCTTGCACCAAAAGCTCGATCCCCTGTGCATGTGCGAAACCCGGTAGAACCGCACATCCGTCCTGTTCCAACTCGCGCCGCAAATCCTCGATCAATCGCCTGTAAGCTGGCGAATCCGGGCGATCGATCGGATATCGTCCCAGATCTACCAGGTCCTGTAACATGCTCCGCCTCCCTCGTTTGCGACCACAAGGTCAGCGTGACCCAGACAAAACACCGGATCATGCCAGTTTCAGACATCGGCCTGACGCATTCAGACCTTCATACTTGTCCCGCCCTCAGGAAAACGACTGCCCTTTTCCCGGAAATTCCCGGCATGCGGCAATCTGCGCAACAAAATTTCGCAAAATACCGCCATTGAGATAGAAAATTGGTGGATTTGCCTGTTGACGCTCCTCCCCCCCGACCATAATGTCCCCTCCAAGCAAAAAGGAGCCTCTGGCGATGAGAACGCTAGTCGTAATCGTAGGAACCACGCGCATGGGCCGGTAACGGTAAACCATAATCGAACCCATGCGCCTCCGAAAATTCGGGGGCTTTTTTTTGTCAAACGCAAGACACATGTCGCGAACGGAGCAAAGCAGATGACACGTGAGATGACCGGCGCAAAGATGGTGGTTCAGGCCCTCAAGGATCAGGGCGTGGACACGGTTTTCGGATACCCCGGTGGCGCCGTCCTACCGATCTATGACGAGATCTTTCTGCAAAACGACATTCGCCACATTCTGGTGCGTCACGAACAGGGTGCGATCCACGCCGCCGAAGGCTATGCGCGGTCGACCGGTAAGCCGGGTGTTGCGCTTGTAACCTCTGGTCCCGGTGCCACAAACGCCGTTACTGGCCTGACTGATGCGTTGCTGGATTCGATTCCGATTGTGGTTCTGACCGGGCAGGTCCCGACCTTCATGATCGGGTCGGACGCGTTTCAAGAGGCCGACACCGTTGGCATCACCCGCCCCTGCACCAAGCATAACTGGCTGGTGAAGGATACGGACTTGCTGGCTGAAACCCTGCACGAGGCATTCCATGTCGCCACCTCGGGCCGCCCCGGCCCGGTGCTGATCGACATCCCGAAGGATGTTCAGTTCGCGTCGGGCGAATATGCCAGCCCGAAACCTTCGACCTCGCATTACCAACCAGCGATGAAAGGAGATCTGGAAGAGATCACCGAATTGGTTGCCGCGATCGAAACCGCAAAGAAACCGATCTTCTATACCGGCGGTGGCGTTATCAATTCCGGCGCCGCGGCAAGCCAGTTGCTGCGTGAACTGGTGGATGCAACGGGCTTTCCGATCACCTCAACCCTGATGGGCCTTGGCGCCTATCCTGCCTCGGGCGAAAACTGGTTGGGAATGCTCGGGATGCATGGTCTCTACGAGGCCAACATGGCGATGCATGATTGCGATCTGATGATCAATATCGGTGCGCGGTTCGATGACCGGATCACCGGGCGTATCGATGCGTTCTCGCCGAACTCGAAGAAAGCACATATCGACATTGATCCGTCCTCGATCAACAAGGTCATCCGGGTGGACATCCCGATCGTCGGCGATGTGGCGCATGTGCTCGAGGACATTCTGAAGATCTGGAAGTCGCGCGGCCGCAAGACGGACGCCGCGAATGTCAAACAATGGCAGAACCAGATTGCGGAATGGCGCAAGATCAACTGTCTGGCGTTCACCAACAGCGAGAAGTCGATCAAACCGCAATACGCGCTGCAACGTCTTGAAGAACTTACGAAAAAGCATGATCGCTACATCACCACCGAGGTGGGTCAGCATCAGATGTGGGCGGCGCAGTATCTTGGGTTCGAAGACCCCAACCGCTGGATGACCTCGGGCGGGCTGGGCACGATGGGCTATGGCTTCCCCGCCTCGATCGGTGTGCAGATGGCACACCCGGACGCTCTGGTGATCAACGTCGCCGGTGAAGCATCATGGCTGATGAACATGCAGGAAATGGGCACCGCCGTTCAGTACCGCCTGCCGGTGAAACAGTTCATCCTGAACAACGAACGCCTCGGCATGGTCCGTCAGTGGCAGGAGCTGCTGCATGGTGAGCGCTATTCGCACAGCTGGTCCGAAGCCCTGCCCGATTTCGTGAAACTCGCCGAGGCGTTTGGCGCCAAAGGTATCCTGTGTTCCGACCCCGCCGATCTGGACGACGCGATCATGGAGATGATCAACTACGACGGCCCAGTGATCTTCGACTGTCTGGTCGAAAAGCACGAGAACTGCTTCCCCATGATCCCGTCGGGCAAGGCACATAACGAGATGCTTTTGGGCGAGGCCGAGACGCAGGGCGTGATCGACAGCAAAGGTTCGGTTCTGGTCTGATACCGTCCGAGGATTACCGCCGGGCGACCGTTGCGCCCGGCAAACACAGGATGATGAAAGGGACATAAATGTCTGCCCTACATATCAAAAAAGGCTCCAACCGCCATTCGGCCTATAACCTACGGCCTACTTTTTCGGACGTGCAGGAACGCCACACCATTGCCGTGCTGGTCGAGAACGAACCCGGTGTCCTGGCCCGTGTGATCGGCCTGTTCTCGGGGCGGGGTTACAACATCGAAAGCCTGACCGTGGCCGAGGTGGATCACACAGGACACCTGAGCCGCATCACCATTGTCACCACCGGCACACCGCAGGTGATCGAACAGATCAAGGCGCAGCTGGGGCGGATCGTGACTGTCCATGACGTGCATGACCTGACGGTCGAAGGCCCTTCGGTTGAACGCGAACTGGCCATCATCAAGGTCGTGGGTGAAGGCGACAAACGCGTCGAGGCGCTGCGCCTGGCTGACATCTTCCGTGCCAATGTGGTCGACAGCACCCTGAACTCTTTCATCTTCGAGATCACCGGTGCGCCGGACAAGATCGACGCTTTTGCTGACCTGATGCGCCCGTTGGGCCTGATGGAAATCGCCCGCACCGGCGTGGCGGCCCTGCTGCGCGGCGACTGAACAATATACCCGCCTTGGGGCTTTTCCTGCATCCAAGGCGGGAGCACATCTTTGAGTTGGTGGGCATTTGCAAAATCAACCCACACGTCCTTCTATGCGCTAAATTTGCCATAGGGTAAGCTTTTCCGGGTAAAGATTAGGCATTTTCAGATAAAGCCTATTGCCATTGCGCTTTATGGCATTAGCCTCAACGCGCAACGCGACGTGGGGATACGTTGCTTGGGGTCAATCTGTACGATTTTTCAATGCGCGCCGGGGCTTGGTTCCAGTGCTGCGATGGTTTTTCAGGAAACTTAGCAAGGCGTGGGCATCCATGACCGACGACATTCGCAGCCCGGCTGAACTTCGCGCTATGTTTGGCGCGAATCTGCGGCAACTGGCACGAAGGTATCGGTCGGTCTCGGCACTGTGCCGCAAGCTTGGCGTGAATCGGACGCAGTTCAACAGGTATCTTTCGGGCGAAAGTGTTCCACGGCCGGATGTTTTGGATCGCATCTGCCGGTTTTTCGACGTGGATGCGCGCATCCTCCTGAAGCCCCTGGACGAAATTGAAAAGATCGAGGACCACCCCGCAGCGGCGGCCTTGACTGAGTTTCTGGGATCAGGTGTGGACATGATCGCCAGAACTGCGTTTTCTCCGGGGTTTTATGCCGTGATCGAAAGCGTCTCGGCCTCGCACCGCATGACCTTGCTGCACGCCCGACCACTGGCCCAATGCACATTGATACGCGGATATGTCTCGCGCGCCGCGATGCCCGAAGCAACGCCGCAGGCGCGCGAAATACAAGGGATCGTCGCCTGCACCGGCAGTTCCGTCTATATGCTGACCTCTCAGCGAGCGGGTCAGAACAGCCGCGTTTATATGATTTCACCCGATCCCACGGGAACAGCGGTTCAGTGGCGCGGCACGGTCATAAGCCCGGCCGCCCCTGAGGCACCGGAACCCGTGGTTCTGAAATATCTCGGGCACGATGCAACGGCGATTTTCGCCGCTGCGCGCTTGTCGACCAACAATCCGGCACAGTATCCCTGAGCGGTTTTCTCAGGACGATGTGCCCTCCCCTTCGACTTGGGTGATTTGCCTATACAGGTGCCAACTGGCATGGCCTAACAGTGGCAGAACCACCAAAAGGCCCAGAAACCAGGGCACCATGGCCAGGAACGTCAGAACAGCGATGATTACCCCCCAGGCAAGCATCACCGGAAAATTCCCGGACACATAGGTAAAACTTGCAATCATTGCCGTGACAAAATCCAGTTCGCGATCCAGCAGCAGTGGGATCGACAATACGGTGATCATATAGAGAACGGTTGCGAATACCGCCCCAACCACCGTGCCCACAGCCAGCATTGTCAGGCCATTCGCCGTCAGAAAGACCTCAAGCGAGGATGACACGTTAGTCATCGTGGCCAGCCCAAGGAACAGGGCAAAGATCATGTGCCCCAGGAAAAACCAGAACAGAAACACCACGACGATGATGGCGCAAATCGACGGCAATTGCCGGCGGCTTTGTTGCAGCACGACACCAAAGATTGCACCAAGATCCAGCGGTTCGCCCTGTTCCAGCCGGTGCGACACCTCGTAAAGGCCAACAGCGGCAAACGGGCCGATCAGTGGAAAGCCGATAGCTGCCAGAACCAGCCAGAAGGTTGTACCAGTCTGGATGGTGACCCATGCCATCGCCCATCCCGCAAGCACGTAGAACCCGGCAAAGATCAACCCGAACTGCGGCGCGCGCCGAAAGTCGGCCCAGGCGCGCTTCAACGCTGTGCGCAGCATGGCTGTATCTACCGAACGCATGTCCGGAACGCCAAATGGCTTTTCCATTTAGTCTCCTCCCTGATCGGCGTTATGACATCGCCGGCCTCTTGTTAGGCCAGTCGGTTTCGGTGTGATACGCCGCCCCGACCGACAGTAATTTCTGATCCGATCCTTTTGGTCCAAACAGTTGAAAGCCCATGGGCAGGCCCTGCACACCAAACCCGGCGGGCGCGGCCAGACAAGGCAAGCCAATCAGGCTGACCGGTACCGTGACATGCATCCAGCGATGATATGTATCCATTGCGCGGTCCGCGATCCGGGTGGGGTATGGCGTTTCGATCCCAAACGGCCAAACCTGTGCGGATGGCAGGACCAGGGCATCAAACTGCTCGAACAGTTCCGCCGCGCGCCGGAACCATTCTGACCGAATTACGCTGGCGTGATGCACGTCCATGGCACTCATCGTCAGACCCCGGTCCAGCTCCCACTGGGCTGTGTCTTTCAGATGGTCCCGTCGTTCAGCCAAAGGTTCCAGCCCTGCGGCGACAGTCCAGGACCGCAGGGTGATCCAACTGGTCCATAACCGTTCGGCATCGAAAGGCGGGGCGACATGTTCAACACGCGCGCCCCGCGCTTCGAACACCTTCAACGCATCCCGGCACAGCTCAAGGATTCCGGCTTCAACTGGAAAGGCCCCGCCCCAATCGCCCAGCCAGCCAATGCGCAGCCCGTTCAGATCTGCTGCGACAACCGGGGAAACCGGTGCATATTCTCCGACCAATGGCAGGCGCGGATCGGGCCCCGAGATCACGTCGAGCAGGATGCCAAGATCTTCGGGACTGCGCGCCATTGGACCCAATGTGGACAGCTGATGCAGGAAACTATCGCCGACCGGATCAGACGGCACACTGCCCCAGCTTGGGCGAAAGCCGTAAACATTGTTCCAGGCCGCCGGGTTGCGCAGGCTGCCCATCATGTCGGACCCGTCGGCCAATGCGACCATACCCGTCGCCAAAGCCACTGCTGCCCCACCTGATGAGCCGCCGCAGGTGTAACTGGCGTCATACGGGTTGCGCGTCGCACCATAGACCGAGTTGAACGTGTGCGAGCCCAGCCCGAATTCCGGCGTATTGGTCTTGCCGATCAGGATGGCGCCCGCGGCCCGCATCCTGGCGGCAATCAGATCATCCCTGTCAGGGACGGCATCCCTGAAAACAGGCGATCCGTGCGACGAAACAATACCTGCCACATTGACCAAATCCTTGACCGCAATTGGCAGGCCGTGCAGCGGGCCAGTGACAGGGCCGCTGTCGCGGGCCTGCGCTTCGGCCATCAGCTCGCCCTTGTCCCGCAGCGCCACGATGGCGTTCACGTCACCGTTGACTTTGGCAATGCGATCCAGCGTGGCCCGCATGACTTCTGTGGCCGAAACCTGCCGGGTAGCCAGTTGGTTCAGAAGCTCTGTGGCAGATATCCGGGTCAGGTCCATAACACGCCAGTCTGTTGTTGGTCTTCAACAGCCTAGCGAGCGGTTCACCTCATTTAAACCCACTGTTTAGATGTATCTTTTCTTGTCTCACAAACAACAGCATCACAACGCTCTGCGGTGCAATGGCAGGTTGCTGTCCCGGCCCAACCAATACCGTAGACAAAGGGCAATGGCGCCACCACTCAACACCAGCCAGACCCCACCCCACAGCATCGCGGTGCCGCCGAATTCCTCGGCCAACAGGAACGCGTCCGAGCGTGCGCCGGATCGTCGGATGGTGTCATCAAAGATATCAAACGGCACGTAGATCATGCTGGTCAGCCCGACAACGCGCAGCACCAGATCACTGACCTCGTGGCTCATGAACCACGCTGTCGCAATCATTGCCGCCCCGACGCCTGCGCAAAACAGCAAGGCGAAAGCATCGCGTATGTACAGCAGTGCGATCAGACACATGATTGCGCCGAAAACAGCCAAAACAGCCCGGTCAGCATTTGTCCTCAAGGCAATGATCAAAAGCGCAATACCAAACACAAGCGAGCCGAGATAGCCGGCGGACAGGCTGAGAAACCTGCTGCCGCCCCGGCCGATCACCATTCCGCCTTGCTGGGGTGAGATCGTGAAACTCTCGACCGAGCCGCCAGTCAATAGGATTGTCACGGCATGAGACAGCTCATGCAGAAAGACAACCAGAATTTTTAGCGGAACAACAAACGGCGTGTTCCAGAGCGCAAAGACCAGACCGGTGATCAGGATTAGCTGCCAGTGCCCTTTCAGCAGGTCCGGAAAGGAACGCTGGCGTGTCACCTTAGCTGTCGCCCTGCGCCTCGGATCGGCTTTTGCCTGACACGTTCAGGGCCAAGGTTGCCGCCATGAATCCGTCCAGGTCCCCGTCCAGAACCCCTTTGGTATCCGAGGTTTCGTGATTGGTTCGCAGGTCCTTGACCATCTGATAGGGCTGCAACACGTAAGACCGGATTTGGTTGCCCCAGCCCGCATCGCCCTTAGCCTCGTGCGCCGCGTTGATATCCGCGTTGCGGCGATCCAGTTCCTGCTGGTACAGGCGCGATTTCAGGGCTTTCATGGCAATATCGCGGTTCTGGTGCTGCGACTTTTCCGAGCTGGTTACAACAATCCCGGTCGGGATGTGCGTGATCCGAACAGCCGAGTCGGTGGTGTTCACGTGCTGGCCGCCAGCCCCCGAAGAGCGGTAGGTGTCGATGCGGATATCGGCCGGGTTCACCTCAATCTCGATATTGTCGTCGACCACCGGATAGACCCAGACCGAGCTGAAAGACGTATGGCGCTTGGCCGCCGAGTCATAGGGCGAGATCCGCACCAGCCGGTGTACGCCGCTTTCCGATTTCAGCCAGCCATAGGCGTTGTGACCGGAAATCTTGTAGGCTGCGGATTTGATCCCCGCTTCTTCGCCCGGTGTCTCGGATTGCAGCTCGACCGTGTAACCCTTTTTCTCGGCCCAGCGCACATACATGCGCGCCAGCATCGACGCCCAGTCGCAGCTTTCGGTTCCCCCCGCGCCCGAGTTGATTTCGAGGAACGTATCATTGCTGTCGGCCTCACCGTCCAGCAGCGCCTCAAGCTCTTTTTTTGCGGCCTTGGTTTTCAGCGTCTTGATCGCCGCTTCGGCATCCTGAACGACTTCTTGGTCTTCCTCCATCTCGCCCAACTCGATCAGTTCGATATTGTCGTTGAGGTCGGTCTTGATGGATTCGTACGTCTCGATTGCATCGACCAGCATCTGCCGCTCGCGCATCAGTTTCTGCGCATTTTCAGGGTTATCCCAAAGGTTGGGGTCTTCGACGCGCGCGTTGAATTCCTCAAGGCGATGCGGTGCGGTTTCATAGTCCATACGCTGCGCCAGCAGCTCCAGCGACTTTTTGATATCCGCCACGATGTTCTGGGTTTCGGCGCGCATGGTCTTGTCCCAACTTGCTCAATCAGGCCTGCGTGATAGCAAGAGGTGCGAGACACCACAAGACAGGCTGGATGCTGAAACAGCTATCGTGCTTTCAATCAGAAAGATGCGCAATCGCCCGAATTTCCACCAGCGCCCCTTCCCGTCGCAATCCCGCAACTTCAACTGCGGTCCAGGCCGGGTAAGGCGCGGTCAGAACCTCAAGGCGCACGCGATCGAACAGGTCGAAATGATCTCGCATTTCAACGTGGTAGGTCGTCATCTCGACCACTGCATCCAATCCAAGGCTGGCTTCCTTCAAGACCTCTGCAATCTTTGCAAAGGCGTTTCGGAATTGTTCTTCCGGATCGCTTGGCATGGAGCCGTCCGCCCCGCTACCGGTCATGCCGGTGAGAAAAACATGCTGACCCGAGAGGACGCCCGGAGAAATGCGCAACTGTCCGGGTGCCCCCAGCAAAGAGTGCGGAATCAGCGGAGTATTAGCCAATTGGAATGCGCCTTGTCAGTAAAGCCCACCGGTGCTCAGATCCCCTTGGGAAGCTTTCGGACCAACGGTCACGGTCTGGCCCGTCGACGTCTGAACCTGTACGCCCGCGCGCTGGACTTCTTCAAACAATGGCAGGTCCGATCCGATGGCAAAACCACCATCATAGACACGGTCGATAAAACCATCGACGCCGTCGCGGAAGAATTCGGCCACGACATAGTCACCGGTGGCATCATCGGGCAGACGGGCCCCGCTGAAGCGGTCGATCTTGATGAAATGACCACCTTCCGGCACTTCGAACGGACCGCCGCCGTATTTTTCGACCGCTTTTTCCATGAAGCTCTGGAACACAGGGCCACACAGCGTGCCACCATAGGCCCCACGTCCCATCGGACGCGGTCGGTCATAACCGATGTAGCAACCGGCCACGATGTTCGACGTAAAGCCGATGAACCACGCATCCTTGGAGTCGTTGGTGGTTCCGGTTTTGCCCGCTGTTGGCACGGGTAGATTCACAACGCTGGATGCCGTCCCGCGGTCGACCACACCCTTCATCATCGATGTCAGCTGGTAGGCGGTGATCGCATCCATGACCTGCGCGCGATCCGTGACAAGGGTGGGCGATTCATCTGGTTCCAGCCAGGTCGAGTTACAGTCCAGACACTGACGGTCATCGTGGCGATAGATGGTTTTTCCGAACCGGTCCTGAATGCGGTCGACCAGAGTGGGCTCCACACGCTGGCCGCCATTGGCGAACATCGCATAGGCCGCGACCATCTTGTAAAGCGTGGTTTCCTCGGCCCCCAGCGAGTTGGCCAAAAACGCGCCCATCCTGTCATAGACACCGAACCGTTCCGCGTAGCCCGCAACGACAGGCATTGTAACTTCCTGCGCCAGACGGATGGTCATCAGGTTCCGCGACTGTTCGATCCCTGTGCGCAAAGGTGTGGGGCCGTAGAATTTGTTGGAAGAGTTCTTGGGGCGCCACAGCCCCTGCGGCGTGTTCACTTCGATCGGCGCATCGACGACGATTGTCGCGGGGCTGTATCCGCTGTCCAGCGCAGCAGCATAGACAAATGGCTTGAAGGACGATCCCGGCTGGCGCTGTGCCTGTGTGGCCCGGTTGAACACGGTGTCCTGATACGAGAACCCGCCCTGCATCGCCAGAACGCGACCCGAGTTCACATCCATCGCGACAAAGGCACCCTGCACCTCTGGCACCTGGCGGGCTGACCATTGCCCATCTTCACCCGCAACAACAAGAATGACATCGCCGCGCTTGAAGTTGGCCGCAAAATCACCCTGCATCCATTTGATGTCCGCGCGCGGGATTATCCCATCGGCAGGACCTTCTTCGACACCAACGGTCAGTTGCTGGTCGGTCATGCCCAGAACCACGGCGGGATACCACCGGGTTGGCAGAATGACGTCGCGCGGAATTTCCACGGCCGCCAGCGCTTCGCGCCATTGCGCCTCATCCGCCAGTTTTTCTTCCGGGATCACGTCACCTGTTCCGCGCCATTTGCCTCGGGAGCGGTCGTATTTCTCAAGCGCCTCGCGCAGGGCACGTGCGGCCTCAACCTGCATTTCCTCATCCACCGATGCACGCACGGTAAAGCCGCCGGTAAAGAACTCGCCCTCACCAAAATCTTCGCTCAGCTGGCGACGGATTTCGTCGGTGAAATAGTCGCGGGGCGGCAGGGCTGTACGGAAGCTTTCAAAATCTCCGTTCTGGACCGAACGCAATGGCAATTCGACCTCGGCCTCATAAGTCGCCTGATCGATGTAACCGTTCTGCTGCATCTCGCGTAACACGTAATTGCGCCGGGCCAGAAGGCGCTCTTTTTGCCAAACGGGGTGGTAATCTGACGGTGCTTTGGGCATGGCAGCCAGCATGGCGGCCTCATGTGGGGCCAATTCCTGCAGGGTTTTATTGAAATAGGTCTGCGCGGCAGCAGTCACACCGTAGGAGTTCTGGCCCAGAAAGATCTCGTTCATATAAAGTTCGAGGATCTGTTCCTTGTCCAATGTATCCTCGAGCCGGGTCGCAAGAATGATTTCCTTGATCTTGCGCTCGGCCCGGCGGTCACCGGACAGCAGAAAGTTCTTCATGACCTGCTGCGTGATGGTCGACGCACCGCGTACGGTTTCGCCCTTGGTCCGCACCGCCTCGACCCCGGCGGCAATGATGCCGCGCGGGTCATAGCCCTGATGGTTGTAGAAATTCTTGTCTTCCGCCGAAATAAACGCCTGCTTCACCAGATCCGGGATTTCCTCGGACGGGGTGAACAGGCGGCGTTCCTGCGCGAATTCATCGATCAGCTTGCCTTCACCCGAATAGATCCGGCTGATTGTGGGTGGTTTGTACTGTGCCAGCGACTCGTGGCTGGGCAGGTCGCGCCCATACATCCAGAACACCGCGCCGATCACCAGCGCGGCCATGAAAATACCCAATGTCACGAGGCTGAAAATCGCCCCGAAAATCGAAAGAATAAACCGGATCACGTTACTGCCTTTTTCTCGCGGTGCCGCCTATATAGTGATGCGCCGCCCAAGGGTCAAAACACCGAGCGTATTCTAGCCGTTTTGCGCCGCAAGGTCACTGGCCAATAAGGGATTTGCGGATCACATCCTGCTGGCGCCAATCTTCAAGCCCCCGATGAATTCCCAGCGCCATTCTCGCCCGCCAATCAGGATCATTGAGGTTCTTCAGGTCTCTGGGGCTGGACAGAAACCCAAGCTCGACCAGAACCGACGGGATGTCCGCCGCCTTGAGCACTGAAAAAGACGCGGTACGCAGGGGTTTGCCGTTCATCGGCCCCCCTTGTTGTGCCAGACCGTTTGCAATGGCCTTGGCCAGCGCGCTTGTGCGTGGCATCGTTTCCTGACGGGCCATGTCCAGCAGAACATCCGTGATCTGATCATCTGCCCCGTTCAGATCGACACCGGAAATCAAATCCCCGCGGTCGTGCCGTTCCGCCAGCTTCGCACTGGCCACATCCGAGGCATCGTTGGACAGGGTATAAACCACCGCACCATGCGCCCGCCCTTCGGACAGGGAATCAGCGTGCAGCGAAATGAACAGGTCCGCACCGGCCCGGTGCGCCAGCGCAATTCGGCGCTCCAGCGAGACGAACTGATCGTCGACCCGTGTCAGAACCACCTCGTACCCGCCTGATCTTAGAAGGATTTCGCGCAGCTCACGTGCGAAAGTCAGCATCAGGGTTTTTTCATCAATCGCGTCTGTCTCGGCCCCCGGATCAATGCCTCCGTGGCCCGGATCCAGCATGACACGCAAGGGTCGGTCGGCACTGCGCACCGCAGCTTGCGGCACATCCGCCGGTTCCGGCAAGTCCCAGCCCGGGTTTCGCGGCGCACCTGCCGAGGCGTTGAAAGCATCGAAATCCGTCCCCTTGAGGTCGAGCGACAACAATGCAGCCGCCGAATCCTCTGCCACCGACAATTCTGCCGTCGCCACTGCCATCGGCGCCCCCAGTTCCAGCACCAGACGTGACCAACCCGGAACATATGCGCCGAACTGCACGCCGCTGATGCGATTGGATTGCAGGAAATCTTCGCGGGTCAGCCCGGCCCAATCCACTTCGTTGAAGTCCAGAACCATACGGTAGGGATCCTGCAAGGTGAAAATCCTGTAGGGAACGCCCTGACTGAGGGCGATGTCCACCCGAACACCGGTACGCCCGACATCCGTAATACGGCTCTGGTCAGGCTGGACACGCGCCAACGCGCTGAAATCCTGCGCAATGGCACCACCAGCCAACGCCCAACACAGCGCAATGCTAAAGAAGATCCTGCTCATGGCCTCAAGTTATCCCGAGATCGTTTGTCCGGCACCCTATACCACAAGGGGCGGTTTGTGAACGGCTCAGGCCGGTTCCCTGACTGCGCCGCGCCGCGTCATAAACAGGCGCAAACGCTCAAGCCCTTCCTGAATGTCATCCGTCGCGCGCGCATAGGAAAATCGCAATGTGGTATGGCCGCGCTGTGGGTCAAAATCCAGCCCAGGTGTCACGGCCACACCGGCATGCTCCAGAATCTCGGCCGCAAATGCGCGGCTGTCATCGGTCAGATCAGACACATCGGCATAGACATAAAACGCCCCGTCGGGTGGCGCGATGTTCGAAAACCCGGCTTTGGGCAGCCCGTCCAGCATCAGCGCGCGATTGCGGCGGTACACGTCCAGATTGGCTTGCAATTCGTCATCGCAATCCATGGCAGCCAGCGCTGCGACCTGACTGGCATGGGGGGCGCAGATGAACATGTTCTGAGCGATCCGTTCGACCACGCGCACCTGATCCTCGGGCACCACCATCCAGCCTACGCGCCATCCGGTCATCGAAAAGTACTTCGAGAACGAGTTGATCACATAGCATTCATCTGTCAGCTCCAGCGCCGTCACGGCCTTGGCTTCGTATTCCAGCCCGTGGTAAATCTCGTCACTGATGAACGACGCGCCCTGCCCGTGCGCCGCCTCGATCAGGGCGCCCATGGCGGCCCGGTCCAACATCGTACCGGTCGGATTTGCAGGTGAGGCCACCATCAGCCCCTTCAGATCCATCCCCTGAATATCCGCCGCCACGGGCTGCAACCTGTTTTCCGGCGCGGTCGGCAGGTCGACCGGGACCAGACCCAGTGCCTTCAGGATCTGGCGATAGGACGGATAGCCGGGCGCGCCGATACCGACACGGTCGCCACTGTCGAACAATGCGGTAAAGGTCAGCAGGAATCCGCCGGACGAGCCAGGAGTGATCACCACCCGCTCGGGGTTCAGGTCGACATTGTACCAATCGCCGTAAAGCCGGGCGATCCGCTGCCTCAGGGCGGGCAGACCCAGGGCAACCGTATAGCCCAGCGGGCCTTGCTCCATCGCTGCGGCCAAAGCTTCGGTCGCACCCTTGGGCGCGCCGGTTCCGGGCTGGCCGACTTCCATGTGGATCACGTGGCGACCTGCCTCTTCGGCCTTGCGTGCCGCCTCCATCACATCCATCACGATGAAGGGATCGACCCCGGACCGGGTTGAGTTTCTCATGCCCATCTCCCATGTTGCAGTCATGGCTTTTGAGCGCGTATCCCGGTTGGCGTCAATCCCGGCCTTGATGGTTGCCGTTGTCGTCTGGCTGGCGGCAGCGGTGCAATCGCACGCGCAAAGCCTGATCCGCGACCCAGATATCGAACATGGCCTGCGTGAACTGGCCTTTCCGGTGTTGCGGGCTGCGGGGCTGAACACGAACCGGGTTCAGATTCTGGTCGTAAACGACAACACGTTCAATGCATTCGTCATCGACTACAACGCGATTTACGTGAACTACGGGCTGATTCTGACCGTCGAAAGCCCCGAGATGTTGCAGGCTGTCATCGCCCACGAGGCCGCACATATCTCGAATGGTCATCTGGCACGACGGGCTGAGAACCTGAAAGCGGCGCAGCGCAACGCCAGCCTCGGCACGGCTTTGGCCCTGCTGGCAGCTGCGGCGGGTGGGGGCGAGGCCGCCATCGGGATCGCTGCTGGCACCCAAGGCGCAGCAATTCGCGGTTTTCTGGGTCACACCCGCGCAGAAGAGGCATCCGCCGACCGCAGTGCGGCAAGTTACCTGCGATGGGCCGAAATCTCGCCCAGCGGGATGGTGGAACTGCACCGGAAGTTCGCCGGTCAGGAACTGCTGAGTGTCGCCAATCAGGACCCCTATATGCGATCACACCCGACAAGCCGTGACCGCCTGCGTGCCGCCGAGGCGTTCCTGGATGAGTTTGGCGACCGAGCCGTTCCAAACCCCAATGCGGACTACTGGTTTGCGCGGGTCAAAGGCAAGCTTTCGGCCTTTCTGCGGTCGCCCAGTTGGACCTTGCGGCGCGCTGGCGAAGAATCCTACCGAGACATCCGCCTGATGCGAGAGGCTTCGGCCCATCATCAGAACCGCGATCTGTCCCGCGCCCGTGCCGCAATTGACGCAGCACTTGCCGAACGTCCTGATGACCCGTTCTATTACGATCTGAAGGGGCAAATACTGTTGGAAAACAGACGTGTAAGCGAGGCTGTTAAAGCTTATGCTAGCGCTGTTGAAATGGCCCCGAACAATGCGTTGATCCTTGCGAGCTACGGGCGTGCCCTGCTGGCGCAGGGGGAAACGAAACAGGCATTGAACGCACTGGAACAGGCGCGCGCGCGCGATTTTCGTAACGCGCGCCTGATGCAGGATCTGGGTGTGGCTTATGCGCAGGTCGGAAATAACGGCATGGCTTCGACCGTGACGGCAGAACGCTATGCGCTGCAAGGTCGGATGGAGGATGCCGGAATTCACGCGAAACGGGCTGTAGGACAGTTGCCCGAAGGCTCTCCGGGTTGGCAAAGGGCACAAGACGTGCTGATTGCCTCAGAACGACTCAAGAAAGATAAAAGGAAACGGAAATGATCCTCAGACATGCTGCACCTGCCCTTCTGGGGCTTTCCATGGCGGCGACCTCGGCACAGGCGCTGGACCTAAACGCGATGAATGATGCCGAAAAGGCAGAGTTTGGTGCTCAGGTACGCGAATACCTGCTGGAGAACCCCGAAGTCATTATCGAGGCAATCAATATCCTCGAACAGCGAAACGCAGTGGCCGAAGCGGCCGCCGACAAAGAACTGGTCGCCGCCAATGAGGCCGAACTGTTCGACGATGGCTATAGCTGGGTCGGCGGCAACCCGGATGGCGATATCACGCTGGTCGAATTCATGGACTACCGCTGCGGCTATTGCCGCCGTGCGGTGCCCGAAGTGGCAAACCTGCTGGCCAGCGACGGCAATATCCGGTTTGTGATCAAAGAGCTGCCAATTCTGGGCGACGCATCTGTTTTGTCCTCGCGCTTTGCCGTGGCCACCAAACACGTCGCTGGTGGTGACGCCTATAAACAGGTTCACGATGCCCTGATGGCCTTCAACGGCGAACCGTCCGAAGTTACCTTGCGCCGCATCTCTGACGGGCTGGGCCTGGACAGCGACGCGATCATCGCCGCGATGGACAGCGACAGCGTCACGGATGAGATCAGCCGCACCCGTGCCCTGGCGCAACGGATGCAGATTTCGGGCACGCCCTCATTCGTGCTGGGAACCGAGTTGCTGCGCGGCTATCTGCCCGCCGATCAGATGCAGCAGATTGCAGATGGCGTTCGCGCAGAACAGGGTTGATAGGTATTGGGGGCGGCACAGCTGCCCCCAGACAAAAAGGCGGACTGATCACTGACCTCAGCCGTCTGCCGGTTCCACGGCCCGTTGATAGAGATGCCACGTTGTATGGCCAAGGATCGGCAAGGTAAAGATCAAGCCCATAAACGCCGGAACCATCGACAACAACATTGTGACCGAGATGATCGCTGCCCAGCCAAGCATGACCACAGGGCTTTCCGAGACGACGCGTAAGGACGTCAACATGGCTGAAACGAAATTGGTTTCCCGGTCCAGAAGCATGGGCATGGCGACGACAGTTACCGAAAACAGGACAGCCGACAGAAACGCTCCGACACAGGTGCCGATTGCAAGGAATGTCCACCCCTGCGGAGTGAACAAGATGATGTTCAAGAATCCATCGAAATCCGAAAAGGATGAGTTCTGCAGGATGATCGCAAGCCAAAGCCGGACCTGATAAACCCAAACCCAGAAAATGAACAGCGTGACAAAGGCCATCCAGCCCATTTCGCGCTTGCGTTGATCGGCCATGACAGTGAGGATTTCATACCAGCCAAAACTCTCGCCCTTCTGTAACCGCCGGGACATCTCATACAGTCCTGCAGCGGCGAAAGGCGCGACCAGAGGAAATCCAACAATCGCTGGAATGATCATCCAGATCTTGCCAAGCCAGACCAAGCTCCAGACCATCAGGATTCCAAAAGCCGCATAGAAAAGCCCGAAGAAACCGCTCATGAAGGGGCGCGCCAGAAAGTCGGAAAACCCAGCTTTCAGCGACGCCTTTATATCATCCGAAGTAACCCGAATGACATTTGGCATGGCCTGTTGGTCTGGCGTCAGGTTCTCAGGTGGCGTAGGGCCTGCGGTCTTGGATGTCATGACACACTCCTCCCAAAGCATGGGTCCGCGCGGGTCTGTTTACCAACAGAACCAGCGGCGAAACAGGCATCGTTCAGTCACGAAACAAGTTAGCAACAGCTCAGGCACCGGGGCAAGGGATGAGTAAGGTCGCTATGCCCGCCTTACCGACACAGCCGACCCCACACTACTCTGCCGCTTCCGCAGTCGCGTCCAGTTCAGCCGCTTTCTTTTCGACTTGTTCCACGATGTGGTCGATCATCTGATCGTTGGACATCTTGTGGCTGGCCTTGCCTGCCAGATAGACCATCCCGGACCCGGCCCCGCCACCGGTAAACCCGACATCGGTCATCAGCGCCTCGCCCGGCCCGTTGACCACGCAGCCGATGATCGACAGGCTCATCGGTGTCTTGATGTGTTCCAGACGGCGTTCCAGCGCCTCGACGGTCTTGATGACGTCAAACCCCTGCCGTGCGCAGGACGGGCATGAGATGATGTTGACGCCCCGGTGGCGCAGACCAAGGGATTTGAGGATTTCAAAGCCAACCTTCACCTCTTCCACCGGATCGGCAGACAGGCTGACGCGGATCGTGTCGCCGATCCCCATCCACAGCAGGTTGCCCAACCCGATGGCAGATTTGATGGTGCCGGACACCAGTCCGCCCGCCTCGGTGATACCCAGATGGATGGGCGCATCAGTGGCTTCGGCTATGCCCTGATACGCGGCGGCGGACAGGAAAACGTCGCTGGCCTTCACACTGATTTTGAACTCATGAAAATCATTGTCCTGAAGGATGCGGATATGTTCCAACCCGCTTTCGACCATCGCTTCGGGGCACGGCTCGCCATATTTCTCAAGCAGGTGCTTTTCCAGACTGCCCGCATTCACGCCGATCCGGATCGAGCAATTGTGGTCGCGCGCGGCCTTAATGACTTCTTTCACCCGGCGTTCATCGCCGATGTTGCCGGGATTGATGCGCAGACAGGCAGCGCCTGCCTCGGCCGCCTCGATACCACGGCGATAGTGAAAATGGATGTCCGCAACGATGGGCACCGGGCTTTCGCGCACGATCTCTTTCAATGCCTTAGCCGACGCCTCATCGGGGACTGAAACGCGCACGATATCCGCGCCAGCCTCGGCTGCGGCCTGAACCTGCGCCACTGTTGCCGCCACATCGGTGGTCAGGGTGTTGGTCATGGTCTGAACGGCGATCGGGGCATCGCCCCCGACAGGGACGTTGCCGACCATGATTTGACGGGATTTACGACGATAAATGTCGCGCCAAGGGCGCACGTGATTAAGGGACATAAGGACGGATCCGCGTCTGCCTGAGTTGCGACAGTAGATAGTCCGGCAAAGGGGTTACCGCAATGGCAAGATCACTCGGCGGGCGCTTCTGTCGCCGCGGTTTGCAGTTCAGCCACCAGCTGCTTGAGCGCGCTGTTCTGATCCGCCTCAAGATCGGCAACGGCATAAACTTCCGAAACTGCGTCTTTCGAAAGGATCACCCCTTTGGCAACCGTGCCGGGTGCCCCTGCCGGGCCATAGTGCTCGCCGTTCATCGAGAAATAAACCGATCCCGACGCCCCTGCCCGCAACAGCGGCGGTTCTTCTGTCAGAGGAACCTCAAAGACACTGCCTTGCTCGACCGTTCCAAGCGTCCCTTCGAAAATGACACTGCCATCTGCCGCCGTTACCCGCATCCAAGAAGGATCGACAGCAACGATTTTCAGCGTGGTATCAACCTGTTCCACGACCTGAGGCAAAGCTGGTCGTTCAACCGTGTGCACTTCGGCAACTTCGAACTGCGGCAGGCTTGGCGGGCGGAAGGTTCCGACATCGCGCGGATCAAGGGTCGAAATCGGCGCATCGCGGGCAACCAGAACCGGAACATCCAAGGCCTGCGGACGATAGAGACGGTCCAGTGCTTCGGTATTCGCCGCAGCAACCACATCATCGACAACGCCGCCGCGCACGGCATCCAGCGGATCAAGGTCGGACAGCACCACAGGCGCTTGTTCAACCGGGCTGACCTGCACCTGCTGGATCTTGTTCAGAACGGCCCACCCGCCATAGCCGATGCCGCCAATTACCGCCAACAGCACCAGCGACGAGCCGATGGCGCGCGGTTCAATCTGACTGACCAGAGATTCCTTGCCCGGAATGTACGGCGTATTGGGCGAGATGAAGGGATCGCGCCCCATTGGCCCACGCGCCGGAAGCGCACCGGTCGGCTTTCGCACCACCGAGGCCTCGGCCGACATGCCATGCGCGACCGAAAAACCGCTTTCCGCGCAGAAAGTCGAGAATGTTTCATCCGGGTTCATACCCAGATAACGCGCATAAGAACGCACATACCCGGCGATAAAGCCGGGTGTGTCAAAGGCGTCGGGATCCGCGTTTTCGATGGCAGCAATGTAGTTGGCTTTGATCCTCAACTCGCGCTGAACATCCAACAGGGATTTGCCCATGGTTGCGCGTTCGCCGCGCATCTTGTCACCAAGGCGTACCTCGTAGTCATCAAACCCTTTGGGTCTGACATCTACGTCCTCATCAGATTCGCGCTGTGATCTGCGCCCAATCATTCCTGCTGCCCCATTCTGCCTGTCGCGTGTTTCGCGTTAGCGGCGAATCATCCCCAAAACGATTCGTCTGCCAATTTTGTTAGCGTAAGCTTAACACGCGGCAAATACGTTGCACACTTTGGCGTGAGGTTAACCGGCAAGTTCGGCGCGATTTAGCGCACAATGTGACCAAAGTTCGTCCATCGCCTGTACCAGACGGTTCATTTCGTCAGGTCCATGCACCGGAGAAGGGGTAAAGCGCAGACGCTCGGTTCCGCGCGGAACGGTCGGGAAATTGATCGGTTGCACATAAATGCCGTAATCATCCAACAGCATATCGCTGAGCTTCTTGGTATGGACCGGGTTTCCGACGATCACGGGCACGATATGGCTTCCGTGGTCGATCAGCGGCAGTCCCATCCCCTTCAACCGCAGCTTGAGGATTTTGGCCTGCGTCTGATGCTGCTCGCGCAGTTCAGGTGCAGTTTTCAGGTAGGCAACAGATGCGGCAGCCCCGGCCGCAACCGCAGGTGGCAGGGACGTGGTAAAGATAAAGCCCGGTGCGTATGACCGCACGGCGTCGCACATCTTGGCGCTGGCCGCGATATAGCCGCCCATCACGCCATAGGCTTTTGCCAGCGTGCCGTTGATGATGTCGATCCGGTGGGCAAGGTTATCGCGCTCGGTCACACCGCCCCCGCGGGGGCCATACATGCCCACGGCATGCACTTCATCGATATAGGTCAGCGCGCCGAATTCATCTGCCAGATCACAGATTTCTTCGATTGGACCAAAATCGCCATCCATTGAATAAACCGACTCGAATACGACCAGTTTGGGCGCGGCGGGGTCATCCGCCTCAAGCAGTTCGCGCAGATGCGCCACGTCATTGTGCCGGAAGATGCGCTTAGCCCCGCCATTCCGGCGTACGCCTTCGATCATCGAGGCATGGTTCAGCGCGTCAGAATAGATGATCAGGCCCGGGAACAGTTTGGGCAGCGTGCTGAGCGTTGCGTCATTGGCGATATAGGCGCTGGTAAAAAGCAGCGCGGCTTCCTTGCCGTGCAGATCGGCCAGTTCAGCCTCAAGCCTTTTGTGATAAACTGTGGTGCCCGAGATATTGCGTGTACCGCCCGAACCTGCACCGGCTGCATCAACAGCTTCGTGCATTGCATTCAGAACGACCGGGTTTTGCCCCATGCCCAGATAATCGTTGCCGCACCATACGGTGATATTCTGCTGTGACCCGTCCGGACGCGTGCGCACCGCATGGGGGAAATGTCCATTGCGACGTTCGATATCGATAAAGGTCCGGTAACGACCTTCATCATGCAGCCTGGCAATCGCTGAATCGAGCTGAGCAGTATAGTCCAAAGGACCCTCCTTGAACGCCCGTATCCGGTTTCCCACTGGGCGATATTTTCGCCACATCCCACAGCTTACCCTGTTTCGGTGGCTTTGTGTTCCCTTATTCAGCTGGTTACAGCCGAAAAGGTGAACCCAACTTTGATTTGCATCAAATATAAGTTTGCACCCCGTCCGACAAGTAAAGTTACGGCCATCGGACGCGTGGAAACGACGCAGGGCTCGCCGCCCTACCCAAGCTTACACTGCCGGGCCGCAATCCGTGTCAACACCTCTGGACGGCGCCGACAACGCTGCTAGGGTTCGCAGGAACAAAAAAACAGGCAGGAGCCCCCCATGTCGCTAGACGCCGTGCTGAACCGGATTGACGAAGATTTGCAAACCTCGATCGACCGCCTGATGGAACTGCTGCGCATCCCGTCGATTTCGACCGACCCCGCATACAAGGCCGAGGTCAGCCGCGCCGCAGACTGGCTGGTTGCCGATCTGAACAGTATCGGAATTGCGGCTGAGAAACGGGAAACACCGGGCCACCCAATGGTTGTCGGTCACGTGGGTGAGGAGGCGACTGCGCCGCATTTCCTGTTTTACGGCCACTACGATGTGCAGCCGGTCGATCCGCTGAATCTGTGGAACCGGGATCCGTTCGATCCCGCCATTGAGGACACCGAAACCGGTCCGGTCATCCGCGGACGCGGAGCATCAGACGACAAGGGTCAGTTGATGACTTTTGTCGAAGCCTGCCGCGCCTGGAAGGCCGTGCACGGATCCTTGCCGTGCCGCATAACTTTCTTTTTCGAGGGCGAAGAAGAATCGGGCTCGCCCTCACTGGTTCCTTTCCTCAAGGAAAATGCCGCCGAACTCAAAGCGGATCTGGCGCTGGTCTGCGATACATCCATGGTGTCACGCGGCGTTCCGTCGATTGCGGCGCAGTTGAGGGGCATGCTGAAGGACGAATTTACCATCGTGGGACCGCGCATCGACCTGCATTCCGGCCACTATGGCGGCCCGGGCCTGAACCCGCTGCGCGAACTGTCGAAAATCGTGACCTCTTTTTATGACGACAAAACCGGGCGGGTCGCGGTCGACGGGTTCTACGAAGGTGTGCATGAAGTACCCGAAGACCAGTTGCGCCAATGGCAGAATTGCGGCTTCGACGAAGCGGATTATCTGAATTCGGTCGGCTACACCCAACCGCATGGCGAAAAGGGGTACTCCACCTTGGAGCAACAATGGGCACGACCGACGCTCGAAGTGAACGGTCTGTGGGGCGGTTATAACGGTGCGGGCTCCAAAACCGTTATTCCGTCCAAGGCCCATTGCAAAATTACCTGCCGCCTTGTTGGTGACATGGACCCGGACGCACTGCGCGCCAAAATCCGCAAACATGTCGAGGATCGGCTCTCCCCTGACGCCAAAGTGGTCTGGGACAACGACATGGAAGGCTCTCCCGCTTCGGTCATGAATATCACCCGCTCCGAATTCGAAGCCGCGCGCGGTGCGCTGTCGGATGAATGGGACCGCGAGGCAGTGTTCACTGGAATGGGGGGATCAATCCCTGTTGTCGGCTATTTCAACACCGTTCTGGGGCTCGACTCGATGCTGGTTGGCTATGCAAACGAAGATGATGCCATCCATTCGCCGAACGAGAAATATGACGTGAAAAGCTTCCACAAGGGCATCCGGTCATGGGCGCGCATTCTGGATGCTTTGAACAAATAGGTCTTATGCGAGGCTCTGCCTCGCGCTCCGGGATATTTGCAGCCAGATGAATAAAGGATCCCTGCTTCATCTGGCCTAAAATATCCCGGGGGAGGCGCGCGGCACGCGCGGCGGGGGCAGAGCCCCCAACCCTGACGGGGAACTACGCCGATCTTACATATGGATCACGCGACCATAGGCATCCAGCACACTTTCGTGCATCATCTCTGACAGTGTCGGGTGCGGGAAGACGGTGTTCATCAGGTCTTCTTCCGTTGTCTCCAGCTGGCGACCGACCACGTAACCCTGAATCAGTTCGGTAACTTCGGCACCGATCATGTGGGCGCCCAGCAACTCGCCTGTTTTCGCATCAAACACGGTTTTGATCAGCCCGTCCGGCTCACCCAAGGCTATGGCCTTGCCATTGCCGATAAAGGGAAAGCGGCCGACTTTGATGTCGTAACCCAGCTCTTTGGCCTTTGCTTCGGTATATCCAACCGAGGCAACCTGAGGCTGGCAATAGGTGCATCCCGCGATGCTTTCGGGTTTGACCGGGTGCGCATGTTGACCCGCGATGAGGTCCGCGACCATGACACCCTCGTGGCTTGCTTTATGTGCAAGCCAGGGCGCGCCTGCGATGTCACCGATCGCATAAAGGCCCTCAACGCCGGTGCGGCAATACTCGTCCGTAACCACATGTGTCCGGTCGATCTTGACGCCCAGAGCTTCCAGACCAAGGTTTTCGATATTGCCAACGATCCCGACAGCCGAGATCACTGTGTCGAACTCTTGTTTCTCGACCTTGCCCTTTACCTCGATATGCGCGGTCACTTTCCCCTTGCCACGGTCCAGCTGCTTGACCATGGCTTTTTCCATGATGGTCATGCCCTGTTTGGTGAACGCCTTCTTGGCCAATGCGCTGATTTCGGCGTCTTCGACCGGCAACACCCGGTCCATCACCTCGACAACTGTGGTGTCTGCGCCCAGCGTATTGTAGAAGCTGGCAAACTCGATGCCGATCGCACCAGACCCGATGACGAGCAGTTTTTTCGGCATCCGCGGCGGTTGCAGTGCGTGCTTGTACGTCCAGACCAGATCGCCGTCAGCTTCAAGGCCCGGCAGTTCCCGTGCCCGTGCCCCGGTTGCGAGAATGATGTTCTTGGCGGTCAGTTCCTCGGTGCCTTTGTCGGTCTTGACGCTGACCTTGCCCTTTGCAGGGATCGTGGCCTGACCCATCACGACGGCAACCTTGTTCTTCTTCAACAGATGGCCAATGCCTCCTGACAGCTGCGCGGCCACGCCACGGGATCGTTTGACCACCGCGTCCAGATCATATCCGATCTTTTCGGCTTTCAGACCGAAATCCTTGGCGCGCTCCATCAGATGGAACACTTCGGACGACCGCAACAGCGCCTTGGTCGGAATACAGCCCCAGTTCAGGCAGATCCCCCCCAAATGCTCGCGCTCGACCACTGCGGTTTTCAGGCCCAGCTGGGCTGCGCGGATTGCAGCGACATAGCCGCCGGGGCCAGCCCCGATTACGATCAGATCATAGGATTGTGCAGCCATGTGTTCCTCTCGGCGCAGGAGTTGAAAATTTAGTTTACCATTAAACTATTATTCGGAACGCATCAACACACCGTTCCCGCGACAAATAGGACGCAGGGTAAGCGATGCCTGAACTTGCGGATTTCAGCCTATACCCCGGGCCATGCAATGGCTAGAAAAGAAACGCCGACACCGGTCGGACCTATTCTTTTCTCAACCCATTCAAGGGGCTGACCATGGCCAAAACTCTGAAAGATCTGCTGCTTGCCCTGCTCAATGCCACATTGATACTTGTTGCGCTGTGCCTGTTTCTGGGCTGGAAACTGGCGTCCAAAGCCGAAAACATCACTGCTGAAGTCTCGCAAACGGTTCAGGCCTTGGTCCCCATCCGGGATGAGGCGAAGGGCATTCGGGACGAGCTTGCGGCGTTGCGGACTGATTTGGCGGCGCTTTCACAGCAAGACACGTTTGCAGACAGCCAAGCCGCGCAAAACCTCCGGGCAACGCTGGGGCGCCTGAATGCAGCAGAACAGAAGCTGCAAACGGTTCAGGAGCGGATTTCGGAACTGGCTGACACGCCAGAAATGCTGATTGCGCAGGCGATCCAAACCGGCGCCGATATCGCAGCGGAACGCGTTTTGGCATTGCGGGGATGCACACCTGAGTCATAAAGCGCAGCCGTGACCAAAGAGCGGTTGCGGCTTCGCGTTCAGCCCGTAGCTTGTAGTTCGCGCACGGTCGTGCCGTACCCGCCCATATCGACATAGGCAGTTTCATGCGGAGTCGAGCTGCGGGACAGCGCCGCGTTCCGATACGGGAAACGACCAAACTTGCGGATCACCTCGCGATGCGCTCTGGCGTGCAGCAGGTTGCTTGCGTCGCTGCTCATGTTTTGGCAGATCAGACGCACACAGCGTTCCTGATCGCACAGGTTTTCCGAGTGCATCATCGGCAGGTAAAAGAACTGTCTGGCCGGTTCGTCGATCTTCTTGTCCCAGCCTTTGTCGACTGCGCATTTCGCCGCCGCCAATGCCGCACGATCGGTCGAGAAGGCACGCGCCTCACCTCGGAACATGTTACGCGGGAACTGATCTGTCAGGATGATATAGGCCAGCGCCCCGCTGGGATAAGTCAGCCAGAGCGAAAACCGACCCGCTGCCGCTGCTTCCCAAGTTGACTGAAACCGCGCCCGAATGTCTGCGTCCAGCGCCTCATTTTCAATATACCAGCCCTTAGGGCCAACTTCATCTAACCAAAAACTCAATACTTCTTCAGGCGTTACCATTGCCTTAAACTCCGTCAATTGCCCGCGCCCCAGACGTAACGTCATTTAAGTCCCTTTTACAGAACTGTTACAGTAACATATTGCAACACAAACGACATAATTTCGTGTCTCAAGCGGTTTCGCGCGCGCCCTCTTCGAACTCGGCTTCTGCCGCCTCTATCGCAACTTCCTGTGCAACCTCGAATGCAACGGGCGACGCGGTGGGATAAAGCGTCGACATGGTGCTGGTTTCATCAACAGGAACTGCTGCACGCTGGGTCATCCGGTAGACCGAATAGGCGGCCAACGCGACAAGCAACACGGCGATGATCAGGAAAAAGCCCGGAGGGCCAAACACTGCATCCCCCATCAGCCAACCTGTGATAACAGGTCCGGTAATTGCACCAAGGCCGTTGATAAAGATCAGGCCGCCGGATGCCGCGGCCATGTCTTCGTATTCCAGAAAATCGTTGGTGTGCGCAATCAGCAATGAATACAAAGGGTTGGTCATTCCGCCGATCACAAAAGCAGACGCCAGAAGGATTTCGAAGGAAAAGCCATAAAGCATACCACTGACGGCGCCAACTGCACCGGTTGCCGCGACCAACAGGATCAGGAAACGCCTGTCCATCCGGTCGGAAAACCAGCCCAGCGGGTATTGCAGGACAATTGCCCCAACATAGAACGCCGCCACAAATGCCGAGATTTCAACCAAGGACAATCCGGCCTGAGCCCCATAAACCGCCGACATCCCGAACTGCGCCGAGAACACGCCCCCCAGCAGGAACATGCCGACACACCCCAGCGGAGAGCTTTTCATCAACTCCCGCAGCGTCATCGGCTTGGTAGTATCGAACGCCGGAGTTGGTGAGATCGACAGCAAAATCGGTGCGAAAGAAACCGAAACAAGGATCGAGGCAATCACGAATGTTTCGTACCCGGCAGGGTCGCCCAACAGGAAAAGGCCCTGCGCGCCGATGATACCCAACATCTGAACGATCATGTAAAGCGACAGGGCCTGCCCGCGATTTTCGTTATTGGCTGCGTTGTTGAGCCAGCTTTCCGCAGTGACGTAAACGCCCGAGAAACAGAACCCGATCACCACGCGCCCCAGAACCCAGGCAATCGGGTCTGCCAGCATCGGATACATGATCATCACGGCCGAAATGAAAGACGCCAGTGCCGCAAAGACCCGCACATGGCCAACACGCCGGATCATCTCGGGCGCAAGCCGTGAACCGCCCAGAAAACCAACGAAATAAGCTGACATTACAAAAGACATCTCAAGGGTCGAAAATCCCTCAAGCTGTCCACGAACACCCAGGATCGTGCCCTGAAGGCCGTTTCCGACCATCAGCAACCCCATGCCGAGCAACAATGCCCATGCGCTGGACAGAACCTGAATCATTTGGGCCTCCGATAGGTGCCAACCTTGTTTGAGTTTTGTTCTGCGATCAAAGACCGCTTCCATCGCGCTTGTCTACGACATTCCCTGTCGGTGATGCCGTATGCGCGCCTATCCGGGGATCAAAAGCGACGCATCGCCATAAGAAAAGAACCGGTATTTCTGTGCGATGGCATGGGTGTAAACCTCGCGCATCCGGTCCTGACCCATTAACGCTGAAACCAGCATCAGCAGCGTGGATTTTGGCAGATGAAAGTTTGTCATCAGCGCATCGGTCACATGAAACCGGAAACCGGGATAGATGAAGATATCGGTGTCACCTTCCCACGGTTCGATCGCGCCCGAACGCGCAGCACTTTCGATCAGGCGCAGGGCAGTGGTGCCCACCGGGATGACACGCCCGCCCGCAGCTTTTGTGGCCTGTATCTCGGCAACAGCCTCGGCGCTGACCTGCCCCCATTCGGCATGCATCTTGTGGGTTGTCACATCCTCGACCTTGACCGGCAGGAAGGTTCCGGCGCCAACATGCAGGGTCACATGTGTGACGGCGACACCCCGTTCCGACAAAGCCTGCATCAGGGCATCGTCAAAATGCAACGAGGCGGTCGGCGCTGCCACCGCACCGGACCTGCGGGCCCAGATGGTCTGATAATCCATCTTGTCCTGCTCGTCCGCCGGACGTTTGGCGGCGATATAGGGCGGCAACGGCATTACACCGGCCTGATCCAGCGCCTTGTCGAAATCCTGACCGCTGAGATTGAAGCGCAAAAAGGCCTGCCCGTCTTCCACCCGATCCAGCGTCGCGCTCAGATCGGCGGAAAATACAATCTCTTCCCCCGGCTTCACTTTCTTCAGCGGCTTGATGAGCGCAGACCAAGTGCCATCGGCCTGTGGGTCCAGCAGAGTGGCCTCGATCCCGGCGGAAACCGGGCCTTGCGCGCTGTCCCTGTGGCGCCGCCCGTTCAGGCGCGCCGGGATAACGCGTGTGTCGTTCAACACCAGCCGGTCACCCGGACGCAGGAAATCGGGCAGATCGAACACGTGGCTGTCCACTGTACCACCCCCCTGCGCCACAAGCAGGCGCGCAGAGGATCGCGGGCAGGCAGGCCGCGTTGCAATCAGGTCGTCGGGCAGGTCGAAATCAAAATCGCTGAGCTTCATGACCGCGCCTTACAACCCCAAAAAAGATTCTGCCATATCCCCTCAGCGATCACTGGGAGGAGAGCCAAAAGTCGGTTTTGGCTCGTCTGGTTCCACCGGCGCAGCATTGGGGCCGTCCGAGACCGTTGGCGCAGGCTGACGCAAGAGATCACGCAGAAACAGGGGCGCCAGACCGGACAGAGGGTTCACCGCGACTTTGGGCGAGGATATCGGCCCGGTCAGCGTGTAATTGAACCCAATGACGCCTTCACCCTTGCGGGTAAACACGCTGCCAACGGCATTGAGAAGGTAAATTGGTGAAATCGCCCCCCGCAGGTTCAGCAGGCTGTTCACGGTGTCGATTGTGCCATCAAACGAAAGCCCCATTGACGGGCCAACAGCGCTGCCACTCAGCACTTTGATGTCAGTGGGCGATATCCTCATGCGGCTGTCAATCGCCGAAAAGAAGATCCCCTGCCCGGCCATCTCGTCCAGCAGACCAACAAGGCTGATCGCGTTCAGGATCGCGGCCATGGCCGGGGCATCGGTGATCCGCGTATTTACGATTTTCAGGATCACGTCGTAACTGCCGGGCGCAGCCACCGGTTCAAGCTTGAGGTCCAGATCACCGCCGCGCGCCTGCGTCAGAACCCCGGCTGATCGCAAAACGGCCCCCGCGTCTTTCGACGTCAGGTCAACGGCGCTTCGATTTCCCCGCGGGGTCACTTGACCGGCAACAGCCGCTCCGCCGTTCACCCGCGCTGTGAAAGTGCCATTTACGCCACCGGTTGTCTGGAACGCCCCCCGGAAACCTGTCAGCGCGACAGTTTCGGTGACCTGAAGACGGTCCAGTGCCACGTCCAGATTCGGCCCGGGGGCCCCGCCGCCACCCGATCCTCCGCTGCTTTCCCCGAAGTTTGCACGCCCCATGTTCAGCACTCCGCCTAAGACGCGGATATCCGGGACAGCAGCCCCCCGCCCGATCAGTTCCGCCGGAACCGCCAGCCAGTCCCCCAGATCGAACGAGCTGAACTGGACACGGTCATATTCACCGTTTTCGTGAAAGGAAATGGATGCGGTTGTGCGCAGTCCCGCTGCATTGATCCGCAGATCGTCCACCTTCAGCTGCGCGCCCAACGTCGCGTCCGCAGTCAGTGATCCTGTGGTGTTTGCCTCTTTGCGCCAGCCGAGTTCAGGGATGGCTAGCGCCACGCCCTGAAGGTCCGAAACAACAGACAGTTTCGGAGGAGCCCCAGCGCCCAGACCCAGCGTAATATCAGCAACCCCTTTGCCCGTCAGCATCCCCGGCGGCAGGCCGGCCCTGATCTCATCCATCAGACGCGGGGACAGTTCGATCTGGCCGGTCAAGGTGCTGCGCTGTTCGGTTTCGCCGTCAATAGGCTGCTGCCAAAGTGCTTCTAGCGGAACATCGCCGAACTGACCCAGCCCCTGAATCTGAACACCCGACTGATTGCCGGAAATATCCAGCATCGGGGCACTTACAGAAAATCCCGGTACCAGACGGTCACTGGACAGATTGGCCAACGTTCCGTTGAAGTGAAATTCGGTATCCTGAAACTTTAGTTCTTTTATCAACGGCAGGGACAGCGTTCCGGTCAACGCAACCGTGCCTTTGGCAACGTCAACGGGCAACCCGGCCTTGCTCAGCAATTCCAGCGGTGGTCGGTCCAGCAGCGACAACGCAGAGGTCACGCTGCCCCTTGCCTGAATACGCGCGATGCCGGGTGCGGATTTCTTGATATCCGTGTCAGGTATGATGAAGGACGTCCCCGCGGCATCCACACTCCCCCCGTCATCGGCGACCACCACCCCCTGCTGCGCGGTGACCGTAAACCGGCTGTCGATCAGACTGGCCTGACCTTGTGCATCTTCGATCGGCGGCAGGGTCTTTGCAAAGCGAACCTTGGCTTGCTCGAACCCGAAATCAAGATACAGGTCCGGTTTGGAACCGGGCTCCAGACGCAGGGCGAAATCCATGTCCGACAAAACTCCCTGATAGAGGTTTTCCGTCACCCATTCCCGTGGCTTCGGCGCCAGACGCTCGGGCCAGTAACTCAGAACATTGTCCGAGCTCATCTGATCCAGATGGGCATCCAGCGCCACAGCCCAGCCATCGGGACGACCGTGCAAAACCCCGAAGGCGCGCACGGTATGACCCGGATCCTCGATGGTCATCTGGCCAAGGCGCAACTGGAACGGGTTGAACGCCATCTTGAAATCCACGCTGGCACGCGACAGCTGAATCGGCTCCGGGAAAAGATTTGCCGGGTTCACATTGATCCCGGACAAGCGCAACTGCGTCTCCAGACTGTCCAGCACACCGTCCTCAGCCCCTTGCAGAAACGCCTTTCCGTCGGCCTGAACTGTGCCCCAGGCCGACACCACCGATACCTCATTGAAGTCCAGCATCTGGGCTTTCGGGTCATAGGTGAAATACGTGCGAGCAGATTCGAAAGGAACCGGGCGCGTTTCCGGGTTGGGCTGCACCGCCCCGGCCCCCAGATTGAGGGTTGCGAACACGGTTCCTGTGGCCCCGTTCTCATCGACACTGCCCCGCAAAGCCCCTGAAATCGGTGCGCGTAGAACCTGCAACCAGGCAAGGGCCGGGCTTTGGCCTGCTATGTCTTCGGCCGGAAGATCGGTGACCGAGATGCCAAAGCTGGCGGCAGGCGTGCCCAGCACGCTGGTATAGTTGGCCTCGATACTGCTGACATAGTCACGCCCGGCCAGAACCGAAAACCCGGTCGCAAGCCGCACTTCGTTGTCACTGCGGTTCGCCTGAATATGCCCACCGTCCAGAACCCACGACCGCCCCTGCCGCAGGTCGCGGTAATCCAGCGTAATCGCATCAAGTTCGACCGAGGTCAGCGCCGACAGGAGCGGAGACTGAAACACCTCGTCCGATCCCTCGATCAGCTGTGCAAGGTCCGGCGCTTCCTGCACCGGCGCGCTGCCCGATCCCACGGTCAGGGTCAGCGCCCCGTCCTGATCGCGGGTCATGGCGATCTGCGCGCCGCTCAGAATGATGCGCTTGGGCCGGACCTGACCGCGCAGCAAGGGACGCATGGCCAGGCTGGCGCGCATATCGGATACCTGCGCAATCTGCTGGCCTGCGGCGTCACTGATGGCAACATCGGTCAGCCGCAGACGGGGGCGCCAGCCTTCGTGGATGATGAAACTGACGTCTCCAAACCGGATTTGCAGCCCGCCCAGCGCCCGTTCCAGCCGGGCTTCGACCCTGTCGCGCAGCCACACAGGTGCGTGCATCCTCTGCCCCACGACCATGAAACCGGTGAACATCGCCAGAAGCACCAGCACGATGGCCCCACGCATGGCCCACAGACCAGCGGTGCGGCGGCGCGACCGACGGCGCACAGGCTTGCCCGGCTTTGCTTCGTCGTCTTCGTGCTGCTTCAATTTGCTATCCACGCCTTCCAACCCGCACGCGTTGCCCTATGATGAAGGGCAGCCTTTAAAAACCTTTAGCGGAGTTTCCAATGCCCGACGTTTCAGACATCGCCCCCGACTTCACTTTGCCGCGCGACGGCGGTGGCGAGGTGACGCTTTCGGCGTTGCGCGGTGGCACCGTGGTTTTGTTCTTCTATCCCCGTGATGATACGCCGGGCTGCACCAAGGAATCCATCGGTTTCTCAGAGCAGCTTCAGGCGTTTACCGAGGCAGGGGCTCACGTTTTCGGCATTTCGCGGGACAGCGTCGCCAAGCATGACAAGTTTGTCGCCAAACACGGGTTGACCACTCCGCTCTTGTCGGACGAAGGCTCGACCGTCTGCGAGGACTATGGCGTATGGGTTGAAAAGAACATGTATGGCCGGAAATCGATGGGGATCGAGCGATCAACCTTTGTCATTGATAGCGAAGGACGCATTGCCAAGGTCTGGCGCAAGGTCAAGGTGCCCGGCCACGTGGAAGAGGTGCTGGAAGCGGTGAAAGCGATCTAAGCCCCCCTCGACCTGCCGCGCCATCCGGTCTATCACCCGCGCTGACATGCCAAAGGCGGAGCGACCCGGTGCCCAAAACACTGACACAGATGGCGACAGAGGTTCTGACAACAGCGGACGGGCGGGCCAAAACCGCCCTGTCCAAAGCCCATGCCGCCGCGTGGTTTGCCTCCCGCAAGGCCGAGGGTGAACCCATCGAGATCGGCACCGCATCACCGCCCCTGTCCCCCGCGCGCCCGGACAAGCCCGCGCTGTTGTCCCCGCGTGAGGTACCCAAACGGAAACCAGGTACCGAGGCCGGGCGCATTGCCCTGCTACACGCGGTTGCCCATATCGAGCTGAACGCTGTCGATCTGCACTGGGACATCATCGCGCGCTTTGGCCATGTACCCATGCCCATCGGGTTCTACGATGACTGGGTGAAATGCGCCGAAGAAGAATCGCGCCATTTCGAGATGGTCTGCGATTGCCTGGAACAGATGGGCAGCCACTATGGCGCCCTGCCCGCCCATGCAGGCATGTGGCGCGCGGCCGAGGACACCGCAGACGACCTGATGGGACGGCTGGCCGTTGTTCCCATGGTGCTTGAGGCGCGTGGGCTGGATGTGACCCCCGGCATGATCGAGATATTCCGCAAGGCCAAGGCCGAGCAGGCCATCGCCGCGCTCGAAGTGATCTATGCCGAAGAGGTCGGCCACGTCGCTTACGGCTCAAAATGGTTCCACTTCCTGTGCGGCCGCGAAAATGCCGACCCCAAGGATGTGTTTCACGCGCTGGTCCGGCGGTACTTCCACGGTGTTCTCAAACCCCCCTTCAACGAAGAAAAACGGGCCGAAGCCGGATTGCCCCCCGATTTCTACTGGCCCCTGACCGAAGACCTGCCCGCGCCCGGAGACCTCTCGAACTGACACTTCTGCGTTATTTTCGGCAAAATCTCGCCGATCTTTGGGGGATTTCAGCGCCGTTTGCACTTGATTGGTCAACAAACTTGCCCGAACGCCGCTGCCGCTTTATGCAATCGGCGCAAGGGACGGCAGGCACTCACGACCGGTTCCGATCTTGGGGATGAAAGGTAGGGCGCGTGCGAACACGTCTGACAATAAAACTGCACTCACTGCTTGAGAGGCATTTCCCGGAACGCCGGGTCTTTCTGAAATCCGACAAGGACACAAGGTTTATCCGGCTCAGTTCGGAAACTCAGGTGGTCGCAGTGGCCGGAGTTGCCGTCATGGTCGGATGGACAGCGGTTGCGACAGCCATACTGTTGATGGACAGCATCGGGGCCGGGAATTTCCGGGAACAGGCAAAGCGCGATCAGGCCATCTATCAGGAACGCCTGAACACCCTGTCGGCAGAACGCGATTCCCGCGCGCATGAAGCACTGGCCGCTCAGGACCGGTTCAATGCCGCGCTGGACCAGATTTCCGCGATGCAGTCGGAGCTGCTGGCCTCGGAAAACCGTCGCCGCGAACTTGAGACAGGTATCGAAGTTATCCAGACGACATTGCGCGCCACGATGAAGCAGCGCGAAGAGGCGCGCTCAGAGCTGGCCCAATTGAAACAGGACACCAGCGGCTCTGATATGTATGCCGCGGTTTCCAGCGCCCCGGTACAGATGGCCTTCATGACCGACGCTTTGGCGCGGACGGCCAAAGAACGCGATCTGATCGCCTCCAACGCGCAGGACGCGCTGGAACAGCGGGACGATCTGGAACTTGAAATCCGTCTGATGCAGGAACGCAGCGACGAGATCTTCCGCCAGCTAGAAGAGGCGATGGTCATCTCGGTCGAACCTCTGGACAAGATGTTCCGTCAGGCCGGAATGCCCACCGATCGCATCATCGAAGAGGTCCGGCGCGGATATAGCGGTATGGGCGGTCCGCTGACCCCTTTATCCCTTAGCACACGCGGCGAAGAAGACGAGCTTTCGCCCGAAGAAGTCCGCGCAAACACGTTGCTGCGCCAGATGGATCAGCTGAACCTGTACCGGATTGCTGCGGAAAAGGCCCCCTTCGCCAATCCCGTACATTCTGCCGTGCGTTTCACCAGTGGCTACGGCAACCGGCGTGACCCCAAGTCCGGTGGTCGTCGGCAGCATAACGGTGTCGATTTTGCGGGACCGCAAGGCACCGATATATTCGCGACCGCTGATGGTGTGGTCACGCATGCCGGCTGGCAATCAGGCTTCGGACGCCTTGTGAAGATCAAGCACGCGTTCGGAATTGAGACACTTTATGCTCATAACACCAAGATCAACGTAAAGGTCGGCCAAAGGGTCTCGCGCGGGGATCATATTGCTGATATGGGTAACACCGGACGGTCCACCGGCACGCATCTGCACTACGAGGTGCGCGTGAACGGAAATCCCGTAAACCCAATGACTTACATCAAGGCTGCGAAAAATGTTTTCTAAAAGCAAAATCAACGAGCCCGCACCCAAAGCACCCGAGGCGGCCAAACCAGCCGCTCCGGCGACCCCAGCGGCTCCTGCTCCGGCTGACGCGAAACCTGCAATGGCACCCAAACCCAAGCCGCCGGCCTCGGTTCTGTCCTCGGATCTGCACATCACCGGCAACATCAAGACCAGCGGCGACATTCAGGTGGAAGGCACTGTCGAAGGCGACATCCGCGCCCATCTGCTGACCATTGGTGAATCGGCAACGATCAAGGGCGAAGTCACTGCAGATGACGTTGTGATCAACGGTCGCATCGTTGGCCGCGTGCGTGGTCTCAAGGTTCGCCTGACCTCGACCGCCCGCGTAGAAGGTGACATCATCCACAAGACCATCGCCATTGAAAGCGGCGCGCATTTCGAAGGCTCGGTTCAGCGTCAGGACGATCCCCTGAACCCTGGCCGCAGTGCCAAAGCCGGATCGAACCCGGCGGCAGAAGTCAAACAGTAAGCAGACTGCACTTCATGTCAGGGCGCCGTGGGGAAACCCGTGGCGTCATTTCTTTTGAGTGTCCGGATGATCCGGGATTCCCGTTTTCGTCCCTTTCTGATCGCGCTACAGTCGATCCATGTTGCTTTTTCTGACGGTTGTCGCGCTGATCGCTGGCGCTGCGGCCTTTCACTTCTGGGCGAAAAGACAATCCCGCCTGACCTTGCTGGCCACGTCGCTGTCCCAGCACCAGCGCGATATTGTGAGCGCTCAGGTGCCGATAATCCGGAAACTGCCCAAAGACTTGCGCGGGGCGCTGGAAGGAAAGATCAACCTGTTCCTTGATCAGGTCGATTTCGTCGGCTGCGACGGGCTGGACGTCACCGAAGACATGCAGGTGTCGATTGCCGCGCAAGCCTGTCTGCTCGTGGTGAATACGGACCAGTGGTATGACAACCTGACGACCATTCTGGTTTACCCCGGTGCCTTCAAGTCAAAACAGCGTCGCCACAGTGGCTATGTCGTCACCGAACAGGAAATCATCCGCAGCGGGGAAAGCTGGAACCGCGGCCCCGTGATCCTGTCCTGGGCCCACAGCCAGCGCGGAGCCCTGAATGATCACGATGGCCGGAACGTCGTCTTTCACGAGTTCGCGCACCAGCTTGATGACCTCTCGGGCGCAACCAATGGTGTTCCCGTGCTCAGCAATGGACAAAGTTTTGGCGAATGGGAAACCGCCTTTCTGAACGGTTACAAGACACATGTTCTTGCCGTGGAAAACGGAAAACCTACAGTGATCGATCCCTACGGCGCGGAAGGTCACGAAGAGTTCTTTGCCGTTTCGGTCGAAGTGTTCTTTGAACGTCCACATGCACTGAAATCCTCTGACCCGGCAATCTATGAACAGCTGTCAAAGCTTTTTCATCTTGATCCCGCTCAATGGCACAGCGGTCCGTTCTGACCCGATTGAGGAAGCGTCGAAAAAAATTCCCCGTTCGCAACAATTTAACATAAGCTAATTCTTGAATTACGGTTAACCTCATTATTGGGCGGAGGATTTTCTATGTCATCGAAACTACTTGCCGAGTTCTTCGGCACGTTCTGGTTGGTTCTGGGGGGCTGCGGCAGTGCCGTTCTGGCGGCTGGTGTGGCAGATGTCGGCATCGGTTGGCTTGGTGTTTCCTTTGCCTTTGGCCTTACCGTTTTGACGATGGCTTACACGGTCGGCCCAATCTCGGGCGGGCATTTCAACCCGGCCGTCAGTTTGGGCCTGATGATTGGAGGACGGTTTCCGGCCAAAGACCTTCTGCCTTATTGGGTTGCACAGGTCATTGGCGCAATTGCCGCCGCAGTGGTTCTGTACCTGATCGTCAGCGGGGCACCCGATTTCGCTGGTGTCGGTGGGTTCGCGTCAAACGGGTATGGTGAGGCCTCACCACAGGGATATTCGTTGATGTCGGCTTTGATCATCGAAATCGTGATGACCGCTTTCTTCATTCTGATCATTCTGGGCGCGACGTCGGACAAGGCACCCGCAGGGTTCGCTCCGATTGCCATCGGTCTGGCGCTGACCCTGATCCACCTGATCTCAATCCCGGTGACGAATACCTCCGTCAACCCGGCGCGCTCAACCGGCGTTGCCCTGTTTGCCGACGGCCCTGCACTGGCTCAGCTCTGGCTGTTCTGGGTAGCCCCCCTGATTGGCGGCGCAATCGGTGCCTTGATCTGGAAAGCAATGTCCTCGGATGACTGATCCGCGCGGGAAAGGTAATTATCCCGTTTATTGAAAAACACGGTATCCTTCCGCTTAACCTGGCTTGGTTACGGCCTTTGGTTCAACGGGAGGATACAATGAAGACATTAACCACAGCATTTTTTCTAAGCTGCGTCGCGACGGCAGGCTGGGCCGAAGACAAATGGCTGAGCATCCCGCAAGCCCCCCAGATGCCCGCCGCCACCGAAGCGGGCACGGCAGAGATCAACGGCATCGACATGTATTACGCCACGTATGGCGATGCGGGCGGCACCCCGGTTCTGATGATCCACGGTGGGCTTGCCCATGGCGATGTCTGGGCCGCGCAGGTTGCCGACCTGTCCCAGGACCACAGGGTAATCGTGGCGGATACGCGCGGGCACGGACGGTCCACCAACGATGGCAGCCCCTATTCCTACGCGTTGTTGTCGCAGGATTATCTGGCGCTGCTGGATCATCTGGGGGTCGATCAGGTGCACTTGGTCGGCTGGTCCGACGGGGCAAATATCGGGTATTCAATCTCGACCACCAACCCGGATCGGCTGGCCAGTCACTTTGCCCATGCAGGCAATGTCACGCTGGACGGGATCGATCCTTCGGTGGAAACCAACGAGGTGTTTGGCACTTATGTGGGCATGATGGCCCAAGATTATGCGGCCAAGTCCCCGACTCCTGACGGGTTCGAGGCATTCCTTGGTGGCGTTGCCGCCATGTGGGGCACCGAAAAACCCGGTGGGCTTGAGGCGCTGTCATCGATCACCGTCCCGACACTGGTGGTTCAAAGCGCACATGACGAGGCCATTCTGATGGCGCATTCACAAGCAATTGCTGACGCGATTCCGGGCGCCAAGTTGCTTGTTCTGGATGATGTCAGCCACTTTGCATCTTTTCAGGATCCCGGTGCCTATACCCGTGCCATCCGCGATTTCATCGACCAATAGGCCAAAGAAAAAGCCCGGCGTTTGAGCCGGGCTAAATCATCTTATTCGGTAACGGTAACTTTTTTCATCACATCCGGTGCACCGATGATCGCACCGTTCTGGCCTTCGCCCCGCTTGATCGCGTCGACCACATCCATACCGTCGGTCACCTGACCAACCACGGTATACTGGCCGTCCAGAAACGGGCCGGGGGCGAACATGATGAAGAACTGCGAATTGGCCGAATCCGGATCGCTTGACCGGGCCATGCCGACAACACCCCTGTCAAAACTCACGTCCGAGAACTCGGCAGGCAAATCCGCGCGATCCGACCCGCCGCGCCCGGCATAGCGCATGTCGAAGCCGTCCGCGCCCGAGTTGCCGTATTGCACGTCGCCGGTTTGCGCCATGAAGCCATCGATTACGCGATGAAACACGACGCCGTCATACTGACCGTCAGCGGCCAGAGCGGTGATCTGTTCCACATGCTGGGGTGCCACATCTTCGAACAGGTCGATCGAGATTGTGCCATTGGCCCCTTCCCCTTCGACCTCGATCTGCAAACCGCTGGCCAGCGCCGGGCTTGCCAGCAAGGCAAAAGCCGCAGCCAGTTTATGCATCTGCGGCCACCTTGACGCTGATCATGCGGTCTGGGCTTGCAGGCGGCTCACCGCGTACGATGGCGTCCACATGCTCCATACCGTCGATGACCCGGCCATAGACCGTGTACTGACCGTTCAGGAAGTGATTGTCCTTGAAGTTGATGAAGAACTGCGAATTGGCCGAATCCGGGTTCTGCGAGCGCGCCGCGCCCAGCGTGCCGCGATCATGGGGCAGCTTGGAAAATTCTGCCGGAACATTCGGCAGCGACGAACCGCCGGTGCCCGCCATGCGCAGGTTGAACCCGTCTTCCATATCACCATGCTGCACGTCGCCGGTTTGCGCCATGAAACCGTCGATCACACGGTGAAACGCCACGTTGTCATATTCACCGCCACGGGCCAGTTCCTTCATCCGCGCACTGTGCAAAGGCGCTACATCCGGCAGCAGCTCGATGACGACATTGCCGCCTTTCAGCTCGATGATGATTGTGTTTTCGGGGTCTTTGATCTCGGCCATGAGGCCCTCCTGTCGTTTATCTTGCGCAAATACCTATGACGCACGCGTGCGAATGCCAAGTGACGCATTGACCTGAGGGCAAAATGCAGGAAAAGAACCGCCTAAATCGGTTGCCAACGACAAGGATCGCACAATGGGCTGGAAAACACTGGACGATATGGACCTGAACGGCAAACGCGTGCTGGTGCGTGTGGACATCAATGTGCCCGTGGTTGACGGTGTTGTGACCGACGCCACCCGCATTCAAAGGATCGTCCCCTCGGTGCGCGATATTCTGGCCGCTGGCGGCAAACCGATCCTTCTGGCTCATTTTGGCCGTCCCGGTGGCGAACGGCGTGAAAGCCTGTCACTGAAACAACTGGTCCCGACTTTGGAAAGCGCTTTTGGCGCAAAGGTTCTGTTTGCTGCCGATTGCGTCGGGGCCGAGGCGGAACTGGCCGCCAGTGCCTTGCAACCCGGCCAAGTCCTGTTGCTGGAAAACACCCGCTTTCACGCGGCCGAAACCAAAAACGACGCCGATCTGGCCGCTGGCATGGCCAAGCTGGGGGATATTTATTGCAACGATGCGTTTTCAGCCGCGCACCGCGCCCACAGCTCAACCGAGGCCATCGCCCGTCTGCTGCCTGCCTGTGCGGGCCGCCTGATGCAGGCCGAGTTGCAGGCGCTGGAAAGCGCACTGGGTGCACCCAAGCGCCCGGTAACGGCGGTTGTCGGCGGCGCCAAGGTCTCGACCAAGCTGGAACTGCTGGGCAACCTGATCGACAAGGTCGATTATCTGGTGATCGGTGGCGGTATGGCGAACACATTCCTTGTCGCCCAAGGTATCAGCGTTGGCAAATCACTGGCTGAAACCGCGATGAAGGACACCGCCGCCGAAATTCTGGCCAAGGCCGAAAACTCGGGCTGCCAGATCGTCCTGCCGCGTGACGTTGTAGTGGCCGAGAAATTCGAGGCCAACGCGCCCCACAAGGTTCTACCCGCCGATCAATGCCCTGCGGATGGCATGATCCTGGACGCGGGCCCTGAAAGCGTCGCCGCGATTACCGCGATTTTCGACAAAAGCCAGACCCTGATCTGGAACGGCCCGCTGGGCGCGTTCGAGCTGGAGCCGTTCGACGCAGCCACCAATGCCGCGGCCCTGAAAGCCGCAGCCCTCAGCCGGTCGGGGCAGTTGATTTCGGTCGCGGGTGGCGGTGACACAGTTGCGGCGCTGAATGCGTCGGGGGCAGCCAAGGATTTCACCTATATCTCGACCGCAGGTGGTGCATTCCTTGAATGGATGGAAGGCAAAACCCTGCCCGGTGTCGCTGCGCTGGATCAGTAAGCGGCACCGATCGCATTTGGCCGCTTGTCAGGGTTCATGGTAATATCCGCTATTTGAATGGGGGATTTTATCATGAGATCATTTTACCTGCTCATCCTTCTCGCAATGCCGTGGCCTGCAACAGCACAATCCGGTTGCGGTGGCCAGACACAGCTTGATGCAAATTTTTGTGCCAAGGAACAATGGGAAGCCGTTGACCGCGACCTCAACCGGTTGTGGAAACAGATCAAGCCGGTCGCTGATGCACGTGGCAACGGCGATGCCCTTCTGGCGGAACAACGTGCGTGGCTAAAGGCGCGGGACGCCACCTGCGACAAGGAACTATCCGGCGGCGGCAGCGCTGCGCCCATGTTCTACTGGACCTGTATGAAAGAGCAGACGGTCGCAAGAAATCAGCAGCTTCAGTCCTGGCGCTGAGCTTTAACCGGGACGCACACGAAATACTGATGAAAAAACCGAATCAGGGGATTCACAACCCGAATCGCCTGTGACATAGTGCGATCAGAGGCTCGGAAAGAGCCCGTTATTGAGGCAAGTTTTCATACGGCGGTAAACAGAGTGTCCCGTTCCCATCGGCCCGGTTTGGGTGCAGTTCTCTTCTTCTCGGTGGCTTTCATGCTGGGTGTGTATTTCACCTTTGCCGCTGTTCAAGGGGATTACGGCCTGTTCCGGCGGGTCGAAATTGCGGCGGAACGGGACGCTCTGTCACGCAGTCTGGAAAAACTGAATGTCGAAATCGCCGAGATGGAAAACCTGACACGGCGTCTGTCCGACACCTATCTGGATCTGGACCTGCTGGACCAGCAGGCGCGCTCGGTTCTGGGCATGATCCGGTCGGACGAAATCGTGATCCGCTGATCAAGTACCCTATTCAGAAAAGGCAACTCAGGCCCGGCGTTTCGGCCGGGATGCGCCGTGGCGAACGCTGCGTCACATTTACCCTCGCCAGAAAGCCCCAAATGCTTTATGAGATAGTTTAACGCTAAACTATCTGTCCGAAAGGGGGAGATCGCCACGATGGCTGCGCGAAAAACCACAAAGAAACCAAATGTTTCTGCGGAAGAACTCCAGACATACTACCGCGAGATGCTGCTGATCCGCCGATTCGAGGAAAAGGCCGGTCAGCTTTATGGTATGGGCCTGATCGGCGGGTTCTGCCACCTTTATATCGGACAAGAGGCCGTTGTTGTCGGGCTTGAGGCCGCAGCAGAGGAAGGCGACAAGCGCATCACCTCGTATCGCGACCACGGTCACATGCTGGCCTGTGGCATGGATCCGGGCGGCGTGATGGCCGAACTGACCGGGCGCATCGGTGGCCTGTCCAAGGGCAAGGGCGGCTCGATGCACATGTTCTCGAAAGAAAAGCATTTCTACGGCGGGCATGGTATCGTCGGCGCGCAGGTTCCGCTGGGCGCGGGGCTGGCTTTTGCTGACAAGTACAAGGAAAACGGCCGCGTTACCTTCACCTATTTCGGGGACGGTGCCGCGAACCAGGGTCAGGTGTATGAGACCTTCAACATGGCGGCCATCTGGGGCTTGCCGGTGATTTTCGTGATCGAGAACAACCAATACGCCATGGGCACCGCTCAGTCCCGTTCGACCTCGACCAAAGACATCTTCCATCGCGGCGAAGCGTTCGGCATTCCGGGCGAGATCGTCAACGGCATGGATGTGCTGGCGGTCAAGGAAGCAGGCGAAAAGGCTGTCGCGCACTGCCGCGCGGGCAAAGGCCCCTATATCCTGGAAATCAAGACCTACCGCTATCGTGGCCACTCGATGTCCGACCCGGCCAAGTACCGGACCCGCGAGGAGGTTCAGAAGGTCCGCGAACAAAGCGACCCGATCGAACACGTGCGCGAGTTGCTGCTGACCGGCAAGCATGCGACCGAGGATGACCTGAAAGCGATCGACAAAGAAATCAAGGAGATCGTCAATCAGGCCGCCGAATTCTCGAAAGAAAGCCCCGAGCCTTCGGTCGAAGAGCTCTGGACTGACATTTACGCCTGAGAGGACGAATAAGACATGGCAACCGAAATTCTCATGCCCGCCCTTTCCCCCACGATGGAAGAGGGCACGCTGGCCAAATGGCTGGTCAAGGAAGGCGACACCGTATCCTCGGGCGACATCATGGCCGAGATTGAAACCGACAAGGCAACGATGGAGTTCGAAGCCGTCGATGAAGGCATCGTCGGCAAGATCCTGATCGCCGAGGGCACCGAAGGGGTCAAGGTGAACACCCCCATCGCGGTGCTGGTCGAAGAAGGCGAAGACGCCTCGGCCCTGCCCGCAGCAGCCCCCGCAGCCGCAGCGGCGCCCGAGGCCGCCCCCACAGCAGCCCCGGCCCCGGCTCCTGCCGCAGCGGCCCCCGCTGCTCCAGCGGTGGACCTGTCACCCGACTGGCCCGCGGATGCCGAGATGAAGTCCGAAACCGTGCGCGAAGCCTTGCGCGATGCAATGGCCGAGGAAATGCGCAGTGATGAAAACGTCTATCTGATGGGCGAGGAAGTCGCTGAATATCAGGGGGCCTATAAAATCTCGCAGGGCCTGCTGGATGAATTTGGCTCCAAACGCGTGATCGACACCCCGATCACCGAACACGGGTTTGCCGGTATCGCGGTGGGTTCGGCCTTTGGCGGTCTGAAACCGATTGTCGAATTCATGACCTTCAACTTCGCCATGCAGGCGATTGACCAGATCATCAACTCTGCGGCCAAAACGCTTTATATGTCTGGTGGTCAGATGGGTTGCCCCATCGTGTTCCGGGGGCCCAACGGGGCCGCGGCCCGCGTGGCCGCACAGCACAGCCAGGACTATGCCGCGTGGTACATGCAGATCCCCGGCCTGAAGGTCGTCATGCCCTATTCCGCTGCTGATGCCAAAGGCCTGCTGAAATCGGCCATCCGCGATCCCAACCCGGTTGTGTTCCTGGAAAACGAAATCCTCTACGGCCGCTCCTTCGAAGTGCCGCAGGTGGATGACCTGACCATTCCGCTGGGCAAGGCCCGCATCTGGCGCGAAGGGTCAGATGTGACAATCGTCAGCTTTGGCATCGGCATGCAATACGCGCTGGAAGCTGCTGACAAGCTGGCCGAAGACGGCATCAGCGCCGAAGTGATCGACCTGCGCACCATCCGCCCGATGGACACTGGCGCCATCATCAACTCGGTGATGAAGACCAACCGTCTGGTGACAGTGGAAGAAGGCTGGCCGCAGGGGTCTGTCGGCAGCTACATCAGCTCGGTCGTGATGCAGGAGGCGTTTGATTACCTCGACGCGCCGGTCATCAATTGCACTGGCAAGGACGTTCCGATGCCCTATGCCGCCAATCTCGAAAAGCTGGCCCTGATCACCACCGATGAGGTGATCGCCGCCGTCAAACAAGTGACCTACCGGTAAGGAGCGACAGACAGATGCCTACAGAAATTCTGATGCCCGCCCTGTCCCCGACGATGGAGGAAGGCACGCTCGCCAAATGGCTGGTCAAGGAAGGCGACACCGTCTCCTCCGGTGATCTGCTGGCCGAGATCGAAACCGACAAGGCCACGATGGAGTTCGAGGCCGTTGACGAAGGCACCATCGGCAAGATCCTGATCCCCGAGGGCACCGAAGGGGTCAAGGTCAACACCGCCATCGCGGTTCTGCTGGAAGACGGCGAAAGCGCCGATAACATTGGCACCGCCCCGGCTGCTGCTCCGGCGGCTTCCTCCGCAGCCGTCGCGGGCAACGAGGCTGCCGCGCCAGCGGCACCCGAAGCGCCCGCCCCTGCCCCGGCCGCTCCGGCCAAGGCTGATGGTGGTCGGATTTTTGCCTCGCCTCTGGCCCGCCGGATTGCTGCGCAAAAAGGTCTCGACCTGACGCAGATTGCCGGTTCCGGCCCGCATGGTCGCATCGTCAAGGTTGATGTTGAAGGCGCAACTGCCACCGCTCCGGCAGCAGCTCCTGCCACTGCTCCCGCCGCCGCCGCGCCCGCAGCTGCCCCAGCAGCTCCGTCTGGTCCATCGGCGGATATGGTCGCGCGGATGTACGAAGGCCGCCCGTACGAGGAAATCAAGCTCGACGGTATGCGCAAAACCATCGCCGCACGTCTGGGCGAGGCCAAACAGACCATTCCGCATTTCTACCTGCGCCGCGATATCAAGCTTGATGCGCTGCTGAAATTCCGTGGTCAGTTGAACAAGCAACTCGAAGGTCGCGGCGTCAAGCTCAGCGTCAATGACTTCATCATCAAAGCCGTCGCCAATGCGCTGCAACAGGTTCCGGCCTGTAATGCCGTCTGGGCAGGTGACCGGGTGCTGCAACTGAAACCGTCAGATGTGGCTGTTGCGGTCGCAATCGAAGGCGGGTTGTTCACGCCGGTCCTGCAAGACGCTGACATGAAATCCCTGTCAGCCCTTTCGACCGAGATGAAAGACCTTGCAGCCCGCGCCCGCGAGCGCAAGCTGGCTCCACATGAATATCAGGGCGGCACTTTTGCCATCTCGAACCTGGGTATGTTCGGCATCGACAATTTCGATGCCATCGTGAACCCGCCCCATGCCGGAATTCTGGCCGTCGGCACCGGCGTCAAGAAACCGGTTGTCGGGGATGATGGCGAGCTGACCGTGGCAACGGTGATGTCTGTCACCATGTCGGTTGACCACCGGGTCATCGACGGCGCGCTGGGGGCCGAGCTGCTCAAGGCCATTGTCGACAATCTGGAAAACCCGATGGTCATGCTGGCGTAAGCCATACCGAGCTCGCAAAAAAAAGGCCGCCTCGAATATCGAGGCGGCCTTTTTTGTTAGTTCAAATCAACCTACTGATCTTTGCCCAGCATGTGATCCATCGAGATCGACGGCTGATCGCATCCGGCCTCGCCCACGATCTTGGCCGGGATACCGGCAACGGTCTTGCACGGCGGAACGTCCTGCAACACCACCGAACCGGCGGCGATACGACTGCAATGGCCGACCTTGATGTTGCCCAGAACCTTTGCCCCGGCCCCGATCAGAACACCGTCTCCGATTTTGGGATGGCGGTCTTCCTCTTCCTTGCCGGTTCCGCCCAGCGTCACCGAATGCAGCATCGACACGTTGTCTCCGACCACGGCGGTTTCACCGATGACGATGGAATGGGCGTGGTCGATCATGATCCCCTTGCCGATCCTCGCGGCCGGGTGAATATCGATGCCGAAAATCTCCGACGATCGCATCTGGAAGAAATAGGCCAGATCATAACGCCCCTTGCGCCACAGCCAATGCGCGACGCGATAGGCCTGCATGGCCTGATAGCCCTTGAAATACAGAATGGGCTGCAACAACCGATGGCAGGCCGGATCACGCTCGTAAACCGCCATCAGATCGGCGCGGGCGGCTTCCAGCAAACCGGGATCGTTTGCATAAGCCTCGTCCACGATCTCGCGCAGCACCATCATCGACATTTCGTTCGAACACAGCTTGGCCGCGATCCGATAGGACAGTGCACGCTCAAGGCTACGGTGATGCAGGATACAGGCGTGCACAAGCCCGCCCATAAGCGGCTCTGTCTCGACGGCTGCTTGGGCCTCGGATGTGATACGGTTCCAGACCGGATCGACCGGTGTCACGGGGCTGCGTTTTTCAAACATAGCTTTTGATCCTTTGCTGCGCCTAGAATGCCATTTAGTGGCAAAAAGGCCAAACGCAAACCCGTGATCCGCGATACAACGAAAATGAATGAGTCCGAGCGCACATATTTTGAAACACGAATTCACGAGCGTCTGGCCGAACTGGATCAATTGTCCGCATCAGGCCAGCAGGCTCAGGCCGTTGTTGAACTGGATCAGCAGGCGGTTGGTCGCCTCAGCCGCATGGATGCGTTGCAAAACCAGGCGATGGCAAAGGCGCAACAGGTGAATCGCAATGTCGAAACCCGCCGCCTTCAGGCCGCGCTTATGCGGCTGGACGAGGGGGAATACGGATATTGCGAAGATTGCGGCGACCGTATTCCCGATGGGCGATTGTCTCTGGATCTGGCCGCCAGCAAATGCGTCAGCTGCGCGACCGGGTGATCAGAAACTCGGCAAGATGGTGCAAAACCAGCGAAAAACACTGACAATATTGCAAATCGTCAAACCCCGGCTCATCGGCCAGCACCCTGTTGCGCGCAACCGCCATCAGCGATCCGTTGCCGTAAACCGGATGCAGCCGACCCGTGCGCGCCCGGTGGATGTCGGCCAGTTCCGCCTCATGGATCATCCGGACGCATAAGCGGGTCCGCTCTGGCGGCGGCGCCGCCAACAAGGCGCGCGCCGCGGCACTTACATCACCGTGCAATAGCGGTCGCATCAGACCGCTTACCCGACAACCAGACGCGCCATCGCACCGGGGCCGTAAATGGCCGACACCTGCGCAATCCCGACCTCATATGACCCGGTCAGACCATCTGCCGCCTTCATTGCCGCCGAATAGGACCACCCCGGCAGGGATGCCATCTCTTCACGGACAAGGGTTCCCGCCGCAAAGACACGCACAAGATAGGATTCGCTTTCCTCGCCCAGCGGAACCTCCAGACCTGACCAGTCATCCCCATCCAACCGGGCGCGCCGCACCCAGTTCAGGTGATCGCCGGTTGCGTCGGATCGCACCCGAAGGTGAACCGGGGAATACGGGCGCAAACCATTGCCGTCGAATGAGGCGATCAGGTGCTGGTAAGCCGGATCATCGTAGCCGCGGGTCGCCGGGCCGATGCGATAGTGTTTGGCCAAACCCCGCTCGTTCCGCAACAGGTTGATCTGCTGCACCTGATCGTTCAGCAACACGAATATGGACCCGTCCGGCCAGACATCCGGCATCAGGGCATCCGACCCCAACTGGCCCCTCAACCGCCCGGACAACGCGTAAACGCCGGGGGAAGCAAGCGTGGCATCCGAGAATTGGAACACCTCCCAGTTGCCGGGTGTTCCGTCGCCGATGGCCGCCAGATTGACACCGTTCAGAACCGCGCCACGCGGACGCGATTCCAGCTGACCGGCCAACAGCCGTACCTTCACGGCCGGGCCTTCGTCCCAGACGCCGATGCTGGCGCGCCTCATCGGCGTTTCGGTCACGCCCATAATGGCCTGACCTGGGATCACATCACTCAGGCTGTACCCCTCATCGGTTGAGGAGGAATAAACCGTCGCAGCCCCAGGCCAGGGATCAGCGGTCACCGCAAGATAAGGTGCATGCGGGATCTCTGACCCGGTGATCAGCGGCAGGTCCAGAAACACCGGCAGCACGGGAACGGGCGCGGCATAGGGTCTGGCAACCGCCGGGTCGTCGTGCAGTTGCGATCCCTTATATACACCCTGTTCAACCCGGACCGCTTCGACCAATTGCAGATCGGCAGATTCCAGACGGTCAATCCGGTAAAGGGGGCTGTTTTCGGTCTCTGACAACCGCACCAGATCACCTGCGCCCAGATGCAGCAGCGATGGCGGCAAGGCAAACCGCACCGTATCGCGGGAAACACGGGCCTCGCTCAACCAGCGCTCAGCCGTTTGTCGGCCTTCGGTGCGTGTCATGGATAACGGCATCACATTGACCGAGACCGAATGCGTGCTGTCCTCGGGCAGAACCGCCTCTTCCGCGACCAGATCGTGATCCGCATCCGACTGGACAAAGCGCAGGCGCACGCGACCGGTCATCTCGGCCTCGGCTTCTCGCCGGTGCTCAACCGTGCCATCCAGATCACCGCTGATCGCCAGATGATCAGGGTTCAGGGCAATCGCGCCATAGCCATCGCGCATCTGAAAGCGCAAGATGCCGTTCCGTTCGATCGCGTCGAACCCATAGCGCAGCATCAGCGGCTGCAAAGCCGACCGCGCATTTGTCACATCTTCGATGACATATCCTCGAACCACGCCGTAAAGCCCGGAAACATCGATATCCGTCACCCCTGCCGCGTGGCATATTTCAGTCACGACCGAGGCCAGCGTGCGCGAGCCGGACCGGCCATTCAGCCAATGCCCCCGGTCATAGTTTGCCCCATCATCCCACTGGCTTCGCAGATTGGGAAAGGTCGGAAACGGGCGGGTATCCCACGCCCAGACATAAGCATTCGCCAGATCCAGCATTGGCCCGCCATAGACTTGCGACACCGGGTTGATGTTCGGGTCGCTCCAATATCCAAGTGTCGCCGCAAGGTACTGGACCTGAATGAAATCGTCGCGCAGCCCGTTTGAATATGCGGGCAGCAGCGATTCAGACGATTTCGGGTCCAGAAACTTGTTCGGCTGGTTCGTGCCCTTGTCGATTGCCGCACATCCCAACTCGGTAAACCAGATCGGCTTTGATCCGGGCACCCAGTCGGTCGGATTGGGCTGACGAACGCCACCGATCCGCTCGTGGTGCAGATTTGACCACCAGCCGCGCAGGTCCTTGTAGCGCCAGACCCATGGCTCATCATGCTCCTGATCTTCGATGGGCGTTCTGATCTGTGCCTCGGCCTCTTCCGGCGCGGCATAATACCAGTCATACCCCTCGCCGCCCTCGATATTGTCGCGCAGATACCCAAGGTCGTAGACCGACGGCGCACCTGCCTCGGCGTCCACGTGGTTTTCTCCATCACGCCAGTCGGACAAAGGCATGTAGTTGTCGATGCCAATGAAATCGATGTTGTCATCCGCCCATAACGGGTCGAGGTGAAAATACCTGTCTCCGCTTCCATCCGGCTGGTATCCGAAATACTCGCTCCAATCCGCCGCATAGCCGATCTTGGTCTCTGGCCCCAGAATCTGGCGTACCTCTGCCGCCAGCGCACGCAGTTGCGCAACGGCGGGAAACCCCGAAGCCCCGCGGATCTGAGTCAGGCCACGCATCTCGGACGAGATACAGAAGGATGACACCCCACCAGCCGCCTTGCACAACATGGCATAGTGCAGAATGAACCGGCGCAGGCCCCATTCCTGCGGGCCAGAGTATTTGACGATCTTCGTGGCCGGAACCGGACCATTGCCAAGCAAGCCGCCAAACGTGCCGCCACCGTTTACCCATTGCAAATCGCCAGGCCCGCGATCATCCGGCCGCCCGCCAAGCACCGGGCCCGAGCCTCTGACGCCGCCGTTGCCACCGCCCGTTTCCGCCGGGGCGTCAAAGCCTTCGTTGATCGTAAAATCCGTAGCACTCGCGGTTCCAAAGAACGCAGCCACCTGCGCGTCCGCCGCAGCGGTCTGATCAGCAGACCCTGCGCGCCCCGGTGCCACATCCAGTGTGATCCGTCCCCGCCAGGGCAGATGGGGCTGGCTTGCGGCCTCCGACCAGGGATCAGGCAGCCCGTTTCCCGGCAATTGCTCCATCAGGATGAACGGATAGAACATGACCCGCTTACCCGACTGGTTGAGGTGTCGGATCGCCTCGACCACCGCCGGGTCTGCGGGTGTTCCACCATAGACCGGGCGGCCGTCCTGCCGCGCGACCTGGCCCGCCGTGCTGCGGACCTGATCCGACACGATCCACGGCATGTTGCGGCTGTCCGTGCCACTCTGTTCGACCTTGGGCCGGATCGTGCATGTGCCGCATCTCAGATCGTCACCGAACCACGAAACCACCAACGAGGCCGCATCGCAATTTGGCAGCTCGGTCTCCAGCGCACGGGTCGAGCTCACAAGATCCGATACACCGGACGCGGAATGCGCATTGGCCGCCCAGCTTGTCCCGGATTGCGTATAATTCACCTGCGAACGGGCCAGCGCATACTCGCCCGTACCCGGTATCATCGCCACGCCCCGCACGATCTGCGGCAGGGCGCTTGGGTAATCCGGCATGTCGCGCTGCGCGGGGCGCACCACTTCGAACGAGAACTGCGGCACCCGGTTGCCAAAACTCGCAAGCGGGAAATCCTCGATCACGACATAGGCTGTACCGCGATAGGCCGGCACCGTGCCCGCCCCTTCGATTGCTTCGATCAGGGGATCGGGCAACTGGTCCTGCGTGCCGTGATAGATGCGCATGTTCAACCCGGATCGGTCCTGTTCTTCCCCGTCTGCCCAGATGCGCCCGACATCGGCGATCTCGCCTGCACCAACGGCAATGGCCAGCGAAATCGAATAGCTGTAGCTGACGGTGGTCACTTCGGGGGCCTTGGGTTTGCCTTTGCCCCCGCCTCCGCCGCCCTGCGTTTCCCGGGTCTCGGTCTCAAGAAAGTCCGACGCCCAGATGACCTGACCGCCCACGCGCATACGCCCAAAGACCGTAGTCACCGGCGCGCCCTCGCCGGTTTCCGTCAGCCTGAACCGGTCCATGCGACCTGTTTCGACGACTTCGCTGCCACTGCCCATGACCGACTGGCTGAAGAACCTCTGGTCGATGACCCGCCCGACCGTTGCGCCAATGGCCCGGCCTATGATCGCGGTGGACAGGCCCGCAACGGTGCCACCGATTGACCCGCCCAGCGCCGCCCCGGCTGCGGAAAGAAGAATAGTAGCCATCAGAGCACCTCCAACGGGAATTCGAAACAGGAAACAACCCTGCGACGCCATGGCCCGCTCAGCGCGTTCTCGACGACGCCATGACCGGAATAGGCGTGAATGAACCTCGGCTCAGAGCCTGCGACGCTGACGATGCCAAGATGTTTGGCCACGCTGCCATCGCGCATCCGGAACAGCAGCACATCTGCGACCGCGAAATCGGCGGCCGGTTTTTCGACCAGATGCCGCCGCGCCGCCGCCCACATGCGTTCCTCGCCCTGCGGTTCGGACCAGTCCAGACTGTAGACCGGAACCGCCTCGGGCTCCTGCCCGATCACGGCGCGCCAGACGCCGCGCAGCAGGCCCAGACAATCCGTGCCCGCCCCCTTGGTCGAGGCCTGATGCACATAAGGCGTCCCCAACCAGCTGCGCGCTTCTGCGACAATATCCTGCCTGTGTATCGTCACCTCAGGCTCCCTCCGCTGTTGGCTTTGCTCTGTTTGGGAACGGCCATCACCCAGTCTTCGCCCGGAAGATCTGGAAAGCCCTGAAAGTTCAGCAGGTTGTTGAACTTCAGGCGGCAGGTCTCCATGCGTTTGTCGCACCCCGCCCGCAGCCTGACCATGTCACCCGGCACCAGGCTTTCCCCGAAACCGGACCAGAGCGTGATTTGCCGCCCGTCCGCCACCTGCTGGTCATGCTTGACTGATGACCAGAGCCCCTTCGCCGCTCCCGACACAACGTCGACCCTGCCGCGTTCGAACCAGCCGTCATCGATGGTTGCCCCGCCCGCAACAAGCAGAACGGTTCCGCCATCAAAACCGGTGACGGCGCCCTCAATCCAATAGCCGGGCGTATCCATGTCGAACCGACAGGTCCGGTCCCCCAATACGGCAGTACAAGGCTTCTGATACACGCGCCCCAACGGGCGGTTCAGCAAATCTGTCAGGCCACGCAGTTCCGCGTGGAATGCACCGCCTGCGCGCCGCAATTCCCCGATCGAGCCCCGGAACTGAAGGATACGCTGATCCGGGTCGGCCCAGTTGACCAGCCAAGCGCGCACCTCGGCCCCGTCGAACCGCCCCGCCTCTATATCCTCTTCGCGAATGGCCGCATCCGACAGCGCGCCCATGGCTTCGGTGTTGTCAATGGACAGGCCGGTGGCCTGCTCGATGGCCGCCGCCGTCAATCCGGTGCTGGCCCTGAATGTCAATCCGTCAAAGCCAAGCTCCAGATCGTGATCGGTGAACCCGTATTCCTGACCATCCCGGCGTCTGATCGCCCAACACCGGCACGCGGTGGTCATTCCGCTTTGCAGATGCGCGTGCAGGCCCTGTTCATCCACAGCCATCAGACACGCACCTCAACCACAGGAACGTTCGGCGCCTCTCCGGCCTGAAAACTGGCGACGCTTGTATGGATCTTGTCGGTGTCAAACCGCACCGGCACATCGAATTCGAACCCGGCGGTGATATCCACCTCTTCCGGTGGCGGGTCGGCAAAGGTGATCCGGCCTGTTGCCAGATCAACCTCGAATTCCACGCCCTCCCGGATTTCGTCCTGATCCAGCCCCAGACGCACCGTCCCCAGCACCGGCTTGACGATGGGGCGGGCATAGCTGACCCCGCCCGAGCTATAGGTCTTGATCAGCTGAAACTCGGTCCGCACACCGTCGCCGCGAGCGATAACCTGATCTCCGACATCGACATCCAACGTGGCCTTGCCGGATTTGAAATCCGACCAGTCCTTCCAGCGAAACCCGTACATCTGGCCCTGCCGCGCCTCGAAGAACGAGATCAGCGTCTCGATATCGTCCAGCGAGCGCATCCCCAGCCCCGCGTCATACCTGCGCCGGGAATGGGCCCAGGGCGTGTTGCGCTCTTCGAACCCGTTGGCCAGCGTCACAATATCCGTGCGCCGTTCGGGCCCCCCGACCGAGCCAAAGCTCAGGCTGGCGGGAAATCTCACCTCGTGGAAAGTCATCACCTGCTCCCTGATTTACCTGTTGCGATTGCCGCGCCCCAACGCACGGCTCATCTGTGCTGCAATCTGTCCCTGCGAGCGGCGGAACCCCTGCACATCCGGGGTCGTGATGTTCATCACCACATTCACCGAACGCCCGCCGCCCTGCGTGCGCACGCCCAGCTTGCCGTCCGCGCCGCGCGCCAGTGGCATGATCGCCTCGGGGCCAGCCTCGCCCATCAGCCCGGTGCCGCCGCGCATCGGAAACATCGTCGGGCTGCTGACCACGCCGCCATTGGCAAAGGGCATCACCCGGCCCTGGCTGAAACTGCCACCATCGGCAAAGGGAAGAAGACCCTGCACCAACCCGCCGACCGAGTTTGCGAGCAATCCGCCAAAATGATCCGTCACCGGCTTGATCGCGGCTGCATAAGCCGTTTGGATCAACGAGTTCTTCAGCACATCCAGCGCGCCCGACAGGCTCATCCCGTCCAGAACCACGCCATCGAACGCCTTGCGCAAACCGCTGGACATGCCCCGTTCCAACGTGGCGACATCCTTGCCGGTTTCCTCGAATGCGGCGCTGATCCGCTTCATCTGGCTGTCAAACGCCGCGGCCATCGTCGCAGCATCACCCAGGGCATCGCCCAGCGCTGCGCCCCGTTCCTGCAAGTCGTCAAACCCGTCACGATCCGTCATCACGCTCTCCTTGTTGCTTGTCCGGGAAGGCGGCCAGCAGCGCGTCAAGGCCTGCCCGGTTCATCGCGGGCATCCCGGCACCCTTCCCCAGCATCAACCGCAGTTCCGCCGGGGTCAGACGCCAGAACTGATCCGGCGTCAGCCGCAGCCCCAGAAACCCGGCCCGCATCAGGGCGGGCCAGTCAAACCCGCTCATGTCGTTTCCGGCACCATGAAGGCGCGGGCCAGCAGCTCGGCCGCCGCTTTGGCCGCAGCCATCGGGCCGCCCTCGATTTCGGCATGAAACAGGTCGGCGCGGGTGGTATCCCGGCCCCCGCCCCGCAACCCGGCAACGATCAGCGCCAGCACGTCACTGCTGGAATACGCGCCACCCTCGAACCGCTGCACCAGCTCGACCAGGGATCCGGTGCTCAGCTCCTGCTCCAGTTCCGCCAAAGCGCCCAGCGTCAGCTTGAGCACCCGCCGCTCTCCATCGATGGTCAGTGCCACCTCGCCCGTCCACGGATTGGCCATGCGATTACAGCGCCGTAAAGCTCAGCGCACCGGCGCTTGCCATGCTCATCTCATAAGTCGCCTCACCGTTGTGCGAGCCTGCATACTCGATGCCCGTCACCTGAAACGCCCCCTCGACAATGCCGAAATCGGGGATGATCACCTGAAACGCCGGGGTCTCGCCGTCAAAGAACAGCTGCCGCGCACGTTCGTCCGTACCAGCATCCTTGAACACGCCCGAGCCCGAGATTGAGGCCGATTTGACCCCCGCCCCCGACAACAGCTCGCGCCAGCCCCCCTGGCTTTCCAGGCTGGTGACATCCACGCTTTCGGCGTTGAAACTGATCCGCGTGGCCCGCAGGCCCGCTATGGTCTGGAACAGGCCCGTGCCGTTCATATCCACTTTGACCAAAAGGTCTTTTCCGTTCTGGGCAGCCATGTGCTCTCTCCGTTGATTGCTTAGTCGTCTTCCACGCGGGCGCGGAATCTCAGGTCGATCTGGCGGATGCTGCCGCCTGTCCCGGTCCGCCGGGCCGAGGCGCGCTCGAACCACAGCCCGATCAGATGCCCGCGGCTCAGAGCCAGTGGCGCATTGTCCAGCGCGTCACACACCGCCCCGGCCAGCGTCTTTGCCGCGCCAAACCCGGCGGCTTCGGACACCACCGAAACCGTGAAGCGGTGGATCGCACCCGCGCCCGACCGGTCCGAAGCGTCGCGGACCTCTTCCGGGCCCAATGTCACATAGGTCTGCGGAACCGTTCCCGTGGGCACCGCGTCATAGATCGCGCCACCGGACTGGCCGCTGACATCCGCATCCCCGGTCAGGTGCTGAAACACCGCCGCCTGCAGGGCGGCTGATACGCCATAACTCATGCCGCCACCTCTTCATCCGCGAAACAGGTCAGGTACTGGCCGCGCGCGTCGCGCTCAGCCACGGCGCGGATGACGAAACGGCGATTGCCTTCGCGAAACCGCTGATCCGGCGCCGGGCGCATGGTCGATCCCTCGGGCGCGCCCCGCACCACGATGCGATACCCCACGCGCGAGACGGAAACGCCGGCGATCTGCCGTTCCGCGCCACTGCGCGCCGTGACCTCGGCCCACAGCGTTCCCAGCGCGGCCCATGCCTCGGTATATCCCCCGGACCCGTCAGCGCTGCGCATCGGGGCCTCAAGCACCAGCTTGCGGTTCAGACGCGGCGTGTTCATTGCACCACCCCCGCACCAAAGCGCACCATCCGATAGCGCTGGATCAGGCTGGTAACCCCAAACGGCATACACCCCGCGCCCAGCGCGGTCTCGTCCCGGTATTCGTAATAATGCGCCGCCAGCAGCAGAACCGCCTGGCCCAGATCGGCGGGCAAACCGGCCCAATCCGTGGCCATCCCGGCCGTGAAGGAGATCTTCACCGCACCCCCCGTTGCAATCGCAGGCAGGGCCGACCCGACCGGCCGCACCCGCGGGCGCTGGCCATCGCGTTCCAGCCGATACACCGCCGCATCCGCAACGGTTTCAAAACCTGCAGCATCGGTCAGCGTCATGGCCAGCACCGATGTCACCGGAGCAACCGGTAAAACCTCGCCCAACGGATCGCGCCAACCGCTCAGGCTCCATGAAAAGTCGCGCTCGATCAGAACCTTGCCGGTGCGCGCCTCAATCGCGGCCATGGCCGCCCGCAGGAACCCCTTCAGCACCTCGTTCTGAACGTCATCCTCGGCAAAGCCCCTGCCCAGCCGCAGATGCGCCTTGAACTGATCCACCGGCAGCGCCGCATCCGCGATGGCGGTTTCTTCGATCAACATCATCCATTCACTCCGCAATCTCGGACCCCACCGGGGGCCTCAGTCAGGAAAATGACGGGCACGCGCCGCCCCACGTTGCTCGGACGGAGGGGAGCAGCTAGACAACGCGGGGGATCTCACCCCGGCCCGCGCCCGCCGCCCGAGGGGCCGATGGCCCCCCGGATTCGTCACCGCTTAGGCGATGCCGAATTTCACCAGCTTGATGGCTGCAAAGTCGCTCACATCGCCGCCCACACGCTTGGTCGCATAGAACAGGACATGCGGCTTGGCGCTGAACGGATCACGCAGCACGCGCAGATCGGGGCGCTCGGCGATGGTGTAACCGGATTTGAAGTCGCCAAACGCGATCGAGAAGCTGTCCGAGGCCGCATCCGGCATGTCCTCGGCAATCAGTACCGGATAGCCCATCAGGCGCGCGGGCTCACCGGCGGCCAGACCGTCCGACCACAGGAAACGGCCATCACTGTCCTTCAGCTTGCGGATCACACCCGCCGTTTTCGAGTTCATGACGAATGTGCCATTGACCCGGTATTGCGCGCCCAGCGCATAAACCACATCGACAATCGCATCCGCATCGACACCGCCATCGATGCCGGTGGCAACGTACCCCAGGCTACCCCAGGACCACGTGTCATCGGATACCGCACGGTGGATCATCAGACCCTTGGGTTTGTCCACACCGTCACCCGTGATAAAGGCCGCCGCCTCGGCACGGGCGAACTTGTCGGCAATCCGACCGGCCAGCCAGCCCTCGACATCGAACGCGCTGTCATCCAGCAAACGTTGCGAGGCTTTGGGCAGCGCGCTCAACTCGTGCAGCGGGATCGAGATACGGTCAATCGACGGGGTTCCGGTTTCGGAAGTGGCCGAATTCTCATCTGCCCAGCCTGCACCGACATCGGTATGGTCGATCAGCACATCGAACGAATTCGCCTCGACATTCACCACCGACGCAATCGAACGGATTGACGCGGTTGCGTTCAGAACCGACTTGATCGTCTCGGCAGTCTGCGGATCGACCAGATACCCGCCATCGCTGTTGACGGCGGTGGACAGCGATTTGCTCTCCATCTCCAGCCCGCGCAGCCCGTCATCCTCGCCCGAGCGTACATAGGCGTCGAACGCCTTCTGGTGCGGGGCACCGTCCAGGGTCGAGGCCGCAAGATGCGGGCGCGCCGCGATAGTTGATTTACGATCCAGCATGGTCAGTCGCTCTTCTGTCTGTTGCAATTTTGTTTTAACTTCAGCCTTCAGGCCCTTGAATTCATTCACGAAGCCAGCCATCGCCTGCTTCACCTCCTGAACCAGGGGCGCACCCTCTCCGGTCAAGGCCGGGGTCTCGGTCTTGCTCATCAGCATGTCCTGTTTTTGGGTGGGTTTGAGGCGCGCTAGGTCCGCGCCAGCTCCTGCCGGGCGTTGTTGAACACCTCGGCAATACTGCGCCAGGTGTTCTCGGCGTCGGGGTCGCTCCCCTTTGCCGCCACCCGCGCACTGGGCAGCATCGGGAAGGTCACCAGCGACACCTCCCACAGCTCCAGTTCCGTCAGGACCCGCTGGCCCTTGTCATTCTTCACGGCCCGTTTGGTGCGATAACCGATCGACAGGCCGTCCATCGCACCCGCCCGGATCAGCTCGGCCGCTTCCCGGCCTTTCTGGGTGCATTCCAGCAGGCGACCCTTGACCCACAGGCCCTTTTCGTCCTCGCGCACCTCGTCCCAGACACCAATGGGTTGCGCCGGGTCGTGCTGCCACAGCATCTTGACCCGCTGACCCGCCTTGGCGAGCCCCTCAAGCGAGGCGCGATAGGCCCCGCGTTGCACCATGTCACTGCCCTGATCGACTTGCCCGAACAGGCTGGCATAGCCTTCGATCATCGCATCCTCGGTCACTGAAAGGATGTCACCGAACCCTGCGAACTTATGTTCTAAATCCATGAACTTCTCCATGTAACCCACTGAACTTATGGCGTTACCACCAGGAATGATTGAAACGCCTGCGCCAGGATCACTGCGGCCACGCCATAGACCGTCAGCCACAGCCGTTTCTCCAGCCGCTCCATCATTTCTTCGATCTGATCCAGCCGCCTGCACAGATGCGCGTGCTGGATTTCGGCCACCCGCTCATGCGCGGCCAGACGTAGCCCCGGCGCGCAGTCGAACGGCGGATACCCCTCAGCCATCGGCACGCTCCGGCAGCCCCAGCAACCTGCGTTTTTCCACATCGCTCAGGAAGTCCGCCCGGTTGACCCGCGCCCATTGCGCATCCCGCTCGGCAGACAGGGCCGTTACCTGATCCAGATCGGGCTTCAGGATCAGATCCTCGCCGGTAAAGCCCGTCAGCCACTCCGCCACCGCCGCCGCCACCCGCGTCACCAGGGGCAGCACGGTCAGGCGGTAAAACGCCCGGTTGGCCTCCTGATAGTTCGAATAGGTCGCGTCGCCCTGTATCCCCAGCAGCATCGGCGGGACCCCAAAGGCCAGCGCGATCTCGCGGGCGGCGGCTTCCTTGGTCTTCTGAAACTCCATGTCTGAGGGGGAAAAGCCCATCGGCTTCCAATCCAGCCCCCCCTCCAGAACCATCGGCCGACCCGCATTGCGCGCCCCGCGATAGTTCTGCTCGATCTCGTCGGACAAGCGGCGGAACTGCTCCTCGGCCATCATTCCGTGCCCATCACCGCCCTTCCACACCAGCGCCCCCGAGGGCCGCGCGGCATTGTCCAGCAGCGATTTCGACCACCGCGAGGCGCTGTTGTGCACATCAATCGCCGTCGCCGCCGCTTGCATCGGTGAGAACCCATAATGATCATCCTGCGGGTGGAACGTCTTGATATGACAGATGGCCTCGGCCGCGAACCGGTGCGTCTTGCCGCCGACGCTGTAATCATAGGCCTTGGGCCACCCATCCGCCCCCGGCACCACGCTCATCCGGTCCGAGCGCAGAACGTGCAGCTCAACCGGCAGCCCGTCCTCAGCCTGCACCGCCTCGACATAAGCATTGCCCGACAGCAGCAACTGCCCGAACAGGGCCTCCAGCATCTCTGCCCGCCCCTGCGCCGCATTCGGGCGTCGCAACAGGGCCAGGATCGGATGCGCATCGAAACGCTGCCCCTGACCCTGCAAAATCAAGGGCAGAGCCGCCGCCGATTCAGCAATCAGCTTGACCGACCGAAACCCCACTGGATTGCCCGAAAACCCCGTCCGCGTCAGAGACACCGTGTCCCGCGGGCTCCACGCCACGCGCCCGCCGGTCTGCCACGCCACCACAGGCCCCGTCGCGCTCGCCTTCGCCTCGGGCGCGCTGCCGGCCGATCCACGACGCAAGAAATCGAATACCATCTGTGCTCCTTTCTGCCGCCGCTCTGCCCGGCTTGTTGAAAGGAGTTATGACGCAGAGAAGTTTAAGCCTCGGGAATGGGGCGTACGGGGGGTGGGCAACGGGTCAGTTCTGAATTGAGGAAAGAAGTGAACTACGTGCTGCAATCATACCTTCACGCACTTCGTCAATGGACAGACTTTCGAAATCACCAGGACGATTTGTAGTTTCGACCGTCAATCGAAAACCTGTTCCGAAAGGTTGCCAAATCGAACATTCCCTCACTAATTTTGTTTCAGCATCCCAAAGACAACTAAAACCCTCCCGCACGTCACCTTGCCTAAAAACATCAGGTGAGTCCCAATTCCAGTAGTATGCAGGTTTCCCAGGGTCTGCCGGGGAAGAAACACTGAACTCCACCAACAACGGCATGAAGTGGTTAGAGTAATTGCTGCACCAAGACGGCGGATCAGACGCCATACAAACAGCAGACAAGGATTTGTGTACGGCTACAGGGTTGATCTTGATCTCATTCACAGAAATTACTCGAGAAGCATTCTCGCTGATCCCACACAGGTAGGAGTGCTCTCTTTTTCTCTCTGGATTGGCCCAGTATTTTTGCTTCTCTTCGGGCCATACGAGTGGGCGCATTTCCGAGGGTATACTTAGTTTTTGACCTGCAACGTTTACCAGCAGAGGTTTACCGTCGCAGGAGTTTGGCACGTACTGCCCCCACAACATACTTCCTGCGACCAGTGCTGCTAATCCACAAACAACAATTGCTGAAACCACTGCTGGCACTCCGAGCAAACGCAAAATTGCACCCCAACCGGCACCAGCCCCGGCAGCAAGCAACGACGCTGCAACAACGATTACATAGCCAAGCCCATCATACTGCGTGCCTGAAGGCATTTGTCTGATAAACAGCAATGGCAGCGCGGCGAGCAACGCAGTGAAGAGCAGTCGCCAAAATGACCTAAATCGAACTGCCATAGCAGCACACATTACGACTGCGACCAAGGTCAAGCTAAAGAGTGTGGGCGAATTTATTGGAAACAAATGACAAATACCCTTTGCATTCAAGATGCATCTGCCTGTCTCAAATATCCATTCTGGAATTCCTTACTCAGACTTCTAGCGGTATTTGCTATTCAATTCACAACGCCCTCACCCTCGGCCTTCTAAACACCCCCGCAGGCCCCACAACTAACTCATGCAGCGCCCAGACCAGCGCGTCGACCCGGTCGGGCGAGCCCTGCCCCTCGAACCCGCGCGCCGTCATCTGGCACATCTGCTCCTCCAACGCGTCCAGCCCGGCCACATGGGCCACCCGCCCCTGCTCGTACAGCGCTGCCACAGGCTCGGCCCGCGCGACCTTGCCGCGGGAGGCCCGCACCGCACGATAAGGGACCAGAGGGTCTACCTGCCGCACGACCTCTTCCACCAGTTGCCCGCCCTGATTGACCTCGGCCACCAGACGTTCAGCCCCAAACTCGTCCATCGCGTCAATCGCTGCCTGCGCCCAGCCCGCCGGGCCAACGCCCTGCGCCGTCCGGTCAGCCAGCACGAACGCCCGCCACGCCTCAGGCGGGCCTTGCACTTGCGCCCCAACCACCACGATCCCGCAGGCATCCGCGCCTGACCCGGATGTCACCGCCGGGTCCAGCGCCACCACGATGCGATCCAATTCGGGCACCTGCGTACAGCGCGCCGCCTCCAGCATCGAACCCGTCCACAGCGCTCCTTCCGCGTCTGACAGCAGCACCCCGTCCAGCTCCTGCCGCCCCAGCCGAGTACCCGCATAGCGCGCGCGCACTTCTTCCAGAAACGACGCCGCCAGATTGGCCCGGTTCGCTTCGGTCGGCGCATGGGTCTGCACGGTAGAGGGTGACGCCAGCAACTCCTTCAAAACCTTCACATTGCGCGGCGTTGTGGTCACGCAGACCCGAGGCCGCTCGCCCAAGCGCAGCGCAAATTGCAGCATGTCCCAGGTCTCACCCGCCTTCTTCCACTTGGCCAGCTCATCCACCCAGGCCGCATCAAATTGCGGCCCGCGCAACCCTTCGGGATCATGCGCTGAAAACGCCTGAGCCTCGGCCCCGTTGGGCCAGATCAGCTTGCGTTCCGATGCCTTCCACACGGGTCGCCGATCCGGGGGCGAGCATTGCAATATCCCGCTGTCGCCAAAGATCATCACGTCGCGCACCTGATCGAATGTTTCACCCACCAGCGCCACGCGGCACGCCTCGCCCTTGTCCAGCGGTTTCGGCCCCTCGACCATCGACCTTACCCACTCGGCCCCGGCCCGCGTCTTGCCCGCACCGCGCCCGCCCATGATCACCCAGGACCGCCAGTCGCCCTCGGGCGGCAATTGATGCGGCAGCGCCCAGAATTCAAACAGGAAAGGGAGGGCACACAGCCCCCCCTCCCCGATCTCACTCAGAAATCTCTCCCGCACCGCAGCATCGGCGGAGGCGAGCCAGCCTGCACCCGATCTCAAATCGGGCCCGCTCAAGGTCGAGCGCGTACCCTCCTTGGGCAATTCCGGCTTGTCTGTAATGTTGTTCGACAAAGCTTGTCTCCACTTTCTGGCAACTTCGGATCAGCCCCTCCAGCTGACCGAGTTGCTTGGCTGAACCAGCAAGATCTGCATCCTCCCCGGCACCGATCTGTTTGCGCAGGTCTTCTGCCGCTTGCCGCAGATCGCGAATGGACCTTTCCAGGGACTGCAACAGTTCAGCCGTCTGGGAAATCCGCTCTTCCGGGGTAATCAAAGTCATGTTTGCCTGTGACCTCATGCGTGAGTGTTCTCCGCACGAGAGAAACGAAAAAACGGCCATCGGGTCACCCCGAGGCCGTTCGCCCACTTCTTCTAGCATGACACAACCTATACGGGATAAAGCGCGCAAAGTCAAGGGTTTACGCAACAGGTGCGCAACAGGGATCGTACGGTGCGGGTTAACGGACAGTGAATTTCCGGCTGTGGTAACCCTCGGCCTAAACGCCGCCCCGCCCTTTTGCCTCCCTAGCCCTGACCGCCTAACCGACCAGAGGGGTTAATACAGGGTTACCCCTGTGCCGCTTTCAGCGTGTACAAATTGCACAACCCCCGCGCGGACGCGTGTACAAACCTGACATTTTCCGAAGTCGCGCTCAAAATCGCCCGCATCACCCGATTTCGGCGCCGCAGGGTCCGGCGCGCTGCAAAACCAGTTCTTGACATTTCCCCCCGAAACCCTCATGTGCCCCTCATCACGGCGCCACCGCGTGAGCATCGTCGGGCTTCAGGCCCCACAGCGCCAACACATAACTCCCAGTTCCCCTTCACGCAGGGTTCTTTAGGCGATGGCCGGATGGCGCTGGATTCGCTCGCGCATCCCGAGGTCTCGCTCAACCCTGCCGGTCACATGAACGTGGCCAGTCATCACCTGCTCGCGGGGCTTAACCTGCGGGCCGTAAAGGATAATTTTTTGTTCGACTTCGATATGCTCGGCCTCGCGCCGACACTGAACGACGCGTTGAAACGCGCCAATTTCACACAACCCACCCCGATTCAGAACCAAGCCATTCCGCTGGCCCTGAACGGGCATGACATCCTCGGGCTGGCCCAAACCGGCACCGGCAAGACACTGGCCTTTGGCCTGCCCCTGATCGACCACCTGCTGGCGCAGCCCGGCAAGCCCGATCCCAAAACGGCCAAATCGCTGATCCTCGCCCCTACACGCGAGTTGGTGAACCAGATCGCCGACAGTTTGCGCACCCTCACCAAAGGAACAAAGCTGCGGGTCGCCACAGTTGTTGGTGGCCAGTCGATCAACAAACAAGTGATGTTCCTTGCCCGCGGCACCGATATTCTCGTCGCCACACCGGGCCGCCTGATTGACCTGATGGAACGGGGCGCTGTTGACCTTGGTTCGGTGCGCCATCTGGTATTGGACGAAGCGGATCAGATGCTTGACCTGGGCTTCATTCACGCTCTGCGTCGCATCGCGCCTGCACTGGGCACGCCCCGCCAGACCATGCTGTTCTCGGCCACAATGCCGAAACAGATGGAGGAGCTCAGCCGCGCCTATCTGAACAATCCTCAGCGGGTGCAAGTTTCGCCTCCGGGCAAAGCCGCAGACAAGATCACCCAGTCCCTTCACTTTGTTTCGAAACCCGGAAAACCGTCGAAACTGCGCGAAATCCTTTCGCAGGACGCGGATGCTCTGACGCTGGTCTTCACCCGCACAAAACACGGCGCTGAGCGGCTGATGAAAGGGCTGGTGGACGACGGTTTCAACGCGGCGTCCATTCACGGGAACAAAAGCCAGGGCCAGCGCGACCGGGCGATCAAGGCCTTCCGCGCAGGTGAGGTGAACATACTGGTCGCCACCGACGTTGCCGCGCGTGGCATCGACATCCCTGGCGTCGCCTATGTCATCAACTTCGACCTGCCCGACGTGCCCGACAATTACGTCCACCGAATCGGGCGCACCGCCCGTGCCGGGCGCGAAGGCGAAGCGATTGCGTTCTGTGCACCGGAAGAAGTCGACCTGCTGCGTCAGATCCAGAAGCTGATGAAAATTGAAATCCCCGTCACAAGCGGCACCATGCCGGAAGGGGTCGAGGTTCAGCAACCTGCACGTCGTCAAAACAACCGCCGTCGCGGGTTCAAGCCCAAACCGGCCAACGGCGATGCGAAACCGTCCAGCGGCAGACGGCGCCGTCCCAACAAAAGACGCTCAGCCGCCTAAGGACTGAAGAGGCTGCCAAAGAAAACGCCGACGCCAGTTGCTATACCGGCGTCGGCGTTTTTTGTTAGCTAAACCAGCAACCCGCCGGGTTTAATTCCCCGAGCTCTGCTGTTCCTCGATCTCGCGCCATTTGGCAACGTTACGATTGTGCTCCTGCAGGGTTTCTGCAAACGCATGCCCGCCCGAGCCGTCGGCGACGAAGAACACATAGTTGGTGTCATCTGGCGCAACCGCAGCTTCAAGACTCGCCAGACCCGGATTTGCAATCGGCGTCGGGGGCAGCCCATCAATCTGATAGGTGTTCCAAGGTGTCGGACGGTTCAATTCGCTGCGCCGCAACCCGCGACCCAATGTGCCCTGCCCCTTAGTCACGCCATAGATGACGGTCGGATCGGTTTGCAGCCGCATCCCCTGTTTAAGGCGGTTCACAAACACACTGGCGACTTGGCCGCGTTCCTCCGGAACACCGGTTTCCTTTTCGATGATAGACGCAAGGATCAGCATCTCTTCCGGACTGTCCAGCGGCAACCCGCCTTGGCGGCTTTCCCAAACCGCGTTGATCCGCAGTTGTTGCTTGTCCTGCATGGCCTCCAAAATCGCATTGCGATCCTGTCCGACCACAACATCGTAACTGTCCGGGGCCAACATGCCCTCAGCCGGGATCTCGGTCACCTCACCTGACAGCGCTTCGAATAATTTAAGGGCCTCGACCACCTGCCACGAGGTCACACCTTCGGCCAGTGACACGCGATAGCGCGTGTCAGCCTCGTTGCGCTTCTCGGTATAGGCATCAGGCGTTTCTTCCTCTGCCGCATCAAATGAAGCAATCTCGACAAAATCCAATGTCGCTGGATCCAGTTCTCGCACGCGGGTTTGGGTTCGCGTTACACCGATACGGTATTCGATTTCCGACCCACAAGTGCTGGCACCGCTGCTGGTGATTTCTTCGATGATCTGCGCCATAGACGCGCCTTCGCGCACCAGAAAGCTGCCCGCTTTCAACCGCTGCGCCTGATCGGTATAGTCAGCGGCCATCCGAAACAGAATTGAACTGCGAATGGCACCCTGGTCTTCCAGATCGCGACTAACACGTGTCATATTCGAACCGCTTTTGACCTGAAGGCAAATCGCGGTTTCAAGCGGGCCTTCGGCCTTGTACTGCGACTGTCCCCACAGGATCAGACCGCCCACCAGAAACAGGCCGACCACCAGGATGGTCAGCGCATTCGAAGCGATGGCCCGCCACATTTAACTGACCTTTCCGAAGATCACGCTGGCATTGGTTCCGCCAAACCCGAACGAGTTCGACAACGCCACGTTAATCTCACGCTCGCGCTTGGCGTTGGGGGCAAGATCAATCGGGGTTTCAACTGCCGGGTTGTCCAGGTTGATTGTTGGCGGTGCGACCTGATCGCGGATCGCCAGGATTGAGAATATCGCCTCAATCGCACCCGCAGCACCCAGCAAGTGACCGGTTGCCGACTTGGTCGAGCTCATCGTCGCATTCCCGGCATGCTCGCCCAACAGGCGCTCAACCGCGCCCAGTTCGATCGTGTCCGCCATGGTCGAGGTGCCATGCGCGTTGATGTAATCCAGGTCTTTTGGCTCCAGCCCGGCGCTGCGCAACGCCGCCCTCATGGAACGTTCGGCCCCGTCGCCATCCTCGGACGGGGCGGTGATGTGATAGGCGTCGCCCGACATACCATAGCCCAGAACTTCGGCGTATATCTTGGCACCGCGCGCCTTGGCGTGCTCGTAATCTTCCAGAACCACGATGCCAGCGCCCTCGCCCATAACGAAACCGTCACGGTCCACGTCATAGGGTCGGCTGGCAGCCTTGGGATTATCTGCGTATTTGGTCGACAGCGCCTTGCATGCGTTGAACCCGGCGATACCGATCTCGCAGATGCAGCCCTCGCCGCCACCTGCCACCATGACATCCGCGTCACCCGCCCGGATGATGCGGCTGGCGTCGCCGATTGCGTGCGCCCCGGTTGAACATGCCGTCACGACCGAGTGGTTCGGCCCTTTGAACCCGTGGCGGATTGATACCTGACCCGAGGCCAGGTTGATCAGTGCGCCCGGAATGAAGAACGGAGATACCCGACGCGGACCCTTGTCGCGGATCAGGTTCGCGGTATTGGCAATCGATCCCAGACCACCAATGCCCGAGCCGATCAGAACACCAGTACGCAGGCGCGATTCTTCGTCTTCCGGCAACCAGCCTGCATCCTTACAGGCCATTTCGGCGGCTGCGATGGAATACAGAATAAAGTCTTCGATCTTGCGCTGCTCTTTCAGCGGCATCCAGTCATCGGGATTGAAGGTCCCGTTGGTTCCGTCGCCGCGCGGCACCTCGCAGGCGTAGGTCGTTGTGACCCCGCTTGCCTCTGCATCGAAATGCGTGATTGGGCCTGCGCCGGACTCTCCGTCCAGCAGCCGCGACCAGGTTTCCTCGACCCCGCTGGCCAAAGGAGTGACCAATCCAAGACCGGTTACAACGACTCTGCGCATGAAGTGCCTCTTGCCTGCTTCCTGTTATGAGAACCGCTCATACCCCGGCCCGGGGTGCGGGGGCAAGAGCAACGGTTCTTTCCGCCCCGGCGTTCTGCCGCCGAATGCCCAAGGAAACCGGAAATTCGGCGCTTGTCAAAACCGCCCTTTCGCGCGTTCAGCCGAAAGGGCGGAGTTGCTTACTGAAACTGCGCGACTGGCTCGTGGGCCGATTTGGCAGTTTCAAGTGCTTTGGCCAAGTCCAGTGTCTTGCGGAACAACGCGCGCCCGACAATCGCGCCCGAGATATTGGGGATGTATGCCAGCCGCGAGATATCGTCTGCCGTGCGCACGACACCGCTGGCAATCACCGGGGTACGCGAATGGTTTGCCAATCGCGAGATCAGACCCAGCTTTGCCTCGACATCTTCGATGTCGCTGTCGATATCGGTTACCACGATGGCGGCAAAAGGCGCATCACCGAACGCGTCAATAAAGGCTTCGGGCGTGAACGCACTTTGGCTGCGCCAGCCGTCAGTCATGACAAAGCCTTGCCAGACATCAACCGACAGCACGATCTGATCCGGGTGCAGCTTGGCCAGATCCTTGACCAGGTTCGGTTCACGCGCAGCAAGCGTACCAACCACGATGCGACCCGCGCCCTTGTCGATCCAGCGCTCAATCTGCTCGCGCGAGCGCATGCCACCCGCCAACTGCACCGGAATCTCGGCCTTGCGAATGATATCTTCGACCAGCTGCGCGTTGGTATCCTTGCCCTCGATCGCGTCGAAATCCGTCAGGTGCATCCATTCGGCACCCGCCTCTGCCCAGCTCCGTGCGGTTTCTACCGGATTCACGTGCCAGATCATCGCTTCTTCCAGACGACCCTTGTCCAGCGAGACGCACCGGCCGTTCTGCAGTTCCATCGTGGGGTAAATCCTCATGAGCTTGGTCCTCCGCTCAATCGCTCTGAAAATCCCCGGCAGCATACATCCAGAAAGCCCGCCCGAAATCTCCGGGATCGGCACAGTTTGGCCATTTTGCGGCATACTGATTAAGTGGCGAATCTATGCGCGGGCTGGCGGTCCGTTGCGTCGTAACAAATGCACCGGGGTTTCATTATACACCCCTTCCCGCATCAGAACATAGCCAAGCTTCTTGGCGAGTTTCTGCGAAGACGTGTTGGACGCGTTTATCATCGCGACCAACGGTCCGGGAATCACCCGGTCAAACCAGTCATGCGCAGCCTTGGCAGCCTCGTATCCCAATCCCTGCCCCTGTGCTTCGGGGACCAGAACCCACCCTGCCTCGGGGAAGCCGTCGAAATCGTCGCCCATGCATCGGTTGCTATAGAAGAATCCGGCTTGCCCGATCAGCTTGCGATTCGATTGCTGCATTACGCCCCACTGACCAAAACCGGCCATCTGCCAATGCCCCGCATTACGCAGGAAAGAATCCCACGCTTCGCCACGCGATCGGGGAGAACCGCCGATATGCCGCACGACGCAAGGGTTACGCCAGATTTCCGCGAACCGGTCAAAGTCCTCTGGGCGCATAGCGCACAGCGTCAAACGCGCGGTATTTATCATCGGAGTGGATCTTATCATGCCCTGTCCACTTTGAGTTTTGCCTCAGTGGAAACAGTGCGCAGGCCACAATAGCCACGCAAGCCCGAAATTCGGCCGGGCATAAAAAAACGGCGCCCCCGTTGCCCGGAAGCGCCGATTTTAATCAGAAAGAAACGCTTAGGACGCTTCGCTGATGAACTTGACGGCGTCGCCAAAGGTCTGGATGGTCTCGGCTGCGTCATCGGGGATCTCGATGCCGAACTCTTCTTCGAAGGCCATGACCAGCTCAACAGTGTCCAGGCTGTCTGCGCCCAGATCGTCGATGAAGGACGCGTTTTCCACGACTTTATCTTCTTCAACACCCAGGTGCTCAACAACGATCTTCTTAACGCGATCTGCGACGTCGCTCATGTCTATTCCTCATTCCTTTACAGGGCGGTCCGCCCGATTCTGCCCTTGCCCGCACGGGTTGGCTTTGGTTTGCCCGTTTTGGGCGGTTTCGGTCCCGGCGAACCGGGAAATAGAAGGCCGACCTGAACGACCGGCCCCGCATAGATGCGCCGCCTATAGCATAGTCGACGCAAGAGGCAAACGCTTTCGCACTCGCCCCTGTCGCGCTCACAACATGGCCATACCGCCATTCACATGCAAGGTGCTTCCGGTAACATAGCCCGCTTCGGGGCTGGAAAGATACAGAACCGCAGCTGCAATTTCCTCCGGATCGCCCATGCGCCCGGCTGGAACCTTGAGCAACAGACCCTTTTTCTGTTCCTCGGTCAGTTTCTCTGTCATTGCCGTCGTGATAAATCCAGGTGCCACGGCATTCACAGTAATTCCGCGCGTCGCAACTTCGTGAGCCAAAGCTTTGGAAAACCCGATCATACCGGCCTTCGACGCGGCATAGTTCGCCTGCCCCGGATTACCGATTGCGGCCACCACGGACGAGACATTGACGATCCGGCCCCAGCGCGCCTTCATCATACCCCGGATCACCCCTTTGCACAGTTTCATGGTCGAGGTCATGTTCACATCAATGACGCTTTGCCATTCTTCATCAGACATGCGCATGAATAGGTTGTCGCGCGTGATTCCGGCGTTGTTTACAAGAATGTCCACCGATCCCATCGCCTCGGCCGCTTGCTTTGGCAACGCTTCAACGGCTTCCGGATCACTTAAGTTGCAAGGCAGAACATGTGCGCGTTCGCCCAGTTCGTCGGCCAGAGCCTGCAGCGGCTCAACGCGTGTACCGGACAATCCAACCGTTGCACCGGCGCCATGCAACGCACGTGCAATGTCGCCTCCGATACCCCCCGAAGCACCGGTGATCAGCGCATTCTTACCTGTTAAATCAAACATTCGGTTTCCCTCTTGCTGCGTCGGCTACAACGCAAATTCTGCTTACGATTCGGCCTGAATGGCCTTTTGAACATCTTCCGGTGTGCCCACAGCCTTACCCGCGATTTCGCGATCGATCTTGCGGATCATACCGGACAGCGCTTTGCCAGCGCCGATTTCCCATGTTTCGGTCACGCCTTGTGCCGCCATATATTGCACGCTTTCCCGCCAGCGAACCGAACCTGTCACCTGCTCGACCAGCAATTGACGGATCAGATCCGGATCGCTGACAGCCTCGGCGCGCACATTAGCCACCAAAGGTATGACAGGGGCCTTAATTTCGACGGCAGCAAGCGCTTCTGCCATTACATCTGCAGCAGGTTTCATCAGCGCGCAGTGAAATGGAGCACTTACAGGCAACATAACAGCACGTTTTGCGCCTTTTTCCTTGGCGATCTCGGCTGCGCGCTCGACAGCCGCTTTTGAACCCGACACGACGACCTGCGTGGGATCGTTGTCATTTGCGGCCTGACAGACCTCGCCCTGTGCGGCTTCTTCCGCCACAGCGCGCACGGCCTCCAGATCCAGCCCCAGAATGGCGGCCATGGCCCCCTCGCCCACGGGTACGGCGCTTTGCATGGCCTGACCACGGGTGCGCAACAGACGCGCTGTATCTGCAACAGACAAGGCACCCGCCGCGGCCAGGGCCGAGTATTCACCCAGCGAATGCCCCGCCACAAAAGCCGCCTTGCTGACTGATACGCCTTCGGCTTCCAAAGCGCGCATGGCTGCCATCGATGTTGCCATCAACGCGGGTTGGGCATTCTGGGTCAGTGTCAGGTCAGCAATATCGCCGTCCCAGATCAGGCTGCTCAACTTCTCGCCCAACGCGTCGTCCACCTCATCGAAGACGGCCTGAGCTGCCGGGTAGGCCTCAGCCAGAGCTTTGCCCATACCTATGGTCTGGGCGCCTTGCCCCGGGAAAACGAACGCGAGTGTCATTGCAACCTCATGGATGGTGTCAGGTTGCGGCGGGGTGTAAACTGACTGACCGTCTGGCACAAGTATTGCCTGCTTTCTGCATTCTGGCACCTTTTGTGTGCACCCGCGCTCACTTGTGTCTGTTTCATCCGGCTTTACCTTGGGCACACCCTAGAATCCCGGAGCGCCCGACATATGCAATCGACCAATTCCTTTTCAAGCTACGGCAGCATCGCAAAGACGTTTCACTGGCTGACCGCGTTGCTGATCTTCACAGCTTTGCCCCTCGGCTGGGTCGCAGACAATCTGGCGCATGCGGTATTACACTCGGCAACTGCCCCTACCGAGGTGGAAATTGCCCGCGCCGCGCGCGTGTTCTCGTTGCACAAGACCGTCGGGGTCACCGTGTTCTTCGTGGCATTGGCCCGCATTCTTTGGGCGTTCTCGCAAACCAAGCCCGGCCTTCTGAATGCTGACAACAAGCCCGAAGCCTTCGCCGCTGAAACCGTCCACTGGCTGCTTTACGGATCGCTGGTCCTTGTGCCGCTGACCGGTTGGATTCACCACGCCGCGACCGAAGGCTTTGCCCCAATCCTTTGGCCCTTCGGCCAAAACCTGCCTTTTGTACCGAAATCCACCGCCGTGGCCGAGGTTACAGGGGTTCTGCATTGGCTTTTCATGTGGGTTCTGGTTGTTTCCCTTGTCCTGCATGTCGCAGGTGCGCTGAAACATCACGTCATAGACAAGGACAGCACATTGCGCCGGATGTTGCCGGGCCTGTCTGATGTGCCGGAACCACCACATCAAACCCATTCACTGATTCCAGCCGTCGCCGCACTGGCGGTCTGGGGCGTCGTCGTCACCGGTGGCTGGGCAACTGGAAAGCTTGCCCAAAACGTTGAAGAAACCCCGGATGTCCAACTGGCCGAGGTTCAATCTGAATGGCAGGTTCAGAACGGCACGCTGTCGATTACCATTTCGCAACTGAACAGCCCCGTTACGGGTACGTTTTCCGACTGGACGGCAGCAATTGCCTTTGACGAGCCCGCAGGCCCGGGATTGGCGGGATCTGTCGATGTCACGATAGCCATCAGCTCGCTTAGTCTTGGAACCGTAACCGATCAGGCCATGGGACCGGATTTCTTCGACAACGCCCGGTTCCCGACTGCTCAGTTCAAAGCCGACCTTTATAAAACCGAAAATGGTTACGAGGCGCGCGGTCCGCTTACAATTCGCGACAAGTCGATCGATGTCGTTTTGCCCTTCTCGCTGGATCTTCAGGGCGACACAGCCACCATGGCGGGCACAATCGAGCTTAACCGGCTGGAGTTTGATGTAGGCACATCGCAGCCTACCGAAGACTCGCTGGGCTTTACCGTCGCAGTATCCGTAGAACTCACAGCGGCACGCGGTCAGTAAGGCAAAAAAAACGCCGGTGATTTGATCACCGGCGTTTTTCTGTTCGTGATTCTGTGATTACTCGGCTTTTTGTGCCTCGACCGAAATCTGGATTTGCACTTCGTCGCTGACAAACGGTGCAAACTGACCCAGGTCGAACTCGCTACGGACAAGCGTTGTTGTCGCGTTGAAACCAGCCCAGGGCTTGTTTGCCATCGGGTGGGTGTCAGCCTTGTTGAGCTTTGCGTCCAGAACAACCGATTTGGTCACACCGTTCATCGTCAGATCGCCGGTGATGTTCGCGGTGTTTTCACCAGTCACCTCGATTCCTGTCGAAGTAAAGGTGATCAAATCTCCTTCGGCCGCGCCAAAGAAATCCTCGGTCATGAAGTGATCTTCACGGGGTTTCCAGCCGGTAAACATCTCCAAAACGGGCATCGACACACTCACGCTCGAAGCGGCGGGGTTTTCCTGGTCGAACATGATCTCGCCTTCAAAGCCGGAAAACATGCCAGTCGTGGTTGAAAACCCAAGGTGGTCATAGCTGAAAATGACTTGGCTGTGGCTGGGATCCAACACGTATTTCTCGGCGCTGGCGAATGCCGTTGTCGCTGATACGGCCAATGCAGCAGCAAGAAGGGTGGATTTCATATCAATCTCCGCGGTTTTGTGAATGCAGTCCGTCAGGACTGCTTGAATACAAAATGTGCCGCCCAAGGGCGGCACACAACCTTTTTTGATTCACAACTTCTGTTCTTTTTTGAACAGAATAAAAATCAACCGAAAATTGTTACGCTTTTGCTGAGCTGCCCTTTCAGCGCCCGGCTGACATCCGCCGATTCAAGCGGCAGCTTCATCAAAAGACTTCCGTCCACGTCAAACAGGTGAACCTCATTCTCTTCAAAACGCGCCCCACCCAGCGAGTCATAGCTGCGGCGCAGGACAGTCTGAGGGCGTCCGTCTTCGTTCTTTTGCAATACCCGGACTTCGCGGCGGATCGGGTCGAAATAGGCGTCAGGGCGCGGGTCGAAAACCTCGATTGTCAACAAGGCGACGCCAACGACCAGAAACAGCATGGATGCCGCCATCTTGATCGGCCAAACATCTGCGCCAACGACCGATCCGGGCATCAACCACATTGAAAACGCGGAAACGATCAAAAACGCCCCGACCATCCGCGCCAGTATCAGGCGGGCCTTCCAGTTCGGTGCAAATGTGATCATTACCGGCACCGAATTCTCAAAGCGCGAGCCGGCAACGTTTTCCTGATATGCGTTTGTGTTAGTAGCGGTCATAACGCGTCACCCTTTTAAGGTTACTTTCGAAATTCTGTTGGTCCGGTTGATGCCCGGTATGCAAAACAACTTTGAGCCGAAAAGCGTCAGCAATTGGGCGACCCAAAGGAATTTGGGCGGCGTCTAAGAGGCATGTGTGGCAGGGCTTGCCCTTGCGGCTCAGATGTGTATACGGGGCCATCCTTCGCAGTCGTATGAAACGCGCAGCCTCTCGTGGCAGGGTCGCGAAGGAACGTTTGGCCCCGCCTATGAAATGCGCCTTGATATAAACAGGAGTGCACATGCCACTGTATGAGCATGTAATGATCGCGCGTCAGGATCTGTCCAACGCGCAGGCGGAAAGCCTCGTCGAACATTTCGGCACCGTTCTGGCTGACAACGGCGGCAAGCTGGTTGACAGCGAGTACTGGGGCGTCAAGACGATGGCCTACAAGATCAACAAAAACCGCAAGGGCCACTATGCCTTTCTGAAAACCGATGCCCCCTCGGGCGCGGTACAGGAAATGGAACGCCTGATGCGTCTGCATGAAGATGTCATGCGCGTTCTGACCATCAAGGTCGACGGCCACGAAGATGGTCCGTCGGTTCAGATGCAGAAGCGCGACGAACGTGGCGAACGCCGCGAGCGCCGCTGATCAACGCCTGAGAAAAGGACTATAACCCATGGCCGCAAAACCATTTTTCCGCCGCCGCAAGGTCTGCCCGTTCTCGGGTGAAAATGCGCCGAAAATCGACTACAAAGACACCCGTCTGCTGCAGCGCTACATCTCTGAGCGTGGCAAGATCGTGCCTTCGCGCATCACTGCCGTTTCGGCGAAAAAGCAGCGTGAACTGGCCCGTGCTATCAAGCGCGCTCGCTTCCTCGCCCTGCTGCCCTACGCTGTGAAGTAAGGAGAGACTGACATGCAAGTTATCCTGCTGGAACGCGTTGCGAAACTGGGTCAGATGGGCGACGTCGTTGACGTCAAGCCTGGCTATGCCCGCAACTTCCTGCTGCCCCAAGGCAAAGCCCTGAGCGCATCGGACGCCAACATCGCGTCGTTCGAAGCCCAGAAAGCGCAGCTTGAGGCCCGCAACCTGGAAACCAAGAAAGAAGCTGAAGCACTGGCTGAAAAGCTGGACGGTCAGCAGTTCATCGTGATTCGCTCGGCATCGGATGCCGGCGCTCTGTACGGTTCGGTCACCCCGCGTGACGCCGCTGACGCCGCAACCGACGCAGGTTTCACCGTCGACAAGAAACAGATTGTCCTGATCGCCCCGATCAAGGAACTGGGTCTGCACACTGTCGCCGTTAAACTGCACCCCGAAGTTGAAGTCGAAATCAAGATGAACGTGGCCCGTTCGGCAGAAGAAGCTGAACTGCAGGCTTCGGGCAAATCGATTCAGGAGCTGGCTGCTGAAGAAGAAGCCGCTGCTGAATTCGAGATCGCCGAACTGTTCGACGACATCGGCTCGGCCGCTTCGGATGATGATGACATGGTTGCCGACGCAGCACCGGTTGCGGAAGACGAAGCCAAAGCCTGATCCGGCTGCTTGTGAGTACTTAAAAGGCCGCGCCAAAGCGCGGCCTTTTCTTTTTCCCTTTGTGTTCACAGGTCGTACCGGCAAGTTTCAGCCCATTTTCCCGTGTACGCTTGAAGGCTCATTGTCGTTCCGTATCATTGCCGCCGAAATTCAGAGGACCGAAAAATGCTTGTTTATCTGCGCCAAAGTTTCCTGGCACTGTTTCTATTTGTGTCGTTGGTTGCCTGCGGGTCAGACCAGGTCTCCAAGGCGGGTACGCCACATTTTGACCCGCCGCTCCACCCGAATGAAACGCCCGAGCTGAGAGCTTCGATCAACAGATGGGCGGACCATTACGAGATTCCGCGGGAGCTGGTTCACAAGCTGGCCATTCGCGAAAGCACACACCGACCATGGGCCGTCAACCGGCCCTATTACGGCCTTCTACAGATCCTGCCAGCAACGGCGCGCTCGATGGGATACACCGGCAAAGCCGAAGGGTTGCTGGATGCCGACACCAACCTTGAGTTTGCAGGAAAGTACCTGCGCGGGGCGTGGATGCTTTCAGATGGGGATCAACGCAGGGCTATTTACCTGTACGCCAAAGGTTACTATCCAGAGGCAAAAGCCAAGGGAATGCTGGTCGAAACCGGGTTGAGACCGGCGCCCTGACGTCCATTGGCGTCAGAAATTGGCCGGAGTTGGCACTTGAAACTGAATAGTGACAAAAATGTTCTATTGGTTGTCGCAATATGCGGTATTGCACAGACAATTTAGACCTCTCCTTGTCATGTTTAGAAAAGTATGATGTTCTGACTTGGTGAGGTAAACGGGTTCCACTCTGTGTAATACGCATGCTCGACGACACCATCGGGCAGCAAGATGGGCCACAGCTGGTAGGCGCCACATGGAAATTGTCGATCTGAGCACCCTGCCGGATTCAGAAGTTCGATATACCGAATTTCTAAGGCAAATCTGTGAGAAGCATGACATGGATCATGCTGCCTATGCTGGTATGAATCCGGCGGCAGGAACTGTGGCTGGCTTTGTCACCTATGACGACGCCTGGACTGAGCACTACCAGAAACAGGGTCTGATCATGATTGATCCGACCATCCACATGGCTCGCCGCAGTATTGCGCCGGTGGACTGGAGCCGTCTGGAAAGAAGTCCGGACTTTCAACGCGTGTTCCGGGATGCTCATGATTTTGGCTTGCCTAGTCAGGGTGTTACGATCCCGGTACGCGGCCCTTACGGTGATATTGGCCTGCTGAGCGCTACCCGAAATTGCAGCAAGGAAGAGTGGCGTAAGCTTTACACGAACTTTATCGGCGATTTGCAGGCCATGGCCGTGCACATCCACGACAACGTCGTGTCCTCGGATCAGCTGACCGGCGCACTATATCATCCGACATTGTCCTCTCGCGAAGCGGAAATCCTGCAATGGGTCGCTGCAGGTAAGTCGCAGCAGGATATCGGCGATATTTTGTCGATTTCGCACCGAACCGTAGAAGTACACTTGCGTTCGAGCCGGGAAAAGCTTAGTGCGCTGACCACCCCTCAGGCCGTAGGGCGGGCGATAGCGATCGGGCTTATTACCCCGGGATAAACAAAAAAATCCCCAAATTCCGCCAAAATACGGGAATCCCCCAATAGAAAAATCCTTCGAGAGCGGTAACGTCAATATTACCGAACAACCACTCGAAGGGGGAAGAAATGATCATCGTGGTAGATGGCCTGAACAGACATATGTTCAGCGAAGTTCTTGACGAAATGTTCGAGTTGAGAGCACGTGTTTTTGGCGGACGTCTTGGATGGGACGTAAAGATCGAAGACGGTAAGGAAATTGATGAATTCGATCATCTGGACCCGGCATATGTAATCGGACTCGACGACGGGGGGAATGTCGTCGCAGCCGTGCGTGCCCTTCAGACCACAGGACCTCATATGTTGTCGGATGTGTTTTCGGCAATCCTTTGCGGGGAAGCACCACTTCGCAGCGCAACCATGTGGGAATCGACACGCTTCTGCGTGGACACGCAGCGTCTTACACGCGGCAAGGAAAAGAATTCTGTCTCTTATGCCACCTGCGAGCTGATGATCGGCTCTCTGGAATATGCCAAGAACGCAGGCATTCAGGATATCATCACCGTAATCGATCCGGTTATGGACCGGGTCCTGAAACGGTCGAACTGCGCGCCATATGACTATGTCGGCGAAACGGTTCCCATGGGGAAAGTTTCGGCACTGGCCGCGCTGTTGGATTGTACTGATGAACGCATCTCGGGCCTGCGTGAGTTTGCAGGCATCCATGAGAACGTCTTTATGGATGACGAAGAGGCACTGGCACTGTTTGCAGCCAAGAAGGCAGCAACCCAGAGCCCGGCCAATCAGGATCACAAGCCACTGACTGATCTTGAGAAGTATTTTGTGGAACAGATGAGCGCCGCAAGAAACGAAGCTGAACGCCAAGACGTTCTGAAGCTGATCGAAGCGCTCTCGGATACGTTCACACCAGAGCAGAAGATCGCTCTGCTAGATACCCCCCGTGCTTTTGCTCATGAGGCCTGACCCCCTCACCTCATAGACACAAAAGCCACCCATGCGGAGCCGTCTGATCTCAGGCGGCTCCGTTTTTTTTACCCCTCTCTTAGCAAAGAGGGAAGGAAGAGGACTATTCCTCTTCCAGTGCCTCAATGGCTTTTTGCAGGTCATCCTTGCTGACTTCCTTGTCGCTGACCTGCGCCAGCTCGAACACATAGTCGACAACCTTGTCTTCGAAGATCGGCGCGCGCAGTTGCTGCTGCATCTGAGCGTTCTGCTGCACGAACTCGAAGAACTGGCGTTCCTGGCCCGGGTACTGACGGGCCTGATTCATGATCGCCTGGGTCATCTCGGCGTCGGTGACTTCCACCTCTGCCTTTTGGCCCAGTTCAGCCAGCAACAGACCCAGACGCACGCGGCGTTCGGCCAGCTTGTTGTGCTCATCGGTGGGTTCGATCTCACCGTGGTCATGGCCGGTTACCTCGGGGTTTTCCTCGTGCCACAGCTGATGTGCAATCTGCTTGGCTTCGGCTTCAACCAGCGACGGCGGCAGGTCGAACGACACTTTCTCATCCAGCGCGTCCAGCAGGGCCCGCTTCATGACAGCGCGCGATGCACCTGCGTATTCTGCTTCCAGACGTTCCGAAATCTGAGTTTTCAGGGCGGCCAGATCCTCGGCGCCGAACTTCATCGCCAACTCATCGTTGATCTCCGCTGCAACCGGCTCTTTCACTTCCTTGATCGTGCAGGTGAAGACCGCGTCTTTTCCGGCCAGGTGTTCGGCACCATATTCTTCCGGGAAAGTCACGTTGACGTCTTTTTCTTCCTCGGCCTTCACACCGACCAGCTGGTCTTCAAAACCGGGGATGAAGCTGTTCGAGCCCAGAACCAGCGGGTAATCTTCCGCCGATCCACCTTCGAATTCTTCACCATCAACCTTGCCGACGAAATCGAACACGATCTGGTCGCCTTCCTTGGCTTTCGAACCCTTGCGGCGGGCTTTGAAGTCCTGAGCGGTTTCAGCCAGGTTGTTCAGCGCTTCCTCGACAGCGGCGTCATCCGCCTTGACGATCAGCTTGTCCAGCGCGACCGATTTCAGATCGACCTCAGGGATCGCGGGCAGCGCTTCGTAGGACATCGCGACCTCGATATCGTCGCCTTCTTTCCAGTCCTCGTTGGTCATCTTGACTTCGGGCTGCAGCGCGGGGCGGTCGCCGCTGTCCTCAAAATGCTTGTTCATCGCACCGTCGATGGATTCCTGCATCGCCTCGCCCAGCAGGCGCTGGCCAAACTGCTTTTTCAGCAGCGCCATCGGCACCTTGCCTTTGCGGAAGCCTTTCATTTCGATTTCCGGCTGTGCTTCGGTCAGCTTTTCATTGACCTTGTCGTCCAGTTCGGCTGCGGTCACAACGATGTTGTAGCCGCGTTTCAGACCTTCGTTCAGCGTCTCGGTAACCTGCATTTTGGTAGTCCCCATAGGATTCGGGGCGCGCAAAACGGGCGCGCCGGGCAAATTTGACGCCTTCTATTTGCCCTGCCGCCAACGTGCAAGGGGCAAAGGCTGAATCAACCTGGTTTTGGCAAAAAAGAACGCCCCGAAAACCGGGGCGTTCGTGTTGGCTCGCTGGAAGGCAATTAAAACTTCCAGCGCGCGCCCAGTACCCAGGCTTCGTTGTTTTCGAACGACGTTCCGTCATCGAAATCGTGGTTGCGATACTTCAGATAAACATCGGTATTGATCGCTTCGACCTTCTGCACGACAGCGATACCCCATGCCTTGGTGTCGGACCCGTTGGTCTCGAAATCCGCGCCGTCATAATAGTCGATGCCGACACCTGTCTTACCCCAGGATACCCAGTTCCCCTCGTACGAGACCTTGCCGTACCAGTAATTCGGGTCCGTCTGGCCAGCTCGGTCATCGTCACGCGTGCCGCCGGCAATCGTGAACCCCAGACCGCTGGGCAACAGCACCGAGGCCGAACCGATTGTATCCTTGCGATCTCCTGAATTGTCATCCCGCTCCCGCACCGAATACGCGACAGCTGCCGCAAACTCTACACCGCCTACAAAGGTGTTTTCATAGAACACGCCGACATCGTAGTAGTCATCATCGTCACTGCTGGACAGAATGTTCTGACCATATGCAAAAGCGGCCGAGAATCCGTTAACCGTTGGAGTGTCATACCGGACGCGCCCACGACGTGAGCCATCAAAGTTGCTGGAACTGTCACCAACCGTAATACCGCTCAGCACACCGTTTGTGCCGCGATAGAAAAAGCCAGAGTTCTCATCGTTTGTAAACGAATACAGCGCGGTGCCGACATAGGACAGGTCCACTTCTGCAGCACCATCTGCCGCCATGCTGCCCTGACCTGCCGAGAACTTGCCGTAGCTGCCCTTCAAGGCAAAATCCACAAACCGGATATCGTCGCGGGTCCAGCCGCTAAAGTTTGTACCGTTCTGGTTCCATTCAGTCGAGTTCGGCAAGCCCAACGCCGATTCCAAGCGGAAGGTAAACTCGTTCTGGCCAAATGGCTGCATCAGACGCAGGCCAACCCGGCTGTTCGACAGATCGTTGTCGAGGACTCGGGTCTCGGTATCTTGGCCGTCATCAACCGAAATCAAGGCCGGGTTTAACTGCCCGTAAAGCAGCACATAGCCGCCGCTGTTATTTTCGTATTTCAGCTCTGCGGCTGCCGGAACAGCGACCGTGGCAGTCAGAAAGGCGGCAACCGATATCTTTTTGATATTTGGGGTCATTTCACTCACCATAGTTGGTTCGGGGTTCAGATACTGCCCATTTGTTTACTGAATCCGAGCGTTCCAGTGGTCTGCGCCTTGTCTTACGCAAGAATTGTATTTTAGCAACAGAACATACAAAGAATTTTGCTATTTTATATTATTTTTCATTAACTTACAAGATATAACCCCAGCGCGTACTGGCAGCTTGCAAACGATTAGTGATGCCTGCCTATGCACCTGGCAAATATGCGGTATGCATCTGCGCACATCTTGACAGCGAAAACATGCCATTCTGACAGAGCCTGAGCTGCTTTCTGCCCAAAATAACTAGATATTCAGCTGTTTGAAAACATCGGGCAACTGCTCAGGCAGATCCTCGGCGATCAATCCCGGCCCGAAACGACGCGCGCATTCCACGTGCAGCCACGCTGCTGTCTCAGCCGCCGCCATCGCATCGAATCCCCGCGCCAGTAGCCCGGCGATGTAACCGGCCAACACATCGCCTGACCCGGCGGTTGCAAGCCAAGGGGCTGCGCGATCATAGCACGCGGCATTGATCGAACATCGCCCGTCCGGGGCAGCAACGACTGTATCCGGCCCTTTGAACAACACGATGCATCCCGCGCGCGCCGATGCCTCTCGCGTTGCGTCCACCTTGGAATAGGCGGGGCCTCTGACCGGCGTTTCGCTCAGCTTCTCCGCCAGATCGGGAAACAGCCGTGCAAACTCACCGCCATGCGGGGTCAGAACGCAGCGGTCATGCAGCATTTCAAACAAGTTTCCGGGATCGCCCGCAAATGCCGTCAGCGCATCCGCATCCAGAACCGTCGCACGTTTCGCAATCAGGGAGACCGGCACCAGGTCCCGGGCTCGCTCCAACCCCAGACCAGGGCCAAGACAAAGGGCGTTCATCCGCACGTCCTGCAGTACGTCTGACAGCATTTGAGACCCATCAACGCACTGTAGCATGAGGGCGGTGATCCGGCTCGCAACCTCTGCTAAAGCCAAGGATGGCACCCCCAGCGTCACCAACCCTGCCCCAATCCGCAACGCCCCCCGCGCGGCCAGTCGCGCCGCACCTGTCTTGCCGGGCCCACCCGAAAGGATCAGGGCATGCCCATGGGTGTATTTGTGCTCATTCATACTCTTACCAAGGCAAACCCCAGGCAGATTATCCACAGCCTTCGAAATCTCGTCGCCCCCCGCATCCTGCCTCAACCCGATATCTTTCGTGACAACATGTCCGCAAAAATATGGTCCCTCACTCAGCACGTGGCCAAGCTTTCTCGAATGAAACGAAACCGTAAGTGCTGATCGTGCACAGCGACGTCCATGCTGAGGGAAAAGTACTCCCACGACTTTACCTGAGTCTGCGCAAAGACCTGAAGGAACGTCTATCGCGACCGTGCGTGGAGGAACTATGTGCGTACCTCCATCCTGACGCCGCAACTCCCATGCCGTCTCTGCGTCATCATATGCCCAAAGAACTTCCCATAGCCTCACATCTTCAATCGATCTTGTTAGACCGGTCCCAAACAATGCGTCGATGAGAATATCCGGATAAAAGATTCTGCCCCGTGCGATCTCAGATACATCCTTTGCCGAACCACCCCATCGCTCATAATTCACCCGGGCATCCGGCGGCAACTTTTCGGGATCGCCATACAGGAATACCTCAACCTTCCAGCCCAGTTCCCGCAAAAGCCGCGCCACGACAAACCCGTCACCGCCGTTGTTTCCGGGCCCGCACAACACAACAGCGCGCAGCGGATCTTCTTCATCTTTTGCCAAATACTCCGGGGAGCGCGAGGGGCCGGCCCCTCGCCTGACCAGCTCTGGCCATTCCTCAAAGATCGCCTCGACAACGCCTTGCCCTGCCCGCTCCATCAGGTCCAAGCCCGTAACATCACCGGATTCGATAGCCGCGTGCTCAATGGCTCTCATCTGCGCTGCTGTCAGCAATTCCGTCATATCACACCTTCGCACGATTCAATTTCGATTACTTTTTGTGCAAACCGCCCAAAATTTAGCATAGGGCCTGATTTCAACGGATACCGACCCGACCGATACCGCAATCACGTTGCCGCCCGAACTTAGACGTGATCACTGCGCCTGAGACAACCATTCAAGGTGAGCCGGAATGAAAAAGATCGAAGCGATCATCAAGCCGTTCAAACTGGACGAAGTGAAAGAGGCGTTGCAGGACGTAGGTGTTCAGGGTCTCAGCGTCGTCGAAGTCAAAGGTTTCGGCCGTCAGAAAGGCCATACTGAGCTGTATCGTGGCGCGGAATATGTTGTCGACTTTTTGCCCAAGGTGAAGGTCGAGGTCGTATTGGACGATGACCAGGTTGATGCCGCCATCGAAGCCATCGTGTCGGCTGCCAAGACCGACAAAATCGGCGACGGAAAGATCTTTGTCTCTCCGGTTGAACAAGCCATTCGCATCCGTACCGGCGAGACCGGCTCGGACGCGCTCTAACATACCAATCTTCAAGTCAGAGGAATCAAGAGAATGAGCAAGGACGCAGTTCTTCAGCTGATCAAGGAAGAGGGCGCCGAATATGTCGACGTCCGTTTCACCGACCCCCGCGGCAAGCTGCAGCACGTGACCCTGATGGCCGATCAGGTCGACGAAGACTTCCTGGACGAAGGCTTCATGTTTGATGGTTCGTCCATCGCAGGATGGAAGTCGATCGAAGCTTCGGACATGAAGCTGATGATCGATACCGATAGTGCATATGTTGATCCGTTCTACGCAGAGAAAACCATTTGCGTGCACTGCTCGGTTGTCGAACCCGATACAGGCGAAGCCTATGAGCGTGATCCGCGCGGCACAGCGCAGAAAGCCGAAGCATACCTGAAGGCCTCAGGAATCGGTGACGTCGCATATATGGGTCCCGAAGCCGAGTTTTTCCTGTTTGACGATGTCCGTTATTCGAACACAATCAACAAGGTATCCTACGAAGTTGATGCAACTGACGCATCATGGAACACCGACACCGAATACGAAATGGGCAATACGGGCCACCGTCCGGGCGTCAAGGGTGGATACTTCCCGGTGAACCCGATCGACGAAGCGCAGGACCTGCGGTCGGAAATGCTGTCGACCATGAAGCGTCTGGGCATGAAGGTCGACAAACACCACCACGAAGTAGCGTCTTGCCAGCACGAGCTGGGCCTGATCTTCGACAGCCTGACCAAGCAGGCGGACGAGCTGCAAAAGTACAAATATGTCATCCACAACGTGGCTCATGCCTACGGCAAGTCGGCGACCTTCATGCCGAAGCCTATCGCAGGTGACAACGGCACCGGCATGCACGTGAACATGTCGATCTGGAAGGACGGCAAGCCGCTGTTCGCAGGCGACAAATACGCAGATCTTTCGGACGAAGCGCTGTACTTCATCGGCGGCATCCTGAAGCACGCCAAGACACTGAACGCCTTCACCAACCCGGCAACCAACAGCTACAAGCGTCTGATCCCCGGTTTCGAAGCACCAGTTCTGCGCGCCTACTCGGCCCGCAACCGTTCGGGTTGTGTTCGTATTCCGTGGACCGAAAGCCCTAAAGCAAAACGTGTCGAGGCTCGTTTCCCCGATCCGGCTGCAAACCCCTACCTGGCGTTTGCCGCTCTGTTGATGGCCGGCCTTGACGGCATCAAAAACAAGATCGATCCGGGCGAAGCCATGGACAAGAACCTGTACGATCTGCCTGCCGAGGAACTGGCCGGTATCCCGACTGTCTGCGGCAGCTTGCGTGAAGCTCTGGAAGCGCTGGCATCGGATCACGACTTCCTGCTGCAAGGTGACGTGTTCACCAAGGACCAGATCGACGGCTACATCGCCCTGAAGATGGAAGAGGTCGAAACCTACGAGCACACACCACACCCGGTTGAATACGGCATGTATTACAGCTGCTAAGCAACCACGGCATGGATTTGCAGGGGCGCTCAAACGGGCGCCCCTGTTTCATTTGCGCCGGTCTGTCGCTGTTCAGCCTTTTCGGGCGCCATGGCGCAGAATTCACACGTTTTACCTTCGCCTTGCTATGTGCCCGATGCTGAGGATCTGAAATCCTTCAAAGGCACTCCGCAGACCAATCAACAGGCATTTGCAGGAGCGGTTGGAGCCACTCCAACGAACTGCTTTGCCCAATTCAAAGCTCAAGGTAGGCTGGCCACAGATTTCAACACCATCGGATAATAATTATGTTTCGTCTTTACGTGTTAATCGCCCTGCTTGTGTCTTCGCCCCTTCTGGCCGCGCCTTGTGGGAATACCAGCGCGGGGTTCGAGGCTTGGAAGGCCGATTTCGCCCAGCAGGCCCGCAAGGCTGGTGTGAAAAAGAAGGGCCTTCAGGCGCTTGCCCAGGCGCAATACGCCACGGGCACAATCGCGGCGGATCGCAATCAGAAAAGCTTCAAATACACGCTGGACAAATTCATGCGTGTCAGAGGCGCTGATGCAATCGTCGCGCAGGGGCGCAAGCGCAAGGCAACCAATCCGGGTTTCTACGCTGCGCTTGAACGGCAATACGGTGTTCCGGCGGGCGTTCTGATCGCCATTCACGGCATGGAAACCGGCTTTGGCAATTTTATGGGAGACAGTCAGGTTGTTTCCGCAATCACGACACTGGCCTATGATTGTCGCCGGTCCGAGTTCTTTGTTCCGCACGCAATCGGGGCACTGAAACTGGTCGATGCAGGAAGCATTACCGTGGCGACAAAAGGGGCAAAACATGGCGAGTTGGGTCACACTCAGTTCCTGCCGGGCAACGCCCTGACCTATGGCGTCGATGCCACTGGCGACCGTCGGGTGGACTTCTATGACATGACCGACGCGCTTGCCTCGACCGCCAATTTTCTTCGCAAGAAAGGGTGGAAGCCAGGGCGTGGCTATCAGCCAGGGGAGCGGAATTTTCAAGTGCTGAAACAGTGGAACGCGGCCTCTGTTTATCAGCAATCCATAGCAATCATGGCCGCCCGAATCGACCAATAGCCCGGTCGCACCAAAAACACACTCCGCACCCGCTTTCGCCACATTTCCGCCACAGTGACAAACAAAAGCCTTTAGTTTCTTGGTTTCCAATGCGTAACCAATGCCGGGGTAAAATCACCTTTTTTGCATTTTCCGCCAAATTCTCCTCACGAATGGTTGTTACAGTGTTTGCTGAACAGTACGCAAAAAAGGACAGTGCAGTGGCTCGGAAGCACAGCTACCATGGCGGCCTGCAATTCAATGGCGACGCAAATGGCGCGATCGAGCGTTTTGGCACAATCGTTGCCACGACGCTGGAAGATTACGGCCATCTGGTCGAACGCAAGGCGTTGCTGAGCAATTCCGAAGCAAGCATTGTTTCAAGTCAGTACCTTGTGCGACTGACCCTGGACACAGGCACCCCCGAGCAGGAAGACCGGTACGAGCGTATGGATCGCGCCGCGGGGCTAAAAACGATAACAAAACCCCGCGCCGCAAATCCGCAAAACAGGTTGGTTCTTTCGATCACGCCGGTTTCCCCCCTGCTGGATGACTCCGAGATTTCGGAACTGATGATGGTCGTCATTCTGTATCGCATGGTCGATATTTGTTCGACCCGGCGCGTTGAATGGCTGTCGCCACACACGGTTCTGACGGTCGAGCAGTTCATGAGCGCCTTTGACACTCTGGCCCCCAGCCGAACACGCGACAGAAAACAAATTTTTCAGTCGCTGACCGGGCAATTCTCGGGGGTGAATGTGCCCGAGAACGATGACACCATAAGTGTTCTTCATGCTTCGACGTCCCGCCCGATCCAACTGACAGATGAACAATTGCTCAGCATCGCGTTTCGCAGTGAAGATACAAACAGGCCAGGTCAGGAAACGTTCGATGACGAAGATGGTGTCGCGAAGCCAAGTGACGTTTTGCGTCTCAGCAGTTGGTGCATGACGGGTGTACTGGCTGGCGTTTCGACCCCGATTGCCCTGTCAATGGCTGCCGTCAATCTGATCCGGGGTGAGGATTTTCGCCTCAACACACAGGTGCTTGTCTTTACCTTCGCGATAGTTGCTCTGAACGCAACGAACGCGTTTGCCGATGTTGCGGCCGCCTTGGGCCAATAAGAGAATTACAGAAGACCCTCCTTGGATGCCCCGCCTTTAGGCGGGGTTTTCCATTTTGGGAACCGCGTTCGCGGCCAGAATATAAGTGTGGATTGAAAAGACGACCGCATCCGTTTTCGGCAAGCGCAGCAGGGTTTGCCGCTCACTTCGCAAGTAGGACGTTTTACGTCGACCTGTGTCGCCCCTCCTGTCGCTGGCGCTTCGGGGCTGAAACAGTTCGGGGTCTTCATACCAAAGCGCGTTAAAACGCCAGAGCGGACGGCCGGGCTGTATCCCGTCGAACAGGCGCTGCACCCGCTTGGCGATATTTTCGTCGTAACTTGCGACAGGCACATGGATGTCGATCAGTGGTCGCATGAATTTTTCGGACAAAAGCCAGCTGGCCGGGAAACACAGGATTGCGCCGGTCAATACATGTTCAGTTCCGCGCTTTTGCAGGATGCAAAAATCCTCCTGAACCAGCCTGCACAATGTATCAAGCGGCTGCGCCCGGTCGACTGCGACACTTACTCCGTCGGGTCTCACGACTTCTTCATCCGCATTGGGATAGACCTGCGACAGCACAAGGTCGAGCAGTTCCCGAGCGGCCGGTTCAGCCTGCGGATCAAGCGCCAGAACGTCTTCGCGGCGTTCCGTCAGCAGCTTCTGCCGGCGTTGCATCTGACCGACAAAAGCCTCGTCCCGATGCAACCAGTTTTCCATCGTTGCAGGCTGGATACCCGGTAAAGCACGTAGGTCGCCGACATCATACGGTATTTTATCTTGCAGAATTTTATTCATACCAGCGACTTAGCATGGGTCGAAATATTTGTCGGTCGAAAACGACAGGATCGCCGTCGCATTTCTCCAAGACGATCCACATGGGCACCTTAGGTTTGACTGAACAAGCAACGAGGTCCGTCATGAACAAGCATTACCGAGACACGCGCAAGATTGACCCCAGCCGAGGCGCTACGCTGGGTGATGGCACGCCAAACGAAAATGACCGGATCGAGATCGGACCGACACAGCTGGCTTTTGACGAATGGGCTGCTGCGGGGCTGGAACTGCCCAATCTTGCCCGGATGCGGGAACACCGCTGGAAACGACTGACGCAGGCCATCGTTGATCGCGGATATGGTGGCTTGCTGGTTTTTGACCCGCTGAACATCCGCTATGCGACCGACAGCACGAACATGCAGTTGTGGAACACGCATAACCCGTTTCGCGCGGTGCTGTTATGTGCCGATGGCTATATGGTGATTTGGGACTACAAGAACTCGCCTTTCCTCAGCACGTTCAACCCGCTGGTGCGCGAACAGCGTTCAGGCGCGGACCTGTTTTACTTCGACCGTGGCGACAAGGTGGATATTGCGGCAGATGTTTTCTCGAACGAGGTGCGCGTACTGATCGATGCGCATGGCGGCGGCAACAAACGTTTGGCTGTCGACAAGATCATGCTGCACGGTCTGCGCGCGCTTGAGGCGCAGGGCTTTGAGGTCATGGAAGGCGAAGAGTTGACCGAAAAGACCCGTGCCGTGAAGGGACCGGATGAGATTCTGGCCATGCGCTGTGCCAATCACGCCTGTGAAACCGCTGTAGCGGAAATGGAGAGCTTTGCGCGCGCCAATGTCGGCAATGGCAGGACAACCGAGGATGATATCTGGGCTGTTCTGCACGCGGAAAACATCCGGCGCGGTGGCGAGTGGATCGAGACCCGCCTGTTGGCGTCAGGCCAACGCACGAACCCCTGGTTCCAGGAATGCGGCCCGCGCATCACGCAGCAAAACGAAATCATCGCCTTCGACACCGACCTGATCGGGTCTTACGGGATTTGCATCGATATCTCGCGTACATGGTGGATTGGTGACCAAAAGCCCCGCCCTGACATGATCTATGCCATGCAGCACGCGCATGAACACATCATGACCAACATGCAAATGCTGAAGCCCGGTGTGATGATCCCGGAACTTACCGCCATGTCGCACAGGCTTGACGACAAGTTTCAGGCGCAGAAATACGGCTGCCTGATGCACGGAGTGGGATTGTGTGATGAATGGCCGCTGGTTGCGTATCCGGACAAAGCCGTCGAAGGCGCATATGACTATCCGCTGGAGCCCGGCATGGTGCTGTGCGTCGAAGCCTGCGTTGGCGAAGTCGGTGGCGATTTCAGCATCAAGCTTGAGGATCAGGTTCTCATTACCGAAACCGGGTATGAGAACCTGTCCAGATATCCCTTTGACCCCCAATTGATGGGAATCGAATAAGGCCGGGCCCTCAATTCGACCAATGGGACCGGCGGACATTTCCATGCCAATCTTCCGTGGCAAGGCTGACCTGAACCTGTGAACCACCTTGGGGCGCGGGCCAGGATTGGCCAATCGCGAACCCGGCAACGCCGGCCAAAACTATAGCCAGGATCATACGTGAACGCAGGTCGGGTATCCGGGGTGCAATATCTGCATGTGACATCTGTGTCTCCTGTTTCAGCTTTCAGGAACCACAAATGGGATGTGGAGAGACATAAGTGAAACGAATGTTTGTTTGAACCATCATCAAATTTTTTGATATTAAAAGAAGGTAAGAGCTCTGCCGCCATGCGGCCCGAAGGCGGCAGGGATCTTGCGCAGTCTGTGAAACACCCATTCGTTCTCACCTTCCCGTTACGCGTGTGACTTAAGGGTTGTGACCCAAGGGGCAAATACACAGTATTGGGCGTGTTCCCCCGTACCATTCAAGGAGCCGACATGCCCACGGAACGCATCACTTTTGCCGGACATGACGGCAGCCAATTGGCGGCGCGACTGGATTTGCCGGACGGACCGGTGCTGGCTACGGCCCTGTTCGCCCACTGCTTTACCTGCTCCAAGGATATCCCGGCCGCCCGGCGCATTTCTGCCCGACTGGCTGCCATGGGCATTGCGGTGCTGCGGTTCGATTTCACCGGACTGGGCCATTCCGAAGGCGAGTTTGCCAATACGACCTTCACTTCGAATGTCGAGGATCTGATTTCAGCCGCGCAATATCTGGCTGGTCGAAAAATGGCACCTGCCCTGCTGATCGGCCACTCGCTTGGGGGCGCGGCGGTGTTGCGGGCGCGGGCTGGTATTCCGACTGTAAAAGCCGTCGTGACATTGGGTGCACCGGCTGACCCCGCCCATGTGTCGCATCACTTTGAGGCGGCGCTGCCTCAGATCGAAGAGGATGGCAGTGCCGAGGTCTCTCTGGGTGGTCGCCCCTTCCGCATAGGTAAAGCTTTTGTGGACGACATTGCCAAATCGGCCCTGTCATCTGCAATCGCCGACCTCAAAGCCGCCCTGTTGATCCTTCATGCCCCACGCGACGAAACGGTCAGCATCGACAATGCGAGCGCGATCTTTCTGGCCGCGAAACACCCCAAAAGCTTTGTAACTCTCGACGACGCCGATCATCTGATCACGCGCGCCTCTGACGCCGAATATGCAGCGGATGTTATTGCCGCTTGGGTTTCACGCTATGTGAAACTGTGCCCACCCGCTCCGCCACCGGGAGCGCCAGAGGGCGTTGTGCGCATAACCGAAGCAGATCCGGGCGGGTTCATGCAGGATATTCAGGCGGGTCCAAACCACCATCTGGTCGCGGATGAGCCCGCATCTTACGGCGGTACGGACAAGGGCATGTCGCCTTATGGCTTTGTCTCGGCCGGTTTGGGGGCCTGCACATCGATGACAATACGCATGTACGCCCGGCGCAAAGGCTGGCCCCTGACAAATGTCAGCGTCGATGTGTGTCATGACAAGGTTCACGCACAGGATGCCGGATTGGTGAATGATGGCAAGGTGGACCAGTTTCGCCGGAAAATCCGCCTGAGCGGCCCGCTGGATCAGGAGCAAAGGCAACGTTTGCTTGAGATTGCGGACAAGTGCCCGGTTCACCGGACGCTCGAAGGCTCGGCCCACATAACGACCGAGCTTCTTTCATAAGAAAGGCCGCCTGACAGGCGGCCTTTTGTTCCTTAGCGCCGCGGGCCCGGTCGATGAATGGGCGGGCGGGCAACCGGCGGGCGCGCGACAGGTGGGCGCGCGACAGGTGGGCGCGGGCGCGCGGGAGGTTTGGCAACAGGCGGTTTCGGACGCTCGGGGCGCACTGGTCGATCAGGTCGGTTGGGACGATCAACGTCAATATCCACATTAACGTCATGGTAGTAGTCGTTCCACAGCATCGAGTCGTAAAACGGGTCATACCCGTACCCGACCCCAACCGTCACACCGTCACAGGCCGACAGCGTCAAAGTCGCGATCCCAAACCCTAGCGTAAGGGACATCCGTTTGATCAGTCTAACGCTCATCGCTCCCTCCCTCACTGAAGTGCCCGGAACGACGCGAAAACGGCGTTCAGATCATCTGCATAAATCGGGTCTGCCCCGTCCCGCAGAATAGCAACTGCGATGGCAACCCGGCCTTGCGGAAGGTCAATGACGGTGGCGGTAAAGCTTACTCCCTTGCCGTCCCGGTGCCCGGTGCCCCGAAACACGCGGGCTGGCAATCCGCCGATACGGGTATCGCTGGTGCTGGTCGTCGTAGGGTCTTTGACCAGAAACTTGTCGATATCCTGCAAGTACCGGACGCCGCCCTGAATTGTTCCAACCCCCGCAGGTGATACGAAACCCATCCACACCGCGTCGTCTGTCACCGGCCGGAACCCCATGACCCGCGCGACCGCACGGGCGTCGCCCAGTTCGGTATCCTCAATCTCGCGCGGGCCGCCGGTACGAAGGACCCAGAAGTCTGGAACGTCAAACCGAAAGAGCGCTTGGCCTTCATCGGTGTATGTCACGGGTGTGTCAGCCAGTGCTGGTGCAGCTGCGCCGACCCAAAACACACCACAGAGGGCAAGTACAGAACATGATAAAAAACGCATATCTCAATAACCTGGTTATTTCCTTCCGATCAGATTGAACTGTTGCAGCGCTGTTTGTCCAGCATCGCTTGGCAGCAAGGGCAGGACAGGCATCCACCCCAACTGGCGGCATGATCCGGTGAGACCTAGTTGCAGGCGCAAAACCTGCCTTGTTGCGGAACCCTGCCCGTCAATACCGTACCAAATCCTTTGCAGGACAGTTTTCCGAACCCGTCTACTGCTGAAAAGCCCGAACAAACGGCAAGAATCAGGGCAAACCGTCTCATATACGCTCTCGCATCTTGTTCCCTACCCCGCACGCGGTTAAACCCCGCGCCAACGCCTCATCCAATCTGCAAAAAAGGTGCCGTCGCCTATGATTCCCCGTTATTCCCGCCCCGACATGGTTGCCATCTGGTCGCCCGAGACCAAGTTCCGCATCTGGTACGAGATCGAGGCGCACGCGTGCGATGCCATGGCGGATCTGGGCGTGATCCCGCGTGAAAATGCCGAAGCTGTCTGGAAAGCCAAGGATGTGGAATTCGATGTCGCCCGCATCGACGAGATCGAAGCCGTCACCAAGCATGACGTCATCGCCTTCCTGACCCATCTTGCAGAGCATGTCGGCAGTGAAGAGGCGCGTTTTGTGCATCAGGGCATGACCAGCTCGGACGTGCTGGACACTTGTTTCAACGTACAGCTGACCCGCGCCGCCGACATCCTGATTGCCGACCTTGAAGGGCTTCTGGCTGCGCTCAAGCGCCGCGCGATGGAACATAAGAACACGGTTCGTATTGGACGCAGCCACGGCATCCACGCCGAACCGACAACCATGGGTCTGACCTTTGCCCGCTTCTACGCCGAGATGGACCGCAACCTGTCCCGGATGCGCGATGCACGTGCGGAAATCGCCACCGGAGCGATCAGCGGCGCGGTTGGTACCTTTGCCAATATCGACCCGCAAGTCGAGGAACATGTCTGTGACAAGCTGGGTCTGGTGCCTGAGCCGATCAGCACGCAGGTCATTCCGCGTGACCGCCACGCGGCCTTTTTTGCAACGCTGGGCGTCATCGCAAGCAGCATCGAAAACATTGCCATCGAAATCCGCCACATGCAGCGGACCGAGGTACTGGAGGGGGCTGAGTTCTTCTCGATGGGCCAGAAAGGCTCCTCGGCGATGCCGCACAAGAAAAACCCGGTGCTGACTGAGAACCTGACCGGTCTGGCGCGCATGGTCCGCGCAGCCGTAATACCGGCAATGGAGAATGTCGCGCTCTGGCACGAACGCGACATCTCGCATTCATCTGTCGAGCGCATGATCGGTCCGGATGCCACAATCACGCTGGATTTTGCCTTGGCCCGCCTGACAGGTGTGGTCGACAAAATGCTGATCTTCCCGGAAAACATGCTGGAAAACATGAACAAGTTCCCCGGGCTGGTCATGAGCCAGCGGGTTCTGCTGGCCCTGACCCAGGCAGGTGTCAGCCGTGAGGACGCCTATGCCATGGTACAGCGCAACGCGTTGAAGGTTTGGGAACACCGCACCGACTTCAAGGAGGAACTGTTGGCGGATGCTGATGTAACTGCCGCACTCAGCCCTGCGCAGATCGAAGAGAAATTCGACCTCGGGTATCACACCAAGCATGTCGATACGATCTTTGCGCGCGTGTTTGGCGACTAACGGTTATCTTTTCAGTCTGTTAGCCGGGGGTGTTCTGCCACGTGCATTGTACCCCCTTGTTTTTTGCCAGACCAACGGAAATGCGGTATCCTGCATGTGCTTTTTCCATACGAGGGAAACATCATGATCCGAACACTCCTAAGCGCATTGGCACTGGTTCTTGTGGCCTCGGCCGGGCTTGCCTGCGAACAACATTCCAAACAGACCCAATCCTGCGCACCCGGGACAACGTGGGATACTGAAACAAAAAGCTGCGCGAAATCTGTCAACAGCTGACAATTTTTGTCCAGTTCGTGAATAAAAGCGACCGTTCCCCTGTTAGCTTTTTTGTAGATCACACTATGATTTCAATAAGAGCCCCGAGAACGGAGTAAAGAAATGCGCCTTTTGTTAGCTTCTGCCCTTGCTTTGCAAGCCTTTGCCTTCGCGCCAGCTGTCCATGCCGCAGGTGGTGACAGCAGCAGCCCGCCGAAACCGACGAATACAACCAAGAAATGCCTGTTCGGCCGTGTATATGACGAAACCCGTGGAAAATGCGTCAAACCCGACAAGTCAAGCCTGACAGATGATCAGCTGTATGATGCGGTCCGCGAACTGGCGTATGACGGGCAATACGGGCACGCTCAAGACATTCTGCGCATCATGGATCAGGACGACGATCGTGTCCTGACCTATTGGGGTTTCACCTATCGCAAGATGGGCGAGCTGGAACTGGCAAATGTCTTTTATCAAAACGCGATCAATGCCAACCCAGACAATCTTTTGGCGCGCAGCTACATGGCGCAGGGGTTTGTGTCCGAAGGCCGAACCGATCTGGCGATCGAGCAATGGCGCGAAATAAAGTCCCGTGGCGGAGAAGGCACCTGGGCCGAGGCATCGTTGCGCGAAGCGATCCGAACGGGCCTGACATACAGCTATTAAGGTTCAGGGTTATTTAACCCGACTCTCTCTAATCTGCCTGTGGTTTGAAAACTTTAGCTCCACAGGCAGATGCAGAACACCAACGCATTAATTCAAACGGTTCAAGGGGCTTCGGCCCCATTTTCCGCAGGAGGTGGCGACAGCCCGCGCCTTGTTCCCCGATCTTTGACCAGCCGTCAAAAGGCGGCTGTTGTCGTGCGCCTGTTGTTGAACGACGGCGCCGATCTTCCGCTGGAGGAGCTTCCCGATGACCTGCAAGAGAAACTGACACATCAATTGGGGGAAATGGGCCTTGTAGACCGGGCGACTCTGGGTGCTGTGGCGCAGGAATTCAGCGAAGCCCTGGACAATGTCGGTCTGGCCTTTCCACATGGTCTTGCCGGGGCCTTGGATGCCGTCAGTGGAAAAATCACACCCGCGACAGCCGCGCGTTTGCGCAAAGTTGCCGGAGTTCGTCAGATCGGTGATCCCTGGCAAAGGTTGCGCGACATTCCAGCCCAGGACCTTGCGGCCATGGCACAGGCGGAAAGCACTGAAGTGGCCGCTGTGATGCTTTCAAAAATGGATACGGCACAGGCGGCGCAGATGCTGGGCCACATGCCGGGTCCGGTGGCACGGCGGATCACCTACGCAATCTCGAAAACAGCAAATGTCACGCCCGAAGCGGTTGAGCGGATCGGCTGGTCACTGGCTGCTCAGCTGGATCAGCGGCCTGTTCAGGCCTTCAATGACGGTCCAGGCGCGCGGGTGGGTGCAATTCTGAACCAGTCTGCGTCCGCCACACGTGACGACCTGCTGAACGCGCTGGATGAGGACGACGCCGATTTTGCCGATCTGGTGCGCCGCTCGATCTTTACCTTCGCCCATATCTCCAGCCGGATTTCGCCCCGTGATGTTCCAGCCATATTGAGGGAAGTCGATCAGCCTGTTCTGGTCGCGGCCCTTGCTGGTGCCGCCGCGGATGATGACAAGGCATCTGTCGAGTTTCTGCTGTCGAATATCTCCTCCCGCATGGCAGAAAACCTGCGCGAGGAAATCGCGGAACGCGGGCGGGTCAAGCAATCTGAGGCCGAAGATGCCATGACCCAGATCGTTGGGGCGGTTCGTACCTTGTCTGACGCCGGAACAATTACGCTGATTGAAAAGGAAGACGACGAAAACACGGGTTGAGGCAGGAACAGGCGCACCCGCCAGATCGTTAGGGCAGCCATTTCGCCAGGGTGCTTGAGGTTACGGGTACCGGGTTGTATGTCTGAGGCAACATTTCGCAACACGCGGTGAGACACCTCCATGCCCGTCGAAAAGTCGGAGCTCAGCCGGTTTGAGCTTGGAAAATACTATGTCGCCAATCTGTTCCTGCAGGGAATCATCGGCGCTATGCGCCAGCTTCCTTATGAAAAGCGCATAGCAACCATGGGTGCAATCATGAAAACCCTTGCACCCGTCGTTGGATTTCGCACCCGTGTCCGCCGGAATCTAAAGCTCACCTGCCCTGAATTGTCTGACGCCGAGATCACAAAGATCTATCGTGACGTGTCGGATAATGCCGGTCGGGCAATTATGGAGCATTTTTCACCCGAAGGTTTCATCGAACGTCAGGTGAACGCCAAGATATCCGGGCCGGGTATTGCTGCGTTTGATGCAGCGATTGCCGAAGGGCGCCCGGTGATGATGATCACTGCGCATTTCGGTCACTATCTGGCCGCTCGTGTTGCCCTGCAGAAACACAGCGGCAAGCCGATTGGATGCCTCTACCGGCGGATGGCCAATCCCTATTTCAACGACGCTTATGTCGAGGCTTTTTACAAAACCGGCGCACCGATGTTTGAACAGGGGCGGCGCGGTATGGTCGAAATGGTCCGGTCACTCAAGAACGGTGGAATCATTGCCATCGTGTCCGACCTGCATGCGCTGGGGGGCGAAGAGCTGACATTCTTTGGCAAGCCTGCCGTGACATCCGTGCTGAACGCAGAGCTGGCCATCAAGTACAAGGCCGTACTGATACCGTGCTATGCCGTGCGCCAGCCTAATGGCATCGACTTTGAAATCATCCTGCATGATCCCGTTCCGCACACGGACCCAAAGACGATGACTCAGTTCACCAATGACGATCTGGAACAGATCGTGCGGCAGCATATGGGACAGTGGTTCTGGATCCATCGACGTTGGAAAAGCTGGAACGGGCTTGGCGTTCAACCGGACGACATGCCCTGATCACTTGGCCCAAGACGCGGCAACTATTGGCCCGTGACCGGCCCTTTGCACAAGCACGACGGCTGGCAAGCCTGGTTCAAGCTGCGCCGAGTATGTCTGCGGCGTTTGCCCATCCCACCGGCCCGCAATCTGCCAGGTCTCGACAACATTGGCATAATCCAATTCCCGCCCTGCTAGTTCACCACGGCGGATCGAGGCATGGCGCAGAGGCGAATACTGAACGATACGCACGTCATAGGTCTCACCTTCGGGCAATTCTACAGGCGTCACACTCACGGTCACTTCGTCAGCGTCTCGGATTGCTGTCACCGCTGCCTCGGGGGCGGCCTTTAGATGCGCATCAATCAGACGGTCGAGCTCCTGAGCCTGAGCGCCGACAATATCGTGCTGACCATTTATGATCATCTGGGGCGTATAGATCATGGATTTTCCGTTTTCGCGGGCATAGGCCCGTTGCCGGAGCGTGTGATCAGGATCGGCATATTCGTCCTTCCAGCCGATGTAATCCCAATAGTCGACATGCAGCGCCAGCCCGATGACATCGTCGCGTTTCGCCAGCTCATGCATGATCCGGTCCGCCGGCGGGCAAGACGAACACCCCTGTGAGGTGAACAGCTCAACCACCACAGGATCCTCACCGGCCATGGACTGGGTGGCGAGCAGGCAGGATATCAGGGCGGTCAAAGCAGCGGGTCTGAACATAAAAACTCTCGGATAAAGCGGGTGTTCTCTGGGATAGCCGTTTTGCCCTTCAACCGCCAATCAACGTTTCTTGAGGGCGGTACTTGCAATTCTCCGCCTAAATGTGTGCAATGGTATACAAAATTGCAAATCCAGTGTCATTGAACCTTGAACCAGCGGCTTGGGTGATGCAGATAACATTCAGCGATGCCCGAAATCCAAGTCATTTGAGAAGGGAGGCCACCCGATGCCCATTAAAGTCGGACAGGATACCGCTAAGACACGCCGCAGCCTGAACGTGAATGGCAAATCCATTTCCTACTATTCGATCCCCGCCGCGCAGCAGGCCGGTTTGGGTGATTTTTCCAACCTTCCTGCCGCGTTGAAAGTCGTGCTGGAAAACATGCTCCGATTTGAAGACAGCGGCTTTTCGGTCTCGGTCGATGACATCAAGGCATTTGCCGAATGGGGTGCCAATGGCGGCAAGAACCCGCGCGAGATTGCATACCGCCCTGCCCGCGTGCTGATGCAGGACTTCACCGGTGTTCCAGCGGTGGTCGATCTGGCCGCCATGCGCGACGGGATCAAGGGCCTGGGCGGCGACGCACAGAAGATCAACCCGTTGAACCCGGTCGATCTGGTTATCGACCACTCGGTCATGATCGACGAGTTCGGGAACCCGCGTGCGTTCCAGATGAACGTCGACCGCGAATACGAGCGCAACATGGAACGTTATCAGTTCCTGAAATGGGGTCAGAACGCGTTCAACAATTTCCGCGTTGTGCCTCCCGGCACCGGTATCTGTCATCAGGTGAACCTGGAATATCTGGCACAGACTGTCTGGACTGACACCGATCAGAACGGCGAAGAAGTTGCCTATCCCGACACACTGGTTGGCACTGACAGCCACACCACCATGGTCAACGGCATGGCCGTTCTGGGGTGGGGCGTTGGCGGGATTGAGGCCGAAGCCGCAATGCTGGGTCAGCCGATCTCGATGCTGATCCCTGAGGTGATCGGTTTTGAGTTAACCGGCTCGATGGTCGAAGGCACCACCGGTACAGACCTTGTTCTGAAAGTTGTCGAAATGCTGCGTGCCAAGGGCGTGGTGGGCAAATTCGTCGAATTCTATGGCGAAGGGCTGGACCGCCTGCCGCTGGCTGACCGTGCAACCATCGCCAATATGGCGCCGGAATACGGAGCGACATGCGGCTTCTTCCCGATCGACGGAGAAACCCTGCGCTACATGCGCAACACCGGCCGCGACGAAGACCGCATCGCGCTGGTCGAAGCCTATGCCAAGGAAAACGGGTTTTGGAGAGGCCCGGACTATGCGCCGATCTACACTGACACTCTGTCACTGGACATGGGCACAATCGTTCCTGCAATTTCAGGCCCGAAACGCCCGCAGGACTACGTCGCGCTGACCGGCGCCAAGGCCGCTTTCACCAAGGAAATGGAAGAGACCTTCAAGCGCCCCATGGGCAAGGAAGTCGCCGTCAAGGGCGAAGACTACACCATGGAGTCGGGCAAGGTTGTAATTGCTTCGATCACCTCCTGTACCAACACGTCGAACCCTTACGTGATGATCGGTGCAGGCCTTGTGGCTCGCAAAGCCGCAGCTCTGGGTCTGAACCGCAAACCTTGGGTTAAAACCTCGCTGGCACCCGGTTCGCAGGTTGTATCTGCTTATCTTGAGGCCGCTGGACTGCAAGAAGATCTGGACAAGGTCGGTTTCAACCTTGTTGGGTACGGCTGCACCACCTGCATCGGCAACTCGGGCCCGATCCAGAAAGAAATCTCGGAAGCCATTGCCGAGGGCGATCTGGTCGCCACGTCGGTTCTGTCCGGCAACCGGAACTTCGAAGGCCGTATCTCACCGGATGTCCGCGCAAACTACTTGGCTTCGCCGCCGTTGGTTGTTGTCTATGCGCTGGCAGGTACGCTCGACATCGATCTGACGTCCGAGCCCATCGGTCAGGACAAGGATGGCAACGACGTCTTCATGAAGGACATCTGGCCAACCCAAAGCGAAATCGCGGAACTGGTCGAAGCAACCGTAACCCGCGAAGCGTTCCAGTCGAAATATGCGGATGTCTTCAAGGGGGATGAGAAATGGCAAAGCGTCGAGGTTCCGCAACAGGAAACCTATGACTGGCCGCCAACGTCGACCTACATCCAGAACCCGCCCTATTTCCAGGGTATGGGGGCGGAACCGGGCACGATCTCGAACATCGAAGGCGCCAAGGTTCTGGCCATTCTGGGCGACATGGTGACCACCGACCACATTTCACCTGCGGGATCATTCGCTACCACGACGCCGGCGGGCAAATACCTGACCGACCGTCAGGTTCAGCCGCGCGAGTTCAACTCGTATGGCTCGCGGCGGGGCAATCACGAAGTCATGATGCGCGGCACCTTCGCCAATATCCGCATCAAGAACGAGATGTTGGACGGAGTTGAAGGCGGATATACCAAAGGTCCGGATGGTGAACAGACGTCGATCTACGATGCCTCGATGGCCTATCAGGCCAATGGCACTCCGCTAGTCGTGTTTGGTGGCGAACAATACGGCGCAGGCTCAAGCCGCGACTGGGCGGCCAAGGGCACCGCACTGCTGGGCGTCAAAGCCGTGATTGCAGAAAGCTTTGAGCGAATCCACCGGTCCAATTTGGTCGGCATGGGCGTGATCCCGTTCGAATTCACCGGTGGAGATACCCGCAAAACCCTGGGTCTGAAGGGGGACGAAACCGTCTCGATCCATGGGCTGGATACGGTCGAGCCGCTGCAGGTCGTGCCCTGCACCATCACCTATGCAGACGGGGCTGAGACAACCATCCAGTTGAAATGCCGGATCGATACCGCGCCTGAGATCGAATACATCGAAAACGGCGGTGTGCTGCATTACGTGCTGAGAAATCTGGCCAAGGCTGGCTAAGGAACGCAGCGGATAGAAAATTTTGAGGACGCCTTCGGGCGTCCTTTCTTTTACAAGGCTCTGCCTCGCGCTCGGAAGTCATATTTAGCAGGTGAGGTTGGATATACGCGGTACTCTGAAAACAGGAGGTGGTTATGGAAAAGGTGGCGTTGGTAACAGGTGGAGCACGGGGCATTGGACATGCCATCGTAGAGGAGTTGAGCCGCGACCATAGGGTGGCATTCACTTGGTTATCCACCAAGCCTTCGGCGGCACTATTGCAGAGAGGAACTTTGGCGATCCGTTCGGATCTGACGGCTCCTGATCAACCAGCGGCGGTGATTGCGCAGGTGATGGAGCGGTTTGGAAAACTTGATGTGATCGTGAACAACGCCGGTTTGGTTCGGTCGACGCCAAAAGAGGAGTTCCAAGTCGAGGAACATCGCTCCATTCTTGACATGAACCTGCTGGTCCCTGCCGCTTTGCTGGCTGCAGCTTTGCCGCATTTGGAACGGGGTGCCGCCATTGTCAGTATCTCGTCGATGAATGCGGTGTTGCCGCCCCGTGATGCGGTCACCTATGGTGCCAGCAAGGCCGCTCTGAACCTGTGGACCCGTGCCATGGCCAAAGAGTTGGGGCCAGATGGGATACGCGTCAACGCCGTGGCCCCCGGTGCGATCAACATTCCTGAAGCGCCTCGTTCGGAAGAACTGACAGAACTGTTTGTGAAGGATACCGCGTTGGGTCGGGTCGGACGGCCCGAGGATATAGCCAAAGTGATCAGGTTTCTGGCGTCGGACGCGGCCTCATTCATCACTGGTGAAGTTTTGTCGGTAACGGGAGGCTATCGTTTATGAACCGCCCGCCGCCTTTTCAAGCGCAGGCCGGATCGTGCTTTCGATGACACGTTGCGTAATCGGGCCCGCAAAGCGTAATATGATCGTTCCATCACCGTCGATCACATAGGTTTCGGGAACGCCGTACAGACCCCAGTCAATCGCCATACGGCCCTGTTCGTCGCGGCCGATGGCAGTGTACGGATCGCCAAGATCATCCAGGAAAGCCTCGGCATTGCTCAGCTTGTCTTTGTAGTTGATGCCGTAAACCGGGATACCTTCAGCTGCCAATGCCTCGAGGTTGGGATGCTCGGCACGGCATGGCGCGCACCAACTGGCCCAGTAGTTGACCAGCTTGACCTCTCCGTCGCGCAGCGTTTCGTCGTCGAAAAGGGTCTTTCCCGAAAACTCGGTTAGAACCACGGGCGGCGCTGGTTGCCCTTCGCGGGCCGAGGGTAAGGCGTTGGGATCTTCGCGAAACATGCCGATGCCTGCGAGAACCGCGAATGCGCCAAAAATCAGAGGCGGCGCAATCATCAGGGGCGAGACTTTAGCCATTGCGCGACATCCTCTGTTCGACCTTCTCCATTTCCGCGCGCACTTTGCGCCCACGCATCACGCTGAACGCAACCAGCGCCACGATAAGAGCGATGGAAACAGCATAAGACGACAAAACAGCGTCTGCATATTTTCCAAGATCGGGGATCATCCGCCTACCCTTTCCCGTGCCTGTAGCGCCTTGATACGACGGGCGCGAATTTCCGTTCCGGTGCGGTACAACACCAAGGCGATGAACAGCAGAACAAATCCGATGATGCAGGCCAGCAGGGGGTAGAAAAAGACGTTGCTGACTTTCTCTTCCGTATCCGCCCCGGTAACGGCCCCGGCCCGCATGACCGATGCGCCCTGATGCAGGCCCTGATTCCAGAAATTCACCGCGTATCGGCTGAGGATTGCAAAGACCGACCCAACCAGGCACAGAACCGAGGTCAGATCGGCTGCGGTATCAGGGTCCTCAATAGCTTCCCACAAGGCGACATAGCCAAGGTAGAACAGAAACAGGATCAGAAACGAAGTCAGGCGCGGGTCCCAGGCCCACCATGTACCCCACATGGGCTGTCCCCAGATGGCCCCCGTCAGCAGCGCAATCAGGGTCATTACGATCCCGATCGGTGCAGCAGCGCGTGCCGCAAGCGCGCTGACATGATGGCGGCGCACCAGCCAGACCAATGAGGTGGCCAGCATCATCAGCCAGCAATTGATCGCCATCAACGCCGCCGGAACGTGCAGATAGATGATCTTGACCGTCGACCCCTGCTTGTAGTCATCCGGTGTATAGAAAAAGCCCCAGATCAGACCGACAACGATGCAGATGGTCGAGACGATCCAGAAAAACGGCAGGACCCGTTCGCTGGTTTCAAGAAACTTGCGCGGGTTGGCATATTCCCAGAGGGCGTTAGCTTTGGCTGCGATTGACATGGGCCCTATCTAGTCCGATTTGGGGTGGTTCTCAATTGACATCCATCAAACTTGTCGCGGTTCACCGCAGATTGATACGTAGCACGGCAGCGCTGGCAAAGGGCAACAATGCGATGGTCGCCGCTGTGATCCCGGCCAGCATCAGCAGTGGCGTCTGCACCTCCATCCCTGTTGCACCACGCCGGGCAACCTCGGCCCCGAATATCAGGGTGGGGACGTAAAGTGGCAACACCAGAAGCGACAGCAATAGCCCGCCACGTTTCAGACCAACGGTCAGCGCAGCACCAAATGTCCCGATGACGCTCATGGCTGGGGTACCGATCAGGAGCGAGATCACCAGCCAGAAAAACCCCGGCATCGGCAGGTTCAGCAAAACACCCAGAAACGGCGCGGCCAGAACCAGCGGTAAGCCGGTGGTCAGCCAATGGGCCAGCGCCTTGACCGTGACAACCGCTTCAAGCGGCAGCGGTGCTGTAGCCAGCAGGTCGAGCGAGCCGTCTTCCCAGTCCAGTGCCAGCAGGCGGTCAAGCGACAGAAGGCAGGCCAGCAAGGCCCCCAGCCAGAGCACTCCGGGCGCAATCGTAGACAGCAGCGAGGATTGCGGCCCCACTGCAAACGGCACCATCACGGTCACGATCAGAAAAAAGGCCAAACCCAGCCCGAACCCGCCGCCCGCGCGGAAGGCCAGTTTCAGGTCGCGCAGCAACAGGGCGATCACAGGAAACCTCCGTCGAAATCGTCGATGGGTTTGGGTTTGGCCTTGTTCGGACCGACGTCCAGAACCTCGCCATCCAGGCCAAGGTCGATATGGGTCGCGATTAGGGCTGAACCGCCCTGACCCAGATGTGTCCGCACAGCGTCGGCAAACATTTGCACCGCGTTTCTGTCCAGCGAGACGGTCGGCTCGTCCAGCATCCAGATCGGCCGCCCTGTGACCAGCATCCGTGCTAACCCCAACCGCCGTTTCTGGCCCGCCGACAGATTGCCGGCGTGACGGTCGGCGAGTTCGTTCAATTCAAAAGCGTCCAGCGCTGGCTGGATGTCATATGTGCCAAAGACCGCTGCCCAGAATGTCAGGTTTTCAGTCACTGACAATGTCGGTTTGAGCCCGTCCGAATGGGACGCGTAGGCGATCCGGTCCTCGGCCCCTTCGATCTTGCCTTCCAGCGGAGGCTGCAAGCCAGCCAACGTGCGCAGAAGCGTCGTTTTGCCGATCCCGTTTGGGCCCCGCAGGATCAGAGCCTTGCCCGGCGACAGCTGAAAGCTGAGGCCCTCAAGGACGGGAACACCGCCACGTGTGATCGACAGATCTGTTACAGTCAAAGTCATGAGACCCGCTTAGCGGATTGTCCGCAGGGGCAAAAGGCGAGATTTGCCGCAGGATGCCAGCGCACCACAGCTGGCACATGTCGGAGTGAGGGGCCAGCCCCTCACACTCCCCGGGATATTTTTGGCCAGATGAAGAGAATCCCGTCAGACAGGGATCAGGGCAAGTGCGATGCGGCGACCTTCGGCGAGCAGCACATTGTAGGTGCGGCAGGCGGCGGGGGAGTTCATGATTTCAACACCAAGTCCGACATTTTCCAACTCAACCCGTAGCGATTGGGGGATGTGGGCCATGTCTGCGCCCGTGCCGATAAGCAGGACGTCGATCCTGCCCGCCAGGTCCAGAAGGGGGTGTCGGTCGTCATAGCCGCCCCACTCTGCCGGGCCTGCCGGGCCTGTCAGGACAGCGCCGTGGAAGACATCGCCGCCAATTCGAAAAAAACCGGGGCCATAACCGTCTATGGGTTTGGCATCTGTAAAAGTAATCTGATTCAGACGCATGATGTCCCTTCTTCAATCCAGAAGCGGCAGTCCGGAAATGACCGCAATCAGGATGACCGAATAGGCCGCGAGGCGGTAGATCCGTTCCAGTTTCGGGTCGAACAATGCTTTGCCGATAAGCGTAGTGATCAGATAAGGTACACACAGCAGCAGGACAATCCATAGGATCGACAAATCTGCGGCCCCGCTGATGAGGATGTTGAAAACGATGACAACGTCGAGCAATGCCAGAAAAATGATGGTGTTGGCACGAATCTTGCGCACATCTGTGGAACTGGCCAGATAGAACACGATGACAACCGGGCCGGTCAGCCCGGTCATGCCGCCGACAACGCCTGCGCTACCGCCGATGGCGAGACGTCCGGGCAGTCCCAGTTTACCCTCCCACCGCCAGCCAGTAACCACGGCCAGCAGGGTCAGACCGGTAATGCCGCAAACAACCCAGCGCAGCGCAACCGAGTCCACCTGCACCATGATCCACAGCCCCAGCGGCACGGTTATCGTTGCGGCAAAGCCCAGAGTGCTGATTTCGACCTTGTCACAATCCCGCCACGCCTGCGGAGCCAAGGCAAAGGTTGATGCAATACCGGTGGCGGCCATCAGAAAGACCACTTCTGCAATAGGCAGGAACTGGGTCGCCACCGGCACAAAGATCATCGCGGTGCCAAAACCTGTGAAGCCGCGGACAAGTCCCGCGGCTCCGATGGTAAGGATCAGCCAAGTGAGGCCCGGCAGGGCCAAGGCCTGTTGTAGAGCCTCAGGCATCAATATTGGCAAACTGGTTGCCCGCCGTATTCGACGGTTTGGACCAGTCGCGCTTGACCCCCAGCCACAGCAGGATGGTTGAGGCCACGAAGACCGACGAATAGGTCCCGACAACGACACCCCAGATCATCGCGAAGACAAATCCGCGGATGACGTCCCCACCCAGCAGATAAAGCGAGATCAGCGCCAGTAAAGTTGTGACCGAGGTCATCACCGTTCGGCTCAGGGTTTCGTTGATCGATACGTTCAGAACCTCTTTCAGGTCCTTCTTTTTGTATTTCCGCAGATTCTCGCGCACCCGGTCGAAGACGACAACCGTGTCGTTCAGCGAATAGCCGACGATGGTCAGCAGCGCCGCGATGATCGCCAGATCGAAGCGGATTTGCAGTTCCGAGAAGATGCCGATGGTCAGGATCACATCGTGCACCAATGCGGCAACTGCCCCCAGTGCAAACTGCCATTCAAAGCGCAGCCAAATGTAGACAAGAACGGCGCCGATGGCCAAGACAACCGCGATAACAGCAGTCTGGATCAGCTCGCCCGACACTTTTGGGCCAACGGATTCGACGCTTTCAAAGGGCAGTTTTAGTCCGGGGTCTGCGGCAGCCAGCGCTTCGCCGACCTGGGTGATCACATCTGCGGTGACCGCTTCGGCGTCTTCCTGAGCCTGAATACGGATCATCGCGACATTTTCATCGGGACCGAAGCTTGGATCAAAAATCTCGGTGATGGTGACGTCACCCAGTTGCAGCGGAGACAAAGCATCGCGGTATACACCCACGTCGATTGCATGATTGCTTTGGGTCCGGATCGTGGTTCCACCGCGGAAATCGATGCCGAAGTTCAGCCCCTGCAGCAGAAATGAGGTGAACGCAATCACCATCATCAGGCCGGAGATTCCAAGCCAGATTTTCCAACGACTGAAGAAGTCGAACGAGGTGTTCTGCGGTACGAGTTTCAGTCTCATGTCAAACCTCGATCGTTTTCGGTCGGCGGCGTTCGAACCACATGACAACCATCAGGCGCGTCACGAAGATCGCGGTGAAGACCGATGTCAGGATACCCAGGCCCAGAGTGATCGCGAACCCGCGCACAGGACCACTGCCCATGGCAAACAGGATAACGGCGGTGATGAAGGTGGTTATGTTGGCGTCCAGAATGGCCGACAACGCCTTTTCATAGCCCAGATCGATGGCGCGGGCGGGACCTCTGGCGGATTTCAGTTCTTCGCGGATGCGCTCAAAGATCAGCACGTTGGCATCCACTGCCATACCGACCGTCAGAACGATCCCCGCAATCCCCGGCAGAGTCAGGGTTGCGCCGATCAGGGACAGCAAGCCGAACAACAGGCCCACGTTGATGATCAGCGCGATATTGGCGAAGACACCGAACAGGCCATAGCTGAGCGCCATGAATACCAGCACCGCGATAAAGGCCACGATTGTGGCAACTTTACCTGCGTCGATACTGTCCTGCCCCAGTTCGGGGCCGATGGTGCGTTCTTCCAGGAATTCTAGCCCTGCAGGCAAAGCACCGGCACGCAGCAGGACGGCCAGATTGGTGCTTTCCTCAACGGTGAAGTTACCGGTGATGATGCCCGACCCGCCCGGGATATGGCTTTGGATCACGGGGGCCGAGATCACTTCGTCATCCAGCACGATGGCAAAGGGTGCGCCGATGTTGTCACGGGTATAATCCCCGAACTTGCGCGCACCGGATGTGTTGAACCGGAAGTTGACCGCAGGGCGGCCGTTCTGATCGAAGGACGGCTGGGCGTCGACCAGTTCCTCTCCTGTCACGACCGGAGCGGATTCGATGTTGTAATAAACTTCGTTTTCGTCAATCGACGGCACGATTTTTTCACCGACGCCTGCGACGGCATCCGGATCGGTTCCGCGCCCGACAACCGGATTAAACGTCAACTGTGCTGTTGTTCCGATGATTTCCTTAAGTTCGCCCGCACTGCCGATACCCGGCACCTGAATCAGGATTCGATCCGTCCCCTGGCGCTGGATTGTGGGCTCTCGCGTACCGACTTCGTCGATCCGGCGGCGGATGATTTCCAGCGCCTGACGCACCGTGCGATCATCCGAGGCCAGTTTTTCTGCCTCGGACAGTTGAACAACAATCGTGTCGCCATCCGCACGGGCTTCGATATCTGTGGCACCTACACCTGTCAGTGTCTGCACCTGCCGGGCCAGACCGCGAACAACCTCCAACGCCTGTGGCATTCCTTCGGGCTGGCTGATGCGCACGCGAATCTCATCCGCGGCCGAGTCCTGACGGCGGATGGTTCCCACCGTGGCACGTTCATCGCGCAGCGCGTCGCGGATTTCCGGCCACATCGCCTCCATCCGGGATTCGTAGACGTCCTGCACCTGAACTTCAGCCAGCAGATGCGCACCGCCGCGCAGGTCGAGGCCAAGATTGACCAGGGATGACGGCAGCCAGTTCGGCCATTGCGCGGCTTCAGCCTGTATCTGCGGCGTGTCATTGCCCAGCTCGATCGCAGCCTTGGCGTCGTTGGATTGCTCGACCCGCGTGTAAAACGCGTTTGGCAGGGCCATGAGCAGACCGGTCACGCAGACCAGCCAGATCAGAACCCGCTTCCAGGTATCAAATTGCAGCATTACCCTGCCTTTTCAAGGAATTGTCGCGCGAAGTTACTTCGCCGGCTCGGTCTTGTTAAGAACCTGGGCGATGGTCGATTTGACCACGCGAATCTTGACGCCCTCGGCGATTTCGACCTCGATCTCGTTATCGCCTTCCTTGACCTTCGATACCTTGCCGATCACGCCGCCTTGCGTGATCACCTGATCACCCCGACGCACGGCATCAACCATGGCCTGATGTTCCTTCATCTTCTTTTGCTGCGGACGGATCAGCAGGAAATACATGATCGCGAAGATCAGGATCAGCGGGAGAAACTGGGCGATTGCGCCACCATCCATGGGACATTCCTTTGTTCTAGTCTTGCGGCACAGTTCCGCAAATTTGGGCGGAACCTATGCTTTGAAATGTCGGTTTGCAAGCAAAGGCGGTCATGTAACCCACTTGAATACAGGCATGTCCCGGCAACTACGGGCAAAGCGTTGCAGATATGTCCTAGGAACATAACCGAAACCGGGTATAGTTTATCTGAAGGGGGACACATGACACGGCCACTCAAGCCTTTCCTTTCGTTGCTTTATTTACTGACTGCCCTGTCGGTGAGCGTGTGGCTGTCTGGTGCGGCCTTGTCGCAGGAAGCACCCGCTGAATCGCCCCTGTCCGAGACTTCGGAATCGGACACGTTCATGGCCCCGGTCATCGTGGACGGGGACGTTCTGTTTCAGGTGCGAGGATCAAGCGCTCTGCCTGCTCCGGAGCGCGCCGAGGACGTACAGAACAAGATCATTGCGGTTGCGGAAGCGTCGGAAGCACCTTTGGTCGAGATCACATATGAAGAGACCGAATTTGGCATCTGGATTCTGGCCGATGGCCAAAGAATCTCGATCGTTACTAAAGCTGACTCTGAACTGGATCAGATGGAACTAAGTGTTCTGAGCGTTTTGCATGGCAATGCGATCAAACAATCCATTGAGGCGTATCGAGCCAACCGAACCGATCAGGCGCGCGTTTCCGGTGCTATCGAAGCGGCTGCCTGGACGTTGGGATTTGCCCTGTTTGTTGTCACAATCCTGTGGCTGCACCGTCGGATCAGGCGTCGCACATTGAAGCTGGTAAAACGCTACTTAAAGGATGTCGAAACGGCGACAGCCAAAAGCGTTCAGGCCGAAGCAATCGCGGCCCTTATCCGCTATGGTCTGAACTTCGTGCTGCTGATCATCTTCTTTCTCGGTTTCTACTATTACCTGTCCTTTGTTCTTTTGGCTTTTGCGGAAACCAGATATTTCGCACAGCTTCTGCTAACCTATCTGACCGAGCCGGTGCTGCTTATCTTCCGGGGCATCCTCAGCTATATCCCCAATCTGATTATGCTGGGCCTGATCACATGGGTCACGCTGTATATCATCAAAGGTCTGCGCGTGTTCTTTGATGCGGTCGAAGCCGGTTCGTTCGAAATGGGTGATTTCGAAAAACACTGGGTCAACCCGACGTTCAACATTGCCCGTGTCGTCGTTATTCTGATCGCGCTGGTTTTTGCGGTTCCCTATATTCCGGGCTCAGACTCGGCCGCGTTCCAGGGGTTAACCCTTCTGGTCGGCGCCATGCTGTCTTTGGGCGCGAATTCAGTCGTGTCCAACATGCTGGCCGGGCTGTTTGTGATTTACCGCAGGTCTACCTCAATCGGCGACCGTATCCAAATCGGAGACCATATCGGCGATGTCGTTCAGATCAAACTGATGGAGACCCATCTTAAGTCGATCAAGAACGAACTGATTTCAATCCCCAATGCACAGTTGATGAATTCAGATGTCGTGAACTTTTCGAAGAAAACTGATGGTAACGGGCTGTTGCTGCACACGACCGTTGGCATCGGCTACGAAGAACCCCCTGAAAAGGTTGAGGCGATGCTGATTGAGGCCGCCAACCGCACCAAAGGTATCAAGGCCAATCCTGAACCTTTTGTGCTGTGGACGGCGTTGGCCGACTACGCGATCAACTATCAGATCAACGGCTATACCACCCGCGGCAGCATCATTCCCAAAATCCGTTCGGACCTGCATCGAAACATTGTTGCGGTATTTAACGAAAACAATGTGCAGATCATGACGCCTTCTTATGTGGCTGACCCGCCTGAGCCTAAAATACCGGCCGGGGCATGGGAGGGCCATCTGGCGCATGAAACCCACGAAGACGCTGATAAGACGTAACCGGTGCTACACCCTGCCCCGCAGATGGTGCATAAGCGGGTTCAGTGATTCACGCATTCAAGGATCTGAGACATGCACGACATCCGCGCCATTCGCGAAAACCCTGCCGCTTTCGACGCCGCCTTAGCGCGCCGTGGGGACGCGCCGGTGTCGTCAGATCTGCTGAGGCTGGACGAAAGCCGGCGTGCCAAGATTCTGGCTGCCGAAACCGCACAGGCCGAACAAAACAAGGCCAGCAAGGAAGTCGGTGCAGCCAAAGGGCGCGGCGACGAGGCTGAATTCGAACGCCTGCGCGCGCTGGTCGCCGAGAAAAAGGCCGAAGTCGCCCGGATGCAGACCGAGGCCAAGGATCTGGATGCCTTGCTAACCGATCAACTGGCCCGCATCGCCAACCTGCCCGCCGATGACGTACCGCAAGGCGCGGACGAAAACGACAATGTCGAAGCCAACCGCTGGGGCACCCCGCGCGATTTCAGCTTTGCACCGAAAGAGCACTACGACATTCCCGCCGTCGCAGCCGCAATGGATTTCGAAACCGCCGCTAAAACCAGCGGCAGCCGGTTTGTGAACCTGTCCAAGGGGGTTGCCCGGCTCCACCGTGCGCTGGCCCAGTTCATGTTGGACACACATATCGACAAGAACGGGCTGACAGAAATGCAGACACCGGTTCTGGTTCGGGATGAGGCGATGTATGGCACTGATAAACTGCCTAAATTCGGTGACGACAGCTATCAGACGACCAATGGCTGGTGGCTGATCCCGACCTCCGAGGTCACGCTGACCTATTCAGTGGCCGGTGACATTCTTGAAGAGTCTGCCCTGCCCATCCGTATGACCGCCCATACCGTCTGTTTCAGGTCCGAGGCAGGAAGCGCGGGCAAGGACACTGCAGGAATGCTGCGCCAGCACCAGTTCGAAAAGGTCGAGATGGTCTCGATCACCCATCCCGACGCGTCAGATGACGAACAAAAGCGCATGTTGCGCTGCGCCGAGGATCTGCTGGAACAGCTGGGTATCCCCTATCGCACTGTTGTTTTGTGCACCGGTGATATGGGCTTTGGCGCGCGCCGCACCTATGACATCGAAGCGTGGCTGCCCGGACAGGACACCTATCGCGAGATCAGCTCGGTCTCGACCACAGGTGCGTTTCAGGCGCGTCGGATGAATGCCCGTTTCCGGCCTGAAAGTGGTGGCAAACCCGAATTTGTTCATACTCTGAACGGTTCCGGTCTGGCTGTCGGGCGTTGTCTGATCGCAGTTCTGGAGAATGGGCAGAATGAAGACGGCACTGTTTCGCTGCCCGAGGTACTTGGCCCCTATCTGGGCGGCAAGCTGACCCTGCAACTTGACGGTACTTTGGCCTGACACACAAAACCGGCACCGTCAGGCACCGGTTAGGACATCAACTGAAGGCGAAGAGGTTTTACTTCTTCGCTTTTTTCTTGTCCTTCTTCTTTCCGCCTATCTTGCCGTCTTTCTTTTTTCCGTCCTTTTTTGACTTTTTGTCCTTTTTGGACTTGGCTTTCACCTTGTCTTTGGCCTTGGAAAAGGCGGCTTCCATCTCTTTGCGCTTCTTCGCGGCTTTTTCGGCCTTAGCCTTGGCTTTGGCCTTTTTCTTTTCAGCAGCCTCGGCTTTTTCGGCGGCTGCTTTTTCTTCTGCCGCCTTGCGTGCGGCTTCCTCGACCCGTTTCTCGGCTGCGGCTGCGGCGATTGTTTTGCGGGGTGCGGCTTTGCGTGCGGTCGGTCTGCGCGTCGCGGGCGTCCGGGCCGCAGTTCGGCGTGTTGCCGGTTTCGCAGCAGGCGGTTTTGCAGCAACGGCATCTTTGGCAGATGCAATCAAAACCAGCGCGCGCGCCTCACCGATCCGAGGGACCTTGACCAAATCAGCAGGAGTGGCCTTGGCTATCGCCTCGGCCGTCTTGAAGCCATTGGCAACAAGGGCCTGGCCAAGTGCCTCTCCTACACCTTTTATGTCGGTCACTGCGGTCATTATAGGTCCTCTCTCTGTCTCGTTACCGACTCGTATATACAAAAGATACACGAGCCCGCAAGCTGTGTGGTGGTCGCCTCTGTTCTGCCAGCTTAGTTATGAGCAAGACCAGCGGTTCGGTTGTCTCTCGGAAAGGGTACGAGGCGCTTGGCATTTTCGTCCCATAGCTTCAGGTTCAATGCTGCCACGGCCTCGGGAAATTTGATCCGGCGGGGGGTATATTCCGGCGGCAGGTTATAGTGGCAGGCACGCAGGCGATATGATGGGATACGCGCGTTGAAATGGTGGATGTCATGCAACGTGATGCAAGCCACAGCCATATCGAACCACCATCCGAAATCCAGCGCGGATGACCCCTCAAGCGCTGCTGTCTGAGGGTTCAAATCGGGGCGGCGATCCCAATAGGTGTCTTCGAAATTGTGCTGAAGATAAACGAGGAAGACGCCCAGCATTCCACCCAAAAAGGAAAACACCAGCCAGACCCAAATGCCCGTCATACCCGCGATCAGATACAACAATCCAAGAAAAACAACGATCGACAGGTTGTGCAACACCACACCTTTGGCGCCAAAACGCGCCGTATTCTTGGGCCAGCGGTATCGGATGAAATAGGTGAACAACGCGCCGGCCGGAACCAGGATGAACGGATTGCGATACAGCCGGTAAAACAAACGTGTTTTCCAATCAGCTGCATTCCACTCTCGCAGGGTCATCGTGTGAATTTCACCTGTCTCGCGGTGCTCAAGATTTCCGATGCCCGCATGGTGCAAATTGTGGTTCTGTTTCATCACCTCGAACGGGGCGAAAGTGAAGGGAGACAGGCCATGCCCTGCCCATTCGTTTTGCATACGTGTCTCGAACAGAGAGTGGTGCCCGCAATCATGTTGCAGCACATAAAGCCGTACTGCGGCAAAGGCGAACACGATCCCGGCGGGTATCATGATGTACCATCGATCAACAAATGTGATCGCAACGGTCAGCGACGCGAAATACACCGCAAATGTGCCAAAATAACTTGCCGCGGCCAATCTGTTGTCCTGCACCGCGTAATGTCTTGTATATTCCCTCAAATCCATCCAGCCGTCTCCTTACGATGGCCGTTCAGTTTTCTGTTCAAATCTAGGTGCGGCTAGTCCGCGTGCAAGCAGTGCGTGCCCAAACAAATGCACACGCATGAATGCTAGCGTGGTGAACAGAAACTGTCACGCCCCCGTGAGGTAAGATGCTGAAAATTGGCGCAGTTACGCGCGGCCTTTGAGATGCTTGGCCAAGGCGCCCGCATTCTTCTTGCGCCTCCCCTTATATGGGTTCTTGTCACCCTGCCCGCGCAGCGTCAGACGGATTGGGGTGCCAGGCATGTCAAAGTCCTGACGCAGCCCGTTGACCAGATAGCGGGTATAGCTTTCGGGCATCTTATCGGGATGAGAACACATCACAACAAAACCCGGCGGCCGCGTTTTCGCCTGGGTCATATAGCGCAGCTTGATGCGGCGGCCCTGCGGGGCCGGCGGCGGGTGTTGTTCCAGCATGGCAGTCAGCCACCGGTTCAACGCCGCGGTTGGCACACGGCGGTTCCAGACATCATGGGCGCGCAGGATGGCGGCGCGCAATCTCTCAAGCCCGCGGCCCGTTTTCGCCGAGACGGTAACCAGAGGGGCACCGCGCAGCTGCGGCAGCAAGCGATCAAAGGCTTCTTTCAGCTCCCGCAGCTTTTCCTGCTTGTTTTCCTCGACGTCCCACTTGTTTACAGCAACAACAACAGCCCGGCCTTCACGTTCGGCCAAGTCGGCAATTCTCAGGTCCTGTTGTTCAAACGGAATGGCCGCGTCCAGCAGTACGACGACAACCTCGGCGAACTTCACCGCGCGCAGACCGTCTGACACCGAAAGCTTTTCAAGCTTTTCCTGTACCTTTGCTTTCTTGCGCATTCCCGCCGTGTCAAAGATCCGCATCGGAGTGCTTTCTCCGTCCGGGTCGGCCCAATCGATCCGCAGGCTGATAGCGTCACGGGTAATCCCGGCCTCGGGCCCCGTCAACAGGCGGTCTTCGCCGATGATCTTGTTGATCAGCGTGGACTTGCCCGCATTCGGACGGCCGACCACGGCCACCTGCAACGGCTTGGCAGCGGTGATCAGGGGCATTTCGCCCTCACCGTCTTCATCCAGCTCAATATCTGTTTCCGGGGCTTCTTCGACCTGTTTTTCCTCGGCTGCATCCGCCAATGGCATCAGCTGAGCATAAAGGTCGGTCATCCCCTCGCCATGTTCACCCGACATGCGCACCGGTTCACCCAAACCCAGATTGTATGCCTCGAGCACCCCGGCATCCGCTGCGCTGCCTTCAGCCTTGTTGGCCGCAAGGATCACGTGCTTGGACCGCTTGCGCAGGATTTCTGCAAACATCTCATCCGTGGGCGTCAGCCCGACCCGCGCGTCGATCATGAACAGGCAGACATCGGCCATGTCCACGGCGCGCTCGGTCAGGCGGCGCATCCGGCCCTGCAAACTGTCATCTGTCGCGTCTTCAAGCCCGGCCGTGTCGATTACGGTAAAGCGCAGATCGCCCAGACGCCCTTCGCCCTCGCGCAAGTCACGCGTCACACCAGGCTGGTCGTCGACCAGGGCCAGACGTTTGCCCACGAGGCGGTTGAACAATGTGGATTTGCCCACATTCGGGCGCCCCACGATGGCGAGGGTCAGCGACATGATACTCTACTTTCAAGACTCAAGTTGCGCCCTTTAACGCATCTTGCCGTCAACGGAAAGCGTGTAGATCACCTTTGGTCGAAACAACATACAGCGTCTGCCCGGCCACAACGGGGGATGCTGTCGCGCCTCCGGGAACTTCAGCCTGATGTACCAGTGTTCCGTCAACTGGATTGAAGAACCGCAGATACCCGTCGTTGGATGCAACGACAATACGACCCCCGGCCAGAATTGGGCCGTAGTGCGCGAAGATCGGTCCCCGGCGGCCACGCTTGTCCTTGACAAAGCCCGGCAGGTCCTGCGCCCATATGACAGACCCGTCCGCCGCGTTCAGACGCACCAGCTGGCTGCGATCACTGATCAGGAAAATGCTGTTGCCCGCAGGCCAGACAGTATCGACCGCACCTTCATCCGCCGTCCACTGGCGCTCACCGGAAGCGGCATCAAATGCGACGGTCCGACCCGAGTGATTGCCGATGTAGATACTGTTGCCAACAACCATCGGACCGCCGGTCACATCGACGATTTGTGCCGCAGCGCGCCCGCGACGCCCCCCCGCCACAGACGCGTTCCATCGACGGATACCGCCGCGGCGGAACGTGGCGGCTACGTCGCCCGAGCCAAAGGCAAATACGGCCAGATCAGACGCTATTGCAGGCGCAGGCGCACCCAGAACATTCCCGACGCTTGGTGTGCCTTCGAATTGCCAGGCTATGCGTCCGTCCTTGGTGTTTACGGCCCAGCCGGTTTCGTCTCCGGCCACAACGTATAACAGCCCGTCGTTCACCAACGGTGCGCCGCTGCCAGTCGCTTCCAAGCGTTTTTGCCAGCGCACAGAACCCGATTTGGCGTCCAGCGCAGTCAGCCGACCGAACCCTGACGACACATAAAGGACGCCGTCGGCATAAGCCAAGCCACCACCTGTTGCATCCGAGTCGCCATCACTTGGCGGGATCAGGTCGGTCTCCCATGCCAACTGCCCCTGCGGTGTGACCGCTGAAACGGTCGCCCCCGAATCCAGTGTAAAAATCAATCCTCCCGCAACCACCGGCTCGGCGGTAATGCGCTGCTTGCGCGAATCACCCTGCCCGATCGAAACAGACCAGATCCGCTGTGGCGTCGCGCGCAAGGCGGCATGCGTGGTCCGGTACGCGGGCGTTCCCGGACTTTGGGACCAGCTGGCGTTGACCTGTTGCCCCGGCAGGCTGATCGGTTGCGAGCCGCGCTTTTCGACCGTTTCAAGATCTGAAACAGGGCGAATATCCTCGCGTTCACCCGGCAGAATGGCTTCGGGCGGTTCACAGGCCGCCAATGCGGTCAGGGCCAGCGCCGCAAAAGGCATTCCCGTGCGGGAAAAAAATCTTTTTACCATGATACTCCGAACTCGCCTGTCGTTAAGTCTTTTGTCCCGCCTGGTCAGCCTTGCTGCGCCACCAATGGTTCAGGTTCCCCACCCAAAGCAATAATCATTTGCGCGGCGCGCTGTTGCAGGTCGATACCCACCTCGGCATCCTGCCGCAGCGCCTGCAACCGGTCCAGCGCAGCATCGACATTGCCGTCGGCCACGTCAATCAGGGCCAACTGTTCTTCCGCCAGCAGCCGCAGAGGAGCTCCGGGGGATGCCAACGCCTCGAACTGTTGCCGTCGATCGGCGGCAGGCAAGGTGTCACCCTGCAAAAGCAGCGATTTGAAGCTTGCTATCGCGCGGTAAATCTCGGGCAGGTCGCCCTGAACGGCCACCGCGTTCAGGCTGTTGACCGCGTCCTCCCGGGATCCGGATTCGACCTGTGACGCGGACAGCAACATATCCAGCACTGCTTTCCCGCCCGGTGACATCGCCTCTGCCTGCGCAAGACCAGCAGCCCTTGCAGCCGGGTCATTTTCGGACAACGCAGCAAGAATGGTGTCACCCAATTGCTGAGCTTGCGCCGTGTCCCGCGCCTTGCGGTATTCATTGAAAGCGGCACCGCCTACGATCAACACGACGGCGACGACACCCACCCAGCCCCAGCGGCGCAGCAACAGATAGATCCGGTCGCGGCGCACCTCTTCGGTGACCTCATCAATGAAACTGTCAATATCGCTCATCCAAGCCCCCGGGCTGTCTATCTTGTATAAGTGCGCCATGTCATACCCCGGCACCAACGCCAAGCCAAGGGTCCGATTTTGCACATTTTGACCGCTTTGCTTCCCTCTTGCGAAAAAATGCAAACCGAACTATTCAGTTCAGTATGGAAAAGATGCCGAACAGACCCCATTTCATGGCGTGACAGCCCAAGTATTAATGGCGCAGATTCTTAGGAGAAACACTGTATGCGTTTGATTTCATTCATCAACGCCCTTCTCGTGATTGTTGCACTGTATTTTCTGGTGTTTGAACGTGACACCTTGTTCGCCTTTGCCGGACGCGGTGATGCCGTGGAAGCAACACAAGACGAAGCAGCGGAAACCGATAACTCCGATATCTCTGCAGTGGGTGTTGTCGCCCTGCGCTCGCAAGCGCGTGAAATTGACAGCGCCGTGCTGCTGCGCGGTCAGACCAAGGCAAACCGGCAGGTCGAAGTACTTTCGGAAACCACGTCCACCGTTATCTCTGAACCTAAACGTAAAGGTGCGTTTGTTGAGGCGGGCGATATATTATGCGAGCTTGATCCCGGCACGCGCCCGGCACAACTGGCCGAAGCCATGGCGGGCAAACTGGAAGCCCAGAGCCGCATACCCGAAGCCGAAGCACGCCTGACAGAGGCACATGCGCTTGTTGCCGAGGCCGAGATCAATCTGACAGCCTCGCGCAAACTGGCTGAAACCGGCTATGCGTCGGAAACCCGTCGCATCTCCAGCGAAGCGGTGATGAGCTCAGCGGAAGCCGGTGTGAAAACAGCCGAAGCCGGACTGGAAGCCACGCGTGCAGGCATCGAAGCAGCCGCGGCAGCAGTCGAGGCCGCACAGCGAGAGGTTGGCCGCCTGACCATCAAAGCCCCCTTCAAGGGCTTGCTGGAAAGCGACACTGCAGAACTGGGAAGCCTGATGCAGCCTGGATCACTTTGCGCGACTGTCATTCAACTGGACCCGATCAAGCTGGTCGGCTTCGTACCCGAGACCGAAGTCAATCGGGTGCTTGTTGGGTCCGAAGCATCGGCAACACTTGTGACCGGTCGGCAACTGGGCGGTCGGGTCACGTTCCTGAGCCGGTCCGCGGACGAGACAACACGTACATTCGAGGTGGAAATCACCGTTCCGAACCCCGACTTGACCATTCGCGACGGTCAGACGGCGACAATCAGCATCGCCGCCGAGGGCGCGAAAGCCCACCTGCTGCCGCAATCGGCGCTGACTCTTAGCAACGAAGGGCAATTGGGTGTGCGCACAGTTGGCGCAGGCAACGTTGTTGACTTCATGCCAGTCCGCATCCTGCGCGACACCGCCGAAGGTGTCTGGATCGACGGTCTTCCGGAAACGGTTGATATCATCGTGGTCGGGCAGGAATTCGTGATCCGCGGTGTTACCGTTGCACCAACTTATCGGGAAGCCTCGCAATGACGGGTATCGTCGCATGGGCCGCAGGCAGGGCCCGAATGGTAATGGCGTTCATCGCCATTTCACTGGTCGTAGGCGGCTTTGCCTATGTCTCGCTTCCGAAAGAGGGTGAACCGGATATCGAAATCCCTGCCCTTTTCGTTTCGGTGCAGTTTCCCGGGATTTCAGCGGAAGATTCGGAAAACCTTCTGGTCAAGCCAATGGAGACCGAACTGGCGGATCTCGACGGGCTCAAGGAAATGTCTTCGACTGCGGCCGAAGGCTATGCCGGGGTCGCGCTGGAGTTTGAATTCGGCTGGGACAAGACCTCGATCATGGCGGACGTGCGCGATGCCATGAACACGGCCCAGGCTGATTTCCCTGAAGGTGCGGAACAATACTCGCTGACGGAAATCAACTTTTCCGAATTCCCGATCGTCATCGTCAACCTGACCGGAGCTGTTCCGGAACGCACAATGGCCCGTGTCGCCAAGGATTTGCAGGACGAGCTTGAGGCGCTGGATTCCGTTCTCGAAGCGGGTATCGCGGGCAATCGTGACGAGTTGCTTGAGGTCATCATCGACCCCCTGCGGCTTGAGGCGTACAACGTGACCGCGGCCGAGTTGATCAATGTCGTGCGAAACAACAACCAGTTGATCGCAGCGGGCGAAGTCGAAACCGCACAGGGTACATTCTCGGTCAAGATCCCATCGTCATTCAAAACGGCGCAGGATGTCTATGCCTTGCCGGTCAAGGTCAATGGCGACCGGGTTGTAACGCTGGGTGAGCTTGCACAGATCAACTACACTTTTGAAGATCGCGAAGGTACCGCCCGTTTCAACGGCGACGCGACCGTCGCGCTGCAGGTTGTCAAACGCAAGGGATATAACCTGATCGACACCGTAACGCAGGTGAAGGAAACCATTGCTGAGGCCAAGACAAAATGGCCGCCCGAGCTTCAGGCGGCGGTCGAGCTTGGGACGTCAAACGACCAGAGCCGCATTGTCGGTTCAATGGTCAGCCAGCTTGAAGGCTCGGTTCTGACTGCAATCGCCCTGGTGATGATCGTGGTTCTGGCATCTTTGGGTACGAGGGCCGCGCTTTTGGTCGGTTTTGCGATCCCGACCTCGTTCCTTCTGTGTTTCGCGTTTCTTGCGGTCATGGGCATCAGTATCTCGAACATCGTTATGTTCGGCCTCATCCTGGCCGTGGGGATGCTGGTCGACGGTGCCATCGTGGTGGTGGAATACGCAGACAAACGCATCAAGGAAGGTGTCGGCCCGATGCATGCCTATGTCGAGGCGGCCCAACGTATGTTCTGGCCCATCGTATCCTCGACCGCGACGACGCTATGTGCCTTTCTGCCCATGCTGTTCTGGCCCGGTATACCGGGCGAATTCATGGGGATGCTGCCGGTCACGCTGATCTTTGTTCTGTCGGCTTCGCTGATTGTGGCGCTGATCTACCTGCCGGTCATGGGAGGCGTTTCGGGGCGTCTGAGCCGTGTTTTCGACCGGTCTTCGAACTGGCTCCGGGCGCGTACCCGGTGGTGGGTTCGGGCAGTGATGGTACCCCCGTCGCTCTACATGATTTTCCTGGGTGCGATGCAAGTTCTGAACCCTGACTATCTGCTGCCCGGAGGAGTGGTCGCTGGTGCCCTGCTGTTCCTGTTCGGGGCCTTTGCCGGGTCTGTAACGCTGAGCGCAGCCAAGTTCGAGCGGGCGGAAGAAAACCACGTTCACACGGCGGACGAACACACACCTTTCGGACATGTGATCGGGTTCCTTGTCGGCAACCCGATCATGCCGATCGTGTCGCTGGCGGCAGTTTTCTCTGCCGTGTATTTCGTGACCTTCGTCTGGTTCCCGCAGGAATCCCGAGGTGTCGAATTCTTCGTTGAAAGCGAACCGGAACAGGCAACTGCTTACGTCCGTGCCCGTGGCAACCTGTCACTGGCCGAAAAAGACGAGATGGTGCTGCAGGCTGAACAGATCATTGGATCTCATCCGGCAGTAATCAACGTCTTTTCCTTTGCAGGCGAAGGCGGTCTGAACCAGAATACCGGCGGCGCGCAGGCACCGGCCGATACGGTGGGGCGCGTCCAGTTCGAAATTATCCCATGGGAAGATCGCCCGAACGTTTCAGAATCCGCTTTGTGGGGATTGTTTGAACGCCACTTTGTAGCTCCTGAATTTGATGGCGATTACGTAATCGACGATCTTAACGACAAACTTGCGACAATACCCGGTATCGTTGTTGAAATTCTGGCATTGGAACAGGGCCCAGCCTCGGCCAAGCCCGTTCACCTGCGCATCAAGGGGGATGGTTGGGACGAGCTTACATCGGCCACCGTCACCGCGCGCCAGGTCTTTGACGAAACGCCGGGGCTGATCAAAACCGAAGACACCCTGCCCTTGCCGGGCATCGACTGGCAGATCGACGTCGACGTGGCCAAGGCCGGCCGGTTCGGTGCTGATGTGGCCACCGTCGGTGCCATGGTGCAGTTGGTAACACGCGGCATCCTGCTGGGTGAGATGCGCCCCGACAGCACGGATGAAGAGATCGAGATCCGTGTCCGATTGCCGGAACAGGATCGCGTGCTGTCGACATTGGACACGCTCAAGGTCCGCACTCCGGACGGGTTGGTTCCGCTGTCGAACTTCGTGACCCGGGAACCCGTGGCGAAACTGGCCCAGATCAACCGTGTCGACCAGCAACGTTATTATGACGTCAAGGCGGATGTCGAACCGGGGCTGAGCAAGGTTGTGACCAAAGGGCCGGACGGGAAAGAAGAACGTCTGGCCGTAATGCGTGAAGTGACCGACGGTTATACTCCTACCGGCACCGTGCTAGACGGCGACGGTGGAAAGTCCTACGAACTGGTTCAACTGACCGGTGCAGAGAGTATTGATCAACTGCGTAGCGTGATTGACGCAGGAGACGCGCAGTTCGCCCTGATCAACCCGAATGAGCGGATCGCAGTTCTGACCGAATGGTTGGAAACCAGCCCCTTTGCCAACTCGATCAGCTGGCAATGGACCGGTGATCAGGAAGAGCAGGAAGAATCCGGCGCATTTCTGGTGAACGCCTTCATGGGCGCATTGGGGCTGATGTTCGTGATCCTGCTGGCCCAGTTCAACTCGTTCTACAATTCGGTGCTGGTGCTGTTGGCGGTTGTTCTTTCGACCACCGGGGTTCTGATCGGCATGATCGTAATGGAGCAACCCTTCTCGATCATCATGACGGGCACCGGTATCGTTGCGCTGGCAGGAATTGTGGTGAACAACAACATTGTTCTGATCGATACCTATCAGGAATACAGTGCCTATATGCCGAGGATCGATGCAATCGTCCGCACTGCGGAATCCCGCATCCGCCCGGTTCTGCTGACTACGTTGACCACGATGGCAGGTCTTACCCCGATGATGTTTGGGCTTTCGCTGGACTTTATCAACGGCGGCTATTCCATCGACAGTCCCACCGCCCTGTGGTGGAAACAGCTGGCCACAGCGGTTGTCTTTGGTCTTGGCATCGCCACTGTTCTTACACTGATCGTGACGCCGTCGCTTCTGGCACTGCGTGTCTGGGTGACAACTTACGCTGTCTGGCTCAGCCGCGGGCTTGCCCGTGTGACTGCGGGGCGGTCCAGTCAGATCGCGCAGGACATGGCTATTGGCCGCTCGGCCCGCAAGCTCCAGGCGACCGAGATTGTGTGGGATGAGCCGTCACTATCCGAGACCCGGCCGCGAGACGAGCCTATAGATCACATTCCTGGATCGCCGCTAAAAGCCGCAGAATAAGAATGAAAGGACCGGGATTTCCGGTCCTTTTCGTTTTCTGTCGTCACAGTCGGGACCAGGTCTGGTGCGCGCAAATCGAATGTTCACAGCCTTTGACCATGAGCTTGTCACCCTGCAACGTCATCTGTGGAACAGCGTCAACGTCGATCAGGGGAACCCAGAACTCACCCCCGCCGTATTTTCCACCGCCTTCGCTGGACACGTCCCAGAACAGCTTTTTCCCGATATTCGGCGTTTGAACTTCTTTGCCCGATGAATCAAAAGCCGAAAGTATCGTGCCGCAGAACTTGTCCGCGCAGGCGGATATCTGGATATGCGAGATCAGGTTCTTTCGATCAGGCTCGGTCTTCCAAACGCCCTCGATCGGGTCAGCTGCGACCATAGCCGGAAGAAGAACCGCAACAGCGACAGGTACTATTCGTCTTGCTAATCCATTGATCATGGCGTTCCCCTTCATGCACGGCGCATCCTAGCACATTCCGCAGGGCAAGATGAGCCCCTCAGGCGGCCTCACTGTCCGACTGCTGGCGGTTCCACAGTTGAGCATATCGCCCAGACCGTGCCAACAGCTCGTCATGTGTGCCCTGTTCGATGATCTCACCGGCCTCAAGAACAACAATCCGATCAGCCTCGGCAATGGTGCTGAGGCGATGGGCAATCGTGATCACGGTGCGCCCTTCCCCTGCGCGCGCCAGCGCATCCTTGATGTCCTGTTCCGTGTCGGTATCCAGGGCCGAGGTCGCCTCGTCCAGCAACAGGATCGGAGGGTTCTTCAGCAATGTCCGCGCTATGCCAACCCGTTGTTTTTCGCCGCCGGACAGTTTCAGACCGCGCTCACCCACCATGGTGTCGTACCCGTCGGGTAGCGAAGTGATAAAGTCATGAATCTGGGCGGCGCGGGCTGCGGCCTCGACATCCTCAGGGGTGGCATCGTCGCGCCCATACGCAATGTTGTAGCGAATGGTGTCGTTAAACAGCACCGTATCCTGTGGCACAACGCCGATCGCTGCATGCAGGCTGGTCTGGGTCACGTCCCGAACGTCCTGCCCGTCGATCTTCAGCGCGCCTTTGGTCACGTCGTAAAACCGGAACAACAGCCGCCCGATGGTCGACTTGCCAGACCCAGTCGCCCCGACGATTGCGACCGTCTGTCCGGCCGGAACCATCAAGGAAACACCCTTGAGGATTTCCCTTTCAGGGTCATACCCAAAATGCACATCTTCAAGTGTGACCTCACCACCATTGACCGCAAGATCGAGTGCATCGGGCTGATCGGTGACTTCGGCGGGTTGTTCGAGCAGATCAAACATCTGCCCCATATCAACCAGCGATTGCCGGATCTCGCGATAGACCGTCCCCAGAAAGTTCAGCGGTACGGTGATCTGGATCATGTAGGCGTTGACCATGACAAAATCGCCCACGGTCAGGTTTCCATTCTGAACGCCAATTGCGGCCAGAACCATGACTCCGATCAGGCCGCAGGTGATCAGGAAGGATTGGCCGAAGTTCAAAAACGCCAGCGAATAGGCGGTTTTCAGCGCCGCCCCGGCATAGGCTTTCATCGACACGTCGTAACGTGCAGCTTCGCGGGCTTCCGCGTTGAAATACTTGACGGTTTCGAAGTTCAGCAAACTGTCAATGGCGCGCTGATTGGCTTCGGTGTCCTGATCGTTCATCTCACGCCGCAGCTTTACCCGCCATTCGGTCACCGCGAAGGTGAACCAGATGTAAAGGCCGATGGTGACGGCGACGACCACCAGATACCAGACGTCGAACAACCACATCAGGATGATCGCTACCAACAACAGCTCAAGGATCAGCGGCCCGATCGAGAACAGCAGGAAGCGCAGCAGGAATTCAACGCCTTTGACGCCCCTCTCGATGATACGGCTCAACCCGCCGGTGCGGCGCGAGACGTGATAGCGCATGGAAAGGTTATGGATATGTCTGAACGTCTCCAGCGCCAGCGCCCGCAAGGCCCGCTGTCCAACAGGGGCAAAGGCGGCGTCCCTCAATTGCTGGAACCCAACTGTCATCATGCGCGCCACGCCGTAGGCAACCGTCACGCCCACTGCGCCCAGCGCCAGCGGCGGCACGCCTTCACCTGCCAACGAGTCAACGGCGCCTTTGTAAAGGATCGGGGTATAGACGGCGATCAGTTTGGCCATTACCAGCATCGCCATTGCGATAACCACGCGGCGCTTTACCCAAACCTCGTCCTGCGGCCAGAGGTAGGGCGCGACCTTGCGGATTGTGCGCCAGCCTGAACTGCGCTCGCCGCTCTGCACCCCGTCACTCGAGGCCATCGGAGATGTTCGTCTCATCACGTACCTTGTCTGCGGTCAGAGAAAGGCTCTGGCCCGCAAAGGGCCAGCGCGTTGATTATTCCGGTATCGTAAAGATTTGCCCCGGATAGATCAGATCCGGGTCGCGGATCAAGTCGCGGTTGGCTTCGAACAGGCGCACATACAGGATGCCATCGCCAAAGCGGTCACGCGAGATCGCCCACAGCGTGTCGCCCCGCTGCACAGTGACCGACCGAATTGCCGGGGCATTGTCCTGCGCGGCTGTTCCGTCACCGCCACCTGATGCTGCTTCCAAAACTTCCACAGGTTCGCGTTTGAACGGGGTTTCGACCCGGCTGAGGACCTTCCCGTCCGTGTTCACCGCGTCAACACGCAACGTGTAAACACCGGGGTCGATACCGTCCAGATCACTCCGCCAGGATCCATCCTGTTCCGGAGCAAGGTCGGCAACCAGACGATTGTCCAGATACACCCTGATGGCCGCCCCGTCCTGTACTCGCCCGGTCAACTGGACGTCACCGGTTTCGGAATACCCGATTGTATCCAGCGCGACCTGTTCCGGCGGGGTATCCCGAACCACGGGCGGTTGCACGAGTTCAACGCCTTCTTCGCCCGACCGCAGTACCGCGATCTGCTGACCCGTTTCAGATGTCTCTGCCGACTGGTCGGCAACCTGCGCTTCGCTGGCTTCTGGCGCGGTCGCCACAGGGTCTGATGTTTCGGTTTCAGCTGGGGTTTCGGTCTCTGGATCGACAACCGCCGAGGCTATCTGTTCTTCAGCTTCGGTTGTTTCGCCCTGATCGGCAGCATCAGTTTGCTGCGCAACCGGCTCTTCCTCGACCGGCTTCGGCAGAGCGGCGATCAGATAGTCGTCAGACCGGGTTGTTTGCCCGCCGCTTTTGCTGCGCAGGATTAGCCCCTGCGCGGCATCGCTGAAGGGGATCGAGACGAACTCGGCGAACTGCCCGCTGCTGTCCACCGTGAATGTGTGCACGGTTTCACCGTTCAACAGAACCTCAATCTGACTGCCCGGTTCGGCGTCACCTGACAAAAGCGCCGTTCCGTCTGCTTCAACAAAAATCTGATCCAAAACCGGGGGGGCCGTGGGTGCCTGTACATTCTCTTCCGATTGGGCCGTTGTGGTATCTGTGTCTGAAACAACATCTGTTGCCGCAGCCGTGTCTTCGGCGGGATCAGCGGTTGGTACCTCATCCGGTGTCACGGCGGCCTGCTCAGCTGGTTCTGTTGTGGTAGTTTCCGCAGGCGCTTCGGCCGCTTGTTCCTGCGGTTGCGTAGCTGCAACAGACACGGGTTCCTGCGGTGCACCCGCCTCAGGCTCTGGCGCTTTGGTGAAAGCGCCGGACAGATACAAACCCCCAACACCCAGCACGGCAACCAGACCCGCAATCACACCCCAGACAAAATTGCCCGAGCTTCCGTTTCCCGATTTGGCGTCCATTGTTTTCCTTTCACCCCGCCGTACAAAAGCTTTGTCTTCAAAAGCCTTCCAGCGGACAGTTGAGCCAATCTATCAATCCCGCTATCAGGGGTCAAAACCTCTGACACAACCCCGGAGCGTCTCTTTCATGTCTCAGAAATCCGTCTGTGTGTATTGCGGGTCACGCAATGGGGCCGAGAAAGCTTATTCTGAAACCGCACGACAGTTTGGCAGCCTGCTTGCGCAGGAAGGCTGGCGGCTGGTTTACGGTGCCGGAGATGTCGGGCTGATGGGCGAAGTCGCCCGGGCCGCGCAACAAGCCGGTGGCGAGACCTTTGGTGTCATTCCGGTGCATCTGGTCAAACGAGAGGTCGGCAAGACCGACCTGACCCATTTCGTGATCACCGAAACCATGCACGAGCGGAAAAAGGTCATGATCATGAATGCTGACGCCGTCGTTGTTCTGCCCGGCGGGCCGGGATCACTGGACGAGCTTTTTGAAGCGCTGACCTGGCGGCAGCTGGGCCTGCACGACAAACCCATCGTCATCGTCAATGTGAACGGCTATTGGGATGCGTTGAAAACCCTGTTGCATCAGGTGATCGGGCAAGGCTTTGCAGATCGATCACTGGGTGACTTTGTCATTTGGGCTGAAGATGCAGAAACAGCAATGACGGCCCTGCGCGATAAGCTGCGGTAAACCCGGCAGGTCGCGAAAGTGTCTGACCGAACGCAGCTGTGCATCGTTGCCGCACATATGCGGGCAAGACATTGGGCTGGTCGATTTGGTGAAGCCTCAGGTCTTTAGGCAGACAGTTCGATAACCGTGATCTCGGGGGTTACACCAAATCGAACCGGAAGGATGGAACATCCAATGCCGCCGGACACAACCAGATCACGCCCGCCTTCGCGCACATGCCCATAGGCATATCTGTTGCCGTATTTGGAGGGCACGATCGGCGACCAGCCAAACAGACGAATCTGACCGCCATGCGTATGACCGGATAGCGTCAAAGCCACCCTGTCGGGCACTTGAGGGAAGATGTCGGGCTCATGCGCCATCATCACAACCGGGGCATCATCGGTGATTTGCGCCAGTGTCCCCGACAGATCATCCAGCCCCTGCGGTTTACCGTTGCGCCAGATCGCAAGCTGGTCTTCAAGACCCGCCAACCAGAAACCAAGAGCTTCTAGCTTGATGGCGGTATTCGACAAAACCGTAATTCCGCTCTGCTCCAGCGCATCGACATATTGGTTGGGGCCAGCACCACGGCGCTGCGCCTGCCGGTCATCCCACCAGTCGTGATTGCCAAGTACAGCAAAGACACCGTTCTTGGCCTCAAGGTTGGCAAGAACCGGTGCCAGATCTTTCATTTCGACAGGACGCAAAACGCCTTTGTGGCTTGCGAAGAAATCACCCAGCAGCAGGATCATATCCGGCGCAAGCGCATTCGTACGCCGTACCACCTGTTTTATTCGGTCCAGCCCGACCAAAGGTTCGCCCAGATGCAAATCTGCCAGTACGGCAATCCTGAGCGGCGGCGCAGTCCAATCCTCCCGCCGGACGCGCCATTTTCGCACGCGCAGCCGCAGGGCGGGTTCGATGAAAAACCCGTAGACTGATGTGATTAGGCCTGCCAGCGTCACCGCCAGCAGGCCCTTGATAAACCGGCGTCGGTTCAATGACTTACATCCGCGACGCGACGTTCTCCCAGTTCACCAGATTGTCGAGGAAGTTCGACAGATAAGCCGGACGTTTGTTGCGGAAGTCGATGTAGTATGAGTGTTCCCAAACGTCACAACCCAGCAGCGCAGTCTGACCAAAGCACAGCGGATTCACGCCGTTTTCGGTCTTTGTCACGGCCAGCGAACCATCCGCGTTCTTGACCAGCCACGCCCAGCCCGAGCCGAACTGACCGGCACCAGCGGCGCTGAACTGCGATTTGAATTCGTCGACCGAACCAAAGCTTTCGGTCAGAGCTTTCTCAAGCTCACCGGGCATGGCGTTGTCGCCGGGGCCCATCATTTCCCAGAACTGGTTGTGGTTCCACAGCTGGCTGATGTTGTTGAAGATACCGTTCTGCGCGACGGCATTTGCGTCGTAGGTGCCAACGATGATCTCTTCCAGCGACTTGCCGTCCCATTCGGTGCCGGCGATCAGTTTATTGCCATTGTCGACATAGGCTTTGTGGTGCAGATCGTGGTGATATTCCAGTGTTTCCGCGGACATACCCTTGGCTGCCAGCGCGTCATGTGCATAAGGAAGATCAGGAAGTTCAAAAGCCATGTCGGCCCCCTGTATAAATTTGAGTTGCGGTTCCCAAGGTTAAATGCTTTGGCAGCCGCCGCAGGTCAAGGGCCGAGACAAGAAAACCCGGAGGCAGGCGATGCTGACACAGGCGCGCAAGATGTTCTACCGCGCCCGCGGTTACTATGCGGGCAACCTGAACGGTGAGCCGTTTCGTCTGGACCCTTATCACTCAAAGTTCTGGCGCAAAGCCTCCACAGGCCAGTGGGAGCCTGAAACCTTTGCTGTTCTCGACCGGTATCTTTCGCCTGAAAGCGATTACCTGGATATCGGCGCATGGATCGGACCGACCGTTTTATACGGCGCGCGCAAGGCTCGCCATGTCTGGTGTTTTGAGCCAGATCCTTCGGCCTATCGATTTCTGGCGTGGAATCTGGACCTGAACCAGATCAGGAATGTCTCAGCCTTCGGGGTCGCTTTGTCTGACAAGTTCGGCGTGGCCCGCATGGCGTCGGTCTGGGGTGAGCCCGGGGATTCGACCACATCCCTGCTGCACAATGAAGCCCATGGGAATGACGCGCTGACGATTACATGGGAGCAGTTCCAGTCGACCTGTGACCTGTCGAAGGTTTCACTGGTCAAAATGGACATTGAAGGGGCGGAGTTTTTTGTACTTCCCACGCTAATACCCTGGCTCAAACAGCATCGTCCCCCATTGCTGCTGTCAACACATGCGCCACTACTGAATGAGGAAGACCGAGCCGACAGAATGAAGCATCTGGCCGACCTATTGTCGTTTTACGATACATGCCAGCGGGAAGGTGCTGCGTCAGATCACTCGATGACGGATGAGGGTGCCTTGACCCGCTTCCAGACCTATCTTTTCACGTCCTAGTACGATCAGAAACAGCTGTCTGCGGATTGGGAAGAACGCGCGAAACGCTCCCCCCTTCCGCGATCCGAATATCAGTATAGCGTGTGGGTATTGACCGCTTTGCAGCGTCCGACACCGCTTGGCCGGTTAGTTACATTCGCCTGCGGAAAACGCGCAATCATCTCGAACTCATTCGTTTGCGGGTTCATCATTGCGGTGTAGGACACACGCACTTGACCGCCCGAGTTCGCCATGAGGCTGACCCGCCAATTCATCTGGTATTCACCGCGTCGGTTGACCTTGAACTTGGTGTCCTTGGGTTGCTGTTCGTTCCTACCCGCCGATCTGTTGTCTTCGCCGATCACCCAATCATAAGCCCGAGCACGCTTGTTTTCAGCATCAACACTCAGCCAAACCTCGGGCGGGATCCACCCCCGAGCTTCCATACTATGAAGCTCACACATATAGTTCGCAACTTCGGCTTGCGCGGCAGCGGCCAATACAGAAAAACCAATAGCAAGAAATTTTCTTTTCATTTTCAGCACCTTTTTGTCAACTGGATGGTGTGGGTATCTGTTTGCATTTTCCTCGGGCAAAACCATCTCGCGGCAGGTACGCACTGTGTGAGGTTGATCGTGTGGTCGCCTTCAAAGTTCGGCGGTCCAGAAACACTGTGAACTCGTGATTGAGTAGATCGATCGCGTCAATACGCGACTCGTTCGACGCGTAGCTTCTGCCAGTCGCAGAATAGACATAGTCTCGACCGACCCAGGCAACCGACAAGTTTCGAATACTGTCGCGCTTGACCCTGGCTGGTCCTGGCTGTGTATCGATATCTGGCATCTCGATCTCATGGATATAGGCGGAACGACCATATTCATCGACCGAAAACACAAGGAATTCGGGAGTCGGTTTGTTGACAAGGCCATGGCCAAACTTGCACTCATACGTCTCTGTAAAGGTTTGAGAAGCTGAAACAACAGGTGTGGACAACAGTCCAAGCGTCAATGCAAATGCTATCTTTTTCAAAGTATTACTCCGCTCTTTCCTTACCTTTGGAATGGTATCTCAACGCAGATCCCGTTTGCGTTTCCGTCATGTGAAGATTGTACATCCGAATTCGAGCTGGCTATTGCCTTCATTGTTTCGCGATTCAGGAAAATCGAAAACTCTTGGCGCCCTAAATCAAGAACCATCCTGCGAGGGTCACCGCTTCTGGTTCGTCTGCCAGTTCGTGAAAACGTATAGGCGTCGCCCGGCCAACTGATCGAAAGTACCCGAAAGCTGTTTCTGTTGATAGAAGCCGATCTTTTCGGCGTGTCTATACCCCGCATTTCAACTTCGTGGAGCAACGCCTGGCGCCCGTACACGTCAACTGAAAAAACAACGCGGGTCGGAGTTGGCCGATTTGCCAGGCCTTTGGCAAAAACACACTCAAATGTCTCTGAATAAGTCTCGGCTATGGCCACATTAGGTATAGTTGAAATAGCAATTAAGCCGCTTGCGATTAGTCTAAAGAAATTCATAATAAAGTTCTTATTTTTCAGCCTTTTGGTGATCGTTAGCCCAATCACACCGCTCCCGCAACAGGAGAAATCGCGCAACGAAATTCTCGACAGACCCTGTTGTGTGTCCCACACTCAAATCGCTTTGCAGCAGCACAAAATTCGATGGCCGCCTGTCCAGGACGAGGCGGCCATCGAATAAAACGTCAGATGTGTAGACAGGTCAGTAAACGCCAACCTCACTGCCCGGTTGCGCCGCAACCTTCAGCAGTTTGAAAACGTAATCCGCAGCCGAACGGAAGCAGACCACGCGGAAAGTTTCGGCATCGTCCATCCAGAACGCACCTGCCACTTGCGCCAGGCGCGAACGGCGGATTTGGCCGAGTTGGAAGGCCTCGGCCGACAGATCAACCGGAGCGACTTTGCCCAACACTTCTCGTGCGCTGGCGCCTGATATTGTGAAGACCGCGCGGGCATCCGAGACGTTGACGGCCAGTGCGTGAGTTTTTCCCAAAGCTTTGATAATTGCGGCCAGTTTGGCCTCGACCTCGGCATAAGGGACCAGCACCAGCAGCTCGTCCGGTGACATCCAGCATACGCCGGTATCGCCGCTGACCAGCGCCTCGCGCTGACCGGGTACTTTCTGCCCAGTCGCATCCTTTACGGCCTTGGCGAGGCTTTTGTCGGACAAGTCGCCGCGCAGGGTGATCATGCCTTGCAGGCCACATTCCCTGATATTGGCGATGCCACCATAGCTGGCGTGGTTCAGTGCGCTGATGGGTTCAGACATTCTGCTTCTCCCCGTCCTTGTCGAAGAAGATCGGGTCCACGATCTTGGCTTTGTAGGATTTGCCATCGGTGCCCGGGAACTCGACGATTTCACCCATCCGGTCCGGGCCGTGCTTGATCAGGCCCATAGCGATCCCTTTGCCGAGGTTGGCCGAGAAATAGGTCGAGGTAACCCGCCCGATCATGTTGCGCTGACCGTTGGCATTGACACCCTCACCCACTGCATACGCACCATCAGGCAGAACAGAACCATCCACAGTCTCAAGCCCGACCAGTTTCCAACGTTCTGGGTCCGCCATATGGCTGCGCGAATGGGCGCGTTTGCCAAGGTAGTCTTCTTTCTTTTTCGACAGAGCCCAGTGGAGCCCCAGATCCTGCGGGATCACGGTGCCGTCGGTCTCGTCGCCGATCATGATAAAGCCCTTCTCGGCCCGAAGAATGTGCAGACATTCTGTGCCATAAGGCATCACACCGAGTTCTTTGCCTGCCTCCATCAGGGCGTCCCAGAACGCCTGCCCCTGCGAGGCGGGAACGGCGATTTCGTAGGACAACTCGCCCGAGAACGAGATGCGATAGGCACGGCAATCGAAGTCCCCGATCTTGCCATCGCGCCATTCCATGAACGGCAGCGCCTCTTTGCTGACATCCATGCCGCCCAGTTTCTCAAGCACCTTGCGGGCGTTGGGGCCGACCACGGCGACCTGCGCGTATTGCTCGGTCACGTTGGCGACATAGACTTTCCAGTCCCACCATTCGGTCTGAAGCCATTCTTCCATGTGACCATGGATACGCTCGGCCCCGCCGGTGGTGGTGTGGCACAGCCAGGTGTCCTCATCGATGCGGGCGACAACGCCGTCGTCGATCAGGAAGCCGTTTTCCGAACACATCAGGCCATAGCGGCATTTGCCGACCTTCAGCGTGGACATCATGTTGGTATACAACATGTCCAGAAACTTGCCTGCGTCGGGGCCTTTGACGATCAGCTTGCCCAGCGTCGAGGCGTCCAGCAGGCCAAGGTTTTCGCGGGTGTTCTTCACCTCACGGTTCACGGCGTCATGCACGGATTCACCGGGGCGGACATAGGCGTACGTCCGCCGCCAATGGCCGACCGGCTCCCAATCGGCGCCGTTCTTGTCGTGCCAGTTGTGCATTGGGGTCTGACGGATCGGCTGGAACACTTCACCCCGCGCTTCACCGCCGATCGCGCCCATCGAGATGGGGGTATAAGGCGGGCGGAAGGTCGTGGTGCCGACCTTCGGGATTTCGGACTCCAGCGCATCAGCGAGGATCGCCAAGCCGTTGATGTTGCTCAATTTACCCTGATCCGTCGCCATGCCAAGTGTAGTGTAACGCTTGGTGTGCTCAACGCTCTCATAGCCCTCGCGCGCGGCCAGCTGCACGTCCGAGACTTTGACGTCGTTCTGGAAGTCGAGCCAGGATTTCATGCGCAGCTGGATTTCGGCGTTTGCCGGCATCAGCCAGACAGCCTCCATCGGTGCTTCTGCAGTGGTTTCGCCAACCGGAGCCTTGATGTTTTTCGGCTTGAACCCTGCGGCCTTGGCTGCGGCTTTTCCCACCGCGTGGGCGTCGGTCAGAACATCGCCCAGCACCAGCGCACCATTCGATGCCCCGGCGGCCAGAACAAAGCCCTCACCATTTGCGCCCAGCGGCGGGCGCGAGGGATCGGGGCGGAAAAAGGCATTCGCGTCATCCCAGGTCAGCTTGCCACCGCAATGAGACCACATATGAACGACCGGCGACCAGCCGCCCGACATGGCCACTGCATCTGCTTCAACCTCTTCACGAGCGCCTCCAACACCTTCCTGGTTGCAGATGGCGACTTTCTTGACGCGCTTGCCGCCCTTGACCTTGGCAATAGCCTTGCCCGGATCAACGCGGATACCCAACTGGCGGGCTTCCTCTGCCAAAGGCCCGGCCGTTGCCCGTGCGTCAACAATACGCAAAACATCCACACCCGCTTGCTTCAGCGTAATCGCGGTGCGATAGGCGTCGTCATTGTTGGTGGCGACGATGACACGCTCGCCCGGGTTGACACCCCAGTTCACGGCATAATCGCGCATGGCAGAAGCCAGCATCACACCCGGAACATCGTTACCAGCAAAGGACAACGGGCGTTCAATTGCGCCGGTTGCGGTTACAATTTGCTTGGCGCGGATACGCCAGAGGCGGTGGCGCGGGCCTTGCACGCCCGGCGTGTGGTCTGTCAGACGTTCATATCCCAGCACGTAACCGTGGTCATAAACACCCGCGCCCATGCAGCGGGAGCGCATGGTGACGTTGTCCATTGTTTCGAGTTCGGAAACCAATTGCTCCACGAACTTATCCACAGGCTCATCATTGACCGTGCCGCCGTCAACCGGAGCGCGACCGCCCCAATACGCGCTCTGCTCGATCAGCAGAACCTTGGCGCCCGAAGCTGCTGCCGCCTTTGCCGCCTGTAGACCGGCCACACCGCCACCGATGACCAGAACATCGGTGAAGGCATAGAAGTGCTCATAGGTATCGGCATCGCGGCTGTCCTTGTCGGGCGCTTTACCCAGACCGGCAGATTGACGGATGAACGGCTCGTAGACGTGCTTCCAGAATGGTTTCGGATGGATGAACGTCTTGTAGTAGAAGCCAGCTGGCAGGAACCGGGCGAACGCCGTGTTCACGGCACCGATGTCGTGTTCAAGGCTTGGCCAATGGTTCTGAGAGATCGCGGTCAGACCGTTGAACAACTCGGTCGTGGTGGCGCGCTGGTTCGGTTCAAACCGGTTGCCCTGCCCCAGCCCGACCAGAGCGTTCGGCTCTTCCGCACCGCTTGCGACGACACCGCGAGGGCGGTGGTACTTGAACGACCGGCCAACCATCATCTGGTCATTGGCCAGCAGCGCAGAGGCAAGCGTGTCGCCCTCATAGCCCTGCATCGACGTGCCGTTGAAGGTAAACGTGACCTTTTTCGACCGGTCAATCAGCCGGCCTTGTTTTGCGAGACGGGTGCTCATTGTGCGGACCTTTCGCGGGTGGAGGCGTCGGAGCCTCCGGCGGGAGTATTTTTGAAAAGATGAAGCATCAGGAGAACTCTCTCCAGGTCCATCCGGGACGCTTTGCGGCGATGGCCTCTTTGATGTCCTGCGGTGGCTCGGAGGTCTGAGCCGTGTAAGTGCCAAACACTTCTAGCGTGCTTGTGCAGCGCGCCGCGTGAAACCACTTGCCACAGCCATTGGCATGGCGCCAGCGTTCAAAGTGTACGCCTTTGGGGTTTTCGCGCATGAACAGGTAGTCGTGGAACTCGTCATCCGACGAGCCGGGACCAAAACGCTTCAGATGCGCCTCGCCACCGGCGGCCAGTTCTGTTTCTTCGGCATCAACGCCGCAGTAAGGGCAATTCAGGATCAGCATGTTGTCATCCTTTTGGCGGTTGGTTGGCGCAGCGGCCAACCAGAATTCTGTTTCTTGGCAACCTCGGACCCACCTTCAGTGGGCCACCCCGGCGGCCACGCTTTCATCGATGAAGCGGCCTTCCTTGAAGCGGTCCAGCGAGAAGGCCTCGGTCAAAGGTGAATGACCTGTGGCCATCAGCTGCGCCATGCCCCAGCCCGAGCCAGGGATTGCCTTAAAGCCGCCGGTGCCCCAGCCCCCATTGATAAAGCAGCCCTGCAGCGGAGTTTTCGACAGGATAGGCGAGCGGTCACCGGTCATGTCCACAATCCCACCCCACTGGCGCAGCATCTTCAGGCGCGAGATCATCGGGAAGGTTTCGACCAAGGCGCGGACGGTTTCCTCGATATGATGGAAGCTGCCACGCTGGGTGAAGTTGTTGAACCCGTCGGTCCCACCACCGATCACCATCTCACCCTTGTCAGACTGCGACATGTAGCCGTGCACGGTGTTGGCCATCACGACCACATCCATGCAGGGTTTGATGGGTTCGGATACCAGTGCCTGCAATGCGACGGCCTCCAGCGGGAGACGGAAACCAGCCATCTCGGCCAGTTGACCGGAGTGGCCCGCAACGACGATACCCAGCTTGTCACAATCGATGGCACCCTTGGTGGTGTCTACACCGACGACACGGCCATCCTGCGATCGGACACCCGTGACCTCGCATTGTTGGATGATATCCATACCCATCGCTGAACAGGCGCGCGCATAGCCCCACGCGACGGCATCATGACGGGCGGTACCACCGCGTTCCTGCCAGAGCCCACCCAGAACCGGATAACGGGGGCCGTCCAGATTGATAATAGGCACCAGTTCCTTGACACGTTCGGGCCCGATCCATTCAGTCTTCACACCTTGAAGGGCGTTTGCATGGGCCGTGCGCTGATAGCCGCGAATTTCATGCTGGGTCTGCGCCAGCATGATCACGCCACGCGGGCTGAACATGATGTTGTAGTTCAAATCCTGGCTCAGGTCCTCATAAAGGCCGCGTGCTTTCTCGTAGATCGCCGCCGAAGGATCCTGAAGGTAGTTTGAGCGGATGATCGTTGTGTTCCGACCCGTGTTGCCACCACCCAGCCAGCCTTTTTCGATCACCGCGACATTCTGAATGCCGTAGTTCTTGCCAAGGTAATACGCGGTCGCAAGACCATGCCCGCCAGCACCGATGATGATGACGTCATAACGTTTCTTTGGCTCGGGCGAACGCCAGGCGCGTTCCCATCCGGTGTGATAGCGCAGGGCCTCCCGCGCGACAGCAAAGGCTGAGTAGTGTTTCATAAGCGAATCCATCCGGTTCGGTGATTGCGCGCAGATATGCCGCGCGGTGACAGTTTAACCGCGCCGCGCAACGCCGCAATATCGCACTATTGCGACATGTCGTTCATTCGCGGCCATTTGTCCCTTTTGTCGGACGCCCCACAGGTCTAAGTCAGGGCAGTATCTTCGGAGGGGCCATGACGTTCTGGGTTCTGATTTTTCTTGTCGCGCTTCTGATTGCGGCATTTCTGAGCTTCACATTGCTGCGCAAACGCCGTGGGGATGAACCTGCGGCGGCTTACGATTTGCGGGTGTATCGTGAACAACTGTCTGGTGTTGACCGGGATCTGGCGCGCGGGGTGATTGGTGAGGCAGATGCGGAACGGGTCCGCACCGAAATCTCGCGACGAATTCTTGCCGCTGACGAACAAATGAAAAAGGGTGGCTCGGGTGCCGGGCCATCACGGACCGTCTCGATTGTGACGATTCCGGTTGTCATGCTGATCATCATCGGGGGGGCGATGGCGATGTATCATCGTATCGGCGCCGTCGGGTTGCCTGACATGCCCCTGACCGCGCGGCTGGAACTGGCCGAGGAGGTGCGCGCAAATCGTCCGTCCCAGAGCGCCGCAGAAGAACTGGCAACCCCACCTCAAGCGGCGCAGCTTGACGAAAATTACGCGTCCCTTCTCAAGCAGTTGCGAGAGACCGTTGCGGCCCGCCCGGATGATTTGCAGGGGCAGATGCTTTTGGCGCAGCATGAGACCAATTCAGGGAACTTCAAGGACGGATATTCCGCGCAACAAAGGGTGATCGAACTGTCGGGCGACGCAGCCACAGCCGAGCATTACGCGGATTTTGCCGAGATGATGATCCTGGCTGCGGGTGGATATGTGTCGCCCGAAGCTGAACAGGCCCTTGCCGAAGCTTTGAAACGCGATCCTCATCACGGTCCGGCCCGGTATTATTGGGGGCAAATGCTGGTTCAGACCGGACGACCAGACCTTGCCTACCGCATTTGGGTTGAAACGCTGAGGGAAGCCCCAACAGGCGCACCATGGGCAGGCGCGATCCGGGATCAGATAGATGAGTTGGCCTTTCGGGCAGGGGTTTTCAACGCACCGGACCTGAGCGCTCCGTCCGGCCCAAGTCGCGAAGACATGGCCGCAGCAGCGGAAATGAGCCCCGAGGAACGGCAGCAGATGATTCAGGGAATGGTGGATCAGTTGTCCGACCGCCTGGCGACAGAAGGCGGCGCGCCCGAGGAATGGGCTCGTTTGATCGCCGCACTGGGTGTTCTGGGTCAGGGCCAACGGGCCATGGATATCCACAATGAGGCGCTGGAGGTGTTTGCCGGAAACACCGAGGCGTTGCAGATCATTGATGCCGCAGCCCTGCAAGCCGGGATTGCGAAATGATCCACGACGTGTTCGAAGACTTCGCCAAGGCGCTGCCCCCGATGCAAGCGCTGATAGGGCTGGATCTGGGCGAAAAGACCATCGGTGTCGCAGTCTCCGACCGGATGCGGGGCGTGGCCAGCCCTTTGGAAACCGTAAGGCGCAAGAAATTCACACTCGATTCCGCCCGGTTGATCGAAATTGCTGCGGATCGCGAGATTGGCGGCATTCTGTTGGGTCTTCCAAAAAACATGGACGGCACAGAGGGGCCGCGCTGCCAGTCTACGCGGGCATTTGCGCGAAACCTGTCCCGTCTGACGGAATTACCTATCGGATTCTGGGATGAACGGCTGAGTACGGTTGCGGCAGAAAAAGCACTGCTTGAGGCGGATACGTCACGAAAACGTCGCGGACAGGTTATTGATCACGTTGCAGCAGGTTATATCTTGCAGGGAGCGCTGGACAGGCTGCGCTTTTTGTAACAGGTCGGAGACCGATTGATGACGAACATGGTTTGGAAGCGCAATGAGGTCGAAAGCCCTTGTGTCCAGATTTGTGTTGTCCATCCGGCCGAGCGTATCTGCACCGGATGTTACCGCACGATCGACGAGATCTCTCGGTGGTCCAGGATGGACAGTAGCGAACGCGCTGAAATCATGAACGACCTGCCGTCTCGTAAACCGCGGCTCAGCAAGCGGCGCGGCGGGCGTGCCGCTCGTATGAATGGCTCCTGACCGATCAGCGTAGACGTTTTGATGACATTTCTGCCGGCTGTGCAGCGCTTTTCGGGATAGGCGCGTTCGGCGCGGTGCCCCGCAATTCTTTCTGAAACAGAAGCGCAATCTCGGATTGGCTGGTTTTGGACCGCCGATCATCATTGCGCGCGCATTCCGATTGCAGCACGTCAGCCGCACGTTTGGTCTTTCTGGTATTAGTGAGTCATCCGATCAAAGTCTTAAGTGGCATTGCGGACGTCCCGTTTCCAGTAACCGTGCCACTGCGGGTCGAGTTCGAGCTCGGAGGGGGTCTAGCTCTTGAACATTGAGGTTCAACGTGAGTGGTAACCCGCAGCGACAGGGTGTGGCTAAAGGTATTTCCCGTCACAAGTAGGGGGAAAACACGCGGCCTTTGATCGTTTTTGACGCTTCAATCAAGAAAAACTCTCAAAAGCACATAATTTCCTAACGTCACTTTTCGACCCGACTTTGCCGAGACTGGGAAAGCTGGGGCCGAAGCTGCGGGAAACCCGCCGTCAGCAGTCGAATCATGCCTGACATCGCACGACCGGATTTGAGGCTGCATCACGAACCTTGACCGATTGGGTATTGCCTGCTCAGGCGTTTCACAGTCGAGGGTTTTATCCGGCGGCAAGCCAAGCCCTGGCGTTGTCGTATTCTTCAGACGGGAAAAACTGAGTCCGGGTTCCTAACACATGGCTGGCGACCTTCTGCGCCATGCGCTGCCAGCTTTTGTCCCCAACGATGGCAGCTCGGTCCAGTTGTCCGATATGTCGGCTGGCCAACCGGAAATGCGCCGCAAGCGCTGACAGCCCTTGCCAGCCATCAAATTCCCTGAGGTCTATCAGCAGGCGAAAGCCTGGCCGGTCCTGCAAAAGCGAATCCAAATCACGTTCTGCCTGTTTGTACCTTTCAGGGTCCAGCTTTCCCAAAAGGCTGATCTGAACACATGGGCCGCTCAGGTCAGTCACGTGGATCGATCCCAGGGACTCACGCATCCAGCGTCGGGCCGCCTCAAGCTCGGTCAGATCGAACACCTGAACCGGACAGGGCAGAATGGGGGCCGCCAGACGAACGCTTGTCTGCACCCAGCCCTGATCCGCCACAACAGCGATCCGGTCGAACCCGCGCCAATGGCTTAACCCCAGCTTGGTGTCAGACCAGGCCGCGCCCAGATCGTACCCCTGAAATTCCGGTTGTATTATCGCCAGTAACCTAACCGTGTCATGTTCGGTTAGCGCAGCCTCGATCGCGGGTACCAGAGTATTGGCGTAATCGGCGCTGGTCACTTGCCCCGACAACTCGACTTCTATGAGTGCACCGTCAGAATTCGTATGAACCGTCATCATCGGTCAAAACCTCCAAAGCCAAATAATGACAGGACGTTAGGCGGATTCGATCCATTCGGCTACTCCACCGGAGCATTCGGGGCGGAAATAGGCGATCATTCGACCATCCTGCCCCGCCGTCGCCCCTGCGGCCCAGGGAGCAACCCCGTGCAGGCAATGGCGGTGCAGCAGATAGGCCTCTCCCGGCTTTGCAGGCACCTCGATCCTTGGGCAGGTCGCAAACACCTCGCGACGGGCGGATTGGTAGATGTCGGTTATGTCAACTTCGTGCAGGACCTCAGGCGGTATCCCTTCAAGCGCCCGCCTGAACGCGGTCCGTAGAATGTCATGACTGCCGTCCCACACCACCATCGGAGACGCGTCTGCGCTGGCCTCGGTCAGTGGAATGCCCAGAATCCAGGCATGAGGTTCATCAACCCGGCGGCGGCGATCCGGCCCTGTTGGGCGCAAACCGTCCACATGGGCCGCATCCCTGTTTCGACGGTACCGGGTGGCCGCTTCATTCTCGCCCCGGCGCGGGCGCGGATAACCCGGATAAACGACAGAAACCTGCCCCTTGTGCAGCGGTAAATCTCCAAAGTGTTTGTCGATGAACGCCATGGCCTTTCCGGTCAGAGACCCGGACTGCCCGACCCTGCCCTTCGTGTCATTGGGCAGTGCGTCGACACCGATGAACCACGTCCCTTCGCAATCCAACCATTCCGCGTGGGCCGGGTCCGTTGTCGACGCCCGTGCGGCAGGCAAAGCGTGGTTCACCCATTCGGCCAGCACCGGATCATACGGGAATTTCACCCAGCCCCGGGCAGAAAAATCGCTCATAAGCCAACGGCCTTGCGCAGCATGTTCAGAGCGACCAGCGTCAGGAACACGGCGAAGACACGTTTCAACGGTTTTGGGTCCATTGCATGGGCCAGCTTTACCCCCCAGGGCGCGGTGATCATTGTCATTGCGACAACGATCCCGAAGGCCACAAGATTAACCGCGCCAATGGTCAACGGGGGGCGATGCTCGGGCGCGATATCCACAAACAAGAACCCAATGACCGACGGTACGGCGATGATCACCCCAAACCCGGCCGCGGTCGCGACCGCGCGGTGGATAGGGGTGTTATAGAGGCTCATCAGCGGCACACCGAAACTGCCGCCGCCGATGCCCATCAGAACGGAAAGAAACCCGACCAGCGGGGATAGGACGGCCCGTTTGATACCGCCGGGCATTGAGTCGCCCAACCGCCATTCTGCGCGACCCAACCCAAGATAGGCACCGATCACCATGCCCAGAATTCCGAACAGTGCCTGCAAAGCCTCGGTCCGCAGGGCCGATGCGACCAACACTCCGACAATTGCGCCGACGACAATACCCGGCCCCCAATCGCGCTGGATATCCCAGTCCACCGCACCCTTCTTGTTGTGGGCAAGAACTGACCGCATCGACGTTACAATGATCGTGGCCAGCGACGTCGCCAGACAGAGCTGCATCAGTTGCGGGCCGCCATAGCCAAGCGTTTGAAACGCATAGAAGAACGCGGGGACCAGAACGATACCGCCGCCCACTCCCAACAGCCCGGCAAGCACACCGGCCAGCGCGCCGATCACAAGCAAAAGGCCCATCATCTGGGCCAGCAAAATTGTCTCGGGCATCGTCCCCCCTTTTGCCGTCTAAACCTCGACCATCGGCGCTATGTGGTTCAGGGCCTGTAGCATGACTTCTGGCCCGGCCCCTTCATGCACGGCCCCTTCGGACAAGGCGCGCCTCCATGCCCGCGCACCGGGACGCCCCGCAAAGAGACCCAGCATATGCCGCGTGATCTGGTGCAAACGCCCGCCATTGGCAAGGTGCCCCTCAACATAGGGCACCATTTCTTGAACAACCGTCATCGGATCGCGAACGGTTCCAACGCCAAATATGCGCCGGTCAGCATCTGCCAGGATATCACCGGGTTGATGATAGGCCGCCCGACCGATCATGACACCGTCAAGACCCGCGTCCAGATGTGCTGCTGCTTCATCCAAGCTGGCGATACCACCATTGATCGATATATGCAGATCCGCAAACGCGGCTTTCATCCGATGCACAAGGTCATAATCAAGCGGTGGAACATCGCGGTTTTCCTTGGGGCTCAACCCCTGCAACCACGCCTTGCGCGCATGGATCGTTACTCTTTGACAACCTGCCGCACTGATCTGCTCAAGAAACGCAGGCAGAGCTTCTTCGGGCTCTTGATTATCCACACCGATGCGGCATTTGACCGTGACATCCACATTAACCGCGTCGCGCATTGCTGCGACGCATTCTGCAACCCGCGCCGGATCTTTCATCAGAACCGCCCCGAAAGTACCAGACTGCACCCTGTCCGACGGGCACCCACAGTTCAGATTGATCTCATCATATCCTGCATCAGCACCCAAACGCGCCGCTTGCGCCAGCTCCTCCGGATCGGACCCACCCAACTGCAAAGCCACGGGATGTTCCTGCGGTGAATGATCCAACAGATGCAGCGCCCCACCCCGAACAAGCGCCGGTGCGGTTACCATCTCGGTATACAGCAGGGTTTCCGAGCTAAGCAGCCGATGAAAATACCGACAGTGGCGGTCGGTCCAATCCATCATCGGCGCAATGCTCAGCGTGGCATGGTGTTGAATGTTATCTCTTCCACGTGCAGTCAACTCAACTATCCTCAAGAGTACGAAACCCGCAGCTATCATAGAAAAATCGTCGAAATAAGCCAATTTTCGAGGAGTGGTCAAAAGAAGCTGCTTTGCGGATTCAGGCGTCGCATCAAATCCGATCGCCGCGCTTTCAACACTGGGAAAATCTAACCACTCTCTGACTTGCCGCAGACAACACCATTGTGGAATATGTTCAATGGATTAACAGATACTCCCATGGTGTTTTCACTGCTGGAAATGCGAGACGCGAGCTTTGTCGGCAGGACCACTTTTGCACTCAACCAAAAACTATGTCGAGCAGCCACATCTGACCCAAAAATCAAAATTTGATCAAATTTGGTGACAAATCCGATCCATTGAAGTACATCACGGGGAAACAGAATTGACGGAGCCCCAAATGGACCTGAGCGCCCTGCACAGTTTTCGTGTGACTGCCTGTGACCTGAACGGTCAGATGCGGGGCAAGCGCGTGCCCCCTGAATATGCGAGCAAGCTGGAGAAAGGTGCAGTGCGAATGCCGTTCTCGGCGCTCAATGTCGATCTCTGGGGCGCGGACATCCACGGCAGCCCGCTGGTGTTTGAAACCGGCGATGCTGATGGCGTGCTGCGACCAACCGACCGGGGCCCGGTGCCTGTCCCCTGGCTTCCGAAAGAAACGGCGCTGGTTCCGATGAGCTTGTTTGACGATGCAGGCACTCCGTTTGCGGGTGATCCGCGTCACGCTCTGTCTGCCATTCTTGACCGATATGCCAAACGCGGTTGGTCGGTCGTCGCGGCGACCGAACTGGAATTCACACTCATCGATGCCTCGGGCGCGCAACCGCAACCTCCGTTGAACCCGATCACCGGGCGCCGCCTGCTGCACGAATCCGTTCTGTCGGTCGCTGAAATGGATGCGTTCGAGGATTTCTTTACAGACCTCTACGATGGCTGCGCCGCCATGGACATCCCCGCACAAACCGCCATCTCGGAAAGTGGCGTTGGCCAGTTCGAAATCAACCTGAATCATCAGGATGCCATGCGCTGCGCCGACGATACGTGGCTTTTCAAGGCGTTGACACGCGGCCTTGCGCGCAAACACGGGTTTGCCGCAACATTCATGTCAAAACCCTATGCCGATGATGCGGGCAATGGGATGCATGTGCACTTCTCAGTGCTGGACCAACGCGGTCGCAATGTGTTCGACAATGGCGGGCCTGAAGGGACCAGCATTCTGCATTCCGCTGTCGCGGGTTGTGTGGCGGCCATGCCAGGCAGCACGTTGATTTTTGCTCCGCATGGCAATTCATACACCCGGCTTGTACCGGGTGCGCATGCGCCGACCGGGGCCTGCTGGGCCTATGAGAACAGAACAGCCGCAATTCGCATCCCGGGCGGAGCACCAGCTGCGCGGCGCATCGAACACCGCGTCGCGGGTGGTGACATCAACCCTTACCTGATGCTGACCGCGGTATTGGGCGCAGCCCTTGTCGGGATCGAAGACGGCCTGCACCCCCCTGCCCCGATCACAGGCAATGCTTACGATATTGATGACCTGCCCCAACTGATGCCGGACTGGGCAACTGCAATTGACAAGTTTGAAACCGACCCCCTGGTCGCCCGACTTTTCTCGGCTGACCTGATCCAGTACCTGACCATGACCAAGCGACAGGAAGTTGAACGATTTGAACGCATCACTCCTGAAGATCACTGGCTGAGCTATCTCGAGGCGGTTTGACCCCCCTTGCCGCCTCATTCGGACTCAGCTAGAGTGAATTTGATCAAATTTGGTGACACATGAAAATCGGCATATTACAAACCGGCCACACACCAGATGCGTTGCATGGCGAATTCGGCGACTATGATGAGCTGTTTCCTGCACTTCTCGGTGGCAACGGATTCGAGTTCCAGACCTTCGCCGTGGTCGACGGCATATTCCCAAGCGGCGCGGATGACGCAGATGGCTGGGTCATAACCGGTTCGCGCCACGGCGCGTACGAAGACCTGCCGTGGATCGCCCCGCTGGAAGACTTGGTCAGAGAGATACAGCAAAGCGGAAAGCCACTGATCGGCGTATGCTTTGGGCATCAGATCATCGCGCAGGCACTGGGCGGCAAGGTCGAGAAGTTCAAGGGCGGATGGGCCGTCGGACGCACTGAATACGAGTTTGACGGCAACACAGTCTGGCTGAATGCCTGGCATCAGGATCAGGTTGTCGAGCTACCCGAAGGGGCGCGCGTTCTTGGTCAGAACGCATTTTGCGAAAACGCGATGCTGGCTTATGGAGACACGATCTGGACGGTTCAGGCCCACCCTGAATTCACCAATGGTTTTGTCGCGGGCCTGATGCGCACACGGGGAAAAGGCGTCGTCCCCGAAGACCTGATGCGCGAGGCCGCAAATCGCGAAACCGCCCCGGATGACAACGCCACAATCGCGCGCCATATGGCCGAGTTTTTAAAGAAAGAGAGAGCCTGATGGCTGATTGGACTGATAAACTGCCGGAAGCCGCCAAAGCCTATTTCCACGGACAGCGGCTGGACGAGGTTGAATGTATCATCTCGGACCTTCCCGGAATTGCACGTGGCAAGGCCGTGCCTGCCACGAAATTCGCCAAGCAATCCTATTTTCACCTGCCTGACAGCATATTCTTCCAGACCATCACGGGGGACTGGGGTGAAGCCGCAGGTGACGACGGGTTCATCGAAAAGGACATGATCCTGAAGCCCGACTATTCGACGGCTTCAGCCGCACCCTGGACAGGGGACTGGACGCTGCAAGTGATCCACGACGCCTATGACCGGGATGGTGATCCGATCCCTTATAGCCCCCGTAACGTGTTGAAACGCGTGGTCCAGCTGTATCACAACCGAGGCTGGAAACCGGTTGTTGCGCCAGAAATGGAGTTCTTTCTGGTCGCCCCCAACGTCGATCCCGCACAGGAAATCAAGCCGATGATGGGGCGTTCTGGCCGCCCAGCTGCGGCGCGGCAGGCGTATTCGATGACCGCGGTGGACGAGTTCGGCCCGGTCATCGACGATATCTATGACTTTGCCGAACATCAGGGGTTCGAAATCGATGGCATCACCCAGGAAGGCGGTGCGGGCCAGTTGGAGATCAACCTGCGCCACGGCAACCCGGTCAAACTTGCTGATGAGGTTTTCTACTTCAAACGCCTGATCCGCGAAGCGGCATTGCGGCATAATTGTTTTGCAACCTTCATGGCCAAACCGATCGAGGAAGAGCCGGGCTCGGCCATGCATATCCATCATTCAATTATCGACATGGAGACCGGCCAGAACATCTTTTCGGGCCCGCAGGGCGGCGAAACGGACGCGTTCTATCACTTCATTGCCGGGTTGCAGAACCATCTGCCCGCCGGTCTGGCCGTGATGGCACCTTATGTGAACTCGTATCGTCGTTACGTGAAAGACCACGCGGCGCCGATTAATCTGGAATGGGCTCGCGACAACCGCACTACAGGCATTCGCGTTCCTCTGTCCGGACCTGAATCGCGCCGTGTCGAAAACCGCATCGCCGGTATGGATTGCAACCCGTATCTGGGCATCGCCCTGTCGCTGGCGTGCGGCTATCTGGGTCTGGTCGAACAGGAGCGTCCGCGTCGTCAATTCTATGGTGACGCCTATGAAGGCGAAGGGGATATCCCTCAGGTCATGGGCGATGCACTGGATCTGTTTGACGAAGCCACCGCCCTGCACGAAATCCTTGGCCCCGAGTTTGCCCGTGTCTATGGCATCGTGAAACGGGCCGAGTATGAAGAATTTCTGCAGGTCATCTCTCCGTGGGAACGGGAACATCTGCTGATCAACGTCTGAGACTTTTCGTGAACCTGCTCTATTCCAATGACCGCAAGGGCGAATACCCTGCCAGCTGGTATGCCGCGACGGCAAACCCAACGGCACGCTTTCCTGTTTTGGCCGAAGATATTGTGGCGGATGTCTGCGTTGTGGGCGGCGGCTACACAGGCCTGTCCGCAGCATTGCATCTGGCCGAGGCGGGGTTCGATGTCGTTCTGCTTGAAGCCCACCGTGTCGGATTTGGTGCCTCGGGGCGCAATGGTGGTCAACTGGGCAGCGCGCAGCGGATGGATCAGGAAGACCTTGAGCGTCTTGTTGGCGACCCGGATGCCGCAAAGCTGTGGGACCTGGCCGAAGACGCCAAGGATCTGGTCAAATCACTGATCGCCAAGCATCAGATCGCGTGCGACTTGCAACCCGGTGTCGCGGTTCTGGGTCTGTCAGCTTCGGAACGAAAAGAGCTGCATGACCATGCAGGCCATCTGTCCGACCGGTATCACTATGACCAGATCAAGCTGCTGGATGAAGACGAAGGCCACAAACTGTGCCCCTCGCCCGCTTATAAGGGTGGGTATCTGGACATGGGGGCCGCTCATCTGCACCCATTGAACTTTGCGCTGGGGTTGGCACAGGCTGCGGCCAAAGCGGGTGTTCGCATCTTTGAGGGTACCGAAGTCATCGGTATTGACGAAACCCGGCCTGCCCTGATCCGGACCGCCAGGGGGAACGTTAGGGCCGACCATGTTATGCTGGCCTGCAATGGCTATCTTGGCAATCTCAACCGGACCGTCGCGGCCCGTGTCATGCCCATCAACAACTTCATTGCAGCGACCGAACCCCTTGGCAGCGAGGCTGCGCGGGTCCTGACTCAGGATGTCGCGGTCGCGGATACCAAGTTCGTGGTGAACTATTTCCGCCTCAGCGCCGATGGCCGGCTTTTGTTCGGTGGCGGCGAAAGCTATGGCTATCGTTTTCCTGCGGATGTCGCTGCGAAGGTCCGCAAGCCGATGACCGAGATTTTCCCACATCTGCGCGACGCCAAAATCGACTATGCATGGGGTGGGACGCTGGCCATTACCATGCGGCGGATGCCTTATCTGGTGCGTATCGCACCCAACATTCTGTCTGCTTCCGGCTATTCCGGTCATGGTGTAGGCACCGCGACCCATGCCGGGCAACTGATGGCGCTGGCCATTCAGGGACAGGCAGAAGGGTTCGATACAATGGCCCGCGTGCCAACTCTGCCCTTCCCCGGCGGGTCCGCCCTGCGCAACCCGCTGCTTGTGCTGGCAATGACATGGTTCGCCTTGCGGGACCGGCTTGGGATCTGATCCACGTTACTTGTGACAAATTGGTGAATTTCCGCTGGCGCGGCGATTGAGGGCTTGGATTGCCACCTGAATAGCTTTATCTTTACCAAAGATAGAATTCGGGAAATCCAAATATGACGCTTCCACCAAACGTTCATGACGCCGAACCCATCCCAGAAGCAGCAAAAGAAGCCATCGACGCCCTGATGCAGTCGGGCGACTTGTTTCGTTATACCGCCCCGCAAGATGCCCCGGTGTCTTTGCTGGAGGCCGAGTTTGCCGAACTGCTGGGCACAAAATACGCTCTCGCTGTTTCATCCTGCTCTGCTGCGCTGTTCCTGTCGCTCAAGGCACTGGGTCTGCCGCGCGATGCGCGCGTCCTGATCCCCGGCTTCACTTTTGCGGCGGTTCCCTCGTCAGTCATCCACGCGGACTGCATTCCGGTTCTGTGCGAAGTAGGCGAGAATTATCGCATCGACATGGCTGATTTCGAGGCCAAGTTGGATAGTGTTCAAGCGGTGATCATCAGTCACATGCGCGGCCACACTTCTGATATGGACGCGATCATGGCGCTGTGTGACGCGCGTGACATCCCTGTGATCGAAGACGCCGCGCATTCGCTGGGCACGACCTGGCATGGCAAAAATATCGGCACCATCGGCAAGGTCGGCTGTTTCTCGTTTCAATCCTACAAGATGATCAATGCGGGCGAAGGCGGTATTCTGATCTCAAACGATGCTGATCTGGTGGCCCGCGCCGTCATCATGTCGGGCGCGTACGAACATAACTGGAAGAAACACAAAGGACCGCACGGTGACAACTCGCCCGAGTTGGAAGAGGCCTTCGTCCGCTGGCAGAACAAACTGCCGCTTTATAACCTGCGTTTGAACAACCTAAGCGCCGCTGTGATCCGCCCGCAGATTCCGGAACTGGCCCGTCGTGTCCGCGATGGTCTGGCGAACCACGACTATGTTGCCGGACGCTTGAATATCTCACCCCATATCGACGTGCCCGCGCCACTGCCTCCTGAGCAGCGCGCGCCGGATTCGATTCAGTTCAATCTGGTTGGGTTGCAGGAACACGAGATTCGCGCATTTGCCGCCGCAGCCGAGGCGCGCGGCGTCAAAGTTCAGGTCTTTGGCCTGAGCCAGGACAATGCACGCGCCTTCTGGAACTGGCAATTCCTGCCGGAAACGTTCGAACTGCCGCAAACACGTGACATGCTGATAAAAGCGTGTGACGTCCGACTGCCCGTACGCCTGACACGCGCAGAGCTGGACGTGATCGCGGATATTCTGCTGGCTGCCGTCGGCGAAGTGACCGGCCCAATGCCGGTCTACGGCACCTGAGACTAAAACTGGCCCACTTAATTGGTGGGCCTCTTACTCGGGCTCAATTCAATTCAGCTTTGAAAGCTTCTGTTGTAGTTCAGCTAACTGCTTCTTGATATCGTCAAGATCCTCTTTCGGCTTTGACTTTTCGCTTTCCTTCTCTGGCGAGGACCATCTGCCAGACAACCCACCTGTCATAGCCTTCAAAAATGCCTGCTGCTGCGCTTGCAACGCGTCAAAACCCGGCATCTGAGACATCGGGTTCATGGCATTCATGTTTTCCATCATCTTGCTTTGGCTTTCGCGCAGCATATCGAACGAGCTTTGCAGGAATTGCGGCATCATGCCTCCGCCCGGCAGCATGTAACTGCGCACCAGGTCGTTTAGAACATTGACAGGCAGCACATTCTCGCCGCGGCTTTCATGTTCAGCAATGATTTGCAGCAGATACTGCCGTGTCAGGTCGTCGCCGGACTTCAGGTCGATAATCTGTACTTCGCGCCCGTCGCGGATGAACCCCGCGATATCTTCGAGCGTCACGTAATCGCTGGTCTCGGTGTTATACAGCCGACGGCTGGCATAGCGCTTGATCAGCAGCGGTTTTTCTTGGTCCGACACCGGGTTCCCTCCCCAAGGATGATGCGTTGCAGCACAGGTTATGCGAGTGCAGCACAAAAAGAAAGGGCAGGTCAATGGACCTGCCCAACGCGATTGCACCTATAGGGAGGGTCGGGTGCGTTTCGCTGACTTTTCTTACTTCGCAGCAGCAGCTTTTTTAGCGGCTGTGGTCACGTCGTTGGTTGCTTTTTTAACAGCGGCGGATGCTTCTTCCGCAGCTTCTTTACCAGCAGCCATCAGCAGTTCGACGGTTTCGGTCTGAACTTTTTTCGCGATTTCTGCGAAAGCGGCCATGTTCTCGGCTGCAACTTCAGCAGACGCGCTTGCGAAATCGGTTGCTGCTTTTGCGTAGTCGGCAGGCTCTGCCTTGGCTTTCGACATCTCGGTCAGTTTAGCCAGCGTGTCTTTGGTCCATTTGCTCGATATCTCTGCCGATTTCTCAGCTGCTTCCAGAGCAACGCCCGACAGCTTCTCGTTCAGCGAGGCGGTCGATTTGAATGCGCCTTCCATTGCGGTTGTGTCCACAGGGAATGCACCCATCATGTCTTTCATGATCGCGGTAAAGTCTTGGGTCTTAGCCATTGTCTTAATCCTTTTAGCCAGTCCGGGCCCACCCCGGGTTTCATCAGCTTGAGGACAATATGATTGCTGCAACGCAGCATTGCAAGTTTTTTTTGCTGCGCTGCAGAAATAATTAAGTTTCAGAATGAAATCAGGCGTTTGGTTTTGCCACTACATACGTTCCGGGTGCAGCAGCTAGGCTCGGGTGCTTCGAATCGCCCGGTTCACGGGCCGGTACCTGCTTGCCTGATCGTTTCTTCAGCCAGGCATCCCACATGGGCCACCATGACCCTTCATGAAAATCGGCTTCCTTTAACCAGGTGGCGGCGTCTGATTTCAAATCCGGGTTGGTGTAATGCCCGTACTTTTTCTTGCTGGGCGGGTTCACAATACCCGCAATATGACCCGACTCGGAAACCACGAAAGTTTTTGATCGCGAGCCCATTTTTTGCACACCGCGATAGCAATCTTTCCACGCCGCGATGTGATCGGTTTCGCATGTAATGGCCATAAGGGGCACATCAACGTCACCAAGCTTTAGCTTATGCCCCAGCAACTCAAAGCCATCGGTGGCAAATTCGTTGCGCTGGCATAGTCCACGCAAGTACTCCACCGCCATTTTCGCCGGCAGGTTGGCTCCGTCACCGTTCCAGTACAGCAAATCAAAGGCCGGGGGCACTTCACCCATCATATAGCTGCGAATGGCCGGGCCATAAATCAGGTCACGTGATCTCAGGAAGGACATTGTGCGCGCCATGATCCACGACCGCAGAACACCTTCCTTTTTCACTTCTTCTTCGATTCCGTCGATAAAATCGTTTTGAAGGAAGGGCGTGAACTCTCCCTGATCGGAAAAATCCGTCAATGCGGTGAACAGGGTCGCCGATTTGACCGACTTGTCTCCTCGCTGTTTCAGCAGAGACAGCGTCAGGCTCAGGGTGGTGCCCGCGATGCAATACCCCACAGCGTTGACCTGTTTGACCTTGCAAATCTTCTTGGCCGTCTCGATTGCAGTCAGGAAACCGTCCTGAATGTAGTCTTCCATGCCTGTTTCGGCATAGCTTTCGTCCGGATTGACCCAGCTTACAACAAACAGGGTATACCCCTGTTCGGTGATCCATTTGATCATGCTGTTCTGGGCTTTCAGGTCCAGAATATAGAACTTGTTGATCCAGGGCGGAAACAGAACAATCGGGGTCTCGTAGACCGTTTCGGTCGCTGGCTTGTACTGAATCAGTTCCATCATCCGGTTGCGATAAACCACCTCCCCCGGCGTCGTCGCCAGATTACCGCCGACCTCAAAAGCGCTTTCATCTGCCAGTTTGACGACCAATTCTCCATTATTGGCCTCAAGATCTGACACAAGGTTTTCCAACCCCTTGATCAGTGACTGGCCCTCGGTTTCGACCGCTTTTTGCAATGCATCCGGATTGGTCGCCAGGAAATTTGTCGGCGCCATCATATCGACGATTTGTTGCGAGAAATATTGCAGCCGCCTTTTGTCTTTGGCATCCAGATCATCCACGGACGCAACAGCCTGCGCGATTGCTTGCGCATTGGTCTGGTATTGCTGGCGGATCAGACGGAAATAGGGATTGGTCTCCCAAAGGGGGTTCGAAAATCGCTTGTCTTCTGGCTTGGGTGCTTCGCTTTCCGCGTCAGACGCAGTCAGTGCTTTCTGCGCCTCGGCAAAGTTCAACACTGACTTGCCCCAAAATTCTATCTGCTGTTCCAGCAACTTGGCGGGATTTTGCCAAGCCTCTGCCCAATAGGCACTTGCTGCTCGTGCGAAAAGCTCTTGATTCGGGCCGTCCAGCGCGGGCGTGTGGGGCCGTTTTACAGCCATGACCTCAATCAGGCGCTTCGATAACTTCTCGACCTTATCCATATTTTCTTTAAGGCGTTCAATGTGTTCTTCGGATACGTCTGGCATGTGGTCTTCACTAGTTGTCATTTTAACAATTCCCCCCTAACCTCGCTGCTATGCAGAATAACGTCGTGGGTGCTGGGGGGCAAAGCGACGAATGGTCCGAACTATCAGGCTGACACTCAGGAGGCCCCGTTTATGCGCTATATGATGACCTACGACCTGATGGAAACTGCGCGAAACACCAACCAATGGCTTGGTGCAACCGCCAGCGCGATGGCGTCCTATCCGATGTTTTCGATGGTGCCGAACCCCGCATTCAACTGGATGGCCGCCTGGGGCGAGGTTACCGAGCGTACGTTCCAACGGATGGTTGCAAAGCCCGATTGGGGTATTCGCACGTTCACCTGCGAAGATGGCAAGGATCATCTGGTTGAAATCACGACTGTTCTGGAACGCCCTTTTGGTGATCTGGTACATTTCCGCGTCAATGGCCGGAAAGAACAACCCCGCAAAGTGCTGTTGGTTGCACCGATGTCCGGGCATTATGCTACGTTGCTGCGCTCGACGGTGAAAAGCCTTCTGGTCAATTGTGAAGTCTACATCACAGATTGGCATAATGCGCGCGATATCCCTGTATCCGCAGGCAAATTCGATGTCGAAGACTACACGCTCTATCTTGTAGATTTTATGAAAGAGCTTGGGCCAGACACCCATGTTGTTGCCGTTTGCCAACCTGCGCCTCTGACATTGGCTGCAACGGCGTACCTGGCCGAGATTGAACCCAAAGCCCAGCCAAGCACCCTGACGCTGATTGGTGGCCCCGTCGATCCGGACGCCACGCCGACCGATGTGACAGACTTCGGCCGTCGCGTCACTATGGGCCAGTTGGAAGAAACAATGATTCAGCGCGTTGGCTTCAAGTACAAGGGCGTAGGGCGCATGGTCTATCCGGGACTGCTGCAATTGGCCTCGTTCATGTCCATGAATGCAGATCGTCACTCCAAAGCGTTTTCCGACCAGATCCAGCGCGTCATGCGGGACGAAGCCTCGGATCAGGATGCCCATAACCGCTTCTACGACGAATACCTGGCCGTGATGGACATGACTGCCGAGTTCTATCTTTCGACGGTCGAGCGGGTCTTCAAGAATCGAGAGATTGCGAGAAACGAGTTCGTGGTCGCGGGTCACAAAGTGGACATCAGTAAGATTACCGATGTTGCGGTGAAGACTGTCGAAGGTGCAAATGATGACATCTCTGCACCCGGCCAGTGTATTGCTGCGCTGGATTTGTGTACCGGCCTGCCCGACAGCAAAAAGGCAAGCCACGTTGAACCCGGCGCCGGTCACTATGGTATCTTCGCAGGCCGCAGCTGGCGCGACAACATTCGTCCCCTTGTGATTGATTTCATGAACGAAAATGCGCGAAAACCAAACCGTCGCGCGGCCAATTCCAACAAGGTTGCTTAAGCGACATGAGCGGGCCAGCGCAAAATGGCCTTACCTTTTCCTGCCAATGCGGCGCGTTGCAGGGGCGTATTTCACCCCGCGGTGTTCGGCAAGGCACACATGTTGAGTGTTTCTGCCATGATTGCCGGGCCGCTCAACTATATTTCAAGCAGCCGGACCCGGCACCCGGACCTGTCGGGATTTTTCAGATCGCACCGGATGAAATCGAAATCAGCGCAGGAAGACAGTATCTTGCGGCGATGCAACTCAGCCCCAAGGGTATGCTGCGATGGTACGCCAGCTGCTGTAACGCACCTTTGGCGGCAACGCCCAAATCCGCGAAATTCCCGTTTGCTGGCGTTATCGTCGGCCGGGTTGCGGGTGGAGCTTCGGCGCTGGGACCCGTCACGACACGTGGGTTTGTTCCCCAACCGGACGGAAAGCAGAAGCACGAAAAATCTGGCCCCGCCATTCTTGGGCTGTTGCGCAGGGCCGCCGGATCGCGCCTGTCCGGGCGGTGGAAGAACACACCGTTTTTCGACCAAAATACTGGTAAACCCGTGGTGACGCCAACTGTCATTTCAAAGACCGAATGCGCGACGCTTTACCAGTAATCAAACCGTTGCTGGGCGTCCAACCAGGTTTGCAGCGCCTCATTGACGAGGTCGGGCGTTTCGAGGGTCGGCAAGTGACCAGCCTTTTCAATAACCAGCAGTTCCGCTCCGGGTATGAGCTCTGCCATGAAAGAATGCCGTTTGACCGGTGTCAGAGTGTCATGCGCACCGCACAGAACCAACGTGGGTACCTTGATGCGACGCAATGCGGCTTGTTGATCCGGGCGGCGTTGCAGAGCACGCATTTGACGCACGAAGGTTTCAACACCCAAATCCTGTGCCATTGCCAACAAGCCGTTCAGGATGGGAATGCGCTGCGGGCCCGGTGCCAGCGTGTCGGACCCCACAAGTTTCCGCAGGACCTCCTCCAACCGGCCACCCTGCGCGCCAATGATCAGGTCTTCGCGACTGGCAGCCATTTGAGGCGTGTCCGCCTGTGCATCAGTGGCCATCAGGCACAGGCGTGACACACGTTCCGGTGCCCGGCGGATCAGCTCTAACGCGACCACACCACCCATGCTTAATCCGGCCAGTGCAAACCGATGTGGAAGCTGGTCCAGCAAACCCGAGGCGATCTCTTCGATACGCTCACCTGCTGAGATTGGCGCAACGGTTACGGGTCGCGTCCGCGAAAACACCTCAATCTGAGGGCGATACAGTCGGGCATCGCACATCAGTCCAGGTAGCAGTACCAGCGGCTCGATCACGCAGGGGCTCCATATGCTCGGTATTCCGAGCCCTTGGGTTTGTAGTCAGGTTGAGAATTTATCACATTCAAACAAGCGGAACGTCACGGATAGGCGATTGCCCGAAAAGCCGGAAAGTCAGCATAGCGGGACCGTCGTGAAGCCGCACTTTCCTCGGGCTCAGCGCCCGGTTTCAGAAGGCATCCGCGTGGCGCAATGTAGCTGTCAATCCGCCGCTGCGGTTTAGGGCGCCACACCAGATTGAAAGCGCAGAGTTTCGGAAAAAACCAGATTTCGGAATAATCCAGGTGATCATGCATCCACCATGCCAAATCCCGCCAATCCCGGCCCTGCGCAAACTGATCCGCAAACCAGGGAATTACAACAGACGCCCCGGCAATCCGCGCATCCCCGTCCCCACGATCCCAGATGTGGCATTCCAACGGGTGATCATTCCGGGCGCAGTTCAGTTTGTTTTCATTGCCAAACCTGTTTAGCGACGGTGAGCGATAGCCCGAGCGCACAGCGATCCTGCCAAAGGTCTCTTCCAGCGGGTCCAGCAGAGTTTCGCAGAACGCACGTCCTGTCTCGATAGCCAGATCCGGGTTGTCTGGAATGTTCTGTTTCTGGTGAAAGTTCCCGATCTCGGAATAGAGGAAATCGCGCATGAAGAAATACCGGGACAGACGAACGCGCCCCAACGTCTCAAGGCTCCACATACTGCCCGGCTTACGCATCGTCCCTCGACCCGAGGCCGCCATCATTCCACCCCCAGCCCTTTTAGCCAGTCCAGAATACCGGCCACAGCCGCGTCGGTCTGCCCTGGCGACATCAGGCGACCGGCAATAACATGGGATGACGGATCATCCTCAGGGCCCATTGTCACCAATTTGACGGATGTTGGCGCACCCCACGCTTTGGCGACCTCGTGTGTGCGGTCAGGGCGCACCACCTGATCGTTGTCCGAGAACCAGAACAGCACGGGCACCAGGGCATTCGAGAAATCCAGCGCATAGACTTTTTCGACCAGAACGGACATCGGCACGACCGACTCCCACGGATAGACGGTAGACCAATATTTGTTCTTTTCCGGGTCTGGCCCCGATACATCGCGTTCGTCCCCCATCAGGACCGGCAACCAATCCCTTGCCCATGGCAAAGTGGGGATCCATGCCACAGACGTGTTGACCCCGAAATTGGGAGAGACAAAGACCATGCCGACAACATCTTTGCTGAGGCTGGCATCCAAAGCGGCGGCGGCTGCAAGCGTCGCACCGGTCGACGTTGAGATCACGATCACCTTGTCCCCAACAGCACGTGCGGCTGCCAATCCCTCGGCAGTGTCCAGCATCCAGCCCGAGGCAGTGCCTTCTGCCATGGCTGATCCGGTTCGCCCGTGACCTTGCAGGCGTGTGTAAACCAGATTGGCCCCCAACGCGTCTGCTACAAGGTCTGGTACTGGCCGGATTTCCTCGGAACTTGCTGAAAAGCCATGGATGTAAAGAACGGAATACGGGGTGCGCCGCTCGTTATGGCCATCTTGCCAGATTACTCGTTTTTCGACACCCGGAACGATATCGTCAAACGCGGCTTCGGTGCTTTCGAAATAAACCTGTACGCCCTCACCAAACTTGCGCGGATCAAAGCTTGGGTGCAGGTTCACCTCTTCGCGCGGGCCAAACCAGTAGACAAGGCCGCCGGTGGCAATCAACGCAAGGAACAAGCGCCCCAGAAGCCATCCCAAACGCCGCATTACGCGTCTCCCAACACATCCAGAACCGCCGCCTCGATCAAGCCAAGACATGCATCATCCGAGAATCTGTGATCGGCATCCTTGACTAAAAGAAGCTGCATGTCCGGCCCTGTTGCATGGTCCAGCAACCGAACGGCCGTTTCAGTCGAAACGGCTGTATCCGCTGTTCCCTGCAGGAAACGAACCTTGAACGGCAGGTTCAACGTGTCGCGCAGAACAAGACGCTGCCGCCCATCTTCGATCATCCGTTTGGTGACGATATAAGGCTCCATGTAATCGGACGGCAACTCGACATGCCCGACCGTTTCCAGGGCGGCTTTCTGGTTATCGGTGAATGAAGCCCAATAGCCATCTTCCGTGAAATCCGGCGCGGCGGCGATCGTGACCATACCTGCTATCCGGTCCGGCATGGCCTTGGCCAGCAAAAGCGCCTGCCACCCCCCCATGGACGAGCCGACAACAATCAGCGGCCCCTTGGTCAAGGCATCGACCGCAGCAACAGTGTCCTCATGCCAATCCCCAATGCAGCCATCCGTGAAAGCACCAGAGCTTTCGCCGTGACCGGAATAATCAAACCGCAAAAAGGCCCGCCTCCGCGCCTGCGCCCAAGCTTCCAGATGGACTGCCTTGGTGCCTTCCATATCCGACATGAGCCCACCCAGAAAAACGATGGTCGGCCCTGCCCCTTCGGTCTTGTGATAAGCCAGTCGCCGCCCCTGCGGCGTCTCCAGAAAATTCGTCGCTGCCATGAAACCTTCTTTCCTTTTACTGCATCATGCACGCCCCACCCCCGAGTGCAATTCCGCCCACTTCATCTTTTTTCAAATACTCCGGGGAGCGCGAGGGGCTGGCCCCTCGCCCCTACACTTGACACAGGCATATCCACCTGCCACATCAGCCAGACGCAAATAACCCGCAACCGGGCGTTCAGTGGGCGCCAAACCGACGAGGAGAGCCGACATGGCCCTGGATTCAAAATCCGTCTCTCTCACTTTCCCAGATGGCAACGCACGTTCCTATGACGCAGGGGTTACGCCTGCGCAGGTGGCTGCCGATATTTCAAGTTCGCTGGCCAAAAAGGCCATCTCAGCCACCGTTGACGGCAAACACTGGGACCTGCAATGGCCCATCGAAGCCGATGCACAGATTGCCATCCACACCATGAAGGATGACGTCCAGGCCAACGAGCTGATCCGCCACGATCTGGCCCACATCATGGCCCGCGCCGTGCAGGAAATCTGGCCTGCGACCAAGGTCACCATCGGCCCCGTTATCGAAAACGGCTGGTATTATGACTTCGACCGGGAAGAACCGTTCACGCCCGAAGATCTTGGCCTCATCGAGAAAAAGATGAAAGAGATCATCAACAAGCGCGATCCTGTCACCACCGAGGTTTGGGACCGCGAGCGGGCCATCGAGTTCTACAAGGCCAATAACGAGCCCTACAAGGTTGAGCTGATCGAAGCCATTCCCGGGGATGAGCCGTTGCGCATGTACTGGCACGGCCACTGGCAGGATTTGTGCCGCGGTCCGCATCTGCAACATACCGGTCAGGTTCCCGGTGATGCGTTCAAGCTGATGTCTATCGCCGGTGCCTATTGGCGCGGCGACAGCAACCGCGCGATGCTGCAACGCATCTACGGCGTGGCCTTCACCGGCAAGGAAAAGCTGAAAGACCACCTGCATATGCTGGAAGAGGCCGCAAAGCGCGACCACCGCAAACTGGGCCGCGAGATGGACCTGTTTCACATGCAGGAAGAAGCCCCCGGTCAGATCTTCTGGCACCCCAATGGCTGGTCCATCTACACCCAGTTGCAGGATTACATGCGCCGTCAGCAGCGCAAGGGTGGGTATGTCGAGGTAAACACGCCGCAAGTCGTTGACCGCAAACTGTGGGAACGTTCAGGCCACTGGGACAAGTATCAGGAGAACATGTTCATCGTCGAAGTGGACGAGGAACATGCCCGTGAAAAGGCCGTTAACGCGCTCAAACCGATGAACTGCCCCTGCCATGTCGAGATTTTCAAGCAAGGCCTGAAATCCTATCGCGACCTGCCGCTGCGCATGGCCGAGTTCGGGTCGTGCAACCGGTACGAACCCTCTGGCGCGTTGCATGGCATCATGCGGGTGCGTGGGTTCACGCAGGACGACGCCCACATCTTTTCAACCGAAGAACAGATCGAGGCGGAGACCGCCGAATTCATCCGTTTCCTCAGTGTGATCTACAAGGATCTGGGATTCGAGGATTTTTCGGTGAAGTTCTCAGACCGTCCCGAAACCCGCGCCGGATCGGACGATGTCTGGGACAAGGCCGAAGCGGCGCTTTTGTCCGCCACCCGTGCCGCCGGGATCGAACCGGAACTGAACCCGGGCGAAGGTGCATTCTATGGTCCGAAACTGGAATTCGTGCTGACGGACGCCATCGGGCGTGACTGGCAATGCGGCACCTTCCAGGTCGATTTCGTTCTGCCCGAACGGCTGGATGCCACCTATATCGGCGCCGACGGGGCCAAGCACCGCCCGGTCATGCTGCACCGCGCAACACTTGGTTCGTTCGAACGCTTCATCGGTATCTTGATCGAGGAACACGCAGGCAAATTGCCGTTCTGGCTGGCCCCGCGTCAGGTCGTCGTCGCGTCCATCACGTCCGACGCGGACGACTATGTCACCGAAGTGGTCGAAACCCTGCGTGCTGCGGGTGTGCGGGCCGAGGCCGACATCCGCAATGAAAAGATCAACTATAAGGTCCGTGAGCATTCGGTCGGCAAAGTACCTGTAATTCTGGCCGTCGGTCACCGCGAAGTTGACGAACGCACCGTAAGCGTGCGGCGACTGGGTGAAAAACAGACCCAGGTACAACCGCTTGATGTTGTAACAAAAGAGCTGGCACACGCCGCCACCCCGCCAGATCTGCTGTAACAAACAGCACCATTTCCAAAAAAATCCGACCCCTACTAAGGGGTCGGATTGTAACATTTCACCCTTTCTTCATCAAAAACAGTGTATTACGCTGCAAGGGGGCAGGCCGCCCCATGACGCGCTTGTGAGACACGGGCTCGTGAATTCAACTCTGCCCACCAAGCCACTACCTTTGTCATTGTCACAAGCAGACATACCCAGTCATCAAGAGGATTACCGAGATGTCGAACACAGCTAAGTCCCTGGTTATCGCAACCGCAGTCGCAGCCGCCGTATCGGGTGTCGCAACCACAGCAAGCGCACAGGCAAAAGAAAAGTGCTATGGCGTATCGCTGGCCGGTCAGAACGACTGTGCCGCAGGCCCCGGCACCACCTGCGCGGGCACCTCGACCGTTGATTATCAGGGCAACGCATGGACCTTGGTTGACGCAGGCACCTGCGCCGACATCGAATTGCCTGCGGAAGCAAACGGCACACCGCGCAAAGGTTCGCTGGAAGCACTGGACCGCGACCTGCCGGCATAAGACTGGCCTGACGATTTCAAGGGGCGGGCACCATCGCCCGCCCTTTCCCTTTCGTGATCAAGGAACTGGCCCATGTTGGATGACACCTGCCGGTCAAACCGCCTGCCCGCAGCGCCGGGCGTTGGTTACAAGCCGCAACACTTCGCTCAGATACTTGAACACGCACAGCCCGTCGCATGGTTGGAAATCCATGCCGAGAATTATATGGGCGACGGCGGGCGACCCTTGGCGCAACTGCGCCACCTTTCCGAAAAGTTCCCAATCTCGGTCCATGGCGTTGGCCTGTCCATTGGTGGTGAAGGCGCGCTGGACTCCGATCATTTGGCCCGGTTGAAACACCTGGTCGGCTGGCTGAACCCTGCAAGCTTTTCCGAACATTTGGCCTGGTCTACCCATGACAGCCATTTCTACAACGATCTGCTGCCCCTGCCCTATACCGACGAAACTCTTACGCGGGTTTGTGAACATATCGATCAGGTGCAGGACACCGTCGGGCGTCAGATGCTGCTGGAAAACCCGTCCAGCTATCTGGCCTTCGAGGAAAGCACCTGGTCCGAACCTGATTTCCTGAGGGAGATTGCCAAGCGCACCGGTTGCGGCTTGTTGCTGGACGTAAACAATGTCTTTGTCTCGGCGACCAATCTGGATTTCTCACCACAAGGCTATATTGACGCCTATCCGATTGAAAAGGTGTCGGAAATCCACCTTGGCGGCCATGATGAGGATGAAGACGATCACGGTCATCCGCTGCTAATCGACAGTCACGGACGTGAAGTGGTCGATCCGGTGTGGGCCCTGCTGGATTATGTGCTGGAGCGTTCGGGGCCAAAACCCGTTCTGATCGAATGGGACACTGATGTGCCTGATTGGCCCGTTCTGCGGGATGAGGCCATTCGCGCGCAAACCGCATTGGACCGGATACCGGTATGAGCGTTTCTCAATCTGAATTCCGCGCGGCCATGATGGATGCGTCAGCGCCCGTTCCCGGTGGATTGCTGGACGGCGGTGCGCGACCGGCCGGTCGCAGATTCAGCGTTTACCGCAACAACGTTGCGGTGTCGCTGACCGAAGCGATGCATCAGGCGTTTCCTGTGATTGCCAAATTGCTAGGGGCGCAGAACATGGATGGGTTGGCCGGGATTTTCCTGCGTCAGCACCCGCCCTCCTCTCCGCTGATGATGTTTTATGGCGAGGCGTTTCCTGATTTTCTGGCAGGAATGCCCCAACTTGCCCATCTTGGATACCTGCCGGACGTGGCCCGGTTGGAGATTGCCTTGCGCAAGTCCTACCACGCCGCCGACAGCGAACCTGCACCGGCAGATGTTCTAGCCGTCGAACCCGAACAGGTCATGCAGGCCCGGTTGCAGTTTGCACCGGCCATGCAGGTGATCCGCTCGGATTGGCCAATTTTCGCGATCTGGCGATTTAACAGCGAAGAGAACGCACCGAAACCGAATGCCGGTGCAGAGGACGTGTTGATCACACGCGCCGAGTTCGATCCCACACCCAATCCACTTCCGGCGGGTGGTGCAGACTGGATCGCCTGTATGCAGAACGGCGACACAATCGGTGACGCATATGAAAAAACGACTGCCAAACTGCCTGAATTTGATCTTGGAACCACTCTGGCACTGCTGTTGCAGGGCGGTGCAATAACCTCTGTGACTATCGAAAGGCCCGAGACATGACTGCTTTGATCTCAACCTACAATAACACCATGGGAAAACTGGACCTTGCCTCTGGCTGGTTGACCCCTACGCTGGCACGGCTGGTCTTTGTTGCGGTTCTTCTGGTTTATTACTGGAACTCAGCCATGCTGAAGATCGACGGATCGATCTTTTCGCCTTCGGCAGGTGCATTTGGTCAGATATTCCCCAAAGCGGCGGAGGCTGTTCTGTATGACGTGTCCCAAATGACGTTCTTCCAACGCATCGTCATCTTCATGGGAACGGTTGCCGAATTTGTGCTCCCGGCACTTCTACTGGTTGGGCTGTTCTCGCGTTTGGCGGCTTTGGGCATGATCGGTTTCATCTGGGTGCAGACTCTTGTCGACGTCACCGGCCATGGCGTGAAACTGGGCAGCCTGTTCGACGCGGCGCCGTCCCTGATGGATCAGCGCACGATGTGGACCTTCCTGATGCTGGTGATCGTCATCAACGGCGCAGGGCCGATCTCGCTCGACCGGATCCTTCGCCTTAAGTAACTCAGAAATGTGCCTTGGGCTGGTCCGGTTTTCCCGCGGCCAGCCCAAGTATCCCGGCGATCCCGGCAAATGTGATCGGGAACATGGTGAAAACACCAAAACCAAAGGCGTAGTACATCGCAGCCGCTGACCCCAGCAACAAGACCCCGCCAATCAACGCGCGCGCTGGTGCCATGGCCCCGCCCGCGATTGCCAGCAAGGGCGCGATAATCGAAATGGCTTGCACCAGATCAGGATTGTCGACCTGGCTTAGAACTCCGTCAATCTCGCCGACATGGTCAACCACGACCACCTTTGCATAGCCGAAGAACCCGACGATCATTCCGATCAACCCGGCGATTACACCCAATAACATTGCGGCATTACGCATTGAAAACCCTCATTGTAGCTTTCACGCAGATAAGCACCCGTTCAGGAAATGCCAAGCTGAGCACGGGTTTCAGCTGTCCAACCCAACAACAGCCTGCCATCGACTTCGATCAATGGGCGTTTCATCAGGGTCGGGTGCTCTTTCAAAAGCTCCAAAGGGGGCTTGGCACGCTGGGTTTCGTCCAATCCGCGCCATGTCGTCGATCTGGTATTAAGCAAGTCATTGCCGAACTCGGCAAAGGCCCGTGACAGCACCGAACCCGGCACACCGTCGCTGCGTACATCAGAAAATTTGACGTCTGGCAGCGATTTCAATGCCTTGCGACAGGTGTCACAGTTTTTCAATCCATAAAGCTGCATGTCTTTGACGCTCCTGCCCATGCTTTGATTTTAAGCAATCTTGCCCGCTTCTTGCGGTTATTCTTGATTTTTTACTTCACCGTGCAATGTTGAAAAAGGCGAAACACACGAATTGGACTGTTCAGCCAGTGCCAAAACAACTTTTTCGTGGTGACGCTGACCACAGCCCCCACCAATTTGTGGGACAATGCGTAAGTAGAAGGAGACACGGGACATGCCAACCGGCACCGTGAAATGGTTCAATACCACTAAAGGCTATGGATTTATTGCCCCTGACGAAGGGGGCAAAGATGTGTTTGTACATATCTCGGCCGTAGAACGGTCCGGCCTCACCGGACTCGCAGACAACCAAAAAGTTTCGTACGAGTTGCAGGACGGACGCGACGGCCGCCAAATGGCAGCTGATTTGAAACCACTGTAACGACATCCCGCTAAACACGCGGTTGATCATTAAGGATGACGGCCAATTTCCGGCCGTTATCCATCCCCCACCGGTTTCGTTCCATTACCCTCGCGCGGGCTTGGCGTCGGCGTGGGAATTCCAGTTTTCGCCCATGGCAACGATGCAGGATGTGCCTGTCGCGTAGGTGACAACCATGGTCCAGTCCCCGTGCTGACTTGCCCAGACTTCCATAATCTGTTCCGGCCCGCGAACACCCGATGCCACGCGCCGCGCACCGAACTGCCTTTCCAGTTTCTGGTGCAACCGGGGCGTCGGTTCGCACAAAACCTCAGCTATGGGGGACTTGGCCTGCGCAGGCATGGCGAGACCAAGAAACAGACATAACAGAGCAAGATCCAAAACGCGCGCCATGGAACAAGTGTAACAATTCCATGACGACACGTATAGACAAAAGCTATGCAGCTTGTCGGTTCTATTTACGAATGATCGCCTCGAACTCACGCCATTCGCGCGCCGTCATCCCCGAGGTTTCCTGCGTGACCGCCTCTCCTGCCAGCATTCGTTGCAGGCTTTCGACCATCTGGGCAGACAGGTTCACCGCACCCAGCCGGTAATCCTCAAACGCCTTATACGCAAACGGCACCCAATCAGCGACGATCTTGCACATCGCTTCGGCATAGATGCGGATTTCATACTGAGCATGCGGGTCGGCCCGCAGGCGCAGGAAGTGGAACAGATTGTGCAGGTCCACCTTCCAATACCACTGCGTATAAACGTTTGCGGGTAGGTTCATGCGGGCCAGTTCACGTGCAAGCCCCTGTTGCCCGTCCTGGCTGATCATGGATTCGTAATTGTCGTAGCAGCGTGTGCTGTCCGCCTTGAGGGTTTCCAATACGCGCGCGGCCTCTTCGCCTTCCAACGTTGCCCCACGGCCCTGATTGTTCACTTCGGACTGTGCCGCCACATGTTCAGGGGCGGGAATATAAAACTCGCGATCCAGAATTGAATACCGTGCCGAGTATTCATTCACATTGGCGGTTCGGTGCCGGATCCACTGCCGCGCCACGAACACAGGCAATTTCACATGCAATTTGACTTCGCACATTTCGAATGGCGTCGAATGCCAGTGCCGCATCAGATACCGGATCAACCCCTCGTCATTCTGAACGGATTTGGTGCCTTTGCCGTATGAAACGCGCGCAGCCTGACAGATGGCGGCATCGTCCCCCATATAGTCGATCACGCGGACAAAGCCATGATCCAGAACCTGATGCGCCGTGTACAGGTGGTCTTCCATTCCCGCCGAGACAACTCGACGCGTGGGATGCGATTGCGCGCGTTGCGCGTCAATCTCGGCCTGTTGATCAGGGGACAGCGGCATCGAATCTTCCTTTCTGGCAATGAGTCGCCCCCTACTATATATCGCCAATTTCGACACAGGAACCGCGATATATGCCGCAGCGGGCGCAAAAAACAAATTGCTGCCGAAGGCTCTATCGACACATCGAGGCGGAGCGCTAAGCTCTTGGCAATGTGAGTCGAAAAAGGATGGCCGAAATGGCGCTGAAATATCTTCACACCATGGTCCGCGTGAAGGATCTGGAAAAATCCATGGCGTTTTACGAGCTTCTGGGTCTGAAAGAAACACGCCGGTATGACAGTGAAGCCGGGCGATTTTCTCTGATCTTCATGGCCCCTCCGGGACAAGAAGACGCGCCGATCGAGCTGACGTACAATTGGGACGGCGATGACGAGTTGCCCGCCGACAGCCGTCACTTCGGCCATCTGGCCTACGGTGTCGATAATATCTACGAGGTTTGCCAACATCTTCAGAACAACGGCGTTACGATCAATCGCCCGCCAAGGGATGGTCGCATGGCTTTCGTTCGATCGCCCGACAATATCTCGGTTGAGCTTTTACAGAATGGCGAAGCACTCGAACCAGCCGAACCCTGGGCCAGCATGGAGAGCAGTGGTCACTGGTGATCCGTTGGCTGATAGCGTTTGGGCTGGTCGTTCAGGCCAGCCCTGTCAAGGCCGAGCAATGTCGCTTGGCGCTGGCCTTGGCGATGGATATTTCCGTTTCAGTCGATGAGGCCGAAGATGTGTTGCAACGGCAGGGGTTAGCCGCCGCCTTGATTGCACCCGAAGTGCAAGAGGCCTTCTTTTCTTCACCGATGCCCGTTGCCCTGGCGGTATATGAGTGGAGTGGCCGCTCAACCCAAAATGTCGTCCTGAATTGGACAATGATCGATGACGTTGGTGATCTGCTGTTCGCATCCAGCCAAATCAGCCAATCCGTCCGATCTGACAGCGGATCGGCAACAGCTATGGGCTATGCGTTGGCATACGGTGCAAACCTTATGGAGCAAGCGCCGCAATGCTTGTTTCAAACCATTGACCTGTCCGGCGACGGCACGAACAACGATGGCTATGGGCCGCAGATCGCCTATCGGCACTTTCCCTTTCAAAACACTGTCGTGAATGGGCTTGTGATCAACGCGGCGGATTTCGAGGGAGAATTGTTCCTGATCCCTTTCTTCGAAAATAATGTCCTGCACGGGCCCGGCGCCTTTTTGGAAATTGCCACCGGGTTTGAAGATTTCGAGCGCGCCATGCGAAAGAAACTGAAACGGGAACTGAGCGGTCTGCAAATCGGTGCATTACGGAATGAAGGCCCATGATACGTCAGGTGATCGTCTTTCTGGCTTGCCTGATATCAGGACCTGCCTTTGGCGAATGCCGGCAGGCCCTTGCGCTGGGGCTGGATGTGTCGGGTTCGGTGGACAGCCGGGAATACAGGCTGCAACTGGACGGGCTGGCGTCGGCCCTGAGCCGCCCCGAGGTCAGCCAGCTGATGTTGTCGGACGGCGCAACCTCCTTACGTCTGGCGATCTTCGAATGGAGCGAGCGGGGACATGAACGGATGCTGTTGGAGTGGACAGAAGTACGGTCCCCCGCCGACCTGATCGCAATCAGTGATCGTTTGGTCCGGACCTCGCGCAGCACAGCACCGCAGGGAACGGCGGTAGGGTCGGCCATGTTATTTGGCTCTTCCCTGCTTGATCAGCAAAGGGGATGCTGGCGCCGTACGCTGGATCTGTCCGGGGATGGTAAACATAACCTTGGACCGCATCCACGAGATGTGAAAGCCAGTTTACGACATGGCGGGATCACGATTAACGGGCTGGTGATCGGCGCTGACGATCCGAAGGAAGGTGATCGGAGATATGTTCAGGTGGGTGAACTTTCAGCTTATTATTCAGCCTGGGTCATTTTGGGGCCAAACGCGTTCGTAGAAGTGGCGCTGGGCTTTGAGGCGTATGAAGAGGCCATGACCCGCAAACTTCTTCGTGAGCTGGACAGTCTTGTCCTGTCTGACGCCCGCCACTGATCAATAGATATACCTTATCTGATCCGTCCAGTACCGTTCAACGCGACGCAGCGAACTGGTGATATCTTCGATGCCTTCAAGCCCAAGCACCCCCCTGCCTTGCAGGCCTTCGGCGTGACGTGCAAACAGCTTGGACACGATATTGCGGATTTCCCTGCCTTGCGGCGTCAGGCGCACGCGAACTGAACGGCGATCAATCTCGCATCTTTGGTGGTGCATATAGCCCATCTCAACCAGTTTCTTGAGGTTATAGCTGACATTGCTGCCCTGATAGTACCCACGGCTTTTCAGTTCGCCTGCCGTGACTTCGTGATCACCGATATTGAACAGCAACAACGCCTGAACCGCATTGATTTCCAATACGCCGACGCGCTCAAACTCGTCCTTGATGACATCCAGCAACAACCGGTGCAGTCGCTCCACCAGGGCCAGCGCCTCAAGATAGCTGGTTATGAAACCCTTAGTCTCTGGTGTGGAGACCTGCATTTCCATACTCATCCGACCCTCCGATTCAGTCGCGCTGTTTGACACACGATGAACCGAAAATCCGAAAAATCGGTTAAGCGGAACTTTGCCTTATTTCTGAAAGGTTTGCGCTATGTCTGCAATCAGGCTGGCAAATCGCGCCGGAGGCTGCACCTGCCCCGTGACCCATTGATAAAGGTCCTGATCGTTTTCATGCAACAGCGCGTCATAGACATCCAGCCCGGCGGCATCCATGTCGGCCAGATTGCCCCCCGCATAGGCGGACAGGATAATGTCCATCTCTTTGATGCCGCGTCGCATCGACCGCATTTGCATGCGCTTGATACGCACATCCCGGGGTTCGCTCAATTCTTCTGCTCCAGCATCTGACGCATTTTCTTTTCCAGACGCGCTGCGCGTTCAGAACAGGCGCGCATTTCCGCACGGATGGCGCGCAGTTCGGCCACGGCCGAGGACAGTTCCATCCCGCCTTCGCCCTCATCCACGGGCGCATCCATGCCGTCGCCCTCGCCGGTCAACAACCACATGATTGAGACATTGACCATGCCCGCCATCATTGACAGCCTGTTGGCCCGGGGTTCGGACAGATCGTTTTCCCAATCTGAAATTGTCGCCTTTTTGACCCCAAGACGCCGCGCCAGTTGCGCCTGCGTCATTCCCGCGGCTTCGCGTGCGCCTGCCAGACGGTCTCCGAATGTCGCAGAATCCGGACCGTACCAGTCGTTTTCATCATTCATTCGGGTCTCCATCTCACATTGTCTATACTGCTTGATCGTCACTCGGACGCACCCTATGACAGTCGGGCTGAACATACAAACCGAGGCCGAGCATGAGTTTTCTGTCTGCGACACTGTCACGCGTCAAACCTTCACCCACCATCGCCATGACAGCCAAGGCAGCCGAGCTGAAGGCCGCCGGACGTGATGTCATCGGCCTAAGCGCTGGTGAGCCGGATTTTGACACGCCCCAGAACATCAAAGACGCCGCTGTTGCGGCCATCGCAGCAGGCAAAACCAAATACACCGCGCCGGACGGTATCCCCGAGTTGAAACAAGCGGCATGTGCCAAGATGAAACGTGACCACGGGCTGGACTATTCGCCGGCCCAGATCTCGGTCGGGACCGGTGGCAAGCAAACGCTGTACAATGCTCTGATGGCGACGATGAATGAAGGCGACGAGGTGATCATCCCTGCACCGTACTGGGTCAGCTACCCCGATATGGTGCTTTTGGCCGGTGGCACCCCTGTTGTGGTCGAGACGACGCTGGAAAACAGTTTCAAGCTGACCCCAGAACAACTGGAAGCCGCCATCACGCCCAAGACAAAGTGGTTCATCTTTAACTCGCCTTCGAACCCAACGGGCGCAGGGTACAGTCGGGATGAACTGAAGGCGCTGACCGATGTTCTGATGCGTCATCCGCATGTCTGGATCATGTCGGACGACATGTACGAACATCTGGCCTATGACGGGTTTGAGTTCTGCACCCCGGCCGAGGTTGAACCCGGTCTATTTGACCGAACCCTCACCTGCAACGGGGTTTCAAAAGCCTATGCCATGACCGGTTGGCGCATCGGTTATGCTGCCGGTCCGGTCGAAATCATCGCGGCCATGCGCAAGATCCAGTCGCAATCCACCTCGAACCCCTGCTCGGTCAGTCAGTGGGCTGCCGTCGAGGCCCTGAACGGAACTCAGGATTTTCTGGCCCCGAATAACGAGACATTCAGGCGCCGGCGCGATCTGGTGGTTCGGATGCTGAACGAGATTGATGGCGTCACCTGCCCCACACCCGAAGGGGCCTTTTATGTCTATCCGTCAATCGCCGGATTGATCGGGAAGACGACGCCCGCTGGGACCGTTCTGGTAGACGACGAAGCCTTTGCAACCGCACTTCTGGAAGAGGCCGACGTGGCCGTTGTATTTGGCGCCGCCTTTGGCCTGTCGCCGAATTTCCGCGTCAGCTATGCTACGTCCGACGCGGCACTGACCGAAGCTTGCAGCCGCATCCAGCGTTTTTGTGCTTCTCTGAGGTGACCATGTCCGCCGAACTGCCTGAGTATTACTTTCGCATACGTGAAAACGGTGCTGCGGTGTTTCGGATCGATACGGAAAACCGTCAGCGCCGGATCGAGATGGACCAGATTGCCGTCATCAATATCCGCAATGGCGAGGTCAAGCCGCACGGGCAGCGGACGTTGTCAGACCGGGATCAGGCCGAGATTGCCCAATGGATGGAAGAGCGCCGGGCCCTGCTGGCCCAGCGCGACATTGACGATATCCATCGCGCGGTCGACTATCTGAATCTGACCACGCAATGGGCACAGTCCAAGGCAAGCGACACGCAGCTGGAGGATGTGACAGACAGGTTATTGATGGCCATGCACGACCTGCGTACGGTACTGGTGCGAAAAAAGGCAGATCGGCTGGACAAAGACTAGGCGGGCTCGGCCGATGCCTGTATCTGCTGTACCGAATACATCCAGAATCGGGTCATGAGAAGCACGGCTGCGAAGGCGAGACCAAGCACCAGGCCCAGCCAGACGCCGATGCCGTCCATATGACGGACAAAGCCGAAATAATACGACGCGGGAATCCCTACGACCCAATAGCTGAGCGCCGCCATGACCATTGGGATCTTGGCATCCTGCAACCCGCGCAGCAGGCCCAGCGCAATCACCTGCGCGCCGTCGACCAGCTGAAACAACGCCGCCATGGCAAGCAATCCGGTACCGATAGTCAGGATTTGGCCCCGCTGCGGGTCATCTGTTTCCATGAACAGGGAAATCAAAGGCTCGGCGCAGGTCAGGAACAGAATGATGGTTGCCACCGACATGACCAGCGACATACCAGTCACGGAAATTGCGCCCTTTTCCAGATGCGCCCTGTCCCGACGACCCAGCGCATTGCCAGCCCGGATGGTCGCCGCATTTGATAACCCCAGGTGAACCATGAAAGTGGCTGAAGCCAGATTCAGGGCGATCCCATGCGCAGCCAGCGGGACCTGACCCAGCCAGCCCATCATCACCGCAGAAGTCGCGAACAGTGAAACTTCGGCCAATGTGGTCAAGCCGATGGGTACACCCAACTTCCATACGCTGGCAAACATTTCCCAATCCGGTCGCCAGAACCGTTGGAATAGGCTGTGCTCCGGCAACGTCCGGATCACATAGATAACGACCGCGATCAGCGAAACAACTTGTGTCGTGATTGAGGCGATTGCCGCCCCTGTCACGCCCAGTTCGGGGGCACCCCAGTTGCCGAAGATCAGCGCATAATTGGTCAGCCCGTTCACAGCCGCCGCCGCAATTGTGATCCACAAAACAATCTGCGTTCGCTCCAATGCCGCCAGATAGCTTTTCAACACCATCACAATGAGGGCCGGAAACAATCCCCAACCGGCAACTCGCAGATATTCGGCTGCGGTTTCAGCAATTTGCGGTTCCTGTTTCATGGCGATCAGGATCGGATAGGACCACCACAGCAAGGGCATGACAACCACGGCATACAGCAACGACAACCATAGCCCCATCCGGGTCGAGCGGCGAATGCTGGTTTCATCCCCTTCCGCCGCCGCTGTGGCAACCATGGGCATGACGGCCCATCCAAATCCCGCACCAAACAAAAACAACACGAAATAATAACTGTTGGCCAAGGTAACGGCCGCCAACGCCTCGACCCCGTACCAACCCAGCATGATGGTGTCGGTCAAGCCGATTGCGTATTGCGCCAGATGACCGCCAACCAGTGGCAGGCCGAGAACGGCAATTGCCCGAAAATGGGCCGGGTATGTCATCACCTTTGTCATCGCTCCAGCCATATGCGCGGCTTTGGCGCGGGACAAGAGCGGATCTGCAATATTTCAGATTGAGACTTTGGTGCCCGACCTTTCCCTGTGGCCGGGCATTTTGATGCTCAGCGGGCGTCGGGATGCAACGCGGTGCCCAGAATATGCTCGGACCGGTGAATAACGTGATGCGCCTGCCCTACGATCAGCGGATCAGGCTCGCACACGATATCGTGATCCTTGCCAGGGTAATCCAGCGAGGACAGGAAGTGACGCATGCAGTTCAGGCGTGCGCGTTTCTTGTCATTTGACTTGATAATCGTCCAGGGTGCGTCAGCCGTATCCGTGTAAAAGAACATGGCTTCTTTCGCCTCGGTATAATCATCCCACTTGCTGAGGCTCGCCTTGTCGATGGGCGACAGTTTCCATTGCTTCAAGGGGTCGGTTTCACGGCTTTTGAAACGGCGTTGCTGCTCTTGCTGTGTAACCGAGAACCAGTATTTGTATAGCTGAATGCCCGAGCGCACCAACATCCGTTCCAACTCGGGCGTTTGCCGCATGAACTCAAGATATTCGTTGGGCGTGCAGAACCCCATGACCCGCTCCACACCCGCGCGGTTGTACCAGGACCGGTCATAGAACACCATCTCGCCCACGGTCGGCATCTCTTGAATGTAGCGCTGGTAGTACCACTGGCCTTTCTCTTCCCAGGTGGGTTTGTTCAATGCAACGACACGGGCCTGACGCGGGTTCAGGTGCTCCATGAACCGCTTGATCGTACCCCCTTTGCCGGCGGCATCGCGCCCTTCGAACAACAAGACAAACCGCTGCCCCGTTTCCTGCGCCCACAGCTGAACCTTCAAAAGCTCGGCCTGCAGATTGGCTTTTTGCGTCTCATACACCGACCGGGCCATTTTGCGGCCATAGGGGTATTTCCCACTTTCAAACGCCTGCCGGATTTTCTCGGGGCTGGGCGCTGAAGGGTCGGTGTCTTTGGTGAGCGTGGTCTTGATCTGGGTGGGTTCTGCGTTGGTCGTGGCAATGGCGTCCATACATCCTGTCCTTTTCTACTGTCCTGAAGGGTGGCTAGCAGAAAGCTCGGAAATGCGCTTTGATTGGTGTCAAATAGATGCCTCAAAAACCCATGATTTCCAGCGCGGATCCCTTGTTCCAATGCAGACGTCTTTTTTCAAGCTGAACGGCCATTCTTTCCACGTCAGGACATGGGGCGACAAAGCCGCGCCACCATTATTGATGCTGCATGGTTTCCCCGAATACAGCGGTGCCTGGGCCGATCTTGCGCCTCATCTGGCAGAACGCTTTTATTGTATTGCTCCGGACCAGCGCGGTTATGGCCAAAGCTGGTGTCCCGAAGGGGTGCAGAACTATACCCTGTCGCAACTGGTCACAGACATGGCCGCACTGATTGAAACCTGCGGCGCGCCAGTTGCGCTGCTGGGTCACGACTGGGGCGCATCGGTGGCTTATGGCGTTGCCATGTTCCGCCCGGAACTCGTTGATCGGTTAATCATTGCAAACGGCGTACATCCGGTGCCGTTTCAACGCGCCATGGCCTCAGGTGGCGCACAATCCACAGCCTCGCAATATATCAATCTGCTGCGAGCACCCGATGCCGCACAAAAACTGTCCGAAAACAACTTTGCGATGCTGGAACAGTTCTTTCGCCATGGTATGGGGCTGGACTGGTTGACCGAAGCTCGCATGGCCGACTACCGCACTGAATGGGCCCGACCCGGTCGGCTGCAGGCGATGCTGAACTGGTACAGAGCCTCTCCGTTGGTTGTCGCCAAACCCGGTGTCCCCGCGACAGACCTGCCTGACCTGCCGCTCGACCGGTTGCATGTCAGGTGTCCGCACTTGTTGATTTGGGGGCCGGATGACAAAGCCCTTTTACCAGAAGCCACTGAGGGGCTGGAGGCGTTTGCCACCCACCTCACCCGTGTCACGATCCCTGGGACCGATCATTGGTTGCATCATCAAAACCCGCGGGCCGTGGCGCAGGCCATTCTGGAATGGACTGGCCTGACGTAATCAGGCCGCGCCCGCGCGCAACGGCAAGCCAGGCAGCCTTTGTCGCAGCGCCGACGACATCTTTAGCACCTTACCGGTGCCCCCAGTCGTCAGGGTTGTCAGAGTTGTTCGGCGACAACCCCAACTCATCACCATCGGTTGAGCACCCAAGCCCCAGAACCGTCCGGTTTGCATATGAAAAATAGGAGCAGACCTGATTGATCTCGAGGATTTCGCCATCATCCCACCCCGCGTCGCGCAGGGCAGCGACGTCCGCCTCGACCAGATCGCCCGGCGCTTCGGTCAGCTTGCGAGCATAATCCATCGCAGCCATTTGCGCCGCATCCAGCGGTGCAGCCGAGGGATCGCGCGCCTCAATCGCTGCCCTGATCGCGTTGCCACGCACCGTATCACCCAGCAAGCGCTGAAGACCTGCAAAGTGATGCTCGACGCAATACCCGCACCGGTTCAGTGAGCTGACCCAAACCCCCAGCACTTCCAGAAACCATTTCGGTATCTTGTTGCCCGAATGATGCAGCACTGCCTTGTACATGGCCATATGGCCTTCCATCGAATGCGGGCGAAGGCTGTGTGCCATCATGATGTTGTCTACGTTATTGTTCGGCCCGGTCACGCGTTCGTAGAGTTTCTTCAACTTTCCAGTCGCGTCTTCGAACGGAACGGTTCTGATCCAGCTCATTTATTCACCTCCGCTTTACCGGGATCAAAGGACTGGTTATCTGCACGGATTGCAAGCGGCTTGACAGAAAATCCACAACACCTCGCGTCCCCCTTCCCCCGGACCACATCACCTGCCATAATGGCGGAAACCCAAAAACAAGAGCAGCACCCATGCCCGAAGATCTGTTGACGCCCAGCGCCACTTCTACCTATGACGCCTCCTCGATCGAGGTGCTCGAAGGGCTGGAACCGGTTCGCAAACGCCCCGGCATGTATATTGGCGGCACGGATGAGCGTGCGCTGCACCATATGTTGGCCGAGATCCTCGACAACTCGATGGACGAGGCGGTGGCAGGCTTTGCCAACCGGATCGAGGTCGAGCTGCATTCCGACTACGCCCTGACCGTCCGTGACAACGGGCGCGGTATCCCGATCGACCCGCATCCAAAATTTCCGGGCAAGTCCGCGTTGGAGGTGATCCTGTGTACCCTGCACGCGGGCGGCAAGTTCTCGGGCAAGGCCTACCAGACCTCGGGTGGCTTGCACGGGGTTGGTGCGTCGGTGGTGAACGCGCTGTCTGATTCGATGGTCGTGCAGGTGGCGCGGGACAAGCAGCTATTTGAACAACGTTTCTCGCGCGGCATCCCGCTTGGCCCGGTCGAAAAGGTTGGCGCGGCCCCGAACCGGCGCGGCACAACGGTGACCTTCCACGCCGACCCGGACATCTTTGGCCATCACAAGTTCAAGCCCGCGCGGCTGTTCAAATCCATCCGCTCCAAGGCCTATCTGTTCTCGGGCGTCGAAATCCGCTGGAAAACCGCCATCGATGACGGCGAAACCCCGCTTGAGGCCTCGTTTCACTTTCCCGGCGGCCTGTCGGATTACCTGAAAGAGACGATGAACGGCTCGTCCACCTATGCCGAGCAACCCTTTGCGGGCACCGTCGATTTCAACGAGAAATTCGGCACCCCCGGCAAGGTCGAATGGGCGATCAACTGGACACCGTCGCGTGATGGGTTCATCCAATCCTACTGTAACACCGTTCCCACCCCCGAAGGCGGCACCCATGTGGCCGGTTTCTGGGCTGCGATCCTCAAGGGGATCAAGGCATATGGCGAGTTGATCAACAATAAGAAAGCTGCGCAGATCACCCGCGACGACCTGCTGACAGGTGGCTGCGCGCTGGTGTCGTGCTTTATCCGCGAGCCGGAATTCGTGGGCCAGACCAAAGACCGTCTGGCCACGGTCGAGGCGCAGCGGCTGGTCGAAAACGCGGTTCGCGACCATTTCGACAACTGGCTGGCGGCTGATACGAAATCCGCCGGCGCGATCCTCGACTTCCTCATCCTGAGGGCCGAAGAACGCCTGCGCCGTCGGGCCGAGAAGGAAACACAACGCAAGTCCGCCACTAAGAAACTTCGTCTTCCCGGCAAGCTGGTGGACTGTTCCAGTTCAACACGCGACGGCACCGAATTATTCATCGTCGAAGGCGATTCTGCGGGCGGCTCGGCCAAGATGGGTCGTGACCGCAAAACGCAGGCCCTGCTGCCCCTGCGCGGCAAAATCCTGAACGTGCTGGGCGCGGCCAGTTCCAAGCTGGGCACCAATGCCGAGATCAACGATCTGACGCAGGCGCTGGGTGTCGGGCTTGGTACCAAGTTCAACGTTGACGACCTGCGCTATGACAAGGTCATCATCATGACCGACGCGGATGTGGACGGGGCGCATATCGCGTCCTTGCTGATGACGTTCTTCTTTACCCAGATGCGCCCGATGATTGACGCGGGCCACCTGTACCTGGCCTGCCCGCCTTTGTACCGCCTGACCCAGGGTGCCAAACGCGTCTACTGTCTGGACGAGGCCGAGCGCGACGAATGGCTGAAAAAAGGTCTGGGTGGCAAGGGTAAGATCGACGTGTCCCGCTTTAAGGGTCTGGGCGAGATGGACGCCAAGGACCTGAAAGAGACCACGATGGACCCCAAATCCCGGAAATTGATCCGGGTCACCATTGACGAGGACGAGCCCGGCGAAACCGGCGATCTGGTCGAGCGTCTGATGGGCAAAAAACCCGAACTGCGGTTCCAATACATTCAGGAGAACGCGCGGTTTGTGGAGGAGTTGGATGTTTGATGGAAAAGTCAAGGACGGCAAAGTTCGTTGGAAGAACCTTAGATGGGATAATTTCGTTTGGCTGTTAGATGGCCCCATGACAAAGAGTTTCTTCTTAATACCAGTTTTTGGTTATCTTATTATTTTTAACGACCATTTCATAGAAAGCGCTGACTTTTCCACACTTGTCGGCAACGAAAAAACTACCTTCGTAATTGCACCCGGTTCGCGGGTACGTTTTGTTTACTTTGGAATGATTTTTGTTGGCATTGCATATGCTATCTATTTGCTGCGAAGACCAAGAGTCATGTCGCGCTCAACCAACCAAGCTGGTTACCTCGAGTTTGCAAAAAGAAACTTCACTTTCAGGAACTATGAGGACATCTATGACGAGATTTGCAAAGAAGGCGCCTTTTCAATTTATGGGGAAGATCATTTGGACCAATGGGAAGACTTCAAAATACTCGTAGGAGGTAAGGGATTCGAAAGTTCAAAGAAGGTCTATGGCGATAGGGTGCACTTCACCGAGACACTATCTCGTTTTGAAGGGATGATCAGGGCATTGGTTATTGACTACTATATTAGGGGAGTTCGAAACCGTAGAATCTCTCTACTTTTATGTAATTTTTTAGCCATGGTAGGATACCTTTTGATCGTTATACCAAGTGGCGATCTTTTTGCACGTGTGATACAAATTACTTTCTTTTGAAAGTCGAGGTTGGGACTGAAGCCAAGTCCATCTATCGGCCACGTAACAAGGATAGGATGGGTGGCTCTTACCCATTAAGTTTCCTGGGTTGAGGTTGGGGGCGAACACGTAAACTAGGTTATCACAAACCTCGCCCCCCCCTGGGGGGCGGGTCGGGCGCGTGCTTGATGCCTCGCATCAAGCATTGACTGGGCGGAAGACACCACAACACCATACGCGCCCTCAAAAAACCAAAATCTACTGCAATTCAAATCCCTTCGGTTTACTAATCAAACCAAGACCCGGCTTCCCCGTGGCAAGCTGGCTTGGATATAACGATTAAGGATTTGCAATGGCCCGCCTTTATGACAGTCGAAAACGTGTTCTCGTAACCGGTGGGGCCGGGTTTCTGGGCTCGCATCTGTGCGACCGGCTTCTGGATCAGGGGCATGAGGTTTTGTGCGTCGACAACCTGTTCACCGGCACCAAGCGCAATATCGACCATCTGCACAGCAACCCGCGGTTCGAGTTCATGCGCCACGATGTGACCTTCCCGCTGTTTGTGGAAGTGGACGAGATCTATAACCTCGCCTGTCCCGCCTCACCCGTGCATTATCAGCACGATCCGGTGCAGACGACCAAGACCAGCGTGCATGGCGCGATCAACATGCTGGGTCTGGCGAAACGTCTGAAATGCAAGATCTTTCAGGCTTCGACGTCTGAGGTCTACGGTGACCCGACGATCCATCCGCAGACCGAAGACTATTGGGGCAACGTCAACCCGGTTGGTCCGCGCTCGTGCTATGACGAGGGCAAGCGGTGTGCCGAGACGTTGTTCTTTGATTACCACCGGCAGATGGGGCTTGAGATCAAGGTCGCCCGCATCTTCAATACCTACGGCCCCCGAATGCACCCCGCCGACGGGCGCGTTGTGTCGAACTTCATCATGCAGGCCCTGACGGGCGAGGCGATCACGATCTTTGGCGACGGCACGCAGACCCGGTCATTCTGCTACGTGGATGATCTGATCGAAGGGTTCATCCGCCTGATGGACACAGGCAAGGACGTCACCGGCCCCGTTAATCTGGGCAATCCCAACGAATTCTCGATGAACGAGCTGGCCAGCGAGGTGCAGGCGCTTGTTGGCGCGGAAACCCCTATCAGTTTCAAAGAGTTGCCCGAGGACGATCCGAAACAACGTCAGCCCGATATCACGCTGGCGCGGACCCTGCTGAACTGGGAACCCACAGTACAGCTGAAGGAAGGGTTGGACGCAACGATCCGGTATTTCCGGACGCTTCAGTCAGAAGGCGCAGCCGGATAACGCGTCTCGCCATGGCTCGGGGACCGGATCAGACCGCCGTGCCGATCAGCGCGACGCCAATCGCCATGAGGACCGCGGCGCCCAGGCGTCGCATCCAGTTGCCTTCCTTCAGGAAAATGAACCCGATAAGCGCCGCAAAGATGACCGAGGTTTCCCGCAGGGCCGAAACCGCCCCAAGCGGCGCAAAGTTCTTGGCGTAAAGCACCAGTCCGTAAGCTGTCATCGAAACCAGCCCACCCAAAAGGCCCGTCATCCATATTCTGACTGGCAGGTCTTTCAGGGTGGTGCGTTTCCTGACCCCGATAAACCCTGCAATGAACAGGTGCAGAAAGGCCCCCCACACCCAATAGCTGAGCGTATTGCCTGACAGCCGCACCCCAATCCCGTCAACCACCGAATAGATCGAAATGCAGAACCCGGTTCCCAGCGCAAATCCCAGCGCGCTGCGCCCGACGCCCGAACGCAGCGCCGCCCAGCTGCTCAGCTGAATGCCAACCGCGATCAAGGCGATCCCACCCCAGGCCTGCCAGGGCAGAACTTCGCCCACCAGCGCCATCGCCCAAAGCGAGACCAGTGCCGGAACAATCCCGCGTGCTATGGGGTAAACCACACTCAGATCGCCATGCTGGTAGGCCTTGCCCAGCATGAAGTAATAGCCGAAATGCACGACGGTCGAGAGCAGGATATAGACAAAGCTCTGCGTGTTCGGCAGCGGCAGCACCATCACCATAACCGCCGCCGGCAAGACCTGACCCAACGCGACCAGACCCAGCATGGTGGTGCGGTCCGCTGCCGTTTTCACGATGGCATTCCATACGGCATGCAGCAGCGCCGCCGACAGAATAATCAGAATGACGAACAGGGTCATACCCGAACCTTTCCCGCAGAATTCGTGCGTAAAAAGGGTCTTTGGCCCCATTTCACTTGGGCGTGGTGTCTGCCAAAACCGGGATTTTTGTCAAGCCGGATTCCAGTGGTCAAATTACCGCCACTGTTGGGGACGTGTCCGCAAGCCGTTTCCGGTCTCGTCCTGCACCCTTGTGCCCGGTAAGAAGTTACAACTGCACGTGATCCCGGTTGCAGGACGCGCATCACGTTCTAAGATCGGGCACATGAGTTTTGTGACAGACAACCAATTGCCCCTGCTAATCCTGTTTTTTCTGTCAGGATCGATCGGCACCGCCTTTTTGTTCCGCAAGCCAGCAGGGCACAGGGCATGGAAACTGGCCGATCTGGTCTGGGTCGTGCTGGGTGGCATCGGCGCATTGGTGGCTGTTCTGGCGGGGCTTTATACGTCGGACAGTTCGCGACTGGATCGCCAGATTGATGTAGCCTACGCCGCAACATTGGCATTCGACCGGGATGCCGCACGGTTTCGTCTGCGTTTCTGCGACCCTGCTTACGATCCTGACACGGCAGTGCTGTGCGACAAGGTTGAATTCCTGTCGGCATCAACTGCCAGCAACTCGGAATTGCCCCTGTTCATCGCCGTAACCAACGAAGTGGCCCCCCTGCAGGGCCTGCACTTCCTGTTCGGAAGTCAGGGCAAAGATGAAATGGACGAGCTGCGGGATATGACGGCAAAAGCTGATGCTTTCAATATCGACCAGTTCCTCGTATTCACGTCTCTGGACGACAAAACTCAGGTGGCCATCGACAACATGCGCCGTAAGGTACCCGCGATTGCCGGAGATTATCAGATCCTGGCACAAAGCTATGACGATCTGATCCAGCAGGTCGGCAAGTTGAAGGACGAATGGGAATACCTGCAGGCCAATGCCCATATTCTGGTTCTGCAAATCGTGGCGCTTTGTCTTGTTAGCTTTGCTGCCCCGTTTCGACTGGGAAAATCTTTGGTCGAATTGCGCCGGGCGCTCAACGTCGATAGCCCCGCGCCAACACCTGTGGATCAACCCCCAGAAAATAGCGCAGAAGTGTCCACAAGTTCCGCATGCCCCGTCGAGTCCAACCTGCCTGTTCATAGCGCTCCGCGCTCGTAAAGGCGCGCGACTCGAGTATTGCGATCCGTGGCAATGCGCGCACCAGCGCCACATCTTCCATCAAGGGTTGGTCCGGATACCCACCAGCCGCCAGATAGACATCACGCGGAACCAGCAACCCCTGATCTCCGTACGGTAAACCGAACAGCCTGCTGCGCAAATTGGCCCATCCGGCCACCCAGGTCGGCGCAAACCCACGCGCGCGAAAAGCCAACCGAAACGCAGCTGGTGCGTTGGAGGGTAGATGGGCGCTTACGCTCTCGGCCCATCCCTGTTGCAGCACGGTATCGGCATGAAGGATTAACAACCATTCACCATCAGCCTGCGCACACCCCCGGCGCAATTGACCGCCGCGCGACGGCTCACCTTTCAGAACAAGCGCGCCAACATCTTCTGCAATTCTCAACGTCTGGTCTGTTGAGCCTGCATCGCTGACGATCAGGTCCCTGATCAGCCCGGAATGCACCCCTTCCATCAGGGCTTCAAGGCACGCAGGCAAGGAACCGGCGGCATTCAAGGTTGGAATCACTACAGTGACGGGTGCGGGCACGTCCGATAACCTCTGGTCTTGACTGCGGGACTTCCTATATCACGAGGCCAAAGGCAATGACGAGGACCAAGCCATGCTCACCCGCCGCATCCTGCGCCTGACCGGCTCGGACACCGAAGACTTTTTGCAGGACCTTGTCACCAATGACGTTCGGGGGCTGGGCAATGGGCTTGTTTATACGGCGTTGCTTACTCCACAGGGCAAGTATCTGGCCGATTTCTTTCTGAAACGCGATGACGGTGGAGTGCTGCTGGACGTGGCCGAGCCTTTTGCAAATGACCTGATCAAGCGCCTGAACATGTACAAACTCCGGGCGGATGTAGTAATCGAAGGCACGGATCTACATCTGCAACGCGGCACTGGGCCAGCACCGGACACCGCCCTTCCTGACCCTCGTCACCCGGATATGGGTTGGCGCGATTACTCGACAGCTTCGGAAGGCGATGACGGAACCGACTGGGACGCGCTGCGCGTTCGACACTGCATCCCCGAGGCTGGGGTCGAACTGACGCCAGACAGTTATATCCTCGAATCCGGGTTCGAGGCGCTGAACGGCGTGGACTTCAAAAAGGGTTGCTATGTCGGTCAGGAAGTGACTGCGCGCATGAAGCACAAGACAGAATTACGCAAAGGCTTGCGGCTGGTCTTTGTCGAAGGCTCAGTTCCGGTGGGGACTGAGATTGCCGCAAACGGCAAACCCGTCGGCACCCTGTTCACGCAATCAGGCGGACACGGGATCGCGTATCTGCGCTTTGACCGTGCGAATGCAGACATGATGGCCGGAGACATCGTGGTTCGCTTGACGGATCAAGCGTAACTTGTTGCCAAATCGGCACGGCCTTATCCGCCGTTTATCTCGTAAAGTTTGAACCCGTTACCCAGCCCTGCCAATGTGTCGGCACAGGGGCAACACGGATACCCGCATGTTTCAGCTTTACTCCGCGATTTGGCGCGCCAGCGCCGGACGGCAGATTGTCCTCATTCTGTTATCCATTGCCATTGCTGCGCTTGCCGCGGTTCCGCTTGAATTTCAACGCGATATTGTCAACCACCTTACGTCCAACGATCTTCATGTCGAAAAGCTGGTTCTGCTGGGCATCGGCATGATGATTGTCATCCTGCTAAGCCTCGCCCTGAAATGGGTTCTGGGTTTTCGCGCGGGTACATTGGGCGAAGACATGATCCGGCTGATCCGGCAACGCTTGCTGTGGCGTGCTACCGACCTGAAGGAAACGGGTGAAAATCTGCGCAAAGGTACCATGACGACCGCCATCTCAGCCGAGGCTGAGGAGCTGGGCAAGTTCGCAGGGGGCGCGTTCTCGGACCCGGTGGTTCAGGTTGGAACGCTGGTCAGCGTGATCGGGTACATATCCTCAACGCAGCCAGGCCTTGGCCTTATCGCGTTTTCCATGATTGTGCCGCAGATCATTATCGTTCTGGTGTCGCAACGCAAAGTGAACACGTTTGTCGCCGAACGCGTCCGCCTTTTGCGCAGCGCCACTGATAGGCTGACCACCGAGGATATCGATGCCGTCGAGCGGGATATCAATGCCCTGTTCGACGACATCTATGACACAAGGCGGCGCATGTTTCTTTGGAAGCTTTCGGCCAAGTTTCTCCTGAGCGTAATCAACGGCGCCGGAACCGTGGGTATTCTGATGTTGGGCGGTTATCTGGTGCTGCAAGGTAAGACCGACGTCGGCACGGTGGTGGCCGCGACCAGCGGGCTTGGCCGGATACAGGGCCCGACCGCGTTCCTGATCGCCTTTTACAGACAAGTCAGTGCCAACCGCATCAAATACGAGCTGATGCTAGAACTATTCGGCCCGGACCCCGCGCATTACCGGTACCGCAACAGTGCATAAAAAAGACCGCGCAGCGGCTGCTTGCGCGGTCTGACACTAAAAGCGACGAAACGTCACGCGCGTTCGGAGTATTCCATCGTTTCGGTGTTCACGATGATCATTTCATCCTGACCGATGAACGGCGGCACCATGACTTTCACGCCATTGTCCAGAATTGCAGGCTTGAACGAGTTCGCGGCGGTCTGACCTTTTACGACCGGCTCAGTTTCGACAATCTTGCAGGTCACTTTCTGCGGCAGCGTCGCGTTCAGCGCTTCACTTTCGTAGAATTCGACAACAATCGTCATGCCATCCTGAAGGAACGGACGACGCTCGCCCAGCAAATCCGCTGGCAATTCAATCTGTTCGTATGTTTCGGCATCCATGAAGACCAGCATGCCATCGGTTTCATACAAGAACTGCTGATCCTTCTGTTCAAGGCGCACACGCTCAACCTTGTCAGCCGAGCGGAACCGTTCGTTCAGTTTCGAACCATTGCGCAGGTTGCGCAGCTCGACCTGCGCGAAAGCGCCGCCTTTTCCGGGCTTCACATGGTCAACCTTGACCGCGGCCCAAAGGCCGTCGTTATGCTCAAGCACATTGCCGGGGCGAATTTCGTTCCCATTTATCTTGGGCATTACATAATTCCTTCACAAACGGTTGATGCGTCAGTTGCGCCTCCTATATCTGGCGGGAACATACCTGACAAGACAACCAAACCTAGTGCTGCACGTGCAGCGAGATATGCAAGTGACGCAACGCAACTATGCATATTAGCTGTATCCGAATCGCACTTTATCGGTCATAAGGACCGTCACGCCGAAAATTGCAAGAGCAAGAAAAACAAGGAAGACGAGATGAGAGATTTCGTTGACGGCACTGCCTTTAACAACGAACAAGGCAATCGTGCTCGCAAACTTTTCGCGGCCGTTGTGTTGGCCGCACTCGATGACGCCATTGCCGATGACAAGAAGTATGGCAATGGCCCGGAACAAATCGCCCGTTGGGCGCGCTCGCGCGATGGACGCGAAGTGCTGTCTTGCGCGGGAATCGACCCGAACGAGCGGGTTGTCAGCGGACTGATGGAGTTCGTTGGCCGTGGCGTGCGGACCTCGGTCGCGCTGTCGCGTGAAGAAAGCGAGCGTCGCAATGCCGCTCAGCAGGCTGAAGCTGCCTGATCCAAGGCTGTTTCAACTCAGAAAAAACGCGCTCTGCCATCAGAGCGCGTTTTTCTATGCGTATCCCACCACTATCCCGGGCGTCAGGGTGAGTTCGGGGCTTCCCCTGCCCGCCCAAATCAGGTCATCTGCGCCTTGACAGGTAGGAGACAATCCATGGTTCGCGCCATCATGATTCAAGGTACCGGCAGCAATGTCGGAAAATCCGTTCTGGTGGCAGGGCTTGCGCGAGCTTTCACACGGCGAGGTCTTCGGGTTGCGCCCTTCAAGCCGCAGAACATGTCGAACAATGCTGCTGTTACGGAAAACGGTGGGGAAATCGGTCGCGCGCAGGCCCTTCAGGCACGGGCGGCAAGGCGGGCGACACATACCGATATGAACCCTGTATTGCTGAAACCCGAAACAGATACCGGCGCGCAGATCATTGTTCAGGGGCAGCGCGCGGGCACCATGAAAGCCGGTGATTACCGCAAGGATAAATCCAGACTGCTAAGCGCCGCATTGGAAAGCTTTGACCGATTGTGCAGCGACGCGGATCTGGTTCTGATCGAAGGGGCGGGCAGCCCGGCCGAAACAAACCTGCGCAAGGGTGACATCGCCAATATGGGTTTTGCCTGCGCTGCGAATATTCCGGTGATACTTGTCGGCGACATTCACCGCGGCGGTGTGATTGCACAAATTGTTGGCACTCAGGCGGTTCTGGATGACGGCGATCTTGCTCGAATTCAGGGCTTTGCCGTCAATCGGTTCAAGGGGGATGTATCCCTTTTTGACGAAGGGCGCGATGATATCGCCTCTCGAACGGGATGGCCCTGTCTGGGGGTTGTGCCATGGTTTCAAGACGCCTGGAAGCTTCCGGCCGAAGATATGATGGACATCCGTTCTCACACAGGCGGCACATGCAAGGTTGTTGTGCCACAACTTGAACGGATGGCGAATTTCGACGACCTTGATCCCTTGTCTGCCGAACCCGGAGTGAGCGTCGAGATCATTCCGGCCGGACACCCTTTGCCGGGCGATGCCGATCTGGTTTTGCTACCGGGCAGCAAGTCAACCATCGGAGATCTGGCCTATTTCCGTGCACAAGGCTGGGACATCGACCTGTTTGGTCATGTCCGGCGCGGCGGGCATGTGCTGGGTCTTTGCGGTGGCTTTCAGATGCTGGGCAAGACCATTTCCGACCCCGATGGCGTAGACGGTCGACCGGGTAAGGTCGACGGGTTGGGGTTGCTGGATGTGGACACAGTCATGGGAGGACAAAAGCAAGTTGTCCTGCGTACGGCCCATGCGTTGCCGGACCGAGAGCCAGTCACCGGATACGAAATCCACATGGGCCATACAGACGGGCCGGATTGCACCAATGCATGGCTTGAGGTCGAAGGCCGCCCTGAAGGCGCGGCCAGCGCAAACGGGCGGATCAAGGGAAGTTATCTGCACGGTATCTTTTCGTCCGACGCATTCCGGGCGCGGTATTTGTCAACGATAGGCGTGACCTCGGACCTGTCCTATGAGGACGGCGTCGAGCAAGCGCTGGACGATCTGGCCGATCATCTGGAGCGCCACATGGACCTTGACCTGCTGCTCAGCCTCGCGCAGCCCCCGCACCGTGGCTGAGAGTTACTCCAGATCCTGAGCCGCAAGAGCGCGGGCGATCTCTCGCCTGACCATCTTGCGCACATTTCGTGTAATCCGCTCACCCATCGTTCCTTGCAGCTCGGCGCGGACAACCTCTGCGATCAGGGTGCGCAGAGCGTCTTCATCCATGTCGATCGTCCTGACATTTTCGTCGGAACCAGGTTCTTCGGCATCAGCATCAGACACAACAGCCTGAGACGACCGGATGAATTCCGCCTGACAAGATGCGTCTTCGGCCTGCTGAACCGCCTCTGGTTCGTCACCACCGGCAGCATCAATCGACATCGCAGCGGCAAATTCTTCTTCGACATCCCATGGCAGCGCGTGTGACGGTGTGCCCGAATACGCATCCTGGCTGTCACCGTCCGGTTCCCACTGATCTTCTGTTTGCGCAATTGCCGCTTCCAGCGCTTCGATCTTTGCACTCAGGCTGTTTGTTGCATCATCCGACGGGGCGTGTTTCGTCTCGGCTGTTTCTGGCTTGTCCTGGTCAGCGTTCGCAGGTTGACCCGTCTGAACGATGTCACAGGTGCGCAACAACATGGGCTTGGCGGCATCTGAAACTTCGGGTTCCGACACAGCTTTAGCGGGAATCACCCCCAATTGATCTGGTGTGCTGATCCGCAAAGCATCAGTAAGCACCAGCCGCCCCGGCTTTCGTGCTTTAGTCGTTTGATCCGAGACGGTTTTATCACGACTGTCTTCACTGACCAGACGTTTGACCGAAGACAGAACGTCTTCGATCCCTGCTTTCACGACATTATCAGACATTGTTCTCTACCGCTCTATCCTTGGATCGAGTGTAGCCAAACAATCCGCGCCTCACAACAGATAGTATTGGCGATCAGTCCCGGCGCAATGCTTTGAGAACGCGATCCAGATCCTTGCTTTGCTTACTGACCTGTGCCGGCGCATTCTTGACCAGATTGTAATACAAAGTCGGATCATAGATTTGCACCGCCAGCCCAAGACGCTCGGCTGTCAGAAGGCCCTGCGCCTGCAACAACTGATAGGCAGCCCGCGACCGTTCGGTGCGCGAAGCGACTTCTGCCAGCTGTGCATCCAGCAAATCCTGTTGTGCATTCAATACATCCAGAGTTGTTCGCGCGCCCAGAGTTGCCTCTTCCCGGATGCCATCAAACGCCACCTGCGAGGCGTTAACGCGCTCGGTTGACGCCCTCAGACTGGCGCTGGCCGCCTGAAACGCCGCATACCGGTCGGTAACACCCTGCGTGATGTTCTTTTGAACGTTCAGCAGATTCGCACGCGAGGCATCCCGGCTGGCCATTGCGCGGCGGACATTTGCCGCCAACCGGCCACCCGCGTAGATAGGTTGTGTGAAGTTCAGCGACACGGTCGCGTCGTTCACATAGTCATTGTTGTCATAGCGCTCGGACACGCCAGCATCGGCATTCAGGCTGACATTCGGCCCAAGGTTTGCCCGCTGTTGCTGCACGACCAGATCAAACGCCCTGACCTGATGCTGAGCCGATAGAATGGCCGGGTGGTTGCGTTGCGCCAGATTCACAGCTTCTGCTTCGGAACGCGGCAGATTGGGCAGGCTCGGCTGACCAGCCGTTCGCCCCGGTGCCTTTCCGACTGCATTCACGTATTCGGCTTGCGCAATGCTCAATTCACCGCGTGCCACTGCCAGATCCGCCTGAGAGCTTGCCAGCTGTGCTTCGGACAACGCGACGTCGGTCCTGGTCACTTCACCAACTTCGAAGCGGTCATTCGACGCCCTAAGTTCCTCTGCCGACACATCCACGTTGTTCTGGCGGATCGCCACGGTCTCTTCCTGCAGCAGAACGCCCAGATAGGCATTTGCTGCGCGAATAAGTACCTGTTGTTCGATATCGATCAGGGTTTGCCGGGTCGACAGCACCGTTTCCTGCGCCGACTGCTTGCCTAGTACAGACGCGCCACCATCATACAAAAGCTGGCTCAGCGTCAGGCCCGAAAAGAACCGCGACGGTTCGTTTGTCGTCACGACATTATTGACCCGCGAACGGGTGTAATCCTGGCTGACCTGCACGGTCCAGTTGATGATTGGCCGCAACGCAGAAAGCGCAATGGCTACATCTTCATCCGCCGCGCGCAGCAACGCCCGGTTCTGTTCAAGCAAACCACTGGTGTTATACGCGCCGATGAACGCATCCGTTATGTTGTCTGCCCACGCTGCACGCCCTGGCATCACGCTCATGGCAAGTCCTGCGGTCACAGCAAACGCCCTGACCAGCTTACCTGTCGCCGAACCACGCATACCAAAATCCTCTCAAACGAAATTACACTGCCCTGCAGGCAGTTTGCGGCCTTCTTTTCAACTAATCAAGGCGATAGAAAAATCTATCGGCGGACTATAGCGAAAATGCACACTCTGCCGAAAAACCTTCCAAAACCGGCGCATTGGCATTGAACACATCACGCCAACTGACGCGGCCCCCGGTTTTTCGACCAATCCGAACTGTACCCAGGTTGCCGTTGACAAACAGGCACACGATCCGACCGTGGTCCTTGAGCTGATCCAACAGGGCATCGGGCACCTGCTCGACACCGCCCTGCACCATGATTGCATCATAGGGACCGTGTTCCGCCACACCCTGTTCCAGCGCGCCAACGTGAATGATAGCGTTAAGCACTTCGGCTTCGGCCAAAAGGTTTTGCGCCTCGGTTGCAAGGGTTTCGTCGCATTCAACACCCACGACCAACTCAGCCATCCGTGCGGTAACAGCCGTGGAATACCCCATTGCCGGAGCGATATCTAAGACCATCTCATCCTTGGATATGTTCAACACGTCCAGCATTTTAGCCAGGGTCCGCGGCTCCAGCATGCTGCGCCCGCCACCCAGATCAATCAGGCCGTCCACATAGGCCGCCTCGCGCTGAGAATCGGGTACGAAGCTTTCGCGCGGAACACTCAGCATCGCCTCAATGATCGGGAACTTGGTGACGTCAGACGGGCGGATCTGCGTATCAACCATTGTGCGGCGCCGGGCTGCGAAGTCAGTCATTGGATATCTCGTCTCATTCCCAAAGATGTCGGGCTTGTGCCATATCCTGAACTTTCCAGCAACGCCCCTGTTGCCGCAACCTGAATCGTGATCACCTTCTTGGGCATGGACTTCGGCAAATTTCGGTCTTGCCGACAAATTCGCACGCAATCCACTGGACGCCCCAAAGGAAAGCTGTTAAAAACCCAGTCACACCACAGCAAGTATTTGATTTTACTTGAAAAGGCGAGTTGGCGGAGTGGTGACGCAGCGGATTGCAAATCCGTGTACACCGGTTCGATTCCGGTACTCGCCTCCAATCACATCCAAATCGCTGACTTAACCCCGCAGTGCACGCGTGCGACGCTCGGTATTTCAAGACGTTCAAGGCCCGCGATTCTGTCGAATTGCGGGCCAGATATGGCGTGTTTTTCGGAACACCTGCCTACCCCTGCTCATTCACGGGGCGCGATTTTGTCTGGTATGTGCCTTACGTTCAGGCGCGCCCTTGTGGCACAACCTCGTATCCCGGCTCCTCCGGCTCATCATCCGTCATTTCGGCAGGGAAGCCCGGGGCGGTGATATCCAGGCCGGTTGCCTCTTCCAGCCGCTTGATAATATTTGGTGAAAGCTCGCGTTCGCCATAGCGTGCGATACCATCGTTAAAGATGTTGATCATCACCGGGTTTATTTCCAGCGGCACCCCGGCGCGGTCGGCGACCTCCTGAAACAGACCGATATCCTTCTTCACCAGATCCATGGTGAAGGAAATATCGCGCGACCCGTTCAAGATGACCTGACTTTCGGTTTCGTGCACGAAGGACGTGCCGGACGAGATTTTGATCGCCTCATAGGTCGTGTTCAGATCCATCCCCGCAGCCTTTGCCGTAACCAGTGCTTCGGCGCAGGTGATCAGGTTGGCGGTGGCAAGATAATTGGTCATCACTTTCAGCACCGAGGCCGAGCCCAGTTCGCCGGTGTGCAAAACCCGACGACCCATTGTCGTCAGGAACGGCAGAATTCGTTCAAACGTTTCCCGGTCACAGCCCGCAAAGATCGAGATATTGCCCGTCGCGGCACGGTGGCACCCGCCAGAAACCGGGCAATCCACTGCTGCACCGCCGCGCGATATGACTTCGGCACCCAGGCGTTTGACTTCGGCTTCGTCTGTGGTCGACATCTCCATCCAGATCTTGCCGGGGCCCACTTCGGGCAACATCTCCTTCATGACTGCGTCCGATGCTGCCGGAGACGGCAGACAGGTGATCACCGCATCGCAATCGCGCATCAGCTGGGCGGGCCCTTCTGCCGCCTTTGCGCCTTTGGCGACAAATTCGGCCACCAGTTCTGCGTTCAGGTCATGAACAGTCAGGTCAATGCCATTGCGCAAAAGGGATCCCGAAAGCTTGCCGCCAACGTTACCCAGACCGATAAATCCCACTTTCATATGACGCATCTCCAAGTTCGTCGTTTTCCCGTCATGCGACCACATACCGAACACGCACTTCATGCCGCCGAACGACGCCTACAGGTCGCTTTTTTCACCTTGGCTTATTTGTTGCGCGCGAACCGCTTGACAAGCGGGTCGGCGGTGCCGCATGTCCCGGACGTTGGTGTCGGCAACAGCCGATGAAAAGGGAATGCGTCAACGGTTCATCCGCCAAACGCAGCCGCCCCCGCGACCGTGACCGGAGAGGATGCCCAATGCCACTGGCCTGTGCCGGGAAGGCGGGACATCCGACAGAGCGACCGCTCTGGCATCCGCAAGCCGGGAGACCTGCCAACACCCGAAGTTGAAACCGGGCGGGGTGTTCCGGTGTCGGGTCCATGTGCAGACGTGGTGCCCGCATGAAACCCCGTCCCCCGCGAAGAGGATTTGGGGGGATGAGAGACATGACCGAGACCGCACCGGTAGAACTACTGGTCTGCACGACTTGCCGCCGGGGTCTGCCCGTCGAGGATGACGCTGAGCGTCCCGGCACATTGTTGCACAAGGCCTTGGAACAGGCTGCCCTGCCAGATGGTATTACTCTGAAACCGGTCGAATGCCTTTCGAACTGCGATCAGGGCTGTTCCATCGTTCTTCGGGGCGGGCCGGATCGCTGGACCTTTGTTTACGAGAACCTGAACGAAATCGATCACGTCGATGTCATCATCGATGGTGTGACCAAGTATCTGGCCACAGACGATGGTCTGGTGAAGTGGCGCGACCGTCCTGAACATTTCCGCAAAAACTGCGCCTCGCGCATTCCCCCGATTGGAGGCTGAGATCATGTCGAACCTAGAAAAACTTCCCGTCACCGTGATCACCGGCTTTCTGGGCTCGGGCAAAACCACGCTGGTGCGTCATCTGATGCAGAACCCGCAGGGAAAGCGTCTTGCGATTGTTGTTAACGAGTTTGGCGATGTGGGTGTTGATGGTGACATTCTAAAATCCTGCGCGATACCGGATTGCCCTGCGGAAAACATCATGGAACTGGCAAACGGCTGCATTTGCTGCACCGTGGCTGATGATTTCATCCCGACCATCGAGGCGCTGATGGCGCTGGAACCGCGCCCGGATCACATCCTGATCGAAACATCCGGCCTTGCACTGCCCAAACCGCTGCTGAAAGCATTTGATTGGCCTGATATCCGTTCGAAAATCACCGTTGATGGCGTGATTGCGCTGGCCGATGCCGAGGCTGTGGCCGCCGGTCGCTTTGCTCCGAACGTTGAAGCGGTGGATGCCCAACGGCTGGCTGATGACTCGATCGATCACGAAACACCCTTGTCCGAGGTGTTCGAAGATCAAATCTCGTGCGCGGATATCATCCTGCTGACCAAGCCCGATCTAGCAGGTCCCGAAGGTGTCGCGAAAGCCAAACAGATCATCGCCGCCGAGGCACCGCGGCCGCTTCCCGTTGTCGAGGTCGCCGAGGGTGTCGTCGACGTACGTGTCGTGCTTGGCCTTGAGGCTGCCGTCGAAGATGACATGGACGCGCGCCCGTCACATCACGATGGCCATCACGATCATGAGCATGACGATTTCGAGAGCATCATCGTCGAGTTGCCGGAACAGACCGACCCTGCGGAACTGGTAGCCAGAATCGAACGTCTTGCGACTGAGCTGAATATCCTGCGCGTCAAAGGCTATGCCGCCGTCGCTGGCAAACCGATGCGCCTGCTGGTTCAGGCTGTCGGCGCGCGGGTTCGTCACCAATACGACCGCCCGTGGGAGCCCGGTGAAGAGCGCCGCTCGCGCCTGGTCGTGATTGCCGAGCATGACGACATCAAAGAAGCCGAAATCCGTGATATCCTCGTGGGTGTGACCGAGGTTGCCGAGTAAGTCATGCACGTCGTCTTTCGCGAAAGCCACGGGCTCGAGGAAACCGAGACCCCAACCGATCTGGGCCAAAGCCCGGGTGATCTGGTTGTGCTGTCCTTTTCCGACAGTGACCTGGGCGCTTTCGCGGCGGGCTGGCATCGCGGCGGCGGGCCTGAGGGGCGGATGCCCACGATGCGGCTGGCCAATCTTGCGGCGCTGAAGCACCCTCTGTCCGTCGATACCTATGTCGAACAGACACTTGAGGGCGCAAAGGGCATCCTGATCCGTCTGATAGGTGGCGTGCCCTATTGGTCTTACGGGCTGCAACAGGTTCTGGCACTGGCGCAGGCCAAAGGCATCGCGCTGGCCGTTTTACCGGCGGATGGGCGCGAAGACACTCGGTTGGATGAGTATTCGACCCTGCCCCTCTCGACCCTGAGGCGGCTGGCACATTTGTGTGACACCGGCGGCGAAGTCGCCGCGCAGGCCGCATTGGCCCAGATGGCCTTGGCAGCAGGGCTTTATGCCGGGCCAGTGATGGGCGCGAAAACCCTGCCCGAATACGGTGCGTGGTGTCCAGATCAGGGCGTCATCCCGGTGGATTCCGCGTTCGAGAGCGATGCGAAACGCATCCTTGTCACCTTTTATCGCGCGTATCTGACATCCGCAGACACCGCCCCGGTCGCGGCCCTGATCCGCAACCTGCGCGCCCGCGGGCTTCAGGCGGTGGGTCTGTTTGCCCCGTCGCTCAAGACCCCAGCCACTGCCGACTGGCTCAGGGAACAGGTCGTTGCCTTGAGACCGTCGGCGATCATCAACGCCACTTCATTCTCGGGCAAGGGCGCGTCCGGCACGTCGCCTCTGGACGCAGCGGATGTGCCTGTGTTTCAGGTCGCCCTCGCCACCTCGCGACGCAAGGCCTGGGCCGAGGCCGAACGCGGCCTGTCACCCGCCGACCTCGCCATGCATGTGGTATTGCCCGAAGTGGACGGGCGAATATCGGCAGGCGTTGCCTCTTTCAAAGAGCCGGGCAAGCGCGATCCGCATTTGGAATACTCCCGTTTTGCGCATCGGGCCGAGCCAGACCGGATCGAGGCGATCATCGACCGGGTATCGGGCTGGCTTGCCCTGAATGACAAACCCAAGGCAGATCAGGTTCCTGCGTTGGTACTGTCCACATATCCGGGCAAAGACTGGCAAATGGCCCATGCGGTTGGTCTCGACGCGCTGGCCTCGGCTGAGGCGATGCTGTCTGATCTTTGCGGTGAAGGCTACGACATCGCGGCTGGCGATCCGGTTGCCGACGCACTCTTGGACGCCCGGATATCGTGGCCGCTTGAGGATTATCTGAGTGCGCTCGCTGAATTGCCCCAGACCCTGCGCACCGATCTGCACGCCGTATGGGGCAATCCTGAGCAAGACCCAACTTTCGCTCAGGGCGCGTTTCACTTCACGGCTTTGCGACGCGGCAAGGCGCTGGTCGCACTGCAACCAGAGCGCGGAACACCCGAACTGCGTGATGACGACTATCACGACCTTTCGCGTACCCCGCGCCATAGCTATGTGGCCTTCTATTTGTGGCTGCGCAAAGGTCTTGGCGCGGATGCGCTGATCCATATCGGTGCGCATGGCACACTGGAATGGCTGCCCGGCAAATCGGTCGCCCTATCAGCAGACTGCTGGCCCGAGGCGCTGATCCGTGACCTGCCGGTGATCTACCCGTTCATCGTCAACGACCCGGGTGAGGCCGCGCAGGCCAAACGCCGGATCAGCGCCGTGACCCTGGGCCACATCCCACCCCCCATGAAAGAAAGCGGAACGCCTGACCGGATGGTGCGGCTGGAAGCCCTGCTGGACGAGTTCTCAAACGCGGACGGCCTTGACCCCAGACGCCGTGACCGGTTGCAGGAAGATATCCGGGATGAGGCGCAAGCCATTGGGCTGGAGCACGATCTGGGCCTGAACCAGGCCACCAGCACCGCCGAAGCAATCACGCGCATCGACCGCTTTGTCTGCGATATCAAAGAAAGCCAGTTTGGCGACGGGCTGCACGTCTATGGGCGTGTTCCGGATGTGACCGGCAGTTTCGACCCAGCCCCATCCGCCCATGCCGAACGCAAGGCCCTGATCAATGCGTTGGCTGGCAAGCGGATCGAGGCTGGCCCGTCCGGCTCGCCCTATCGGGGCCGCTCTGACGTGCTGCCGACCGGGCGAAACCTGTTCACCACCGACCCGCGGTCCGTGCCCACCCGCGCAGCCTACACGCAAGGCGTGAAACTGGCCGAGGAACTGGTACGGCGGCACTTGCAGGAGGAAGGCGATTACCCGAAAGGGCTGATTGTCGATCTGTGGGGATCGGCCACCATGCGCACTGCGGGCGAAGAATTCGCCATGGCCCTGCACCTGCTGGGTGTAAAGCCGGTTTGGGATAAGGGATCCGAGCGGGTTTCGGGTATTGAAGTGCTGCCCATCACCGACCTGAGCCGCCCGCGCCTGGACGTCACCTTGCGGGTTTCGGGCTTGTTTCGCGATGTGTTCCCCACGTTGTCAGCCCTCTATGGTCAGGCGGTTCGGGCATTGTCAGAGCGTGACGAAGCGACCGACTGGAACCCCTATGCCGGTCACGCCCCGGCTGCGCGGGTGTTTGGCCCGGCACCCGGCAGTTACGGCCTGAACATGACCCATCTGTCCGAGACCTATACGGACGAGGCGCGCGCCCAAGCCGGGGAGGCATGGCTTGAGGCCAGTTCGTACGCGCTGGAAGGTGAACACATCGCGCAGGACAAAGCGGGGATCACGGATCGTGTCGCCAAGGCCGACAGTTTTGTTCACCTCCAGGATCTGACAGAAACTGACCTGCTGCTGGCCAACGATTATGCCACGCATGAGGCCGGTTTTGCCGCCGCCAAAAACATCACTGGTGGCACCGCTCAGCTTTACCATCTGGACAACACCAACCCCGATAATCCGCGCGCCCGGACTCTGCCGGAAGAAATCAGCCGCGTCGTTCATGCCCGCGCTGCCAACCCCGGCTGGATTGCCGGGATGCAGCGCCATGGGTTTCGCGGCGCCGCCGAGATCGCGGCGACGCTGGATCACATGGCCTCATTCGCACATCTGTCGGGCACTGTCGCTCCGCATCTGTTTGATCTCTACCACGAAGCCACATTGGGCAATGAGGCCGTTGATGCCTTTCTGCAAGAGGTCAACCCGAAGGCCCATCAGGCCATGCAAGACAGGTTCCGTGCATTGCTGGAAGCGGGGCTTTGGAACACACGCCGGAATTCGATCCGGGCCGATTTGGAGGGTTTGGGATGAGTGCACCTATCGTTCAAGGCTGGTGTCCCGGCGCGCATCGTCCGATGATGTCAGGCGACGGGCTGGTCGTGCGGGTCCGTCCGCGTCTGGCGCGACTGAACGCCAGGCAGGCTATTGGTTTGTGCGAACTGGCTGAACGGTTCGGCAATGGCACCATCGACCTGACCAATCGTGCCAACCTGCAACTGCGCGGCGTGGATGAGCGCGACCACCAGCCGTTGCTTGTGGAACTTGCAGCGCTGAACTTGTTTGATGCGGAACCCGGCATCGAAGTACGCCGCAATATTCTGGTTACACCGCTCTATCAGGCGGGCGATTTGACCGCGCGGCTGACACAGGAGTTGATTGATCGACTGGCCGAATTGCCTGCTCTGCCCGCTAAGTTTGGTTTTGCCATAGATACAGGCCCGAAGCGCCTGTTAGCCTCAGATTCCGCAGATATTCGTCTGGAACTGGGTGCCGACGGTCTGATCCTGCGCGCCGACGGCTGCAAAACCGGGCGATGTGTGACCGAGGATGACGCCATTGACCACGTGATCGCACTGGCCCAATGGTTTGCCCAGACTTATACGGCCGAGACACGTCGCATGGCGCGGGTCACTCACGCGTTGCCACAGGAATGGCAGGGATTTGCCCCCGGTCCTGTCGGTGAAAAACTGCAACCCGGCCCCTGTGAACTGGGCGCTCTCTATGGCGCGGCGTTCGGCTCGCTGCCTGCGCGCAAGCTTTGTGAACTGATTGAAGCCAGCGGCGCTTCAGCCCTGCGTGTCACCCCGTGGCGACTGATCCTGCTGGAAAGCGGGGCGGCGATACCCGCCCCGAATTTTGTCACGGACGGAGCCGATCCGATGATGACAACCGACGCCTGCCCCGGCGCGCCGTTCTGCCCGCAAGCGCAAGTGGAAACCCGCGACATCGCCCGTGCATTGGCCCAGCGTATTCCCGGTCGCCTGCATGTCTCGGGCTGCGCCAAAGGATGCGCCCATATGGGCCCGGCCGACATCACAGTGGTCGGAAACAACGGGCGATTTGATCTTGTCAAAAAGGGCCGCGCAGGGGATGAGCCCTGCCAACGCGGGCTCGCCCCCGAAACACTCATGACCATGGACTTCACCTGATGCCCTACACTTACGAAACTGATGGCGCGGCGATCTACAAGGAAAGCTTTGCCACCATCCGGTCCGAGGCTGATCTGACCCGCTTTGATGCCGATGAAGAGCAGGTCGCCGTTCGGATGATCCACGCCGCCGGCATGGTCGGGCTGGAGGAGTTTGTACATTTCTCACCCGGATTTGTGCAGACCGCACGCACGGCGCTGGAAAACGGCGCGGCGATCCTGTGTGACGCGCGCATGGTCAGCGAGGGTGTGACCCGCTTCCGTCTGCCTGCAGACAATCAGGTGATCTGCACCCTACATGACGAACGTGTGCGCCCTCTGGCCGCCGAGATGAGCAACACCCGTTCGGCCGCTGCGCTGGAACTCTGGCGACCGCATCTGGAAGGTGCTCTGGTCGCCATCGGAAACGCGCCCACCGCGCTGTTTCACTTGCTGAACATGCTGGAAGACCCCGATTGCCCGCGCCCTGCTGCGATCATCGGCTGCCCGGTCGGATTTGTCGGAGCGATGGAGTCCAAAGACGCGTTGTGGCAGGCGCAACCCGTTCCGTCCTGCATTGTCAAAGGCCGTCTGGGTGGCAGCGCCATCACCGTTGCAGCAATCAACGCCATCGCAAGCCGGGCGGAATGAAAATGGGTACCATATACGGTGTGGGCCTTGGCCCCGGTGACCCAGATCTGATGAGTGTCCGGGCCGATCGCCTTCTGCGCAACGCCAAGCACGTGGCATTCTTTCGCAAACCGGGTCGAAGCGGTCAGGCCCGCAAAATCGTCAACGGGATGATCCCCGAAGGCGCGATTGAATTCCCGATGGAATACCCAGTGACCACCGAGATTCCGGTCACCGATCCGCGTTATAATGAATTGCTGGCCGCGTTTTATGAAGAGTGCACAGCACACCTGAAGACGCTGTCGGCACAGGGTGAGGATGTGGTGGTCCTTTGCGAGGGTGATCCGTTTTTCTACGGCTCGTTCATGCATCTTTACAATCGGTTGCGTGACGAAGCTCCGGTTGAGGTTGTGCCAGCCATCACGGGTATGTCCGGTGCGTGGACGGCCACGGGCGATCCGATCACCTGGGGGGACGATGTGCTGACCGTGCTGGTCGGCACCCTGCCCGAGAAAGTTCTGGCTGAACGCATGGCGCAGACAGATGCTTTGGTCGTGATGAAAATCGGGCGGAACATCGACAAGGTGAAACGCGCGCTGAAAACCTCTGGTCTGTATGACCGCGCATGGATTGTCGAATACGCGCAAATGCCGAATCAGACGGTGACAAAATTGTCTGAGGCCTGCGAGAAGATTACCCCGTATTTCTCGATCATCGTTGTTCATGGTCAGGGGCGCCGACCATGAGCGGATGGGTCAAGATCGCAGGCCTTGGTCCGGGGGACGAGGCGCTGGTCACCCCCGAGGTTACAGCGGCTTTGGCCGACGCCACCGATGTGGTGGGCTACATCCCTTATGTAGCCCGCGTGGCCGACCGACTCGGCCTGACCCTGCACGCCAGTGATAACCGGGTTGAAATCGACCGCTCGCAACACGCGCTGCAAATGGCCGTCGAAGGCAGGCGGGTGGTTGTTGTGTCCTCGGGCGATCCCGGTGTGTTTGCAATGGCTGCCGCTGTGTTCGAAGCGTTGGAGAATGGCCCAACAGAATGGCGTGACATTCAGATAGATGTGCTGCCGGGGATCACCGCGATGCTGGCCGCATCTGCCCGCGCGGGCGCTCCGATGGGGCATGATTTCTGCGCCATCAACCTTAGCGACAACCTAAAGCCTTGGACGCTGATCGAAAAACGCTTGCGCTTGGCTGCGCAAGCCGATTTTTCGATGGCCTTCTATAATCCCCGCTCGAAGTCTCGCCCGGAAGGCTTTGTAAAGACACTGGAAATCCTACGCGAAGAATGCGAGCCCGAGCGGGTGATCCTGTTTGCGCGCGCCGTGTCACGAGCGGATGAGGTGATCCGGGTTTCTACTCTGGCCGAGGCCACGCCCGAGATGGCGGATATGCAAACCGTGGTTATTGTCGGTTCGTCGCGCACCCGGGTCATCGAACGCAAAGGCACGCCGATCGTCTATACGCCACGCTTCACCCCGGTCGAGGATCAGGGATGAGACACCCAGTCCAGCACCTGTGCGACAGTCGAAAGCTCGGTCCGCTTTGGCAGAACAGGGCGCTCGATCATAAGCACTGGCAGGCCCAGCGCCCGCGCTGCGTCCAGCTTGGCACGCGCGCCCAAGCCGCCCGCGTTCTTGGACACCACAAGTTGCGTCCTGTGTTGCTGCATCAATGCGCGGTCATCGGCTTCTGCAAAAGGACCCCGGGACACGACAACCTGCGCCAAAGGAAAAGGCACGCTGTCAGGCTCGTCCACCAGACGCAGCAGGTAGTGATGCTGGGGCTGGGCTGCAAAGTCTTCAAGATGCATACGCCCGACAGCCAGGAACACACGCTGCGGATCACCTGCAAGCGCATCGACGGCGGCAGTGATATCGGGAACGCGGTGCCAGACATCGCCGGGTTGCGGCTTCCACGCCGCGCGGGTCAAGGCGGCCAGTGGAACCTGCGTTGTGTGACACGCCTCAATCGCGTTCCGGCTCATCTGCGCCGCAAATGGATGGGTCGCATCCACGACATGGGTGATCGCGTTTTCACGGATGTATTGGGCCAGACCTTCCGGGCCGCCAAACCCGCCAACTCGCACCGGCAACGGCTGCGGACGCGGGGTTTCCACCCGTCCCGCATAAGAATACACAGCCGCAATCCCTTGTTCCGCAACAGCTTTGGCCAAAGCGTTGGCCTCGGTCGTGCCGCCAAGAATCAGGAGGTTGGGCATGTCTGAAACTCCGTGGCTGACCGTTCTGGGATTGGGCGAAGATGGGTTTGATGGCCTGTCGCCTGCAAGCCGTCAAGTGCTGGACCGGGCCGAAGTGATCATGGGGCCGCCTCGTCACCTGTCGCTGCTGCCGGAAAACGAGGCTGAGCGTGTCGAATGGCCGGTGCCGTTCTCGGACGGATTGCCGATCCTGAAAGGCCTGCGCGGACGGCAGACGGTGGTTCTGGCGTCAGGTGATCCGTTCTGGTTTGGCGCGGGGTCCGTCATCGCGCGTAACTTCGATGCCAACGAGTGGACCGCCCTGCCCGGCCAGTCCACATTTTCGCTGGCCGCTGCGCGGCTGGGCTGGCCTTTGGAAAGCACGCTGACCTTTGGCCTGCACGCTGCGCCTTTGACCCGATTGCGACCGCATCTGGCCCCGGGACTTCATGCCATTGCGCTATTGCGTGACGGCAAGGCAGTTGCTGAACTGGCGACATATCTTAGCGAAACCGGATTTGCCGACAGCGCGTTGCATGTGATGCAGGCCCTCGGCGGCCCGCGTGAAAGCGTCCAGACAGTGAGCCTGACCGAAGCTTTGCTGGGAACCTTTGATCATCCCGTCTGCGTCGGGTTGGAAGTGACCGGCACTGGGCGGGGACTGTCCAAGGCCTCGGGCAAGCCAGATGATCTTTTTGAAACCGACGGCCAGATCACCAAACGCCCGATCCGGGCGCTGACCCTGTCCGCATTGGCGCCACAGAGAGGTGAGCATCTGTGGGACATTGGCGGTGGCACCGGCTCGATCAGCATCGAATGGCTGATGTGCGACCCGACCATGACCGCCACCAGTATCGAACCCCGTGCCGACAGGGCCGAACGCATTCGTCGCAATGCCGACGCGCTGGGGCAGGATCGGTTACAAGTTGTCCACGGTACCGCACCCGAAGCGCTGGCCGGATTGCCCCTGCCGGACGTGGTTTTCATCGGCGGTGGGCTCAGCACTAGCCTGCTGGCGTGGCTTCGCGATGCCTTGCCCGCTGGCACCCGGTTGGTCGCCAATGCGGTAACGCTGGAAAGCGAAGCCCTGTTGGCGCGATGGCACGAAGACCTAGGCGGAGACCTTTTGCGGATCGAACTGGCACATTCTGCACCGCTCGGACCGCGGCGCGGCTGGAAGGCTGCCTATCCGGTCGTACAGTGGAGCGTGACGCTATGATCGTGGCAGGTTTGGGCTTTTCATCAGACGCGACGACAGACAGTTTGCGCGCCGCCTATGACGCGGCAGCGGCCAGCCATGATGTCCAAGCTCTGGCGACGGTTGCCGACAAAAGCGGCCACTCTGCGCTGGTGGCCTTTGCGGAAAGCCTTGCTCTTCCGCTGCATTTCGTGGCGGCTGCCGATTTGGCCGGACAACGCACCCTGACATGCTCAAACCGCAGCCGTGCCGCTTATGGCACCGGCAGCGTAGCCGAAGCATCGGCCCTTGCCGCCGCCGGGTCCGGCGCGCGGCTGCTTTCACCCAGACATATTTCGGACGACCGGCTGGCCACCTGCGCCATCGCCATCGGAGGACAAACATGACCGTTCATTTCATCGGCGCCGGACCGGGCGCTGCAGACCTGTTGACATTGCGTGGGCGCGACATCATCGCCTCGTGCCCCGTGTGCCTTTATGCCGGATCGCTGGTACCCGAGGAAATTTTGAGCCATTGCCCCAAAGACGCAAAAATCGTCAACACTGCGCCCATGGATCTGGACCAGATCATGGCCGAGATCGAAGTCGCACATAAAGCGGGTCAGGATGTGGCGCGGCTGCATTCGGGCGATTTGTCAGTCTGGTCAGCGATGGGTGAACAGATCCGCCGCCTGAAAGAAATGGGCATTCCGGTCAGTGTGACCCCTGGCGTGCCATCCTTTGCCGCCGCCGCAGCGGCCCTGGGCACCGAACTGACCTTGCCGGGATTGGCGCAATCGGTGGTTCTGACCCGAACGCCGGGGCGCGCGTCATCCATGCCCGAAGGTGAAACGCTGGTGAATTTTGCCCGTACCGGCGCGACATTGGCCATTCATCTGTCAATCGGCAATCTGGACAAGGTTATTGCAGACCTGACCCCGGCTTATGGTGCAAATTGCCCGGTGGCCGTTGTCTATCGCGCAAGCTGGCCGGATGAACAGATCATCCGCGCAACGCTGGAAACCCTGAAAGGGTTGCTGGACGAAAGCATCTCGCGCACGGCTTTGATCATGGTCGGCCCCGCGCTGGCCGGTGAGGGTTTTGACGAAAGCTGTCTTTATTCCAGAGATTACGACCGCCGCTATCGCCCGCAAAGTGCCGATAGCCCTTGGTCAAGCTGGAGCCACGGTGATGACTAACCCTCCGGGTATTCTGATTTCAGCTCCCTCTTCGGGTACTGGCAAGACGACGGTCATGCTGGGCCTCTTGCGCGCGTTGGCCGAGGATGGCCTGATCGTTCAACCGTTCAAGAGCGGACCGGACTATATCGACCCCGCCTTTCACCGGGCGGCGGCCGGGCGGGCTTCGTTCAATCTGGACAGCTGGGCCATGGCAGATCCCCTGCTTAGCGCAATTTCTGCTCAGGCCGAAGGCGCTGACATTGTGGTGGCCGAGGGCTCGATGGGTTTGTTCGACGGTGTCGCAAAGTCTGGCGAAGTTGGGCACGGTTCGAGCGCCGAGACCGCCCTGCGCATGGGCTGGCCCGTTGTGCTTGTCTTGGATGTGGGCGGGCAAGCACAATCAGCGGCGGCAACGGCGCTGGGGTTCAGGATGTACAATCCTGACCTGCCCTTTGCCGGAGTGATCCTGAACCGATGCGCCAGCCCCCGCCATGAACGCCTGACCCGTCTGGGGATGGAGCGCGCGGGCCTGCCTGTTCTGGGCGTCCTGCCCCGGCGTGGTGATTTGACCCTGCCCGAGCGGCATCTGGGACTTATTCAGGCGGTCGAACATCCCGATCTGGAAAGCGCCATTGTAGGTTATGCCGCGTTCTTGCGAGAACATGTGGACCTTGACGCAATCAAGCGGGCGGCTTCCTCAGGCCCCGGCGGGCCATCGTCAGCCGCGCTGCCGCGCCCCCCCGCCCAGCGGATCGCGCTGGCCCGCGATGCCGCCTTTTCCTTTACCTACCCCCACCTTTTGCAGGGGTGGCACGATGCGGGTGCCGAGATCTTGCCTTTTTCCCCCTTGGCGAACGAACCTCCGGCGGCGGATGCCGATCTGGTCTGGCTGCCCGGCGGGTACCCCGAATTGCACGCCGGAACATTGGCAGCGGCCACCACCTTCCTGAGTGGTTTGCGAAAACATGCGGAAACAAAGCCGGTGCACGGAGAATGCGGCGGCTACATGGCACTTGGTCAGGCGCTGATCGACAAGGACGGCGTGCAACATGAAATGGCCGGCTTGCTGGGGCTCGTCACATCCTACCAGAAGCGCAAGTTCAATCTTGGCTACAGAAAAGCCGAGTTGTTGGCCCCCATGCCCGGCTTTGCCAAAGGCGCAGCCTTGCGCGGGCACGAGTTCCACTATTCCTCGATCGTGGATCAACCGGACGCCCCATTGGCACGCGTGTTTGACGCCGAAGGGGAAGAAGGTCCGCAAACCGGATCACTGCGTGGCAATGTCACTGGCACGTTCTTTCACCTGATTGCGGAGGCGTCGGCATGAGCGGCTTTGTTTCTTTCATCGGCTCTGGCCCCGGTGATCCGGAACTGCTGACACTCAAGGCGGTGGACCGGATGCAAAAGGCCGATGCGATCCTGTTCGACGATCTCAGCAGCGGCCCGATCCTGAGCCATGCGCGCGACGATGCGGATCTGGTTGGCGTCGGAAAGCGGGCCGGTCGTCCGTCCCCCAAGCAGGGCCATGTCAGCCGGTTGTTGGTGGATTACGCGCAGTCCGGTCAGCATGTGGTGCGCCTGAAATCAGGCGACGGCGGTATGTTCGGACGGCTTGAGGAAGAGCTTGTCGCCCTGCGCACAGCCGGAATCGCCTATGAGATTATTCCCGGCGTCCCCTCAGCAGTGGCAGCGGCAGCGGCCGCAGGCATTCCATTGACGCGCAGGCTCACGGCCCGGCGGGTCCAGTTCGTGACCGGCCATGACGTCAGTGGTGAGTTGCCCGACGACCTGAACCTCAAGGCGCTGGCTGATCCGCAGGCCACGACCGTCGTTTTCATGGGCAAGCGCACCTTTCCCCTGCTGGTCGAAGCCCTGCACACGCAAGGATTGCCGTTGGATACTCCGGCACTTATGGCCGAATCCGTCTCGACCCCCGACCAAAAGCTGCAGCGCGCCACGATTGGCGCGCTGGCAGAGCAGCTGAAAACCGAGATTGGCAAAGCACCGGCGCTGATCCTTTATGGTCCGCTGGCGGAGTTCGACGATGATTGATCTGAGCTTGATCGGCATCGGCACCGGCAATCCGGATCATGTAACGTTTCAAGGCGCGCAGGCGATCCGGGCGGCGGATTTGATCCTGATTCCACGCAAGGGGGAAAACAAGGCTGATCTGGCCGGGCTGCGTGAAGCGATCATCGAGCGTGTCGCCGAAACGCCGCCGCAGATTGCCTATTTCGATATTCCCCAGCGCCAGGCCGACGATGGCTACCTGCGCGGTGTCGATGAATGGCACGACACCATCGCCCTGCGCTGGCAAGCGGCCATTGCCGCGCATCCAGAGGCGCAGCATGTCGCGCTGCTGATTTGGGGGGATCCGTCCCTCTATGACAGCTCACTGCGCATCGCTGCCCGGTTGAACCCGCAACCCAATACCAAGGTTATCCCCGGCATCACCGCCTTGCAGGCGCTGACCGCCGCCCATGCGATCCCGATCAATGATCTGGGCGCGCCCTACGTTGTCACAACCGGTCGTCGTATCCGGGATGAAGGCTGGCCTGATGCGGCCTCGAACGTCGCTGTGATGCTGGACGGCGAATGCTCGTTCCAAACCCTTGATTTGGCAGATTATGACATCTGGTGGGGCGCCTATGTGGGTATGAAAGAAGAGGTTCTGATCAGTGGCCCGCTGGATGAGGTTGCGCAGAATATCCTTGAGACCCGGGCGAAAGCCCGCGCCGAACATGGCTGGATCATGGATATCTACCTGTTGAAGATGCGGCGGAAGTAACGCACGGGCACATGAACACGGGTTTGTGATGTCGCGGGTCGGTCAGGTCTGGCACACAGGGTGCACCTCAATACAGGAGACGTGACAATGAAAGCCCTCATTCCCTTGCTTTGCCTGATCGCTTTACCCGTTTGGGCGCAGGACGTTCCGGCCGGATGGGCTGTGTTTCCTGCGGACAAGACCTACTCGGAACTGGTCGATGCAACCAAGGTTGCGATCAAGGACAACGGATTGATAGTGGTGACGCAGGCTGGACCCACCAAGGCAGCTGCGGCGCGCGGGATCACCATTCCGGGCAATCTGGTGATTGGCGCGTTCAACAACGATTACGCCGTAAGGGTGCTGGAAACCTCTACCAATGCGATGATCGAAGCACCGATCCGTTTCTATGTCACCGAGAACGAGGACGGAACCGCAACCCTGTCTTACAAGACCCCCAGTTTCGTGTTTGACCCTTACATGGCGGAAGGCGGGCAAGCCTTGCAGGACATTGCCGCGGAACTGGATAAAACCTTTCAATCCGTCGCTGAAGACGCAGTCAAATAGTCACACTGACGTGATCCGCCTTGCGTCTGGTGGCGTCCTCCGCAATCTGCTTCGAAACGGTTATCTCGGAGCATGACTGATGCAGGACCCCACGCCGCGCGCCGCCGATCTTCTGGCCCAACGCCTGTACGAAGCGGGGTGCCGCCACGCCTTTGGAATGCCGGGGGGTGAGGTCCTGACACTGGTGGATGCGCTTGAAAAGGCGGGCATCACCTTTCATCTGACAAAACATGAAAACTCGGCCGGATTCATGGCCGAGGCCGTGCATCACCGCGACGGCGCGCCTGCGATTCTGGTCGCCACTTTGGGTCCGGGCGCGATGAACGGCATCAATGTGGTGGCCAATGCGTTGCAGGACCGTGTTCCGATGATCGTTCTGACCGGTTGCGTCGATGCGGACGAGGCGCTGACCTATACTCATCAGGTCATGGATCACAGCCAGGTTTACCGTTCCATCACCAAGGGCACGTTCACACTGACGGCCAAGGGCGCGGATATCATCGCAGACAAGGCGGTGTCACTGGCCACACAGCCGCGACCGGGCCCGGTCCATATCGATGTTCCGATCTCGGTCGCCGATACGCCAGTGACTGGTGTGAAACGCCGCCGTCTGGCCAAGGTCGCGCCTGTCAGTCCCAATGGTGAATGCCTTGAAAAAGCCCGGCGCTGGGTGGCTGAGGCCGAGCGCCCCATCGCCATTATCGGTCTCGATGTCCTCTATGACGACTCGCGCAGTGTGGTGCAGGCGTTTTTGGAACATTTCGGAATTCCATTTGTGACCACCTACAAGGCCAAGGGTGTTGTTCCCGAAGATCACCCTTTGTGTCTGGGCGGCGCTGGCCTGTCGCCATTGGCAGACAAGCACCTTGTCCCATTGGTCGAACACGCCGATCTGGTGCTGTGTCTGGGGTATGACCCGATCGAAATGCGCCCCGGCTGGCGCGAAATCTGGGACCCCGAAGAAAAGCGCGTCATCGATATATCCGCGGTGATCAATGACCACTACATGCATCAGGCGGGTCTTAATCTGGTGGCCGACACGGGCGAGACGCTGGAGGCCATCGCCAAGGGAAACCCTGCCCGCGCAACGTGGCCGGGTGGTGAGCCCGCGCAGGTCAAATCTGCTCTGGCACAGGCCTTTCCCACTGATGAGGACTGGGGGCCCGCAGCGGTCATCGCCGAAACGCGCGCTACCCTGCGCCCCGAAACGCTGGCAACCGCCGACAGCGGCGCGCATCGCATTCTGCTGAGCCAGATGTGGGACTGCAGCGAGGAACGTGGGCTGATCCAATCCTCGGCGCTCTGCACCATGGGCTGTGCTGTCCCAATGGCCATTGGTCTGAAACTGGCCGAGCCTGACCGCCCGGTGATCAGCTTTTCGGGTGATGCCGGGTTTCTGATGGTCGCCGGGGAATTGTCGACGGCGGCTGAAATGGGCGGCAATCCGATCTTTCTTGTCTTCGTTGATGCCAGCCTTGCCCTTATCGAGTTGAAACAGCGGCAGCGGCAAATGGGCAAGAATGGCGTGGATTTCGGTCACCATGACTTCGCGGCCATGGGCCGTGCATTTGGTGGGAACGGCCACACTGTCCGCAACCGGGCAGAGTTGCGTGCAGCACTTGAAGCTGCTGTAAAGGCCGAGACATTTACCGTCATCGCCGCTGAAATCGACCGTGGAGGATACGATGGCCGCATCTGAGGGCCCGCTGAAGGGCGTCAAGGTTCTGGACCTCAGCCGTATTCTGGCCGGGCCGACCTGCACGCAGTTGCTGGGTGATCTGGGCGCAAGCGTCATCAAGATCGAAAACCCTGCCACCGGGGGCGACGACACACGGCAATGGGGTCCGCCCTATGTCACCGATGCCGACGGCAACCGCTCGGACCTGAGCGCCTATTTCATGTCAGCGAACCGAAACAAGAAATCCGTGGCGCTGGATATCGCGACTGAGAAAGGTCGGGCGGAAATCCGACGGCTGGCCTCACACGCGGATATTCTGATCGAGAATTTCAAACCCGGCGGTCTGGCGAAATACGGGCTGGACTATGCCGCCCTGTCGCAGGAATTCCCCAGCCTCGTTTACTGCTCGATTTCGGGTTACGGCCAAACAGGGCCGAACGCCAGCAAACCCGGCTATGACCTGATGGCGCAAGGTTATGGTGGGATCATGTCCCTGACCGGCGACCCGGAAGGCGCGCCGATGAAAGTGGGGGTCGGCATCGCTGATGTGATGTGCGGAATGTATGCAAGCGTTGGCATTTTGGCCGCGCTGCGCCACCGCGACCTGACCGGTGAAGGCCAGCAGGTCGATCTGGCACTTGTTGATTCTCAGATCGCATGGCTGATCAACGAGGGCGTCAATTACCTGACTTCAGGCGACGTTCCGCAACGCCGTGGAAACGGGCATCCCAACATCGTGCCTTATGACGTTTACGAGACATCCGATGGGCATGTCATTCTGGCGGTTGGAAATGATGGCCAGTTCAGAAAGCTCTGCGGTTTCCTGGGACAACCTGAACTTGCCGACGACCCCAGATTCGCGACCAACCCGGCGCGACTGGAACACCGTGATGCGCTGAACGCCATTCTTCGGCCCGCTGTTCAAGGTCTGGATACGCGATCCGTGATTTCCGGCCTTGAAGACGTGAAAGTGCCCGTAGGTCCGGTACAGACGCTGGATCAGGTTTTTGATACGGAACAGGTGGCAGCACGAAAAATGCAGATTTCGATGCAGGCCCAGCCCGGTGTGGTGAACCTGATCGGGAATCCCCTGAACCTGTCACGTACGCCTGTAACATATCGCAGCGCGCCACCCACCTGCGGGGCGGACACTGACTGGGTATTAAACGCTGAAAACCCGTTCGACGATTGAAACACTTGCACAACTAGGCGGCAAGTTGCTGAAACATGCCTTTGAATCGGCGGATTTTTTCGACTTTTTCACACACGACATTTCACCAATTCGAGAGCGGGGTCGATACTGATACGCCGCTCTCGCACACTCTGTTACATCAAACAGTGTCAAATACCGCAATCAGATTGGACCCAAGTATGAAACAAGACGTTTTTGGACAGATGAACACCTTGGCGCAGCCGGAAGCTGTCGAAGCCTGGAATGGTGTTCTGCTTGGGTTCATGGCACATGCCGCGGTTACGCCCCAACATCTGGGCAAAGTGTTGGAGCTTGAGCCCGATTTTGCTTTGGGCCATGCCGTTAAAGGCCTGTTCATGGCCCTTCTCGGTCGACGAGAGATGATGGCGGTTGCGGTCGAGGCTTTGGCAGCAGCCAATGCTGCGATGAAACGGCAGCCCGTCTCGACGCGCGAGCGGCTGTTTGTCGATGCATTGGGGCTGTATCTGGCGGGCCAACTGACACAGGCGGTGCAAAAGTTCGAAGCGGTCCTGCGCGACCATCCGCAGGATACGTTGGCGATGAAACTCAGCCATGCGACCCGTTTCGTTCTGGGGGATCCGAATGGAATGCGCCGCTCGATCGAACGGGTGATGCCTGCTTACGAACCCGATCACCCCGGTCGGGGCTATCTGCTGGGCTGCCATTCCTTCGCGCTGGAAGAAACCGGAGCCTATGAAAAGGCCGAAATCGCGGGACGTCAGGCGCTTTGGATGGTGTCCGACGATGCCTGGGGTCTGCACGCGGTGGCCCATGTCCATGAAATGACCGGCAACGCGCAGTTGGGCCTTGACTGGCTGGCCGGGCGCGAGGCTGCCTGGGCCCATTGCAACAACTTCCGCTATCACGTCTGGTGGCACAAGGCCCTGATGCATCTGGATCTGGGTCAGGTCGATCAGGTGATGGACCTGTATGACAACCACGTCCGCAAGGACAAAACCGACGATTACCGCGACATCTCGAACGGCACTTCGCTGCTGATGCGGCTTGAATTAGAAGGCGTAAATGTTGGAAATCGCTGGGAAGAACTGGCTGACCTGAGTGCCGCGCGCACCGAAGACGGCTGCCTGATCTTCGCCGATCTGCATTACCTTTTGGCACTGACAGGCGACAATCGCGTCGACGCCACAGCCAAAATGCTGAACCGCATGAGCAAGGATGCAGCGCGTGCCAATGACGACACCACCCGCCGTATGGCTGATCCCGGTGTCGCGGCCGCCATGGGCCTTGAAGCCTTTGGTGACGGCCATTATGGCACGGCATTTGATCACCTGTTGGCAGCGCGCGGTTCAATGCAACTGGCTGGTGGCAGTCACGCGCAACGTGATGTATTTGAACGCATTACCATCGATTCCGGGCTTCGGGCCGGTCGTCTTGATGCGGTTGAACGCATTCTGGATGACCGTCGCGCCAAGCGCGCCGGGGGTGAAGACAATTATGCCATCGCGCGCCGCGCCCTGATTGATGCGGCACGCGACGGCGGAGACATGCAAAGCGTCCCCGCCGAATAACAAGACGACCAAGAAGGACAGAGACCGTATGGCGACCATATCGCCCGCTGCTGATTTTGCACCCGTCGCAGCCCCGGCTGCGGCCCCCGCCCGCACGCGTGACCCGCGACTGGATTTCTATCGCGGCATCGCGATGTTCATCATCCTGATCGCCCACATTCCCAATGATCCTTGGGCGAATTGGATCCCGGCGCGCTTTGGGTATTCGGACGCAACCGAGATTTTCGTGTTCTGTTCGGGCATGGCCTCGGCCATCGCCTTTGGCGGGGCGTTCCTGTACAAGGGCTGGTGGATGGGCACGGCCCGAGTGGCCTATCGCATCTGGCAGGTTTATTGGGCCCATATTGCCCTGTTCTTCTTTGTCGCCATGACAATGGCAGCGCTGGACCTAACCGGCGCGTTCGGGAAAACCTATGTCTCGTCCCTGAACCTTCAGCATTTCTTCAATGATCCCGCCCCGCAGATGGTGGGGATCTTTACCCTGACTTATGTACCGAACTACTTTGACATCCTTCCGATGTATCTGGTGGTACTGGCGCTGATGCCGCTCTACATCGCGCTGTACCGTGTCAGTTTCTGGCTGATGGCGGCTGCATCTGTGACCATCTGGTGCATCACTCAGACCGGCGCGCTGGCCCTTCCGGCCGAGCCGTGGTCGGATCGGCAATGGTTTTTCAACCCGTTTGGCTGGCAATTGCTGTTCTTCACCGGATTTGCCTTGATGCGCGGATGGATTCCCGCTCCACCAGTATCGAAATCTCTGGTCTGGGCGGCTGCCTTGTTCCTGATCCTGTCAGCTCCGTTTGGGTCTTGGAAGGTCTTCCTCTGGGTTAACAGCGCTGCGCCTGAGTTGGGCGCTGCGATCCGAAAGATCTGGCCACTGACCGACGAATTGCGCGACAAGACCGAGTTTGGCGCGCTGCGATATGTCCATTTTCTGTCACTGGCCTATCTGGGCTGGGTCGCGGCTGGCGAACATGGTCACCGCCTGATTGCGACGGGCCACAGCATGGGTGCGCGCGTCTGGCAATTCCTGCTGACGGTCATCACCAAAGTCGGTCAGCAATCCCTTGCGGTGTTTGTATTTTCCATGGCAGCAGCACGACTTATCGGCGTTGCCCTCGATCAAGCTGGGCGGGATGTTGCCACCGTCTTTGTCGCCAACATAATTGGCTTTGCCATGATCATCGGCGTGGCCTATCTGGCAGCTTGGTTCAAGTCTCAACCCTGGAAATTGAAGAGATGAATTTCACCCGTCGCGCATTCCTAGTCTCGACGACTGCCTTGGCCTTTGCCCCATCGGCCTATGCGACCGGGGGCGCAGTCCCCTTTGACCGCGACCACGTGATCGAACTGGCCCGCGAACTGGCCAGCCGCCCCTATGCGGAACGCGAAATGGTTCCACAAGAATGGCAGGATCTGACTTACGAACAATATCGCTCGATCCGTTTTCGACTGGACCGGGCGTTGTGGTACGAAACCGAAACGCCATTCAACGTCGATTTCTTCACACCGGGCCTGTATTTTCCCCGGACCGTCAAGGTGGAAACGGTCGAAAATGGCATGACAACACCAGTCGATTTCGATCTGGGGATGTTCGACAAATCCGAAGATGTGCCGCAATTGCCCGTCGACGAGACTCTGGGCTTTTCAGGCCTGCGGCTGCGGACCGAGATGCACCGACCCGGCAAGACGGATGAGTTCTGCGTCTGGCAGGGTGCCAGCTATTTCCGCGCTATTGGTCTGGACGAGGTCTACGGTCTGTCGGCACGCGGTCTCGCCCTGAAAACAGGCGACCCGGATGGCGAGGAATTTCCTGAGTTCATCCGTTTCTGGCTGGAGCGCCCCAAGCCCGGCCAACGGAATATGGTCGTACATGCGCTGATGGACAGTCCCAGCGTGACTGGGGCCTATCGCTTCAATGTCACGGCGGGGGCGGATTGCATTATCGACGTCAAGGCCACGCTGTTTCCCCGCGAAGACCTACCTCATGTAGGTATCGCGCCGGGCACCTCGATGTTTCTGTTCGACCAGACCAACCACAGCCGGTTCGACGATTTCCGTCCGGCCGTCCATGACAGCGACGGGCTGTTGATCCGCAATGGCGCGGGCGAGGTGTTGTGGCGTCCGCTGGCAAACCCGGCCCGCCTGCAAATATCGTCTTTCGTTGACGAGAACCCGCGCGGCTTCGGGCTGATGCAGCGCAAGCGCGAGTTTTCGGACTATGCCGACCTTGAGGCGAATTATCACAAGCGCCCGGGCCTGTGGGTCGAGCCTCGGGATGACTGGGGCAAAGGCACCGTTACACTGGTCGAGATACCGGCCGATCAGGAAATCTATGACAACATCGTCGCCTATTGGCGTCCGGCAGAGCCCTATGCGGCAGGCAGTCGGGTTGACCTGTCCTATCGTCTGATCTGGGGTGAGGAGCCTCAGCGCACTCCGATGCCACGGGTGACCAACACCGCCATGGGCGAAAACACCTTCGGTGAGGGGCGTTTGGCCGTCATCGATTTCGAAGGCAGCGATTTGTTCGATGATATCGAGGCGATCAGTGTCTTCGTGGATTCCCCTCATGCTGTAACCTCGGACGGTGTTCTGCAACGCAACCCGGATACGGGTGGGTTGCGTCTTGCGTTTTCATTCCAGCCAGATGGGCGCGATCATGTCGAGTTGCGCGCGCAACTGCTGAAAGACAAACAGCCTGCCTCTGAGGTGTGGCTTTACCGATGGACCATATGAACCGCGGTCTGCATATCATGCCGCCCGAGGCACCTCTGGCGATGCCCACGCAGAATTTCAGCGTTGGGTTCCACGATGCTGATGCCCCGTCGGGCACAGACACGGGCGCGACTGGATTTTGGCGCGCGCTTGCGTTTTCACCGGCGATGGTAGCGACATTGGGCCTGCTTTGGATCATGAGCGACTGGTTCAGCGCCCAGGGGATCAATCTGATCGAGGGCATCCTGTTGGCGCTTATCTCGTTCAACTTCTTCTGGATTTCGTTCACGGTCTGCACCGTTCTGCTGGGTATGGTTTCGCTGTCGAGACAGGATCGTCCGCAGCGCAAACGCACAGCACAGCCCCTGCGCGTTGCCCTTTTGACACCGGTATACAACGAAGTGCCATGGAACGTGCTGGGCAACGCCCGCACCATGCTCGAAGATTTGCAGGCACGCGGTGGGCAGCATCACTATGCCATGTTCATCCTGTCCGACACGCGCGATCCTGAAATCGCGGCACAGGAACAGGCCAGCGTCGAAGCCCTGCGCACCACGCTCGCTCCAGAACTGGAGTTGTATTACCGCCGTCGCGAGCAAAACACCGACCGCAAGGTGGGAAACATCGCCGACTGGGTCAGTCGCTGGGGCGCAGACTGGGACGCGATGTTGGTTCTGGATGCGGACAGCCTGATGACCGGCCGCGCCATACACCGGCTGACCGATGCGCTGGCGCGTGATCCCGGTGCCGGGCTGATTCAGAGCTATCCGCAACTGATCGGCGCGCAATCGGTTTTTGCCCGTATGCAACAATTCGCCAATGGAGTCTATGGCATCGCCTTTGCCGAAGGGTTGGCGCGCTGGTGCGGGCAAGAAGGCAATTATTGGGGCCACAACGCCATAATCCGCACCAAGGCTTTCGCCACCAGTGCCGGACTGCCCAAGCTGCGTGCGTTCAACGGTCAGGACAAGCTGATCATGAGCCACGATTTCGTCGAGGCTGGATTGCTGCGCCGTGCCGGATGGGCGGTGCGGTTCCTGCCGCGCATTCGGGGATCTTACGAGGAAACGCCCCCCACACTGATCGATCATGCGATGCGGGATCGGCGTTGGTGCCAGGGCAACCTGCAACACCTGAAACTGCTGGGCTCGACTGGATTCCGGGCCGTCTCGCGTTTTCATATGTTCCACGGTGCCGTAGGATACCTGATGTCACCGTTGTGGTTTGCGCTGCTGTTGATGTGGGCACTGATTGGTCAGGGCAAAGACGCCTCTGTCCTGCATTACTTCAGCCCCGATAATCCGCTGTTCCCGCAATGGCCGGAAATGTCGGAAACCCGGCACGTTCTGATCATTCTTGTGATGTATGCAATGCTGCTGGCACCCAAGGTGCTGGGAGTTCTGGCTTTGCCGCTAAGCGGTGTGCGCTACTCCGAATTCGGAGGCGGCCTCAAGTTCCTGACCTCGTTTCTGGCCGAGGTCATTCTGTCGATCCTGTATGCGCCGATCCTAATGGTGCAACAGATGATCGCCGTTTTCCGGACAGCACTTGGCATTCAGCGGGGCTGGTCGCCGCAAGCACGCGACGGTGGCAGTTACGGATTGCGCACGCTGCTTCTGTGTCACGCATTGGAAACCGTCAGTGGCATAGCCTTGAGTGTTGGTATCCTGTCCGGGCTGGTCTCGATCTGGCTGGCTCCGATTGCCATCAGTCTCGCCCTTGCCATTCCGCTATCGGCACTCAGCGGTGTTTCGGCCGGTGCCGCACGCCGGATGGTCGGAATGCGCGAGGATTTCCGCGAACCTGCCATCACCCGGTCGGCCCGCCGTTACCGAGCCGAGCTGAAGCAACTGGTTGAAGGCAAGATCAACATGACCCCGGCAGAGTGATCAGCTGCCGGGAAGCCCTTCGTACCAATCCACGACCATATCAGCCCAACCGGCTGGAACTGTATGACCGCCCGGGAACAAGGCAAACTCCAGCGCGCTGCCTTTGGCACAGGTGGTCCAGCGGCGGCGCATAAAATTCCCCGTTGTGCTAAAGCCGGCCGGTTTGTGATCGACGCAGCCATTTGCCTCGCGCCAGATTTCGAACCCGGCATAGATATCGCCCTGCCGAAACCGGCCACCGCCCAGTACGCGCCCCTCAAGCGGTACCACGTTGTCCGTCCAGCCATGGGTATGAAACATCCGGATCGGACCCTTGCAGGTTTCCGGGTGTGGCCTCCAGAATCCTCCGGACACCGGAACATATGCCGAAAATGTCTCGGGCGCCTTGCAGGCGAGATAGTTGACCATAAAGCCACCAGCCGAAAACCCGCCCAGCATGACCCGGTCCGCATTGATTCCGAACCGGTTTTCCGCGTCCTGAACCACTTCGGACAGAAAGGCGGTTTCATCCCGTTTGCCAAATCCTGGAATAAAGTTCCAGCTTTTTCTGCCGCCCCGGTTGGGCCTTTCCGAACCTTCCGGTGCCATCACAGCATACCCCCGCGCCAGCAGAGGTTCGACCATCCCGCGATTTCGCATCGTGCCAGATCCACTGCCGCCATACCCGTGCAGAAACACCAACAACGGCGGGTTTTCCGCACCGGGCAATTCGATGTGATACGCGCCCAAGGATGTTTCGCAAATTTCCCCCTGATCAGCACAATCCGCCAAGGCCAACTGCGCGGTGAAGGCAAATACTGCTGCCAGGCTGATTTCCCTGATCATCCTGCATCCTCACTGTATTTACGGACCGGTAAACCGGTCCTTACCCATCCCGGCCCGGCCGCCGAGCCCAACATACCCTCGGGTACGTCGATGATATTTGTGAATCCGGCTTCAATCAAACGATTGCTGAGGCGCGCGGACCGCACCCCTCGGGCGCAGATCAGCGCCACGGGCGCAGCCTGATCACCGCCGGTCATTTGTGTCAGAACGTCGACGAAATCCTCGCGGCGCATGTCCAGCGGTACCGCGCCCTCGCCTATTCCCGAGGCGCGCCACTCGCGCGGTGTGCGGATATCAACCAGCAGAACGCGCCCGTCCGCGGCCTGCTCATGGGCGTCGGCCACACTGATCCGGCCACCGCTGTGATCTTCAGGGATCAGTCTGTATTGCCTGATCGCAAACCCGGCAGCAATCGCGGCACCGCCACCAATCAATAGCCACCGTCGGGATCGGTTCGTTTTTTCGGCCACGCCTCAGCCTCCTGTTCGCTGATGCTGGTTCTAGCACAACCACACAGCAAGTTGCGCGGTGAAACACAGCTCGCAGATCAAGATCGCGTCATTAATGCGCAGCGCCGCCAATGCCTTGGTGATCCGTTGGAGCCCGGCAAAAAAGTTGCCATCTCTGGACAGTCGGCAAAATATCCTTACAAAATTGACCTCACCCTGACCGCCCAGACCGGAGTATCGCACTTGTCCCTATTCCTTATTGCGGCCCTTCCCTTCCTTGGTGCTGTATTTCCCGCACTGCTGATCCGCGCGGGCCGAAATGCCGCCGCATCCGCAGCCGGGTTGACCACATTTCTGGCCCTGATGGGGCTGCTGATCCACATCCCTTCGGTCATGCGCGGAGACGTCGTGACTGCCCGGTTTGACTGGATACCGAGGTTGGGCCTGAACGCGAATTTCATGCTGGACGGGCTGGGATTTCTTTTCGCCTTGCTGATCCTTGGCATTGGATTGCTCATCATCCTCTACGCACGGTTCTACCTGTCGCGCGAAGATCCGATGGGGCAGTTCTATACCTATCTGCTGCTGTTTCAGGGGGCGATGGTTGGTATTGTCCTGTCCGACAATATCCTACTTTTGATTGTTTTCTGGGAACTTACATCGCTCAGCTCATTCCTGCTGATCGGCTATTGGAAACACCTGCCCGATGGCCGTCAGGGCGCGCGCATGGCTTTGGCCGTCACCGGCTCGGGCGGGTTGGCGATGATCGCCGGGATGCTGATCCTCGGCAATATCGTTGGATCCTATGACCTGAGTGTCATTTTGCAGAACAAGGAGCTGATCCAGGCGTCCCCCTACTACCTGCCAGCGTTGATCCTGATCCTGCTGGGCGCCTTCACCAAGTCGGCACAGTTCCCGTTTCACTTCTGGCTGCCCCACGCAATGGCCGCGCCGACGCCGGTGTCTGCCTATCTGCACTCGGCCACCATGGTGAAAGCCGGTCTGTTCCTGATGGCGCGGATGTGGCCTGTTCTGGCAGGAACAGATGCGTGGTTCTACATCGTGGCCACGACTGGTCTGATCACCATGCTGCTGGGTGCGGTCATCGCGCTGTTCAAGGATGATCTAAAGGCGTTGCTGGCCTTTTCGACTGTATCCCATCTGGGCCTGATCACCATGCTATTGGGCTTTGGCACTAAAATTGCCGCCGTGGCCGCCATTTTCCACATAATCAACCATGCGACCTTCAAGGCCGCCCTGTTCATGACCGCCGGGATCGTGGATCACGAAACCGGCACGCGGAACCTGAAACGGCTGGGGGGTCTGCGTCACCTGATGCCGATCACCTTCACCATCGGCACCATCGCGGCCCTGTCCATGGCGGGTCTGCCGCCGCTGAACGGCTTTTTGTCGAAAGAGATGATGCTGGAAGAGACCGTTCACACCACTTGGTTGCATTCACATTATCTGGTTCCGGGGCTGGCACTTTTGGCAGCGCTGTTCTCGGCCGCTTATTCTTTCCGCTTCGTCAGCCATGTTTTCCTTGGACCCAAGCGAGAAGACTATCCCAGCCATCCGCATGACCCGCCTGTCGGGCTGTGGCTGGCGCCCGCACTGCTGGTTGTACTGGTCGTCCTGATCGGTCTGAATTCCGCCGCGATCGTTGGCCCCCTGATCGCCGTGGTTTCCAGCGCGGTGATAGGCGGCGAGAAGCTGCCGTATTACTCGCTCAAACTGTGGCATGGCTTCACGCCCGCACTTTACATGTCGGTTGTTGCGACATTGGGCGGCCTTTTCCTGCTGGCGCTGCACAAACGCGGCGAGCAGGTCTGGAATGCCCTGCCCCGGCCCGAGGCCAAGGTAATCTTTGAGGCTATCATCGACGCGCTGACCAGATTAAGCCGCTGGATCACCGATGAAATGCATAACGGTGTTCTCAGCCGCTATGCGATCATCTTCGTCGCTTTCACCGTGGGCCTTGGTTATTACGCCTATTCGACAGGAACCATCGGCTTGGAAACCCGCGTTCCGCTGCCAGCGCAGATCATTCCGATGATCGGCTGGATTTGTCTGGTGGGCGCAACGCTTGGTATCATGTGGTTCCACCGGAACCGCCTGTTGTCGCTGGTGTTGATCGGCGTCGTGGGCCTGATCGTTTCCATCGCGTTCAACTATCTTTCCGCTCCGGACCTTGCCCTGACGCAAATCTCGGTCGAGGTGGTAACGATGATCTTGTTGCTGCTGTCGCTGAACTTCCTGCCGACCGAGACGCCATGGGACAGCAGCGCAGCGCGGCGATGGCGGGATGCCGCGATTTCCGTCGTTGCCGGTCTTGGCACCGGCGCGCTGGTCTACGCGATGATGATGCGCGATTTTGCATTTCCAACGATTTCAGAGTTCCATCTGGCCAATTCCTATAAGGGCGGTGGCGGCACCAATGTGGTCAACGTGATCCTGGTCGACTTCCGGGGTTTTGATACGTTTGGAGAGATCATCGTGCTGGGCATTGCCGCGCTGATTATCTTTGCGCTGACGGAATCCGTGCTAAGCACCAATGTCCGCAGTTACCTGCTGAATCGCAAACCGCACTGGCCGCAGTCTGGTGATTCACACCCGCTGATGATGGTTGTGGCGACCCGCGTGATGATGCCGATTGCGCTGATGGTCGGAGCCTATATTTTCTTCCGTGGGCACAACCAGCCCGGCGGCGGATTTATCGCTGGGCTGATCGTCGCCATCGCCTATCTGATGCAATACATGGCCAGCGGCTATACTTGGGCGATTGAGCGGCAGCGGTTTTATTACCACGGCACCATTGGCTGGGGCGTGCTGATCGCCGCTGCCACGGGGCTGGGGGCCTGGTTCAATGAACGCCCCTTCCTGACCAGTGATTTTGGCTATCTCCACTGGCCCCCGCTTGAGGAATTCGAATGGGCCACCGCCATGCTGTTTGACACGGGCGTGTTCCTTGCGGTTCTGGGTGCGGTCATGCTGGCACTCGACAGCCTGTCCCGCTTTGCGTGGCAGCCCGGAATGGCACAGGAATTCCCGATGGATATCAATCCCCTGCGGGACTCTCCACCGGAACAAGAACAAGAGAAGGAGCAGGCCTGATGGAAGCGCTCGTAGCCTCTGCCGTCGGTATATTGACCGCTGCCGGAATATTCCTGATCCTGCGCCGCCGGACGTTTCCGGTCATTCTGGGCCTGTCGCTGATCACTTACGCGGTCAACGTGTTCCTGTTCGCGACCGGGCGTCTTGCGCTGAACGCCCCCCCGGTTCTGAACAAATACAAGGACGTCGCTTACACCGATCCTCTGCCACAGGCGCTGGTGCTGACCGCAATTGTGATTTCCTTTGGAATGACCGCGGTGATCGTGATGATCTCGCTCAGCGCGTACCTGTCCTCCAAGGATGACCATATCGACATGACAGCGCAGGACAGCGTGGACGCAGCAGGAGAAGACGCATGAACCACTGGATCGTTGCGCCGATCGTCCTGCCCGCGATCCTGGCTCCGTTTAGCATCATGGTCCTGCGATACCATCTGGATCTGCAGCGCATCTTTTCGGTCGCCGGTGTTGTGGCCTTGCTTGGGATTGCGCTGACAATCACAGCGCAGGCTTCGGGCGGAGATATTCAGGTTTACGAGCTTGGAAACTGGCCCGCCCCGTTTGGCATTGTCATGGTGCTGGATCGAATGTCAGCTATGATGGTTTTGCTGACAGCTCTGCTTGCCTTGCCGATTGTGCTTTATGCCATTGCAACAGGCTGGGATGATCGGGGCAAACACTTCCACGCCCTGTTCCATTTTCAGCTTATGGGTGTCTGCGGCGCATTCCTGACCGGAGATGCCTTTAACCTTTTCGTGTTTTTCGAAGTTCTGCTGATCGCCTCTTATGGCCTGATGACCCATGGTGGCGGTGCGGTGCGATTGAAGGCGGGTGTGCAATATGTGGCTTACAACCTGTTGGGATCGACTTTGTTCCTGTTTGCGTTGGGCACGATCTATGGCGTGACCGGGACACTGAACATGGCGGATATCGCCATAAGGGTTGCCGAAATCCCGACCGAGGATACGGCATTGTTGCGGGTTGGCGCAGTCCTTTTGTTGCTGGTCTTTTGCATCAAGGCCGCCGTTCTGCCCCTGCATTTCTGGCTACCTGCCAGCTATGCCAATGCGCCAATGCCCGTCGCGGCCCTGTTTGCAATCATGACCAAGGTCGGGGCTTACTCGATTCTGCGGATGTTCACATTGGCCTTTGGCCCCGATGTCGCAGCGACAGAAGGTCTGGTGGGTGAGTGGTTGCAACCTGCTGCACTTGTCACTTTGGCTGTCGGGGCTATCGGCATTCTGGGGTCAAAACATATCGCCCGCATGGTGGCGTTCTGCGCGATTGCATCCATGGGCACCCTGTTGATCGCGATCTCGCAATTTACGCCTGATGCGACAGCCGCGGCGCTGTACTATGTGTTCCATTCGACGCTGGCGACAGCCCTGCTGTTCCTGGTTGCCGATCTGGTGATGGCGCGGCGCGGCGGGGCCATCGCACCAACGCCACCCATGCCGCAAAGCGGGCTGGTGTCTGCACTGTTCTTCGTGGGGGCGATTGCGATGGCGGGAATGCCGCCCTTGTCCGGCTTTATAGGCAAGCTGCTTGTGCTGGACGCCTCGCGCGATGCTTCGGATGCCACGGCGGTCTGGGCCGTGATTCTGATCAGCTCATTCGTCACAATAATTGGCTTGGCCCGAGCCGGAACTTTGATTTTCTGGAAAAGCTACGACACTCAGGCTGTTCCGATAGCTGAACCAGCGGAAAATGAAGCTGCCCCCGCACCGGTCGCACCTGAACCAAAACCCGGTCTGGCCTTTACTGCCGTGTTTGGCGCCGTAGCCGGCCTGATCCTGCTGACATTGTTCGCGGGCCCAGCGCTGGAATATACAAGCCAAACCGCAGACCAGCTGTTTACGCCTGCAAACTACATCTCTGCTGTATTGGGAGGGGCCGAGTGATGAAACTACTGCACCGGATATTTCCGCACCCACACCTGACCATTCTATTAACGATCGTCTGGATCCTGCTGGCGAACAAGCCGTCACTGAATTCTCTGGTCTTTGGCCTGATCCTCGGGATCATCATTCCCTTTGTCACACAACCTTACTGGCCCGACCGGCCCAAGCTGCGCAACTGGCCCATGGTCGCCGAATACATGATCGTCGTGCTATGGGATATTGTCGTTGCAAATATTACGGTGGCCCGGATCGTTCTGTTCAAACGCAATAAAGACCGGCGGCCCAACTGGGTTAGCATTCCGCTGGAGCTTCGGACACCCGAAGCCATAACCGTGCTGGCCGGGACCATCACGATGACGCCCGGCACCGTCAGTTGCGACCTGTCAGCACAGGGGCACAATCTGCTGGTTCATTGCCTGGACGCGCCGAACCCAGATCAGGTGCGCGACGAAATCAAGCAGCGCTATGAACGTCGCCTGAAGGAGATTTTCGAATGATCGAATACGCAATCTACTTTGCATTTGCCTGTTTCGGCGCGGCGATCATGATGTGTCTGTGGCGGATCATCACCGCGGATGGCGTTGGGACCCGGGTTCTGGCTCTGGATACAATGGTCATCAATACGATTGCCCTGATGATCCTTTATGGCCTGTCGAAAGGGACCGAGATTTTCTTTGAAGCGGCCATGATCATCGCGATGCTGGGTTTCGTCTCGACCGTGGCATATGCGCGCTTCATGCTGCGCGGCAACATCATCGAATGAGGGTGATATGACATTCATTGCAGAGCTGCTGATCGCCGTTTTCCTTATAATCTCGGGTGTTTTCGGGTTTGTCGGGTCCTTCGGCATGATCAAGCTGAATGACCCTATGTCCCGCCTTCACGCACCGACCAAGGCGACAACTTTAGGCGTGGGTGGGGTGTTGCTGGCTTCGATCACCCATTCCGTTCTGCTGGAAGGCAAACTGTCGCTGCACGAGCTTCTGATCACGCTGTTTTTATTCCTGACGGCTCCGATCACGGCCCTGTTCATTGCAAAATGGCATATTCACCGTCATGAACTGCCCAGCGACCTGCCCGATGCTGGCGAGGATGAGCTTTGGGCCACCCACGCTGTCGAGCAGGTCGAGGATGTTCCGGACCACAGCGCGAATTAACACAAATGCACACATCTCCGCTGCCCCTGACCCGTGATCTGGTTTTAATTGGCGGCGGCCACACCCATGCTCTGCTGCTGCGCAAATGGGGAATGAGCCCTTTGCCCGGCGCGCGGGTAACCGTGATCAACCCCGGCCCCACCGCTCCCTATTCCGGGATGTTGCCCGGATATGTCGCCGGACATTACGACCGGTGGGAGCTGGATATCGATCTTGTCAGACTGGCCCGTTTCGCAGGTGCGCGGGTGATCTTGGGCACGGTCAATGGCATCGATACCGAAACACACGAAGTGCATGTCCTCGGGCATCCTCCGGTAGGCTTCGACGTGGCTTCGGTCAATGTAGGGATCACGTCGGACATGCCCGCCTTGCCAGGCTTTGCGGAACATGCAGTGCCAGCCAAGCCGCTGGGACCTTTTGCTGCGAAATGGGCCGAGTATCTAAAGGGTCAAGGCCCGGCCTCGGTCGCTGTGATCGGTGGCGGCGTCGCGGGCGTCGAACTGGTCATGGCGATGGCACATGCGTTGAAGGCCAGGGGGCGGGCGGCACAGATTACCCTGATCGATAGGGCCTCGGCCCTGACTGCAACCAAACCCAAGGCGGCGGCAACAATCCGGATTGCAATGCATGACCTTGGTGTGGAGGTGATTGAAAACGCGGTGATCACCCGGATCGGGCAGGATCACGTGGAACTACAGGACGGGCGCACAATTCCGGCTGGTTTCGTGACCGGTGCCGCCGGAGCCCGCGCCTATGACTGGATCGCAAACACAGGGCTTGACCTTCAGGACGGACACATCCGAGTGAACGGCTACCTGCAATCCAGTGATCCGGCTGTGTTTGCCGCCGGGGATTGCGCCCATCTTACGGACAACCCCAGACCGAAGGCTGGTGTCTATGCGGTGCGCGAAGCGCCGGTTTTGTACGATAATCTTCGCGCAGCGCTCGGCGCGGGACAGATGCGAAAATACACACCGCAAAAAGATTATCTCAAACTGATCTCACTGGGTGGCAAGTCAGCACTGGCCGAGCGTTTGGGAACATCGTTCAGCGGCCCGTTGATGTGGACATGGAAGAACCATATCGACCAGACCTTTATGAACAAGTTTCGCGACCTGCCGCAAATGACACCGCCCGCCCTGCCACGCGTCCGGGCAACCGGGCTTGATGAGGTTTTGGGTGAAAAGCCCATGTGCGGCGGATGTGGAGCAAAGGTCGGGCGCGACGCATTGCAACTCGCCCTGAAATCCCTCCCCGCCCCTGCTCGTACCGACATCACCGCCCTACCCGGCGACGATGCCGCGCTTTTGCAAACAGGCGGGGCGCAGCAAGTCATGACGTCTGACCACCTGCGGGCTTTCACCAACGATCCCGCACTTATGACGCGGATCGCTGCCGTTCACGCCCTGGGGGATATCTGGGCCATGGGGGCCGCACCTCAGGCGGCCACGGCAACAATCATCCTGCCGCGCATGTCTGCCGCCCTGCAAAGCCGCACAATGTCCGAAATCATGTCAGTCGCGAGTGACGTCATGCGGGCTGCGGGCGCGGAAATCGTGGGCGGGCACAGCTCAATGGGCGATGAGATGACTGTCGGTTTCACGCTGACTGGCCTGTGCAAGGCTACCCCGATTACATTGGCGGGTGGTCAGCCGGGGGATCGCCTGATCCTGACAAAACCCTTGGGAAGCGGTGTTCTGATGGCGGCGGAAATGGCTGGTCTTGCCGAAGGGGCCTGGGTCGCGGCAGCCTACAAACATATGACACAGCCCCAGGGCGATGCAGCCCGCATTTTGGCCAACGCCCATGCGATGACCGACGTGACCGGGTTTGGTCTGGCCGGGCATCTGCAAGGCATCTGCGACGCATCGCATTGCGGCGCTACGCTTGAACTGGACGCGGTAAAGGTGATGGACGGCGCGCTTGCGCTGACGGATCAGGGGGTCCGGTCAACGATTTTTGCCGACAACAACGCGATTGCGCCCGATCTTCCGTCCGGGGGCAAGGCGGCGCTGCTTTTTGACCCGCAAACAGCCGGGGGTTTGCTGGCCGCCGTGAATGCGAAGGACGCCGAAACCCTTTTGCAAGATCTTCTGGACGCGGGATATACGGCAATGATCATTGGCCAGCTGACCGACACACCGGGTTTGCGCCTTCAAAGCTGATCCAGAAGGCTTTCAATTTGCGCGGCCGCGTTGCTCAGCCCCGTGTTGTCCAAAGTTTCCACATCAAAACTGGCCAATACCTGCACCGGGCGGGATTGCCGGGATTTGGCGTATGCGGGATCATAATGCTGTTCCATCAAGGCCCGTGTCAGCGCCTGTTTTTGACCCGCATCAATCAATCGCAGCCATCCGTCAACGACCTCATGCCCGCGATGGAACCGCAGCGGTGACAACCGGTCCCGCAATCGGTCACTGTCAGACAGAATGTCGTCATAAGCCCGAACCAGATAGGCAGAACGGGCTTCAATTGAAGCCGTAATGTTCACACGCGGAGCCTTGCACAACGCGTTCCAAAGGCTGGGCGGCAGGATCAAGCTGCCAATTTTGGATGATTCCGCTTCGACCACGACTGGACGCGCCGGATCCATTGAACACAGCGCAGCAGACAGGGCAGATTCAAACCCCTTCTGACTGGGCTGCCCCCCTGGCCTTTCGCCCAGCAAGGACCCGCGATGGTTGGCCAGCGCTTCAAGGTCCAGAATCTGTACGCCTCGTGCGTGCAACAGAGCCAAAAGATCGGTCTTTGCGGTGCCCGTGTAGCCATCCAGCGCGATCAGCCGATGTGGCAAGGGATCATCGTACAAATAAGCGTTCACCAATCGACGGTAGGTACGATAGCCGCCGTCTACCACTTCGGCGCGCCAGCCAATTTGCTGCAACATCCATGTGAATGATCCGGAACGCTGTCCACCGCGCCAGCAATAGACCAAGGGGCGCCACGCTCCGTCATGATGGCTGAGGTGGTGTTCGATGTGATTGGCTGCATTGCGGAATACCATAACAGCACCCAGCTTGCGCGCCAGAAAGGGGCTGTCCTGTACATAAATGGTTCCGACCCGGGCGCGTTCCTCGTTGTTCAGCACAGGCAGGTTTATTGCACCCGGCAGATGATCTTCGGCAAACTCGGCAGGGCTGCGAACGTCGATCACGGTATCATAGCCGTGCGCGTAAAGTTGGGTCAGGTCAGGAAATTTCAGAGCCATGCCGAAGGTCTAGCTTGCTGCGTTTCCGATGAAAAGGTCACGCGTCACAAGGTTCGATCAGCTCTGGCCCGCTGGCCCGGTTCGAGTTCACCGCAGGCCCGACCCGGTGGAAGGTCAACACATCCTCGTTCCCCGGCTGCATCAGCCGCGCGGCCCCTTTTCCGGCTTCACCCAACCACAATGGCCAGTCATTGGGTTCTACGATCAAGGGCATTCGCTGATGGATGACCTCAAGCCATTTGTTGGCAGCCGTCGTCACGATAGCACAGGTGCCCTGCCGTTCGCTTTCAGGGCCCCAGTCCTGCCAGACCCCGGCAAAGGCAATGGGAGCTTTGTCCTGACGGTGGATATACCAAGGCAGGCGCGTTCCCTGTTTGGTTTTTGTCCATTCATAGAACCCAGTCGCTATGATCAGGCAGCGGCGCGTCCGGCAGGCATCGCGAAAGGCGGGCTTGTCCGCCAGGGTCTCGGCCCGGGCGTTGATCAGTAACGGCCCCGCCGTTTCGGTCTTGTACCAATGTGGCAGAAATCCCCAGCGCAGCGCATCCAGATGGCGGCCTGTTTCGCCGCTACGCACGACATGTACCTGATTTGTCGGACAAACATTGAAATTCGGCACCACAGGTAGCGCATTTGCCGGGCGCGCTGAAAACAGCTGCGCCATTGCGTCGTTGGGAAGAGTTATTGCAAACCGTCCGCACATGGGTAATGAACCACCGATACATTCTTGATACAGGCACAGGATCTCACGGGGTCACATGGAATACCAGACAACGCAATCCCTCAAGAGCAAAGCACTGGCGCTTCTGGAAGCAGGCAAGCTGCCGCAAGCTTTGAAAAAGGCCCAGCTGGGTGTCAAGAAATTCCCAAAAGACTCGGATTATCATGCCATCGCCGGCTTTGTTTTGACCGAGATGAAGCAATACAAGAAATCTATTCCGCATTTTGTTGAAGCCTCGCGGATGAAACCGGACGACCTGCAGTTTGTCGAAAACCTGGCGAATGCATTGATGCAGACCGGGCAAATTTCCAAAGCCCTGGACTATACCGAACAAAAGCTGGAGCAATTCCCCAACAACCAGGAATTGAACCGCGTGCTGGATGAAATTCACCTCAAAGGCACCAATTGGCGCATGATGATCGAACATGCGAGCAAGAAGCTGGAGAGCGATCCAGACAATGTGGACCTTCTTGCAAAACGTGCCAGAGCTTACGCCAATATCGGCTTTGACGATGAAAACTCGCGGGATGTCGCCCGCGCCTACGAGTTGGACCCCGAGAACACAAAGATTGCCCTTATTAAGTCTGTAAACCTTCACCAAACGGGTGAAAAGAACGAGTCCAAGGCAATACTGAGGCGCGTTCTTCAAAACGAACCCGAGCATATGTCGGCTTTGCTGCAATTATCGGCAATTGCAACCACAGAAGAAGCTCCGGAGCTGCTGGAAGCCGTTAATAAAGCCATCTCCGAAAAGGGAGATGATAAGCTGGAACTCCAGTTCGCCAAGGCTCATTTGATTTCAAAGTTAGACGGGTTGAATGCCGCCATGCCGCATTATGCACGGGCCAATGAAATTCAGCACCAAGGCAACCCCTATGTCCCGGCGGATGAAGAGGAAAAACTGTTCCGGATCACCAGCTTGTTCCCTGTCGATTCCGATGCACCAGAGTCCGGCTTTGCCGAGGGGCCAGCACCGATCTTTGTACTGGGTCAACCTCGCTCGGGCACGACATTGATGGAAATGATGCTGAGTTCAGCCCCCGGAATTTCCGGTTGCGGCGAACTGACTTTGGGGGCCGATCTGTCGCGTGAGTATGAGAAAAAAGGCCAGAAGTATGACGCTGCCAAAGCGTCCGAGCTTGCGCGGGAATTCCTCGAATTGATGCCGCCCATTCCGGGCGACTCTGTCGCCTTTGTCGACAAGATGCCGCACAATTATCAACGTATTGGATTCCTGCTGTCTGCCTTCCCAAAGGCAAAGATTATCAACATGCTGCGCGATCCGCGTGATGTTGGATTGTCCAAATGGATCAGATGTTTTCCTGCGGGCGGAATGCGCTATGCCTCGAATATGCAAGCCATCGCCCATTCGGCAAATATGTATCGTCGTTATATGGCGCATTGGGATACCGTGTTCGGAAATCGTATTCTGACGGTACCTTACGAAGAACTGGTGGCCGACCCGAAAACCTACAGCCAGCAGGTCGCTGCGTTCTGCGATTTGGAGTGGACCGAAACGATGATGCACCCCGAGAAAAACACCAAACAGGTACGTACGGCAAGCATCGATCAGGTGCGCAACAAGATCTCGACCAAGTCTATCGGCGGCTGGCGCGGGGTTGCTGAGCACATCAAACCGATGCTGGACGGGTTCGATCCGAAACTCTGGCCGGAATATGATTTCAGCTGATCCGTTCCCAAACAAAAAAGCCGCATCACAGGGATGCGGCTTTTGTCTTTGTCGTAAACCAAGTTACTTCTGTTTGATACGCCCGTCTACATAGGGCTGATAGGGCGCATTTTCCGCCAGGTATTCCGCGGTGACATCCGCAAGGTCCGGGCCGAAGTCATAGGCGTTCTTGTCATCGCCTTCGAACATCTTGTACCCGTCACCACCGTTGCGGACGTAGTTGTTGGTGACGACCAGGTAGGTCTTGTTCGGGTCGATCGGAATAAAACCGTCACCCTCGGCAATCATCACCTCGCTGACGCGCCCCTCGTTCGGTGCCACGCTTGGGTCCCAGGTAAAGCTAAGACCGGCGACCTGCGGGAATCGGCCTTTCACTTCTTCCACCTGACTTACGCCATTTTCGAGTGCGTCAATGACACCCTGTCCGCTGATTTCAAAGGTCGACAGTGTATTCTGGAAAGGCAACACCGTCAGAACCTCGCCCATGGTCACATCACCGGGATCGATAGAAGCCCGCAACCCACCCGAGTTGGCAATGGCAATCTGAACGCCCTGATCCGCCACACGCGCCAGCATCGCATCGGCAACCAGGTTGCCCATCTGGCATTCCTGCACGCGGCAAATTGAGCGATCCCCTTCAATGGCTTCTGCAGCGCTTGCAACAACCTTGTTGCGGATTTCATCCAAAGGCACCGCCAGTTCCGCAATCCGGTCCAGCGCGGCCTGATCCTCGGTCACAGCGTTGTCCATGATCAAAGGCTCGCCAGCTGCCTCGATCACTTTGCCATCGTCATCGAAAGTGACGTTCAATTCGCCCAGAAACTTGCCATAGGCATAGGCCTGAACGATCTGTACGCCGTTTACCACTGTTGGGTACGGACCTGCCGCCTTATCCGACACATTCGAAAGATACGTGTTCGAATGCCCGCCGACGATCACGTCAACACCAGTCGTCTCTTGCGCGACACGCTGATCGACGCCATAGCCGGAATGGCTGAGAACGATGATCTTGTTGACACCCTCACCTGTCAGTTTATCGACTTCGGCCTGCACAGCTGGCACCGGGTCCGAGAACGTGACATTGGGGCCGGGCGAGGCAAGCTCATCCGTGTCGATTGGGCTCAGGCCGATCAAGCCGATCTTCTCGCCGCCTACTTCGATAACGGTCGATTTCTTGATCCTGTCCGTCAAAAGCTCTTCGTCGTGAATATCGGCGTTGGACATCAGGACCGGGAAGTCGACCGAGTCGATGAACCCCCGCAACACTTCGGGGCCGTCATCAAACTCGTGGTTGCCAACGGTCATGGCATTATAGCCCAGCTTGTTCATGAACTCGGCTGCGACCTTGCCCTTGTAATAGGTATAGAAAAGGGACCCCTGGAACTGGTCACCTCCATCCACCAGAATCGAATTCTCTGCCCGTGCGCGCGCGTCGGCAACTGCCGTTACAAGGCGCGCCGATCCGCCAAAGCATTTGCCTTCTGCATTGTCTTCCTCACCGCAACCGCTGTCGTATTTGTTGATCGGCTCAAAGCGCGAATGGAAATCGTTGGTGTGCAGAATTGTCAGCTTGTAATCGGCTGCTGCGGCACCCGCCGTCAGGCCCACCACCGCGACCGAAGTTAAAAATCGGGTCAACATCTTGGAACTCCCTGTTATTATTGCCGGGGATCGTGCGCTTATGTCGACCGAGAGTCAAAGGAGAAATCCAGCTTGATTCCAAGCGCCGTGCGGGGCATCAGGTCATCATGCTGATCTACAAGATTTTCCGAGCCGTCGAATGGGCTGAACTGCAAAGTCTGGGCGCCACAGACGGAGCACCCATTGACGTGTCAGACGGGTTTGTTCACTTTTCTACCGCTGAACAAGCTGCTGAAACCGCTGCCAAGCATTTTGCGGGCGTTGAAGGGCTTACGCTGTTGGCCTGTGATGCCGATGCCATGGGCGATGACCTGAAATGGGAAGTGTCGCGAGGAGACGCCCTGTTTCCACATCTGTATCGTCAGATCAGGTTAAGCGACGTTGTCTGGGCGCGACCCCTGCCTTTTGTCGGCACGGCACATCAGTTTCCCGAGGACATGGCATGATATCTTATGTCGATCCGGATCGCGGCCAGTTCGAGGCGTTCAAGGCCCTGGACCGCGACCAGCCGATCGAAATGCTCAATCTGGTGAAGTTCCGCGCCGAGGCGCAGTATCCCAAATCACATGAATTGGCGGGCGCAGGGTTGACCGGGGCGCAGGCCTATCAGAAATACGGGACTGAAACCGCCCCAATCATTGGCCGTATCGGGGCAAGCATCCTATGGCGGGGTGTCTTTGAAACGACACTGATCGGACCGGCTGATGAGGTATGGGATGCCGTCTTTATCGCACGCTATCCGACTGCATATGCGTTTCTTGAAATGGTGACCGATCCGGCCTACCGGGCGGCGGTGGTCCATCGGCAGGCTGCGGTAGAGACCTCGCGCCTGATCCGGTGCGGATCAAGCGAAAGCAGGAAAGCGTTCGGATGAAACTGACCGAGAAATTCGGGCTTGCAGCCCTGCACTGCATGGACCCCGAAACCGCCCACGGGATGTCGATCAGGGCTTTGAAGGCGGGGCTTGCGCCTGCGCCGGGGCCGGTGACAACGCCGCGCCTGAAAACAAGCCTTGCCGGGTTGGACCTGCCTAACCCGGTAGGATTGGCCGCGGGCTTCGACAAAAACGGTGAAGTTCTGACGCCGCTGTCGCGCGCAGGGTTCGGTTTCATCGAAGTCGGGGCCGTCACACCGCGCCCGCAACCGGGAAACCCCAAACCACGCCTGTTTCGCCTGACCGAGGACAAAGCGGCGATCAACCGTTTTGGCTTCAACAACGAAGGCATGGAGGTGATGGAAAAACGGCTTGCTGATCGCCCCCAAAATGCGGTGATCGGCCTGAATCTGGGCGCCAACAAGGACAGCGAGGATCGCGCGGGTGATTTCGTAAAGGTGCTGGCGCATTGTGCCGCGCATCTGGATTTTGCCACGGTCAACGTGTCATCCCCGAATACGGAAAAGCTGCGGGATTTGCAGGGCAAGGCGGCGCTAAGCGCGCTTTTGAACGGTGTGATTGAAACCCGTGATGCGCTGCCTCGCCCACTGCCCATCTTCCTGAAAATCGCGCCGGACCTGACCGATGCCGAGTTGCAGGACATTGCCGATGTTGCGCGCGAGACCCGTGTGGATGCCGTGATCGCCACCAACACCACCCTGTCGCGTGACGGGTTGCGCAGTTCGCACAAAGGTGAAACCGGCGGATTGTCCGGCGCACCGCTGTTCGAGAAATCAACACGTGTTCTGGCACGGCTCAGCCAGTTGACCGGAGGTGACATTCCCCTGATCGGCGTGGGTGGCATCAGCAATGCGGAACAGGCCTATGCCAAGATTTGCGCCGGGGCATCTGCTGTGCAGTTCTATACGGCGATGGTGTATGGCGGCATTTCTCTGGCGGCTGACATTGCGAACGGGCTGGATGAACTGCTGGCCCGCGACGGCTTTGAGAATGTAGCCCAAGCCGTCGGCAGCAAACGAGAGGACTGGCTATGATCGAATATTGGCACAACCCGCGCTGTTCAAAATCCCGCGCTGGTCTTGCATTGCTGGAAGAAAATGGTGCACGGGTCACGGTGCGCAAATATCTTGAGGATGCACCATCAATTGATGAGCTGCGAGCGGCACAATCCGCCTTGGGGCTTTCGCCCGTCGAGATGATGCGCACCGGAGAATCCCGGTTCAAGGAACTGGGGCTGACAAAGACCTCGCCAGACGACGCCCTGATCCGGGCCATGGCTGAAAACCCGATCCTGATTGAACGTCCGCTTGCCATTGCGGGCGATAAGGCTGCCATCGGGCGTCCATCGGAAAACCTTCTTACGCTGCTCTAGGCCACCTGCGCCTCGAGCTTGGGATAGCGCCACCCCAAAGTCACGCCACGTGCGATGTTAAGCACCATCAACGCGGCCCACAGGCCGTGATTTCCGAAACTTGGCACCAGAATGAACAGCGCAACCAGATAGATAGCGACCGATTGGAACATCGCGCTACGCATGGCCCGGGTCCATGTTGCACCTATGTAGATGCCGTCAAACATCCAGCTTGCCACGCCGATAACGGGTGCCAACGCGGCCCAGACAAGAAACTCGCGCCCGGCCTCGCGCACCTGCGGCGATGTTGACATGAGGTCGATCAACGCCGGTCCGGCGACAAAGAAAACCACACCCAGTAACAGGGCACCCCCAACACCCCATTGCGAGGTCATGACAGACGCGCGGCGCACCTGATACCTGTCTCTGGCACCCACCGCGCTTCCGACCAGCGCCTCGGCGGAAAAGGCGAACCCGTCCAGCGCGAAAGCCGTGATTTCAAGAAACTGAAGCAAGACCTGATTGGCCGCCAGATTGACATCACCCAGATCCGAACCGACGAAAAGAAAGGTCGTGAAGGATCCGGTTAGCAAAACCGACCGGATCATGATATCGCCGTTGACCTGCAACATCCGGCGCAGTCGGGCAGCGTCAAATATGCGGGCCCAGTCACGCCAGATTCCGTCTTCGAACCCATCCCGACACAGCCAAAGGCCCAGCGCCAGACCTGTCCATTCCGCGATCAAAGTGGCTATGGCAACCCCTTCGACACCCCAGCCAAGACCAAGCACAAACCACAGGTCCAGAACGATGTTCAATCCGTTCATCCAGACCTGAAGAACAAAAACCCCACGCGTGCGTTCAACCGCAATCAACCATCCGGTAACCGCATAAAGCGCGATAGTTGCTGGCGCCCCCCAAATTCGAATCTCAAGATAGGCGCGGGCGAGCGTTTCGACCTCGGGGCTCGCCGGAGATAAAGCGAACGCACCCGCGAACACGGCCACTTGTGTAAGGATAAAGAACAGCCCAGCCGCGCCGCCAAGCATCAGGCCGCGCATCAGCAATGCCCGGGTTTCAACAGCGTCGCCTGCCCCGCGTGCCTGCGCCGCCATCCCGGTGGTTCCCATCCGCAAGAAACCGAAGATCCAGTAGATCGTTGACAGGATCACTGCACCGATCCCGACCGCACCAATAGGCGCAGCCTGCCCCAACTGGCCGACAACGCCGGTATCAACTGCCCCCAGAATCGGAACGGTGGCGTTCGACAGGACAATCGGCACAGCGATCTTCAGTACCCGTCGATGCGTGATGGGCGCCGAGGCGTCCTGCATGGTCAGCTCTTGCCCCGAGGCGGTTGCGGCATCAGGAAATGCCCGGAGGCCTGCGCAAACAGTTTCGCATGATTGTCCTGCCAGGCTTCAACCCGTACCGAGGCGTAACGCCGCCCCGACCGGCTGATAAATGCCCGCGCATAGGCGTCTCGCGGCAAGCCCGAACGCAGATAGTCAACGGTAAAGTCGATCGTCTTGGGAAACCGGATGCTTTCGTCTGACACGATGGCCTCTGCATCGATCTCTCCGCTTTCAATACTTGGGAACATGTGTTCCCAGCTCAGCGTGATAACGGCTGTCACTTCCAAAAAGGCAGCCGTCACACCACCATGAATTGCAGGCAGAAACGGATTGCCGATCAACTTGTCATCGAAATTCAAAACGCCGGTCAGCTCATCCCCGCGCCTGTCAAAACTGATGTTCAGGAAACGTATATACGGTACGCCGTCGACAAGCGCACGCAGGGCTGCATCGCGGCGCTGCTTGACCACCTGCATCGGCTCGGGACGAGGTCTTGGCATATTACTTCTCTTCAACCGTAAAGGACCCTGAGGCTGTCGCCACCGGCAGGTCCGTGTCGTTGTCCATTGCGGTGGCCCGCACGAAGGCAACGTTTCGCGTGATATGGTGACAGACGGCATGTGCAGTAATCGTCTGACCTGGCGTCGCCGCGCGCATATAGTCTATCCGCAGATCGATTGTTGCGGTTCCTCCGGGGGCCGATGGGTGGCTCATCACCGCAGCGCCACAACAGGTGTCCAGAATCGTGGATATCGCTCCCCCATGAATCACCGCTGTACGCGGATCCCCGATCAGGTCTTTGTTGTAGGGCAGAGTTATCTCTGCCTCACCCTCGCCGATCTGCGTGAGCGTAAGGTTCAATGCCCGCGCATGGGGGATCGCCTCGATAAACTGGCGGGCTAAAACTGTCTTATCGACCATAAGTATGCGTCCTGTTCTCTGCACCGCCTTTATGAGCCGGTGTTCCGGTAAAGAGCAAGCCTACCTGTTGCGCTTGGGATCGGGACCGCCTAGGTTGCTGACGAGGAGACCGGGAATGTCCAACAACCGTTTGTCATTCAAAGAAATGTGCGCCGAGTTTGACGTGACGCCGCGCACCCTGCGCTACTACGAATATATCGAGCTTTTGCAACCGGACCGCGAAGGGCGTTCGCGCTTTTACGGGCCCCGGGAATGCGCGCGGATGAAACTGATCATGCGCGGCCGAAAGTTTGGTTTTCCTCTAGAAGAGATTCGCCAATGGCTACTGATCTATGAAGATCAGGGAAACGAGGCCCAGATGGCCACCTTTGTCGAAATGGCGGACCGCCAGATGAGTGAGCTTCAGCAGCAGCGACAGCAACTGGATGAGGCAATGGACGAACTCAAAAGCCTGCGCGACCAAACGGCCAAGTCGCTGGAATAACCTTTTCCGATATTTCATAATCAAGCATTGCAGGTGGCAGAACCTGTCGAAACCGGTGCGCATCCCCTTCAAGGCACCCGTTTATTCATGCCGGAAATCAGTTGACGTAACGGTAACAAAATTACGCCGAAAGCCCCTTACGTGCACGGATGTTACGTCAACTTCAAAGTGACGCAGCGTCTGGATTACGTAAACGTCACTCACATGTTGTAAAGCACCCACCAACTGCGCAACTCATGTTTCATGACGCCAGTGACGAGAGTATGACGAATGACCGAAGATGTGATGACCATCCGCGAGATGTGCGAGACCTATGATGTCACACCACGCACCTTGCGGTTCTATGAGGCAAAGGAACTACTGTTCCCGATCCGCGAAGGCCAAAAACGTCTGTTCACCAAACGTGACCGGGCGCGGCTGAAGCTGATCCTGCGCGGCAAAAGATTCGGGTTCAGCCTCGAGGAAATTCGACAGCTGCTGGATCTCTACCATGTGGGCGATCAACAGGTCACCCAGATGAATCGCACTTATGAAATCGCGTGCGAGCGTCTGGCTGACATGGAATCGCGCCGCGAAGAGCTGACGCAGGCCATCGACGATCTGAAAGAGCAGTTGCGCTGGGGCGAGAAAGTCATCGCCTCGATGAAACAGGAAAAGAAGGCGGCCGAGTAACCTCGCCCTGCCTTCCGGACATATGAATTAAGGGAGCTTCACATGCCCGTTTACAACGCGCCAACCAAAGACATGCAGTTCATTCTGCACGATGTTCTGAAAGTCTCGCAGTCGGACATCCCCGGCTATGACGAACTGGAGCCCGAATTCACCGGCGCAGTTCTGGAAGAAGCAGGCAAGGTTGCCACCAACGTCCTGCATCCTTTGAACGTTGTTGGTGACACCGAAGGGTGCCGGTTGGAAAACGGCATTGTGTACACCCCTACCGGGTTCAAAGACGCCTTCGAGCAGATGAAGGAAGGTGGCTGGACTGGCCTCGACATGCCGGAAGAGTATGGTGGCCAGAACATGCCTTACGTGATCGGCACAGCTGTGGGTGAGATGTTCTCGGGCTCCAACCAGGCTTTCACCATGTATCAGGGCCTGACCCACGGCGCGGCCTCGGCCATTCTGGCGCACGGGACAGACGAGCAGAAGAACAAATACCTGCCCAACATGGTCAGCTGCGAATGGACCGGCACCATGAACCTGACCGAACCGCATTGTGGCACCGATCTGGGCCTGATGCGCACCAAAGCAGAACCGCAGGGTGACGGCAGCTACAAGATCTCCGGCCAGAAGATCTTTATCTCGGCTGGCGACCACGACATGGCAAACAACATCGTCCATCTGGTGCTGGCCAAGATCTCGGGTGGCCCCGAGGGCATCAAAGGCGTGTCGCTGTTCATTGTGCCCAAGTTCATTGTGAACGAAGACGGCAGCCTGGGCGAGCGCAACGGCGTATCGGTCGGCAAGATCGAAGAGAAAATGGGTATCCACGGCAACTCGACCTGCGTCATGAACTATGACGAAGCCACCGGCTGGCTGCTGGGCGAAGAGCACAAGGGCATGCGCGCCATGTTCACCATGATGAACGAAGCGCGTCTGGGGGTGGGCATGCAGGGCCTGTCGCAAGCCGAAGCGGCCTATCAGAATGCTCTGGAATACGCCAAGGACCGTTTGCAGGGTCGCGATGTGACCGGTGTCAAGAACCCGGATGGTCCGGCCGATCCTCTGATCGTGCATCCTGATATCCGTCGCAACCTGATGGATCAGAAAAGCTTTACCGAAGGCGCGCGCGCGTTCATCCTTTGGGGCGCGACCATGATCGACAAGGCGCACCGCGCGGGAGACAAGGATGCGGACGGGCTGATCTCGCTGCTGACCCCGGTCATCAAAGGCTTCCTGACCGACGAAGGCTACGACATGACCGTTCAGGCGCAGCAGGTCTATGGTGGCCATGGCTACATCGAAGAATGGGGCATGTCGCAATATACCCGCGACGCCCGCATCGCGATGATCTACGAAGGTGCAAATGGCGTTCAGGCGCTTGATCTTGTGGGTCGCAAGCTGGCGCAGGATGGCGGCAAGCACGTCATGGCGTTCTTCGAGATGGTCAAAACCTTCTGCAAGGAAAACGCGGGCCAGAACGAAGCATACGACAAGGCGTTCATCGAACCGCTGAAAGCCGCATCCAAGGATCTTCAGGCCGCTGGCATGTATTTCATGCAGGAAGGCATGAAGAACCCGAATAACGCATTGTCCGGTTCCTATGACTTTATGCACATGTTCGGCCATGTTTGCCTGGGCCTGATGTGGGCGCAAATGGCGAAAGCGGCTCAGGAAGCGCTGGATGGTGGAGCCTCGGACAAAGAATTCTACGAGACCAAGATTGCCACCGGCCGTTTCTACATGGCCCGCCGCCTGCCCGCGACAGCGATGCATCTGGCGCGAATCCAGACCGGCGCGGACACGGTAATGGCACTGGACGCGGCGAACTTCTGATCTCAGTCTGGGTCCGGGCAACACCGCCCGGACCCAGCTTACCGGAGGAGACCAAATGCCAAAACGTTTTCGCCTGACCCGCCGCTTTCCGGTTGCGATGACTGAAGATGGGTATCGCAAACTCAAAGCGTTCGCGCGTGATGCCGGTCTGGACGAAGGTGAAGCGCTGTCTTTCTTGTTCGAGAATTTCAACAGCGTGATTGATGAGGAGAACCTGACCCACCGCCTGCGCATCTTCAATTCCGAACTTGAGGCACGGAAGAGGTGAACTGCTGCGGAGAAAACTCAACGGCGACTTTAATTTGAATGCCGGACGCCTCCGGCGGGAGTATTTGTGAAAAGATGAAGCGGCGATGCGTCCCTGCCACCGGGCACACTCGCCATCAGGACAGGAACGACTTCACCTTTTGCGGTCATCGGCTCTCCAGCCTGTACCGCACGACCACTGAATACGAAGATGGTTGATGAAACGTTACCTACTGCCCTTCATCTTTTCAAAAATACTCAAATCCGGCCTAGCCACATGCGCCTTGGGAGGGGCGAGCACATGACCATCAAACTTCATTGCTTCGGAGAAAGTGGAAACAGCTACAAGGCTGCTTTGGCTCTGGAAATGTCCGGTTTGGAGTGGGAACCGGTCTTTGTCGATTTCTTCAAAGGTGTAACCCGCACGCCAGAATATCGTGCTGACGTAAACGAGTTGGGTGAAGCACCAGTTCTGGTCGATGGAGATTTTCACACCAGCCAATCCGGTGCGATTCAGGCCTATGTCACGGAGAAATCCGGCAAGTTCGGTGGCAAGGACCGGGAAGAAGACTACGATATTCTGCGTTGGGTTTTGTGGGACAATCACAAACTCAGCTCAATGGCAGGTTTGACGCGGTTCCTGATCAATTTCCTACCCGAGCAGCACCGCAACCCTGATGTCATTGCATTCAATAAAGGGCGTTTGAAGGCAGCTTATGAGATCCTGAACAACCACCTGGACGGCCGCGACTGGATCGTTGGTGATGGTGTGACCAACGCCGACCTTAGCTGCTGCGGCTATCTGTATTACCCTGAACCATTCGGTTTTGACCGTGCCGACTGGCCCCATATCGACGCCTGGCTGACCCGCTTGTCCGAACAGCCCGGTTGGAAGCACCCCTATGACCTGATGCCCGGCAACCCGTCGGATCGAGCTTGAGGAGAAAACCCATGACCGAAGCCTATATCTATGACGCCCTGCGCACGCCGCGCGGCAAGGGCCGCAAGGATGGCAGCCTGCACGAGGTAACCTCGGTGCGCCTGTCCGCCCTGACCCTGAACGCGGTGAAAGAGCGCAACAACCTGGAAGGTCACGCCGTCGAAGACGTGATCTGGGGAAACGTCACGCAAGTGATGGAGCAAGGCGGCTGTCTGGCGCGCTCGGCCGTTCTGGCATCCGACCTCGACCAGTCGATCCCGGGCTTGGCGATCAACCGTTTCTGCGCCTCGGGCATGGAAGCCGTGAACCTGGCCGCAAACCAGGTGAAAGGCGGCGCGGGCGATGCCTATATTGCAGGCGGTGTCGAGATGATGGGGCGCGTGGCCATGGGCAGCGACGGTGCAGCAATCGCTGTTGACCCCTCGCTGGCGATGGAGACCTATTTCGTGCCTCAGGGCATCTCGGCCGACATCATCGCGACCGAGTATGGCTTTACCCGTGATGACGCGGATGCGCTGGCGGTTGAATCGCAAAGACGTGCGGCGGCAGCATGGGCCGACAACCGGTTTGAAAAATCCGTGATCACCGTCAAGGATCAAAACGGTCTGACCATTCTGGACCGCGATGAATACATGCGTCCGGGCACCGATATGCAAAGCCTCGGCGCTTTGAACCCGTCATTCGCTATGATGGGCGAACAGATGCCTGGCTTCGACAAGGTTGCGATGCTGAAATACCCCCATCTTGAGCGCGTGAACCACATCCACCACGCCGGCAACAGCTCGGGCATCGTGGACGGAGCCGCTGCTGTTCTGATCGGCAACAAGGAATTTGGCGAGAAATACGGCCTCAAGCCGCGTGCCCGCATCAAAGCAACCGCCAAGATTGGCACTGATCCGACCATCATGCTGACTGGCCCGGTTCCGGTGACCGAGAAGATTTTGGCCGACAATGGCATGAAGATCAGCGATCTGGACTTGTTTGAAGTGAACGAAGCTTTCGCCTCGGTCGTGCTGCGGTTCCAGCAGGCATTTGATGTCGATCCCGCACTGGTCAACGTCAACGGTGGCTCGATCGCGATGGGTCACCCGCTGGGTGCCACGGGTGCAATGATTATCGGCACGCTGCTGGATGAACTTGAGCGTCAGGACAAGGAAACCGGTCTGGCCACGCTTTGCATTGCATCCGGCATGGGTGCGGCAACCATTATCGAGCGTGTCTGATGCCTAAGCTGGATCTTTCTCAGATCCCGTTTCAGGGCGGCTCGGCCTATCCCGGCAAGCTGGCCGAAGCGACCACAGGTCGCTTTGCGCAGCGCGTGGGCGATGCGGGCGGGCTGACCCAATACGGGGTCAACATCGTGCGGCTGGATCCGCAGGGCCTGTCATCGCTGCGCCATTACCACATGAAGCAGGACGAGTTTGCCATCATCCTCAGCGGCTCGTGCACGCTGGTCGATGATGATGGCGAGCACGAGATGCAGCCCGGCGATTGCGCCGCCTGGCCCGCAGGTGAGGCCAACGGCCATCACCTTGTGAACAACACCGATGCGCCCATGACCTTTCTGGTGGTGGGCACACGGACCCCGACCGAGACCGGCTATTACAGCGACATGGACATGATGGTGAAGGTTGATGAGAACGGATTCTCCTTCACCCGCAAGGATGGCAGCCCGCTGACGGCTGACCAGATTGGAGATGACAATGACTGATTTCACTCTGAGCAAAGACGCAGACGGCGTCGCCACGATCACCTGGGACGTGCCCGGGAAGACCATGAACGTGATGTCCTTTGACGGGCTGGCAGAATTGAGCGATTGCATCGATCAGGCGCTGGCCGACGATGAGGTGAAAGGCATCATTGTTACTTCGGGCAAAGAAGGGTCATTTGCAGGCGGCATGGACCTGAACCTGCTGGCGGTGATGAAAGAACAGGCGGGCGACAATCCGGCCAAGGGTCTGTTCGAGGGCACGATGAAAATGCACGCCCTGCTGCGCAAGATCGAACTGGCGGGTATGGACCCCAAGACCAAGAAAGGCGGCAAGCCGATTGCTACCGTTCTGCCCGGGACCGCTGCGGGCATCGGTATGGAACTGCCCCTGTCTACCCATCGTATCTTTGCAGCCGAAAACCCAAAGGCAAAGTACGGCCTGCCCGAGATCATGGTCGGCATCTTCCCTGGCGCGGGCGGCACCACCCGTATGGTCCGCAAAGTTGGCGCCATTGCGGCGGCTCCGCTGTTGCTGGAAGGCAAAATGCTGGACGTCAAGAAAGCCAAGGGCGCAGGCTATATCGACGAAATCGCAGCCGATCCAGTGGCAGCAGCCAAGGAGTGGGTTCTGAGCGCCAAGGACGCCGATCTGGTCAAGCCTTGGGACGCGAAGGGTTATAAAATGCCCGGTGGCGCCCCTTATCATCCTGCGGGCTTCATGAACTTCGTTGGCGCGTCGGCGATGGTGAATGGCAAGACCCAAGGGGCCTTCCCGGCAGCCAAGGCTCTGCTGAGCGCGGTTTACGAAGGCGCTCTGGTCGATTTCGACACCGCGCTGAAAATCGAAGCGCGTTGGTTCACGTCTGTGCTGATGAACCCGTCGTCTGGTGCGATGATCCGATCGCTGTTCCTGAACAAGGAAGCACTGGAAAAAGGTGCCGTGCGTCCTGCAGGCGTTCCGGATCAGTCCGTCAAGAAGATCGGCGTTCTGGGCGCAGGCATGATGGGGGCTGGTATCGCTCTGGTATCGGCGCAGGCCGGTATGGAAGTGGTTCTGATCGACCGCGATCAGGAGGCTGCCGACAAAGGCAAAGCCTATTCCGAGACCTACCTGGACAAAGGCATGAAGCGCGGCAAGGTCACGGCTGAGAAAAAAGAGGCCATGCTGGGTCGCATCACCGCGACGCCGGATCTGGACAACCTGAAAGGGTGTGACCTGATCATCGAAGCGGTCTTTGAGGACATGGGCGTCAAGGCTGAGATGACCAAGAAGGTCGAGGCGATTATCCCCGAAGATTGCATCTTTGCATCAAACACATCGACCCTGCCGATCAGCGATCTGGCCAAAGCCTCGGTTCGGGCTGACCAGTTCATCGGCATCCACTTCTTCTCACCGGTCGAAAAGATGTTCCTGGTCGAGATCATCAAGGGCAAGGAAACCGGGGATCGTGCAGTGGCCAAGGCGCTGGACTATGTGCGTCAGATCCGCAAGACCCCGATCGTGGTCAACGATGCGCGTTTCTTCTACGCAAACCGCTGCATCATTCCATATATCAACGAAGGCGCGCGCATGGTCACTGAAGGCGTCAGCCCTGTTTTGATCGACAACGCCGCGCGGCAGTTGGGCTTCCCGGTCGGTCCGATCCAGCTGACCGACGAAACCTCGATTGATCTGGGTGCAAAGATCGCCCGCGCGACAAAGGCGGCGATGGGCGATGCCTATCCGGAAAGCCCCTCAGACGATTTGATCTTCTGGATAGAGGAACAGGGCCGTCTGGGCCGTAAGGCGAATGCCGGTTTCTTCGACTATGACGAGAAGGGCAAGCGCGTCGAATACTGGAAGGGCCTGCAAGACAAGTATCCGCTTGCCGATGACCAGCCTGACCTGATCGAAGTGCAGGAACGTCTGATGTTTGCTCAGGTTCTGGAGGCCGTCCGCGCGCTGGAAGAGGGTGTTCTGGAAGACATCCGCGAGGGCGATGTCGGCGCAATTCTGGGCTGGGGCTTTGCACCATGGTCGGGTGGTCCGTTCAGCTGGCTGGACATCATCGGCACGCCCTACGCGGCCGAACGTTGCGATCAATTGGCCGAGAATTACGGTGAACGCTTTGCCTGCCCGACGCTGCTGCGCGAGATGGCAGAAAAAGGTCAGAGCTTCTACGGTCGCTTCAACCCTGAAGCAAAAGCCGCTTAATCCAATGACGCGGGCGCATGTCACCATGCGCCCGCATCGTTCTTGTCAGTGTTTGGTTAGATCTGCCATTCGGGCCGCAGGAACAGAACCGGCGCGCTTGGGCGTCCCGGTCGACCCGGTCGCCTGACCCCAAATGGCGGGCGGATCGGAAATATCGGTTCCTGGGGAATGGGTGCAGGCAGCGCACCCAATGGGTTGGCAAGAGCCGACATATCGCCCTTGCTTATCAGTGAGTGGATCAGGTCGGAGGCCACCTCTTCGGCCGCGACATCGTACCGTGTTCCGGTGGTTGCACCGCGCATGTTGAAGCGACCGGACGGGCAATAGGCCTGCAATCCGCCCTCGACAAAAATCACCTGATCATCATCAAAGAACAAGGAAAACACTTCGAAAGACGACCCCGGTGCCTGTGACGTCAGGTGACCGGCGCCGTTCAGCAAACGCGCTGGCACCACCGAAGGTCCATCGGCCTTGGCGTTGATCCGGGACAGGTTCAGCGCCATGCCCTGTTCGGGCATCAACCAGACAGGTCGCCCGTTATATGCGGCGCGGGCAGGTACGAGGACCGGCAGGAACTCGACCCGGCATTCATCGGCTGGAATGACCACAACGCTTATCGAGATGCGCCGTACCTCTTTGAACCCGTGATCGAGGGTTCTAACCAGATCACCCACCGTGATCCGTTCGACCGGCTTCCACCCGGCAGTCGTGGCGATCTTGGTGCCGTGCAAAAACCCGCCACGGCGCGCATTTACCGCCTGTTTATTGTTGGTTCGATCAACTTCTGGCAGCTGATCCAGATAAACAGAAATACTTGTTACTTCGGACACGTGCCTTACCCCCTTTTGGCACAAAACATTTATGCCAATGAGCTAACACCAAATATTCGGCCCGTCACATTTCAGACATATTTGCGCCCAATTTTGACCAATTCCGCGTAATTGCCGATGGTTTTCGTGGACACTCCAGGACTCTCATCAGACATTTTTGCCATTTCTGAAACGAATGCCTTTTGTCGATCCACCGAATCCACGGCGTTTCACCGGATACGGAAGTAACGAAACGGTCTGGCTTGGGCGTGCATACGGCCCAATCGCGTCAGGCGACTTTTTGCTGTTCAGATGATCGACTGGCGCGCCACCCCAGCAACAGACCCGCTGCCGCAATCATAAGGATGCCCGAAATCTGAAAGACGCCAATGGTTTGCCCAAAGGCCACAAATGCGAAGAGCGGGCCGAAGATCATGACAGAATACTCGAACACCGCCACATAAGACGGCTCACCCACTTGATATGCCTTGATCAGCATGAAAACCGCGATTGTTGAACCGACAGCCTGAGTAACCAGCCACGGTATGGCAGGTCCCATATCCCAGACCCACCCACGCGTAACAAACCCCTCGGCACCGTCTGCCGTAACAACCGGCGAGATTGTCAGGAACGTGACCCCCAACGCCCCGGCCAGACCCATTGTTATGACCATGACAGCCAGCATGGCCACAGTGCTTTCCCGCGAACAATGCGTACGCGTTAGGATCGAACTGAAGGCATAGAAAAACCCCGCCGCCACAGGCACCAACGTACGCAGGTCGAAATCGCTGGGGTTTGGCTGCAACACCAGAAGGATGCCGGTAAATCCAATCAGCACGGCCAGTATGCGCCACGGCCCTATCGATTGTCTGAGCACCAGAGAGGAGATTAACAGCACAAAAATCGGTGATGTGAACAACCCTGCCAGCGCCTGCGCAATTGGCATCATGGCAAGGGATGCAAAATAAAAGAACATTGCTGTGGTGATCAGGGCGCTGCGCAAAATGACAGGTCCCCATCGCACAGGCCGCAGCCTACCCAGCCCCAGAAACGACAGGCCGACGATCAGCGGCAGCATCAACAATGCACGGGTCAGATGAAACTGCCACAGCCCGACGGTTTCGGCCAAAAGGATCACAACATTGTCGATGACGCCGATAATTGCCATGGCACTTACCATCAGGGCCGAAGCCAGCACAGCAGAAGATGAGGAATGCGCCTGCATGAAGTCGTGTCCTGATTGTGATCGTGGACCGACAGTCTCGATCCTTTCGGGTATCCAGCACAATTCGCAATGACTGCGCAACAGGTTTGCGCCCTGCGATTTCACCATGCTAAGCTGCAGCAAAACAAATTCGAGCAGACCCACCCAGATGACGGCCCTGAAACAGTACCAGCGGATCGAAGCCACCGGTCTGTGGCGCCCTTCGCCCGATGAACAGCGGCGCGAGGTTGTGGTGTCTATCGGTGAAGCCACCCTGACCATTTCCGATTTCAATGACAGGGCGCTGACCCACTGGTCGCTGGCAGCACTTGAACGCCAGAACCCTGGTTCCTTTCCGGCCATATTCAACCCGGACGGTGATCCGGATGAAACGCTTGAGCTGACCGAATCCGAAACCACGATGCTTGAAGCGATCGACCGATTGCAGCGCGCTATTGATCGGTCCCGCCCCCACCCGGGGCGTTTGCGCTGGCTGAGTGTCGGAGGCGTCGTGGCCGCCGTGCTGGCCCTGTTGCTGTTCTGGCTGCCGGGTGCACTGCAAAACCACGTTGTCTCGGTCGTGCCCCAGGTCAAGCGGCAAGAGATCGGCGATATGATCCTGCATCGGATCGAGCGTGTTTCGGGCCAGGCCTGTACGTCGCGGGATGCACGGGATTCATTGGAACAGCTGGCCCGGCGCACTGGCGTACGGCAGATCATCATTCTGCCAGCAGGCGTTCAAGACAGCCTCAGCTTGCCTGGCGGCACTGTCCTGCTCAGCCGTGCTTTGGTCGAGGATTACGAAGACCCTGCTGTCGCAGCGGGTTATGTGATTGCAGAACGGGCGCGGGCCGCGCATAAGGATCCGCTTGATGACCTGCTGGACAGAACCGGCGCGACCTCTGCCTTCAGGCTGCTGACAACCGGCGGACTGACGCCCGAGATTATCGACACATATACCGAGCAGGTCCTGTCACAGCCCCGTCCGGCCATTTCTGACGACGACGTGCTGGCGATGTTCTCGCAAAGCGCGCTTCCCTCAACCCCCTACGCCTATGCCCGTGATGTGACCGGCGAAACGGTTCTTGGCCTGATCGAAGCGGATCCGATGGCGGGAAGGGCGCTGGAACAGGTGCTGCCGGACCGCGACTGGGTCCGGCTACAGAATATTTGCGGCGAATAAACCGGATCACTTGGTTCCGAACATCCGGTCACCGGCATCCCCCAGACCGGGCATGATGTAACCTTTCGCGTTCAACTCGCGGTCCAGCGCTGCCGTGACGATACGCACGTCAGGGTGTGCTTCCTTCATCCGCGCGACACCTTCGGGTGCCGCCAACAGGCACAGAAAGCGAATATCCGTCGCCCCAGCCTCTTTCAGCAGGTCAATGGCCGCGGCCGAGCTGTTGCCGGTCGCCAGCATCGGATCCACCGCAATGACCAAACGGTCCTTCAGGCTCTCTGGCGCTTTGAAATAATACTGCACGGGTTTCAGCGTTTCTTCGTCGCGATACAGCCCCACGAAACCGACGCGTGCTGAAGGTACAAGTTCCAGCACCCCGTCCAGCATCCCGTTTCCGGCGCGCAGGATTGACACCAGCGCCATTTTCTTACCTGCCAGTATGGGGGCGTCCATTTCTTCCATCGGCGTTTCGATATTGCGCGTTGTAAGGGGAATGTCGCGCGTGACCTCGTAGGCCAGCAGCAATGTGATTTCACGCAACAACTGCCGGAATCCGGCGGTCGAGGTGCCCTTGTCCCGCATGAGCGTCAGCTTGTGTTGCACCAGCGGGTGATCGACGACAGTAAGGTGTTCGCTCATGTGTTCTCCAGTCTTTTCTTGACCCGCGCGCGGGTGTCATCATCACAGAAGGCCGCGTTCAGGGCCATCTCATTCAATGCCGCAAAATCCCCGGCCTCCCAGCCGAACGCCGCGTTCAACATCTCATATTCCCGCCGCATGGTCGTGTGAAAAAACGGAGGATCGTCGGTGGAGATCGTAACCCTTACACCCGCATCGCGCAGTTTCGCGATGGGATGGGCGGCAAAATCCGGGAAAAGGCCAAGAACCACATTCGAACCCGGACACACCTCAAGCGTGATTTCCCGGTCAACCAGTTCACGAACAAGATCAAGGTCTTCGATGGCGCGGACGCCGTGCCCGATACGCTCAACCCCCAGATCGCGCACAGCGTCGCGCACACTGTCAGGACCGCCAAACTCACCCGCATGCGTGGTCAGGCGCAGCCCGGCTTCGCGGGCACATTCGAAAGACCATTTGAAGTCACCCTGCGTGCCAATGGATTCGTTGCCGCCCATGCCAAAACCGGTGATCCAGTTTCCGGCGGTCTCGGCCGCACAATGGGCACTCCGCCTGGCTTGTTCGGGGCCAAAATGGCGGACACAGGTAACGACACCGCGCAAGGTGATATCGAATTTACGCTCGGCTTCGTCTGCCGCATCCTGAATGGCATTCAGATAATCCCGCCACGCATGCAGGTCGCCACCGCCGCAAAAATCAGGGCTGAGGAAGGTCTCGGAATAAACCACGCCATTTTCAGCGCTTTCCTCAAGAATGGCCAATGTCAGCCGCCGGAAGTCTTCGGGCGTTTTCAGAACTTCGCAAGCGGCTTCGTACACGCTCAGGAAATGCGCGAAATCACGAAAATCATAAGATCCGTCTGCCTTGAAGATACCGCTCAGGTCAACGCGTTTTTCGTGGGCAAGCTGGCGGATGAAGGCCGGAGGTGCCGCGCCTTCGTGGTGAAGATGCAGTTCAATTTTGGGCAGGTCTGCAACGCTCATAAAAAGTTCCTTCCCGGCCCTTGCGCCGGAATGTTCAGATGGTGGGCAATGCTGGCCGCAATATCGGTAAAATCTACTTGCCCGATTTGTCCGGTACCCTGCCCCGCAATCAGAACCGGAACCTGTTCACGGGTGTGATCTGTTCCGGTCCAGCTTGGGTCATTGCCATGATCAGCTGTTAACAGCAACAGATCGCCTGGTCGAAGTTTCTTCAGGATACCCCCGATCTCGCGGTCAAACCATTCCAACGCTCGGGCATAGCCGCTGATGTCGCGGCGATGCCCATAAAGGCTGTCAAATTCGACAAAGTTGGCGAAGGTCAGACTGCCCTCTTCCGCCTCGTCTATAAGATCAGACAGGTGCTGCATCAGCTGGGCATCCGACCCTTTGCGCAGCGTGTCGATCCCCTGCATCGAGAAGATGTCGCCGATCTTGCCCACTGCATGAACCCGTCGCCCTGCATCCTGCACCCAGTTGGTCAGCACCGGTGCCGGGGGCAGAATGGCGAAATCCTTGCGATTGGTCGTCCGTTCGAACCCCGTCTCAGGCGTTCCGACAAAGGGGCGCGCGATGACACGCCCCACTTTCATCTTGTGCAAGCGCGGAGCAAGCGCGCGGCACATGTCCAACAACCGCTCAAGCCCAAAGCTTTCCTCATGGGCCGCGATCTGAAACACACTGTCAGCGGATGTGTAGCAGATCGGCCAACCGGTGCGCATATGTTCGGCACCCAGTTCGGCTATGATCGCTGTCCCCGACGCGTGGCAGTCACCAAGAATACCTTCGGTCCCGGCAGCTTCGGCTGCCGCGCGGCTCAGTTCCGCTGGAAAAGCCGGAACCGTGTTTGGAAAGTAATGCCAATCCCAAGGCACCGGCAGGCCCGCCAGTTCCCAGTGGCCTGAGGGCGTGTCCTTACCCGGCGAATGCTCACGCGTGCAACCCCATAGTCCAGCAGGTTCGGCATCGAGGCCCGGAGTGGCGTCTCCAGACGCCAGCCGCACAGCCGCGCCCAAACCCAGCGCGTCCAGGTTGGGCAGGTGCAACGGGCCGGTGCGCCCATCTACTGCGCGGCCTTCCGCGCAGGCTTGGGCGATATGGGCCAGCGTGTTTGCCCCGGCATCCGGAACATCACCGTTGAAAAACCGGTCTGCATCAGGTGCCCCGCCTATTCCGACGGAATCCATGACGACAAGAAACGCTCGGCTCATACGCTGATCCTTTCGTGGATCAGATCGGGCAGCTTTGGAACTGTATCGCTGATTGTCATCGCACTCAGCACAGTTTCCGCTGCCCGCCGTGCAGCGCCTTCCCGTGCAGCGTGGACCACGGCAATGGGTGAACCTTTTGACACACGATCCCCCAGCCTGAGGATGTTGGATATTCCTACTGCCGGATCGATCTCATCACTTTCGACCTGGCGGCCGCCACCCAGCGCGACCACGGCAAGGCCCAGCGCCTCTCCGTCGATGGCGGAGACGTAACCGTCTTCGGGGGCAGGAACCTCCTGAATAACGCTCGCCTCAGGCAGGAAACGGGTCCAGGTATCGACGAATTTCACAGGACCACCAACCGCTGCCATCATGCGGCCAAACCGTTCGGCGGCGCGACCGTCACGGATGATCTTGGCGATCTGCTCACGCCCCTCCTCGACCGAGATGCACATGCCTGCATCGGCCAGCAGGACGCCGCCCAACTCGGCAGAAATGTCCACCAGTGGCGAAGCGCCAGGACCGGTCAGAACCTTCATCACTTCCGCGACCTCCAGTGCATTGCCCAGCGCCGGGGCCAAAGGCTGGTTCATGTCCGTGATCACCGCCGAAGTCCGGCACCCAGCCGCGTTCGCAGTCTCGGTCAATGCTGTGGCCAGCTTGCGGGCATCCTCAATTGTTTTCATAAAGGCACCGCTGCCAACCTTGACGTCAAGAACCAACGCATCCGGGCTGGCCGCCAGCTTTTTGGACAGGATCGACGCTGTGATCAGATCCAGACTTTCGACCGTCGCCGTCACGTCCCGAACTGCATAAAGCCGCTTGTCCGCCGGTGCAATCTGGCCCGTCGCGCCGACGATAGCCGCACCCGTTTCGCGCAATATCTGCGCAAGTCGGTCCTGACTGATCTGAGTGCTGACACCCGGAATCGCCTCGAGCTTGTCCAATGTTCCACCCGTGTGCCCCAAACCCCGACCCGAGATCATCGGCACATAAGCACCACATTCCGCCAGCGCCGGAGCCAGCACAAGGCTGACGCAGTCCCCGACCCCACCGGTCGAGTGCTTGTCGATCACCGGCCCGTCCACATCCCAACCGAGAACATCGCCGCTATCGCGCATCGCAATCGTCAAGTCCGCACGCCCCTGAGGACCCAGCCCGCCCATACAGACGGCCATGGCAAACGCCCCGGCCTGCGCATCGCTGACGCTGCCGTCTGCCAACCCTTGCGCGAACCAGATAAGCTCGTCGCGGCCTGGGACTTCGTGCCTGCGCAGTTTGGCTATGATTGAACGGGCGTCCATGCGTTCAGACATCCTCCATGTGCGACGCGTCGAACGCACCCGGCAGCAAATCTCCGATGGTTGTCTCAAACTCCGCACCATCGACGGTTGCCAGAGTAACCTTTACATCGCGCTTGCCAAACTCGGCCAGCTTCTGACGGCATCCACCGCAAGGCGGCACAGGCTGAGGGCTGGAGGCAACCACGTAGACCTCGGTCAGTTCCTGCTCGCCCGCGGCCACCATTGCGGCAATTGCACCTGCTTCCGCGCAGGTCCCCTCGGGATATGCCACATTCTCGACGTTGCACCCGGAAAAGACATGACCCGAAGAAGACCGAAGCGCTGCGCCAACTTTGAAGTTCGAATATGGCGCGTAGGCGTTTTCCCGGACAGACAAGGCAGCGTCTTTCAGCGACATGGCGAATCCTCATTTTTGATCATCTGGTCAGAAATTTGCACGCTAACGTATTAAGGCGGGGAATTTGAAGCCCCTGACCCATGTTTTTCGCTTAACCCAGCGTTGTGTTGAAGGTACCGGGTAAGGTGACTTCCAACAATTCGATATTGTCTGTTGGCTCGGACAACCGTGTGCGCATCCCAGGTGGGATGACAAAAGCATCCCCTTGCTCCAGCCGGTAGGGATCGCGCCCCTCGCCTTCCAGGGTGACCTCGCCGTCCATCACAAAGGTAAAGTGAATGTCGGTGTCATGGCTGGCCCATTCCGGATCACCCGACCCTTTGCGCACAACCTGCACCCCAGCGACACCCTTGGTGTTCTCGGCAATCGTGGTGTCGCGGCAGATGTACCCCGGCAGGCGGAAGGGCATCCACTCGGCACCCTTGGCCTGATTATAGACAAAGCGTTGCCCCTGCCATTCGCGGTCCGGGCGGATGTGCGGAGTGGGAAGTGTCATGTCATGGTCGATCTCTGTGACATGCTCAGCCGGCACTCCGATCTCAATGACCTGAACATTATCAGAAGCTTCAAGAACGCGGTGCCGGATTTCCGGAGGTTGAATAAAGCAGTCCCCCGCTGTCAGACGCATTTTCTCGCCCTGATCCTCATAGACCACATCCACCCAGCCATGGATGCAAAAGATCAGCTGAAACCCGACCTTGTGAAAATGCACCATATCCGGAACCGGCCCACCATCGGGAATGCGGATATGGCTGGCAATAATCGACCCACCCAACCGATCCGGCACCAGATCGCGATAGTGCATCCCGGCCCGACCGATGATCCAGGGGGCCTGATCCTTGAGCCTGCGCACGACAAAGGAATGCACGGTCTCTGGCATCACCAGTGGCGGATTTCGTTCTTCAACTTCGATTCGGGTGCCATTCGGGGCTACAAGAACGCGTTCACCACCGGCGAAATCTGACGGATTATCCGTCAGGATACGCAATGTTCCTGGGCTTTCCGGTGCGTCTTTTTCAATGCGCAACCGCACGCCATGCCCCGAAAACACCGCGACGCGCGGATCGTCAGCGGGATAAATCATGTCCATCTTCATCCCCAGTTTTTTTGTGTAAAAAGGGATGTCGTCGCGAATTTCCTGTGTGGGCAGGCGAATTTCAGCGTGCGTTTTCGCCAGATCGGATGTCTTGGTCATCAGTATTCTCTTCGAATTGCAACTTTGGCCATCCGATCAGAACAGAGGTCAAAATGCCAACCGAAAAGAACATCTCCGGCATTTCTTCCATAACGAAGAAGCGCATTTCAATAATCACAGGTAAAACTCCGCCGTTCAGCGCGGTGAACTCGACCAAAATCTGGGCGACAACAACTGCCCAGCATCGCTGCAACCAACATCCAACCTACTGATCCCTCGTTGGTTACCAGCCACGTCATCAGTCCTGAATGTCACGACGGCCTTGCCAGAGTGATCTTGGACGTCGCAATGTGAAAAGATGCAAAAGAACTCAGACAATACCAATCCGGATTCTGGTTGCGACATCACGGCAGAGTTACGTAGCGTAGCCAAGTTCAAATAAATAGTTTAAGGCTAAATCAAATTCTCAATGGGAGCTGAATCGCCGATGTCTGACACCCCCAGCCTGCGACAAGCTGCGCTCGAATATCATGAATTCCCCAAACCCGGAAAGCTTGAGATCAAGGCCACCAAACCGATGGCCAACGGTCGCGATCTGGCCCGCGCCTATTCGCCCGGCGTGGCGGAGGCCAGCCTTGAAATCAAGGCCGATGCAGCCAATGCCGAGCGGTACACCGCGCGCGGTAACCTTGTTGCTGTGGTGTCAAACGGCACCGCCGTGCTCGGCCTGGGGAATATCGGGGCACTCGCCTCGAAGCCGGTCATGGAAGGCAAGGCTGTTCTGTTCAAAAAGTTCGCGGGCATCGACTGTTTTGATATCGAGGTAGATCAGCCCGATCCCGAAAAGCTGGCGGATATCGTCTGTGCCCTTGAACCGACATTTGGCGCCATTAACCTTGAAGACATCAAGGCCCCCGATTGCTTTATCGTCGAAAAGCTCTGCCGTGAACGTATGAACATCCCGGTTTTCCATGATGACCAGCACGGAACTGCCATTGTGGTCGGGGCTGCGGCCAAGAATGCGCTACATGTGGCCGGAAAGTCTTTTGAGGACATCAAGGTCGTGTCAACCGGTGGCGGGGCCGCCGGGATCGCGTGCCTGACCATGCTGGTCAAGCTGGGCGTGAAACGTGAAAACATTTGGCTGTGCGACATTCACGGGCTTGTCTACGAAGGACGGGCCGAGGACATGAACCCGCACAAGTCACAGTTCGAGCAGAAGTCGGACTTGCGGACGCTGGACGATGTGATCGGTGGGGCTGACCTGTTTTTAGGTCTCAGCGGACCAAATGTTCTGAAGCCTGACATGGTCCGGAAAATGGCAAGCCGCCCGATCATCTTCGCCCTGGCCAACCCGACGCCGGAAATCCTGCCAGAGGATGCCCGCGCGGTTGCACCAGACGCAATCATCGCCACGGGTCGCAGCGATTTTCCCAATCAAGTCAACAACGTGTTGTGTTTTCCGTTTATCTTCAGGGGTGCATTGGACGTCGGAGCGACAGAGATCAACGACGCGATGCAGATTGCCTGCGTGGATGGTATCGCTGAGATGGCGCGCGCAACCACAAGCGCCGAAGCCGCGGCTGCCTATAAGGGCGAGCAACTGACCTTTGGCCCGGATTACCTGATCCCGAAACCATTTGACCCGCGTCTTGTGGGCGTGGTGTCATCGGCGGTCGCCAAAGCCGCCATGGAAAGCGGTGTTGCAAAACGCCCTATCGACGACTTTGACGCCTATAAGGAAAAGCTCAACCAGACTGTCTTCAAGTCTGCCCTTCTGATGCGTCCTGTGTTCGAGGCTGCGGCCGTCGCATCCCGTCGCATCGTTTTTGCAGAGGGTGAAGATGAAAGGGTTCTGAGAGCCGCGCAGGCCATTCTCGAAGAGACGACGGAAACGCCAATTCTGATCGGGCGACCCGATGTGATCGAAACCCGGTGTGAAAAGCTGGGGCTGACCATTCGTCCGGGCAAGGACTGTCAGATCGTCAACCCGGAAAACGACCCGCGCTATTACGATTATTGGACTTCCTACCACCAGATCATGCAGCGCCGCGGTGTTACACCGGATCTGGCCAAAGCGATCATGCGCACCAACACAACGGCCATTGGCGCGATCATGGTGCATCGTGGCGAAGCGGACAGCATGATCTGCGGCACATTTGGTGAATTCCGCTGGCACCTGAATTATGTCGAACAGGTGTTGGACGACAACAAACTGCGCCCGCATGGTGCCTTGTCCCTGATGATCCTGGAAGATGGCCCCCTGTTCATTGCCGACACGCATGTCCGGCAATTGCCGTCGCCGGAAGAACTGGCAGAAACCACCATTGGTGCTGCGCGACATGTTCGCCGGTTCGGGATCGAGCCCAAGATCGCCTTCTGTTCGCAGTCGCAATTTGGCAATCAGGCTGAAGGATCAGGCAAACGGCTGCGGGCGGCGCTGGAAATCCTTGATCGGCAGCCGCGCGATTTTGTCTATGAAGGCGAAATGAACCTGGATGCGGCTTTGGATGCAGACCTGCGGGCGCGTATCTTCCCGGCGTCGCGATTGGAGGGAGCGGCCAACGTTCTGATATTCGCCCACGCAGATGCGGCCAGCGGCGTGCGCAATATTTTGAAGATGAAGGCGGACGGGATTGAAGTTGGCCCGATCCTGATGGGAATGGGCAACAAGGCCCATATAGTTACTCCATCCATCACCGCACGCGGTCTGCTGAACATGGCGGCGATTGCAGGAACACCCGTGGCGCATTACGGTTAACCGGGGGCAGCCTTGCTGGCGCCCCTGCCAACAGGGGGGGGGAAGCGCATGAAAGGACATTGCCACTGCAACGCCGTGCATTGGGAAAGCGATGCCCAAGCCGCGTGGAGCTGTTATTGCCACTGTTCAGATTGCAGGCGAAACTGCGCCGCGCCGGTCACGGCTTTTTTCGGGCTGCCGCATGAGGCGGTCAGATGGTTGGGTCAGGCACCAAAGATCTATCGCTCATCGGAAGGGGTTGAACGTCTGTTTTGCGGCAACTGCGGAACCCAGATGGCCTATCGCACAGCGCGCGATACGGTGAACATTCATCTTTACACCGCAACGCTGGACAACCCGGAGACCCTGCCGCCACAGTTTCACGTGTTCCACGCCGACCACCTGCCCTGGCTGAACCTTCAGGACAAGCTGCCACGTTACGCCAAAACGGCTGGTTGAGCTGATTCTCGGAACGGCACAATATTTGCACGCAATAGTTTGCAATTTTGCAAAACTTTCTATTGCTGCGACAAAAACTGTGCTTCAACTGTAATTTTGCAAAAATTTGCAAGTCGTTTTTTGCCGATCTGCAAATTTTTTGCGATAAACTGACGCGTCGTCATGCGTCGCGCTTGCCCGGTTGTTTTCTGCGACCTAACACAATGTCCAAGCCGTTGTGAGGAGGACAAGATGGCGTATCAGGACGTTTATGACAGCTGGAAAACCGACCCCGAAGCGTTCTGGATGAACGCTGCAAAAGGGATCGATTGGGTCAAGGCCCCCAGCAAAGCACTGTTCGACGACAATGCGCCCTTGTACGAATGGTTCAGCGACGCGCGGGTCAATACCTGTTGGAATGCCGTAGACCGTCATGTGGAAAACGGGCGCGGTGAACAAACCGCCATCATCTATGACAGTCCCATCACCCACACCAAGCGCGAGATATCCTATGTCGAGCTTCGCAACCGCGTGGCCACTCTGGCCGGCGCGCTGCGCGCAAAGGGTGTCGAGAAAGGCGACCGTGTCATTATCTACATGCCGATGATCCCCGAAGCGCTTGAGGCGATGCTGGCCTGTGCCCGCCTCGGCGCCGTGCATTCGGTCGTGTTCGGCGGGTTTGCCAGCAACGAACTGGCCGTGCGCATCGACGACGCCAAACCCAAAGCAATCATCGCCGCGTCCTGTGGGATGGAACCCGGTCGCGTGGTTCACTATAAGCCCCTGCTTGACGGTGCGATCGAACTGGCCAACCACAAACCTGATTTTTGTGTGATCTTCCAGCGGGAACAAGAGGTCGCCCAGTTGATTGAAGGGCGCGATTTCAACTGGCATGGTTTCCAATACGGTGTCGAACCGGCTGAATGCGTGCCGGTTGATGGCAAGGACCCGGCTTATATCCTGTACACCTCTGGCACTACGGGTGCACCCAAAGGGGTCGTGCGCCCCACTGCCGGACACCTTGTGGCACTGAACTGGACAATGAAGAATGTCTATAACGTCGATCCAGGCGACGTGTTCTGGGCAGCCTCCGATGTGGGCTGGGTCGTGGGGCACTCCTATATCTGCTACGCACCCCTAATCCACGGAAACACCACAATTGTGTTCGAGGGCAAGCCAGTCGGCACCCCGGATGCTGGCACCTTCTGGCGCGTGATCTCGGAACATAAGGTCAAAAGCTTCTTCACCGCACCTACGGCCATCCGCGCCGTCAAACGAGAAGACCCCAAGGGCGAATTGATCGGCAAATACGATCTGTCTCATCTACAGGCCCTCTATCTGGCAGGCGAACGCGCCGACCCTGACACAATTATCTGGGCACAAAACGCGCTGAAGGTTCCGGTGATCGACCATTGGTGGCAAACCGAAACCGGCTGGGCCATTGCCGGGAACCCGCTGGGTATCGAAGAGCTTCCGGTCAAGCTGGGCTCGCCCGCAAAACCGATGCCGGGTTATGACGTGCAAATTCTGGATGAAGGCGGTCACCCGATGAAGGCCGGTGAACTGGGTGCCATCGCGGTTAAATTGCCCCTGCCCCCAGGCACCTTGCCAACACTGTGGAATGCCGAAGCACGGTTCAAGAAATCTTATCTTGAACACTTCCCCGGATATTACGAAACCGGCGATGCCGGGATGATTGACGAAGACGGGTACCTCTACATCATGGCGCGCACCGATGACGTCATCAACGTTGCCGGCCATCGCTTGTCGACGGGCGGGATGGAAGAAGTGCTGGCTGCCCACCCCGATGTGGCTGAATGCGCGGTGATCGGAGTTTCGGACCAGCTGAAGGGGCAGATGCCGGTCGGCTTCCTGTGCCTGAATGCTGGTGCCACACGGGATCATGGCGATGTGGTTCAGGAAGTCGTCAAAATGGTTCGGGAGAAAATCGGGCCGGTGGCCGCCTTCAAACTGGCTGTTGTCGTCGACAGGTTACCCAAGACCCGTTCCGGTAAGATCCTGCGTGGTACGATGGTGTCGATTGCAGACGGTCAGGACTACAAAATGCCTGCAACAATTGATGATCCTGCCATCCTTGATGAGATCAAGGAAGCGTTGCAGACAATTGGTTACGCCAAGTAACCATCGGGCGGCACAGGCCGCCCATGTCATGTCCGCCCTTGCAACCTGAATCTGGGCCCCTACTGTCGCTGTAAGACAGTGAGGGCCCATGACACATACCGATATCTGGCGTCTCAGCGCCACAGAGCTGACCACCTTGACCCGACGCGGCGATCTGAGCGCGACCGAGGCGGTACAGGCCTCGATTGATCGCATGGACGCGGTGAACCCCGCGCTGAACGCGGTCGTCGAAGACTTGCGCACCGAGGCCCTGGAACGCGCGCAGTCGCTAGATGCTGCACGGCGGAGTGGTCAGCCGACCGGCCCGCTGCATGGTGTTCCGGTAACAATCAAGGTGAATGTCGATCAGAAAGGCCACGCCACCACCAACGGTGTCATTGCGCTGAAGGACGTAATCGCTCCGGATGACGCGCCGGTGGTCAGCAACTTGCAAAAAGCGGGGGCCATTGTGATCGGGCGAACGAATACGCCCGAGTTTTCCTTCAGGGCCGACACCGACAACCCCCTGCATGGGCGCACGTTCAACCCGTGGGGACGGCACATTTCACCCGGGGGATCATCCGGTGGCGCTGCTGCCGCCGTGATGGCAGGTCTCGGTGCGCTGGCCCATGGCAACGATATTGGCGGCAGCCTGCGCTTTCCGGCAGCCGCTATCGGAGCGGTTACGGTGAAACCGGGGCTGGGGCGCGTTCCCGCGTGGAACCCAAGTCAGAAGGCCGAACGCGGATTGCTGGCGCAATCAATGTCGGTTCAGGGCCTGATCACCCGGTCGACTGCGGATCTGCACCTGTCCATGCCCAGCCTGATCGCCACCGATGCGCGGGATCCGTTCCACGTACCAATGCCCTGGCGCGGCGAGCGTTTTGACCAGCCGATCAAGGTGGCATTCACCAAGAACACCTTCGGCTATGCGCTGCACCCCGAGGTCGAAAAAGCCCTCGACACTGCGCGCGATGCGCTGGTCGATGCAGGGTACGACGTTGAAGAGGTCGATCCACCCGATGTCTTTGAATGTGGTCGGATCGGGTATCGGACCTTGATGGGCGAAGTGCTGACCCTGATGAAATCGGACATTGAAGCCGCTGGTTCCAAAACCATCCGCGACATCTTTGACGTCTACTTTCAGGAATTCCCACCCATCGTTGAAACAGAATTGGTTCGGATGCTGGCCAAGCGCAGCCATTATGCCCGTGAATGGTCCCTGTTTATGCAGGACTACCCGCTGGTTTTGTCCCCTTTCCTGCCACAGCCATTTTTCAAACCTGACCGGGACACCGAAGGCGCTGAAGGCGTGCATGATGTTTTGGGATGCGCTGTCTATTCCTATGCGATGAACTTTCTGGGACTGCCTGCAGCCTGCGTTCCGTCACGATTGGCCAACCTTCCCAAAGGGCCTCAACCTATCAATGTACAGATCGCGGCACAGCGCTGGCGCGAGGATTTGGCCGTGGATGCCGCCGCCGCGATAGAAGCTCGCGTGGGACAGATGTGTTTCCCGCTTTGGGATCACATGTAACAAAAAATAGACCCCGGGTCATTGTGCCCGGGGTCCAGCTGCTAAAATAAGCCCGGATTTCTGATGACGAGCGTAGCACCACCCACCCTCGCCAGCGCAAAATCTGCGCAACCATTCGAAAACACCGTTCAGGTGGCCACTCACTCCCACCTTGGCGTGTTCTCCGGACAAGTTCACATTAGCCAATCGTTAAGGGAATTCCTGTGAACTGCTTCACATAGGCGTGAGAAAAATTCGGGGATGGCCAATTTTACGTGAATTGTTCTGATATTAGACGTTCTTCCAACCCATGGCCGGGGTCGAAAAGGATACGGTGCGCAATGGCTGGTTCCGACCTGATCTCGACCCAGTCGATATCCGGGAAAGAAACGGAATCAGCAGCCACGATGACCGGTCGTTTGTCTGCTTCGACCACATCGAACCTGACTTTCGCCATTTTCGGCAACAAGGCACCACGCCACCGCCGTGGGCGAAACGCCGCGATGGGTGTCAGGGCAAGAACGTCAGCGCCAATCGGAACAATCGGCCCATGCGCGGAATAGTTATAGGCGGTCGATCCCGCGGGCGTGGCAAGTAGTGCCCCGTCACAGACCAGTTCGGCCATGCGTACCCGGCCGTCTACGCTGATCTTGAGCCTTGCTGCCTGAGGACCCGCGCGCAGCAATGACACTTCGTTGATCGCCAGCGCCTCGTGCAGTTTTCCAGATTGGTCCATCGCCTGCATGGCCAACGGGTTGATAACCTCTTCCTCGGCATCCTCCAGCCGCGCCATCAGGTCGTCTTCGTGATACTCATTCATCAGAAAGCCGATCGTGCCGCGATTCATCCCGTAAACCGGAGTATCGAGATGTTGCACATTGTACAAAGTGTGCAACATGAAGCCGTCGCCGCCCAATGCAACCACTACATCTGCGTCCCGAGGTGCCACATTACCATATTTGGCCACCAGGATGTCGCGCGCTGTTTGCGCCACTTTGACCTCACTGGCGAGAAAGGCGATTCTCTTTTTCATGTTTTGTGGTTTCCGGTGTTGCACTTTTGGTTCCGAAACAAACATACCTTTCCCCAATAGGCCAGTCTTGACGCCGCAGCAGGCCAAATCGTCGCTTTAAGCCTTTTGCGAATGTGGCGTTTCCGATAGGAAATCCGCAAGATTTATACCCAGCCATGTGGAGCGCCAATGAACGCCAATCTTCGTGACACCGGATTTTTCACCCAGTCCTTGTCGGACCGCGATCCTGAGCTTTTTGGCTCGATCCGGTCTGAGCTGGGTCGTCAGCGCGACGAGATCGAGC